>CAVWDC010000019.1:0-391951 GCA_963753665.1 uncultured Alphaproteobacteria bacterium
GCTATCCCTGCTTCATCAGTCGTCTTGCTAAAGGTGCGATTCGAAGTTGGCCATCGGGCGCTGATTGGACGATATGAACGCGACGGCGACCGCTTCATGGCGGCGTCGGGATCGGTTCGCGGCCTTGGGACACAGTCGCCATCGACGTGCGCAGCCACGGCCTCGATGTCGATCGTTACGAGATCCTGCTCGCGAACGATCCGTGGAAGAACTACAAAATCGGACCGTACCTCAAGCCTGGAGGTATCTGGAAAGACGAGAGCTTCGAAATGGACCCGCATTCTATCAAGGCCTCCGGCCGGGGTGGTATCCCGTCGTCGTGAGGGTCACCGAGAAATCAGGCCGCTCTTACGATTTCTTTGGTGGCGTCGTATATCGGTGATGGAGGCCATCCATGCCTGATCCGGCCCTGATCATCTATGACGGCGACTGTATCTTCTGTCAGAACTATGTCCGCCTCGTCCGGTTGCGCGAGACGCTCGGCAAGGTGGAGCTCGTCGACGCGCGCTCGCAGGATCCCCGCGTCCGGAAATACCAGCGCGAAGGCTACAACCTGAACGAGGGGATGCTGTTCGTGTGGAACGGCCGTATCTATCACGGGAGCGATGCGGTGCATGTGCTCGCCGGCCTGTCGACAAAGCCGGCTGGTTCAACAAGCTCAACAGCGTCGTCTTCTCCAGCCGGACGGCATCCGGCCTCCTATATCCCTTCCTTAAGATAGGGCGGCGGATCACTCTGTTCGCCCGAGGCAAGACCTTGATCGGCAATCCGCACTGAGCTGAGATCAGGGCGCGGGCAACAACCCGCTTCGGCGGGGGTTTCCGTTGGGGTCGTGGGACCCCCCCCTGACACGCTCCTTTTCGCCGCGGCGCTCACCAGTCCGCTGACCGCCTGCGCGTCTCCGACGACCGGGATGGCAGAGAGCCGGCCGGCATCGTCCAACTGGCTGATCAAGAGTGATTTCGAGTGCGTGACAACGGCCGCTGCACCGCGGCCTCCAGTCTCCTCCTGGAAACGCGAGCGGCACACGCAAACGCGACGGAACCCCCCTCGATCACTCGCAGCCTCTCCGCTTCAGTCGGGATTTCGACCGCCCGCGGCGCCTGCCGTATGCGCTCGATTTCCAGGACGCTGGCCCGGCTGCGGACCTATTCTTCGGCGATCATGCTCGATTGCGAAAATATGGCTGTAGAGTGTCGCGATCCATTGTTTACCCTCCATGGTCATATCGAGGTAACGCAGTGCGTCACCAACATAGCGCTCCACTTTGCTCCAGTAGAACTGCGGGTAGAGGTCGGCCAAATCGGCGGAGTTACGGTACCCGAGCATCTCGTGAACGCCGGTTTCGACAAATTCCTGATAGAGCGCATTCAGCTTGCGCGGGTAGAGCGGGTCACCCAATTGACCGATAAGGTCGCCCGCCCTGACTAACCCCGCTTCAGTATCGGTAGCGGCATGGTCCTCATCGTCCGGTACCGGAAAACGCGTCAGCTCGATGGCGCTGGCGATCCGCTCTTCATCGATGAACGGAACCGGCGCAAAACGCTCCCGAACCATGATTTTCGATCGCTCGACATGATACGGTGCCAGAAAGGCGTCGGAGGCCCCGCGCGGGGGCGTTATCGTATTGCCGGCGGCGTCAATGACGAAATGCTCGGCCGTATCGCCGGCGCAAATGCCACGCACATAACCGATGTCGTGGCTCAAGGCGGCGAGTATCGCATGGCCCCAATCGCTGGGCGTGACGATCCGCTCGAGGCGAAGGCCGCGCAGGATGTCCTGAACACAAAGGGTCACCAGCGCTGTGTGTTCGCTATTGTGGTAAAGCGCATCGCTGCTGGCGATCCGTTCTATGACGAGCCGGGCGGCTTCGTCGAGACCGGCGGCAATTTGTGGCTCCTGGTCTCCATAGATTCTGCGATAGGTCTCGGCAAGGTTCCGCCCCAACGCATCAGCTAGAAGGCTCGTTGGGTTCAGCATGGTCGCTTCCCCTGAAATTCGTCTTTCGTCATTAGAGCGATTTCCGTTCGGCTTGCATAGCGGACCTTTAAGGAGATTGCGGCATCGCTGCGGGAATAGGGGTCCTGAGGCGGCTCACCTCATCCTGAAAACCGCCCGCGGGGCGCGTCTCGAAGAATGCCGATGGCGATCCGGTCAAATCGGGGCAGTCCCGGGCCGTGGGCGAGACGCGAATACCGGGACGTCGAAGAAAGCCGGGCTCGGGGCCGACCGTGAGCGGGTCCAGCCCGGTGCTCGTTTACCGATGCCGTGACCGGCGCGAGCCGGGATTTCAGTCCGCCCCGCGGTGCGATGGTCTGAACGGCAGCCGCCCTGAACCCACCCGCAGCGGATCGTCCGGTTTCGGCGGCGGCGTCTGGTCTTTGCCAGCAAGGCCCTGGGAACGGCCAGGCGAGGCTAATGCCGCTTTCAGCGTATCGACCGAACCGCCGAACGCGATCTCGTCGGCCAGCGCCCGTACCGCGGTCGGGCGCCGCGACGCTGGTCCCGTTCAGACGCGTCACCGAGCCCGAGTAGGTGCTGCTCCCGAGAATCCCGGGCAGGGACGGGCTCTCGTCGGTGACCGCCGCCAGATCCGGCCCCTTCAGCGGGTTGCCGTCACGATCCGTGGCCCTGCGAACCATGTCATCGGCCCCGGAAGAGGAATAGGCGGCCGGTTCGCCGTCCGAATAGCGATAGCCGGCAACCAGCAGCGTACCCTCGCCAAAGCCATACGCGTTGAGTGTGCCCTGCGGCCTGACAAACGGGTGCGAGCTCGGGCCGGGGCCGTGGCGCATCCGCCGCCGGGATTTTCCCGGCATCTTCCGCCGGTTGATCATCCGGATCGTCAAAATAGGACTGGCGTCCCTTGCCGCGCGCGAATAATCCGACATCGTCCCGATTTACGTGAAGGTCTACTTTGAGCGGCTCCCGGAGCACTTCGGTCGGTTCGATGTCGATATGCCACAGGCCGGCAGGGACGAGCGGCTCCGGAACGCCATCATCGGCTGTCGCGCGTATCGCGATGGTGATGCATTCCCGCCGCTGGTCGGCCGGGCGGCTCCAGCTTTGATGGTACAGCCGAGCGCCGACGTCATCGCCGACCGTCCAGTCGAGAGCCTTGTTGAGGACCGAAAACATTTCGGCATCGTTTTGCCCCGGCGGCCGCAAGGCGACCCGGACCTGTTGCGTCGCGACCTCGGCTCGGAGGAAGCCAGATCTGCACGAAGCTCGGCGTCTTGTCGTCCGGCAGCACGCGCCACGGTATCGAGACGCGTTCCTTGTCGATCGGAATGCGGGCGGCGGCGCGGAATCGCAGGCTGTTGCCGGCCGACATGACCACTGTGCACAGCTCCGACGGCCCGCCTGCGCGGTATGTCCTGACGAATTGAGTTATGCGGCGCTCGACATCGCTCCAGCCGTCCTGCGGCCCAGCAATGCTGCTGAAGCTGCAATTGACAATGAGCGGCAGCCGCCTGTTATCGCCGGTGATCGCCGGCGGAGAGCGCGTCTGCCTTGACCAGAATCCAGTCCAGTGCCCGCTTCAGCGACAGCGGCATCCACGGATCGGAGCGGTTCTCGGCGGCCTGGATCGGCGGCTGAACGGCAATGATCGGGCGATTGACAAGCGCGCCTTGCCCGGTCCGCCAATCGTACCCGGCGGCCAGGTCCAATACGTGGGTGCCGTGGCTGACTGCCGCACGCAGTGGCTGGCGCTGCGCCACCCGAGCATCGATAAGCCCAAGGGCGCGGTAGACGCGCTCCTCGTCGTCCGGATAAGCGCCGAGCAAGGTGTCGATTTCGGCCGCCGTCCAGCTCCGGCCCAACAATTCGTCGACGGCTCCGCCCGCCGTCGGGGCGCCGATCAGAGACAGATCGAGAAAATGTTTGACGCGCGTCTTGGCTGCCTCGCTGCGAAAGCGATGGTTCGCGATGCCGATGCCGTCGTCGATAATCGCGATAATGACTTGCCGTTGGGACGGGGCCGGGCCTTGACGGACCGCCGATTGCGGACGGAACTCAGGGTTGAGCTCTATTGCCGCGGGCGGTTCATCGGTGTCGATGGCAAGCCCGGCGTCGGTGACCTCGAAGATCCCGGGAGTAACGAGCCGCTGAAGGGCGTCGTGAGCCTTTGCCGGGACGAAGATGTCGGTGCCCAGCATCCGGTCCATCGGGTCCGGCCCCGGTTCCTGCGAGAGGGCAGAGCCGGGGTTCGCTGCCGCGATCGCCAAGCGCAGCGCCGCGTAGCTGGCCGGCGCCAGCAGCCCCCCATTGGCAATCAATTCTCCAAAATCGCCCCAGCTCCCGCTGCCGGCGAACGCATCGCAGAGCTCTTCCGCCCGATTGCGCGACAGCTGCAGTGAGAACCACAACCCGCCATCCGATCTGCCTTGCCGCACCTCTTCCTGCCCCCAGTGTGTCTCCGGGCGGATGCAGATTGGGTTTGTGCTCAGGATGAGATCGTTGGAGGAAGGCGGGCTGTCCTCCCTGAAGCTCCAGTAGCCTTGCATTGTATGTCTCCCCGGCTCACGCCAACAGCGTCCATTCCGCGGCGGCGCGATCCCACAGCCAGCGCAACGGGCTCGTAGAGGGAAGGGAAGGCGGCGTGAACTGAGTTCCGCTGGTCAAGAACGCCGCCTTTCCGTCTTGGGACAGTGATGCCGCTTGATTGTTCTCGATAGCGGCGAGCATGTCGCGCCAAGGAAAATCAGCATCCCCGTAAGTCGTCCCATCGAACGACCAGGACCGCAGCGACACTGAGCTTCCTTTGGCCAGCGCGACAAAATACCTGCCCAATAGCGACCCGATCACCATTCCGGCCGCGAGGTCTATGGGGAAGTGCACGCCGGCGACGACCCGGTTGACGGAAATTCTTGCGGCCAACCACATCAGTTGATCGTGCAGCGGGCGACCCGATGCGTAGAGCTGCTGCTCCCGTTCGGCGGCCAACTCGGAAAGCACCGTGGCGAACATAAATGTTTCGACAGCATGGCCGGCCGGAAACGAGCTGTGTCCCGGCGTCTGGATCATCGGCATGATCTGCGCGCTGTAGTCGACCGGCCGCGGCATCGCGAGCGCATGCTTTACGCGCATCTGAGTCGCGACGACAACGAACCGCAACGCAGTAAGAAGTTCGAGTGTGAAGCGGCTGCGATCGGAATCGAGATGACAGACAGTAGCGAAGAACGGAAAAAATTCGCTTATCTGTGCCTGGATTTCGGCCGCCCGGTCGCGGCGCAAATCAGCATAGCTGAAGACCACCGAAAGCTGCTGCTCGCGAATTTTGTCGGGTGTCGGCCGGAATATGGTAACGATGTCGTCCAACCCCGCCGACATTGTTCCCGACGCGTTTATTTTGGTGCCCTCGCTTGCAAACTTCAGTGAGGACAGGAGATCGAAACCGATCACCTGTCGGCGTACCCACGGCTCCCAGCGCGCCATCGGCTCCGCGTAGTCGGGATCGAGAACGGCGGGTTGGCCTTGCGGCGGGGTCAACGCCCCGACGATGCCGTCGTGCGTGGTAAGCAGCGCGGCCGGAAGATATGACCTCGGGAGATACGGCGAAGGCACCAGGCCGCCGACATCGCCCGTATCACCGGTATCGCCAGTCATTTTCGTCATCCCCGCTCGTTGGTTACCGGGGCGCGGCTCGTCAGCATCTGCAACCGCGCTCGCGGCACAGAGAATGCGGGGCCGAACGGCGGGCCGCAACGGGTCGGGCCACCCGGAATCGGCGATTTGACGGCCCCTTGACGATGTTTTGACGGATATTGGCTTCGCGAGCGGCGGTCGCTTCCCTTCCACTTGCGGTCGGAATTCGTTAACATAGCGGGTGACGTAGCAGACACATCCGGTCCGCCTATGAGCGATTTGGAGGGGCAACCGGGACTCGCAATCCAGGTTATCGGCGCATTCCGGGTTCTGGCTCATGACGGTGAAGACCTGACGCCTCCCAGCCGCAAGGCGCGCGCGCTGTTGGCAATTCTCGCGCTGACTCCGGCCCGGCGACGCTCCCGGCCGGCCTTGCAGGACAAGCTTTGGAGCGACCGCGGCCCCGAGCAGGGCGCCGCCAGCCTGCGGCAGACGCTGACCGAAATCCGCAAAGCGCTCGGCGAGCGTTACCGGGGCTGCCTGGTCAGCGATCTCCACGGCATCGGCTTGGCCGAAGGTCGGGTCGCCGTCGATTTCGAAACGGTCGATCTGCCCGCGCTCGCACGAATGTCGAGCCGCCGCAACTGCTCGAAGACGTCGACGTGGCCGACGAGGAATTCGAGGACTGGTTGCGCAATCAGCGTGGCGCCTTCGAGCGGCGGATCGTGGCGTCGCGAGCGACGCTCGACGCTGTACACCCCGCCCCGGACCTGCAGGCGGAGGCGAAGCCGGGCCGCGAGCCTGCTGTCATGCGGCGCGAACCGGCCGCGCCGATCCGTCCCTGGGTCCGGCTGTTGCCGCCGTTGACCGTCAGCGGCGAAATCGGGCCGTTTCTGTCCAGACTGGTCGGCAACCACATCGCGCAAGGCCTCGCCGATCAATGGGGATTGGACATCCGCGACGACGGAAAAGGGCCGCAGGGTGTCCAGGTGCGCGTCGATGTGCTGCCGACATCGCGCGGCGTCACGGTCGAGATTGTCCTACTGAGCGCGGAGGGCACCCTGCAGCTGTGGTGCGGGTCGGAAACGATCTCGCAAGAGAATGGTCTCGACTACGACGCTCCGCGGCTGCTCGCGCTGGTCAACCGGGCGATCGATGTCGCCGGTCAATGCCTCAGCCGTATCGACTCGTCGCCCGACGCTTCGCGCGCCTTCACGCAGGCCTTCGAGGCAGTACAGCGCATGTTCAAGATCGACCTTCACGAGGTCGACCGCGCGGACGCGCTGCTCAGTGAGGCTTACCAGCTGGATGCGAAGCCGGTATATCTCGCCTGGCGGGCGTACAGCCGCATCTTTTATGTCGGGGAGCACATCCACGTCGATCGGCGCCGCGCAATCGAGGAAGCGGGAGAGTACGCGCGGCGCGCCGTCGAGGCCGATCCGCACAACGCTACCGTGCTGGCGCTGGCATCCTACGTCTACAGCTTCATCTTCCGCAAATACCCGCTCGGGCACGAGCTCGCGGAATTGAGCATCAAGTGCAACCCCGCGCACCCGCTCGGCCATGCCTTTCTCGGCCGTGCAAAATCTTATCTCGGCGAGCACGATGCCGGCTATGCCGCCACAAGACGCGGGCTCGATCTGTTGGGACAGGCGCCGTACCGATACCTGCTGCAGTTCCTTCACGGCATCTCGGCGCTGCTGTCGGGCCGGTTCGACGACGCGGTCCGGGCCGGAGAAATCTCGTGCGCCATGTCCCCGGTTTTCCGCCCACCGCAGCGCTATTTGGTGCCGCTTTACCTGCACGCCGGCAAGCGCGACCAGGCCCGGGAGACGTTCGAGAGATTGCGCCGGCTTGAGCCCGGTTTCTCGCTCGATGTCATGCGCGAGAGTTCGTACCCGAGCACCGGCATTCGCGCATCCGGCCTCCTGACCTTCTCCGATCGCGATCTTTAGAGCGGCCTGCCGTCGCGAAGGACGAGTGGGCGCCGGGGTGAACCGCAACAGACCATGCCGACAGAAGACGCCCTCTCGGTCCCAGCGAGTTCGTCCCAGCCGCATACGCAGGGCATCCTGAGCGCGCGGCCAGCCGCGTACCCTGCCGGAAAACCGGCCGCCGGCACCTGGGCGCTTGGAGCGGGAGCAGAACGTGACGGATTGCTGCTCATTCCGAGCTCGGTCGCAGCGGACCGGCCGGCGCCGCTACTCGTCATGCTGCACGGCGCCGGCTCGTCGGCCGCCAAGGTAATGCCTGTTCGTGGCCGACGCCGCCGAGACGCATGGCGTCGTCGTCCTCGCGCCGGACTCGCGGGGCATCACCTGGGACGTGATCCGCGACGATTACGGCGCCGATGTCGCTTTTCTCGACCGCGCCCTCGCCGAGGTGTTCCAAAACTGCACGATCGACCCGGCGCGCATCGCGATTGCCGGTTTTTCCGACGGCGCTTCCTATGCCCTGTCGCTCGGGCTCATCAACGGCGCTCTGTTCAGTGACATCATCGCATTCTCGCCCGGCTTCGTTCTGCCGACGCGGACCGAGGATGCGCCCTCGATCTTCATCTCCCATGGCAGGGAAGACCCGGTGCTGCCGATCGAGGGCTGCGGGCGGCGCATCGCGGTGCGGCTGCGCGCGCTGGGCCACACCGTCTCTTATCGGGAATTCGCCGGCGGCCACGTGGTCCCCGCCGACATGGTCGAAGCGGCGTTTCAGCGTTTCCTAGCTTGAGCCTCTAATCCGCGCAGCGCAGGCGGCCGAGCCGCTCGCGCTGCTCGCTCGGCTCAGCATCGCCGCCTACCTTGGCCGTCAGATCGGCGGCGCGGAACGGTTTGCGCAAGAGTTCACCCGGCGGCGGCCGGTTCGCCGGCAGCGCGGCGCCGCCGAACCCGGTCACGAACAGAACCGGCATCTCCGGGCGGCGGCGGCGGGCGGCGTGCGCCAGCTCGACCCCGTTCATGCCGGGCATCACGATGTCGGCGATCATCAATTCGACCCCGAGCTCCGGGTCTTCGAGCAAATCGAGCGCGGCGCCGCCGCTGCCGGCCTCGACCACGTCATACCCGGCCTCGGCGAGCATCGCGGCGGCGACCGCGCGGACATCGGGATCATCGTCGACCAGCAGAACACGGCCGCGCGGACATCGCCGCGCCCGCTCTCCCCGGCCTGCCTCGCCTGTCGCGCGCCGGGCCAACGATCCGGCCTCGCGGCGCGGGCGCGCGGCAGATACACCTTTACCGTCGTGCCGGCGCCGGGTTGCGTTTCGATACACACCCCGCCGCCAAGCTGTTGCGCCACCCCGAGCACCAGCGACAGCCCGAGCCCCGACCCCTTGCCGACCTCCTTCGTCGTAAAAAACGGGTCGAAAACCTTATCGAGGATCGCCGGCGGGATGCCGCATCCGGTATCGGCGACCGAGACCATGACATACTCGCCCGGCGGCGGATGCTCCGGGCGCTCCGGACGGCCGAATGTCGCATTGGCCGTGGCGAGCGTGATCGCGCCGCCGCCCGGCATCGCGTCGCGCGCGTTGATCGCCAGGTTGAGCAGAACCAGCTCGAGCTGGCTGGCGTCGGCCAGCGCGGGCCACAAATCCGACGCCAGCGCGATACCGATATCGGCCGTGGCGCCGATCGTGCTGTGCAGCAGCGGCCCCATGCCGGAGACGACCCGGTTCAGATCGATCGCTTCGGGGTTCATCCGCTGCTGGCGCGAAAAGGCGAGCAGCTGCGCGGTCAGCCGCGCCCCCCTCTCGGCCGCTGACACGGCGGCGGCGAGCGGTTTGGCGAGCCGCGCGTCGTCCTCCTCGATCCGCGCCTCGAGCAGTTCGAGGTTGCCGAGGATCGCGGTCAGAAGGTTGTTGAAATCGTGCGCCACCCCGGAGGTCAGCTGCCCGACCGCTTCGATGCGCTGCGCCTGCCACAGCTGCGCCTCGGCCTTTTCACGCTCGTCGATCTGCGCCGCGAGCCGGCGGTTGGCGGCTTCGAGTTCGGCGGTGCGCTCGGCGACCCGCCGTTCGAGCAGCGCATTGGCCTCGCGCATCTCGTCGATATCGACCGCGGTGCCGAGCCAGAACACGATCTCGCCGTCGACCCGGATCGGCCGGTTGCGGATGCGGTGCCAGCGATAGACGCCGTCGTGCCGGCGCAGGCGGGCCTCGACAGCGAATTCCGTTCCGGTCGCGAAGGCGTGGGCGCGCGCCCGGTCGACCGCTTCACGGTCTTCCGGCGGGTGCAGCGCCGAGCGGTCCGCGGGGGTCGGTCCCACCGGCCTGCCGACATAGTCCCGCATCTGCCGGTTGTAGTGCTCGGCCATGCCGTCCGGCCGGATGACGAAGGCGATATCGGGCAGCGTCTCGACCATCAGTCGCAGCCGCTCTTCGCTTTGCCGCAGCTGCGTCTCGGCGCGCCTGCGGTCGTCGATGTCGCGATACGCGACGACGAGCCCGCCATCCGGCGCCGGGTAGGCGTCAAGCGCGATCCACCGATTGCCGATCGCCGGCGCCCGCGCCTCGATATGCTCGGGCCGCCCGGTCGCCAGGACCCGCAGATAGGCTTGATAAGGCTCGCCGGTCTCGATCTCGGGAAACGCGTCGAGCAGACGCCGGCCGAGCACCTCGTCCGCTTCCCGGTCCCAGAATTCCAGCGCCGTGCGGTTGGCGAACAGGATGCGCTGGTCGCGGTCGATCGCGAACACCGCCTCGCCGATCGCTTCCAGCACCTCGGCCAGGCGTCTCTCGGAAGCGCGGACGGCCTCGCTCGCCTCGCGTCCGACGCGGGCCATCGCGAGATGCAGCCCGACCCGCGACAGCAATTCGCGCGCGCCGAACGGTTTCGCCAGATAATCGTCGGCGCCGGCTTCGAGCGCCTCGCGCCTCGCTCTGTCGCCGGGTTCGGCCGCCAGCAGGATGACCGGAACCCATTGCGTCGCCGAATAGGCCCGCAGCCGGCGGAGCAGCGCATACCCGTTGCGCTGAGCCAGCGCGGCGTCGGCGATCGCGAGATCCGGCGGCGCTCGGATCGCGGCAAAGGCGGCGCGCCGATCCGTCAGCTCCTCGACGCGGCAGCCGGCCGAGGCCAGAACGCGGTGCAGCCGCTCGCGGATCGCCGGATCCGCGTCGCCGACGAGGATGCGCGGCGCGCGGCCGTCCGGGGCACGGATCAGCGACCGGATATCGGCGCCGCCCGAGAGTACCTCGGCCAGAACCTGCTGTGATGGCTTGCGGGACGGCGGTCTCGGCCCCGCCTCCTCGCGACCGCTCTGAGTAATTTCGGCTTCCCCCAGATCGAACCCCGGCAAACACCGCGTTCTGTCTACTGGTTCCAGTGCGTTGCCCGATTTCATGGCATCCCTGGAGAGGGGCACCCCAATTTGCCGTTAACGAACAGACAGCCAACAGGATAGCGCGGGAGAGAGCGAATGAGGACGCGGCGGGAACACGACAGCTTCGGACCGATCGAGGTGCCGGAGGACCGGCTCTGGGGCGCCCAAACGCAGCGCTCGCTCGAAAATTTCCCGATCGGGCACGGCCGCTTCGTCTGGGGCCGACGGGTGATCCGCGCCTTCGGCCTGCTCAAAAAAGCGGCGGCACTGGCCAATGCGCGGCTCGGACAGCTGCCGGCCGCGACCGCCGAGGCGATCGCCCGCGCCGCCGACGAGGTAATCGCCGGCGACCACGATTCCGAGTTTCCGCTGGTCGTGTTCCAGACCGGCTCGGGCACGCAATCCAACATGAACGCGAACGAGGTGATCGCCCGCCGCGCCGGTCAGATCGCCGCCAGCCTGCCCGTTGATGGAACGCGCATCCACCCGAATGACGACGTCAACCGCAGCCAGTCCTCGAACGACGCCTTCCCGGCGGTCATGCACATCGCCGCCGTTGAGGCGATCGAGGACGGCCTGCTCCCCGCCGTCGCCGAATTGCGCGACGCGCTCGCAGAACGCGGCCAAGCCTTGTCGGACCTCGTGCTGATCGGGCGGACGCATCTGATGGATGCGACCCCCTTGACGATGGGCCAACTGTTCTCAGGCTGGACCGCACAGCTCGACCAGGCAGCCGCGACAATCCGGGCGACGCTCGACGGGCTCTACGAGCTACCGCTCGGCGGCACGGCTGTCGGCACCGGCCTCAACGCGCCCGCCGGGTTCGGCGCGCTGGCCAGCGAATTGATCGGGGCCGAAACCGGACGGCCGTTCCGTCAGGCCGCCAATCTGTTCGCGGTCGGCTCGGCGCATGACGCCATGGTCACCGCGAGCGGGGCGTTGCGCACGCTCGCCGGCGCGGTGATGAAGATCGCCAACGACATCCGCTGGTATGCCAGCGGTCCGCGCGCCGGTATCGGCGAATTGATCCTGCCGGAAAACGAGCCGGGTTCGTCGATCATGCCGGGCAAGGTCAATCCGACCCAATGCGAGGCGCTGACGATGGTCGCGGTGCAGGTGTTCGGCAACGACCATGCCGTCGCGTTCGCCGGCAGCCAGGGCAATTTCCAGCTCAACGCCTACAAGCCGGTGATCCTGCACAATGTTCTGGAATCGGCCGAATTGCTGGCGGAAGTCTGTCGCTCATTCGCGGAGCGTTGCGTGCGCGGCATGACCGCGAACGAGGCGCGCATTGTCGAGCATCTCGAACAGTCGCTGATGCTGGTGACGGCGCTGGCGCCGCATATCGGCTACGAGAAAAGCGCCAAGATCGCGCAGAGCGCGCATCGCGACGGGATCAGCCTGCGTGAGGCGGCGCTCAGGCTCGGCCATGTCGGCGAGGCCGAGTTCGACGCCTTGGTCCGCGCCCGCGACATGACCCATCCGAGCGACAAGTGACCCGCCTGTCGCTCTCCGGGTCTGACCTGCTCGCCTCACGGGCAACGGAGGTAGCGCACGACGCAGCGGAAACGTAACTCACGCCGGCCGATGATCGAGTTGCACCGGGGGATGGAGCCGCCGAGACGGCATAACCGGCTTGTCTCATTGCGCCGGCACGGATGGCCGAGGATCGATCTGTACGGTAGCGGTCATGCCGGCGAAAAGCACCATGCCCTTTGGCATCTCATCGATATGGATGCGCACCGGGACGCGCTGCGCCAGGCGTACCCAGGTGAAGATCGGGTTGACATCAGCCAGCCCCTGCCCGTTGGGCTGAGCGTTCGCGACATTGATGCCGCGCGCGATGCTGTCGACATGGCCGCGAAGAGTCTCGGGGTAGCTCATCAGCTTGATCGCGGCAGGATCGCCTACTTGGATCCGGTTGAGAGTGGTCTCCTCAAAATAGCCGTCGACCCAGAACGAATCAGCATCCACGAGCGAAATCTTATTCTCCCCGACAGTGGCGTAGTCGCCGAGTTGCGCCAACAGGTTTGTCACCCAGCCGTTGACTGGGGAGCGTATTTCCGTGCGCTTCAGGTTCACCCGTGCCTGCTCCAAATTGGCCATTGCCTGCTGATATTGGGCTTGGGCAGCCGCCGCTTTGGTTTCAAATGTCTGTTGCTGCTCGACCGTTACCGCGAGGTCGTTCAGCTCCATGCGCCGCTTGGCCTCTCTTTCCGCATTCTGCGCGTTGGCCTGAGCCTCCTGGGCGGCAGCCTCGGCGAGCCCGACCGCGATCTTGTAGTTCGTCGGGTCGATTTCCATCAGCAGGTCGCCCTTGTGCACGAATTGGTTGTCGGCAACTGGGAACTTGACGATTTCGCCGGCGACTTGCGGCGCCATTGTCACAACATACGATCGCACTCTGCCGTCGCGCGTCCAGGGCGCTCCCATATAGGCGTCCCACATCGCCTGTCCGAGCACCACCGCAACGACGATCACTGCCAAGGTGATCAGCAGCGGAAAAATACGATATCGCCGCCTGCGCGCGGCCGTCGCAACCGGTACCGGCTGCGGCGACAGCGCCACCGCGGAGCTCTCCCCTTCCGTTTGGCGCCTGGATATCGTTTCAACGTCGGACATCGGGAACTCATCGCGACGCGATGGCGAGCACCATCGAGGAGAGCACGATTATGTAAACGGCAAACACGAACGCGGCGGGATGCCAGACATGGCGCAGCAGTCCGAACCGAGCGACGACCCGCCGCATTCCGACCGTGACCACCCATGCCGCAACGATCATCAGCGAGATTGGGGCGACGTACACGCCGAAAAGATTGATTTCGGTGAACCTCACCCAGGGGCTCCTGCGTCGAAGTAAGCGGCATGTTGGGTAAGCGTTCGCGAGATTGCAAGGATCAGGCTTCGCGCCCGAAGAGCGCCGCCGTCCGGACGAGCGGCAAGAAACCGGTCGAGATCGGCCAATCTTTCTCTCGCCAACGCACCCCTGCCTTCCGCAAAGGCTCCAAGGGCCCCGTTCAGTCCCGGGCTCAGATCAAGCCGCTGACAGATCCGGCGAAGCTGAATGATTTTCGTGCCCGCTGACATCGCGGCCACGAGCCGCCCGCGCTGTAACGGCGTCGCCGCGTCCGGCAACACCGAAAGCCGGCCGTACATGCGCCCCTCCCAAAGCTCGGGCGTCCGCGGGATTGGACAGGTCGCAAGCGGCGCAGATCACGCAAGGTCAGGGCCAGTAACCGGCGGGTTCGAAATGCGGGCGAGAGCGGCGGCAGCAAGCGAAATGACAGCGCCGCGGCACCCAGACCGCCAACGATTGCCAACGCGCCATTGTAGAATTGCTGGGGATCGTAGCTCATTTGATTCGAGGGAGCGAGTAACGGCACGAAATTTGCTGCCATCGCAGTAAAAGTTGCCGTGTTCCACGGCTGCGCCATTCCCGCCCCGGCAGGCACCAGAACGAGACCGAGAACGAGGCTAAAGGCGGCAAAAGTTTCCATATTCGGCAGGACCGCGAACTCGACGGTGGCGGCAATCATCGCGACCAGGACGGACCCTATCAGGAAGCTGATGGCACTCGTGTAAGCTTGATCGGCCCGCGGTGCGAACATGATGACGCCGATTGCGGCGAAAACGATGGCCATCGTACCGTTGGGCCACGCAGTAAGGACCCAGAAAAGTTCGACGGCTCCAATCACGACAAAAGCGCGCCCTGCATTGACCAGAGGAGGGAAGCCAATCGGGCACGCGGGGGCGGCGGATGCCACGAGTGCGAATTGACGAGGCAGGTTCGTCGATGAGCAAAGCCAGCCCGTTCAGCGCCCGGGACATGCCGGCCAGCACTTCCGCCGTCTGATCGGCCAGCAGCCGCAGCGACGGGGTGCTCGCCGGCAGAGGCGGCCAGCCTTCGTACCGCCGCGTCGCATGCCTGGCGCAACCTGGTCGGATTGGTATTCCAGTGTGCCGGCAGGTCTTCCCCGGCGCTCGTGCGAAGCTCTTGCGGCACCTGATCTAACACGACGCCCGCCTCATGCTGTGCTGTCTTCTCCGGCGAGAGCGCCAGCAGAACTGCTACCGTACGCCAGCCGGCAAGGGTGGCGAATAAACCGTCCACGGCATTCTGCAGGACCGACGAGTGGTAGCGAAGCTGTGACAATTCGCCGAACGCCTCGTCGATAGCCGGGTCAAGAGCGATAACCCGCCGGACAAGCTCGCGCCGGATCGCTTGGATTCCCTCAAATTCGGTACCGATCGAAACTAACGTATCAGTGAACCGCGTCATTATTTCGACCGAAACAGAAGCGAACAGCGTGGCCAGGCGGCGCCGCGCGCCGCCCAGATCCGTTCCGGCGAGGACTATGCCGGCGCAGACGATGCCGATCCCGATCTCGGTGACGCGGGCCAAGGCGAGAGTGAAGGCTTCTCCATTCGGACCACCGGTCGAGCCGAGTTGGTCGCCCGCGATGATCGCCGCCGTAAAGCCGGCCAGCGCCGCGGCGTAGGCCGCGAAGTTTCGCAGTACGGTAGCGACCAGAGCGCAGGCGGCCCCCCACAGCGCCAATCCGATCAGAAGCAAGGCGCGGTCTTGCGGAAAGCAGGCTGTGAGAAAGACGATCGCTACGGCGCCGACAACCGTACCGATCAGACGAAACCAGCCTTTGCGCAATGAGGCGCCGAGATGCGGCTGACAGACGAGCGCCGCGGTGGTGCCGGCCCAAAACGCGTCGTCGAGCTCAAGCCAGAAAGCGACATAAAGCGCCAGGCACACCGAGGCCCACAACCGCAGCCCGAACAGCAGCGGAGGCCCCGCCGCCTTCAGCGCATACAGCACTATCGAACGCGAATCACCTCCTGCGCTCGCCTGGGCAAGCCGGCCGCTGAGCTTGGCATCCGTCATGAGCGATTTACCTACACGCCTGCCAAATGTCGCGGCTCTGGACCGCAAGAGCCGACAGAGAGCCACGAGACAGCAGTGGTTGTCATTGCCAGGAGCGCAGCGACGACGCGATCCCGCGAAACGGGCGTAGTATTGTGCTGTTCGGTGATAAACCAAAAATGGCCCGCACGCGCGGCCGGGAGGATAAGAATTGGCACAGGTCATCATCCGCCGTTCGACAATCGATCTGCTCGGTCTGCCGCGCAGCCTGCGCGATGACCATGCGCGGTTTCTGCGCGACTGGCGTGACGCGCTCGTCACCTACGGTCCGATTTTTCGCGGCGACGCGCCCGCCGGCTATCTCTATCAGCTCGATCTACCGGGGACGGTGCCGGAGGCGACCTCGCGCTTTGTCGCCGAAGACCCGCTCGCCGTCCACGGGGTCGTCGAGAGTGACGAGATCAGCGACTGGCACTGCGCGCTCTCAACGCGCCAGCCGACCGCGCCGCCGCGCCCCGGTCTGCAGGGCTTTTTCTTTCACGGGATCAGCAAGCCGGGGATCACCGAATTCCGCAACACGATCGTCGCCGCCCACCGCGCGCATCTGCAGCAGAAGGACGCGAGCAATTGCCTGTCGCGCGGTTATCTGACCGATGCCGGCGGCAAGGAATGGCTCGGCAGCGCGATGGTCTACGAATTCGAGAGCCGCGCCGCGCTCGACGATTTCTTCCGCGACGAGCCGTACTGCACGAACGGCATCTACGAGCGGATCGACATCTACGACTGGCTGCGCGGGGTGATGGCGTATAGCCGGCTAGCGTCCGCCACTATACGCAATCCGCCAGATCGTGCCGCCGGTGTCGTCGGCGACGAGCAGCGCGCCGTCTTTCGCGACGGCCAGCGCCGCCGGGCGGCCCCAGACCTCGGCGCGGTGTTCGCCGGAAGCCCAGAACCCGGTCGCGAAGTTCTCGTAATACCCGGCCGGGCTCCCGTTCGCGAATGGCACGAACACGACCTTGTACCCGGTCGGCAGCGAGCGGTTCCACGAGCCTTTCAGCGCCACGAACGCGCCGCCCCGATATTGCGGCGGAAACTGCGCGGCGTCGTAGAAACACCAGGTCGAGCAGCGAGGAATGCGCCTGGAACAGCAGATCGGGCACGATCGTCGCGGCCACCTTGTCGGGCGCGCGCTCGGCATAGCCGGGTTGCGGATGCGGGCCGATATAGGCGTAAGGCCAGCCGTAGAACCCGCCCTGCCGCACGCGGATCAGATAGTCGGACGGCAGATTGTCGCCGAGCCCGTCGCGTTCCTGCACCCCGGCCCACAATTCGCCGGTTTGCGGATGAATCGCCAGCGTCGTCGGGTTGCGCGTGCCGGCGGCGTAGGTCGTCTGGTTCGACCCGTCCGGACCGAAGCGCTGGATCGTCGCTTTCGGCTCCGGCTCGACCGCGATATTGCCCATCGAGCCGACCCCGGCGAACAGCGCGCCGCTCCGCGGGTCGATCGCGATCGGCCGGTTGTTGTGGCCGCGTATCGGCCCCGAACACGCCCTTGCGGGTGACCGGCTCGGGCCGCTGGCCGGGACCGGACACGCGCCAGATGCCGTCCTGGTCGGCCACGAGCAGTTCGCCGCCGCGCCACGCCAGCCCGTAGGGCTCGTTGAACCCGCCGGCATAGCGCTCGCGCGACACCGCCTCGTGCCGCTGCCGCTGTCGCGCAGCTGCAGACTGGCCCCGGCGTTCTGCTGCGCGACCAGCACGTCGCCGTCTGCCAGAACCAGCAGACGCCGCGGGTTCTGGATGCCGGTCGCGAACAGCGTCGCGGTGAACCCCGGCGGGACATTCAGCCCCTGCCCGGAATATCGCGATGTCTGCGGTCCGGTTGCTGGCCGAGCGTTGCAGGCCGGGCGGCGGCAGCGATGCCGGGTCGAAGCGGAACCGGTGCCCGATCTCGTGCTCGACGGCGAAATTTTCGCGGCGGGCCGAGATCGCCGCGCGGCTCCCGGACGCGCGCTGCGCCGCGGCCGGGACCAGTTTCGCCGCGGCAGCCATAGCAGCGGCCGATCGCCAGAGCCGAGACCACTTCCCGCCTTGTCGGCATCACGATCACGCTTCCGATCACTCTCCGATGGACCGGAAACGCGGCGGCGCTACTTCCGTCCGCTCGCCTGCAGCCCCTTGTCGAGCGCGGCGAAGGATTGGCGACGGCGCCGGCATCAGCCAGCGGAAGCCCTTTTCGACCAGCGTCTCGACATTGTTCGCATCGACATGCGGGTGGCCGCACGGCACGCCGGCCTCCTTGCAGATCGCCAGCGCCTCGTCGATCGCGGCGGCGACCTCGGGGTGCTCGTACTGGCGCGGATAGCCCATGTCCTGCGACAGGTCGCCCTCGCCGATCAGCACGACGCCGATGCCGGGCACCTCCTTCAGCATCTGCGGCAGGTTGCGGATCGCCCGCTTCTCCTCGCACATGATGACGACGAGGATCTCGCCGTCGGGGTTCAACGGCCAGGTGTCGGCGCGCTTGTAATAGGTCTGCTGGTCGATGCCCCAATAGCGCGCGGCGGTCCTGGGCGCGTCGCCGCGCTGTCCGGCCGGCTCGTAATAGGCGGCCTCGCGCGGGCGCGGATAGCGGCAGGCCTGGACCGCGTTCCTCGCCTCCTCGACCGTCGAGACATGCGGCCAGACGATGCCATAGACGCCGATATCGAGCACCTGCTTGGCGATGAACTGGTTCATCTCGCCGCCATTCGGCGGGATGCGCACGAACGGCGCGACGGCGGGCGCGAGGCTGCCCGACTTCAGGATCTGGGCGCGGTCGAGCATGTACTGCATGCAGTCGCGCAACTGCCTGATGTCGTACGGGTTGTGCTCCATCTCGAACACGACGCCGTCATAGGGCGGCGCCGATCGCCTGGGCCGCGCCGATCTCGGCCGGCGAAAACGTGACAAAGGCCGGCTTGCCGCTTTCGAGCGCGCGGATCGCCGGGTTGAGGCGCGGAATGTCGGGCATTTTGTGCTCCTGCCGGGGTGTCCGGGAGACACACTGGCGCAGCGCCGGAGCCGGCGCAATGCCCGGCGGCGCCATTGCCGCCTCGCGCTGCCTGAACGACCATGGCCAGACCCTGCGGCCCGGCGATTGCGGTGCGGCAATGCTTATTTCGCGGCGGTGCTGCTGCCGACGCCCTGTTCGAGCCAGAGGTCATCGAAGCGCCAGCCGTTGTAGATGCTGTTGACCTGCGTTGTCAGCCCCTTGACATTCGGCCGGTGGCAGTTCGCGGCCTTGTTGTAGAACAGGATCGGCCGGGCATCGT
Source organism: uncultured Alphaproteobacteria bacterium (assembly GCA_963753665.1). Lineage (GTDB taxonomy): Bacteria > Pseudomonadota > Alphaproteobacteria > ATCC43930 > CGMCC-115725 > DATARH01. Next base: position 19,093 of record CAVWDC010000019.1, read on the forward strand.
CGTCGATCAGCTTTTTCTCGATCTCCCACACCAGCTTCTTGCGTTTCCCGTATCGCTCTCGGCCGATTGCTTGTCGATCAGCTTGTCGAGTTCGGGATTGCAGTATCCGGTATAATTGCGCTGCGAGGCGCAGGTGTAATTTTCGTAGAACGCCACGTCCGGGTCATCGACCGCGGTTTCGGTGACGTTCATCGCGAGCGTGAAATCCTTGCGCATCAGCAGCGGATACCATTGCGCGGTATCGATCGGCTTCATGTCGGCGTCGATGTAGATCTGCTTCAGCTGGTCGATCAGCACCACGGCCGGGTCGCGATAGGGCGCGACGTTGCGCGTCGCCAGCGTGACCTTGAGCCGGTTGTTCGGGCCGTAGCCGAGCTTTTCCATGATCTTGCGGGCCTCGGCGCGGCTCGACGCGATATCCGGGATTGTAGCCCGGCAGGTTGCGCATCGCATAGACGGCATGCCCCAGACGCCTTCCGGCGGCGGCTGCATGACACCGCCGATCGCGCCCTGCCCTCGGCGATGATGTCGACAAACGCCTGGCGGTCGATCGTCAGCGAGATCGCCCGCCGCAGTCGCGCATTGTCGAACGGCGTGACGTCCCGATTGATCAGCAGGTTGCGCGCGACATTGGCGACGAACATGTCGCAGATCGCCTCCGGCACCTCGTTCTTGACGTCCTGCAACTGCGGCATCGTCACACCGATATAGACGTCTTCGTTGCCCGCCATGAACGACAGCAGCCGGGTCGAGACATCGGGAATGATGCGGTATTCGATGCCGTCGAGATAAGGTTTCCCCGGTTTCCAGTAATCCGGGTTGCGGACCACCGTGATCGACTGGTTCGGCTTGAATTCGACAAACTTGAACGGCCCGGTGCCGATCGGATGCTGCCGCATCTGCGCCGGCGACACGTGGCACGGATAGATCGGCGTCCATCCCGGTCGCCAGCATCGACAACAGCGACGGCTGCGGCCGCTTCAGGTGAAACGTGACCTCGTAATCGCCGTTGGTCGTCACCTCCGCGACATTGTCGAACCACGCCTTGCGCGGGTTGATGCGCAGCTTCTCCGTTGCCCTTGCCCTGCAGCAGGTCGATCGTGCATTTGACGTCGGCCGCGGTGAACGGCTTGCCGTCATGCCATTTGACGCCCTGGTGCAGCGGGAAGGTCAGTTCCGTCCCGTCCTCGTTCCAGCTCCAGCTGGTGGCGAGTTCCGGGATGATCGAGTCCGGCGTGTTCTGCGGCTCGTCCTGCTTGAACATGACGAGGTTGTTGAACACGCCCATCATCGGCCGGTTGACCGCGACGGTCGATTCTTCGAGCATCGACATGCTGGCCGGGCTGGTGAAATGGCCGATCTTGAGCGTGCCGCCATGCTGCTGTGCCGCCGATGGCGGGGCCAGTGCCATCGCCATAAGCAGCGGACCGACCGTCGCGAAGGCCGTCAACCAATGCCTCATCTCGCTTATCCTCCCTTTGGAATCGCGGGTCGCCGGATCGGATTCCCGCACCAACCCGACAGCATTGCGGCACCTTTCGCGCTCCGGCCGCGGCGCACGGTGTTTGCCTGCGCCCGCTTCGGGCTCTTGGCTTCGGTTGTCAGTCAAAGGTCGTTCGCGAGGGGGCTCGCTCCGGGCGCTTATGGCACGGACGCAAGCACGTACCGCGCGACAGCGCTCGCGTCATCTCCGCCTCCACGGCCGCGCTCGGGCGGGTGTTCCCGCGCAGAGCGAAGCCTCTCTGTTCAAGGGCCTGACGGCACATCAGTGGGGTTTTCCCCATCTCACTTCACGGTAGTATGAACACAGACGATCGTGCAAATGCATATTCTTCATTTTCCGTCTGACGGCGCGTGAGCGCAATCGCATCCCGCGCCCGAGAGGCCCCGAGCATCGCCACCCCGACCGCCGCCCCGAGGAGACGCCGATGATCAGCGACCCGATCGAGTTCGAATTGTTCAAGAACGCGCTGTTCGGCGCGGCCGACGAGATGGCGCTGACCGTCTTCCGCACGACCTATTCGGGCGTCCTGAAGGACAACATGGATTATTCGACGGCGCTGTTCGACGGCGACGGCATGCTCGTCGCGCAGGGGCTGACGCTGCCGGGCCATCTGGGATCGATGCCGACCGCGATCGCTTCGGTCAAATCCGCCTTCGCCGGCCGCGTCGATCCGGGCGACGTGTTCATCCTCAACGACCCGTTCCGCGGCGGCATGCACCTGCCCGACGTGTTCGTCTTCAAGCCGATTTTCCGGAGGCGCCTCGCTGATCGCCTGGGCCGGCGCGGTCTGCCACCACACCGATGTCGGCGGCCGGGTGCCCGGATCGAACGCGTCCGACTCGACCGAGATCTACCAGGAAGGGCTGCGCATCCCGCCGCTCAAGCTCTACGAGCGCGGCGAGCGCAACGAGGCGCTGTTCGCGCTGATCGAGAGCAACGTGCGGGTGCCGGTCAAGGTGTTCGGCGATCTGCGCGCCCAGCTCGCCGCCTGCCATATCGCCGAGCAGGCGATCCACGAAATGGCGGCGCGCTACGGCGAGGCAAAACTCGCGCAGTACATGACCGAGCTGGTCGATTACGCCGAGCGCATGACCCGCGCCGCGATAAGCGACCTGCCGGACGGCACCTACGATTTCCTCGACCACATCGACGACGACGGCATCGATGTCGGCCGTCCGATCCCGCTCAAGGTCACGATCACCAAAGCCGGCGACCAGATCGCGGTCGATTGGACCGGCAGCTCGCCGCAGGTCAAGGGCGCGATCAACAACACGCTCAGCTACACGAAATCGGCGAGCTATTGCGCGATCCGCTCGATCCTGCCGCAGAACATCCCGACCAACGAGGGCGATGTTCCGCGCGATCCCGGTCACGGCGCCCGAGGGCACGATCGCCAACATGGTGTTGCCCGGGGCCTGCGCGGCGCGCGGCCTGACCGGCTTCCGCATGGTCGACTGCATGTTCGGCGCGCTGGCGAAAATGCTGCCCGACCAGGTGTTCGCGGCCTCCGACGGCGGCAATACCGGCGTCTCGATCGGCGGCTGGCACCAGGACCGCACGCCGTTCATCTATGTCGATTTCACCTGCTGCGCCTGGGGCGCGCGGCCCTATGCCGACGGGCTCGACGGCAACTCGCACATCTACGCCAACATGGCCTCGCAGCCGATCGAGGTCACCGAAAGCGAGCAGCCGCTGCAGATCACCGCCTACGAGTTCATCCAGGACGCGATGGGTCCGGGCAAATTCCGCGGCGGCGCGCCGTTCCGCCGCGAATACAAGCTCCTGGCCGAGGAGGCGATATTGCAGGTGCGCTCCGACCGGCACGCCTTCCGCCCGTTCGGCCTTTATGGCGGCGGCCCCGGCGCGCCCCTCGATGAACTACCTGAACCCCGACAGGAACCCCGAACCGCTCCCCTCCAAGCTGACGATGACGATGCGGCGGGGCGACCTGTTCCGCCACGAGGTCGCCGGCGGCGGCGGCTGGGGCGACCCGCTCGACCGCGACCCGGCGCTGGTGCTCCGGGACGTGCGCAACGACTTCGTCAGCCCGCATCAGGCGCGCGAGGATTACGGCGTCGTCCTGACCGGCGAGCCCCCCGTCGTGGACGCGGCGGCGACCGACGCCTTGCGCAACGCAATGCGGGCGAGCCGAAGCGACCGGCCCGACCCTATATACGATCGGGGAACCGCACTCGCGGCGGAAGGATAGCAAGCGGGCTGTCGGCTTCTTCCGCCAGCTTTTCCGCGCCGCGGTTCTTCGCTATCGTCGCGCCACCAGACAGAAGGAGGCGGCAGATGGTGCAGGCGATCCGTTTCGCGAAGACCGGCGGACCCGAGGTCTTGGAGTGGCAGGAGGTCGAAGTCGGCAAGCCCGGCCAGGGGCAGGTCCGTCTGCGTCACAATGCGGTCGGGCTCAACTACATCGACACCTACCAGCGCAGCGGCCTCTACCCGATGCCGCTGCCGAGCGGACTCGGCTCCGAGGCGGCCGGCATTATCGAGGAGGTCGGGCCCGGCGTCGCCGACCTGAAGCCGGGCGACCGCGTCGCCTATGCCGGCGGGCCGCTCGGCGCCTATAGCGAGGCGCGGGTCATGCCGGCCGAGCGATTGGTGAAACTGCCCGACGGCATCACCGACCAGCAGGGCGCGGCGATGATGCTGAAGGGCATGACCGCGTGGTACCTGATCCGCCGCACGCACGAGGTCAAACCCGGCGAGACGATCCTGATCCACGCCGCGGCGGGCGGCGTCGGCCTCATCGTCTGCCAATGGGCGAAGCACCTCGGCGCCACCGTGATCGGCACGGTCGGCGACGACGAGAAGGCGGCGCTCGCCAAGGCCAATGGCTGCGACCACCCGATCAACTACCGGCGCGAGGATTTCGTCGCCCGCGTCGCCGAGATCACGTCAGGCAAAAAATTGCCGGTCGTCTACGACTCGGTCGGCAAGGACACGTTTTACAAATCATTGGACTGCCTCGCGCCGCTTGGGCCTGATGGCGTCGTTCGGCCAGTCCTCGGGCGCGATCGGCCCGGTCGATATCGGCATCCTCGCGGCCAAGGGTTCCCTGTTTCTGACCCGTCCGACGCTCAACACCTACACGGCGAGCCGCCAGGACCTGCTGACCGCCGCCGGCGATCTGTTCGACGTCGTGCAAAAAGGCGTCGTCAAGCTCGCGATCAACCAGACTTACCCCCTGCGCGACGCCGCCCGCGCCCACCGCGACCTGCAAGACCGCAAAACCACCGGCTCCACCGTGTTCACGGTGTGAGCCCAATTGGACGTAGGTGGCCGCCTGCCTCTCAAGTGCGGCGTCGCCCGGCTTTGGACGGGGTGGCGACGACGCGAGCGGCAGCTTCCCGATCCTGCGCCTCCTTGGCCAGGCGGAGCGCGCGCAAGCGGCTTATCTTGTCAGCCTCAATTTGCTGCAGGTCGCGGTTCGCCGTAGCGAATTTGGGCTTGCTCGACCCCTTCATTGGCCGGCCCGGTCGGCGCTGCCAGCGGCACGGGTCGGACTGCCTGCCTGACGCCGTATTTCCGGGTCATCATCGGCACGCGGTGGGTCCGACGGGCATTGCGCGTCCGACCACTTCTTGAAGCCATTCATCCGGCTGTCGACAAGAGAAATGCGCATGTTCGGGCCGTTCGCTTTATCATCATTGGTTAATATACATGGGGATTAATCTTCGATTCACAAGGTAGCATTGATCATTTATTCCAGGGAGAATTCATTATCAAGTAAAATCACTTCCCTCCGAAAAAGAAGTGTTTCAAAGTAAAGCGGCTGGCGTCGCGAGTTTTGGGTCATTTTTGATTGCTGTGTCTGGCTTCTGGTTATTTTTGGGAATGATACTTGATCGAGCCGCCGCAAAGGAGTATGTGTAGCGGGCAGGTCTCGCGCCCGCCTGAGGGGCCGCGTCATCGGGTTACGTGAGCGATCCCGCCTATCTGGGAGCTGAACCCAGCTCTAGTTCCCTGCACCACCGGACAACCTGATCACGCGGGTCGTCTCCCGACCCGATAAGGCGCGCGTTCGCGCGGCCTCCGAAACATATGACCCGAGGATACAGCTTGCCCAGTTTTGACGATTTCGGACTTCTCTCGCCCATTCTCCACGCCCTCGCCAGCGAGGGCTATGCCACCCCGACGCCGATCCAGTCGCAGGCCATTCCGTTCGTTCTCGCCGGTCGAGACCTGTGCGGCATCGCCCAGACAGGCACCGGCAAAACCGCCGCCTTCGCGCTCCCGATTCTGCACCGTCTCGCCAGTCAGCCCACCGCGATACTGTCCCGACGCTGCCGCGTACTGGTGTTGAGCCCGACCCGCGAGCTGGCCAGCCAGATCGCCGACAGCTTCCGTACCTATGGCCGCCAGCTTCGGCTCTCGACTGCGGTAGTATTCGGCGGCGTGCCGCTTGGCCCGCAACAGCGTATACTCGCGCCCGGCGTCGACATCCTCGTTGCCACGCCGGGTCGCCTGCTCGATCTGATCGAGCGCCGCGCCGTTAGCCTGTCCGGTGTCGAGACGCTCGTCCTCGACGAAGCGGATCGGATGCTCGACCTCGGGTTCATTCATGCGCTGAAGCAAATTGCGAAGCTGCTGCCGCGGCCTCGGCAGACGCTGCTGTTCTCGGCGACGATGCCGCGCAGCATTGCGGCGCTGGCCGAGGAGTATCTGAGCGACCCGGCCAGGGTTGCGGTTGCGCCGGCGGCGACGACCGCCGAACGCGTCGCGCAAAGCGTTATACTGGTTTCGGCCGACCGCAAGCGTGACCTGCTGGCTGCCTTGCTGCGCGACCCTGACTTTCGGCGGGTTCTTGTCTTCACCCGTACCAAGCACGGCGCCGATCGCGTTGTGCGCCATCTCGCAGCCTCCGGCATCAGCGCGGCTGCCATCCACGGCAACAAATCGCAGCCCCAGCGCGAACGCGCACTCGCCGACTTTCGCGGTGGCCGTGGCCGCGTGCTCGTCGCTACTGATATTGCGGCGCGCGGCATAGACGTGGATGACGTCTCCCATGTCATCAATTTCGAGCTGCCGAACGTCCCCGAGGATTATGTGCACCGGATCGGTCGAACGGCGCGCGCCGGTGCCGTGGGGGCGGCGGTCGCATTCTGCAGCGATGAGGAGCGCCCCTATTTGCGCAGCATCGAGAAATTGACGAGGCTCACCGTTCCGGTGGTTCCGATTCCCGATTCGGTGCGCGAATTCGCGTCCTGGCAAGGTCGAGCCGGTTGAACCAGCCCCGAGCACGAACCTTCCGAAGGGCAATATCGCAAGGCACCGGCAACAGAAGGCTGGGGCCGTGGCGGACGCCGATCACGCGCACGCCGACGCACTTCCGGCGTTCCTGCACCGGCAACCTGGTTCCAGGCAAGCAACCGCGAGGCAATGGCGCGCGCCGCGGCCCAAACGGGTAGCAGCGCGTTGATCCTGCCCGTAGTTTTAGGAAGCAGCCGATCAAGCGTGCCCCATACCGAGGGTCGTGATCGGCTTACAAGCAGGGGGCATTGTCACAAGCAAGCCGTCTTGCTTTGGTTGGCGGCCTCAACAGGAGCCATATAACCGATAGATCATCAGGAGCTCGTAATGCCTTTCAAGCCGAATTACCGCTTCGAACGCATCGAGCGGGAGCGCCTCAAGAAGGCAAGAAAAGAAGAGAAATTGCAGCGTCAGCAGGAGCGCGCGTCGCCGCCATCCGCCGATACGGCTGCTTCGACTGCAACCGAGGATGTGCCCCCTGAGAGCTGACGCCGGCGTGCTCCGCGGCAGGCCGGCCGATCAATATCTGCGGAACGTAATCGGCCCGGCACCGTCTTTATTGTTTCGACATCTCGCCGGCAGCAGAGGCCAGATTCATGAAAGCCCGAGAGAACGGCATCGAGATATGGGACTTGGACGCCAGCGGTGCGCGGTGCGCTCTGGCAGTCAAAGGAACTCGTTTGCTACGTCGGCTCGCGCGACGAGTGCCTTCGCCGAGCTGAGATCCTGGCCCGCCGCAGTGATCGGGAACGTCAGGATAAGATGCTCGGGCGCGCCCTGCGCTAGTCAAGCGCGCCGCGAAATTCGACGTAATCGTGTGAAATAGCGCGAGCTTGCACCCGGAAAAAGGACCGTCATTCCGGGGCGGCCCAAAGGGCCGAGCCCAGAATCCATATTCCAGAGGCCGGTGTTCATGGATTCCGGATTCGCCAAGTTGCGGCGCCCCGGAATGACAATTAAAGTGAGAGTGAGGCAGGTCTCAGCCGGCGGCGGGCCGCCGCTCAGGGCGCCTGAGCCACCGCCTGCTCGTCCCGGATCATCGCGCGCAGACGTTCCGCCTTCTCGATGTAATACGCGGCGTTATCCTCGCGGTACACCGTGAGCGCGCCGTCCACGGCCGCCAAGGCTTCCGCCAGGTACAACTGCCGCGCAACTCCGGCCGTTCGGGTCGCTAGAGTGACGAACGCGACTGCCAGATTAATCTGATTCTGCGCCCACTGGAGCGGTACACGCTCGCGCGTCCGCTCCTCCAGCGCCGCGCGATAGGCGTCGACCGCCTCCTCCAGCCGCGCCGTGCCGTTCTCCCGGCCGCCGAGACTCGTCAGCGCGATGCCGAGATTGTTCTGCGTCCCTGCCCACTGAAGCGGCACGTTCTCACGCGTCCATTCCTTCAGCGCCGCGCGATATGCGGCGACGGCCTCCTCCAGCCGCGCCGTGCCGCTCTCGCGCTCGCCGAGACGCCACAGCGCATTGCCGAGATTGTTCTGCGTCATCGCCCAGTCGAGCGGCACGCGCTCGCGCGTCCGCTCTTCCAGCGCCGCGCGAAAGGCGGCGATCGCTTCCTCCAGCCGGGCCGTGCTGCTCTCGCGCTCACCGAGCCTCAACAGCGCGGTGCCGAGATTGTTCTGCGTCATCGCCCAGTCGAGCGGCGCGCGCTCGCGCGCCCGCTCCTCCAGCGCCGCGCGATAGGCATCGAGCGCCTCCATCAGCCGCGCCGTGCCACCCTCGCGCTCGCCGAGAGTTCGTCAGCGCGTTGCCTAAATTGTTCTGAGTCATTGCCCAGTGGAACGGCACGCGCTTGCGCGTCTGTTCCTTCAACGCGGCGCGAAGGGCGACAACCGCCTCCTCCAGCCGCGCCGTACCGCTCTCGCGCTCGCCGAGAGTCGTCAGCGCGTTGCCCAGATTGCTCTGTGTTCCGGCCCAACCGAGCGGCACGCGCTCGCGCGTCCACTCCGTCAGCGCCGCGCGATAGGCGACGACCGCCTCCTCCATTCGCGCCGTGCCGCTCTCGCGCTCGCCAAGACGCCACAGCGCGTTGCCGAGATTGTTCTGCGTCATCGCCCAGTCGAGCGGCGCGCGCTCGCGTGTCCACTCCTCCAGCGCCGCGCGATAGGCGGCGACCGCCTTTTCCAGCCGCGCCGTGCCGCTCTCGCGCCCGCCGAGACTCGTCAGCGCGTTGCCGAGGTTGTTCTGTGTCATCGCCCACTGGAGCGGCACGCGATCGCGCGTCCTCTCGCTCAGCGCCGCGCGATAGGCGGCGGCGGCATCAACAAGGTCTTGACTCTGGCCGCTCTGCTCGCCGACCGCCCACAACCCGAGCCCGAGCGCATTATACAATTGTGCCCGTTGTTCTTCGGAAAATCCTGCGGAGTCCTGCAACAGACGCCGAAGACGGGAGGTAACCGGTCTCAGGATTTCGACCAGATATTTCCCCTGTTGTTCGGTTGCTGGGTTGACGGCAGCCAATGCGACGCCCAGCAACTGCGTCGAGGCGGCCTGTTTGAAATCCTCCTTGAGCAGATTGGCGTCGAGGCGGAATTGTGTCGGCTGGAACCCCTGCCCGCCACCGGTGCCGATAAACCAGAGGTCTACCGCCTCGTCCTTCTTGAGCAGTCGACCGCCAATCAACAGATCGGCGCGATGCTGTTTCAGCCAACCCTGGGCTGCCGATACCGCCTCCGTGGTGGCCCTGCGGCTGGAGCTTTCAAGCCGCGAAACGTGGCAGGTATTGACCCGGTCGATCCCGTCCTGATTGAGAAACGCGCGGGATACGGCCCAGGTGTAGGTGCGACCGCCGTCGTCACCGTCGATCGTCGCGATCAGGATCGTGAACCTCTCGGAAGGCTGCGTCGGTTCCGCGAACGGCCAGTAATCCGTCACCGCTTCGCGGAAAGAGCAGAACGCATCGGCGCCGGACGGAGCGACGTCGCGCAGCGCGGCGTCAAGAAACCCGCCCAGCCAGACCGTGAGACTCGCGACAACCGCCGTCCCGATAATGCTCCCGACGATGTGTTTGCGGAACCAGCCCAGAACCCCGCCACCGCCGGTCGCGCCCACTTCCGCTTCCGGCCGGGCGCTACCCGCCGTTCCCGCCGCTTCCGACCGTCGCCGCCAGCGATTCCGCATCGGCGCTTTCCTGCAAGTTCTTTTGTCCGAGGCGATATTCTATCGCAATCACATTGCCGCGGAAATCGCCACAATCCTGTGAGACAACTTTACTTCTGGCGGCAAAACGGGGCGGAGCGGCATGTTACAGGCGTTTCCCTGCACTTCCCCTGCTCGGCCGCGAGCTTCCCTGTTCGGCGCCGAGAAGTCTTCCCTGTTCGGCTGCCGCGAAATTCGCTGTTCCGTGCCACGGAATCGAGCGATTTCCGCCGCCAAACCGGGCATCGGCGAAAAAATTCCCTGCCAGCAGGGAATTTCTCCCCTACGCCGACGGCTTCAACCCCTCGATGCGCTGCGCCAGCGCGGCGGCGAGGAAGCGGTCGATGTCGCCGTCGAGCACGGCGGCCGGGTTGCCGGTCTCGACCCCGGTGCGCAGATCCTTGACCATCTGGTAGGGCTGCAGCACGTAGGAGCGGATCTGGTGGCCCCAGCCGATATCGCTCTTGGCGGCGTTGATCGCGTCGGCCGCTTCCTCGCGCTTCTGCAACTCCAGCTCGTAGAGCCGCGCCTTCAGCATCGCCATCGCGCGCGCCCGGTTCTGGTGCTGCGAGCGCTCGCTCTGGCACGCGACGGCGACCCCGGTCGGCAGATGCGTCAGGCGCACCGCGCTGTCGGTCTTGTTGACGTGCTGCCCGCCGGCCCCCGATGAGCGGTAGGTGTCGACCCGCAGATCCTTGTCGTTGATCTCGATCTCGATCTTGTCGTCGACCACCGGATAGACCCAGGCCGAGGCAAAACTCGTGTGCCGCCGCGCGTTCGAATCGAACGGCGAGATGCGCACGAGCCGGTGCACGCCGCTTTCGGTCTTGAGCCAGCCATAGGCGTCGGGGCCGCTGATCTTGACGGTCGCCGACTTGATGCCGGCGCCCTCGCCCGGAGCTTTCCTCGAGCCACTCGACCTTGTAGCCGCGCTGCTCGGCCCAGCGCACATACATGCGCAAGCAGCATCTCGGCCCAGTCCTGCGCCTCGGTGCCGCCGGCGCCGGCATGCACTTCGAGATAGCAGTCGTTGGCGTCGGCCTCGCCCGACAACAGGCTCTCGACCTCGCGGCGCTGCGCCTCCTCGCGCAAGGCTCCGAGCAGCTTCTCGGCATCGGCGACGATCGCCCTGGTCGCCCTCGGCCTCGCCGAGTTCGATCAGCTCGACAGCCTCGCCGAGGTCGCGCTCGATGCGGCTGTAGCTGTCGATCAGCCTTTTCCAGCCGGGTGCGCTCGCGCAATACCTTCTGCGCCTCGCCCGGATCGTCCCAGAGCTTCGGGTCCTCGGCCTTGTCGTTCAGCTCGGCGAGACGCCGGTTCGCGACGTCCCAGTCAAAGATGCCTCCTCAGCAGCGCCAACGACTTCGTGATGTCGTCGACGACCGCCTGTGTCTCGGCGCGCATTAAACCTGTCCTCCGTCATTCACGGATGCCGGCCCGGACGCGATCCGGCAAAACTCGATCCTCCATTTAGCGAGGCCGGCGGCGGCGGAAAAGTGTTCCCGGCCTGATTACGCAGCCGGGCGCCTCAGTAGAGCCCGCCGGTGCCCCCGGCCGGCGCCTCGGTAATCGGGGCGCCGGGAAGGCCGGAGGTGGCGGGGATGCCCGCGATCGGCGCCGCCGCAACCGTGTCCGGCGGCTCCTCGGGTTGCGGCTCGCCGACGGACGGCTCGCCAGGCCGGGGCAGTTCCGGCATCGGGTTCCAGCCGGGCTCGGTGCCAGGTTTGTAGCCCTCCCAGATCGCCGGCTCGCCGGCCGCCGGCGGGCAGCCCGGTGGTCGGGCTGACCCGGTACATCCGCAGACCCGGCGGCATGCGGAACTCCTTGGCCGGCGCATCCTTCAGCGCGGCCATCATGAAATCGCGGAAGATCGGCGCCGCCAGATGCCCGCCGGTCTCGTTCGAGCCGAGATAGGCCGGCTCGTCATAGCCGACGAAAACCCCGGCCGCGAGGTCGGGCGTGAAGCCGACGAACCAGGCGTCCTGCCAGTCGTTGGTCGTGCCGGTCTTGCCGGCGACCGGCTTGCCGATCGCCTTGACCACGGTGCCGGTGCCGCGCTGCACGACGCCTTCGAGCATCGTCGATGAGCTGAAAGGTCGAACCCGGATCGGCGATCTGCTGCCGGTTATCGGGGATCTCCGGGACCGGCTGGCCCTTCCACTCGGTCTCGCCGCAGGCGTCGCACTCCCGTTGGTCGGCGCGGAAGATCGTTTTGCCGTAACGGTCCTGGATGCGGTCGATCAGCGTCGGCGTGATGCGCTTGCCGCCGTTGGCGATCATCGCGTAGGCCGCCGTGTGTCGCAGCGGCGTCGTTTCGCCGGCGCCGAGCGCCATCGCGTAGAAGCGCGGCATATGGTCCATGATGCCGAATTTCTCGATCGTCTGGCCGATCGCCTCCATGCCCAGCGCCGCCGCCAGCCGCGCCGTCACCGTGTTCAGCGATTTTTCCAGCGCGATGCGCAGCGGCGTCGGCCCGCGGAAGCTGTTGCTGCTGTAGTTGGACGGCGTCCAGGGCGGCATGCCGCGCCCCTGGCTGATCGACACCGGCGCGTCCTCGACCATTGTTGTCGGGGTGAACCCGTTTTCGAGCGCGGTCAGGTAGACGAACGGCTTGATCGACGATCCCGGCTGCCGTTTCGCCTGGGTCGCGCGGTTGAACTGGCTCAGCTCGAAGCTGAAGCCGCCGCTCAGCGCCAGCACGCGCCCGGTATGCGGGTCGATCGCGACCACCGCGCCCGAGACGTCGGGGATCTGGCACAGATTGTAGAGCGCGGCCGGCCGGGCTCGGCTTCGCCGGATTGGCTTTGGGCGCGGCCGGCCCGGGACCGTGTTTGCCATCTCCTCGCTCAGCCTCTCGACCAGCACCAGATCGCCCGGCGCGACCACGTCGGCCGGTTTGCGCGGCGCCGCGCCGAGCGTGCCGTCGTCGCGCAGCGGCCGCGCCCAGCGCATCTGGGCGAACGGAATGCGCCCGGTTCCGCCGTCCTTGAGCCCGATCGCCGCGTCGTCGGCATCGATGCGCAGCACGACCGCGAGCTGCCACCCAGCCACCGCGGCGCCGGCCGGCAGCTTTTCGTTATCGAGCCGGGCCGCCCAGTCCGGGCCGGGATCGATATGGCCGACGGCGCCCCGCCAGCCGCCCCGCCGGCGGTCATAGGCGATGAGCCCGGCGCGCAGCGCCTTGTCGGCGGCTTCCTGCATCGCCGGATCGAGACTGGTGCGCACCGCGAGGCCGCCTTCATACAGGGCCTTCTCGCCGTATCGGGCCAGCAGTTGGCGCCGCACTTCCTCGGCGAAATAGGGCGCCGACACGATCTCGGCTTCCTCGCGGCGCCGCAGCTGGAGCGGGGCGGCCTTCGCCGCCTTGATTTCGGCGGCGCTCGCGACGCCGTCCTCGTCCATGCGGTCGAGCACCCAGTCGCGCCGCGCCTTGGCCGCCTGCGGAAAACGGGTCGGGTTGTAGTTGTTCGGGGATTTCGGCAGGCCGGCGAGATAGGCCGCCTCGTCAAGCGTCAGCTCGTCGAGCGACTTGTTGAAATAGGTCAGCGCCGCGGCGACGACGCCGTAGGCGCCGGAGCCGAGATAGATCTCGTTCAGGTACAGTTCGAGAATGCGGTCCTTCGACATCGCCTGTTCGATGCGGGTCGCGAGCAGCGCTTCGCGGATCTTGCGGCGGATCGAAATCTCGTTCGACAGCAGCATGTTCTTCGCGACCTGCTGCGTGATCGTCGAGGCGCCGACCGGCCGCCGGTTGCTGCCCCAGCGCCCGAGATCGGTCAGCGCCGCGCGCAGCATCGAAATCGGATCGACCCCGCGATGCGTGTAGAAGTTCTTGTCCTCGGCGGACAGGAACGCGTCGACGACGCGCTTCGGAATCGCCGTGATCGGCACGAACACCCGGCGTTCGGTTGCGTGCTCGGCCAGGAGGCGGCCGTCCCCGGCGTAAACGCGGGTCGTGACCGGCGGCTCGTAATCGGCCAGCTGCTGGTAATCGGGCAGGTCGCGGCCGAAATGCCAGATCGCCAGCCCGACCGCGCCGGCGCCGGCGACCGCCAGCCACGACCGCGCAGAAAAACAGGAGGCGAAAAAGCCTTATGAGCATGCGCAACGGCGCGCCTTACGTCGTCTCACTCGGGAGCCGGAGGCGTCCCCCGCCCGGCAGCGCGGTTATGCGCCAAGCTTCATGGCTATTCCAAGGCCGTTTTCGCGACCGGCGCGCGCAATCCGGTCAAATATTGCGCCTGTATTGCACCGCCACACCGCCGCGTGCGGTCCCGAGCCCAGGAAAACATTGTGATACCGGCTGTTGGCAGATACATTGCAGGGGCAAATCCGCCAGCCGGGCCCGGCCCGGCGGCGCTTGCGAGTTGCCCCCGCATCATCGGCAAGCTAATTGCCGGCCGCGCCGGGTCGCAGCGCCGGGCGATGCAGATCGTACGAACCGAGCGGGCGTGTTTGCCGACGCGACGCCGACCGAGGAATTGCGCGACGTGATGGTCCCAAACGCTCCCGGCCTCAGAACAAACAGCTTCTTTCCACACAGTACCGCGTCGCCGGCCGGCCGCTCCAAAGCGGCCCTGGCCGCGCGCCTGGGAGTTCTGCCCCAATGCCGAAGCGCATGCTTATCGACGCCACCCACCCCGAGGAAACCCGAGTAGTCGTCCTTAACGGCACCCGCCTTGAAGAATTCGACTTTGAATCATCTACGAAACGGCAGGTCAAAGGCAATATATACCTCGCAAAAATAACCCGTGTCGAACCTTCGCTGCAGGCCGCTTTCGTCGATTATGGCGGAGGTCGGCACGGGTTCCTGGCGTTCAGCGAAATCCACCCTGATTACTACCGCATCCCGGTCAGTGACCGCCCGCAAGCGATCGCCGAGTCATCGGACGGAAACGGCGATCGCACCCGCGACAATCATGACACCGGTGACAGATGACGCGGCCGATGGTGAGGATGCGGGCGTGCCGCTCGCCTCGGCCTTGCCCGAGCCGGTGCGGGTGCCGCTGACCGACGACGAGGATGATCCGCTCGGCGACGAATCGAACGGCGAACTCGCAACGGAGCAGGCGCCGGCAGGGGAAGTTTTCTCCCGGGAGGATGCCCGCTGGGAGCCTCGGCCCGTGGGATGACCCGCTCCGAGACGACGTAACAACACAGATGCCTGAGGAGGATGGGGACGGCGGCGGGGCCGACGTCCCCACGATCGCTGAGCCCGATGCGCGGCCGGAATCCGCGGCGTCGGCGGCGCGAGTCGTCGTTTGTCGAACACGCGACACCGACGGAACCCGAAGCAGGCGGTGCATGCCGATGCGGCCGTGATCTGCGCGCCGCAGCCGGACCAGACCGAACCACAGGAGCCGGTCGACGAACCGGTCGCAGGCGATGGCGGAGCGCGGCGACGCGCCGGAAGCGGACCGTGAACCGGCGACAATCGCGCTGCGCGCCGCCGAGGAATTGGTTGTCGCGCTCGAAGTCCCGGAATCGGACGGCGGCGGAGACGGCCGGCGAGAGCGGGCAGCAACAGTACGGTGAACCGAGCGACCGGGTCGGGGCGCGCATCCGGCGACGGCGACTCCGCGGAATTCGACAACGGTGACCGCGAAGGCGACGACGCCGATGGCGAAGGAGTGCCCGACACCGTCGAGACGCTGGGCGGCGACGAGGTCGAGGAGGTCGAGGAGGCCGATGCGGCGGAGCGGCGCCGGCGCCACCCGATGCGGCACTACAAGATCCAGGAGGTCATCAAGCGCCGCCAGATCATGCTGGTGCAGGTCGCCAAGGAGGAGCGCGGCAACAAGGGCGCGGCGCTGACCACCTACCTGTCGCTGGCCGGGCGCTATTGCGTGCTGATGCCGAACACGAACCGCGGCGGCGGCGTGTCGCGCAAGATCACCAGCATCGCCGACCGGCGCCGGCTCAAGGAGATCCTCGAGGAACTCGACATCCCCGAGGGCATGGGGGTCATCGTCCGCACCGCCGGCGCCGAACGGTCGAAGGCCGAGATCAAGCGCGATTACGAATATCTGCTGCGGCTGTGGAACGAGATCCGCGACCTGACGCTGCGCTCGACGGCGCCGGCGCTGATCTACGAGGAAGGCAACCTGATCAAGCGCTCGATCCGCGACCTCTACACGCGCGACATCGACGAGGTGCTGGTCGAGGGCGAGGAGGGCTACCGCACCGCCAAGGCGTTCATGCGCACGCTGATGCCGAGCCACGCGAAGCGGGTGCAGCCGTACCGCGATCCGCAGATCGGGCTGTTCCACCGCTTTCAGGTCGAGAGCCAGATCGACGCGATCCATTCGCCGGTCGCGCAGCTGCGTTCGGGCGGCTACCTCGTCATCAACCAGACCGAGGCGCTGGTCGCGATCGACGTCAACTCCGGGCGCTCGACGCGCGAGCGCAACATCGAGGAAACCGCGCTGCGCACCAACCTCGAGGCCGCCGACGAGATCGCGCGCCAGCTGCGGCTGCGCGACCTCGCCGGGCTGATCGTCATCGACTTCATCGACATGGAGGAGCACCGCAACCAGATCGCGGTCGAGCGCCGCCTGAAGGAGGCGCTGAAGAACGACCGGGCGCGCATCCAGGTCGGCCGCATCAGCCCGTTCGGGCTGCTGGAGATGTCGCGGCAGCGGCTGCGCCCGTCGCTGACCGAAACCTCGACGCAGCCCTGTCCGCATTGCGGCGGCACCGGGTTCATCCGCTCGGTCGAATCGACGGCGCTGCACGTGCTGCGCTCGATCGAGGAGGAGGGCATGCGGCGCCGCTCGGCCGAGATCTGCATCTATGTGCCGACCACGGTGGCGCTCTACATCCTGAACCAGAAGCGCGACTCGCTGAACCAGATCGAGAGCCGCTACGCGCTGCACGTCATGGTCGCGCGCGACAATTCGCTGATCCCACCGGCCTTCCGCCTCGAACGTCTGCGGCCCTACGGCGCCGGCGAGGCGCCTCCGGTGCGGCCGATCCAGGCGCCCACCTTCTCGGAATACGAGGACGAGGACGAGGACGAGAGCGAGGAAGCCGAGACCGAGCTCGATGCGAGGACTGATGCCGGTCGGCGCCGAGGCCGGCGAGGCGGGCGAAGCGGAGCAGGACCATGCGGCCGATGACGAACGCGGCCGTCGCCGCCGTCGCCGCCGCCGCCGCCGCGATGAACCGCGCGAGGCGCGCCACGAAGCTTCCCCGGCCGGGGCGGAGGACGAAGAGGAGGGCGGCGTTGAGGCGGACGGCGCCGGGCGCGAGGAGCAGGCCGAAGCGGCGCGTGACGCCGAGAGCGAGGCGGAGCGGCGCCGGCGGCGACGCGGCCGCCGCGGCGGGCGTCTGCGGCCGCGGCGGGACGAGCAGCGCGACGAGGCATGGCGCGGCTGCAGAGGCTGCAATGCCCGCCGCAGCCGAAACGATCGAAATCGTCACCGCCGAGCCGTCGCCGGCCGCTGCCGCGGCCGAGACAATCTCGCTCGATCCGTGGTCGGCCCGATACGGGGTGGAGACCGCCAGCCTGGCGCCGTTTGCCGGAGAGCCGCCGGCTGGGGAGCCGTCTGCCGCAGAGATCGTCTGCCGCGGAGCCGTCTGCCGCCAGTCGCGCCGCCGGAGCCGGCCGCCGAAACCGAGCGCGAGACGCCCAGCAGTCGCTTCCGCGGAACCGGAAGCGATGCCGATCGCCGAGGCGGAAGAGGGCGTCCCGTTCGTCAGCCAGTCCGAGCGGGAACTCGAGGCAGCCGAAGCAGCGGAACACGCGGCCCCGCACTGGGGCGAGCCGGCGCGGACCGGTATCGCGATGGAGCCGGAACACGCCGTCGAGACCGGATCCGGCGGACCCGAGACCACCGCGGCCGCCGAGGCCCGGCCGCTCGCCGAGCCGGAGCGTACCGAGGCGCCGCCTGGGGAGCCAGCCGCCGGCAATCTCGGGAACGGCGAATCAGCCCGTCCGGATGCCACGCCCGAGCCCGCATGGGCGGCGTCCGGCCGACACCGTACCCGCTCCGGTCGAGTCCCCGCGCCTCGGACCGCCCCGGCCGAACCCACCCTGGCCGAATCTGAGCCGATGCCGACCGAACTGACCGCCGCGCCCGCACGCGTCCGGCGGAAGACGTGCTGGTCGTCACCGAGAAACCGGCCAACCCGCGCCGAGGCTGGTGGCAGCGCATGATGCGCCCGTGAGCGGCGCGGGCGCCCCGGTGCGTCGCCCAGGTCGCTCGGTGGCGCTTCCCGCGACCGCACGCCGCGCTGCGTGCCGTCGCGCTCGCAGCGGCTCTGGCCGCAAGCGGCGGCCTTGCGCTGCCGGCGCAGGCCGGCATGAACGTGATCCGCGACACCGAGATCGAGAACGACATCCGCGCGCTGGCCACCCCGGTCTGGCGCGTCGGCGGGCTCGAACCGGCCGATATCGGCATCTATCTCGTGCAGGACAATCAGATCAATTCGTTCGTCAGCGGCGGGCAGAATATCTTTTTCAACACCGGCCTGCTGCTGCGCGCCGAGAACGCGAACGAACTGCTCGGGGTCATCGCGCACGAGAGCGGCCACATCGTCGGCGGACACCTCGTGCGCGCCCGCGAGGCGGTGCGCAATGCCAGCATCGAATCGATGATCGCGATGGCGGCGGGTCTCGCCGCCGCGGTCGCCGGGAAGAGCGGAGCGCCGCTGCTCGGCGCCGCCGGGGTCGGCCAGCGATCGCTGCTGCAGTTCTCGGTCGCCCAGGAATCCACCGCCGACCACGCCGCGCTCAACATGCTCGACCGCGCCTGCCGGTCGGCGCGCGGCCTGTTGCGGTTTTTCGAGATCCTGCAGAGCAACGAATTGCTGACCGGCGAGCCGCCCGGATTCGTGGGAGCGCACGCACCCGCTGACCGCGGAACGGATCCAGTATGTCCGCGATCACGTCCAGCGCGCGCGCTGCTCCAGCGCTTCGGAGCCGGCCGACGCGGACGGACGGCTGCGGCGCATCCAGGTCAAGCTGCGGGCCTTTCTCGATCCGCCGGCGAACACGCTCGCCGCTTTCCCGGAGAGCGACCGTTCGGAGCTGGCGCGGTACGCGCGGGCGATCGCGTATTACCGCACGCCCGACCTGGCGCGGGCGCTGCCGGCGATCGACGGGCTGATCCGGGATTTTCCCGACAATCCCTATTACCGCGAGCTGAAGGGCCAGATGCTGTTCGAGAACGGCCGGGGCCGCGAGGCGATCCGGCCCTACGAGGACGCCGTGCGCCTGGCGCCGTCGGCCCCGCTGCTGCGCATCGCGCTGTCGCAGGTCTATATCGAGAGCGGCGACCCGGCGCTCAACAAGCGCGCGATCGCTTATCTGAACGACGCCAGCCGCGAGGAGGGCCGCGACGGACAGGTCTGGCGCCTGCTCGCGACCGCCTATGGCCGCGATAACCAGATCGGCATGGCGGCGCTGTCGCTCGCCGAGGAGGCGCTGGCGGCGCGCAACAAAAAGACCGCGATCCAGCAAGCCATGCGGGCGCGCCAGCTGCTGGCCCGCAACACGCCGGCCTATCTGCGCGCCGAGGACATCCACCGCGAAGCGGACAGGCTCGACAACTGACGTTCACCCGAGACGAGCGTCGGCGGGTATGCGCCCGCACCAGCGCAGAATCCCGGGAGAGCTCTTTCCCGCTGGTCAAGTCCACGGGTCGCAATGACAGCAAGAGTTGTCATTGCGAGGAGCGCTGCGACGAAGCAATCTCGACCGAACGCTACTATCATCCTCACCCGGAAGCTTCTTTACCCGGGAAAAGCCTACGTTGCTGCAAGCGCCGGCGAGTTGCGGCGGGATCGCTGTCACGCGCCCTCGCTGGCTGTTACGGGCGCGAGACTAATATCGCCGCCAATTCCGACAAATTTACCCGCTACTGTCGCTGTGTCGGATGAGCGGTTCGGCACCGGAAGGGAAGGCAACGCGGGTGTTCTGCTATAGATTTGCTGCTTTCAGCAAACCGGTGCGCTCGACGACGCATCGCCGGAAGGAGAGAGGCGTGACGGATTTTTCCGCCAGTTTTACCAGCTCTAACAACTCCTTGTCGCGATCCTGGAGGCACATTCCGGCTGCCGGACGGCCCGGATCGGGCTTTAGGACGCAATCTCTGCGGGTGTTCTGCTGTAGATCTCTTGTTTTATCAGCAAATCGGCCCACCAAACTCAACCTTACATTGTGCGTTGCCGGACGGAAGACCTTGGAGAAGCCGCCGAGAGATAAGATCGGCTTTTTCGACACGTCCCGGCAGGCGAAGGAAATGCAACAATGGCTCGGACGGAGTCGGTTGGCAGCAGCAAAGGCCGGGCCAGCCATGGAAACGGCGCTTGCGAAACGGAGATCAGTGATGCGTTTGGTTGGTTTTCGTAGAGCGGCGCTGGGCCTCCCGCTCGTTGTCGCGCCGGTGCTTGCCGGGCCGCCGGCCCTTGCCGCCGACACCTTCTCGGCGGAGCAGCGCCAGGCGATCGAGGCGATCGTCCGCGACTATCTGATGCGGAACCCGGAGGTGATGATCGAGGTGCTCGAGGCCGCCAAGGAAAAGCTCAGCAGCGACGCACAGGCGCAACGCACGAAGGCGCTGGCCGAACGGCGGCAGGAGATCTTCGAGGACCCGAACGCTCCGGTCGCCGGCAATCCGAAAGGCGACGTGACGCTGGTCGAGTTCTTCGACTATCGCTGCCCGTACTGCAAGCAGGTCACGCCGGCAATCGAGGCGCTGCTCGGCGAGGACAAGCAGCTGCGCGTCGTCTACAAGGAATTTCCGGTGCTCGGCCCCGAATCGGTGACGGCGGCGCGGGCCGCGCTGGCCGCGCGCAAGCAGGGCAAATACGAGGCGCTGCATCGCGCGCTGATGGAGACGAAGGGGCAGATCAACGAAACCGCGATCTTCAACGCCGCAAAATCTGCCGGCATCGATGTCGAGCGGCTGAAACGAGACATGGCCGCGCCCGAAATCGACCGCATGCTGAAAGCCAACCATCAGCTCGCCGCGGCGCTCGACATCACGCGGCACGCCGGGCTTCGTGATCGGCGACGAGATCGTGCCGGGCGCGGTCAGCGTCGATGCGCTGCGCCAGCTGATCGCGACGGCCCGCAGCGAAAAGGACAAAGAACCGGCAACAGGTTCGAAGCAATAGCAGCCGGCATGGACCTGACCTTCCGCGGTGCCGTTCCTGCCGGCGATCGTTATTTGTCCAGCCAGACGGTCGATAGATCCTGGTTCAAGTAGTGGCTCGGACTGATCTTCCAGCCTTTGACATAGGACCGGTGCGGCACGATGCGCTGCCACCACAACAGATAGATCGAATGCACCTGGTCGCTGAGGACACGCTTCTCGAACTCGCGCATCAGCTCGCGCTGCTTTGACTTGTCGAGTTCGCGCAACATCCGTTCGTACAGCTCGACCTCCTGCGGGTCCTCGAAATAGCCGTAATTGGATTTCGCTACCGAAGCGGGCAGGTATTTGGTGACATCGGCGAGCGGATTGACGACGTTCTGACAGTTCCCCTCGGTCGATACAGTGAAACTGCCGTCGCGCAGCGCCTGAAACCAGGGGCCCGTCGGCAGCACGCGCTGAGTGACGTTGAGGCCGATCTTGCTCCACTGGTCGATTACCCAAAGACCATAATATTTATAGGGCTGATCGACGGTGCGGTTGAGCAGTTCGAAGCTGAGACCCTCGGCCCCCGCCTCCTTCAACAGCCGGCGCGCCTCGGCGCGCGACTTCTCGATGTCGGGCCAATAGCCGGCGAGCTGCTGCAGCTCCTCTTTCGTTGCGGCGAGCGGCGATCCCGGGAACACGACGCCGCCGACCGTCTTGACGATCGCGATCTTCGACAGCTCCGGGGCGGTTCCCCAGCGGTCGATCGCCAGGGTCAGCGCGCGCCGCACGCGAGGATCGTCGAACGGCTTTTTCTTGTGGTTGATCGTGATGATGCCGCCGCAATTCCAGTCGCTGGTCTGCACCGTGATCTTGTCGCCGAGCGCGCCGACCAGTTCGTCGCGCACCGCCGGCGGAAACCCGCGGAACTCGATCGCGGCGCGGTCGCCGCGGATCGCCTCGACGCGCAATACCTGCTTGTCGGCGAAAATGCCCTGAAATCCGTCGAGATACGGCAGGCCCTCGTGATAGTAGTCCGGGTTGCGCTCGCCTTTGATCGACTGCCCGGCCTCGTACGAGACGAACTTGAACGGCCCCGACCCCAATATGTTCTTCTCGTACCAGTGCGGGTCCTTGTCGAGCACTTCCTTGCGGTAGATGAAGGCGTAGGGGTCGGCGAGCGCCGGCAGGAACGCATCGGTCGCGAATTTCAGACGAAACACGACCGTTGTCGGGTCGGGCGCCTCGACCGAGTCGACCATGACGAAATTGCCCTGACGCGCGCTCGCGACACCGGGCGGCCGGGAAAATGATCTTTTTCCAGCTCGCCGCGACATCCGCGGCGGTCAGCGGCGAGCCGTCATGAAACTTGACCCCTTCCCGGATCTTGAACGTGTACGTCTTGCCGCCGTCGGTCGGGGCTCGGCATTTCGGTGCACAGATCGCAGACCAGCGGTCCGGTGACGGACGGATCGTTCGGATCGACGCGGATCAGGACGCTGTAGAACGGCGCCGCCGAATGGATCGTCGCGTAGGTCTCTTCGCGGTGCCCGTCAAAACTCGGCGGCGAGTCCGCCGGGATCATGTAGGTCAGAATGCCGCCGCGCTTCGGCGTCTCGCCGGCGTAAGCCGGCATCGAGAGCGCGAGCATCGGCGAACGCGATGATAAACCGCCAACCCATCCCCATAGGATTTCCCCCTATCGCGTCTACTTGTTGCTTGACGGCGAGTGTAGCGGAGCCGGCCGGGGCTGGCGAGCAACCGATGCGGGCATAAAAGGTGGCCGGGACGAGCCCGGCCACCGGATCGCGAGCGGGAAGGCGATCGCGCTACTTGTCGAGCCAGACCGTCGACAGATCCTGGTTGAGGAAGTGGCTCGGGCTGATCTTCCAGCCTTTGACGTAGGAGCGGTACGGCACGATCCGGTTCCACCATACCACCTTTGTGGCATGCGCCTGGTCGTCCATCACGTATTTCTGGAACTCGGTCATCAACGCCTGCTGCTTCTTCGGGTCGGTCTCGTGCAGAAGCTTGTTGTACAGCTCCATCTCCTTGTCGTCCTCGTAGGCCCCGTAATTCTCGTCGGAGACCGGCAGGTAAGGCTGCACGTCGAGAACCGGGTTCACGACGCCGCGGCAGATCGGGTAATGCACGACACTGAACTGGCCGCTGCGCATCGCCTGAAACCACGGTCCGGTCGGTACGACTTTCTGCGTAACCTTGACCCCGATCTTGCTCCACTGATCGACCAGCCAGATCCCGACATATTTATAGGGCTGATCGACATCGCGGTTCAGCAGCTCGAAGGTCAGGTTTTCCGCGCCGGCTTCCTTCAAAAGCCGCTTCGCCTCGGCGCGCGACTTTTCGATATCCGGCCAGAATCCGGCGATCTTCTGCAGCTCCTCCTTGCTCGCGGCGAGCGGCGATTCCGGGAAGACGATGCCGCCGACCGTCTTGACGATCGCGATCTTCGACAAGCGCCGGCGCCCCGCCCCAGCGGTCGATCGCCAGGCTCAGCGCGCGGCGCACCCGCGGGTCGTCGAACGGCTTCTGCTTGTGGTTGAAGAACAGGTCGCTGCCGCAGTTCCAGACGCTTTCCTGAACCGCGATCTTGTCGCCCAGCTCCTTTTGCAGCTCGTCGCGCGCCGAGGGCGGCAGCCCGCGGAAATCGATCGCGCCGCGGTCGCCGCGCATCGCTTCGACGCGCGTCGCCTGCTTCGGCGCGAAAATGCCGACGATACCGTCAAGGTAGGGCAGACCCTTGTGGTAGTAGTCGGGGTTGCGCTCGCCCTTGATCGACTGTCCGGCCTCATAGCCGGCAAACTTGAACGGGCCGGAGCCGAGAATGTTCTTCTCGTACCAGTGCGGGTCCTTTTCGATGATGTCCTTCTTGTAGATGTAGGCGAACGGATCGGCCAGCATCGGCAGAAAGGCCGAGGTCGCGAACTTCAGGTGGAAGACGACGGTCGAGGGATCGGGGTTCTCGACCTTGTCGATCAGCGCCTGATAAATGCTGGAGCGGGCGCTGAAGACGCCTTCCGGCGGAAACGTCATCTGCTGCCAGTTCGCCGCGACATCGGCCGCAGTCAGCGGCGTCCCGTCGTGGAACTTGACGCCGTCGCGGATCTTGAACGTGTAGGTCTTGCCCCCGTCGGTCGGTTCGGGGATCTCGGTGCACAGATCGCACACGAACTCGTTCGAAGCCGGGTTTTCCGGGTTGACCCGGATCAGCACGCTGTAGAACGGCGCCGTCGCGTGTACCGTCGCGTAGGTCTGCTCGCGATGCCCGTCGAAGCTCGGCGGCGCGTCGGCCGCGATCATATAGGTCAGCGTGCCGCCCTGTTTCGGCGCATCGGCCGCGAGCGCGGCGCCGCACTGCGACGGAAGCGGCGAACGCTGCCGCGAGGGTCAGTCGAGTTGCGAATTCCAAGCGTCTCTCTCCGTTGCGATGCCGCGGCATGCGCCGCGAACCGGCTTCTTAACGCGACCCTTTTTAACGGCAGACAACGCCGCTCGGAAAGGAATTCCCCTCGGGCGACCGGCCGCTGCCGGCCCGGCCTCCCGGGCCGAGCGCATTCTCGCCTGCCCAAAGACCGTTTGAAATGGCGGAGGCGGATTGTTACTGCACGACGTCGCAGGCGGCCCAGTGGCCGGGACGCAGTTCGCGCAGTTCCGGCCGCACCTGACGGCAGCGGTCGATCGCCAGCGGGCAGCGCGGGTGGAAGACGCAGCCCGGCGGCGGATTGATCGGGCTCGGCACCTCGCCCTGCACCGGCCGGAACTCGCGGGTCGCCTCGACCTCGGGATCGGGCACCGGCACCGCCGCCAGCAATGCCTGCGTGTAGGGGTGCAGCGGGTTGTCGAACAGCTCGTCGCATTCGGCCAGTTCGACGACGCGCCCGAGATACATCACCGCGACGCGCTGGCACAGGTGGCGGACCACCGACAGATCATGCGCGATGAACAGATAGGTCAGGTTCAGCCTGTCGCGCAGAGTCCTCGAGCAGGTTGATGATCTGCGCCTGGATCGACACGTCGAGCGCCGATACCGCCTCGTCGCACACGATGAATTCCGGGTTCAGCGACAGCGCCCGCGCGACGCCGACGCGCTGCCGCTGCCCGCCCGACATCTCGTGCGGATAGCGATCGGCGAAATTCGGATTGAGCCCGCAGATCGACAGCAGCTCGGCGACCCGGTCGCGGCGGCGGCTCGCGTCCGGCACGATGCCGTGCACCCGCATCGGCTCGCCGATGATCGAGCCGATCTTCATGCGCGGGTTCAGCGAGCTGTACGGGTCCTGAAAGATGACCTGAATGCGCCGGCGCAGCGCCACGAGGTCGCGCCGGCCGAGCTTTGCGATGTCGACGCCGTCGTAAATGATCTGGCCGGCGGTCGGCTTTTCGAGGCGCAGGATGCAGCGCCCCATCGTCGTCTTGCCGCATCCGCTCTCGCCGACGAGACCCAGCGTCTCGCCGCGCCCGATCGTCAGATCGACGCCGTCGACGGCTTTTACTTCGCCGATCTGGCGGCGCATGATCATGCCTTCGCTGATCGGGAAATGCATTTGCAGTCCGCGCACCTCAAGCAGCGGCTTCGCGGCCGGGGTCGGCGCTCTCGTCTGGCGTACCGAAGGGGTCGCGGTTTCGACGACCGTCATGCGGCCTCTCCCGATACGGCGCCGAGCTCCTGGGCACGATAGCAGGCCGACATCTGCCCCGGCTCGCCGGCCGGGATCAGCGGCGGCGGCGCCTCGGCGCAGCGCGGAACCGCAAAGCGGCAGCGCGGCCGGAACGAGCAGCCCGGATCGAGCCGCGTCAGGTCGGGCGGCGATCCCTCGATCGGGTCAAGCTTGGCCTGGCGCGGCCGGTCGAGCCGCGGCACCGAGCGCAGCAGCGCGATCGTATACGGATGACGCGGGTGGTGGTAGAGCGCGCCGGCCCTGCCGCTCTCGACGATGCGGCCGGCATACATGACATTGACGCGCCGCGCGTAACGCGCGACGACGCCGAGATTGTGGGTGATGATGATCAGCGCGACCCCGAGCCGCTTCGTCAGGCTCTGCATCAATTCGAGGATTTGCGCCTGGATCGTCACGTCGAGCGCGGTCGTCGGCTCGTCGGCGATGATCAGCTTCGGTTCGCAGGCCAGCGCGATCGCGATCATGACGCGCTGCCGCATGCCGCCCGAGAGCTGATGCGGGTACTGCCGCAGCCGGCGCTCCGGGTCGGAGATGCCGACCAGACGCAGCAGTTCGAGCGCGCGGTCATGCGCCGCCTCGGGGCTGGCTGCCGCGATGTTCCTCGAGCGTCTCGGTGATCTGCCGCTCGATCGACAGCACCGGGTTCAGCGACGTCATCGGCTCCTGGAAGATCATGCCGATATCGCCGCCGCGGACCTGGCGCATTTCCTCCTCGGACAGCTTCAACAGGTCGCGGCCGTCGAACCAGACCTCGCCGCCGGTGATCCGTCCGGGCGGGTTCGGGATCAGCCGCAGCACCGACATCGCGGTGACCGATTTGCCGGAGCCGCTTTCGCCGACCACCGCCACGGTCTCGCCGGGATCCACCGTGTACGAGACGCCGTCGACCGCGCGCACGACGCCGGCGCCGGTGCGAAACTCGGTATGAAGATCCCTGATTTCGAGAAGCGGCGGCAAAGCGGTGCATCCTCCCGTTCACTGTACTTAGGGGCGGTAGGTAGCGAGCGGGGCCGGGCCGAGTCAACGCCAGCGCCGCCGAATCATCTCGCCTGAACTCCGGTTCCCTACCACAGAAAGACCGGATTGTCGGTCCGCCAATAAAAGCCGCAATTGTGATCAGCCGGCCACCACCGAAAGTATAGGCTGCTTCTTGAGTTGGACATCGGAGCCGACGCGGCCTTCTTCGGCGATCATGTCGAAGGTTCTGTTCCGCCGCGACTGGATTCGCGCGTCGCGCGCCAGCTGGCGGTATGCCCGGAGGATGCTAGCCGGGCGCGGCGATTGTTATCGAGGCACGAGCGACCGTATTAGGGGGCCGCATGCGCGAAACCGAAGATCGAGACTGAGCTCGATCGCTGGATGGCCCGTTGGGCGGCCAGGACGGCCCAGCGGCTGCGTCGCTTCCTGGTCTCGACCGCAACATTTACCCTCTACGCGCTGCACCGCTTCAACCACGACGGCTGTTTCGCGGCCTCGGGCGCGCTCAGCTACACGACGCTCGTTTCGCTGGTGCCCGCTCGGCGTCATCGGGCTTGGGGTCCTGTCGGCATTCCCGAACCTCGCCGGTTCGCGCGAGGCAGCTGCTGCAGCTGCTGTTCCGCAACTTCGTCCCCGGCATCAGCGAGCAGGCCGCTTATTGGTTCCAGTATTTCGCCGGTTCGGCGGCGCAGGCGACCGCGATCGGCATCGTCGGCACGGCCGCGATCGGCGTACTGCTGCTGGTCACCGTCGAGGACCAGCTGAACGCGCTGTGGCGGGTGACGGTGCCGCGGCCGTGGGTGCAGCGCATCCTCGCCTACTGGACGCTGATCACGATGGGACCGCTGCTGGTCGGGACGAGCCTGACCTTGTCCACCTACCTCAACCACGCGGCCCGCCGCGCCGGTCTCGACCCGGACGCGATCGCCCAGTTCGCCAGCGGCTGGCCGCATTTGCATCGTGCGCGTTGTGCCGTTCCTGCTCGAATTTCTCGCCTGCGCGCTGCTCTACATCATCATTCCGAACTGCGCCGTGCGCTGGCGCGACGCCATGCTCGGCGCCACGGTCGCTTCCGTGTCGATCGAAATCCTGAAAATCGGCTTCGTCATCTACATCGGCTCGCTGTCGTCGTATCAGATCGTCTATGGCGCGATCGCCACGATCCCGATCTTTCTGCTGTGGATGTATCTCTCATGGATGGCCGTGCTGCTCGGCGCGGTTGTCGCCGCAAATCTGCCGACCTGGAAGGTGGACGAGCGTTTCAATCATCTGAGCAGCGGCGGCGTTCGGCTCGGCTTCAGCCTGTCGCTGATCGCCGCGCTGGATCGCGGCCAGCGCCGCGGCGTGACCTACAGCACGGCCGATCTGGCTGTCCGAACTCGGCGTCCCCACATCGGTTTTGGACGAGCATCTGAAGGTGCTGGCGCGCGCCGGGTTTACCGCGGCGACGCAGGGCGGGCGCTGGGTGCTGGCGTGGAACCCCGAGACCGCGACCTTGCACGATCTTTATGTCGCGCTGGGCCTGCCGCTCGCCGGGTTGTGGCTGGCGCGGCCGACCGCGCCGTGGCAGATGCAGGTCGCGCCGGCCATGGAGCGGATCATCCGGGCGGAGAGCGCGGCGATGCGCGTCACGCTCGCCTCGCTGCTCGCCGATATTCGCGGTCCGGCGGGGCCGACGCCGCTGATAGCCGCCGCGACGGGTTGCCGAGCGCGGCGGCGCGGAGTAGTGAGGCCGGGTTGCGCCGTGTCTCCGGGGGAGCGGTTCAAATGCCGGCTGAGATGCCAGCGGAGATGATCGACGAGATCGCCGACAACGAACCGTTCGCGCCGTTCGCGCGCTGGTTCGAGTTGGCCATGAAAAGCGAACAGCTCGCGGAGACGATGATGCTGGCGACCGCCACACGCGACGGCGCGCCGTCGGTACGCGCGGTGCTGCTGAAGGGCGCCGACGCGAACGGGTTCGTCTTCTATACCAATCTCGAAAGCCGCAAGGCCGAGGAGCTGGCGGCCAATCCGCGCGCCGCGCTGTGCTTTCACTGGAAGTCGCTGGGCCGCCAGATCCGCGTCGAGGGCACGGTCTCGCCGGCCGGCGCGGCGGAGGCCGACGCCTATTTCGCGACGCGGCCGCGCGACAGCCAGATCGGCGCCTGGGCCTCGGCGCAGTCGCGTCCTCTCGAGAGCCGCGCCGTGCTCGAAGCGCGCTTCGCGGAATTCCGCGACAGATACGCCGGCGAGGCGCAGGTGCCGCGCCCGGCCAACTGGGCGGGCTATCGCGTGCGGCCGGAACGGGTCGAGTTCTGGCAGGAACGGCCGTTCCGGCTGCATGATCGGGTGGTCTTCGTGCGCGAGGGCGAGGCATGGCGCAAGGGCCGGCTGTTCCCGT
Source organism: uncultured Alphaproteobacteria bacterium (assembly GCA_963753665.1). Classification (GTDB taxonomy): domain Bacteria; phylum Pseudomonadota; class Alphaproteobacteria; order ATCC43930; family CGMCC-115725; genus DATARH01. The sequence continues at coordinate 48,148 of CAVWDC010000019.1, forward strand.
AGCCGGTTAGAGATTCTATTTCTAGTACGCTTGAAATGAAACGGCTCGTAACATCAAATCGCCGGGCATGGTAACCCGGCCCTGGCTGCTGCTGACCTATAAGGTCCCACCCGAACCCGCTTCGAAGCGCATCGCGCTGTGGCGACGGCTGAAGGGGATGGGCGCCGTCTACCTGCAAAACGGCGTGTGTCTGGTGCCGCGCACCGACGATCACGCGCGCCGCCTCAAGATGCTGGAAAACGATGTCGCTGAGATGGGTGGCGAGGCGGTCATCCTCGAAACGATCGCGCTCGACCGCGCCCAGGAAGAAAAAGTCGTGGCCCGCTTCAAGGCCGACCGCGACGACGCCTATCGCGAGCTGATCGACAAATGCGACGATTTCGAGGGCGAGATCGCGAAGGAAACCGCGGCAGCGGCACTTCACCTACAACGAACTCGAAGAGAACGACGTCGAGCTGAAGAAGCTCAAGGACTGGTTCGAGAAGATCAGAAAGCTCGATTTCTACGGGGGCGAACTGGCGGCGGAAGCCGCGGAACGGCTGAAAGGCTGCGAGAAGCTGCTCGACGCTTACGCGCAGCGGGTATTCGAAGCACATGACGAAAACCGCTGAAGCCGATGCGCGCCGATTGAGGGCGTGCGATATGCGAAGGAGAGGGAAATTCATGTGGTCCTGGTCTACCGCCGGGCCCGCGATAGGCGCGGCCTTCTTGGCCTCTGACGGTCGAAATCGTCGAGGCGTTCACGATCGTTCTGGCGGTGGCGATGCTGCGCGGTTGGCGGCCCGCCGCGCTTCGGCACCGCGGCGGCACTGGCCATATTGGCCGGTCTGATCCTGCTGCTGGGTCCGCTGCTGAACGCGGTCCCGGTCGAGGCGCTGCAACTGGCCATCGGCGATGCTGCTGCTGCTGTTCGGCCTGAGCTGGCTGCAGGAAGGCGTCGCTGCGCCATGCCGGGGTCATCCCGCTGCACGATGAGGACGCGATCTTCGCCGCGCGAGACGCGCGCAACTCGACGACGCGGCGCAACGGCGGCAAACGCGGCTCGATTGGCTGGCCGGCATGACCGCGCTGAAGGCGGTGCTGCTGGAGGGGCTTGAGGTCGTGTTCATCGTCATCGCGGTCGGAGCGGGTGGCCGTTTGTTGCTGCCGGCCGCGCTTGGCGCCGCGATCGCCTGCGCGCTGGTTCTCGCGGCCGGCGCCATCGTCCATCGCCCGCTCGCCCGCGTGCCGGAAAACGCGCTCAAATTCGGTGTCGGTGTGATGCTGTCGGCCTTCGGCGTATTCTGGACCGGCGAGGGGCTTGGGATCGCCTGGCCGGGACGAGGATTTGATGCTGCCGGTCTCTGATGCTGGTGTTTCTCGCGGCCGGTTTCGCCGCCTCGGCGGTGGTGCGCGGTCCGGCAATCGAAGAGGTGGCACGATGAATGTTGCTGAAGGAAGTCGTCGCCGAGCTGATCGGCATGTTCGTTGCGGACGCGTGGCTCACCATCGGGGCGCTCGCGGTGATCGCCGCAGCCGCGATCGCAATCGACGTGATCGGACTTGCATCCGCTGCTCGGCGCGCGCTATTCTGGTGGTTGGCTCGCCGCTGCTGCTGATCGGGAACGTGCGTCGGTACAAGCGTCTCGCGCGGCCGAGAGCTGAGCAGCCGCGCGATGGCGCAAGCGACGCCTCATCGCCGGACGTCACCGCCGCGCATCGGCTGCGGCTGCGCGCGACCTACGCCTCGCTCGCGACGGCCGCGGTGCTGATCGCGGCCAAGTTCGCCGCTTGGACCGGCACCGGCTCGGTCGCGCTGCTGTCGAGCCTTGTCGACTCGATGGTCGACGCCGCCGCCTCGCTGGTCACGTTCGTCGCCGTGCGCCAGGCCATTATCCCGCCCGACCGCGAGCACCGCTTCGGCCACGGCAAGGCCGAGCCGCTCGCCGCGCTCGGGCAGGCCGCCTTTCTGCTCGGCAGCGCGCTGTTCCTGATCGCCGAGGCGGTGCGCCGGCTGGTTTTCCCGGAACCGGTCGAGAATACCGGGATCGGCATTGCCGTGATGGTGTTCTCGCTGGTCGTGACGATCGGGCTCGTCGCCTATCAGCGGCATGTCGTGCGCCGCACCGGGTCGCTGGCGATCAATGCCGACGCGCTGCACTACAGCGGCGACATCTTGATGAATTTCGGCGTCATCGCGGCGCTGCTGATCCAATCGACGCTCGCCGTGCCGATCATCGACCCGCTGTTCGGCGGCGCGGTCGGCGCGTACATCATCTACGGCGCGGTGAAGATCGCGCGGCTGTCGCTGACGCAGCTGATGGATCGCGAGCTGCCGGACGAGGAGCGCGCCCGCGTCCGCGCCATCGCCGAGAGCCACCCCGAGGTGACGGCGGTGCACGACATCCGCACCCGCGGCGCCGGTCCGACCACGTTCATTCAGCTGCATATCGAGATGGACGGCGCGATGAGCCTGCTGCGCGCGCACGAGATCTCGGACACGGTCGAGCAAGAACTGCGCGCCGCTTTTCCGCATGCCGAGATCATCATCCACGCCGACCCGGCCGGCATCGAGGAATATGTCGCGTTCCCGCCGCCCCGCGCCGCGGCGCGATAAAGCGAGCAGCGCACCGGCGGCTCGGCGACAGCCGCGGTGTTGATCCGTTGCTGTTGGTCCGGTGGGCGCCGCGGCGGTAAGCTGGCATATGCACCGCGATCGTCGCGGCGCATGCGTGACCCCGTGCTTCGTGGTGATCGATGCGGCATGCCTTCGCGGCTCTCATCCTCATGCTGGCTGCGGTTTTGCCCGCCAACGCGGCGGGCCTGGCGCTGGTGCTCGCGGTCGACGTGTCGGAGAGCGTGTCCTCGGGGCGCTACATGCTGCAGCGCGAAGGCATTGCTCGCGCTTTCGAGTCGCCGCAGCTTATCGAGGCGATCGCCGCCGTTCCCGGCGGGATCGAGGCGCTGGTCGTCGAATGGTCTGATCCCGAAAAGATCGCGATCACGGTCGGCTGGACGCGCATCGCCAATCGCGGCAGCGCCGCCGCTTTTGCCGCCGCGGTGCGGGCGGGCAAACGCAGCTCGAGCGGGCTGACCGCGATCGGGCCGGCGCTGCTGGCCGCCGCCGCCGCCTTCGACTACATGCCGGAGGAGGCCTCGCACAAGGTCATCGACATTTCCGGCGACGGCATGGCCAATTTCGGGCTGCCGCCCGCCGAGGCGCGCGACAAGCTCGTCGCGCGCGGCATCACGATCAACGGGCTGGCGATCCTGTCCGAGGAGCCTTGGCTCGACGAGTATTACCGCAAGAACGTGATCGGCGGGGCGGCCTCGTTCGTCGCGGTTGCGAAGGATTACGAAAGCTTCGCCGAGGCGATGCTGCGCAAGCTGGTACAGGAGGTCGCGAGCCTGCCGGCCGGGGCGTCGTAAGCCGGCATCATAAGCCGGGGGTCGTAAGCCGGCGGGCGAGAGGGAGAACAAGCGGCATGGAGTTCGGCATTTTCCACGAGTTCTGGTCGACCGGCGCGGCGTCGCAGGCAGGAGGCTTTCGCGCATTCGTTCGCGCAGATCGCCGCCGCCGAGGAATGGGGCCTCGACGCGGTCTGGCTCGCCGAAATTCATATGAACCCGACCCGCTCGCTGGTGTCGGCGCCGCTGACCGTGGCGAGCGCGATCGCGGCCCGCACATCGCGGATAAAGATCGGCACCGCCGTGCAGATCCTGCCGCTGGGCCACCCGCTTCGCCTGGCCGAGGAGACCGCAACGATCGACCAGATCAGCGGCGGGAGGCTGATTTTCGGGGTCGGGCGCAGCGCCTTCCCGCGCGCCTACAACGCCTATGGCATTTCCTACGAGGAGAGCCAGGACCGCTTCGCCGAGAGCCTCGACATCATTCGCAAGGCGTGGACAGAGCCGGTCATTTCATACAACGGCCGGTATCACAGCTTCGAGAATTTCACGCTCGTGCCGCGCCCGGTGCAACAGCCGCATCCCGGAGATCCGCATCGCCGCCAGCCAGCGCGACACCTATGCCGCGATCGGCCGGCTCGGCTATCCGCTGTTCTCGGCGGTGCGCGCCAGCCCATTGGGTGAACTGGCCGAGCACGCGCGGGCCTATCGCGAGGCCTGGGAGGAGGCCGGTCATCCGGGGCGGGCGCGGCTGTACCTGCAGGTGCCGGTCTATGTCGCCGAGAGCCGCGAGCGCGCGCTGGCGGAAGCCAAGGACGGGATGATGCGGTTCTCGTCATACCGCGCGCCGACCTGCTGCGCGGGCCCGCTCTCCTATGACGAGGTGCTGCGCGAGAAGGGCATCGTCGGCACGCCGGACATGGTGATCGACCGCCTGACAGAACTGCGCGAGACGGCCGGTCTCGATGGCGTCTCGGCCGAGATCAACCCCGGCAGCATGCTGTCGCACGAGCAGGTCATGGCGTCGCTGCGCCTGTGGTGCCAGGAGGTCATGCCGCGGTTCAAGTGACCGGCCGCCCCATTACCCTGTTTTTCCCTGATGGCAGGGAATTTTTGCGCGGCCGGAGCATCGCTGCCCCAATTTTTCATTACTGGGCAAACACTTGTAGGAAAATCCCGGATGTCCGGAACAGGGAGTTCGGAGGCAGCGAGCAGGGAAATCCGCTGGACTGAACAGGGATGGCAGGGAATTATCGGGTTCGCTGGCTCATCCGGCCTCTCCGTCCGTTGCGCGAAGATTGGCACACGATTGCGGCGATTTTAGCGGCGGCGACACCGCGACGAGGCGATAGCCGCGCCACACGCGACGGCGGCGTTGAAGCGGCGCGTCGGTTGCGCGCCGTTTCAATCGCCCCGGCAAACAAGCGCTTGCCGATGAGCAGAAGTGCGCGTGTCACCTCAATATCGGCTTCATCAATGGCCGCCACCATCGCCGCCGCCGTGGTCTCCCCCTCCGTCGCCGCCGCCTCCGTCAGCTCCGAAGTGGGCATCGCCGAATACGTGATGGACGAGAGCACGCATCCCGGTAATCGGCTCGTCGTCTTTGCGGTCGCTTTTAAAATGGTGTGACCGGAATAGCGTAAGCATGCGGTGATTACCGCAGGGTGGTTTTATTTCAGCGAAAGACCACGGTTCAACACGTGGCGACAGCCTCGGGTAGTTCGCCGACAACACCCCACCATAGGTAGCTCGGTGGTCACCCTCGGCCCGGCGCTTGACCCAGCGCGCTTCGAGGCGCCGCCGAACCCCCGGCTGGAGCGGTTCGTCCCGCACTCGTACTCGGCAGAGCCAACGGTAGACCGCAATCACCCCATCTTTATGACACATGATTTGGTAGCAGCGGGTAGGCGCCGACGGGTCGGAAGGGCTGCTGCAATAAGAGCTTTTCAAAACCCAGTCCAGCGGCTCGCAAGCCGCAGATTTCCTTGGAACCGGGAGTATTTTTATAGGGGCTCTAAGTGCAAAGGGGAGCCCAAATGCTCCCCAGTTGCGTTGCCGATATTGGAGGTTTTAGCCTTGGCCCGGCGAAGGTGCAGGATAATCCTTAGCCCGTTTTTGCTGATAATCCAGAAGCTGGTTATTAAGTTGCTGGCGTAGTTCATTACGGTCGCGAAAGCCCTCGATCTCGTCCGCCCCGGCGACACTCGGCTTCAATGCCTGCCCGATCGCATCGAGGTAGTTCGCACCCCAGGCGTGTCCGGCGCCGTTTGACCAAGCGTTGAGATCGTTGCTGGAGGAAAGCTCAGGACGCTGTGCGGCTTCGGCATCCAGGAGATCGAGCCGCGTCTTCAATTCAATCAGCTTCGCTTCCACGTCGGTGAGCCCGCTCGGCAGCTTCGACCAGGCGGACGAAGGAACTTTGGCCGTTCTCCCGAGGTCTCGCCGGACCGACTTGGTCAGATTGTGGAAGTTTGCCGCGCGATTGGGACGAGCGGCGCCGGCCAATTTGTCAGGCTCTGCCTTCGTCGTCGCACCTTTTGCCGGCTTCGGCATCTCATTTTTGGAGCCACCCCCCTTTTGCTGAACGATTGCCGGCTGACCGTTAGACGAAGCGAGAAGACTATCGATGTAGCGCCAAGTCTGAAGCGAAGTCTGCGCGATCTGCAGGAACATCAATACGTCGCCGCGCCATTTGTTCGCTCGTGCCTGGTCAAAGGCGCGGCGAAGGTCGGCATCCGCGGCGTCGACGCGCGCACGAGCCGCCGCCCGATTTTGATCGATCGAAGCGGAGGCGCGATTGGCTTCAATCTCGCGATCAATCTGCCGGAGATTGTCAAAGGTGCTAACCTTGTTGGTCTCCGCCTCCGTCGAGCGCCACGTCAGTTCGTTAGCGAGGAGTGGATCCCAGTTCGCCGCCAGAACGCGGCCCAAGGAAACCACCCCATCGAGATGCCGAAGCATGTTGATCGCACGGGCGCGCTCATTGTAAGTGCGAACCATGCCCGCGAGGGTGGTGTGTCCGTCGCGAAACGTTTTCGTTTCAGCTTCATGATTCCAGACATGCGGGATTTCGGGCATATCCCCAGGCTGTGCAGCGCCACCCACTGGTTCGATCTTTAACTCGTAGAGACCCGCCGAATTATCGAGCGGCGTCTTCGTAACTCGACGTTTCCAGATATAAAATTCCTTCGGGTAGGCTTGGTCAACGACTTTGGTGGACCACCCGCCGGGCTCCTGAAGATCAATTGGTCCAAAACGACGAGGCGGGTTATAGGTCTTTTCTTCAACTCGGTCTCTTGGCCATCTGCACATAGGCGTACCAGTCGAAATCCCCGGCCACGACTGGTCCGTCGGACCCGTTCAGCGCCTTGGCAATCTTCTTCTCGTCCTCATCCTGTACCTTCTCCATGGCAGCACGTAAGGCGGCGTAAGCTGCCGCGTCGATCCCAGTCCTGCATCGTCGCAAGCCGAGCATCGTAGCGCTGCAGGCGGTGACCTGATCTCGGCGGCGCTGGCCCCTTCGGCTTGGGCCGCCGCGATCTCAATCGTCATCGCTGCGGTTATGTACGGCGCGACGAAATCGCTTCGATCGAACAAGGAATTGATGTCGTTCTGGAGATCGAGGCGAAGCCGGTGGAGATCGGCCTTGATTTGAGAGATCTTCGCCCATGAACCGGTGCGCTTCGCGGATTGCAGCGCACTCAGCAGGTCGCGGATGGTCTCACCGCGCTCCTTCGTTGTCTCTGCCCGTACGATGTCGCGGTCGCGATCCATGTCCCGACGCACCTGCTCGGGAATATCGACGACAAGTTCCAATGTACTTTTGATCCCTTGCTCGATGCCGTCGAGGCGCTGGTGTACCGCGCGCAGCATTTCGAGCGCCGCCAGCGTTGACTGCAGATTGAGGTCAGGCCCCCGATTCCCAGGACAAGATGCTTTGCGCCACACTCAGGCCGACACCGATGGTAACCGGATCGACAAAAGCCTGGGCCGGGGGCGCAGTGGCGGGAAACAGCCACGTCGCGAGTATGGTCCCCACGAGCAGCCGCCGCATGCTGGGATGCTCATTCACGAAGGACAGAAACTTGGGATCGCTCATTCCTCACTCCAATCTGCCCGTCCCCCTGCCATGGCGGCCGGGCATGCCACGACATGGGATCAGCGGAGTGAAGCGGAATGAACGGCCGTCTCAGTTTCCGTTCCGGAACAAAATGGGGCGCATCGTACCGGAACAGAATCCTGACGATCCATTCCGGCACTAGCGTCACGGCGACACCATATTTGGGTCGGAGCAGATCGGAGATCCTGCATGGAGCGCTACTCCCTGCATAAGCAAATCGATATGGTGTTGGCGCACTACTCCCTCACGAGGGAGAAACTCGCGTCCCAAATCGACATCAGCCCCCGGTATCTCTGGACCTTGCGAGATCAGCGCGAGCCACAACCCGACAAACGTAAAGGTGTCGCCGCGATAAATGCTATGTTCAATGCGGCTTTCCCGTCACCAGCATTACCTGAGCACCGGGTCTTGGTCGATTGGCATGACGAGATTATCGCTCTCAAAGACCGACGGCAACATGAGCCAGGTCCTTACTTAAATAAGCTTGTTCACTGGCTTGATATCGTCGGTCACTTCGGCCCGCATCAGAATGCGTCGGGCGAGGAATTGTTTCACCTTCTTCGTTTAGAAGGGCAAGTTTACTTTGCTGCTGCACACGAGGTTGAGCACCAAAAGCCTGCGAACCTCGTTTTGAATTGGAGCGCCGAGTAAACTACGCAAAAAAAAAGTTACTTAGCATTTCAGCAGGCAATCGATGTTTATAATTGTATCGGCTTGCCGGACAGATCGAACCGCTAAGTACCGGCTAATGCGTTGCGAGACTTATATCAGCGACGATGCAGCGCTCTCTATGTGGCAGCAGCGTGATCCCCTAAATGCCCCCTCGCTCGAAGAAGTGAACGAATTTTCAGTGAGCCCCGAACTTCAAAGCGCAGCAGAGTATGTATGGTCGTGTTCCCCGGGCGACCCCCACATTTCCTTCAACATGGCTTGCTCAATGTCTAAAATAAAAAACGAAGATGGCTGCCTGCATTGGTACGATCGATTGATTGCTGCAGAGCCTAAGTTTAAGCAGTTCGATCGTAAGCTACAGTGGATGAGCAGAATGTAGGACGATTGATTTTGATTTCTTACTGTTCGTGGTAAAAGAGCGTAGTGACGGGTTGGTTAGAACACGGACTACTGAATGCGCTGGCGATATGTGGAAAACTCAAGAGGAGTGTAGATAATGCTATTTTATTACATAAATGACGTTATCGATAAGACAACAATTTGATGTTAATAAGATAGATTGTTTTATGGGCTAGATGTATGTAATCTCTGTTTTTTGAATAAAGTGGTGGAAGTGGATTGTTTTATTTTTTTTGTGTATGTGAGTTTAGATTTATTGTATATGTATGTTGATAATTGTAATGATTATTGGTTTTATAATGGGAATGGTTTATAATGGTTGTGTTATGCTAAGAGCTTGGTAGGCTGGCGTTGCCAGTTCCAGGGCAGCAACTCGTCGAGCCGGTTGGCTGGGTGCTCGGCGATGCGGGCCAGCACATCGGCCAGCCAAGCCTGGGGATCGACGTCGTTGAGCTTGGCCGTGACGATGAGACCGTAGAGCGGCGCCGCCCGTTGGCCGCCGCGATCGGAGCCGGCGAACAGCCAGGCCTTGCGGCCCAGGGCCAAGCCGCGCAGCGCCCGCTCGGCGGCGTTGTTGGTGAGGCAGATGCGGCCGTCCTTGAGGAAGCGCGTGAAGGAGGACCAGCGCTTGAGCATGTAGTCGATCGCGCTGGCGAGGTCGTTGTGGCGCGACAGCTTGGGCCGTTCCTCGCGCATCCAGGCTTCCAGCGCGGCAACCAGCGGCGCGCTCTGTTCCTGACGGACGGCAAGCCGCTGCTCGGCGGTCATGCCGTTGATGGCGCGCTCGATGTCGAACAGGGCGTCGATGCGTTGCACCGCCTCCAGCGCCATCGGCGAGATCGCGACGGCGCGTCTTGCCTTGGGCCTTGCGACGCGCGGCCGCCGCGATATCGGCGAGCTCGAAGAACTTGCGCCGCGCGTGGGCCCAGCACGCCGCTTCGAGGATCGGTCCGGGCTCGCGCTCGGCCTCATACAGCTTGCCGTAGCCGCCATAGGCATCGGCCTGCAGGATCCCGGCATAGCGCCAGATGCAGCTGGGGATGCTCGCCGAGCGGTCGCGCGAGTAGAAGAACACGCCGCCGGCGGCGCCGGCCGCCGAACGGCCGATCGTCGCGCACATAGGTCCAGCATCGGCCGGTGACGGTCTTGCCCTTGGCCAGCACCGGCACGGTCGTGTCGTCGCCGTGCAGGCGCTCGGCGGCCAAGACATGGCGCCTCGAGCCGCTCGTGCAGCGGCCCCAGCACGGCGCAGCAGGCGCCGACCTGGTCGGCCAGGGTCGAGAGGCTAAGCGGCACGCCCTCGCGGGCGTAGCGCTCGGCCTGGCGGTTGAGTGGCTGATGCTGGCCATACTTCTCGAACAGGATCATCGCCAGCAGGCTGGGACCGGCCCAGCCGCGCGGCATGACATGGAACGGTGCCGGCGCCTGGCTGATCTTCTCGCAGTCGCGGCAGGAGAACTTCTCGCGCACGTGCTGGATCACCTTCCACTGGCGCGGGATCACCTCCAGCGTCTCGGTGATGTCCTCGCCCAGCTTGCTAAGCCGTGTGCCGCCGCAGCACGGGCAGGCCGTCGGCCCCGGCACGATCACCCGCTCGCGCGGCAGATGCTCGGGGAACGGCTTGCGCGCCGGGCGCTTGCGGGTGAAGGCCGCGACCTCGTGGTCTTGGCCGACCGCCTTCTCTGCCGCGAGCTCGTCTTCGGTCGCTGAGCTCTCGAGCTCCTCCAGCTGCAGCTCCAGCTGGTCGAGCAGCCGGGCCGTGCGCTCGGAGCGCTGGCCGTAGAACTGCGCGCGCTCAGCTTCTCGATCTGCAGCTCGCTGAGTGCGCGATCACGCCTGCATCGTCGGACGCCTTGGCCCTGGCGACCGCCAGCTTCGGCCTCGACCCGCGCGCGCCTCGGCGCGCTCGGCGACAGCGCCGCCTTCAGCGCGTCGATGTCGTCCGGCAGCTCATCGGGCTGGTCGTCATGCCGGAATAGAATCACAAATCCCGCGCGCTTGCTCCACTCGCAGGCAAATCAATCCGCCGCAGTCTATCCTGCCGCGCTGCTGGCCGCCAGGTGTGTCGCGGCTTGCGCCAGTCGATGCCGTCGAGCAGGTAGGCCAGCTGCGCCGCCGATGATCGCCACCACCCGTCCGCCGGCGACGGCCAGATGAACCGGCCGCGCTCCAGCCGCTTGACGTAGAGCGACATGCCGAGCCCGTCATGCCAGAGAATCTTGATCAGATCGACCACAGCGCGTTTCATAATGCCCCCCTTTGATCAGATGCCGGGCAGGCGGATCAGCTTATCATATTGATAATCATCGTATATTTTTGGGCGCCGAGCGATCACGCGCTGCACCCCTATGACGCACCGCCTCACTGGACGAGCGCGTCGACCGGAACGAGCCAAGGCGAGCCCGGCACGATCTGCGTCGCAGGCAAGATCCCTCTGAGGACGAGGCTCTTCGCAGATCCGACACAGATGCCGAGCCGCTCGGCGGCTTTCATCAAGCTGATCATCGTCTCTTCGGCCCGAGTGGGAATCGAACTCGGCCAAGCCGAGGCGCTCGCGCATCTCCTTGACACGGACCGTCGTCCAGGTCTCGCCGTCGCCGGTCTTGCAGCGCATCCGGTTGAGCGACACGGCGATTTCGCGATCCGGCCAGTGGCCGGCGAGCTTGCGCAGCGCATCGACGGCAGCCGGCACCCGATCGGCCGGGTATCGACCGGTCCTGACGCGCGGAACACGCACCTCGCTGTGACGTCCGCCGGTCCAGTGGATCAACAACACGGCCTCGTTGGTCGTGTCGTCGAGGTCGCAGACAATCTCCTGGACAAGGATATGGATGAGCCGCTGCTTGGTACGGGTGTCGGCTGACGGTGCAGTTCCAGGCAGCCGGCAGGTCGTGAGCAAGCTGAAGAAGGCGTGCACGATCGATCTTTGGATGGGCCGCCGACCCGAGCCCGAAGATCCTGCGATCCGGCGTTCGAGGTCGGCCACACGCTCCAAGGCGCTGTTCCACCGCGCCTCCAACTCGCGGGCAACATGGCGCTTGGCGGGGTCCACCAGCTCGTATCGCCGGCTGGCGAGGGAAGCCTCATATCGTGCACCTTCGAGTTCCCGCTCGACCGCCGCGATGACATCCTGCTGCGACCGCTCCACCTGATCGGAGGCGAGGATCGCAGCGTCGACGGCACGATCGGAGACGGCATCGAGGATCTGCAGTGCGACGGCCCGATCGATCCGGACACCGCCGATGCCGATGCACAGCCCCGCACCGACATGGCCGTCATCGCCGCGGCACTGGTAGCGATGGGCGTTGCCTTTCCCCATGCCATAGAAGACGCGCATCATCCGCCCGCAGCGGCCGCACCGCATCAGGCCGGTGAGCAAGGCGCGGCCGCCGCGCGCGGACTTGCGGGCGCAGTTCTTCTTCATATGCGCGTTTTCGAGCAGGAGCTTCTGGTTGTCCTCGTATTCCTGCCAGCCGATGTAGCCCGGATGGCTGTCGCGCAGCAGGACGTTCCATTCGTCCCGCGGCTTGTCGAAGCCGCTGACCTTGCGGGCGCGCCCGTCGACGATCTTCGTTCGCTGCGTCCGCCGACCATAGGCATAGGCGCCGGCATAGAGCGGATTGTGCAGGATCTGGATGACGGTGTGATAGGCGGGCGCCTTCCAGGTCAGCTTGTAGACATCGATGTTGCGCAAGACGACCGGCAGGTTGACCCCGGCCGACCGCAACCACAGAAACACCTGCCGCGCGCTGCCCAGTTCGCGGAACTTGGCGAAGACGAGGCGGATCGTTTCGGCCACATGCTCGTCGGGGTCGATCTCGATCTTGCCCGCCTCGCTCCAGCAGAAGCCAGGCGGCAGCATGAAGCGGAATTCACCGCGCTGCGCCTTCGAATCCCGCGCCGCGAGGCCGCGCTGCCGCATCAGGCTCAGCTCGTATTCCGACATCGTCCCCTTCAGCCCGAGAAGCAGGCGGTCATTGACGAGGCGCGGATCGTAGGCGCCGTCCGGATCGATGACCAGCGCTCCGGCCAGGGCACACAGATCGATCAGATGGTGCCAATCCCGCCCATTCCGCGCCAGGCGCGACGCCTCGATGCAGTAAACGGCGCCGACATCGCCGGAGCAGACCAGCGCCACGAGGCGTTCGAACCCCGGCCGCTCGATCCGGCCCGATCCGGAGCGGCCGAGGTCGTCGTCGATCACCGTCACGGAGGCAAACCCCGCCGCTTTCGCGGTCCCCGCCAGATCGTATTGTCGGCGCTGGCTTTCGAGATTGCCGACGACCTGAGCCATCGTCGATTGCCGCACGTACACCACGGCGGCGCGGGCGAGATGATCAGGCGTGATCTTGCCGCTCATCGACGCCTCCCCCGGTCGCGGCTGTACGTTGCGACGTCCATTCCCAGCGCCGCCAACAGAAGATCGGCCAAAGCCTCGACCAGCCCCGTCGCGCTCGCTGTCACCAGCACTGGCTGATCGTGACGCTGCAGCTCGAGGACGAGCTGCCCTCGACCTGATACCGTCTGTTCCGCACCGCCCTTCTCCTTCGGCTGCGAAGGGCGGGATTGTGCGCCTCGGTTTCTGATCTCGGTCGAACAGGGCAAGAACGGCGGCAAGCTCGTTGAGGCCCTCGATGCTGATCTCCGGCGGGCCCAGCGTCATGCCGGCGCAATAGCCTTGATCGAACATCCAATTCGGCAGCTCGCGGCAGAGATCAGGCCGTTCATCCGTATAGATGCACGTCAACTCCTTGCCGCGCCGAAACGGCGACACCCGGAATGTCCGCCCGAACAGCGGATGCCAACGGTAGGCGATCGTCGCGAATTCAAAACCGTATGCAGAATGTCGCTCGCTGTCCGCGCTTGCCACGAAAGACGTACAAGATCGCCGGCGTGCGGGTCACGGTCGAGCGCCTCTTGTACCTGTAAGCGCCGAGCCCGTTCATGCCCTTGCCGCATGTCCGTCCGCCCGACCGCCAGCCACACCCGAACCCCGGAAGGGACCGGGATCATCGCCGCTCCAGAACGTCCAGCACCAGCCGCAGCGTCGATGCCTTGATGCCGTCGCCGACCCGAACGCGATACCCGCCGTTCAACACGATCTCGATCAGTTCGCTCGCGCAGGGCTGACGCCTGTCCGACCGGCTGATCCGGCATCACCGTTACCGGCATCAATTGCAGTCCGGCCGGCTCCGCCGCAGCGCCCCGGTAGCGGCGGCGCCAGGCGAAAACCTGGTTGGCATTCACGTCGTAGCGCCGCGCCACCAGCGACACCGACGAGCCCGGCACCAACGTTGCCGCCACAATCTCCCGCTTCAGAGCCTCCGGCCACGATCGATGTCGCCGCCGCTGCTTGTTTGTGCCCATAACTGAGTTTGTGGACACTTCCCCTCACCACGATGCTTTCGAAGTTCGAAGCGTCGTTCATCCTGCCGCTTCAGAGAAGGCGGCCTACACCGGAGGGAGACGGAATAGCGGCCGGAAATATCCGAAAAGCGCGGCTGCGACGAAAAGAAACCCTATGACCAATACTGTCGTGTGCATTGGTATCTCTTATCTATTGGGGTGAAGCAGCATTCGCTGTTGGTTTCTACGCGCAACCAACGCGGCTTTTGAGGATTTAATATTGGAGGCGGAGGAAACGACGCTTTCGCTCGATGGCCCGACGGCGATGCCCGCTGCCAGACTCGGTCTGAACCAATCGGGGCATTTTTATCTTTTTTATTCAAGCGTCGGCAGGATAACCGAAAATGTGCAGAACTGCAAGAGGGGCGTCAGTCCCTCGCCGCGACGCAGAACCCTCTAGGCTTGGACGAACTCGCCGGAGCGCTTCGCCCAACAGCACCTCGTACGAACGTCAAGAATTTCGGCAAATTTACTCGTGCCCCAAAATGATGCACGTTTGCATGATTTTACCTCTTACGGGCAGTGCTGTTGATGTTGTCCTCTATCGAAGCGTAATAGATCAGGTCTGAATAGGTTTCAGCACCTGCTTCAACGGCTTTCTCTGCGAACTTTGCAACAGATTCGGAGCCAGTGATAATTCCCGCCGCTGCGGCTAGAAAACCAGACAATTCCTTTAGGTCGTTAACTCTCTTTTCTTTCAACTGTGCCGCCACTATAAGAGCGACAGTCAAGGCTTCTGGTAGTTGAACCGGCACTCCAGGTGTTTCACAGTAATGTTTTTTGCTAATTGATCTCGACAAAAGCGAAAATTAATCCTACGAATAATGCAGTGGTATAGAATACGGCAAATAATTTTATTAACTCAACAATACCGCTATCGTCATGAATAATTATACTGACTGCAATTAATATAATTGCGATAGGAAGAACGGCAGCCATTATTACCTGAAAAAATTTCGAAATGTGCCATATAAAGACGATCGCAGTTTTCGCCGATTTAGGAACCACCCATGCTCTAGCCTTTGTGTTTTTGTCGCCGATATCGACAATTACATAACATGGTGCGGCAACGCTACGTGCAGGATTATTCAAAAGCTTATATATAAGATGAGAATTTATTTCTTTTGGCTGTCTGTCAAGACGAAGATGAGTGAGTTCTATCGCCATATTCCCAGGGTTCCTCACTTGGAGTTGGCTGTGTTCTAAGTCATTATGTCCTTGTCATGGGTACGCACGCGGCTGATGAAGCGTGGAGATGACGCCGCTGTAATACGGCTTTGGCGTTGCGAGAGAATGCCTTATGTTTTATTTTCTGGCTGAGTTGTGGAGCGAAAACACTGAGTTCCTGAGTAGATGCGTGCACGTCTTCTGGACCTGGAAGCGCGCT
The DNA here is from genome assembly GCA_963753665.1 of uncultured Alphaproteobacteria bacterium. Taxonomy (GTDB): domain Bacteria; phylum Pseudomonadota; class Alphaproteobacteria; order ATCC43930; family CGMCC-115725; genus DATARH01. The sequence goes on from CAVWDC010000019.1 coordinate 63,519, forward strand.
TCCCAATTCTGGACCTGGAAGCGCGCTTCCCAATGCCGCAAATGCGATGCCGAGGGAAAGTGGCCGTGAGCGCGTGGCTGCTGCTCGCGAACGTCTCCCCGGATATACCTGATAGGGCGTATTGCGTAATACTACAGCGTCTATGTCAACTTACTTTTTGTATCTTTTCGCATACGACGTGCGCGGTACGAAATTCAAGACTTTCGGGCTTTTACCTTAACCCTTTGTTATCAAAGGGTTACAAGGACCGTAAGATATGACCGAAACTGACCCTTTTCTCGCCCTGTCGGCTACGCCCGTGTGAGCACCTACGGCCAGACGCTCGACGCCCAGCTTGAGCAGTTGAAGGCTGCCGGGTGTTCGCGGATTTATCGGGAGAAGGTCACAGGCGCGCGGGCCAACCGGCGCGAGCTTCTGCGGATGCTTGCCGCTCTTGTCCCCGGCCAAGTGGTGACAGTGACGCGCATTGACCGACTGGCCCGCTCGACCTTCGACCTGTTCGCCATCGTCAAGCAGATCGTGGACGGGGGCGCGCAATTTCGATCACTGGCAGAACCGTGGGCTGACACCGGCACCAGCACCGGGCGGCTGATGATTGCCGTTCTCGGCGGGCTGGCGGATGTGGAGCGCGATCTTATCCGCACCCGCACGGCAGAGGGCAGGAGCCGCGCCAAGGCCCAAGGGAAGCATATGGGCCGACCGTCGAAGCTCACGCCGCAGCAGCAGAAAGAAGCACGGCGGCGGCGGGCGCAAGGTGCGACGCTCAAAGAACTGGCTAAGAGCTACAATGTCGGACGAGCGACGATTTCTCGCCTCGATAAGTCCAACTGAGCAGGCGACCCGGGAATGTCACGAGATCCGTCATCACTAAGCCGCACGAAATGGGCGGAACGCGATGTCGAGGACTTTTTGGCTTTGCCTCTCGTTCGAGAATTTGTGTTTCGCAGTCCTCAGTCTTGGATAAGGAGATTCAGAAAGAGGTTGTCGATTTCCTGATCGCACATGATGGCACTGCAATCTTCGTGTCTCAGAAGTGCCAAGAAGACCCATTAACCCGCACCGGCGCTAAGGCGTCGTCGTGGGCGCGCAAGGCGGCCAAGGGGGCCGCATCGCAGCTTTGCGGAGCGCTACGCAAGGCGGACGGCAAGCCCATATGGTGCGAGCATTCGCGGCGTGGCCGTGTGCAATTTCCCGATGGGTTGCCAAAGATCGACCACGCGATTGCTGTCGTTGAGGTGTTTGAGCGAGTTGACCTTGAGCCCGACGCTCACGACCTGCCGTTGGAATTTCGAGGGACGCCCATCACGTATCTTTCCCTGAACGACTTCCTCAATTTGGCCGTGAACCTCAGGACATCATCCGAGCTACTGGAATACCTCAACGTGAGGAGTTCCCTGCCCTCGTCTGATCTTCGGGTCATTGGCGACGAGAGGTCTCTTTTTGAGTGCTACCTTCTCGAAGGTGCGTCTCTGCAAGGGGCGCAGTCCCGCGCGGAAGCCGCCGCCATAGCGACGCGGCAACAGGATCGACTAAGGAACGCCCTCGCTGCAAAAACCGAATCAGATCACTTCGGCAGCCTGTTGGAACACGTAGCCGACGAGCTTGCCACGCGGCTCCCGGACTACGCGGCCAACATACCGGAGCAGCTGCTTGCGCATTTCGATCTGCCAGACGCACGCACTGGTTATCTGAAGATGCAAGGTATTTTGGCGGGCCTCAGGCTCCGTGAGCGTGCCGAACTAGGTCGGGCATTTCATGAAGTGATCTCGAACCTTCGGCCCGAGGCGAGTGGGTTCATCTACAGGAGCGCATGGATCGATTCCAAGGCGGATTGGGTGTTTGTGTTTGCTTCCTCAAAAGGGGTGGAGCGTGCCGACGTGTTAACCCAGCTGAAGGAATTGATGGTTGGAGCCATGGCCTTCCATCAACGAAACTGTTTAATGGTGATAGACCGTGACTCTGTAGGCTACGAGGTAAGCATCGGCATCCTCGGATCACCACCCACGCCAGCCGAACAGGAAATCGGCTAGAAATTATTTGGCCACCTGCGAACGACAATCGTGGCCATTCGGCTTGGTGCTTAAGCAAGAGGTAGATTTGCTCCGGTTTGGTTGCAAATCCTGATTTTTCCATAAAGCCAATTATGCGGCTTTTGACTGTAGGCGCCGGATCAGAATGTCACCCCTCTGCCAATTAGAGATGACACTGCTCGAGGGATTTCCTGGGGGTGTCTGGGGTGATGGTTCGTCTGATGAGCGATGGGGAGCTGGCACGGTTTGAGGTGTTGCGGGATTTGGATCAGCATCGGCTGACGCCCGCGGCGGCGGCGCAGCTTATGGGGCTTGAACGGCGTCAGGTGTTCCGGCTGTTGAAAGCCTACCGCGCTGAGGGCGCGTCAGGCCTGATTTCGAAGCGGCGCAGTTGTCCGAGCAATCGGCGCAAGCCGGAGGCTCTGCGCCGCGAGGCGCTGGCGCTCATTCGTGAGCGGTATTGGGATTTTGGCCCGACCCTAGCGGCCGAGAAATTGCGCGAGGTCCACGACATCACGCTTGGTCGCGAGACGTTGCGGCTGTGGATGATCGAGGCCGGGATCTGGGCTGACCGCAAGCAGCGGGCAAAGCGGGTGCATCAGCCGCGTTCCCGGCGCGAGTGCGTCGGCGAGCTGGTGCAGATCGACGGCTGCGAGCATTGGTGGTTCGAAGACCGCGGGCCGCAATGCACCTTGCTGGTGTTCATCGACGATGCGACGAGCCGGCTGATGCAGCTGCAGTTTGTCGAGAGCGAGTCGACCTTCAGCTATTTCCACGCCACCCGCGCCTACCTGGAAGCCTGGGGCAAGCCGGTGGCGTTCTACAGTGACAAGCATGGCGTCTTCCGGGTCAACCATCCGGGGGCGCTCGGCGGCGACGGGATGACCCAATTTGGCCGGGCATTACACACGTTGAACATCGACATCATTTGCGCCAATTCCAGCGCCAAAGGCCGGGTCGAGCGCGCTCACAAGACCCTGCAGGACCGGTTGGTCAAGGAATTGCGGCTTGCCGGGGTGCGCACCCTGGCCGAAGGCAATGCCCTGCTCCCGGCATTCATCGCCAACTACAACGCGCGCTTTGCCAAATCGCCGGCAAACACCAAAGACTTCCATCGGCCGCTGCGTGGCGGCGACGATCTCGAGGATGCGTTTGCCTGGAAGGAGGAGCGCACCCTGTCGCGGGCGCTGACGCTGCAATACGATAAGGTCATCTTCATCCTGGAACCGAGCGAGCCGGCCAAAACGGCGATCGGCAAGCAAGTCACCGTGGTTGATTATCCAGACGGTCGTCTGTCGATCCGCTTCAAGGGCGTCGAACTCGCCTACCGCACCTTCGATAAGATTCGCCACGTCGACCAGGGCGCCATTGCCGACAACAAGCAGCTGGGTGCGGTATTGGCGATGATCCACGATGAACAGCTGCGCCGCGCGCCTGAGCATCGCAGCGGGACCGCGACGCCGGGATCAGCGAGATGCCCGTCTCTTCAAGATTGGCTGAGCCTTTCTACGAGCCGAGCGCGCTGACGCCCGCTCGGGAGAACCGGTCCCGGTTTCGAGCCCTGCGCATCGGGCGCCAGTCGGGCGCTGCGCGATGTCAAGGGCTTCGCGCCCGCCCGCCGCCCGACCCCCAACCCAAGGCGAAAGTGACATTTCTAAATGGCAGAAACGGTGACATCTCTATTTGGTGGACACACGGTCGGAAGCCGAGGATTGCCCATCATGTCGCGGCCGCACGACAGCATGGGCTTCGCGCTGATCGGTACATTCTACAGCTCATAAGGACGGCACGCGCCGTGCCGAATGCGCAGGATTCGCTGATCCCTATCGCCCGGCATCATATCGCGGCCGCAGGACAGCAGGGGCTTCGCGTTGCTCAGCCCATCCTACAATTTAACCAATGATGGCTCAAACCGTGCGGGCGCCGGGCAGCATGCGGTGCATGACGCGGTCGCGGTAGACGAACAGGTGGACGAGCGCGGCGGCGATGTGGATGCCCACGAGGACGAGCAGGACCCAGGTCAGGGCTGCGTGCAGGCTCGCCCAGACTGTCGCCAAGCGGCGAGCCGTCGGCGACCAGGTGGGGCAGCGGGGCGACGCCGTACAGATAAATCGTCCAGCCGTGCGCCGAGGCGAATAACCACCCGGTCAACGTCGTCGCCAGGACGGTCAGATAGAGAAGCCAGTGGACGGCTTCGGAGCTGACGCGCTGCCAGCCGGGCAAACCGCTCTCCGGCGCCACCGGATGCGAGAGGCGCCACAAGAAGCGCACGACGACCAGCGCGAGGATCGTCATGCCGACAGAAATGTGCGCCGACATCGCGACCCCGGGCGTCATGCCGGGTTCGATGTCAGGCATCAGCCAGCCGACGAGGAACTGGACCGCCAGAAGCGCGGCCACCAGCCAGTGAAAAATCTTCGCGGTGGCGCCGTAATGGAGGCGACGCTCGGGCATCAGAGGGGCCGCGTCAGCCCTTGACCGAGTCGAGGGTCGGAAGGCGGTAGCGGTCTTGCGGGTCGTCCCAGCCTTTCCAGTTCGGGCGGCGCTTTTCGGCGAAGGCGGCGCGCGATTCCATGCGGTCGCTCAAGGCGCCGTGCTGGTGCAGGGCCTCCGCGAGACGCTGCTGCTCCGCGGTCGGCGACGGGCGCATCTGGCGCATCATGTGCACCGTGTTGACGCGCGAGGCCGGCGGCAGGGTCAGGAGATGCTCGGCCATCGCGATAGCGGTCGGGATCAGCTCGGCCGGCTCGGCGAGGCGGTTGAGGAAGCCGATCTCGTAGAAGCGCTCGGCGGTGAAGCGGAAGCCAAGCGCCATCTCCATCGCGAGCGGGTAGGACAGGTTCGCGATGTGGCCGTGATTGTAGCCGCCGACCAGCCAGCGCTTGGCCTCGGAGACCTCGAACACGGCGCCTTTCGCCGCGACGCGCAGATCGGTGCGCTCGACCAGCATGAAGCCGCCGCCCATCGCGAAGCCGTTGACCGCGGCGATGACCGGTTTTTCGAGCGCGCCGGTCATGAACGGGTCCTCGATCGCCGGGCGGGCGCCGCCGGGAGCGCCGCGCTGCAAACTCTCCTTCATGTCCTCGCCGGCGCAGAAGCCGCGCCCGGCGCCGGTGAAGATCGCGACCTCGAACCGGTCGTCATGGCGGAATTGCGTCCAGGTCTCGGCGAGCGCGGTGCGCAACTCGGCGTTGAGCGCGTTGAGCCGCTCCGGGCGGTTCATCCGCACGATCAGGATCTGCCCGTGTTCCTCGGTTTCGACGACGGCCATTGCGCTCTCCGGTCGCGTTGGGTTGCGGCGGGGCGCAACCTACCATCCCCGGCCGCGCGGCAACACCCGGCTAGCGGCGAAAGCGCGATTTGCGCCAGCGCGGACAACCGTCAGCGGTTGCGGCGGAGCTCGGGTTCCGAGGCGGCGTCGACGATGTCGCCCTCGGTGTCGATCGGGCCGCGTTCGCTGTCGCGGTCCCAGGCGATCGCCGCGCCGCCATGGACCGGGCAGTTCTCGTCGATTTCCAGCTCACGCCCGGAGGTCTGCGGGGCATCTCCGGGGTCGGGGCAGGTGCAGCCCTGGGCGTGCGCCTCGGGCGAGCCGGGGAGCGGCGATTGGCGATCGGGGGTCGTGCGGCGGTCGTCTGTCATACCCGCAAGAACCAGGATAGGACCGGTTTGTTCCCGACCCGCGTCGAGGCATACGGAGGTGGGCCGAATTGGACCCCGCATGACCCGCCAAACTGGCTGGATTGACCCGCGCCAAATTGACAGCCGGGGCGCCGCCGGCTCTATGACCGGACGCCACTTTGACCGGATGCTACCGGCCCATTACGGCCAAGGGATGTTGCGATGGCGAACAAGGTCTATCCCGATGCCGCGGCGGCGCTCCACGGGCTGCTGCGCGACGGCATGACGATAATGGCCGGCGGGTTCGGGCTGTGCGGCATCCCCGAAAAAATGATCCTGGCGATCCGCGACTCGGGCGTGAAGGACCTGACATTCGTCTCGAACAATGCCGGGATCGACGGCGCCGGGCTCGGGCTGCTGCTCGAAACCCGGCAGATCCGCAAGATGATCTCATCCTATGTCGGCGAGAACCGGCTGTTCGCCGATCTCTATCTGAAGGGCGAACTCGACCTCGAATTCAACCCGCAGGGCACCCTGGCCGAGCGCATCCGCGCCGGCGGCGCCGGCATTCCGGCGTTTTTCACAAAGACCGGCGTCGGCACGCTGGTCGCCGAGGGCAAGGAACTGCGCGAGTTCGACGGCGAGACCTATGTCATGGAGCGCGGCATCGTCGCCGACCTGTCGATCGTGCATGCCTGGAAGGGCGACCGCGAGGGCAACCTCGTCTATCGCAAGACCGCGCGCAACTTCAATCCGGTGATGGCGACCGCCGGCAAGGTGACGGTGGCCGAGGTCGAGCATCTGGTCGAACCCGGCGAGATCGACCCGGACCACATCCATACGCCGGGGATTTTCGTGCAGCGCATCGTGCATTACCCGAACTATGAGAAGCGCATCGAGCAGCGCACGGTGCGCAAGCGCGAGGCCTGAGAAAGGAGCAGGATCTATGCCCTGGTCACGCGACGACATGGCGCGGCGCGCCGCCGCCGAACTGAAGGACGGGTTCTACGTCAATCTCGGGATCGGCATCCCGACGCTGGTGTCGAACTACATCCCGGCCGGCATTACAGTGCAGCTGCAAAGCGAGAACGGCATGATGGGGATGGGGCCGTTCCCGTATGAGGGCGAGGAGGACCCCGACCTGATCAATGCCGGGAAGCAGACCGTCACCGAATTGCCGAGCACCAGCTATTTCGACAGCGCGCAATCGTTCGGGATGATCCGCGGCGGGCATATCGACCTGTCGATCCTGGGCGCGATGCAGGTCTCCGAAAACGGCGATCTCGCGAACTGGATGATCCCCGGCACGCATGGTCAAGGGAATGGGCGGCGCGATGGATCTCGTCGCCGGCGTCAAGCGGGTTATCGTGCTGATGGAGCACACAGCCAGGGGCGAGCCAAAGCTGCTGCACCGCTGCACTCTGCCGCTGACCGGGGCCAGGGTTGTCGATATGGTGATCACCGATCTCGCGGTCTTCGCAATCGACCGGAAGGGCGGCGGCATGGAGCTGATCGAGCTCGCTCCCGACGTGTCGCTGGCCGACGTCAATCGGCAGACCGAGGCCGCGTTCCGAGCCCGCCCTGGCCTGGGGTAACGCGCGGGCCGGATTATCGCACCGGGCGCGCGGCGGCGAACCATGATGCCCGCGGACGCGCCGGCGCCCTCAATGGCGGCGCCGATCTGATCATCAGCGGCGATGGCGACCTGGCGGTTGTCGCCGGTGGCATTTAAGAGCGACCCATACGTGCGTGGTTCGCTGAACTTCCCGATGCAAACTCGTTTGGAGCGGCTTGTCAGGATATTATCCTATCGATGTTCGTAGTATTTATACGAGCAGCTTTTCGTTAGTGCTGAAAAGCAAAAGAGTTGGTGCTAGCAGGCCCGTCGGGAGGCATCATCGACCGACCACGCGGAACACTGACACCGCACAGCGTGTCGGATTTGCAATTCAGGGAGGGGGTAGATGCCTGGAACAAGCAGACCAAGCCTCGAAACAACGGAAGGAAAGCGGCTGCTCGATGCGCGCGACGGAACTCCTTGGCGGCTATGGGGGCCGTATCTCAGCGAGCGGCAATGGGGGACCGTCCGCGAAGACTATAGCGAGGACGGCAACGCCTGGGACTACTTCACCCATGATCAGGCGCGCTCACGCGCTTATCACTGGGGCGAGGATGGGCTCGCCGGTTTCAGCGATGAGAAACAGCGGCTGTGCTTTTCGATCGCTCTGTGGAACGGCAAGGACCCGATCCTGAAGGAACGCCTGTTCGGCCTGACCAACAGCGAAGGGAACCACGGCGAGGATGTCAAGGAATATTATTTCTACCTCGACAGCACGCCCACCCACTCATATATGAAGTATCTATATAAATATCCGCAGAATGCATACCCCTATGGCGATCTCATCGAGACAAGCCGACGGCGCGGCCGCAACGACATAGAGTACGAATTGCTCGATACCGGGATATTCAATGAGGATCGATATTTTGATGTCTTTGTCGAATACGCGAAGGCAGCGCCCGGCGATATCCTGATCCAGATCAGCCTATGCAATCGGGGGCCAGAGACGCGCGACGTTGCACCTATTGCCGACCCTCTGGTTCCGCAACACGTGGACCTGGTGGCCGGAAATTGCGAAACCGGCCTTGCGACGAATGCTGGGGAAAAATACGGTTGCAATCGAAACCGAGCATGTCGAGCTCGGCCGCAATCTGTTGTATTGCGATGGAAACCCAACCCTGCTATTCACCGAAAACGAGACGAATAACGAGCGAATTTTCGGTACCCGGAATGCTTCACCATACGTCAAGGACGGGATTAACAATTACGTCGTGGCGGGTCGGGAGGACGCCGTCAATCCGAGCCAAATCGGAACCAAAATGGCCGCGCATTACTCGATTGAAGTAGGCGCTGGGCACACCTCTGTGGTCCGGCTGCGGTTAAGCGATGCCGCTCCCGATGAACCGTTTGGCATGGAATTCGAGCAATCCCTCGATCAGCGGCGGCGCGAGGCCGATGAGTTTTACCGGGCGATCACTCCCGCCGGTGTAAGTGACGACGCGGCCAATGTGATGCGGCAGGCATTGGCTGGAATGCTGTGGAGCAAGCAGTATTTCTTTTACGATACCGACAAATGGCTGGAGGAACACGGCGCCGACCCGATGCGCCCCTCAACACGTCACGGGATTCGCAACCGCGAGTGGTTCCACCTGATCGGCGATAATGTCATCTCGATGCCCGACAAATGGGAATACCCCTGGTTTGCCGCCTGGGATTTGGCGTTCCACACAATCGCCCTGGCCAGCGTCGACATCGATTTCGCCAAGCAGCAGCTCAGCCTGCTGCTCAGCCAGCTCTACCTGCATCCGACCGGTCAGATTCCGGCCTATGAGTGGAATTTCAGCGACGTCAATCCGCCGGTGCAGGCCTGGGCGGCGATCTATATCTATCGCATGGAGCAGGCGCTTCGGGGCAAAACGGACATTGATTTCCTGAAGGGGGTGTTCGGCAAGCTTTCGGCGAATTTCGGCTGGTGGGTGAACCGCAAGGACCGGTTTGGCCGCAGCCTGTTCGAGGGCGGGTTTCTCGGGCTCGACAATATCGGGGTGTTCGACCGCAGCGCGCCATTGCCGACCGGCGGCCATCTGGAGCAGGCGGACGGCACGGCATGGGTGGCCTTGTTCTGCCAGAACATGCTGGAGATCGCCGCCGAGCTTGCGGCGCACGATCGGACCTACGAGGAGCTGGCAGTAAATTATGCGATCGAGTTCCTGCTGATCGCCCGCGCGATGAATGGCATCGGCCCGGGGGGCATGTGGGACGAGGAGGACGGCTTCTATTATGACGTGCTGCGGCTGCCCGACGGCAGCTCGCAGCGCCTCAAGGTTCGCTCGATGGTAGGCCTCCTGCCGCTCTGCGCTACCACAATAATCGAGAAATCGCAGCGGGAGCGAGCTCCCAGGCTCGTGCAGCATATACGTGAGCGCCTCAGGCGCATGCCGGAGCTCCTCGAATCGATCCATGCGACCGGGCCGGGCCACTTCGGCGTCGCCGAACGCGGCCTCTACGGTCTGGTCAACGAGCAGCGGTTGCGCCGGATCTTGACCCGCATGCTCGACGAGAACGAGTTCTTCGGCCCCTATGGCATCCGCGCGCTATCCCGCTACCATGCCGAGCATCCCTACGTCTTTTCGGCCGGCGGTCAGGAATACCGGGTCGGCTATCTGCCGGCGGAGTCGGACAGCGGCATGTTCGGCGGCAACTCGAACTGGCGCGGGCCGGTATGGATGCCGGTCAATGTGCTGATCATCCGCTCGGTGCTGCATTACTACGGATATCATGGCGACAATTTCAAAATCGAGTGCCCGACCGGATCCGGCAGGTTGATGAACCTGTTCGAGGTGGCACACGAGATCGCCAATCGACTGACGCGGATCTTTCTGCGCGATGACACCGGGCGGCGGCCAGTCTACGGCGGAAGCGAGAAGTTCCAGAACGACCCCCACTGGCACGACCACCTGCTGTTCTACGAATACTTTCACGGCGACAATGGCGCCGGTCTCGGCGCCAGCCACCAGACCGGGTGGACCGGCGTGGTCGCGACGCTGATCGAATTTTTTGGCAAGCTCGACGCTCAGACTTTGCTGCGCGGTGGGACCGAAGCTGCCTTCGCCCTAGAGAAAGAATAAGCGTCCAGCAATGAGGGGCAAAATCCGTGGCGGCAGCACGCTATCCGACGCTTTTCGAGATCAATGCGCGCGTATGGGTTCGGCGGCTGTCCACCGCGGCAGGCAAGAGGGTCACTCTGGCCGACATCGACGACGCCACGCTGGACGGCTTCGCGGAACAGGGCTTCGACTGGATCTGGTTGCTGAGCGTTTGGCAGACCGGTGCCGCCTGCCGTGCCGTCTCCCGCCGCAACCCGCAATGGCGCACCGAGTTCGAGACGGTTCTGCCGGACCTTGCCGAGGACGATATTTGCGGCTCCGGTTTTGCGATCACCGCTTACACGGTCAGCGACGAACTGGGCGGCGAGACCGCGCTGGCAGCGTTCCGCGAGAAGCTGGCCAAGCGCGGCATCCAGCTGATGCTTGACTTCGTGCCCAACCATACCGCCATCGACCATCCCTGGGTCCAGGATCACCCCGATTATTATGTGCAGGGCAACGAGGTCATGCTGTCCGGTTCGCCGCAAAATTACATACGCATCAAGACCGATGCGGGACCCAGGATTCTGGCCTATGGCCGCGATCCTAATTTCCCGGGCTGGCCGGATACACTACAGCTCGACTACGCCAATCCCGCGCTGCGGGCGGCTCGGATCGAGGAGTTGACCGCAATCGCCGGCAAGTGCGACGGCGTGCGCTGCGACATGGCCATGCTGCTGTTGCCGGAAATCTTCCAGCGCACCTGGGGCGTGACGCCAGAACCGTTCTGGCCGAATGCAACGGCTGCCGTGCACGCGAAATATCCCGCGTTCACCTTCATGGCGGAGGTCTACTGGGACCTCGAATGGACATTGCAGCAGCAGGGCTTCGCCTATTGCTACGACAAGCGGCTCTATGACCGGCTCAAAGATGGGGCTGCGAGGCCAATCCGAGACCATTTGCGCGCCGGCCTCGATTATCAGGACAGGCTGGCCCGCTTTCTCGAAAACCACGACGAGCCGCGGGCGGCGACCGAATTTCCCTGGCCGCAGCATCAGGCGGCGGCGATCATTACCTTTCTGTCGCCCGGCCTGCGCTTCTTGCATCAGGGACAGTTCGAGGGAGCGCGGATCCGGGTGCCAACCCATCTTTGCCGCGGGCCGATCGAGCCGGCGAACTCGTATGTCCTAGCGTTCTACACGCGGCTGCTGCAGGTGCTGCGAACGACCAAGGCCTTTCGCGACGGCTCCTGGTCGGAGATTGAACCGCAACCCGCATGGTCGGGCAACTGGACCGCTGATGGCTTCGTGGCCTATGCCTGGACAGGCGAAGGCAGCCGGTACGTCGTTGTCGTCAACTATGCCGGCAACCAGGGGCAATGTCGGCTGCGGCTTCCATTCCCGGAATTTCGCGGTCGGCAAGTGCGCCTTGCCGATGCTATGGGGCCCGAGATATACGATCGCGACGGTGCCGACCTCGTCGACAATGGCCTCTACATCGATCACAGCCCCTGGCATTTAAACGTGTTCGAGTTGCACGCCATCGGGCATTGAACGATGCCGCGTAGGTCAGCCAGGCCGTGCTGGCATTATCGCTCACGGCCTGCAGCAGACAAAAAGTGGACACACCAGCAATCTCCAGTAATACATGACACCCGTCCGTTACAGCGGGGAAGCCCTGATCGGGCGAAGGATAATTATCAAGAACATGAAGGAAAGCGAAACGTGGCCCAGGTATGAACTTTCCTGAATGTCGCGACGAACAAAAAAGACACCTAATGGTTCGCCGTAGCGAAGTGAAATAATATCGCTTCGACCTCCCCTCTCTCCTTTTCTCGCCGCAACGACCACGAATGCCGAGCAGAACGAGCCGGCGCGTGTGCGGTCCCGCCCGCTTCGTGAGGGCGGGGCACAGAGCTGCCGGTTGCAAGAACGGTTCGCGGCCGGTCGCGCCACCAGCGTAGAGTGCACGGAAGGGGCCGCGGGTTTACGGCGGCTCCGGCGTGCCGGCAGGGCGACTGGAGGTCGTGTCCCGATCCGATGCGACCAGTTCGAGGCTCGATTTGTCGCCTTTCGGCCGCACCTGATCGAGCGGTTTGCCGTAAACGAGGTAATAGAGGTCTTCCGCGATATTGGTCGCGTGATCGCCGATGCGCTCGATGTTCTTCGCCATGAACAAGAGGTGCGTATAGACGCCGATATTGCGCGGATCTTCCATCATGTAGGTCAGGAACTCGCGAAACAGGCTCGAATACATCTCGTCGAGCTCTTCGTCACGATTCCACACCTCAAGCGCCTTGTCGGCATCGCGATCCACATACGCGTCGATTACGTCCTTGATCAGCAGCAGCGCGAGATGCGACATCCGCGGCAGCGCGTGCGCCGGCTGCATCGGCGGCGATTGCGCCAGTGCGATCGAGCGTTTGGCGACATTGGCCGCGTAATCGCAGATCCGCTCGAGATCGCTGGCGATCTTCAGCGCGGCGACGACCTCGCGCAGATCGCGCGCCATCGGCTGGCGCAACGCCAGCAGCCGAACCGCCAGATTGTCGAGATCGCGCTCGAGCTGATCGACCTTGTCGTCGCCCTGGATGACTTGCGCTGCGAGATCGCTGTCGCGCTTGACCACAGCCTCGATCGCAGCGGCGAGCTGGCTTTCCGCCATCCCGCCCATCTCGACAATGATCTGTTTCAGGCGATCGAGTTCCTCGTCATAGCTCTTGACGATGTGTTCGGAAGCCATCTGCGCGTTCCCTGCTCCTCAGCCGAAGCGCCCGGTGATGTAGTCCTCGGTCTGCCGCTTCGCCGGATGCGTAAAGATCGTCTCCGTCTCGTCAAACTCGATCAGTTCGCCGAGGTAAAGGAATGCCGTGTAGTCCGAGGTGCGAGCCGCCTGTTGCATGTTGTGGGTGACGATCGCGATGCAATAATCGTCCTTCAACTCGGCGATCAGTTCCTCGATGCGCTGCGTCGAGAGCGGGTCGAGCGCCGAGGCCGGCTCGTCGAGCAGCAGGATCTCCGGGCGGATCGCGATCCCGCGCGCGATGCACAGACGCTGCTGCTGTCCGCCAGACAGGCTCAGCCCGCTCTGCCGCAGCTTGTCCTTGACCTCGTCCCACAGCGCCGCGCAGCGCAGCGCCGCCTCAACCCGGTCGTCGAGTTCGCTTTTCGGCAGCCTCTCATAAAGCCGGATGCCGAACGCGATGTTGTCGTAAATCGACATCGGAAACGGAGTCGGCTTTCTGAAATACCATCCCGACCCTGGCGCGCAGCAGGTTCAGATCGACGCCGGGCGCCAGTATATCGACCCCGTCGATCAACACCTCGCCGGTCGCGACTTGTCCCGGATAAAGCTGATAGATGCGGTTCAGGATGCGCAGCAGCGTGGACTTGCCGCAGCCCGATGGGCCGATGAACGCGGTGACGCGCCGGTCATAGAGCGGCAGCGTGATCCCGTGCAGCGCTTTGAACTTGCCGTAATAAAAATCGATGTTGCGAAGATCGACCTTGACCTTCGGCGCGGGGTCGGTGGCGGGCGCCCGCTTGCCCACCGTAACCGGGCGCGGCGTAAGCGGCGGCGCCGCGGTGCGGCTCTCGCGACGGCGATCGGTGCGCACCGGCGGCGGTCGGGTTCGCGCTCGGCGTCGATCGAGCGTGCGAGGCGGGAATTCATGGCTTGAAGCTGCTCCACGAGGCGAGAATTCGGGCCGTGATGTTGAGCACGAGCACCGCCGCGGTGATCAGCAGCGCGCCGCCCCAGGCGAGCGCCTGCCAATCGGCGTAGGGGCTCATCGCGAACTGGAAGATGACGACCGGCAGATTGGCCATCGGCGCGTTGAGGTCGGTGCTCCAGAACTGGTTGTTGAGCGCGGTGAACAGCAGCGGCGCGGTCTCGCCGGAGATCCGGGCGACCGCCAGCAGCACGCCGGTCAGCATGCCCTGCATCGCGGCGCGGTAGGCGATCGTCACGATGACCTTCCATTTCGGCGCGCCGAGCGCGGCGGCCGCCTCGCGCAGTGCGCTCGGCACCAGCCGCAGCATGTCCTCGGTCGTGCGCACGACAACCGGGATCGTAATGATCGCGAGCGCCACCGCGCCGGCCCAGGCCGAGAAATGGCCCATGCGCAGCACGAGCAACCTCGTAGACGAACAGGCCGATGATGATCGACGGCGCACTCAAGAGGATGTCGTTGACGAAGCGCACGACCTCGCCGGTCCAGTGTCCGCGCGCGTATTCGGCGAGAAAGGTGCCGGCGAGAATGCCGGTCGGGGTGCCGATCGCCGTCGCGATCCCGACCATGATCAGGCTGCCGACGATCGCGTTCAGGAGGCCGCCGCCGCTGCCGGGCGGCGGCGTCATCTGCGTGAAAATCGCCGGGCCGATCGCGCCGATGCCGCCGATCAGCAGCGAGCCCAGCACCAGCCCCAATAGCGCAATGCCGACCGCGGTCGCGACAAACGACAGCCCGATGATGGTTCGATCGGCGAGGACCCGTCTGCGATAGAGGTCCATCTCTACCTCCCGGCCTGCCGCTCGAGGCGGATCAGCAGCAGCTTGGCCGCGGCGAGAACGAAGAACGTGATCACGAACAGGATCAGCCCGAGCGCGATCAGCGAGGACAGGTAGATGTCGCCGACCGCCTCGGTGAATTCGTTGGCCAGCGCCGCCGAGATCGTCGTCCCGGGCTGCAGCAGCGAGGCGCTGATGCGGTGCGCGTTGCCGATCACGAACGTCACCGCCATCGTCTCGCCCAGCGCGCGTCCAAGTCCCAGCAGGATGCCGCCGACGACGCCGATCCGCGCATAGGGCAGCACGACCTGCCAGACCACTTCGGCCGTCGTCGAGCCGAGCGCATAGGCGCTTTCCTTCAACACCGGCGGCACGGTCTCGAACACGTCGCGCATGACCGAGGCGATAAACGGCAGCACCATGACCGACAGAATGAACCCGGCGGTCAGGACGCCGATGCCGAGCGGCGGCCCGGCGAACAGGATGCCGATGCCGGGGATGTTGCCGAGCGTGTCGATCAGCGCCGGCTGGACATAGGCTTGCAGAAACGGCGCCAGCACGAACAGGCCCCAGATGCCGTAGATGATGCTGGGGATCGCGGCGAGCAGCTCGATCATCGTGCCGAGCGGCCGCTTCAGCCAGACCGGGCACAATTCGGTGATGAACAGCGCCACGCCGAACGCGACCGGGATGCCGATCAGCCATCGCGATCGCCGAGGTCACAAGCGTGCCATAGATCGGCGCCAGCGCGCCGAACTGCTCCGTGACCGGGTTCCAGGTCTCGGTCGCGAGAAAATCGAACCCGAATTTCCGCAGCGCCGGCAGCGACCCGTAAACCAGCGCCACGATGACGCCGCACAGCACCAGCAGCACGAGCAGCCGCGAAGAACCAGCGTCAGCGCCGTGGAATGCCCTGTCGGCAAACGCTCCGCGCTGGCCGGCTCCGGCCGCGATCCGCGTCCGTACCCAGTCGTTTCCGCCGTCATGGCTGCTCCGTGCGGCTGCTGCTCGCTTGGCGCGGCGAATCCGACGAGGCGCCCTCCCCGGCCCCGGGGACAGGACGCCTTTTCAATCAGTTCAGGGATCGCGTGGGGCGCTTCACGAAGAGGGACCGGTCCAAACCGGCTTGCCGTCCGGGCCGACGATGTCCTTCTTCCACATGTTCTCGACCTCGCCGGTCACCTTGGCGGGCATCGGAACGTAGTGCAGCTCCTCGGCCATCTTGTCGCCGTTGTGGTAGGCCCAGTCGAAGAAGTCGAGCGACCTGCTTGGCCTTCTGCGGGTCCTCCTGCTGCTTGTGCATCAGGATGAAGGTGGCGCCGGTGATCGGCCAGCTCTCGGCGCCCGGCTGGTTGGTCAGTACGACGCCGAAACCCGGCTCGCTGCTCCAGTCGGCGCCGGCGGCGGCGGCCTGGAAGGTCTTGATCTCCGGAGCGACAAACTTGCCGTCCCGGTTCTTCATCTGGGTGTAGTTCAGCTTGTTCTGCAGCGCATAGGCATATTCGACATAGCCGATCGCGCCGTCGGTGCGGCCCGCCATCGCGGCGACGCCCTCGTTGCCCTTGCCGCCGATCCCGACCGGGAACTGCACCGAGGTGCCGGAGCCGACCTTCTGCTTGAACTCGGGATCGACCTTCGACAGGTAGTCGGTGAAGATGAAGGTCGTGCCCGACCCGTCCGAGCGGTAGACCGGCGCGATCGCCTTGTCGGGCAGGTTCACGCCCGGATTGAGCTGCGCGATCTTCGGGTCGTTCCATTTCGTGATATTGCCGAGATAGATTTCGCCGACCGTCTCGCCGTCGAGCTTGAGCTGGCCGGGCTGGATGCCCTGCAGATTGACGACCGGCACGACGCCGCCCATCACCATCGGCCATTGCGCGAGGCCTTCCTTCTGCAGCTGCTCGCCTTTCAGCGGCATGTCGCTGGCGCCGAAATCGACGGTTTTCGAGGTGATCTGCTTGATGCCGCCGCCCGAGCCGATCGACTGGTAATTCATCGCAATACCGGTCTTCTGCTTGTAGGCGTCGGCCCATTTTGCGTAGATCGGATAGGGGAACGTCGCGCCGGCGCCGGAAATCTCGGCGGCCGAGGCGGCTCCGGACGCGGCGGCAACGGCCACCGCCGCCGCCAGCAGCGTTGTGCGGAAAAGAGCCACAGCACACTCCATTATCGATTGAGGTCGAATGTTCGCGCCGGCAACGGCGCGCGGCCGGTCCCGGCGGTTGGCGCAATCTATAGAGAGGGCGGACGACCGGAGAATGACCAATGTATTGCAGATTTATGACAACAGAGCCTGGGCACCGAATGGCTGGCGCATTGTCGGCGGCCGGTCGTATCCTGCGCGTCGGATTGACTATCTCGAAATTGACCCGCGGCAGGGAAAAGGAAACCGACATGGCCAGGCTGCCGTCGATTACCAGCAAGGAGCAGGTGCCGGCGAAGGATCACGCGACTTTCGACAGCATCGTCGCGAGCCGCGGCGCGGTGCAGGGACCGTTCACGATGTTTCTGCACAGCCCCGAGGTCGCCGGGCGGGCCGCCCATCTCGGCGCTTATGTCAGGTTCGAGGGCTCGCTCGACATGCGCGTGCGGGTGCTGGCGGCGATGACGGTCGCGCGCGAATTCGAGGCGATGTACGTCTGGGGGGCGCAGAGCGGCGGCGCGCGGCGGCTCGGCGTGCCGGAGACGACGATCACCGCGATCCGCGAGAACCATTCGCGCGGCATCCCGCCGGAAGACGCGCAGATCGTCGAGTTCACCCGGACCCTGCTGCGCAAGCATCGGGTCGATGACGCGACATTCAAGGCGATGCAGGAGCGGTTCGGGAATGACGAGCTGATCCAGCTGACGACCGCGATCGGCTATTACAGCCTCCTGTGCATGACCGTGAACGCCTGCGAACTCGAAGCCGCCCCCGGCGCCGAAGTGCTGAAGGTGTAGGGATCCAGGACCGCGGGTTCGCCGCCCGCACCGTAACAGCGATGCGGGCGGAACGCGTGCCGTCCGACGGGTCGGCGGCATGCGATGCTGAGGCATGGCACAGACCGTCTGCATCCTCGACATCCGCCAACCCTCGTGGTCGGAGCAGCCGCCGTCCTCCGGGTCGGTCAGGCCGGCGAACGGGGCAAGCTGCGTGGCTCAACGTCTGACCATGCCCTCTAGGGGCGGCCAACCTCTCGTCGAGGCGAGGCCGTATTCAGGCTTTCGCCGCGCCGCCCATCGGCGGCCTCCCGGCGATTCCCGGCACGGCGCGCCGCTTGGCGCCGTCGATCTCGATGTTGATTTCGAGCAGCGAGGTATCGCCGGCCTTGCCGAGGTTCTTGCCCAAATTGACGCGAATCATGTCGTCGCGAATCTCGACATAGCGGCGCGACAACGTCGATCAGCTCCTTCTGCAGCTTCGGCAGGAAGTCCGGCGCGTCGCGGCCGGCGCGCTCATGCGCCAGCACGATCTTGAGCCGCTCCTTGGCGACCGAGGCGGTATTCCGGTGCGGCGAGAACAGGTTCTTGAACAGGTTCATCAGGCTCTGCCGAACAACAGTCGGAAGAAATTGCGGCGCTCGGGTTTGACGAAGCGCATCTCGCGCTGTTTCGCCAAGGAACCGCGCGACCGCGTCGAGATAGGCCCGGCCCGCCGGGCTCTCCGGATCGAACGTCACCGGGGTGCCGGTATTCGAGGCGCGCAGCACCAATTCCAATTCGGGGATGACGCCGAGCAGCGGGATCGACAGGATTTCCTGCACGTCCTCGACCGTCATCATCTCGCCGCGCGAGACGCGCCCCGAATCGTAGCGGGTCAGCAGCAGATTGATTTCGACCGGCGCTTCGTTGCGCTCGGCGCGGCGCGAGCGCGAGGCCAGAATGCCGATGATGCGGTCGCTGTCGCGCACCGAGGAGACTTCCGGGTTGGTGACGATGATCGCCGTGTCGGCGAAATAGAGCGCGGTGATCGCGCCGTGTTCGATGCCCGCCGGGCTGTCGCAGACGATGTAATCGAACTGTTGCTTCAGCTCTTCGAGGACGCGCTCGACGCCCTGGCGCTTCAGCGCATCCTTGTCGCGCGTCTGCGAGGTCGGGAAGATGTAGAGATTGTCGTTGCGCTTGTCCTTGATCAGCGCCTGGTTGAGGTTGGCGTCGCCGTTTATGACGTTGATGAAGTCGAAGACGACGCGCCGCTCGCAGCCCATGATCAGGTCAAGGTTTCGCAGGCCGACGTCGAAATCGATCACGACGGTGCGGTGGCCGCGCAACGCCAATCCCGCCGCGAAGGCGGCGGAACTCGTGGTTTTGCCGACCCCACCCTTGCCCGATGTAATTACCACGACTTTCGCCAAGGTCCCTCTCCTGCCCAAGCTCTCGCCCGGAGGCCGGCCGGCGCTGGCCCTGTATTTTCCGGTGCAATCGGAGCAGCGTGCAACTGCTATTACGTATAATGTACACTTGAAGTCACAGTCCGCCCGCTAGCTTCGGGTGATTGTCAGCATGTCGTCAACCAGCGCGATCTGCGCCGCGCCGCCCTGATGTTCCGGCGGCAGTTGTTCGCTGACCAGATAGCGCCCGGCGATGCTGACCAGCTCGGCTTCGAGCCGCGCGCAGAAGATCCGCGCCGTCGTGTCGCCCGCGGCGCCGGCCAGCGCCCGGCCGCGCAGCCGGCCATACACATGTATGTTCCCGTCCGCCATCAACTCGGCGCCGGCGCTGACCGCGGCCGTGACGATCAGATCGCCGCCGCGGGCGTAGATCTGGGTGCCGGAGCGGACCGGCTCGGTGACGATTCTGGTCGCTGCTCGCGCCGGTGGCGGGGCGCGCGTCGGCGAGGCGGCGGGCGTTGCGTCGCCAGTCGGCGCGGCGAATCGGGCGAGGCGCGGGTCGGGCGGCGAATCGGGGTCGTCGCGCTCGGCGCGAAGCTCGCGAGCCCGGCGGCGGCGGCGGCCGCAAGTTGCGCCGGCTCGGCGTTCTGCACGCCGACCAGCGCCAGCGTGTGCTCGCGCAAAAGATCGCGGGCCTCGGCGAAATCGGCGGTCTCGATAAACCCGTCGGCGCCCTTCAGATCGAGGACGACCGGCGCGTTCCGGAAGAATCGCGGGCTGCGCTCGACCTGCACGGCGAGTTCCCGGCCGAACTCGGGATCGCGCAACATGCCGGCGCGCACGACCATCACCGTGAAGAGAGCGCCTTGAACGAGAGTGCCCGCTGCCATCCGCAATCCGGCCCCTCAAAAAGTGCCCGACGGAAACCGGGTAGCCGCAAATCGCCGCCGCCGCAACAATCTTGCGACCGCCCGTCAGCGCGCGGCGTCCATCACCAGCCGCATGAAGCCGTCGCGCGCCGCCGGGTCGATCCAGCGCAAGACCGCGACGAGGTCGTTATCGGGATCGATCCAGGTCAGGTTGCCGCCGGCGCCGGACGCGAAATAGCTCGCTTCCGACGCGCTCGGATACAGCGCCCGGCCGGTGTTGAGCCACCACAGATAGCCGTATTGCGGGTAGAGCGGGCACGGGACGCGCATCCGCGAAATCCATTCCTCAGACAGGATGCGCCGCCCGTTCCAGACGCCGCCGCGCAGCAGCATGAGGCCGATCCGCGCCTGGTCCTGCGCGTGGATGAACACGCCGCCGCCCCAATGCGAGCCGCCCGACACCGACTGCATGCGCCTGCCGTCGATTTCGACATAAGAGTTGCGGTAGCCGTGCCATTCCCAGGTCCCGGAGGCGCCGATCGGGTCCATCACCAGTTCGCGAAACACCTCCGGCAGCGGCCGGCGCCAGAGGCGCAGCAGCGCCAGCGCGAGGCGGTTGACGCGCACATCGTTGTATTCCCAGAACGCGCCCGGCGCCTGCAGCTCGCGATGCGTGCCCTTCCTGCCGGCGGCGGGCCGTCCGCCGACGCTGCGGTGGCGGTCGATCAGGTCCGGCTTGCCCCACAGCTCGCCCTCCCATTCCGAGGTCTGCTGCAGCAGATGGTGCCAGGTGATCCTGTGATTGTGCGGCGGCGCGAAGCCGCCGTCATCGCCCCAATCCACATCAGGGGTGCGGCACACCGGCTCGTGCACGTCGCGGATTAGGCCGCGGTCGAAGGCCAGCCCGGCCAAAATCGACAGATAGCTCTTGGCGACGCTGAAGGTCAGGTCGACCTGCGCGGTGTCGCCCCACTCGGCGACAATCCGGCCGCCGCGCAACAGCAGGCCGTTCGGTGCGCCGCGCGGACGCACCGGGCCCAGCGTCTCGTTCCACGGCGGCGCCTCGCCGAAATCGCTTGCGACCATCCGCGCTAGATCGCGGCTCCACGGCGTCTCGTGCGCGGCCGCATGGCGCGCCGCGGCGGCAATCCCGGAAGCATCGAGACCGGCCTCCTCGGCGGTGCGGCGCTGCCATTCGGGGTGCGGCGGCGGGAAATAGGTCATGGTTCGGGTCCGGCCATTTAAGGAAGCAAGGTTGATTTTCGGCAAATCGGTCACGATTTCCGAAAAGAGAGTGCGGAGCAGAATACGATAGTCCGCGCAATCCGGCGTGGCTTCGGTTAAAATCGCGGCCGCTTAACCTTTTGAGCTTCCGGGGTTCCACATGGGTTCGATGAGTTTGATGCATTGGGTGATCGTTCTGGCGATCGTCCTGGTCCTATTCGGTGCCGGCAAGCTGCCCCGGATGATGGGGGATTTCGCGAAAGGTATTAAGGCCTTTAAAGCCGGCATGAAGGAAGAAGAGGAGCCGACCGAGCAACCGGCACACCAGCAGGTTACGCCGCCGGGCGGTACGGCGACCTCGGCCGCGGCCACCGCAGGGACGGCGAGCGCTTTCGGCAACGGCCGCGACCAGCGCGTCTGACGCCAAGAAACCAAAGGGATCTCGCGGAGCGGTCCGAGCGGCGGCAAATCTCGGATGACGCGTTGCGGCCGCTCCCAAACGTTGGCCGAGATCCGCCATGATCCCCGGAAGGGCCGTGGCGTTTTCGCGCGCGCTGCAATCGGCGCCGGGCTCCTGATCGAGGCGGCGCCCGCCATCGTCGTGCCGGCCGATCAACGCGGGCTGATCGATAGTTCGGTACTGCATGATTACTATTTCGTGTGGGATCACGGTGCTGTCGGACAGGCACGCATCGCGGTCGCGCTCGGCCTGGTTTCGCTGTGCAACCACTCGCGCCAGCCCAACGCTCGCGTGCGATCGAACCTCGCGCACGAGACGCTCGATCTCATCGCAATGACGCCGATCGCGGCGGGACGCGAGATCACAATCGACTACAATTGTCCGCTGTGGTTCGCGCCGGACGATTAGCCTGATCTGCACCGCTGGTTGAGCCTCACCGTGTATCTGGCAGGAGGAACACACTATTTTTGGAGATCACGCCGGCACCCAGGGTAATCCGGAGCGCGCCACGATTGACCGCCTTCGGAGACGTTGATCAGCTCCATCGATGGCAGCCGCAAGGTGGGCACCGGCGCGCCGCGCATGCCGGACGAGATGCTCCGATTGTCCGAGGATTCCGCAGCCGATGAATTGGGCTGGGGCATCATTCCCGGTACTCAGCGGAGAAGCCAGCTACGGCCCCTACTACAGTGGCGCTACGAAGCGATCGTCTGGCCGGGCTCCGGCGGTCCCTTCAGCTCGACGGTGTTGCCGTCCGGATCGGTGATATAGATCGACGAGCCATAGCCCTCGGCGCCGTAGCGGCGCCTGACCTCGCCCGGATCGACGCCGTGCCGGCGCAGATGCGCGCTGAGCGCCTCGACGTCCATGCTTTCGATCTGCACCGCGTAATGGTCCATGTTGCGGCCGGCTGCGTCGCCTTCCTTTTGCGGCACCAGGTCGATCATCGCGCTGCCGGCGCGCAGCTGGACGAGGCCGATTTCGGACAGGCGGCGCTCGACATGCAGGCCCAGCACCTGTTCGTAAAATCGCGATCGCGCGGTCCATGTCCGAGACGCGCAGCACGACATGGTCGAGCCCTTTGACGCGCAGCGGCGAGCTCCGCTTGCGATGCGGTCCTGTTGGCGAGAGCGGCATCGTCGGGCATGGCTTGCTCCTTCGCTGGAACCGGCTCCGTCCGGCCGGCTTATTCCTCAGACGACTTTCTTCCGACCCGCGGCCTTGCGCTCGTCGGCGCTCAGCACGCCGTCATGGTTCTTGTCAAGCTTGTCGAAGCGCTTGGCGGCGCGCTGCTTCGCCTGCTCGACATATTGCTCTTTCGTGATCCCGCCACTCGAAGCCGCCGCCTTTGGGCCCCGCGCTTTGCGCCCCGGCGGCAGCCGGGAACAGCAGGGCGACAAGACCCAGGACGACGGCTGCGCGCATGGTCGGTGCCCCACCTTCCGGATCAATCTCAGCGTAGCGGAAGCACTCTCCGCCCGGCAATGCCCGCGCGCTCCGGCGGGTTAGTCCGGTCGCCGCAGCCGTCACTCCGGGACCCAGCAGAGGGCGCGGATTTCGGTGAATTCGCGGCGCAGCTTGCGCCAGGAATCGCCGGCGTTCTCGCTCGCATAGACCTCGCCGTAATGGCTGCAGGCGAGGATCAGCCGGGGATCGGCCGCATGCGTCGCGAACGCCCAGATCGGCGAGTTCGGCTCGACCGGCAACGTCCGTTTCTCCCAGGACCGGCCGCCGTCGCGCGAGCGCTGGATCGCGCCGGTGCTGCCGACCGCGGCGTCGCCGGTCGCGACGAACAGCGTCTCCGGATCGTCGGCCTTTTGCGCCAGGCCGCGGCAATAGCGCAGCTCGAACTGGTCGCGCACGCCGAGACCGCGCCAGCTCTCGCCGCGATCGCCGCTCGCGAAGATCTCGCCGGGCGTGCTGGTCAGCACGGTCGTGCCGCCGTTCACCGTCACGGCGATGTCATGGATGTCGGGGTCGTAAACGCCGTTGGTGATCCGGCTCCAGCTGTCGCCGCCATCGGTGCTGCGGCGCACGCCGTCGACCTCGATCCCGGCCCAGACGACGCGATGGTCGGACGGGTCGACGGTCAGCGCCGTGACGCGCGGGATGCCGACATTCGGGCATTCCTCGACGATGTCGGCCGGCAGCTTCCGCCAGCTCCGGCCGCCGTCGGTCGAGCGGTACAGCGCCGCCGGCCGGGTCCCGGCGAAGATGATATCGGGATCGGTCGGGTCGATCGCGATCTTCCAGACCTCGCAGTTCATCGACGAGTCGAGCCGGGTGAAGCTCTGCCCGCCGTCGCGGCTCTTGTAGATGCCGTCCTCGGCGCCGGCGAACACGGTGCGCGGCTCGGCCGGGTGCACCGTCAGCCCATAAACGCGGCTTTCGCCGGTGAGACCGTCGCGCACGCGTTGCCAGCTGTCGCCGCCATCCGGGCTGCGCCACAGACCGCTGCCGATCGTCCCGACGCAGATCGTGTAATTGCCTGCCATGATGTCTTCCTCCTATTAACATCCCGCGGTCCCGTGGGCCTTCAGCCCACGGACTTGATCCGTGGGGAAAGCCGGGACCCGCGGTTCAAGCGCTGCTTCGGCGATGTTATACTTCGCAAATCCAGCCACTATCGGTTAGACGATGGCGAGTGGTGCGAGGACGGATCGTGCCGCCGGAATCCCATGCGGCCGACGACTTTGGAGGCCGTCTCGATGATCGGATCATTTCCCTCCGCGGCATAAAAAATGCGCCCAATGGTCCCCCATTTGAACCAAATCACGACCGCGAGGAAAAGGAACAGGAAGCCGGTTATGGTGGCAAAATAGCCAGCAACAAGCCCATCGTCTCGGAACGCGACAAACGCCAATAACAGCATTACGAGGGTCGCTAACAGTCTGCTGATCATTTTGAACCTCCCGTTTTGCGTTTCAACGCCGGCTTGCCCGGCGCCGCCTTCACAATTTTGCCTAGGTTCGCCTCGAACCGGTCCTTAGGCGATGGGTCCCGGCTTTCGCCGGGACTGCGATTTCTTATGTTGAATCATCGATCCGCTTCGTGCGTGCCTTCCCAGCCGGTGTGCGAGACGTCGAACACGACGCCGTCGGGGCCGGACCATTTCTGCTCGAAATTGGCGTGAACGCCGTCCCGCATCTCGGCGTCGCTGACCTCCTTCCTGGTCAGCCGCTGACCGTGCGCCGCCTCGAGCCTGCGGCCGGCCTCGTCGAGATCATCGACTTCGAAGCCGAAATGGTGAATGCCGGTGAAGTGCGGGCCGTGCGCGCCCATGTCCGGCGCCGCCTCGCCCTTGGTCTTAAGGACCGCGACATGGATGTAGCCGTCGGTCAGGAACACATTGCCGTTGTTGCGCCGCAGCTCCTTGAGACCGAACGCGGTTTTGTAGAACTCGGCAACCGTCGCCGGCTCCTTTGTCGTCAGCGCGATATGCTTGATGCGGGCCATGACCGTTTCTCCCTGTAGCCGTCTTCGTAGACGCAGTCCGACCGGCGAGCGGCTCAGTCCGCCTCGTGCGTGCCTTCCCAGCCGGTATGCGAAATGTCGATCACGACGCCGTCGGGGCCGGACCATTTCATCTCGAAATTGGCGTGGCCGCCGCCCGCCATCGCCGCATCGACGCCGTCCTTCGCCGACAGCCGCCGCCCGTGCGCCTGTTCGAGCTGGTCGCAGGCTCGGTCGAGGTCCTCGACCTCGAAGCCGAAATGGTGGATGCCGCTGAAGTTGGGCCCGTGCGCGCCCATGTCGAGCGAGCGCTCGTCCTTGTGGTTGAGGATCGCCAGGTTGATGTGGCCGTCCGACAGGAACACCGCGCCGTTCGGGCTGCGGCGCAATTCCTTGAGGCCGAACGCGGCTTTGTAGAACTCGGCGACCTTCGCCGGCTCCTTCGTCGTCAGTGCGATATGCCGGATGCGTGCCATAGTCGTTCCTCCATTGCGTTACACGGTTGGTTTGATGTTTTGATTCAGCCGGAACAGATTGGTCGGATCATATCTGTTCTTCAAGACGACCAGCCGATCATAGTTGCGGCTGATACGCACGCCCGGATGCGAACGGCTTCCTCGGCGTCCAGGTGGTTGACATAGACCTCGCCGGTCGAGAAGGGCTCGACGGCGGTCCAGAACTCACGGGTCCATTTGATGTGGTCGGCGGTTTGCGCCGGATCGGTCCATTGCGAGATGACGTCGTAGTCCCACTGATCGTCGCGCAGCCCGAATGCTGTAGCGTCCGGATCGACGCGGGCCGCGGCCCCGTGCAGGTGGAAGAAAAGCACCATTCGACATCGGCGACAGGAATTTCGCCGAGCGCGCCAACGACGACTTCGATCATATCGTCGCCGAGTTCCTTCAAGAAGCTCGACTTCCAATAGCGCTGCATACCGCCGTAAGGGAACGCCGCGTCGAACAAAGAATTCAGCGCGACATACGAAGTCGGCGCGATCGTATCGGCCAACGGCGAACCGAATTTGCGCAGCGGCAGCATCACCTTTTCGCCTTCGTCGATGTCCCCAATATAACTGGCGACAATCACGGCCACAGGCATACCTTCAGGCGATGTCATCAGCGCTGCCGCGGCGAGCACCTCATCGGGGCAGCTGCGGCAGAACTCCCGGTAGAAGCGCAGCACCTCGCGCGCCTTCTCCATCGGATGGATGACCATACCGGCCAACACTGAAGTGACCGGATGGAGGCGGTACTCGAAGGCGGTGACGACCCCGAAATTGCCGCCGCCACCACGTAGGCCCCAAAAGAGATCGGAATTTTGTTCGGCACTGGCGGTCAAAAACTCGCCGTCGGCGGTGATCAGATCGGCCGAAAGCAGGTTGTCGCAACTGAGGCCGTGGCTGCCCATCAGCCAGCCCAGCCCGCCGCCGAGCGTCAGCCCGGCGATACCGGTCGTCGAGACCACGCCCCCGGTCGTGGCGAGACCGAAAGCTTGCGTCTCGCGATTGAATTCACCCCAGGTCAGACCGGCCTGGGCACGCGCAATCCGTTTGACCGGATCGACCCACATCCCCTTCATCGGCGACAGATCGATCATCAGACCGCCCTCGCAGACGGCATTGCCGGTGATGTTGTGGCCGCCCCCCTTGACCGACACCAAAAGCCGGTGTGTGCGGGCAAAGCGCACCGCGGCGATGACATCGGAGACGCCGGCACAGCGCGCGATCAGCGCCGGCCGCCGATCGATCATGCCATTCCAAACAACGCGCGCCCTGTCGAAACCGTCCTGCTCCGGACGCAGCAGCGGGCCTCGCTAACGCGCCGGCGAATGCCTCGACCACGGCCTCTTCCAAAATCGCGTCAGCGCCTTCCGACGTGGCGATCCGCAGATCCGTCATGCCGATGCCTCCCGGTCGTGTTGTTGGGATTATGTCATGTCGTGCACTATACCAAATCGTCGCATCTTTATCGATGGTCTGTTGTCAGCTGGCTTTGCCGTGAATCGCCCGCCACACCCGTTCCGGCGTCGCCGGCATCTCGACATGGGTCACGCCGAACTCGGCGAGCGCATCGACGATCGCGTTGATGACGACGCCCAATGCCGGGGTCGTGCCGCCTTCGCCGGCCGGGCGCATGCCGAGCGGGTGCGTCGTGCACGGCACCTCGGACAGTTCGGTGTTGAAGAACGGCAGCAGATCGGCGCGCGGCATCGCGTAATCCATGAACGAGCCGGTCAACAGCTGCGCCGTATCGCGGTCGTAAACGATCTGCTCCCACAGCGCCTGCCCGACTCCCTGCACGATGCCGCCATGGATCTGGCCGTGCACGATCAGCGGGTTGATCGCGCGCCCGCAATCGTCGACCGCGCTGTAGCGCACGATTTCGAATTCGCCGGTCTCGGGATCGACCTCGATCTCGCAGACGTGGCAGCCGTAGGGGAAGCTCGCGATGTTGACGGTCTCGTCGCCGTCGCCCTTTAGCGGCCCGCGCAAATCCTCCGGCAGATCGGCGCGGGTCTCGGCGGCGCGCGCGACCTCGAACAGGCCGACGCGCGCGGTCGGTGCCCTTGACGCGGAACTGCCCGCTCGGCGAATTCGAGGTCGGGGGTCGCGGCTTCCAGCAGGTGGCCGGCGATGCGCAGCCCCTTTTCGATGATGATGTTGGAGGCGTTGAGCATGACGATGCTGGCGAGCCGCAGCGCCCGGCCGGAATGCGCGCCGCCGCCGACCGAGACGCGGTCGGTGTCGCCGGTCACGAGCCGCACGCTGTCGAGCGGCACGCCGAGCCATTCGGTGACGAGCTGCGCGAAGCTGGTCTCGTGCCCCTGGCCCTGCGATACGGTGCCGACCACCACCTCGATCTCGCCGCTGTCGTCGCCATCAGGCTTGACGGTGATCTCGGCCCGCTCGCGCGGCGCGCCGGTCGCGGTATCGACATAGTTCGGCGACGCCGATGCCGCGGCATCTTCCGCGTTGGCGCGCCGCCTGTTGCCGCGCCGGAAAGCCGCTCCAATCGGCCAGTTCGAGCACGCGCTCCATGACCCGGTGATAGGCGCCGCTGTCGTAGACCATGCCGAACGGGTTGGTGTACGGCATCATCGATTCCGGCACGAGGTTGCGGCGGCGCAGTTCGATGCGGTCGATGCCGGTCTGCCGCGCCGCAAGGTCGATCAGCCGCTCCATGACGAACATGACCTCGGGACGGCCGGAGCTGCGATAGGGGCGGGTCGGCGCGGTGTTGGTCAGCGCGGCGCGGGCGCGGAAGAACACCGCCGGCACGTGGTAGATGCTCGACATGATCTCGACCCCCTTGTTGAGGGAGCCGAAGGCGAGCGCGTAGGCGCCCTGGTTGACGAGGTTCGAGCCGCGCATCGCGAGAAAATGGCCGTCGCGGTCGAGCGCCAGCTCGGCGGTGACGGCCAGATCGCGCGCCTGGTGGTCGGCGGCGAAATACTCGCCGCGATCGCCGGTCCATTTGACCGGGCGGCCGACCCGGCGCGCCGCCCAGGTAGACGATCGCGAATTCCGGGTTGAAGCCGCCGCGCGTGCCGAAATTGCCGCCGATATCGTGCATCACGACGCGCGCCTGCTCGGGCGGGACGCCGAGCACCATCGCCAGATCGCGCCGCGGGCTGACCGCGCCGCCGGCGCCGGCGTGCAGCGTATAGCGGCCGGTATCGCGGCATCGTATTCGCCGACCGCGGCGCGCGGCTCCATCGGCACGCCGGCGATGCGCTGCACCCAGGTCTCGAAGCGGACGACATGCGCGGCCGTGGCAAAGGCGGCCTCGGTCGCGACCGGATCGCCGACCTCGCCGTCGAGGATGATGTTGGGGCTGTCCTGTCGCGCCCGCGGCGCGTCGGGTTCGGCGGCGACGAGACTGTGCGCGACCGCCGGCAACACCTCGTAATCGACAACGACAAGCTCGGCGGCGTCCTTCGCCGCGGCGAGCGAGGTCGCGACGATTGCGGCGACGATCTCGCCGACATGGCACACTTCGGGACCGATGATCGCGGTCTGGTCCGGGCGAACGGTCGGCGAACCGTCCTTGTTCTTGATGCTGATATCGGCCGGGTGCGAGTTGGCGATGTTGGGCAGCGGGTTGAGCCCGTCGGCGCGCACATCGTCGGCGGTCAGCACCGCCAGCACCCCCGGCGCGGCACGCGCGGCCGCCGTGTCGATTTCGCGGATCAGCGCGTGCGCGTGCGGCGAGCGCACCATCACCGCATAAGGCCTGCCCCGGCAGATTGAGGTCGTCGCTGTACCGGCCCCGCCCGGTCAGCAGGCGCAAATCCTCGCGCCGCCGTACCGGCTGGCCGATCCCCGTCCCGCTCCGCCGTCCATGTCGCTGAGCCCGCTCTGCCGTTCAAACCCTCTCCGCCCTTCAGGGGGAGAGGGAGGGGCCCGCGCGAAGCGCGGGAGGGTGAGGTGGGTACCGGCAACGCTCGGAATCCCCGCCTCACCCCAACCCTCTCCCCCCGGGGGGAGAGGGAGTTCGATCCGTCTATGCCGCGTCGAGCTTGAAGAACTTGACCGCGTTGCCGGCCCACATCTTCGCCTTCTCGTCGGCCGGGACGTTTTCGTAGATTTCGTCGATCAGCGGGCGCGAGTTCGGCCATTCGTTCTCGATATGCGGGAAGTCGGTCGCGAACATGATGTGATCGACGCCGACATGGTGCCGCATTTCGACCGCGACCCGTTCGTACTGCACCGTGAAATGGACGTTTTCGCGGACGTAGTGGCTCGGCAGTTCCTTCAGCGGCTTGAAGCCGAGCATCTCCTCGGCCCAGTTCAAGTGCCGTTTGTACCAGAGGTCCATGTGTTCGAGCCAGAACGGGACCCACCCGAGCCGCGTCTCGGCGAAGAACACGTTTAGCCGCGGATAGCGCTCGAACACGCCGGACAGCACCAGCTGCGCGATGCTGATCGACGGCGGCAATCCGAAATTGGTCAGCCATTCGAGGAACGGCCGGCGCAGCCGCGCCATCACCTCCGGGTCTTCCTTCGGGTATTTCATCGTCGGCTGGTTGGCGCGCGGCGCCGGTGCGGTAGAGCTGGACATGCACCGTCACCGGCATGTCGAGATCGAGCGCGGCGGCCCAGAACCGGTCGTCCTCCGGGGTCGGATAGCCCTTCGCGTTCGGCAAGGCGCCGAGCAGGACGCCCTTGAGGCCGAGCTTCTTGCAATGCTCCATCTCGGCGATCGCGTCATCGACATTGGTGATCGGGATGACCCCCATGCCGATCAGGCGATCGGGCGCGACGGCGCAGTATTCCTCGCCGAGCCAGTCGTTGTAGCCGCGGATGACGGCCTTGTAGACCTCGTCATGCGCGATGTTGCGCCAGAATACCGGCCCCGCGACCATCGCCGCGAACAAGACCTCGGCGTCGAGCCCGTCCTCGTCCTGCTCGCGGACGCGCTGCTCCGGGCCGCCGGTGCCGGCCGCGTCGGCGACCTTGAGGCCGAAGGGCTGCCATGTCCCGGCCGCCCGCCCGGCGCGCAGATCGAGGAAATTGGCCTCCAAGCAGCGGCTGCCCCTCGATCATCAGCGCGTCGCCGCCGTCGGGCAATTTGACCGTATGCGGCGCCCGTTCCCGGTATTTCTCGGGCACCCGATGCACCCAGCGCTCGGGCGGCACTTCGAGATGCCCGTCCGCCGACATCAGCCTGTATTGTCTCGCCAATTTCTTCCTCCCGAGCGACGTTAAGGCCCCGCCCGCGCCGAGATTGCATCCTCGCCGCACGCCGTTCAACGAGCTTACCGCAACAGGGACAAGTCACCCCAGCGCCGCGTAGAGCGCCGTCTCGAAATCGCGGGCCAGGGCGACTGCTTTCGGGTCGGCGAACGGGATCAGCTGCATCAGGATGACCGCGGCGATCCGGTTGGCCGGATCGATCCAGAAATACGTGTTGGCGAGCCCGGCCCAAGTCGAGACTCCCCGCGCCGCGGCCGCCCGGCACTGCCGCGGTCGAGATCATGAAGCCGAGGCTCCATTTCTTGATCATTCCGGGGAAGAAATCGGCGTCCTGCGAATAGGCCGGGATCGCGGTCTTGAGCGGAGGCACGTCAAGCGCGCCGATCGCGTTTCGCGCCATCATTGCCGCCGTGTCGGGCCGCAGCAGCGGCCGGCCATCGTTGAGGAAGACCCGCTGGAAGGCGAGATAATCGGCCGCTGTACCGTAGAGACCGCCGCCGCCCATGTCGAACTCCGGCTCCTGAGGGATCTCGAACTCGATCGGCGTCACCGTGCCATCGTCGCCGCGTGTGTGCATGCCAACAAGTCGGGCGCGGCGCTCCGGGCTCAGCTTGAAGCCGGTATCGTTCATGCCGAGAGGCGCAAAAATGTGCTCCGCGAGATAGTCGCCGAGGCGCTGCCCGCTGATCCGTTCGACGGCCTTGCCGGCCCAGTCAATGCCGGTGCCGTAATCCCAGCGATCGCCCGGGTCGAACACGAGCGGCAGATCCAGCGCCTTGTTCTGGCAGGAGATGATGTTCGGAATGCCGCGCTGCTCCATGTAGCGCCCAAGCTCCGGGTTGAAGATGTCGTAGACGAACCCTGAAGTATGGGTCAGCAGGTAGCGCAGCGTGATCGGCCGCCGGACCGGGCGCAGCCGCGGCTCGCCGGCGGCGTCAAAGCCTTCGAGCACTTGCGGCGCCGACAGTTCGGGCAATATTTCGGCGATCGGCCGGTCGAGGGCCAGCCTGCCTTGCTCGACGAGCTGCATCGCCGCGGTCGAGGTGATCGCCTTTGTCATCGAAGCGATCCAGAAGACGCTGTCGGCGGTCATCGCGGCGCCGTCCGGCAGCGCCCGCCGGCCGAACGCACCCTCGTAGACGACACTGCCGCGGTCCGCCGCCATCGCGACGACCCCCGGCACGTCGCCGCGTTCGACGCCAGCCTCAAGCACCCGGTCGATGCCGCTCGGCGATCGCATGTCTCTCCTCCCTCTATGCTGCGTCTTCCCGCGGGCGGAGCGCGGTTGCGCCGCGCGTAGGTAGGGCGTCGATTATTACTGGTTCGTTCGTTTGAACCTGATCGTTCGGCCATGACGGTCGAGCACCAACCCGCCGTTGACAATCGCCAGCGGTGTCGCCTGGAAAGCGACCCTGCCGACGTCGTTCGGCTCGAACCGGAAGCGCAGCGAATAGCCCGCGCCTGGGTCGAGCCGCACCTCCTCACTCGCAATATCGAATATCTGCAGCACCAGGCGAATGCTGACCGGGGCATCGCCCCTGCCGAAGGGCAACACTAGGCCTTCCTCGGCGAACTGTAGCCGCTCGGTCTGCCCGTTGGCTTCAGTCATCAGCGCGTTGAAATATTGCCGCGACACCCCGCGCGGCACATCCAGCTGCACCTGGAGCAGGCCGTCCGTGCCCCTGCCCCGGGAAACCAGGACAAAGCGGGGTGGGGTGACGGGATCGCTGGTGAGCAATACCTGGTTGCCGCGCGTGGTCCACCGTCCAGCTGCCTGCTCGTCCAGCGCGCCATAGGCCAGCGCATATCGAAAGCGGCCGTCAGCCATGAGCTCGAGAGCGACGGCCATTTCCATCTGATTGCCGTCGTAGGTCCCGACTAGAGATGCTTGGGAGTCCGCTTCGCGCGCGGCAATCGTCAAGGCCGCCGTAAGCAGCAGCACAAGCGAGGACACAGCAAAGGCTCGCCGGCGGTTCATTAGATCTAGACGAAAATGAAGCCGTGATACTGGTACCAATCACGGCCCGAGCCGTCCTGCTTCAGTTCGAGATCGCCCTCCTCGATCCTGACCCGATCCGGCACGAACGGGCAGTCATCCGGCATCTCCTCGACAATCGCGTAGACGATCCCCCCTCCCAGACGAGATGGCCGCGGCAGGTGAACTGCTCCTTGCCGAAGCGCACCGTGAACACGACGGGCGGGTTTTCTTCACGAGGCATTTGCGTGCACCGCTCTGTATTGGACCAGCGCGCCGGCTGCCCGCGAAGCATGGCCCCGGCCGCGGCCCCGCGACAAGCGGAAACGCGTGCGGGCCGAGCGCTGCCTTTGCTGTGGGCGGCGGGCCGGCTCGCCATGTTAAATCAACGGCCAGCAAGACACGGAGCCGAACTCATGGATTTCGCTTCACGGCCGAGGAACAGGCGTTTCGCGCCGAGGTGCGCGGCTTTATCCGCGACAACCTGCCGGCCGAAATCGCCGCGCGCCTGAAGGAGGGCCGGGCGTCGCGCAAGCAGGACATCGTCGCTTGGCAGCGCATCCTCAACAAGCGCGGCTGGGCCGCCTATAGCTGGCCGCAGGAATGGGGCGGGCCGGGCTGGTCGGCCGTCAGCGCATGATCTTTCTGGAGGAGATCCAGACCTATCCGGCTCCCGAGGTCCAGCCGTTCAACATCACGATGCTCGGGCCGGTGCTGATCCAGTTCGGCACGCCGGAGCAGAAACAGCGGTTCCTGCCGCGCGCCGCCAATGTCGACGACTGGTGGTGCCAGGGCTTCTCGGAACCCGGCGCCGGCTCCGACCTCGCGGCGCTGAAGACCGCGGCGCGGCGCGACGGCGACGACTACGTCGTCAACGGCCAGAAGATCTGGACCTCGACCGCGCATCAGGCCGATTGGTGCTTTGTCCTCGTGCGCACCAACCCGCAGGCCGCCAAAAAGCAGGAGGGGATCTCGTTCCTGCTGGTCGACATGAAGACGCCGGGCATCACGGTGCGGCCGATCATCTCGATCGACGGCAGCCATCATCTGAACGAGGTGTTCTTCGACGATGTGCGCGTGCCGGCCGCGATGCTGGTCGGCGAGGAGAACAAGGGCTGGGACGTTGCCAAATTCCTGCTCGGCAACGAGCGCACCGGGATCGCACGGCTCGGCAAGTCGAAGGAGCGGGTCAAGTTCGCCAAAGCGCAGGCGAAGGAGATGCGCGCCAACGGAAGGCCGCTGATCGAGGACCCGGAGTTCCGCCGCCGCATCGCGCTGCTTGAAACCGAGCTGAAATCGCTCGAGATCACACAGCTGCGCGTGCTGTCGGCGCAAAAAGCCGGCGAGCGGCGGCAGGACCCACTGACCGCGGTGTTGAAGCTCAAGGGCACCGAACTGCTGCAGGCGACCACCGAGTTGGCGATGGATGTCGGCGGTCCCTTGGCGATGCCGGACTGGGCCGACGAATTGGAGGCGCTCAGCAACGAGCCGGAACTGGGTCCGGTCTGGGCCGCCGAGGCGACCCGCGGCTATCTGTTCCTGCGCGCCGCCTCGATCTACGGCGGCACCAACGAGATCATGAAGAACATCGTCTAGCAAGGGCGTGCTGGGGCTGTAAGTTGCCGGGAATGGTGAACCCGGACAGGCGTTCTCAAATCCTGCCGCGCGGGAGAGGGTTTGCACCAGGCACGGAACGGGGAGGGAATGTCATGGCTTTGCAAGTGCGGCGGGTCGTTACCGGGCATGATGCGAACGGTCGTGCGATCGTTCAGATTGACGAGGTCTCGCAAAACCTGCGCTCGGCGCGTCCGGGCGCGACGGCCTGCGTGATCTGGACCAGCGAGGGTTTCCCGATCGACAACACCGGTACGGCGGATGAAGGGCGGCGCGAGACCGGCACGACGCACGAGAACGGCACCGTGTTCCGCATCCTCGAATTGCAGCCCGGCAACACGCCGCGCGTGCATCGCACCGACTCGCTCGATTACGCCGTCATCATGAAGGGCGAAATCGACATGGAACTCGAAACCGGCGAGCTGACGCATCTGAAAGCGGGCGATGTCGTCGTGCAGCGCGGCACGGTCCACAACTGGATCAACCGCGGCACCGAGCCCTGCGTCATCGCCTTCGTCCTGATCGCCGCGAAGCCGGTCGAGGCCGGCGGCAAGGTGCTCAATGCGTTCGGGTAGCCGGGCTCGGGCGTCTGCGGCTCAACCGAGAAATTTGATCGCGACGAGAAAGCCCCCGAGAACGAAAATCATGCCGCCGAGCCTGATCGTCAGGTCGCGCCGCAATATTTCCATCTCCGAACGGACCATATTGATCTCGGCGCTCAGCGCTGCAATTTCGGCGCTCAGCTCGGAGCGCAGCGCGGCGATCTCGGCGCGCACCCCCGCGATGTCCTCCTTGTTCGCAAGGCGCGACAGGTCGGCGTCATGTACGTCGCGCAGCGCGCCGGTGATCGCCTCCGCCTTGATATCGTCAAAGCCGGCGCTGCGCAGCCGCTTGGCGATTTCCAGCGTGTCGATCGAGGTCACCACGCGTACGAATGTGCGCCGCGGCAAGTGCGCGCGCGCAAGGGATGCCGCCGTGCCCATGCTACGCCTCACCGCCTCGCGGCACTTGACCATGCGCAGCGGCGTGTAGGTCAGCGCGGTCGCGCCGTCCTGCTTGACGACGCGCACCCGGGTGCGCACGAGGCCGCGGCCGGGGCGGCTTTGCGAGCGGCGCGCCTCGATGATCTCGCATTCGGCGTGGATCGTGTCGCCGGCGAGGACCGGGTTTTCGACGGTCAGCTCCATATGCAGAAACGCGAAGCCGGTGTGCTGCATCGTCGCCTGCACGAGGAGCCCCTCGGCGAAGCAATAGACCAGCGCCCCCGGCGCGAGCCGCCCCTTGATGTCGCTCTCGTGCGCGAGAAACTCGGTGTTCGTGAACAGCACCTCGACCATGCCGGTGCAGTTGACGAAATTCGTGATGTCGGCCTCGGTCACGGTGCGGCCGATCGTCTTGGAAGCGGCGCCCGACCGGCAGATCCTCGAAGTACAACCCGAGACCGACGCGTTTCCATCCGCGTTCTACCTCAAGCCCCGAGCAGCGACAGGAACCGCGCCGCCGACTCGATATCGGCGGCCAGCGCGCGGCGGCGCTCGGCGGCTTCGGCGTCCTCGCCCCAGGCCTCGATCTGAAAGGTCTCGTCGAGCTGCGAGGCCGCGAACGCGGCTTCGGCATCGATCCGGCCTTCGAGCAGCGCCAGCGCGATGACCAGCGAGCCGCACGCCGCCGTCAGCGTGTGCAGCGCGGTCAGCCGGAAATCGTCGTGCGCCGCCACCGCAGCGGCGAACGCCTTCAGCGCCGCCGCCGATTGCCGCGTCGGGATGACGCCCGACGTCACCGCGAGCGCGGCGTCGTAGCGCAACGTCGCCCAGTCGAGCAGCGGCTGCCATGCCGATTGCTGGCGCGCCGCCAGTTCCGGCGGGTGGTCGGCACGGTAGCACACGAGGTCGGTGCCGGCGTAATTCGCGGTTTCGGCGATGATCTGGTCGCGCTGGTTGGCGGTGCGGTCGATCGCGGTCGCGGCGAGCCGGGTCAGCGGCATCGTCGCCGGACGGATCTCGTCCTGCTGCGCGTCCCATTCGGCGGCGATCGCGGCGGCGAGCGTCTCGCTCGGCACGACCAGCTCGTTGCGGCCCGGGGTGCGCATCGCCCGCCCGTCGAGCGCGATGCCCCAGCCGCCCTCGGCCGGGCGGGTCGTGGCCTGTTTGTAGACACGCTTCATGCAATCTCTTCCAGCTCGGCGAACGGGTCGCCGCGCTATCGGCGGCGAACCCGAAAAACTCCCATAGGCGGCGCATATGCGGCGGCAATGGGGCGGTCACCCGCAGCGTGCCGCCGTCGGGGTGCGGGATTTCGAGGCTGCGCGCATGCAGGTGCAGACGATGCGCCGCCGCGCCGCCCGGCAGCTGCGCCGCCGCGCCGCCATATTTGCCGTCGCCGAGGATCGGCGTGCCGAGCGCGGCGCAATGGGCGCGCAGCTGATGCGTGCGCCCGGTCACCGGCAACAGCGCCACCCAGCTCGCCCGCTCGCCGGCGTGGTCGAGCACCCGGTAATAGGTGATCGCGCTCTTGCCGCCCTCGTCGTCGGCATGCACGCGCTCGCGCCCGCCAGGCGCCTTGGCGCCTTGGGGCCGCCGCCTTTCGCGAGCGCCGAGATCGATGCGGCCCCGCTCCGGGCGCGGCAGGCCGGCGACGATCGCCCAGTAGATTTTCCGGGTGGTCTTGTCGCGGAAGGCGCGCGTGAAGAACGCCGCCGCGGCGGCGTGGCGCGCGATCAGCAGCACGCCCGAGGTGTCCTTGTCGAGCCGGTGCACGAGGCGCGGCCGTTCGGCCGAGTCGAAACGCAGCCCGTCGAGCAGCGCATCGACATGGCGGTCGGTGTTGGTGCCGCCCTGCACCGCGAGGCCGGCGGGCTTGTTGACGACGAGCGCCCAGTCGTCGCGGTAGAGCACCGCGTCGCGCAGCAGCGCGACATCCTGCGGCCGGGCGCGCGGCGTTCTGCCGGCGGCTTCGGCGGCGGCCGGCGGGGAGGCCTCGGGCAGCGGCGGCACGCGGATCGACTGGCCCGGCGCGACCGGGTCGCCGGCGCGGGCGCGCTTGCCGTCGACCCGGATCTGCCCGGTGCGCAGCAGCTTTTCGAGCCGCCCGTGGCCGAGGCCCGGATAATGCCGCTTGAACCAGCGGTCGAGCCGCCCGGCTCCGTCCTCCGGCCGCACCGTGACGGTGGTGACGCCGGTCATTCCCCGCTCTCCGCGGCGGCAGCGCGCTGGCGCAGCTTGTCCCAATAATCGAGCCGCTTCTTGATCTCGCGTTCGAAGCCGCGCTCGGTCGGGCGGTAGAATTCGCGGCGGGCGATCCCGTCCGGGAAATAGTTCTGCCCGGAAAACCCTTCCTCGGTCGCGTGGTCGTAGACGTAGCCGCTGTCCATAGCCGAGCTTTTTCATCAGCCCGGTCGGCGCGTTCAGGATGTGCATCGGCGGCATCAAGGAGCCGGTGTCGCGCGCCATCGCCCGCGCCTCGCCGAACGCGGCATAGGCGGCGTTCGATTTCGGCGCGCTCGCGAGATAGATCACGAGCTGCGCGACGGCCAGATCGCCCTCCGGCGAGCCGAGCCGGTCGTAGGCGTCCCAGGCGGCCAGCGCCTGCACCAGGGCCTGCGGGTCGGCGAGGCCGATATCCTCGACCGCGGCGCGGGTCAGCCGGCGCAGGATGTAGATCGGGTCCTCGCCGCCCTCCAGCATGCGCGCCAGCCAATACAGCGCCGCGTCGGTGTCCGAGCCGCGCAGCGATTTGTGCAGGGCGCTGATCAGGTTGTAGTGGCCTTCCTGGCTCTTGTCGTAGAGCGGCGCGCGGCGCTGCACCAGTTCGGCGAGTTCCTGCGGCCCGAGCGCCGGGTCGGCCGGAAGGCGCTCGATCTCCTCGACGAGGTTGAGCAGAAAGCGCCCGTCGCCGTCGGCCATCGCGCGCAGCGCGGCGCGGCCGTCCTCGGTCAGCGGCAGAGCGTGGCCGAGATGGGCCTCGGCGCGGGCGAGCAGGGTTTCGAGCGCGCGCATCGTCGAGCCGGCGCAAGCACCAGCACCTGCGCCCGCGACAACAGCGCGCCGTTCAGCTCGAAGGACGGGTTCTCGGTCGTCGCGCCGACCAGGATCACGGTGCCGTCCTCGACATAGGGCAGAAACGCGTCCTGCTGCGCGCGGTTGAAGCGGTGGATCTCGTCGACGAACAGCAGCGTGCCGCGGCCGGCCTCGCGGCGCTTTCTGGCGGCCTCGAACACCTTGCGCAGATCGGCGACCCCGGAAAACACCGCCGACAGCTTCTCGAAGGCGAGATCGGTGCCGTCTGCGAGAAGCCGCGCGATCGTCGTCTTGCCGACAGCCCGGCGGCCCCCACAGGATCATCGAGGCGAGCCGCCCGCTCGCGACCATGCGCCCGATCGGCCCGTCGGGCCCGAGCAGATGGTCCTGCCCGACAATGTCGGCGAGGGTTTGCGGGCGCAGCAGGTCGGCCAGCGGCCGCGGCGCCTGCGATTCGAACAGCGTGCTCATTTCCGGCTGATATGGGCGTGTCGCGACGCTCAAATCCTGGATACTCGGCGCGAATGGCCCATGGCACGTTTTTCTGCAATGCGCTATGCGGGTCAGCCGCAAGGCTTGGTGCAACTGTGCTCCGCGATTCCACCAGGAGCCATCGAGCTCGATGTCCCCTCTCTTCTCGGTGGCCCTTATTCGGACTTGTGGATAATCGATGATGTGGCGGTATCGGTCGGGGGCGCGCCGGGCGTAGCGACAATCAGTCGACTGGACAAGGTAGTCACGCAAACGACCGTCCCGGAGCTCGCATCACTGGCCCTGCTCGGCACGGGCCTGCTCGGGTTCGGCCTGTTCCGTCGTCGCGCGCGCAAAGCGGCGTAACGCCGGTCGCAAAATCTTACAGTGCCGTCCTGGCCGACGGGGTTCTGCTCGAAAGAGCCCCGTCGCGGCACGCGATCCCAACGGTTAGCGGGGACCGGGCAGCCGGTCCGGCGCAAAAATAGGATTGAGGCTGGCCAACACGCTCGGGGTCGAGAGCGTGGTAACTCCGCACGAGCCGTCGCGAGGCTGATCGTTCAATCGTGGAAAATATGAGTTTTCCGGTAAAGCCGGAAAAGTAGCTTACCGATCGGTACCTGCTCGCGCTGGATACCCGAGTACCTCGCCGAAGGCTTTATCAAAACATGCGCGCAAAGCGATGTCGACCTCGGCCATCGAGGCGGTTATGCCAAGGCGGGCGAGCGAGGTGACGCCGTGGCCTGAGGCGGCCGGGTCGATGCCGCACGGCACGATGCCGCGGTAATGGTCGAGGTCGGGATCGACGTTCAGCGCCAGGCCATGATAGGTCACCCAGCGGCGCACGCGTACGCCGATCGCGGCGATCTTGTCCTCGCGCCCGTCAGGCCCGGCGATCCACACGCCGACCCTGCCGTCGCGGCGTTCGCCCTTCACGTTGAAGCGCGCCAGCGTCGCGATGACCCATTCCTCGAGCCGCCAGACATGACAGCGCACGTCGCGGCCCCAGCGTTCGAGGTCGAGCATCACATAGGCGATGCGCTGGCCCGGCCCGTGATAGGTGTACTGCCCGCCGCGGCCGGTGCGGTGCACCGGCAGACGCGCCGGGTCGAGCAGGTCTTCGGCTCGCGCGCTGGTCCCGGCGGTGTAGAGCGGCGGATGCTCCAGCAGCCACACCAGCTCGGGGGCCGTGCCGGCGCGGATCGCCGCGATCCGCGCTTCCATTTCCGCCACGGCCTCCTCGTATGGCACCAGACCGTCGCTGATCCGCCACTCGACGCCGCCGGTTTGCATGCCTATTTCTCGCTTTGTCCCTTGGGCCATCGCGCTTGATATGGGGGCGCGCATTTGCTAAGCACCCGCCCCACTGCGCCATCCCGTCTGAGGGCGGCGGCGCGGGCATGCGGTCGTGGCGGAATTGGTAGACGCGCAGCGTTGAGGTCGCTGTGGGGGAAACTCCGTGGAAGTT
Source organism: uncultured Alphaproteobacteria bacterium (assembly GCA_963753665.1). Classification (GTDB taxonomy): domain Bacteria; phylum Pseudomonadota; class Alphaproteobacteria; order ATCC43930; family CGMCC-115725; genus DATARH01. The sequence continues at coordinate 103,878 of CAVWDC010000019.1, forward strand.
CGAGTCTTCTCGACCGCACCAGCTTTTTTACTGATCTCGCAACTCCGCGAAAGCGCCGATGAACCTCCCGGGTGGGCCAAGGGACGAGCGCTATACGGTCGTCGTGCGCAATCTTGTGCTGATGGCCAGTATCGGCATCCGCCGCGCCGAGCATGGCCGGAAGCAGCGGGTGCGGGTCTCGGTTGAGCTGACCGCGACCCCGGAGGCCGGGTTTTCCGGCGACGACCGCCGCCGCGTCATCAATTACGAGAAAATCGTCGCCGCGATCCGCGAGATCGCCGCCTCCGGCCATATCGATCTGTGCGAGGGGTTTGCCGCGCGCGTGAGCGATGCGTGTTTCGCCGATCCGCGCGTCGGGCGCGTCCGGGTCGACGGTCGAGAAGCTCGACGTGTTTCCCGAGGCGGAATCGGTCGGCGCGATCCTGGAACGCAGCCGCGGGCCGGAGTGAGCGATGCGGCGCCCTCGAGGCCGCCCGCTGCTGGTCGGCATCGTCAACATCACCGCCAACTCGTTTTCCGACGGCGGCCGGTTCCTCGATCCTGCCGCGGCCATTGCCCACGCCCGCCGGCTGGCCGCCGACGGCGCCGACATCGTCGAACTCGGCGCCGCTGCCAGCAACGTGGCGGCGGGGTCGGTTTCGCCGGATGAGGAAATCGGCCGGCTCGATCCGGTGCTGAGAGCGCTGGCGGAAGACGGCACGACGCTCGCGGTCGATACTTATCGGGCGGAGGTGCAGCGTTTCGCGCTGTCGCGCGGCGTCGCCTATCTGAACGACATCCGCGGCTTTCCCGACCCGGCCGTGTATCCGGCGCTGGCGGCATGCGGCGTGCCGGCTGGTGGTCATGCACGCGGCCGGCGGCGTCGGGCGCGCCGAGCCGCTCGATCTCGAAGCCGGCGAGGTCTGGCGGCGCATCGAGGCATTTTTCGCGGAGCGGATCGCACGGCCTCGAACGCGCCGGCATCGCGCGCGAGCGGCTGATCCTCGACCCCGGCATGGGGCTGTTCCTGAGCCGGCGGCCGGAGGCGTCGGTCTACGTGCTGGCCCGGATCGGACGGCTGAAGGAGATGTTCGGGCTGCCGGTGATGATCTCGGTGTCGCGGAAGTCGTTTCTCGGCGCGATCACCGGGCGCCAATCACCGGGCGAGCGCGGCCCGGCGACATTGGCCGCCGAGCTGTTCGCCGCCGCGCAGGGCGCCGATTACATCCGGACGCACGACCCGGCGGCGTTGCGCGACGCGCTGACCGTGACGGCGGCGCTGGAGGGAGCCGAGCGGCAGGCGTCGGGGTAGACGCCCGAGATCGGATCGCCGGACCTCGGCTGGGCCGGCAGGATGCCGGCGGTCGGCCGAAGCGGTTCGTCGGGCTACGACAGCGCGACAAGGCTGGCCGGGACGGCGCCGCGCAGCAGCGTCTTGCGCGCCTGCCATTGCGCCGCCTCGTCGAGATTCTTCGAGGAACCTGATCTCGCCGCCGGCGAGCAGCGCGACCGGAATGCCGTCGCGGTGCAGAACGCGGTTGCCGGTCAGCGCGCCGAGCTTCGGGCCGGGGGTCAGGATGCCGACGAGGTTCAGCGGGTCGGCGCCGGACAGCGACACAAATTCGCCGGACGCCCTGCTTGCGCCGGATCTCGCGCAGCATGCCGACCGCCTCGGGCAGCGCGAACTGCTCGCCGGAAAACCCGGCGACAAAGCGTCCGCCGCGGATCTCGCCGCGCGCTTCGAGCCGGCGATAGACCCGCAGCAGGTCGCGCCACGGCGGCAGCCACGCGGCTTCGCGTTCGAGCAGCCGCCAGAACACGACGCCGTAGCGGCGCAGCAGCGTGCGCGCGAGGTGCTCGACGGCCTCGTCATTTTGCCCGGGGGCCTGTCCGGAGCAGCGGCGGCGGGCCGGGCGCGGCGCGCCAAGGCCCAGCGGCCCGCATCCTCCATGCCGAACAGCGCCCGGCCGCGCCTTGAGCGGCGCTTGTCGGCAGGCATCAGCAACGCGCGCAGCCCGGCGAAGCTGTCCGCGCTGACCAGCCCGAGCGCCACGAGTTCGGCCAAAGCCTCCTCGATCTGCGGGCGCAGCAGCCTGGTGCCGTCGGCCAGCTCGTCGAAGAACGAGGCGCCGTTGTCGCGGATGAAATCGGCGACGACGCGCGCCCGACCGCTCGCCTGCGCCGGGTCGGGCACCGGCGACAGCGCCGCCCAAAGCGGCGCGTGCCGCCGCGCGAGCAGCGTGATCGGCGTCGTCCGCACGGGACCGGCGGCAGGACCGGCGAGCTACCGCGTCGCCGTGTCTCGCCGGCGGAGGCGCGCGGACGCAGCCGGGCCCAGGCGATGCGGCCGGCGAGGCACTGGTCGTCGAGCCAGGCCGGGTCGTATCCGGCGACGCGCGCCGGCAGGATTTCGGTCTCCCACGCGCCGGCCGGCGCCTCGAAGCCTTCGAGCTGGCCGAGCACCGCGGCGAGCGCGTCCGGCCCCTCCATGCGGGTGTCGTCGGTCACCCGCTGCCAGGCGAACAGAAAGCGCAGGAAGTCGCGCGCCGCGACCGGCTCGATCTCGGCGCGCAGCCGCTTCAGCGTGTAGCGGTGAATGCGGGCGAGCAGCCGGCGCTCGCACCATTCGTCGTCGTCGGACGCCGGGCGTGAAACGGCCGCGCAGCGCGAAACCCTCGGCCTGCAAAGCGGCGAGCGCGGCGGCGATGGCGTCAGGCGCGAGACCGAGCGGCGCGGCCAGCTCCGCCTCGGCGACAGGGCCGAGACCTTCGAGCCGGCCGCGCAGAATCTCGATCAGCGCTTCGTCGGCGCGACCAGTGCCGGTCGGCATGCGGCGGCCGGCGCCGTGATCGGCGGGTCGAGCTCGCCTCGGGCCACAGCGCCAGGAATTGCGGCAGCCGCTCGGCGGCGACCCACACTCTAGTGTCATCCCGGCGAAGGCCGGGACCCACGTCCACGATCGAATAAGCCTCACCGTGGATCCCGGCCTTCGCCGGGAGGGCGGGAGTGGTAAGCAGTGTGATCGCGCTTCTCCTGCGCCAATTCCTCCAGCCATGCGCGCCAGCCTTCGCCGGCGGCGGCTTCGGCTTCGGTGAGGAACCCGAGCCAGGCCAGGCCGTCGTGCAATTCGTCGCGGTTCGCGGCCGCGGGCCATGCCTCCTCGCGCACCCGCGCGATCGCGTCCGCATCGAGCCGGCCGAGATCGGCGGCGTCTTCCGGCGCGATCCAGCGGCGCGCCATCACCGCCTGCGTGCGGCGCTCCTCGAGCGGCGCGTCGTCGAGATAGGCGTAGGGGCGCGCCGACAACACCTCGTGGGCGAGCGGCGACGGCTCGGTCAGATCGCGCGCGACGATCGCGACGTCGCCGGCCCGGATGCGGGTCAGCAGCCGCTCCAGCCCGGCGATATCCATGACCTCGTTCAGGCAGTCGGCGATCGTCTGGCGGATCAGCGGATGATCCGGGATCTCGCGCGGGCCGGCGAGGTTTTCGGCGCAGGCCAGCTGGTCCGGGAAAATCGCCGTGATCAGATCCTCGGCGTCCATGCGCGCTCAGCGGCGGCGGGACCTTGCGGCCGCCCCGGAAGCGCGGCAAAGCCAGCGCGACGCCGGCCACCCAGCGCCAGCGCGTCATGAACATCGGCGCGTCGAGCAGCGCCTGAACCAGCACCTCGCGCACCGTGGCCGGGTGCAGGTAGTTGCGTATCTCGGCCAAATCGAAACTGTGCGCCGTGGTCAGCGACAGGACGATATTGTCCTCGGTCGCCGCCGCCTGCAGCTCGAAATTGAACTTGGTGCAAAAGCGCTTGCGCAGCGCCAAGCCCCAGGCGCGGTTCAGCCGGCTGCCATAGGGCGAATGCACGACCAGCTGCATGCCGCCGGCTTCGTCGAAAAACCGCTCGAAGACGATCGTGTCGTGGGTCGGCAATACGCCGAGCGCGGCGTGGCCGGCGGCGAGGTATTCGGCAAGCTGCCGCGCCGCGGCCTCGCCGATGCCGGGCCGGGTCGCGAGCCACTCGACTAGCTCCCTCTCCCCCACGGGGAAGAGGGCTGGGGTGAGGGGGTCTCACCGCCGAAATCCGGGCAGTTCCCCTCACCCTGCCCTCTCCCCCAGTGGGGGAGAGGGTGGGTCGTGGCCAGTTTCGATCTCGACCTCCGACCGCAGCCGCGAGACCGCTTGCGACAGTTCGTCGGAGCGGCCGGGAGCCTCGCCGAGCCAGAACGGGATGTTCGGCGGCTGGCCCTGCGCGTCCTCGACCCGGAGCGTGCCGCGCTCGACGCGGCGGATGCGATAGGCGGCATTGCCGAGCTGGAAGACGTCGCCGGCCAGGCTCTCGACCGCGAAATCCTCGTTGACGGTGCCGATGATCTGGTTTTCCGGTTCGAGCACGACCTGGTAATCGGCGGTGTCCGGGATCGTGCCGCCCGAGGTCAGCGCCGTGATCCGGGCGCCGCGCCGGCCGCGCAGCATCCCGTTGACCGCGTCGTGATGGATCAGCGCGCCGCGCCGGCCGCGCCGCGTGCTGAACCCTTCGGCCAGCATCTCGACGATGGCCGCGAAATCCTCGCGCGGCAGGTCGCGGATACGGAAACGACGCGGCGGAACAGCGCGAACAGCGCGTCCTCGCTCCATTCCTGCGCCGCCACCTCGGCGACGATCTGCTGCGCCAGCACGTCGAGCGGGCGCTCCGGTACGGCAGAGGCGGTCGAGTTCGCCGCGCGCGACGCTGTCGAGCAGCGCGGCGCACTCGACCAGTTCGTCGCGCGACAGCGGGAACAGCCGGCCCTTCGGCGTGCCGCCGACCGCGTGTCCCGAGCGCCCGACGCGCTGCAGGAACGCCGCGATCGAACGCGGCGAGCCGAGCTGGCAGACGAGATCGACATCGCCGATATCGATGCCGAGTTCGAGCGAGGCGGTCGCGACCAGCGCCTTCAGCGCGCCGCCCTTGAGCCGCTGCTCGGCGTCGAGCCGGCGCTCTTTCGACAGGCTGCCGTGATGCGCCGCGATCTGGTCGGCGCCGAGCCGCTCCGACAGCGCGCGCGTGGCGCGCTCGGCCATGCGGCGGGTGTTGACGAAGATCAGATTCGTGCGATGCGCCAGGGTCAGCTCGGCGATGCGGTCGTAGACCTCTTCCCAGACCTCGCCCGACATCACCGCTTCGAGCGGCGAGGACGGCAGTTCGAGCGCGAGATCGCGCGCCCGAACGTGGCCGGTGTCGATGATCGTGCATTGCGGTTGCGGCCCGCCTTGCGGGCCGGCGCCGACCAGAAAGCGGGCGACCAGCTCGATCGGCCGCTGCGTCGCCGACAGGCCGATGCGCTGCAACTGGCGACGGCCGCACAGCGCATCGAGCCGCTCCAGCGACAGCGCGAGATGCGAGCCGCGCTTGTTCGGCGCGACGGCGTGGATCTCGTCGACAATGACGGTTTTCGCGGGCGCCAGCATGCGGCGGCCCGAACTCGGAACCGAGCAGGATGTAGAGCGATTCCGGCGTCGTCACGAGGATGTGCGGCGGCACCTTCCGCATGCGGTCGCGCTCGGCCGACGGCGTGTCGCCGGTGCGCACCCAGCTGCGGATCTCGATATCGGGCAGGCCCCGCGCCCGCAATGCCTCGCGGATGCCGGAGAGCGGCGCGTCGAGGTTCTTGCGGATGTCGTTCGACAGCGCCTTCAGCGGCGAAACATAGACGATCTGCGTCTCGTCCGGCAGCCCGCTGTCGATAGCCCTGGCGCACCAGCCTGTCGATCGCGGCGAGAAACGCGGCCAGCGTCTTGCCCGAGCCGGTCGGCGCCGCGATCAGCACGTGCCGGCCCTGCTTGATCGCCGGCCAGGCGTTCTGCTGGGCCGGCGTCGGCGCGCCGAAGCTGCGTGCGAACCAATCGGCGACAGCGGGGTGAAATGATGAGGTCGGTGTCACGCGGTATATTAGGAACGATCCAAGAACAATATCAATCCGGCGTGCAATAAGCATCGACGCCGGGCGGCAGCAGCGGTTCGCCCTTCATCTCGTACCACGTCAGGATGTCGCGCCAGATCTGCTCGGCGGTTTCGGCGTACCAGAACAGGTCGCGGTCCTCCGGGTCGATCGTGCCCTCCTCGACGAGGAAGTCGATATCGAAGACGCCGCGCCAGAATTCCTCGCCAACCAGGATCACCGGCACCGGCGGCAATTTACGGGTCTGCGCGAGGGTCAGGATCTCGAACAGCTCGTCCAATGTGCCGTAGCCGCCGGGAAACGCGACCAGCGCCCGCGCCCGCAGCGCGAGATGCAGCTTACGCATCGCGAAATAATGAAAGCGGAAGCACAGCTCCGGCGTGACGTACGGGTTCGGATATTCTTCCCCGGCAGGGTGATGGTGAGCCCGATCGACTTCGCGCCGACATCGCGGGCGCCGCGATTGACCGCCTCCATGATCCCGGGACCGCCGCCGGTCATCGCCATGATGCGGCCGCCGATCGCCAGGTCGCCGCAATGGCCGATGAGTCGGCCGAATGCGCGCGCGACGTCGTAATACTTGCTCTTGGCCAGGACGCGGTGCGCGATCTGGAGCCGCTGGCGCAGCGCGTCGTCGTCGGGTCGGCTCTTCGAGCGCTCCGGCGGCAGCTTCGACCCCGCGACGGGCCGCTGCCGGTTCGGGGATGCGGGTGCCGCCAAAGACGACGATCGTGTGCGCGACATTCTCTTCGCGAAGCAGCGTCTGCGGTTTCAGGTAATCGAGCATCAGCCGCAGTCCGCGCATGTCCTCGCGCTGCAGAAAGTCGAGATCCAGGTCGGCCCGGCGATAGCTCGGGCTGTCGAGGATGGCGCGGAGCCGGGCCGGCGCCTGCGGGTCATCCGAGCCGGGCTTCGGCCGCTCCTGCGGCAGCTTCTCGCGGCGGCGGTCGATCGGGGCGGGCTGTTTCATCCGATTACGTCACTAATCGCGGCAGGCACGCAGTACGAGAAGAACACGCCCGAGGCCACGCGATCCCCACGCGAAGGCGGACGGGACGGCGGTCCGCATGCATCGGCTATTCGGCCGCCACGGCGTCGCGCTTGCGGCGGTGCGGGATCGCCGGAGCGGGCGCGGCGACGTTGCCCTTCGCCAGCACGGCTTCCAAGGTCGTGCGGATCTCGGCAAGCTTCTGCGGGTGCTCGACCTTATGGCCGAACAGGTTCTTGACGTAGAAGACGTCGACGACCTTTTCGCCGTAGGTCGAGATCTTCGCGCTCGACACCTGCAGCGACAGCCGGGTCAATTCGCGGGTCAGCTCCCACAACAGGCCGGGCCGGTCGCGGCCGTTGACCTCGATCACGGTGTGCGAGGCGCTGGCGCAATTATCGATAAGAACGCGCGGCGGCACCGTGAAGACGCTGGTGCGGCTCGGAAACGCGGGCGGTTTTTCGAGCGCGATATGCGGCTTCAGTTCGCCGGTCAGCACATTCTCGAAAACAAAAGCCAGCTTCGCGAGCTTGTCCGGGCGGTCGAACGGCGTGTTGTCCTGGTCCTGCACCCACAGCGTGTCGAGCGCCATGCCGTTCGACATCGTCATGATCCTGGCGTCGACGATATTGGCGCCGGCGACGGCCAGCGCTCCGGCGATCCGCGAGAACAGCCCCGGGTGATCGGCGGTATAAAGCGTGATCTCGGTGACCGCGCGCGCCGTATCGACCCGCTTCTGCACCGTCAGCGGCGCGCCGCTCGCGTCGGCCTCGCGCATCAGCCGGGCGTGCCTTGCATGCGTTTCGGCGTCGAGCGAGAGCCAATAGAACGGGTAGCCGCGGCTGGCAAAGATGGCAAAGTCTTCGTCGCCGAACTCGGGCAGCAGCGCGCGCGCCGCCGCCTGCGCCTCGGCGATCCGGGTGTCGCGCGGCTCGGCCGCGAGACCGCCGGTCATGACGTCCAGCGCGCTGTAGTACAGTTCGCGCAATAGCGCCGCCTTCCAGCCGTTCCACACCTTCGGCCCGACCGCGCGGATGTCGGCGACGGTCAGCACAAGAAGCAGCTTGAGCCGTTCGGGCGACTGCACGCGCTCGACGAAGTTCTGGATCGTCCGCGGGTCGCCGATGTCGCGCTTGAAGGCGGTGTTGCTCATCAGCAGGTGCCAGCGCACGAGCCACGCGACGGTCTCGGTCTCCTCCTCGCTCAAGCCCAGGCGCGGCCCGAGCTTCAGCGCGATCTTCTCGCCGATCACGGAATGGTCGCCGCCGCGCCCCTTGGCGATGTCGTGCAGCAAGGTCGCGACATAGAGCGCGCGGCGCGAGACGACGGTCGGCATGATCGCGCTGGCGACCGGCAGTTCGTCCTTCAGCTTGCCGGTCTCGATCTGGTGCAGGATGCCGATCGCGAACAGCGTGTGCTCGTCGACCGTGTACACGTGGTACATGTCGTATTGCATCTGCGCGACGACGCGGCCGAAATCGGGCACGAACTTGCCGAAAACGCCGGCCTCGTTCATCCGACGCAGCGCGATTTCCGGGTTCTTCGTCGCGGTCAGGATTTCGAGGAACAGGCGGTTGGCCTCGGGGTCATGGCGCAGTTTCGCGTCGATCAGGCGCAGCGATTGCGTCACGGCGCGCAGCGCGCGCGGATGGATGTCGAGATCGTGCTGCTGCGCGACATGGAACAGCCGGATCAGCGCGACCGGGTCGGTCTTGAAGAAATCCTCGGACGGGATCGTCAGCCGCTCGCCTTCGACCGTGAAGCCGCCGAGCGAGCGCCGGCGCCACAGATCCTGCGGGCCCCAGCGCAGCCACGAGACGCGGCGCTTGCGCTGCTGCTCGGTTTCGAGCACCGCGCAAAAGATCCGCGTCAGATCGCCGACATCCTTGGCGACCAGGAAATAGTGTTTCATGAAGCGTTCGACGCCGCGCACCGCGGGCCGGTCGGCGTAGCCCATGCGGGCGCCGATCTCGCGCTGCATATCGAAGGTCAGCCGCTCCTCGGCGTGGCCGGCGAGGTAGTGCAGGTGGCAGCGCACGGTCCACAGAAAGCTCTGAGCCCGCTGGAAGCGCGCCGATTCCCGGGGCGAGAGCACGCCGAGTTCGACCAGCTTGCCGACATCGTCGATGCGGTAGATGTATTTCGCGATCCAGAACAGCGTGTGCAGATCGCGCAGGCCGCCTTTGCCTTCCTTTATGTTGGGCTCAAGCTGGTAGCGGCTGTCGCCGACCCTGACATGGCGCGCGTCGCGCTCGGCGAGCTTGGCTTCGACAAACTGCGCCGCGGTGCCGCGCTGGATCTGGTTCTCGAAGGCCTGCTTCAGCTCGCCGAAAAGCGCCTGCTCGCCCCAGAGATAGCGCGCTTCCAGCAGCGCCGTGCGGACCGTCAGATCGTCCCTGGCATAGCGCAGGCATTCCGCCACCGAGCGCGTCGCCTGCCCGACCTTGAGACCGAGATCCCACAGCAGGTAGAGCAGGAACTCGATGACCTGCTCGTTATGCGGCGTGCGCTTGTACGGCAGCAGGAACAACAGATCGATGTCGGAATACGGCGCCAGCTCGCCGCGCCCATAGCCGCCAACCGCGACGATCGCCATCTTCTCGCCCTCGGTCGGATTGGCGAGCGGGTACACGGTCTCGATTGCGAGGTCGTAGATCACGCGGATCAGCTGATCGATCAGAAAACTCTGCTCGGCGACGGCTCGCGCCGCCGGGCCGCCGGCCTCGAAGCGGCGGCGGATCTCGTCGCGTCCGCGGTCGAGCGCCGTCTTGAGAGGCGGCAGCAGCACGGCGCGGTCGGTCGCCGGCGCGCGCGCCTCGGCAACAGCACCCGTCAGCTCGTCGGCGAGCGCCCGCCGGTCGATGATCTCGCGCTGCCGCAGGATGGACGCCATGGCACTGTCACCGTCGTAGGGCGGGGGAGCGAAGCGCAACCCGCCGAGCCTTTTATGCGGCTATTTGGCGGGTTTCGCTACGCTCCACCCGCCCTAACACTTGCCGTGTGCAGAATTACCGCCAGAGCGCGTGGCATGCCTGTCGGAAATGAGGTTCGAAGCGCATTAGTCGCGACCTATGGATGCGTCATCGAAATCGTTCGACCGCGCTAGCCGTGCGGCGAAATGCGATCGGCATCACCGCTTACAAATGCCGGCCGGCATCGACCGCGATGATCGAGCCGGTCGTATGCGTCAAATGGGTAACGCAGGAGAGGACCGCCAGCGCCACGTCCTCGGCCTCGATCGCGCGCTTCAGCGGCGTCGCCATCGCCGCCTTGGCCATCATCTCCTCGGTGCGGCCGGGCACGAACCCGGTATGCACCATGCCGGGCGCGACGACGACGACGCGGATCTCGGGGCCGAGCACCCGCGCCAGGGCCATGCTCATCGTGTTGAGCGCCGCCTTCGAGGCGCCATAGATGATCGAGCTGCCGGTGCCGTGCTCCGCCGCGCCCGACGAGATGTTGACGATAACGCCGTCGCCGGATTCCTTGAGCAGCGGCGCGAAGGCGCGGATTGTCGCGAACGGTCCCCGGACATTGGCCGTCAGCACCTGATCGATCAGATCGTCGTCGAGCGCTTCCAGATCGTGGTGCGGCACCATACGGGTGAACCCGGCGGAATTGACCAGGATGTCGGCGCGGCCGTATTCCTCGCGCACCGCAGCCGCGACCTGGCGGATGCGCGCGGTGTCTTCGAGCGGCAGGTGCATCGCCTTGTGGCCGGTGCCGGCAAGCCCGCGCACCACCGCCTCGGCCCGATCGACGCCCTTGTTGTACCCGACGACCACCCTTGCGCCTGATGCAGCAAACAGCCGGGCGCTGGCGGCGCCGATGCCGCTGCTCGCGCCGGTGACGACCGCCACCTTGCCGCCGAGGTCCTTGCCGATCTGCGCCATCGCGCGATGCTCCCGATGTCGTTTGTCGCGGCGCCGATCCTAGACCCGGCCCTCGCGCCCGACGGAGCACTATTTGCGCGGGAGCGCGATTCCGCTGATTCGCCGGCGCCGGCGCTGCGATGTTGAGGTGCGCCGCCTTGCCGCCAACGACGCGTGGTATCGACCAGCGCGGCCCTTTGGGGGCGACGACGGCGGCGATCTCGATGTCGTCTGTCGGGTCGGGGGCCTGGTGTCGAACGGGGTTCGCCGAGGCGCTCGGCGATGAACCGGTCGAGACAGTCGAACCAATAATCGCGGACCGTGTCGCGTTCGAGAAACGGGTCGTGCTTCGACCCAGCCAACTCGACGAGGCGGCAGTTCGGCAGCAGCATGGCGGCCCGGCGCTGCGCCGCGCTGGACACGACCAGCTCGTGCTCCGGCTGGCCGATCAGGATCGGGATGCGGATCGCGGCGAGAAATTCCGGCTTCGAGATGCGCGCGACGAGCGCCAGCGCGCTGTCCACCCAGCCATAGGTCGCCTGGTCCAGCCGCAGCTCCGGGTCGGCGGAAAACCATGCGTGACGCAGCCGGCAGCGCTCGGCGTCGGTGGTGACGCGGCTGGTTTGCGGGGTCGGAACGTGATCGGGGCGCCATTCCCGCGCGCCGGGGATGAAGCGGTGGCCGAGCCCGGCGGCGCGCGCCGGCACTGTCAGCACGCGCACCAGCGTCGGCGGCAGACGTCCGATGCGCAGCCCGACCATCGGCGAGGACAGCGCCGCCCCGGCGAACAGGTCGGGATAGCGGCGCAGGCAGACCAGCGCGATCGCGCCGCCCATCGAATGCGCCACCAGAAACGCGGCAAATCCGGCGGCAGCTGCGCCTGGGCGAACTCGGCGAGGTCCTCGGCGTCGCGGCTGAAATTGCGGGCGCGCGGCCGGGTCGGAAACCGCGACGGCCGCATCGACCGGCCCTGGCCGCGCCAATCGAGGCACCACACGGCGATGCCGCGCGCCGCCAGATCGCGCATCGTCTCGAAATGCTTTTCGATGAACTCGCCGAAGCCGACCGCGATCACGCAGGCTGCGCGCGGCTCGGGGATGGTGTCCGGCACCGGCAGATGCCCCCAGCGCAGCACGGCGCCGTCGCTCGCGGTAAAGCCGCCCCAGACAAATTCGCGCGGCGGCAGAAAACGCTCGGCCAAAGCCGGGCAGCGCGCCGGCTCCGCGAGATAGGCATCGAACGCGACGGCGGGCAACAGCCTGTCGGGCACGGTAGCGATAACTCCCTGCATCACCTGGGGGACTGTCTTAAAAACCGGCACGCCGCGCGCGGCGGTTCGATGCGCCAGCGTCTAACGCCGAAAAATGGCGGAGATTTGGCAATCCGCAAGCAGGCGCCGCAATCCTCGGGCACGACCGGGCGCGCGCGTCCGGCGCGGTACTGAGCGAGGGGCCTCTTTGCCGCTCAGAAAAAATCTCGCGCCGCCGACATTCTTGCACCACCTGCGGTTTCTCTGCTGTTGCGATGTGCGCCCTTATGGGTTTACGCTACACAACTAAAAGATACAGGGGGACGCTGATGTTATTTCGCGTCGCGGCGGCAAGCGTCTTGGCCGTTACAACGGTTGGTTGCGGCCAGTATGGGGTGTCCGGCCCGGACGATCTCGGGCTTATTCAACACTTAAACCCCGCAACCTGCCGGTCAGCCTCGACGTGCAAGCGCCGTCCGCCGAGGTTCAGCGGAACCAGGTGCTCAGCAAATGGATCGCTCGCAGCGACTATCAGTGCAATAATTATCAATTGAGGATATCGCGGTCAATTCGCGATGCGCGGCTGGGGACGGACGCCGTGGCCACGGTGCTGAGCGGGCTAGCGACGATACTCGCGCCGGTACAGACCAAAACCGCCCTGGCGGGCGCTGCGACGATGACGCTGGGAATTGGGAGCGACTTCCAATCCGACCTGTTCGCGCAACAGGCCGGCGAGGTTGTCACGGCTCGCGATTCAGACCGTACGGAGCCGAGCGCGCGACGCGCTGCAGACAAAAATGCAGGCACCTTACGTAACCTACACCTTGGAGCAGGGCCTCGTTGACGTCCAGCGGTACGATCAAGAGACCTGCAACCTGAACATCGGCCTGAACGAGCTTCGCGCGTCGCTCATTACCGGCCCGGGCGGCCCGCGATCCACCAATCCGATCCTCCCGCTGCCGCCGGGACCGCCAAGCTCGCTACTCCCGCCGCCACCGCCGATCATACTGCCGGCGCCCCCCATCGCACCGCCGCCGCCTGCAGCACCCCATAAGCCGCCACCCGGCCGGCTCACTCCAAATCCGGCGGTTGCTCTTAATAGTGCCATTGATAGGATAAAAGGGGAGATAAAGGATGAGAAGGCGGCGGCAGACCAGATTGAGAAATGTGGCCTACCGAAAGATCCTGTAGCCGCGACGACGTTGACAGACACTGCGAAAACTAACATTGCTAGATGTCTGAACAGCGTCCGAATTAGGCCAGGCAATCAGCCCAGCAAGGCGCAGAATTCGCTCGACGATGCAATAACTAAAATGGCCCCGCTGTCTATCGAAGACCAGAGAAAAGCAAAACAGAAATGTCTAGAAATCGCTGGATTCCCTCCAAACCAACTGCTGAGCGAATTACAGACGGGTACGCTGAGCAAGGCGCAAGAATTGAAAGTCGATATCCTTGCGAAATGCCTCAAGCCCTGAGTGCGTCAAATAGGAGATCATCATGCGATATCGCATCTATACCGACGTGCCAGAAGTTCGACTGGCGGCTATCAAACAGGCAATATTAATCGATGAGGGGACATTTCCCCCCAATACAGCAGGAGGATGGCAGATTTACCCTGGTCGTAGAGTTCCCCGGCGAAGATCCCGCGCCCGAGGTGGGGACTGATACGCCTTGGATGGCTGTCGCACAACAGGAGCTTGCGGCAGGCATCAAGGAGGGGCCAGGAAATCACAGGATCGAAGAATATTTCGACACGACAACCATCAGGCCTCAGCCCGCTTCCACGCCTTGGTGCTCTGCCTTTGTAAACTTCTGTGTCACCGAAGCGAGAGTGCAGGGGACGAACAACGCGCTCGCGCAGTCATGGCTGCGTTGGGGCGAGGATGCTGGCGATTTTATTCCGGGTTGCATCGTCGTGCTCGCCCGGGGCAGCGCGGGAGAGGGGCATGTCGGTTTCTTTGTCGGGAACGATGCTGATGGCTCTATCCGGCTGCTGGGTGGTAACCAAAGCAATATGGTGAATATTACGACGCATCGAAATCCCGAGGTGCTCGGACGGCGAATGGCAAAACCGGAGGATTTGCCGCTAACCACGACGCCGGAAGATTTGACCAACGAAAGCCCGCCGGCAGGAATGCCCGCTCTCACGCCCGCGATCGCGCAGCAAATGTTACCCGACGCAAAGCCGTTTGCGATAGCCAGCAATCTTCCCCTTGTGCTGCAAGAACTCGGTAGCGCAGGGCTAACCACAGCACCGATCGTTCTCGCAGCGATCGCTACCATCCGTGTAGAGACGGCCGGCTTTCTTGCCGATCAGCGAGTTCGTATCGCAGTTTAATACATCGCCCGGTAGCGATCATAATTTTGATAAGTACGACTTCAGAGGAGAAGGCGACCTAGGTAATAATGCGAGGGGTGACGGCGAGAAGTATAAAGGGCGTGGATTTCGTGCAGCTGACGGGGAAAAGTAACTATCGCAGGTTCGGTGATGAAATTGGAGTGGATCTTATCAGAGATCCAGAACAAGCGAACGAACCTCGCACGGCTGCCAAGCTGCTTGCAGCATTCTTGAAGGCACACCGAGATCGAATAGAAGGCGCTCTAGCCGGCGGCGACTTTGCGGATGCGCGCAAAGCCGTCAACGGGGGCGGTCATGGGCTTAACGGGTTTACCAGAGTCCTATCAAACCGGGGAGCAGCTTTTGAACACCTGACCATAGAGCAACCATCGCGAATGGAGGACCGGACGGCGTCACGTGTCGAGCTGGCTGACCGGCAACGCCCTGAGGTGCGTTTCTAGAGGAGGTGAATAGCCCCGGTGCACACGGTCGGGGCAAGGCCTTGGTAGGAGCAAGCCCTCCTCCGGCGAAGAAGTAGAGAAGAAGTAGAATGGTTGATACGATGTCCCCTTACGAATGGACCGGCGGCGATTTGCCGACTTTTGTGACGCATCTCGAATGCAGCATGACCGGCGAGCGCTACCCGGCCGATCGACTGCATGGGCTGTCGCGCGCCGGGCGGCCGCTGCTCGTGCGCTACGATCTCGACGCGGTGCGGCGGGCGCTGCCGCGCGACGCGCTCGCCGAGCGGCCGCAGGTTCTGTGGCGGTATCGCGAATTGCTGCCGGTGCGCCGGCCGGAAAATGTGCTCTCGCTCGGCGAGGTCGTGACGCCGCTGGTGCCGCTGCCGCGCATCGCCGGGCGGCTGGCCCAAGGCGGCGAGCTGATCGTCAAGGACGAGGGACGGCTGCCGACCGGATCGTTCAAGGCGCGCGGGCTGGCGCTCGCGGTGTCGATGGCGAAGGAACTCGGCGTCCGCCACATGGCGATGCCGACCAACGGCAATGCCGGCTCGGCGATGGCGGCCTATTGCGCGCGCGCCGGCATCGCCGCGACCGTGTTCTGTCCCGACGACACGCCCTCGGTCAACGTGCGCGAGATCGCGATGCAGGGCGCGCAGGTGTTTCTCGTCGACGGGCTGATCGACGATTGCGGCCGGCTCGTCGCCGAGGGCGAGAAGGAAGTCGGCTGGTTCAACTGCTCGACGCTGCGCGAGCCGTACCGCATCGAGGGCAAGAAGACGATGGGCATCGAACTGGCCGAGCAGCTCGGCTGGGAAGTGCCCGATGTCATCTTCTACCCGACCGGCGGCGGCACCGGCATCATCGGCATGTGGAAGGCCTTCGCCGAATTGGAGGCGATCGGCTGGATCGGCAAGAAGCGGCCGCGCATGGTCGTGGTGCAGGCGGCCGGCTGCGCGCCGATGGTCAAGGCGTGGCAGGAGGGCGCCGAGCACGCGCCGCGCTGGCAGGACGCGCACACCTTCGCGGCCGGCATCAGGGTGCCGCAGGCGGTCGGCGATTTCCTGATCCTGCGCGCGGTGCGCGAAAGCGGCGGGTTCGCGACGGCGGTTGACGATGCGGAGATCGCCGACGCCTGGCGCGAGGTCGCCGCCGAGGAGGGTTTTCTCCTCTGCCCGGAAGGGGCGGCCACCTATGCCGCGTACAAGCGGGCGATTGCCGACGGGCGGGTCAAACCCGGCGAGCGCGCCGTGCTGTTCAACTGCGCGACCGGCCTCAAATACGAGATGCCGGAAGCCGGGACCCGGCTGAAGCTCGGCGAGAAGGTCGATTGGCGGCAGATGGTCGGTAAGTCGCCGGGGTGATCCGGCGCGGCAGTCAGTCCCCGGCGCGGTCGATCAGGTGGATGAACGAGCCGCTGACCGAACCTCGGCGCAGCCCGGCCGGGCCGAGATCGACGCCGCAGGAATCCGTTACCGCGAAGAGCGGCGCGGCGTCGCCGGCCGACGTACGCGTCGTCGCGTAATGGAATTCGTGGCCGCGGAACCTTGTGCCCGCCGTCCCGAGCGGGCCGGCGGCGAGCAGCTTCGCCTCGCGATAGCCGAGATGCAGCCGCCGCTCGGCGAAGCTGGTCGCGAGCGGCAGCAGCCCGGCCATCCGGTACGTCCGTCCATCGGCCGCGGTCAGCGTCTCGCCCAGCGCCATGTAGCCGCCGCACTCGCCATAGATCGCCTTGCCGTCCGCGGCGGCCTGCCGCAGCCCGTCCGAGAAACCGCTCGGCAGCGGCGAGCCGGCCGGCATGCAGCTCGGGATAGCCGCCCGGCAGATAGACGGCGTCGGCGGCCGGGTCCGGCGCTTCGTCGGCGAGCGGCGAGAAGAAGGACAGTTCCGCCCCCGCCTCGCGCCACCCGCGCAGCACGCTCGGATAGGCGAAGACGAACGCGTCGTCGCGCGCGACCGCGATATGGCGGCCGAGCGGCGGCAATGGCGGCCCCGGCGCCGGATGCGGCTCGATTGTTCGCCGTGCGGGCGCGCCAGCGCGAGCAGCCGCTCGATGTCGATGCCGGCGGCCACGGCGGCGGCGGCGCGCGACGATCGCCGCCTCGCATTGCTGCTCGCCGGCCGGAACCAGGCCGAGGTGGCGCTCGGGGAGGGTCAGCGCGGGGTCCTGCGATCACCGCGCCGAGGCAGCGGCAGCCCGGGCAGGTGCCGGGCCAGCGCGGTCTCCAGCAAGGCGCGATGGCGCTCCCCGGCGACCCGGTTGAACACCACGCCGGCGAGCGGCACGCGCCGGATCGTGCCGCGCGAAGCCGGCGACCAGCGCCGCGGCCGAGGCGCCCTGCCGGCGCGCATCGACGACCAGCACGACCGGCCAGCCGGTCAGACGCGCCAGCGCTGCGGTCGAGCCGGCCTCGCCGTCGGGGCCGGTGCCGTCGAACAGGCCCATGACGCCTTCGCACAGCACGATGTCGGCCTGGCTTTCGAGCGTATCGACCAGCGCCCGCAACGTCGCCTCCCGCATCGCCCAGGCATCGAGATTGAGGCAGGCGCCGCCGCTCGCCGCCGCGTGAAAGGTCGGGTCGATGTAGTCGGGTCCGGCTTTGGCCGCCGCGACGCGCACTCCGCGGTCGCGCAGCAGCCGCAACAGGCCGAGCGTCAGCAGCGTCTTGCCGCTGCCCGAGGACGGCGCGGCCAGGATCAGCCCGCCGCCGCGCGGCGTCGACGTGCCCGGACTATTCGGGATCATGACGGTGCGGCGCCGCCGGTCAGCGCCCGCCAGTACGCGGCGACGGCTTCCGCCGGATCGCCGCGCGCCGCCAGCTCTAGCTGTTTCTGCTGCAGTGCCGCCGGATCGAGCTGCTCACAGCGCAGCAGCGCGGCGCGCGCCTCCTCGGTCCGGCCCTGTCGCAGCAGCGCCTCGCCGAGAAAGAGATGCCATTCGGCGACGTCCGGAGCGAGCGCGACGGCTCGCCGGTAGGCGATTTCGGCGCCGGCGACATCGCCTGTCTCTTTCAGCGCATGGCCGTACTGGACCCACACCGCCGGCGCGTCCGGAACCCGCCGCAGCGCCTTGCGGTAAAGCCGGGCCGCGCGCGGCCAGTCACGCGCACGGCTCGCCCGGCCGATGCGCTGCCAGATCGGCGCGATGAATTGATCCGCCATCACCGCGCGGACGAGATCGCGCAGCCCGAGCCCGTCGGCGGCCACCAGCTCGCCACGGCAGGAGGCACTGCTGCCGGCGGTGTCGAACCCCGCCTCTCGCCAGCCATGCCAGAGCGCATCATGGATCGGGTTCTTCGCCAGGATCGCCTGGCGGGTCGTGTCGGAGAGGTCTTCGACGCGGAGCGGCCGCCACGGGACCCGCTTGCCGCCATTCCGCCGTCGTGTTTTTTCGCGGCGCAGTCGGTCGGAATGCCGAGATCGCGCGCGACCGCGGCGAGCAGGCGGTCGCCGTCCTCATAGCTTCCGACAAACCAGAAGCCGGATAGGGCCTCGTTCAGCAGCTCATATTTTCGCGCGTCGCCGGTCGTCAGAAAGGTGCGGAGCGGCATTTCCAGCCAGTACCACAGCAGCAGAAGCGGCACGAGGTCGCGCGGCTGAACGCGAAGATGCCGCTCGAAATCGCAGGTCGGGCCACCGCGCGACAGCGAAAACATCATGCGGTGATTGTAGTAAGAGACGTGAAACCCGACCGGGTCGCGCAACAGCAACGTTCGGCGGATCTCGCGACCCGGGAAACGGCGTTCGAGCGAGCGCCCGAGATAATGCCCAGTGACCGCGTGCACCTGGCGGAAGTCGGAACCCTCGTCGAGGCGAAACCGGCATTCGCCGAGCATTTCCAGCGGCGCAGGACGCAACGCCGCGCAGACTTGGTCGCCGAGATGCGCCTTCAGATGCGCCGCGATAGTGTTGCCGCCGGTTCGCGGCATGTGCAGCATGAAATATACCGGCGACGCGGTCTCGGCGCGTGCGGCCGATGCCTCCGCAGAGCGGAGCGTGCGGCGCGTTGTGTCCAGAACCGCCACCGTTACTCTGCCCCTGCCATAACCAGCCGCGCGCAATCGCGGCTGGTATTGAACCGTCCGCCGCACGTCCCGGCAAGCACGTCTCGACTGGCGCGTATGCCGCGTTAACACAGGCAACCTCGAATTTACCCGTGACATGCCCCGTGTTATCGTTAAACGCCTTGCTTACAGGATTTTGCCAGATGATCGGGATCGCGACGCGCATTGCATGGGTGTTGGCGCTCACATTGAGTTTGGGATTGGCGCCGGCATGGGCCGGGCCGACCCTCGACAAGATCAAGCAGGCGGGGACGGTCGTCTGCGGCGTCAATACCGGGCTTGCCGGTTTCGGACAGCCGGACAGCCAGGGACGCTATTCCGGGTTCGACGTCGATATCTGCAAGGCGATCGCGGCCGCGGTGCTCGGCGATCCGGACAAGGTCAAATACGTGCCGTTGACGGCGCAGCAGCGCTTCACGGCGCTGCAATCAGGCGAAATCGATGTCCTGTCGCGCAACACGACCGACACGCTGCAGCGCGACGCCGAATTGGGGCTGAATTTCGCGCCGGTCGTGTTCTATGACGGCCAGGGTTTCATGGCGCCAAAAAAGCTTGGTGTCAAAAGCGCCAAGGAACTGAACGGCGCGACCGTCTGCGTGCAGCCGGGCACGACGACCGAACTCAACCTGGCCGACTACTTCCGCGCCAACAACATGCAGTTCAAGCCGCTCGTCATCGAAAAACTCGACGAGGTCGTTTCCGCCTATCTTTCCGGGCGCTGCGACGTGATTACCACCGACCGTTCGGGCCTAGCCGGCATCCGCATCGGGCGGACGCCGAACCCCGACGAGCAGGTCATTCTGCCTGAGGTCATCTCGAAGGAGCCGCTGGCGCCGGCGGTGCGTCAGGGCGACGACCAATGGGGCGACATCGTGCGCTGGGTCGTCTACGCGCTGATCGAGGCCGAGGAAAAGGGCATAACGTCGCAAAACGTCGACGAGAAAGCGAAGAGCGAGGACCCCGACGTCAAGCGGATGCTGGGCGCGACGCCCGGCATGGGCAAGGCGCTCGGTCTCGACGAGAAATGGGCCTACAACGCGGTCAAGTCGGTCGGCAATTACGGCCAGATCTTCGAGCGCAATGTCGGCAAGGATTCGCCGCTGAAGCTGGATCGCGGCCTCAACGATCTGTGGACGCGCGGCGGGCTGATGTACGCGATGCCGATCCGCTGACGCTGCGCTCGTGGCCGATTACGCGGCAAACGAGCAATCGCGGCCGAAGCGGCCGCCGCCGTGGCACGATCCGGTCGTGCGCGGCGTCGTCATCCAGGTGTTGTTCGTCGCCGCCGTGCTCGCGCTCGGAGCGTTTCTCGTCCACAACACGCTGGAGAATTTGAGCCGGCAGAACATCGCGACCGGGTTCGGCTTTCTCGATCGCGAGGCCGGGTTCAGCATCGGCGAGCACCTGATCCCGTATTCGCCGGCCGATACCTACGCGCGGGCGTTTCTGGTCGGGCTGACCAACACGCTCTATGTCGCTGCGCTCGGCATCGTGCTGGCGACCGTGCTTCGGCACGCTGATCGGTCTGGCGCGGCTCTCGACGAACTGGCTCGTCGCCAAGCTGGCGCAGATCTATGTCGAGACCTTCCGCAATATCCCGCTGGCGCTGCAGCTGTTCTTCTGGTGGGGGCTGCTGCGCGGCTACGCGCCGCTGCCGCGGCAGGCTTGGCAGCCGCTCCCGGATGTGTTCGTCAGCAATCGCGGCTTGGTGTTCCCGCTGCCCTATGGCGACCCGGCGTATTGGTGGATGCTCGCCGCGTTCGTCCTCGGGATCGCGGGCGCATGGGGCCTCGCGCGCTGGGCGCGGCGGCGGCAGGCGCGCACCGGGCAGCCGTTTCCGGCCGGCTGGGTCGCGCTCGGCCTGATCCTCGGCCTGCCGGCGATCGTGTTCTGATAGTCGGCGCCGGATCGCCGCTGCGGCTCGACCGTGCCGGAGCTGCGCGGCTTCAATTTCGCCGGCGGCGGCGCCGCGTCGCCCGAATTCGCCGCGCTGCTGCTCGGGTTGGTGGTCTACACCGGCGCGTTCATCGCCGAGATCGTGCGCGCCGGCATTCTCGCGGTCAGCTGGGGGCAGAGCGAGGCGGCGATGGCGCTGGGCTTGCGGCCGTCGCAGCGCATGCGGCTGATCGTGCTGCCGCAGGCGCTGCGCGTCATCGTGCCGCCGATGACGAGCCAATACCTGAACCTGACGAAGAACAGTTCGCTGGCGGTCATCATCGGCTATCCCGATCTGGTGTCGATCGCGAACACGACGATCAACCAGACCGGACAGGCGGTCGAGGGGATCGCGATGATCATGGCCGTGTACCTCGCGATCAGCCTCTTGATCTCGCTGCTGATGAATTTGTACAACCGCTCGGTCGCGCTGGTGGAGCGGTGACCACCGTTGCCTCGACAGTGGTCTATCTGAACCGTCTTCCCGGCGAAGGCCGGGATCCATTTATCAGCCGCTACGTCAGCTGGGCGGTGGATCCCGGCCTGTGCCGGGATGACCAATTCACGACGGCAGGGTGATGACCGACCTCGCCGAACCAACCCCGATTGCCGCCGAGCGGCGGCGCCCGCCCAGTCGCGGCGCGATCGAATGGCTGCGGGTCAATCTGTTCGGCGGCGTCTTCAATACGCTCCTGACGCTGCTCGCGCTTTACCTGCTGGCCGTGACGATCCCGCCTTTCGTCCGATGGGCGTTTATCGACGCGGTGTGGAGCGCGCCCAACGGACAGGCCTGCCGCGGCCCCGGCGGCGAGGAGGTCGGCGCCTGCTGGGCCTTTATCGGCGAGAAGCTGCGCTTCATCCTGTTCGGCCGCTACCCGTACCAGCAGCAATGGCGGCCGCTGGCTGTCGTCGTGATCTTCGTCGCGATGATCGCGGCGAGCTGCGACCGGCGGCTGTGGGGACGCAAGCTGCTGCTGATCTGGCTGTTCGGGCTCGGCGCGGTCGGCGTCTTGATGTGGGGCGGCATCTTCGGCCTGTCCTACGTCGACACGCTGCTGTGGAGCGGTCTGCCGCTGACGCTGATCCTCGCCGTGGTCGGGATGGCGGTCGGGTTTCCGCTCGGCGTCGCGCTGGCGCTCGGGCGGCGCTCGGAACTGCCGGCGGTGCGCGCGATCTGCGTCGCCTATATCGAGCTGGTGCGCGGCGTGCCGCTGATCACGGTCTTGTTCATGGCGTCGGTCATGCTGCCGCTGTTCCTGCCGACCGGCATGACGATCGACAAGCTGCTGCGCGCGCAGGTCGCGTTCATCCTGTTCAGCGCCGCCTATCTCGCCGAAATCGTGCGCGGCGGCTTGCAGGCGATCCCGAAGGGCCAGATCGAGGCGGCCGATTCGCTGGGGCTCGGCTATTGGCAGCGCACCCGGCTGATTGTGCTGCCGCAGGCGCTGTCGCTGGTGATCCCGCCGCTGGTCAACACCTTTATCGGGACATTCAAGGACACCTCGCTCGTCATCATCATCGGCCTGTTCGACCTGCTCGGCACGGTCAACGCCGCGCTGGCCGACCCCGAGTGGCAGGGCTTCAGCGCCGAGGCCTATATCTTCGCCGGCGCGATCTATTTCGCGTTCTGCTTTTTCATGTCGCGCTACAGCGTGATGCTGGAACGCGAGTTCAACCGCGACCGGCACAGCTGACCCGGCACGCCCGCATCGGGTGTTCCCCTCGGCCACCCGCTTCCGGTTAAATCGAGGTCACGGATAGCAGTGGCAGGGCGCGCAATGATCGACAAATTCGTCCGCTCGGTGGCCGAGGCGCTCGACGGCGATCAAGGACGGCTCGACCGTGCTGATCGCCGGCTTCGCGCAGGTCGGCGAGCCGCGCGCGCTGATCGACGGGCTGATCGAACAGGGCGCCAAGGACCTCGTCGTCGTGCACAACACGGCCGGGCGCTTTCGCGAAGGCGTGGCGCGGCTGATCGGCGAGCGCCGCGTGCGCAAGATCGTGTGCAGCTTCGCGCGCAGCCGCGGCTCGGTGCTGTTCGAGGAGGTCTTCGCGGCCGGACAGATCGAGCTGGAGATCGTGCCGCAGGGCACGATGGCCGAGCGCATCCGCGCCGGGGCGGCCGGCATCCCGGCATTTTTCACCGCCACCGGCGCCGGCACGAAACTCGCCGAGGGCAAGGAAGCGCGGATGTTCGGGGGTTATTTCGAGGGGCGCGAATACATCCTCGAACACGCGATCCGCGGCGATGTCGCGCTGGTCGAGGCGTGGCGCGCCGACCGCTGGGGCAACCTCGTCTATCGCGACGCCGGGCGCAACTTCAACCCGGTCATGGCGGCGGCGGCCGAATTGACGATCGCGCAGACGCAGCACATCGCCGAACTGGGCGAATTGTCGCCGGAGGAGATCGCGACCCCCGGCGTCTATGTCGACCGCCTCGTCTACATCGAGGCCGGCGACCCGCCGCTGAAGACGTGATCGCCAGCGACCATAATTCCCCCGCGGCCGGACTTGATCCGGCCACCTACGTCTTTGTTCGGCCGCTCAAGCGGGCAAAGACGTGGACGGCCGGGTCAAGCCCGGCCGAGGGGTCCTCTGCTGGCGCTCGTTAGAGGAGGCCGGAATGCCTGAAACGGCGAATTGGCAGCCGCTCGGCCGCGATGCGCTGGCGGCACGCGTCGCGCAGGACATCCCGGAGGGGTGGTCGGTCAATCTCGGCATCGGCATCCCGACCCTGGTCGGCAATTACGTGCCGCCCGAGCGCGAGGTCGTCTTCCACTCCGAGAACGGCATTGTCGGCATGGGACCGGCGCCCGAACCCGACAAGATCAACCGCTGGCTGATCAACGCCAGCAGCCAGTACGTGACGCTGCGGCCGGGCGGCAGCTATATGAGCCATTCCGACAGTTTCGCGCTGGTGCGCGGCGGCCATCTCGATCTGTGCGTGCTCGGCGCGTTTCAGGTGGCCGAGAACGGCGACCTCGCGAACTGGGCGCGCTCCGACGACGACAACGCCCCGGCGATCGGCGGCGCGATGGACCTCGCGGCCGGCGCCAAGCGCATCTGGATCGTCATGGAGCACAACACCGTGGGCGAGCGCGCTGCGCCGCTGCACCTACCCGCGCCGCCGCTGCGTCAAGCGCGTCTACACCGAACTCGCCGTCATCGACGTGACCGAGCGCGGCTTTGTCGTGACCGACATGGTGCCGGGACTGACGAATCGAGGAACAGGGGCGGTCAAGTACACGGTGCTGTGTAGAGCAATCGCCCGAGCTGCATCGATCGTCGAAGGGGCACGACGCGGGCCGGCAAATTCCGAACATCTGTGAGCTCGACATGCGGGCGCCGGCGAGCTGCAATCGACTCGCGCGAACGCGCCGAATTCCGCGAATTGCAGGAGCAGAGACAGCGGCGCGGCCGCTGCCACCGGGCATTCAGCCGACGTACAGAATGCAATTCGACGCCGAATACGATTTCGTCATTGTCGGGGCCGGGTCGGCCGGGTGCGTGCTGGCGAACCGGCTGTCGGCCGATGCCGGGACAAAGGTCCTGGTGATCGAGGCCGGGGGCAAGGATACGAACCCGTGGATCCACATCCCGGCCGGGTTCTACCGCAACATCTACCACCCGCGGATCACCTGGCAGTTCGAGACCGAGCCGGTGCCGGGCCTCGACGGGCGGCGCATTTCGTGGCCGCGCGGCAAAGTGCTGGGCGGCTCCAGCTCGATCAACGGGCTGATCTACATCCGCGGCCAGCGGCAGGATTTCGACTATTGGCGGCAGCTCGGCTGCATCGGCTGGGGCTATGACGACGTGCTGCCGTATTTCCGCCGCGCCGAAAACCAGGAGCGCGGCGAGGACGAGCATCACGGCGCCGGCGGCCCGCTCGACATCTCCGATCTGCGCGCCCGCCACGAATTGCACGACGCGTTCATCGCCGCCGCGCAGGAGGCCGGGTTCAAGGCCAATCCCGATTTCAACGGCGCCGAGCAGGAAGGCGTCGGCAGTTATCAGCTGACCGTGCGCAAGATGCGGCGGTGCAGCGCCGCGCTCGCCTATCTGCGCCCGGCGATCAAGCGGCCCAACCTCACGGTCGAAATCCGCGCCTTCGCACAGCGCGTGCTGTTCGACGGCAAGCGCGCGGTCGGTCTCGAATTCATGCAGAACGGCGCCGTCCGTCGCGTCCGGGCGCGCGCCGAGGTGCTGCTGTCGGGCGGCTCGCTGCTGTCGCCGCAGCTGTTGCAATTATCCGGGGTCGGTCCCGGCGATCTGCTGCGCGAGCACGGCATCGCGGTCGTCCACGAACTGCCCGGGGTCGGCGACAATCTGCAGGACCATCTCGGCTGCCGCGTCATCTACAAGGCGCGCAACCGCAACACGCTGAACGAGATTTCGCGCTCGTGGCTGTGGCAGGCGCGCACTGGGCTCGAATACGTGCTCGGGCGGCGCGGCGCGCTGATGATGGGGGCGGCGCCGATCGGGCTGTTCGCGAAGACCCGCGAGGGGCTGGCCTCGCCCGACGTGCAGTACCAGTTCCTCGCCGGCAGCTTCGACAAGCCCGGCGAAGCCGATGCACCCGTTTCCGGGCTGCTCGCTGGTCGCGATCCCGTGCCGCCCGGAGAGCCGCGGCTGGGTGCGGATCAAATCGCCCGACCCGAGCGTGCCGCCGGCGATGCAGCCGAACTATCTCGCGACGCGCGGCGACCAGGAGACGATGGTCGCGGCGCTGAAGATTTCGCGGCGGATCTTCCGCACCCCGACGATGCAGCGCTATGTCGTCGAGGAATTCTGGCCCGGACGGGCGCGGTTCATCGTCGAGCGCGGCGTAGGATACACGCCCGCAGGTTGCGTCATGCCCTCGTTTCGCGGCTCGCCGCCCGCCTCTAATGCCTTCAGCGGGTGCGTATTCGCATTGATTCCAACCGAGCCGCTGTGCTCGGGGCCGGAACCGCCGTTGTGCTCGGTTGCGGGCTTCTCCCATTCCATCAGGGTGCCGGCGGCGCTCGGGTTGACGCTGGGCTTGTCGATATGCGGACCTAGCGGTACGACTGCGGGCACCTGCTGATAATAGAGCGGCACGTCCGCACCGACCGGCGGATGATCCTGGGTCGGCACCGGCCGCATCGGTCCCGGTTCCTGCGCCGCCGCCGCAGACCAACAGCGCGGCGGCAAGCGCCATCGTTTTCGTAGACATTTGCGTCCTCGCTCGCGGGATCACCCGCGCTGAATCAACGGGTTTCCCCGTCTAACGGCGCGGCGGCGCGGCAGGTTGCGCGGCGACGGACCCAGCGACGACGCGGACGCGATCAGGCCGGGCGGAACCGTTTGCCGCGACCGATCAGACCGTGCTGCGGCAGACGCACCGATTTCTCCGGATCGGCGACCGCATGTCCGATGACCCAGGCGCGGCGGTCGTGCCGGGCCAGGATCGCCAGCGCCGCCTCGACATCGCTCTCCGGCACGACGGCGCAGAACCCGATCCCCATGTTGTAGACCTCGAACATCTCGGCGCGACTGATCCCGCCGCACCGTTCGATCAGGTCGAATATCGGCGGCGGCGGCGGCAGGCTGTCGAGAACGAACCCGATCTCGGCGTCGACCCGCGGCAGGTTCAGCAACCCGTCGCCGGTGATGTGGATCAGCGCGCCGACACCCGGCACGCGCTCGATCAATTCGAGGATCTCGGGCACGTAGATGAAGGTCGGACGCAACAGCTCCTCGCCAAGGGCGCAGCCGAGTTCGGGGACGACATCGTCCACCGACAGCTTCGCCTCGTCGAACAGGACGCGGCGGGCGAGCGTGTAGCCGTTGCTGTGGAGACCGTTGCTGGCGAGACCGATGACCCGGTCGCCGGGGCGCACGCCGCGGCCGACGATGATCCGGTCGAGCGGCACCAAGCCGACCGCCGTGCCGACCAGATCGAAGCCGCGCACGACGTCGCGCAACTGCGCGATCTCGCCGCCCGAGATCGAGATCCCGGCCTGCCGCGCGCCCTCGGCGAGACCGATCGCGATGCCGTCGAGCATCGCCGCGTCGGCCCGCTCGACCGCGATGTAATCGACCATCGACAGCGGCTTCGCGCCGACGCAGAGCAGGTCGTTGACGTTCATCGCGACGCAATCGATGCCGATCGTGTCGTATTTGCGCATCATCTCGGCGACGATCGCCTTCGAGCCGACCCCGTCGGTGCAGATGCCGAGCCCGACCCCGCCGCCGATATCGATAACGTTCGCGAAATAGCCGATCGGCAGCTGCACCGCGCCGATGCCGGGCCGCGCCGCCGGCCGCCCCTGGGGCCACGTCCCGGTGATGCGGCGCACGATATTGCGCAGGCCCGCATCGGCCTCGGCGATATCGACGCCGGCGCTCTTGTAGGCATCGGCCTGTCGGTTGTGGTCGCTCACGATCGGCTGCCCGTATTTCCCAGCTGCGCTCGCACGGCGTTCCGCCCGATGATAGATGGCCGGCGTCAAGCCCGGCCATAATGTGCTGCGGTACCGCCGATGCACGGTGCGGTGGCTTGCGGTCCGCTCTGACGGATCGCGGCCTAACCCGGCGCGCCCTCGACCCGCCACACCTTGTTCGCGATCGGGCCGGTGTCGCCGATTGTCTGCACGAAATGCACGCGGTCGCCGACCCTGAGCTCGTCGAAATCGCGCTGTACGAGGCTGTTGCGGTGGAAATAGAGCTGCGTGCCCTCGTGCGTCAGCAGGAAGCCGTGGTCTTCCTTCGGATAGAGCTGCGACACCTGACCGGCGAAAAACGCGGCGTCCTCATGCACCTTCACGTCGCCGCGCTGCTTGCGCTTGAACTCCATCAGGCGCCGCTCGGCGGTCTTGAAGGCGTCGCGCAGCGCCACATTGACGTCGGGATCCGCGTAGCGCTCGCGGGCATGATGCGGCTCGTGGCTGACGACGACATCCTCGCCCGGCACGCGCAGCTCGATATGCACCTCGTAGACGTTTCCGGTCTGGTGCCGCCGGTGGAGCTGCTCGACCGAGACGCGGCACCCGATCAGGTGGTTGTACATCCGGTCCAGCTTCTCGACGCGGTCGCGGATTTCCGTTCTCGACCGCCGGCGACGACGGGCATGTTGTGGAAAACAATTTCGACGGGAGTTTCCATGTCGGTCCTCCTGGGCGGGGCTCGGTTCAGTAGCGCAGGATCGCGGCGGCCGGTCCGGGCTGCGGCAGTTGCGCGGGATCGACCAGCGTCACCTCGCCGCGTTGCCGCAGCGTCATGACGGCGGCGTAATTCAGCAGGTCGTCGTCGTCCTGCGCCTTCTCGTCATGCGCGACGATGCGGTCCTCGGCTTCGATCAGCTGGCCCCAGACCGGCCTGCCGGGCAGCGAGAAACAGTCGTTCGACGCGGCCGTCGCGCGCCGCCTTGACGATGTCCTCCGGCGTTGTCGCGGCCTTGCCGTTGCCGGTGCCGATCAGCCCGTTCAGCCGTCCGATCGCGTCGCCGCGGCTGCTTTTCGCGGCTCGGGTCGAGCAGCGCCCAGGCCTTTTCGCGCAGCGCGTCGTCCGACATCGCGTCCGGGTTCTCCTGGATGCCTTCGGGCAGCAGCTCCTTCCAAGTCGCGATGCTCGCGGAAATTGCCCTGGATCTCGGGCTGCGCGGCGAGGATGACCGGGGCGGGTTCGCGCTTGATGACCGGCTCGACAACACCGGCGATGCGGCGCAACAGCTGCAACAGCTGCGCCTTGCGCAGATCCTCGGGCGTCTCGCCGAACGATTGCGCTTTCGACAGCCCGGACGGCAGCTGCGCTACGGCCGCGCCGTCGGGCTGGCATAGTGCTGCTCCTGAAAGACGGTCTCGTTGTAGATTTCCTCGATGCCTTGCGGCAGGTCGATGCCGCCGACCTCGCCGATCGCCCAGCGCGAGCCGCGATAGAGCCGCGTCCGTCCGGCCGTGATCGTCAGCAGCCAGAACCAGCCGGTCGGATCGACGATCGGCAAGAGCGGCCGGATGCAGAAATGTCTGCCGACCGCGACCTCCTCCGCCACCTCGATCGGCAATTGTGAACGCGGTGGAAGCCCGGCGCGATGAAGATCGCGAGACCGTGCTCCTGATGGCGCCAGAATTCTTCGTCCTCGACGAGCCGGCGCGCCGGCTCGAGCAGGGCCTCGACCTCCGGAGACCGCGCCGGTCGGCGCCGAGCCGCTCGGCCGCTCCCGAAGCAGGTTGCGCAGCCGGATCGAATCCTGGCGGATTTCGCGGCCGGCCTTGTGGGTCGGCAGATAGATCGAGACCGCCGGCCGCGCCTCGCAGGCGAGCAGTTCGTCCAGATCGTTTCTGAGGAACATGGCTGACCTCGAAATGATTCCTTCTACCTTCCGAACCGCGTCATCCCCCTTATTGTTCCTTGGGCCTACTCCTGCGTTAGAGGCTGGCTCGCGTCAGCCCCGGCTCGCGTTAGCTCCTGGCGATAAAGCTGCGCCCGATCAACTGGCGATGGATCTGGTTCGTCCCCTCCCAGATCTGGGTGATCTTGGCGTCGCGGAACAGCCGCTCGACGCGAAATTCCTTGATGTAGCCATAGCCGCCGTGCAGCTGCACCGCCTCGGTCGCGATGCGCATCGCCAGGTCCGAGGCGCGCATTTTCAGCATCGACGCCTCCACCGCGATTCCCGGGCCGATATCCGCGACGCCGCGGTCGATCAGGCCCGGCGACATGCCACAGCCAGCATTCGCACATCGCCAGATCGGTCGCGAGATCGGCGAGCAGGAACTGGATGCCCTGGAACTCGACGATGCGCCGTCCCGATTGGCGGCGCTCGTTGATGTAGGCGACCGCGTCGTCGAAGGCGGCGCGGGCGATGCCGAGCGCGTGCGCGGCGATGCTGGGGCGCGATTTGTTGAGCGCGGCGAGCAGCAGCTTCAGCCCCTCGCCCGGCTCGCCCAGGAGGTTGTCGCGGCGGACGCGGCAATTCTCGAAGGCGAGCGCGGCGGTCGAGGCGGCGCGGTGGCCCATCTTTTCCTCGGTGCGCAGGACCACGAGGCCCGGCGTGTCCTTCTCGATGATGATCGCCGAAATCGCGCCCCGGCGGTCTGTCGATCTCGGACCACTTCCCGAACACCAGATACAGATCGGCGACATCGCCGTTGCTGATGAAGGTTTTTCCGCCCGAGACGACGACCGTGTCGTTGCCCTCCGGGGTGAACCTTGTCGTCATGCCGGTCGCGTCGGAGCCGGCCTCGGGTTCGGTGATCGCCAGCGCGCCGATCGCGCCCTCGGCGACGCGCGGCAAGCAGCCGCTGTTTCTGGGCGTCCGTGCCGAAGTCGATCAGCGGCTTCATCGCGTGGAAATTGGTCGCCCAGATGATGCCGGTCGAGGCGCAGGCGGCGCTGATCTCGCGCACGCAGGCCAGATAGGCCGCATAGGACAGCCCCGCCCCGCCATACGCCTCGGGCACGAACATCGCGTTGAGGCCGAGCGCGTTGATCGCCCGGATATTGTCCCACGGAAATTCGCCGCTGCGGTCGTATTCGGCCGCCCGCTTGGCGATCTGGTCGCGCGCCAGCGCCTTGACGCTGTCGAGCAGCAGCCGCTCCTCCGGCGAGAGCGGCGGAACGGCGTCGAGGCGGTTGAACAGGATCATGCTTAGGTCGCCTTCGCCCTACGCCGCCAGTCCCTTGCCGTCGTAGAGCTCGTCGAAGGCGGATTGGTAGACCGCGCGGATCGCGTGGCGGCGGATTTTCAGGGTCGGGGTCAGCTGCGCGTTGGCGAGGCTGAACGGCTCGGCGGCGATCACGAAGCGGCGCACGCGTTCGGGGTGCTGCAGCTCGCTGTTGACCCGGGCGACGGCGTCGCCCAGCGCCTTGTGGAAGCCGGGGTCTGCGCGCCAGCGCCGGCGAGGTCGCCGGGGACATCGTGCTCGCGAGCATAGGCGGCGGCGAAATCGGGGTCGGGGACGATGACCGCGACCAGATACGGCCGGCGGTCGCCCGATCACCATCGCCTGCGCGATCTCCGGCGCCAGGGTCAGCGCGCTCTCGACCCGCGCCGGCGAGATCATGTCGCCGCCCGAGTTCTTGATGAAATCGCGCTTGCGGTCGGTGATGCGCAGGTAGCCGTCGGCGTCGAGAAGGCCGATATCGCCGGTGTGCAGCCAGCCATCGACCAGGGTGCGCGCGGTCGCCTCCGGGTCGTTCCAGTAGCCCTTCATGACATTGTCGCCGCGCACCAGGATCTCGCCGTCCTCGGCGATGCGGATCTCGACGCCGTCGAGCGCCGGCCCGACCGTGTCGATGCGGGTGCGGTCCGGCGGGTTGCAGGCGATCACCGGCGCCGCCTCGGTCTGGCCGTAGCCTTGCAGCAGCGTCACGCCGAGCGCCAGGAAGAAGCCGCCGATCTCGGGGTTGAGCGGCGCGCCGCCCGACACCATCGCCTTGAGCCGCCCGCCGAACCGCGCCCGCACCTTGTCGCGCACCAGCCGGTCGAGCACCGGATCGAGCAGCCGGTCGGCCAGCGGCAGGGTCTCGCCGGCCAGGCGCTTGCGGCCGATCGCGACGGCCTGTTCGAACAGGCGCCGCTTCAGGCCGCGCTCGCGCTGGATGCCGAGGCGGATGCGCTGGTGCATCGTCTCGTAGAGCCGCGGCACCGCGGTCATGATCGTCGGGCGGGCTTCGAGCAGATTGGCGGCCAAGGTGTCGGCGCCCTCGGCGAAATAGATCTCCGCGCCGATCGAGATCGGGAACATCAGCCCGGCGGTGTGCTCGTAGGAATGCGACAGCGGCAGAAAGCAGAGAAACACCTCGTCGCCGAGGCCGAGCTGTTCCAGGAGGCGATAGGCGCCGCGGCAATTGCCGATGATGTTGCGGTGGCTCAGCATCACGCCTTTCGGCACGCCGCCGGTGCCGGAGGTGTAGATCAGGCACGCCGTATCGTCCGGCGACAGCGCCGCGATGCGCCCGCGCACGTCGTCTTCGCGCGCGGCCGGAGTCGGCCAGCAGCGTGTCCCAGGAATGCACGTCCACCGATGACGCGCTTGCCAGGCCGGGCGGCTCGATCGCGATCACCGCGTCGACGCTCGGGACCTGCTCGGCGGCGGGCATGAGTTTGGCGGCGAGGCCCGGGGTCGAGACGATCGCGGCGCGCGCGCCGCTATTGTCGAGAATGTGGCGGTGGTCCTCGACCGTGTTGGTCGTGTAGGCCGGGACCGTGACGGCGCCGATGCTCATGATCGCCAGATCGGCGATCACCCATTCCGGCCGGCTCTCGGCAACCAGCGCCACCCGGTCGCCGGGCTCGATGCCGATCGACACGCAGGCCGCGCGCCAGCCGAGTCACCTGCCCGGCCGCTTCGGACCAGGAGAGCGGCCGGTAGACCCGGTCGCGCTTCGCCCACAGAAACGGCCGATCGCCGCGCCGCTCTGCCGTCATCGAAGAACATCGCCGGCAGGCTGCGGCAGGTCGCGTAATCCATGTTCGTGCTGTTCCCCTCGGGTTGGCGCTTCCGGTTGGCGATCCTTGGGCCGCGCCCCATATCCGGCGGGCCATAATATCGTACCGGTCCGGGATTTAGGCAGCGATGCTTTGGGACAAAGTGGGCGAGGCGGGCGGCGGAGCCGAAGGCGCTCGGTCCGTTGCCGGAATGGGATCTCGCGGATCTCTATCCCGGCCGCGACAGCCCCGAACTGCGGCGCGATCTGGAGGCGCTCGCTTCCGAGGCGGCGGCGTTCCGGGCGGCGCTACGAGAGCCGGCTCGCGGCGTTGTCGGGCGGCGAACTCGGCGCCGCGGTGGCGCGAATACGAGCGGCTGCAGGAGACCGCCGGCCGAATCATGAGCTACGCCGATCTGCTGCGCGCCGGCAATGTCGCCGACCCCGAGATCGCGCGCTTCTACCAGACGATGCACGAGCGCATCAACGCGGTCGCGACCGAGCTGCTGTTCTTCGCGCTCGAGATCAACCGGCTCGACGACGCCGCGCTCGACGCGAAGCTGGCCGACCCGGCGCTGGCGCATTACCGGCCGTGGCTGCGCGACGTGCGCGCGATGCGGCCGCACCAGCTCAGCGACGAGCTGGAAAAGATATTGCTCGAAAAATCGGTCGCCGGCCGCGCCGCGTGGGTGCGGCTGTTCGACGAGACGATCGCCGAATTGCGCTTTCCGTTCCGCGGCCGCGAGCTGACCGAGGCCGAGGCGATGCACCTGTTGTCCGACCCGGACGGCGCGGTGCGGCGCGAGGCGGCGCTGTCGATCGGCGAGGTGCTCGGCAAAAACGGCCGCGTCTTCGCGCTGATCACCAACACGCTCGCCAAGGACAAGGAGATCGAGGACCGCTGGCGCAAATTCCCGCGGCCGATCTCGGCGCGCAACCTGTCGAACTTCGTCGAGGACGAGGTCGTCGATGCGCTGATCGCGGCGGTGCGCGCCAGCTACCCGAGCCTGTCGCACCGCTACTACCGGCTGAAGGCGCGCTGGTTCGGCGTCGAGCAACTGCCGTTCTGGGACCGCAACGCGCCGCTGCCCGGCGATGTCGACCGCACGCTCGGCTGGAGCGAGGCGCGCGACACGGTGCTGTCGGCCTATCGCGCGTTCTCGCCGGAGCTGGCCGCGGTCGGCGAAAGATTTCTTCGCGCGGCCCTGGATCGACGCGCCGGTGCGGCCGGGCAAGTCGCCGGGCGCCTTCGCGCATCCGACCGTGCCGAGCGCGCATCCGTATCTGCTGCTGAACTACCAGGGCCGGCTGCGCGACGTGATGACCCTGGCGCACGAATTGGGCCACGGCGTGCATCAGGTGCTGGCGGCGGGCCAGGGCGCGCTGATGGCCGACACGCCGCTGACCCTGGCCGAGACCGCCTCGGTGTTCGGCGAGATGCTGACGTTCCGGGCGTTGCTGGCGGCCGAGACCGACCCGGCGCGGCGGCGCATCATGCTCGCCGGCAAGGTCGAGGACATGCTGAACACGGTGGTGCGCCAGATCGCCTTCGTCACGTTCGAGACGCGGGTGCACGACGAGCGTCGCGAGGCCGAGCTGACCGCCGACCGGATCTGCGAGATCTGGCTCGACGTGCAGCGCGAGAGCCTCGGGCCGGCGTTGCGCTTCGACGAACCGTATAACTGGTACTGGACCTACATCCCGCATTTCATCCATTCGCCGTTTTATGTCTACGCCTATGCGTTCGGCGATTGCCTGGTGAATTCGCTCTATGCGGCGTACCAGGAAAAGCCCGACGGTTTCGCCGCGCGCTATCTCGACATGCTGCGCGCCGGCGGCACGCTGCGGCACCGCGAATTGCTGGCGCCGTTCGGCCTGGATGCGAGCGACCCCGCCTTCTGGTCGAAGGGCCTGTCGATGATCGGCGGGTTCATCGACGAGCTGGAGACGCTGGGGTAGGCACAAATGGATCACAATCGTGCTCGATCGCGGCAGATGCTTCTTGAAACGATGGATGCGAAATCTAGTCGGTGTGTTGGTGCTCGCCAGTGTGGCCATTTTCATTTCTGATGCTGGCCAACTCTGTGTGGAACTACTTAAATAAAAGTCAAGACCTACCGTCAATCGCGCCAGATCGAATGGAGAATATGCTATTGTGCACCCGACCCCATCACGAAGCGCTAAATGATTTGCAATCCATTTCACGGATATAAACAGATGGGATTTGTTGATCGTGATGGAATTCGTGCTGAGGAAGACGCCATCTCTCAACGCTTGCGAGAATTCAGTGGCTCGCGCCCGAGCAATGCCCGCTAAAAACCTGATTGAGAAAGACAATGCTAGAGCACAGGCCCGTTATTCGCAGCGACTTGGCGAAGCTGGACGCCACCACTGATGAAGATATCGCCCGGCAGATCGCCGAAGACCCGGATACAGCCCCGGAATTGACCGACGAACGGTTCGACAAGGCTGAGATACGCGATGGCGACAAACTAATTTGACCCGGCCGGCCGCCGCTCGGCATGTCGAAAAAGCGTGTATCGCTCCCCCTCGATCAGGATGTGAGAGAGCAATTCCAGGCCGGCGGGCCGGGCTGGCAATAGCGCATCAATGCCGCACTGCGCAAGCACCCCTGGGGCGAGTGACCGAAAATCCCCATATGGCGGGTTCCGGTCTCACTCAAGGTTTCGCGGTTGACAAGCGACGACACGTTTACCGGCCGCGCCCGGCGCTATATGCAGGTTGGCGGCGCGATGGCGGGGCTTGGGGCACGGCTCGGGGCCGAGCGCTATCTCGGCATGCCGATCGATCGCGAGCGGCATGCGGCCGATCTGAAGGCGGCGTTGGGCGGCATCAAGGGGCCGCTGATGAAGGTCGCGCAATTGCTCGCGACGATCCCCGAGGCGCTGCCCGAGGAATATGTCCG
The DNA here is from genome assembly GCA_963753665.1 of uncultured Alphaproteobacteria bacterium. Classification (GTDB taxonomy): domain Bacteria; phylum Pseudomonadota; class Alphaproteobacteria; order ATCC43930; family CGMCC-115725; genus DATARH01. The sequence goes on from CAVWDC010000019.1 coordinate 139,015, forward strand.
CGAGCTGCTGACTTTGCAGGCCAACGCGCCGGCGATGGGCTGGCCGTTCGTGCGCCGCCGCATGGCGGGCGAACTCGGGCCGGATTGGCAGAGCCGGTTCAAGAGCTTCGAGCGCGAGGCGGCGCGCGCAGCGTCGCTGGGACAGGTGCATCGCGCCATCGCGCTCGACGGCACAGCGCTCGCCTGCAAATTGCAATATCCGGACATGGGATCGGCGGTCGAAGCCGATCTGCGTCAGCTGCGCCTCGCGATGGGGATTTACGAGCGCTACGACAAGACGGTCAGCACCGCGGAGATCCATGCCGAGATCGCCGACCGGCTGCGCGAGGAACTCGATTACGAACGCGAGGCCGCGCATATGCGGCTCTACGGCGAGATTCTGGCGGACGAGCCGGGCGTCGCGGTGCCGCGCCCGATCGCCGAACTTGTCAACCCGGCGTCTGTTGACGATGACCTGGCTCGAAGGCCGTCCGATCCTCGAATTCGCCGAAAACGCGCCGGTCGAACTGCGCAACGAGATCGCGCTGCGCATGTTCCGGACATGGTACGTGCCGTTCTACTATTACGGCGTGATCCATGGCGACCCGCATCTCGGCAATTATACAGTCGCGCCGGATCGCACCGTAAATCTGCTGGATTTCGGCTGCGTCCGGATATTTCCGCCACGTTTCGTCAAAGGCGTGATCGATCTGTATCACGCGCTGGAACGCGACGACCGCGATCTGGCGGTCGAGGCGTATCGCCTCTGGGGGTTCGGCGAGCTGTCGCACGAAGTGATCGAAGTGCTGAACCGCTGGGCGCGCTTCCTCTACGGCCCGCTGCTCGAGGATCGCGACCGGATGATCCAGGAGCGGGCCAAACCCGGCGCCGACGGGCGCAATCTCGTCGATGACGTGCACCGCGACCTGCGCCGGCTCGGTGGCATCGCGCCGCCGCGCGCCTTCGTGTTTATGGACCGGGCGGCGGTCGGTCTCGGGTCGGTGTTCCTGCATCTGCAGGCGCGGATCAACTGGCATCGCCTGTTTCACGAGCTGATCGACGATTTCGACGAAGCCGTGCTGGCGCAGCGTCAGAAAGCCGCGCTGATCCGCGCTGGGGTGCCGCTTCCGACCCACTGAGCGGCAACAACCAGGGCGGGAACCGAAAAAATGGAGGTATGTTCCCAGACTCCGCTTAGCGTCCCCGGGCGGTTGGCGCGGTGGCCGGTTCCTGCAAGGCAAAACGCGGATGGGCCCCGATATACGCATCGACATGATGCGCGAGCGGCTCGGGGTCGGCGAAGAAATGATCGGCCCCTGGGATCTTGCGGAACTCGATCTTGATATCGCGCTGATGCGACAGTTTGTGCACGAGCTTCTGTACCGAATTCAGCGCGGCACGGCGTTGTCCTGATCGCCATGCAGGATCAGGCCCGACGACGGGCACGGCGCCAGAAAGCTGAAATCATACGAGTTGGCCGGCGGGGCGACCGAGATGAAGGCCTCGATCTCAGGTCGGCGCATCAACAGCTGCATGCCGATCCAGGCGCCGAACGAGTACCCCGCGACCCAGCATGACGCGGCGTTCGGGTTGTAAGTCTGCAGCCAGTCGAGCGCCGCGGCGGCGTCCGCCAGCTCCCCCTCGCCGCGGTCGAAGCTGCCCTGGCTGCGCCCGACGCCGCGGAAATTGAAGCGCAGGGTCGAAAATCCGCGGCGCACGAACGTCTGATAAATCGTGTACACGACCCGGTTGTTCATCGTCCCGCCGTGCAGCGGGTGCGGATGCAGGACGAGGGCCATCGGCGCCGTACCGCGCGCGGGCATGGTGATAGCGCCCCTCGATGCGCCCATCCGGGCCGTTGATGATCACGTCAGGCATGTTCGATTCCGATTCAATTCCGACTGCGCGACTCTGGTTTTGCGCGAAAAGCTCGTGGCTGCTCGATCGGCTATCACCTGGGCCTCATTGTCGTCACAAACTTGATTCCGGCAGTCGGGCAATTGTACTGTCGCCTCGTAGCCCCGCGACGGCGCCTCGCAGGCGGACGCTCAAATTGCGGGCTCGGTGGCAAAATATAGTGATCGCGATGCTTTTCAGAAACCTGCGTGACGAGATTGATGCAACGCTCGCCCGCGATCCGGCGGCCCGGTCGCGGCTCGAGGTCGTGCTCTGTTACCCGGGGTTTCAGGCGCTGCTGTTCTATCGCGTTGCGCACTGGTTCTGGGGGCGCGGCTGGCATCTCGTCGGGCGGTTCGTCTCGCATCTGGGACGGTGCGCCACCGGCATCGAGATTCATCCCGGCGCACGCATCGGCAAGCGGCTGTTCATCGATCACGGCATGGGGGTCGTGATCGGCGAGACCGCCGAAATCGGCGACGATTGCACGCTCTATAACGGCGTGACCCTTGGCGGCACCCGCCCCTCGCGCGAGCAGGGCGGGCAAAAGCGCCACCCAACGATCGGCAACAACGTCATCATTGGTTCCGGTGCACGGGTGTTGGGGCCAATCCGTATCGGAGACGGCGCGCGCGTCGGTGCCGTCTCGGTGTTGCTGACGGATGTGCCGGAAGGTGCGACGATGGTCGGCAATCCGGCGCGTCAGGCCGTGCGACGCGATGCCGCCCCTGCATCTCCGCCGGCATTCGAACCGTACGGGGTCAGCGGCGAGATCCCGGACCCGATCGCGCGAGCGCTAAATGCGTTGCTCGACGAGGTTACGAGCCTGCGCGCCCGGATAGCCGAACTCGAACGCGAGCGCGAGAGGAGCCGAGAGGGAAGCGACGTGCGGTGCGGCGCGCCAGAGACTACTGCGGCCGATACGGTGCGGCGGCGGATCGGGGCGCAGCCGTGAGCCGCGGCGCAACGAGAACCAGGAAAATGAGCACGGGGCGATGAAGCTCGGCACCAGGGCGCGCTACGCCGTTATGGCGATGGTCGATCTTGCCCGGCATGGCGATGGCGGGCCGGTCCCGCTCGCCGAGATCGCCCAGCGGCAGGAAATCTCGCTGGCCTATCTCGAGCAGCTGTTTCGGCAGACTGCGGCGCGGCGGCCTGGTCAACAGCGTGCGCGGGCCGGGCGGCGGGTACCTGCTCGCGCATCACCGGAACGACACCCGCATCGCCGACATCATTCTCGCCGTCGACGAGCCGCTCGAGGCGGTCCGTTGCACGCCCGGCGAGGCGGTCGGCTGCCGCGGCGACCGCAGCCGATGCCTGACGCACGATCTCTGGGAAGAGCTGGGCCGTCAGATCCACCTCTACCTCAGCTCTGTATCGCTCGGCGATGTCTGCGAGCGGCGCGTGCTCGGCACCAGCGGCGTCGCCGCAGCGCCGCGGCTACGCGGCCGGCCCGGGATGAAAACGCGATCTCGTTCACCATGTTACGCTGCTGATCTTGTCGTTGTTGCGATTCGGCTGAACCAATGACCCGGCGCGAGACCTATCTCGACTGGAACGCGACGGCGCCGCTGCGGCCGGAGGCCATGGCGGCGGTGGCTGCGGCGCTGGCTCATTGCGGCAACCCGTCCTCGGTGCATCGCTCGGGCCGCGCCGCACGGCAGCGGATCGAGCGGGCGCGCGAAGCCGTTGCCTCTCTGATCGGCGCGGCGCCCGACGGCGTAGTCTTCGTCAGCGGGGGCACCGAAGCCAATCACCTCGCGCTGCTCGGCAGCGGCCGCGAGCGGATCCTTGTCTCGGCCGTCGAGCACAATTCGGTGCTGCAGGCCGTGCCTACCGCCGAGCGCATCCCGGTCGATCACGAACGGGATCGTCGATCTCGCCGCGCTCGATGCGATGCTGCGGGCCGACCCGCGCCCGGCGCTGGTCTCGGTCATGCTGGCTAACAACGAGACCGGCATCGTCCAGCCGGCCGCCCGGATCGGCGCGATCGCGCACGCAAACGGCGCGCTGTTCCATTGCGACGCCGTGCAGGCCGCCGGCAAAATTCCGCTCGAGGCCGCCGCGCTCGGCGCCGATCTGATCAGCCTGTCGGCGCATAAGCTCGGCGGCCCGCCGGGCGATCGGTGCTCTTGTGGTAACCGGCGAGCGCAGAGCCGAACCCGCTGCTCCGCGGCGGCGGGCAGGAGCGCGGCCGCCGCGCCGGCACCGAGAACCTGCCCGGCATCGCCGGCTTCGCCGCCGCCGCCGAGGCCGCAATCGCCGGTCTCGCCGAATACGAGCGGGTGCGGCGGCTGCGCGACCTCTTCGAAGCGGCGGCGCTCGCGGCCGTGCCGGAGGCGCTGGTCATCGGTGCCGGCGCGCCGCGGCTGCCGAACACATCAGCGCTCGCCCTGCCCGGCATCGCGGCCGAGACGCAGGTCATCGCGCTCGATCTCGACGGGGTCATGGTCAGCGCCGGCGCGGCCTGCTCGTCGGGCAAGGTCGGGCCGAGCCATGTGCTGGAGGCGATGGGGCTGCCGCCCGGCATCGCTGGCTGCGACGATCCGCGTCAGCCTCGGCTGGACCACGACCGAGGCCGATATCGACCATTTTCTCGAGGCCTGGACCGCGCTTTCCCGCCGCGCGACCCGGAGAGCCGCATGAACGCCATAGCCAGACCAGTCCCGCCGGGCCGCCACGATGGAGCGCGCCAACCGCCGGCCGGTCTATCTCGACAATCAAGCGACGACGCCGCTCGACCCGCGCGTGCTCGAAGCGATGCTGCCCTATTTCACCGAGCAGTTCGGCAATCCGCACAGCGAGAGCCATGTCTACGGCAAGGAGGCCGCGGCGGCGATCGAGGCGGCGCGCGGCGATGTCGCCCGGCTGATCGGGGCCGATCCGCGCGAGATGATCTTCACGTCGGGCGCGACCGAGGCCAACAATCTGGCGCTCGAAGGGCGCCGCGCATTTCGCCCGCGAGCATCCGCAGACCGGACGCGAGACGCGCGACCGCATCGTCATCCTGGCGACCGAGCACAAATGCGTGCTCGAAAGCGCCGCCGCGCTGCAGCGCGAAGGCTTCGCGATCACGTCTCTCCCGGTCGAGCCGAACGGTCTCGTGTCGCTCGACCTTCTGGCCGACGCGCTCGACGAACGCACGCTGCTCGTCTCGGTGATGGCGGCGCACAACGAGATCGGCGTCATCCAGCCGCTGGCCGAGATCGGCGCGCTGTGCCGCTCGCGCGGCGTCCTGTTCCATACCGACGCGGCGCAGGCCTTCGGCAAAATCCCGCTCGATGTCGAGGCGATGAAGATCGACCTGATGTCGATCTCCGGCCACAAGATCTACGGGCCGAAGGGCGTCGGCGCGCTCTACGTCCGGCGCCGGCCGCGCGTGCGCCTCGTGCCGCTGATCGACGGCGGCGGGCAGGAGCGCGGCTTGCGCTCCGGCACCTTGCCGACCCCGCTCTGCGTCGGTCTCGGGCGCGCCGCGTCGCTGGCGGCCGAGGAAATGGAGGCCGAGGCGGCGCGGTTGCGGGATTTGCGCGACCGGCTGCAGGCGAGCCTGATGCGCCGGGTCGAGGGGTTGCGGATCAACGGCGATACCGCGCACCGCCTGCCGGGAAACCTGAACCTGTCCTTCCCCGGCCTGACCGCCCCCGAGCTGATCGCGGCGTGCCCGGCGGTGGCGATGTCGACCGGATCGGCCTGCACCTCGGCCTCGGTCGAGCCGTCCTACGTGTTGCGCGCGCTCGGCCTGCCGGATGCGCTGGCGAACGCCTCGATCCGGCTCGGTCTCGGACGCTTCACGACCGAGGACGAGGTCGATTTCGCGGCCGACGCGCTGGCCGCCGCTTCGTCCCGGCTATATGCCGAGCATGCCGGACACAGGGTGACGGACGCGCAAGCGGTTCCTACATAAACCGGACGCGATATCCGGATACGCGAGCAAACGGGAGAACGGCGCGATGGCGATGGCGCGCAAGCAGGCTTTGTCGGTGACCGACGCTGCGGCCGAGCGCATCCAGGCGCTGCTCGCCAACCGCGGCAAGCCGTCGGTCGGGGTGCGTGTCGGTGTCAGGGCGCGCGGCTGCTCGGGGCTCAGCTACACGCTCGAATATGCCGACGAGAAGGGCAAGTTCGACGAAATCGTCGAGGACAAGGGCGTGACCGTGCTGGTCGATCCGAAGGCCGTCATGTTCATCCTCGGCACCGAGATGGATTACGTCGAGGAGAAGCTGCAATCCGGCTTTGTCTTCCGCAATCCGAACGAAAAAGGCCGCTGCGGCTGCGGCAAGTCGTTCCACGTGTGATGGGCCTGCAACGGGAGCGCGGCGTACCGCCCGCGCGCGCATGCTGAAGCCCGCGCGGTCACAAAGGCTTGGTGTGTGGTAAAACTGTTTCAGATCGAAGAGCCGGATGGCTCGCCGGCCGATCCGGACGCGCCGGGCATGGCTGTCGGCATCGATATCGGTGGCGCGCAGGCCGAAGTGGCCGTCGCGGTCGGCGGCAATGCAACGATGCTGCGCGACCGCGAGGGTTTCGAGCTCGACCTGCCGACCCCGCCGCTCAACGATCCGCCCGAGGCATGGCAGAGCCTGTTCGAGGGCGCGCGGCTGCGCGCCGAGCGCGCCCTGGCGCGGCCGGTGACGCACGCCGTGCTGGCCATCCCCGCGAACCTGCAGCCGGAAGCGGTTGATCGGCTCGTCGGTGCCGCGCGGGCCGCCGGTCTCGATGTGCTGCGCATTGTCGGACGCGACGACATTCCGGCCGGCGAGGCTCCGGCGCTGGCCGCCGCGGTGCTCGCCGAGGATCTCGCGCCGCCTCCCGCGGCGGCTTAGGCCGGGGAAGTCACGCGGATTTTCGCTGTATGCCGAAGATGACATTCATCGAGCGCGACGGCACGCGTCGCGAGGTCGACGCGCCGCTCGGTCTTATCGGTGCTGGAAATCGCGCACAAGAACGACATCGACATCGAGGGCGCGTGCGAGGGGTCGCTTGCCTGCTCGACGTGCCACGTGATCGTCGATCCGGAATGGTACGAACTTTTGAAGGAGGCAAGCGAGGACGAGGAGGACATGCTCGATCTTGCCTTCGGCCTGACCGCGACCTCGCGTCTCGGCTGCCAGATCATTATCACCGAGGAACTCGACGGCCTCATCGTCAAGCTCCCTGCGAGCACCCGCAACCTGCTGCTCGGCTGACGGACATGATGCTCAGTCCGGCCCTCTGCGTCATGCCGGGCTTGACCCGGCGATTCAGGGATCCCGGGTCAAGCCCGGGATGACGATCGAGGGTAGCGTGTCCGGCGACCTGTTCGGCCGCTTACGGCCGCGGCGGCGGCTGGCACGCCTACACGCGGCACGAATTCGTGCTGCGCCTGGCGCGCGGCGACCTGCCCGAAGCCGCGTTCCGCCGTTATCTGGTGCAGGATTACCTGTTCCTCTTGCATTTCGCGCGCGCCTGGGGGCTCGCCGTCTACAAATCCGACACGCTGTCCGAGATGCGCCGCGCGCAATCGCTGGTCGCCGCGACGCTCGATGTCGAGATCGGGCTGCATATCGAATATTGCCGCCGCTGGGGCCTGTCCGAGGCGGTGATGGCGGCCGAGCCCGAGGCGCTGGAGACCGTCGCCTATACCCGTTTCGTGCTTGATCGCGGCCTCGCCGGCGACCGTCTCGACCTCGAAGTCGCGCTGGCGCCCTGCGTCATCGGCTATGCCGAGATCGCGCGCGAGCGCATGGCCGACTCGGCGACGAAGCGCGACGGCAATCCGTATCGCGAATGGCTCGACATGTATGCAGGCGCCGAGTACCAGAACCTTGCCCGTGAGGCCGCGCGGCGCTCGACGAGCAGTTCGCCAGGCGCGGCGGCGAGGGCCGCTTCCCGGCGCTGGCGGCTTCCTTCGCGACCGCGACCCGGCTCGAAGCCGATTTCTGGCAAATGGGCCTCGCGGCTGCCGGGAACCGCGCGCCATGAGCAGCGAGCGATGAGCATCGCGGCGGCGCTCGCCGACATCGACCTGCCCGGCAATCCCTCCGATCACCGCGTCGTCGTCGCGATGTCGGGGGGCGTCGAATTCGTCGGTTGTCGCGGCGTTGCTGGCGCGCGCCGGGTTCGATGTCGTCGGCGTCACGTTGCAGCTCTATGACCACGGCGCCGCAACCGGGCGCAAGGGCGCCTGCTGCGCCGGCCAGGATGTGCGCGACGCCGCCAATGTCGCCGCGCGTCTCGGCATCCCGCATTACGTGCTCGATTACGAAGCCCGGTTTCGCGCCGCGGTGATCGAGGATTTCGCCGAGAGCTATCGGCGCGGCGAGACGCCGATCCCGTGCATCCGCTGCAACGAGCGCATCAAGTTCCGCGACCTGCTGGAGACGGCGCGCGATCTCGGCGCTGACGCGCTGGCGACCGGACATTACGTCCGCCGCGTGAAGGGGCCGGACGGGCCCGGAACTGCATCGCGCCCGCGATGCCGCGCGCGACCAGAGCTATTTCCTGTATCGCACGACACGCGCCGAACTCGATTTCCTGCGCTTTCCGCTCGGCGGGCTCGCGAAGGACGAGACGCGAGCGCTGGCGTGGGAATTCGACCTGCCCGTCGCGGCCAAGCCCGACAGCCAGGACATCTGCTTCGTGCCGCAGGGCTCCTACGCCGATGTCGTCAAGCGCCTGCGCCCTGAATCCGGCGAACCCGGCGACATCGTCGACGAGCACGGCCGGGTTCTCGGCCGCCATCCGGGCATCGCGCATTTCACGGTCGGTCAGCGCAAGAGGCTCGGCATCGCCGCCCCCGAGCCGCTCTACGTGCTGCGGCTCGACGCCGAGACGCGCCGCGTCGTGGTCGGCCCCAAAGAAGCTCTGGGACAGACGCGCATTCCTCTGGCCGAGAATGAACTGGCTCGGGGAGCCTCCGGTCGCCGGCGCCGCAATCCGCGCCGGCGCGAAGCTGCGCTCGTCGCAGCCGCCTGCCGCGGCGACATTGCTGGCCGGCGAAATGCGATGCCGCCGAGCTCGTTCTTGACGCTCCGGTCCGGCGCGGTCGCACCGGGCCAGGCGGCCGTTCTCTACGACGGCGACCGCGTGCTCGGCGGCGGCTGGATCCGCCGCCCCGAAATCCCTGGGCCGGATGGGCGACGGCTTGTTGCCGGGGATCGGGCCGCGGGCGGGCGCGCTTGACCGCGCACGGACCATCTCCTATATGCGGTTGCCTCGCGGCACCCGGACTGCCGGTCGGGGATCGGGTAGAAAACCTCTGTGGCGGGGTAGCTCAGCTGGTTAGAGCAGGGGAATCATAATCCCAAGGTCGGGGGTTCAAGTCCCTCTCCCGCTACTCAATAAGATCATCGGTTCAGAGCAAGAAAAGCCGCCCGAAGGCGGCTTTTCCATGTGCAGGCATTCGCGACAACCTGCAATGACGCGGCGTCAACACCAACCAAAATGCGATCTACGTCGAGTGCTTCATGGACGAGCTGGCGCATGCCGCCGGGCAGGGTCCGCTCGAATTCCGGCGCAAGATGCTGAAGCCGCAATGGCGCGCGGTGCTCGATGCAGCAGCCGAAATGGCGGGCTGGGGCAAGGCGCCGGCCGGTCGCTCGCAGGGCCTCGCGCAGATCATGGGCTACGGCAGCTATGTCGCCGGTATCGCCGAAGCAGAGTCGCCCTCGCCCTTAAAGTCTTCGAACCGCGTCTGACGGTGACGCTGGTCGAGCCGAACGCAACGTACACGGCGTGCCCGTTCAGCAATCTCGTGATTGAGGGACTGCGCGAACTTTGCGCGCAGCAATCAGCTATGACGAGATCGCCGCGCCCGGCGTCGAAATATCGCACCAGGAAGCGCTTGAGGTCGACCCGCAGGCGCGCTCGGGCGTCGTGTTTCTCGCGACGTTCAAAGAGTAGCGCCCGGGGTGTGATCACGTCGCCGAACGGAAGACCGGAGGAATTTCGACGTGCCGCACTTACATCGAGAGTCGACGGATTTGTGATCATGACCGAGCATCCGACAATACTGACCCGGCGCTGTTTCCTGTGCGGTCCGGCCGGCGCCGCCGCGGTTGCCGGGACTCGCCTGGCGCGCCCGCGGTCTCCCGATCGAAACCCCTGCGGTGCGTCCCTAATGCCCGCGCCGCCCGCGTTTTGCTGTATCTGCAGGGATTCAGCAGCAAACGCCGTCGCGCGTCCAGGCTGTCCGCCATTTTTCGGACCTCCGGTGCGGAAATCTGCAGCTAATCAGCAGCAAACGCGGTTCCGCGGCCGCGCTTGCTCCGATGTTTCAGGTTACGACATCATTGTGGCGATATTGCCGGCGATCTGTTTGTTTTTCAGTGTTTGCCGTGCGCGGCGTAGATCGCGGCGGCGGCCGTTGCCAGGAAGGCGTGGGCGGCCTGGCCGTCATGCATCAGCAGGACCGCCGTTATTGCGTACACCGCCGCGAGCGCGAGATAGTTGAAGCTGGACATTGGGGGTAAGCCTCCGGTTAAACCGGAGCCTAAAAAGCTCACGCAGCGCGCAATGAGGACGCCAAGACCCGCAACCCGCCGCAGGAATGCGCAACCGAGAAACACGGCGGCGCGTCAGCGGTTTGCGGCGTTGCTGGCCGAGCATTTGCGGGAGGGTATGCGGCCGGGAAGCTCGCGGGAGCCGTGGAGCTACGCCGAATTCGCCGGGCATGTGCCGAGTTCACGGGATCACGGCGGGGACTACGTCTCGCCGCGCAGCGTGTCGAACTGGTGCAAGGGTACCGCGCTGCCGGACGAGATCGAGCCGATCCTGCGCGCGCTGTTTGGCTCCACCGACCGGCACGCGGCGGCGCGCGAGGAATTGCGGGCGGCGTTCATCGCGGCGGGCGATGAAAAGATTGCGGGGATCGTCGGGCGGGCCAGACGGGAGCCGGCCGGCGGAAACTGGGTCATCGATGCCGAGCACGACCAGTTCGTTCTCGACCGCAGCGTGCGCCCGACCGACCGGCGCGCCGCTGCAGATCCGTTACGAGAACAGCTGCAGCGCGCGATCCGGGATGCGGCGGCGGAGCTGCGCCGGACAACCGGGCGTCTCGCGAATTCCCGGACCTGGAGCGGTCTGCCGGTCGCGGCGAACGGGTTTTGCGCGATTGTCGATCGTCAGCCCGAAGAATTGCCGGAATGGCTCGGCGAGGCTTATGCGCTGATGCTGCGGCTCGGGCGCTTTATCGATACCGACAGGCGCGTGCGGGACTGCCGGGGATCGCCGGACGACCCGCTCGACCCGGACATTCATGGCGCGCTGACCGATCTCGTCCAGCTTACGGCGCCATGGCTGCGCGGGTTTCCGAGTGTGGCGGCCTGGGACGACGCAGCCGGCCGCACGCTCGCACCGGAGAATTTGTTCCGTCCTGCGCATAATTTTGCCCGGACAGCGCGAGCGATGGAGACAATCGCCGAACGCGATGCCGCCGAGATAGAGCAGTTGGCCGCAGCCGCCGATGCGACCGATTTTCTCGGACAAAAGGCGGGCGGCCGGCTGGTCGGCGACGCCTGGAACCTGCTGCTGGCCCTGGCCGCGGTGCAGGCCGCGTCGCGCACTGGAACGGGGATCGAGGCAACAAGACCGCTCGTGCGGCGGGCTGCAGCGACCCTCGCGGCTGCAAGAGAGGAACTGAAGCAGCTAGCCGCCTCCCGGCCCGGCGATCTGCGCGAGGCCTTGGAGGCGTTGGCGGAAGAAGCGCCGCGGAACGATGTGCCGCCTTCGACGCGGAGCGCGGTGGTGCCGGACGATGTCGAGGTGCGCGCCCGAAACATGATACTGGCGGCGCGCGCGCCGCCGGCGGAATGGCGCCCGCTCGTCCATCGGCTGAATTTCGTTAGTACAACCCTCGACCGCCTCGATCTGCTTGGGCCGTTGAGCCAATTGCAGTTGCTTAACGCTAACAACACGCAAGTCGCCGATCTGGCGCCGATCGCCGCACTGACCGGGCTGCAAGAACTCTATCTCACCAGCACGCGGGTCGCCGATCTGGCGCCGCTCGCCGGGCTGAGCGGGCTGCAAACCCTCTGGCTCAACAGCACGCAAGTCGCCGATCTGGCGCCGCTCGCCGGGCTGAGCGGGCTGCAAGAACTCTGGCTCAACAGCACGCAAGTCGCCGATCTGGCGCCGCTCGCCGGGCTGAGCGGGCTGCAAGCAATCTCGCTCGCCGGCACGCCGGTCGCCGATCTGGCGCCGCTCGCCGGGCTGAGCGGGCTGCAAGACCTTTATCTCGACCGCACGCCAGTCGCCGATCTGGCGCCGCTCGCCGGGCTGAGCGAACTGCGATTCCTCTTTCTCAACGGTACGAAGGTCGCCGATCTGGCGCCGCTCGCCGGGCTGAACCGACTGCAATTCCTCTCGCTCAACCGCACGCCAGTCGCCGATCTGGCGCCGCTCGCCGGGCTGACCGGGCTGCAAGACCTTCATCTCGACCGCACGCCAGTCGCCGATCTGGCGCCGCTCGCCGGGCTGACCGGGCTGCAAACCCTCTATCTCAGCAGCACGCCAGTCGCCGATCTGGCGCCGCTCGCCGGGCTGACCGGGCTGCAAACCCTCTATCTCAGCGAGGGGCAGGAGGTCGATGTGTTGCCGCTCGCCGGTCTTAAAGACCTGAAAATACTTCGGCTATCGGGGGAAGAACCGGCCGAGGCTGCGCCCGAGACGGGCGGCTTCTCCGGCTAGAGCGGTACCGTCTCAAATCCGAGCGTCATTCCCGCGAAAGCGGGAACCCAGGGCAACCGACAATTTGCCTGCCCCTGGGCCCCCGCTTGCGCGGGGGTGACAAGTTTGTGTTCAACGTTGCCCGATTACGCCCTCAACATGGCATGATGGCTACGATTTAGGCCACCTCGACGCCGCTCGGACCGGCTTTTCACCGCGGGTTCGGCGCGCTACATGCTGCGGTGTGCGTCTCAGCGGGAGAATTCGCGATGTGGTCGTTGCGCAAGAAGCTGGAAATTCCGTCGCCGGAGCAGTGTCTGCCGGGACGCGCGATCCGTATGCCGGTTCCCGAGCGGCACTTCGTCAACGGTCACGCGCTTGAAGGCCCCTATCCCAACGGGTTCGAAAAAGCGGTGTTCGGGCTCGGCTGTTTCTGGGGAGCCGAGCGCAAGTTCTGGGAGACGCCGGGGGTGTGGACGACCGCGGTCGGCTATGCCGGCGGCTCGACGCCGAACCCGACTTATGAAGAGGTGTGCGGCGGATCGACCGGGCATACCGAAGCGGTGCTGGTCGTCTACGACCCGGCGAAGATCGGCTACGACGCGCTGCTGAAAATTTTCTGGGAGAGCCATGACCCGACCCAGGGCATGCGCCAGGGCAACGATGTCGGCACGCAATACCGCTCGGCGATCTACACCTATTCGCCCGAGCAGCGACGCGCCGCCGAGGCCTCGCGCGACCGATTTCAGGAGCAGCTCGCGGCGTCCGGCCATGGCGCGATCACGACCGAAATCCGCGACGCGCCGGAATTCTACTTCGCCGAGGATTATCACCAGCAATATCTGGCGAAAAACCCGTTCGGGTATTGCGGGCTTGGCGGCACCGGCGTCACATGCCCGGTTGGCACGGAGGTTAGCGCCTGACGCGGGGCGGTACACGCACTAGGCGATCCCCTGGCCGGCGAACCCTTGGCCGTCGAACCCTTGGCCACGATCTATGTCGACGGCGATGCCTGCCCGGTGCGCGAGGAGGTGTACCGGGTGGCGACCCGTCTCGAGTCTGGCGGTGCTGGTCGTGTCGAACGGCTCACGACCGCTGCGGCCGCCGGGTCTGCCGAATGTGCGGATGGTGTTCGTCGGGCAGGAGGCGGACGCGGCGGATGACTGGATCGCGGCCCATATCGGGCGCGGCGATCTCTGCGTCACCAGCGACATCCCGCTCGCCGCCCGCTGCCTCGCGAAAGGCGCCCGCGCGCTGTCCCCGAATGGGCGGATATGGCATGCGGCCAATATCGGCGAGGCGTTGGCTGGGCGCGAGATGGCGCGCCATCTGCGCGAGCTGGGCGCGACAACTGGCGGCCCACCGCCACTGACGCGGCACGATCGCTCGCGTTTTCTGAGCGTGCTCGATACCGAGATGCGGCGAGCGTTGCGCGAGGCCGGCGCCGCATGAGTTCGCCCAGAGTTCGAGTTCAAGGGCTCAATATCGCCGGTCGAACAGCGCGTGGTAGACGACCAAAATCACGACCGCGCCGATGACGGCGACGAACAGGCTCCAGATGTTGAACCCCGTAACCCCGGTTCCGCCGATTGCGCTGAAGATGATGCCGCCGACGAACGCGCCGACGATGCCGAGCACGATATCGAGCAGGCATCCCGAGCCTTCCGACTTGACGATTTTGCTTGCTATGAAGCCGGCGATCAGCCCCAAGACGATCCAGGCCAGAATACCCATCGCACTCGCCAAGTCGGTTTTCGGTGACCAACGTTCGCGGCCGGCTCCGAGTTCAACCGGGATGCGGCGCGCCACGATTTCTCGAAGCGGGATTTCTTGAAGCAACGGGCCCGCTCGGCTATGACCGTCGGCGGCCGGCTTAGCTCAGCGGTAGAGCAACCGCCTTGTAAGCGGTAGGTCGTCAGTTCGATCTTGACAGCCGGCACCATCAGATCAATAACTTACCAGAAACCAGCGAAAGGCGGGAAATTCGGGCTACCATCTGGGCTACCAACTCGACCCTGCAGACTGCATTGGGCAGCTCGTCCAGCCCTCGCCGCATCGCCATATTCCCCGCCATGCCGACCATCGAGCTTTCAGATGACGAGCGCGCCGCGCTGGCCGCGTTTCTGCGCGACGCCATTGCCGCCGACCGCTTTCCGATGTCGCCGCGGTGGCGGCTAATCAAGGGCGCGCTGGCGAAAATCGATCCGCAGTCGTCCCGGCCGCCGCTGCCGCCGTTGAAGCCGCCCGGCACGCCGAGCCTCGTGCTGCGGAAAATGCGCGGGCGCACGAGCGAGGGGATCGCGGTCGATCTGCGCACCGGCGGGTTGGGGTCGATCGTGCGCGACATGCTGGCGCCGCGCGCCATGGAGGCCGTGGCATGACCAACGCGCCCGAGACCATTCGCGTCGTCATCCCGCTGACCATCAAGCGCCGCAACGGCCGACCTCGTATCCTTCCACCGGCTGACATCGAGGCGGCGGATGGGTCAGCAACCGACCCGCGGCTGCTGCGCGCCATCGCTCGCGCCTGGGACTGGCGTCGTCGGCTCGACCGCGGCGAGGTCGCGACGCTCAAGGACATTGCCGACACCGAAGGCGTCACGGTGCCCTTCGTCAGCCGCTTCCTCCGGCTCGCCTATCTGTCGCCGGGGGTTCTGGAGCGTCTGTTGATCCACCGGCAGCCGTGCGCCGTATCCCTGGACAAGCTCGCGGCGACCGCGCTGCTGGGGTGGAACGAACAGCTGGACGCTGTTTTCGATGAATGAGGCCGTCCTCAGTCCTGTGGCGAGATCATTGCGACGCGAGAAAATCGGCTGCTCGTGCCCGAAGCCGGCCTTCCCGACAGCACGCGAGAGCGGCCTGGTTGGGTGGTTAAGCGGACCTTCCGCTTCGGATTGTGGCGGGCATCTTCGCGCCGTAAGCGGCATCGCCCGGATGGAATGCACCGGCGGTCGCGCCGTGGCTCCAGGCGTCGCTGGCGCGCGCCAGCGAGAGCGCGTTCGGGGCGCCGCCGGCCTATATGGGCGAGGGCGGCAGCATCCCGTTCATGGCGATGCTCGGCGAGAAATTTCCGCAAGCGCAATTTGTCGTGACCGGCGTGATCGGCCCGCATTCCAACGCGCACCGCCCGAACGAATTTTGCACGTGCCGACCGGGCGGCGGATCACGCGGGTCATCGCGCAGGTCCTCGCCGACCAAGCGGCGCGTGACCGGGTTGTATACTCGCAAATACGGACAGACCGCCGGTTCGATCTGCGATTACCGGCCGGCGGCCCTCGATCACGTGGATTTCGCGAACCCATAGAGGTCTGCGGGATTGTCGACGAGGATGCGCTGGCGGGTCGCCTCGTCTCCCGCCCACACGGTCAGCAGATCGAACAGCCGAGCGTCATCAGGCAGGGTTCGGTTCTGCTCGCTGGGATGCGGCCAGTCGCTGCCCCACACGCAACGCTCCGGCGCCGCCTTGACGAAGGCCTGGGCGATCGTCGCTGCTTCCGGATAATCGGGGGCTCCAATCGTGCTGTTGAAATAAGCGCCGGAGAGCTTGATCCAGGTTCGACCCTTGTCGATCAGACCGCGCAGTATCGCGTGAGAAGCGTCCTCGGGTCCGGCCGGCAGTCTCGGATTACCGAGGTGATCGAATACGGTCTTCGACGGCAGGCACCGCAGCAGGTCCGCATATGCGACGATCTGGTCGCCCCGCACGTTAAACTGCACATGCCAGCCGAGTGCGGCGACACGCTTTGGCAAGGGGCTCGACCATGTCCCAGGTGACGACCGCGTTCGCCCCCGAGAGCGAAAAGCGGATGCCGCGGATGCCGGATTTGTCGAGCAGGTTCAGTTCCGCATCGGCGATCGTCGGATGGACGACCGCGACACCCCTGGCGCTCGCGCCCAACTGCCCGATTGCGTCAACCGTAACTCTATTGTCGGTCCCATAATTGCGCGGCGTCACGACGACGACGCGCAGCGTCCCGATCCGCCGCTGCAGGAGCCGGTAATCCGCCACCGTCGCATTCTTCGGGTTCAGCCCCGGGCGGGCGTTGGTTTCCGGAAAGCGCGGGTCGTAGACATGCATATGGCAGTCGGTGGAATTGCCGGGCGCAGTCGTGTCGGGGGGCGCGGTGCCCGTCGTGTTCGGCACCGCCTGCCCGCCATCGCTCGCTGACATCAATTCCTCCATCGGTTTTCCTGCCCGGGCGAGTTTTGCTCCCGATCTCGAACCGCGACAGCACGAATGTGTCGAGCGGCCCGGCTATTTGTCGAGCCAGACCCGCGTCAGATCATTGCCGAGAAAGTGGCTCGGAGCGATGTGCCAGCCCTTCACGTAGGAGCGGTACGGCACGATCCGATACCACCACAGGGTCATCAACTCGTGTGCCTGATCGTCCATTACGTGCTTCTCGAATTGGCGCATCAACACGCGCTGCTTTTCCGGATCGGGCTCGCGCAGCATTCGGTCGTGCAATGCGACTTCCGCGGAGTCCTCGAAATTGCCGTAGTTCTCGGAATTTGCCGAATGCGGCAGGTATTTTGTGGTATCGGCCAACGGGTTGACCAAGTCGCCGCAGCCGCCTTCGATCGTGACATCGAAATTGCCGGTTCGCATCGCTTCGATCCACGGCCCGGTCGGTAGCACGCGCTGGGTTACCTGCAGGCCGACTTTGCTCCATTCGTCGACGAGCCAGGCGCCGAGATATTTGAAGGGCTGATCAACGCTGCGGTTATTGAGTTCGAATTTGAGCCCCTCGGCACCCGCTTCTTTCAAGAGCCGCCGCGCCTCGGCACGCGATTTTTCGATGTCAGGCCAAAACCCGGCAAGTTGCTGGAGTTCCTCCTTGGTCGCCGCAAGCGGCGAGCCGGGAAATACGGCGCCGCCGACCGTCCGCATGATGGCAATTTTGGAAAGAGCCGGGGCGCTGTGCCATCGGTCGATCGCCAGGGTCAGCGCGCGGCGCACCCGCACATCGTCAAACGGCTTTCGGGCGTGGTTCGGGGTGATCAGGTTGCTGCAGTTCCAGTCGGTCTCCTTGACCGTGATCTTGTCGCCAAGCGCCCCGACGAGTTCGTCCCGCACGCTCGGCGGGAATCCGCGAAGCTCGATCGCCGCCCGGTCGGCGCGCAGCGCGTCGACGCGGGTCGCCTGCTTGGGTGCGTAAAGTCCGGTGAAGCCGTCGAGGTAGGGAAGGCCCGGAATATAATAATCCGGGTTGCGCACCCCCTTGATCGACTGGCCGGCTTCGTAGCCGGCGAACTTGAACGGGCCGGAACCCATGATGTTCTTCTCGTACCAGTGCACATCATTATCGAGGATTGCCTTCTCGTAGATCCACGACATCGGATCGGCGAGCGCCGGCAGAAAGGCGGCGGTCGAAAATTTCAGGTGGAACACCACCGTCGACGCATCCGGGGCCTCGATCCTGTCGACCATGCTGTAGTTCCGCTGGCGGGTACTGATGACGCCTTCCGGCGGGAAGACGATCTTGTTCCAGCTTGCCGCAACATCGGCGGCGGTCAGAACCGACCCGTCATGGAATTTGACGCCGGAGCGGATCTTGAACGTATAGGTCGTACCGTTCTTGGTCGGATTCGGCATCCCGGTGCACAGGTCGCAGACGAAATCGGTCGTTGAAGACAGGTTTTCCGGGTTGACCTGGATTAGCACGCTGTAAAACGGCCTCGCGGTATGCGCGGTGGCGAAGGTCCACTCGCGGTGCCCGTCGAAGCTTGGCGGCGAATCGGTCGGTATGAGGTATGTAAGCGTTCCGCCGCGCTTCGGCGTATCGGCGGCGAGTGCCGCGCCGCAAGCGTAGATGCTCAGCGCGACGAGAACGAACCCCGTCATGCGCAATCCGTTCATTATCGCCTCCTTTGCGCTGATCGCCCGCTTGAACACGAGCTGGTCGCTGCAGCCAATCCTCATGGAATCTTGTCGCGCGGTCGCCGAGCCCGGGTCGGCAGCACGGCGGTGCCGTAAAGGAACGTATGCCACGCGCCCGAAGAACCTGCTGGGCTGGTCAAGTACGGCTGCGGCGGATCGGGTTACGTCGTCGGTCGATATTCGTGAACGTTCGTGTATCCGGTTTTTGCGAAGCTCCTGTGAGCAGCTTGGGACAGAAAACTTCAAACGGCGTGCGAAGTCGCGGCCTGTCGCGTGCATTGCCGCCGCGGCGCGGTTCGAGGCCGGCACGTCGTGGTCGAATACGACGACGACCTTGTTAGGATCGTGCACCTTCAGGACCTCGCGCCACGAACCCTGCCCGAAACTGAGATCGATCATAACGACGAGATCGACGTCTACGACCGCGAGGTCACCCGGCGCGATCGTCGCTGCGCCGCTTTTGCGCGCCAGGATTTTCTCCACGATCGTCATGCCCATCGGAAAATTCTCCCGCGTGAAGGGGCGCCCCGCATCCCGCTTCTCTCCTGCGGCGCTGTTGTAGGCGCGTCGCGGCCGAACGGGCAAGAACCGGTCGTGCCGGCTTGACCCGGGGCCGGTTCAATGAACACTCTGGGCGCACGCTCGCGAAACATAACGGAGGACCGGGATGACGCGGCCGATCGTCTATGGCCCGGCGGGCAGCACTTATGTGTGGAGCGCGCGACTGACGCTCGCCGAGAAGGGCGTCGCGCACGAACTCGTCGATGTGCCGTTCGGCGCGCATCGCGAAGAGCCGCACCTGTCGCGGCACCCGTTCGCCAAGGTGCCGGCCTTCGAGCATGACGGGTTCGCGCTGTACGAAACCCAGGCCATCCTGCGCTATATCGACGAGGGCTTTCCTGTCTCGCCGCTGCAGCCGACCGATCTGCACCAGTTCGCGCGGATGAACCAGATCATGGGCATCGTCGATGCCTATGCCTGGAGCGCGATCGCCGCCGGCATCGTGTTCCCCCGGCTCGTGGCGCCGCGCCTCGGGCTGCCGGTCGATGAGGAGGCGATCGCAAAGGCGGTGCCGCGCGCTCGGCTGTGCCTGTCCGAGTTCGCCCGGCTGATGGGCGAGCAGCCATTCATGGCCGGCGAACGGATCAGCCTTGCCGATCTGATGGTGATGCCTCTGCTGTTTTATCTGGCCCGCGTGCCGGAGGGCGAGGCACCGCTCGCCGAGCATCCGAGTGTGCGCGCCTGGTTGCGGCGGATCGAGGACCGGCAGAGCTTCCAGGTCACGAAGCCGCCCGGGCTGTGAGAATGGGTAGGTAAGACATGCGCCTGAGGCTGCGCTCGATCACCTACCTCGCCGAGGACGTCAACGGCTACGAGCTGGTCGATCCGAACGGGCGCGACCTGCCGCGCTTCGATGCCGGGGCGCATGTCGGCGTGCGGGTCGGCGACGATCTGTGGCGCGACTATTCGCTGTGGAATGACCCGGCTGAGCGGCGGCGCTATTGCATAGCGGTACTGCGCGAGAAGCTCGGCGAAGCCTCGCGCCTGATACACAACGATCTCAGGGTCGGCGACGCGGTTGAGGTCTCGCTGCCGCGCAATCATTTTCCGCTCGCCGCCGAGGCCGAGCGCCACCTGCTGCTGGCCGGCGGCATCGGCATCACGCCTGTCATGGCGATGATCGCCGAGCTGAAGCGCCGCCGCGCCGATTTCCGCCTCTATTACTGCACCCGCTCGCCCGAGCGCACCGCGTTCCGCGACGAACTCGACCTTCTGGCGGCGATGGGCCGGGTCGTGTTCCATCATGACGGCGGCGATCCGGCGAAGGGGCTCGACATCGCGGCGCTGCTGCGCGAGCCGGTTCCGGGCACGCATCTTTATTACTGCGGGCCCGCCGGGATGATGGCGACAGCGGCCGCTTCCTCGTCGCACTGGCCTTCCGGCACCGTGCATTGCGAATATTTCTCCGGACCCGGCGCGGCACCGCCCGCTCGTCTTGAGGACGACCGGCAATTCACGGTGCGGCTCGCGCGCAGCGGCGGCGAATACGAGGTGCCGCCCGGAGAAACCATCCTCGACGTGCTGCGCCGGCACGGCGTCGAGACGCGATCGTCGTGCGAACTCGGCTATTGCGGGGCGTGCCTGACCCGCTGGCTCGACGGCGAGCCGGACCACCGTGATCCGATCCTCGGCGACGTCGCGCGCCGAACGCACCTGCTGATCTGCTGCTCCCGCGCCAGGAGCGACACGCTGGTGCTGGACCTCTGACCGACGGCCGCCTTCTCAATTCTCCAGAAAATCGCTGTCCAGTGTGATGCGCGGAATGACAGAGACAAAACAGTCAGACGCGATCCAGCGCGGCCCCGGCTCGCACAACCGGGGGCGCTTCAGCCCGCTTCGGTCGGCAGCGCGACAAACCGCGTATTGCCTTCGCGCTGTTCGATGCGGACCAGCACCCGCTTCTGGTTGGCCTTCTTCGCCGCGGCGGCGAGTTGCGGAGACCTGCTCGGGGCCGGTAAGCGGCGCCTGTCCGATGCCGATGACCAGATCGCCCGGGCGCAGACCCTGCGCCGCGCCGGCGCTGTTCGGCGGCACCTCGGTGATGACGGCGCCTTTCGCCTGCTCCGGCAGCGAAAATTGCTTGCGCAGCTCCGGCGTGATCTTGGCGAGTTTCAGACCGAAAGCATCGACGGTCGCCGGCGGCTTCGGCTTTTCCGGCTCGGGCGGCGGCGGCGCGCGGGCGGTTCGGGTCCAAGGCGGCGGTCTTCAGCTCGACCTCGTACTCCTTGCCGTCACGCCAGAACGTCAGCTTGACCGGCCGGTTCGGCGGGGTCGCCGCGATGATGCGGGGCAGGTGGCGGCTGCGCTCGATCGGCGTTCCCTCATAGCTCAGGATGACATCGCCCGGCTGCAGCTTGGCCTGCGCCGCCGGGCTTCCGGGATCGATCGCCGCGATCATCGCGCCGCGCGGCTTGTCGAGCCCGACCGTCTCGGCAAGCTCCTCGGTCATCGGCTGGACGCGGGCGCCGATCCAGCCGCGCTCGACCTTGCCGTTCGCCTTGAGCTGCTCGATGATCGGCCGGGCCAGCGACGAGGGCAGCGCGAAGCCGATCCCGATCGAGCCGCCGGACGGCGAAAAGATCACCGTGTTGATCCCGATCACCTCGCCGGCGATGTTGAACATCGGACCGCCGGAATTGCCGCGGTTCATCGCGGCGTCGGTCTGGAGGTAGTCGTCATACGGGCTCGAACGGATATCGCGCGCCACCGCCGAGATGATGCCGGCCGCGACGCTGCCCCCGAGACCGAACGGATTGCCGATCGTCAGGACCCAGTCGCCGACCCTCGTCTTGCTCGAATCGCCCCACGCGACGGCCGGCAGCGGCGCCTTCGGCTCGACCTTGAGCAGCGCGAGGTCGGTGATCGCGTCGCGTCCGATCACCTGCGCCGGCAAAACCGTCTCGTCCGACAGCGTCACCGAGACTTGCTGAGCATTGGCGATGACGTGGTGATTGGTGACGATCAGCCCCGACGGATCGATGATGAACCCCGAACCGAGCGAGGCGACGCGTGCTTCGGGCGAGCCCGGCGCGGCCTTATCACCGAGAAATTCGCGGAACACCTCGTCGAGCGTGCGCCCCGGCGAATTCTGCGCCGTCTCCTGCGCCGGCGGGTTCGCGCGGGCTGTCGCCTGGGTCGATACGTTGACGACGCTGCCGACGAGCCGCGCCGTCAATTGCGCGAAAAGATCGGCAAAGGGCGTTTCGGCTGGCCGCGGCGGGGTCGGAGCGGCGGGCGCGGCAGATGCCTCGGGCTGCGGCGGGATTGGCGCTGCGGCGGGGGCGGGTTCGGGCTGTTGCGGTGCCGCCGGCGCGGCCGGATTTTCCTGTGCCGGCGCGGCGCCCGGCGGTGTCGCGGCGCCGCCGGGTTGCGCCGATGCCGGTGTCGCCACGATTGCGAACAGCGCCCACGCAGCCGCGATCGATCTGCCTCGTCGGCGGAAGGCCCGCACGATGTTCTCCTACTCGCTGAAAGGCCGGATACCTGCCGCCTCGACGGACATACCAAGCCGACCGGAGAGGCGCGCCTCCCGCAATCCCTCTGTGGGTCCGGCGATTCGCCGCAGCGGCGGGGCGGAGCGGATCGGGGCGCTGGCCTTTCCGCTCCGGTCGATATGAAATGGCGTTGCGAATGGCAAGCATTAATCTTAAGAGGCCGGAACGGCTTCGGGAGTAGCTGTGAACGCCGGCGAAAACAAGGCAATGCGCGCGATTTTGCGCGGCTTGTTCGACGCCGCGCTGGCCGCCGCCGACCCGGCCCGCGCCGTCGCCGCGCACATGCCGGCGCCGGTGGCCGGGCGCACGGTCGTGGTCGGCGCCGGCAAGGCGTCGGCGGCGATGGCGCGGGCCTTCGAGGCGAACTGGTCCGGTCCGCTCGACGGGGCTGGTCGTCACCCGGCGCGGCCACGCCGTCGCCTGCGATCGGATCGAGATCGTCGAGGCGAGCCATCCGGTGCCGGATCCGGCCGGCGAGGCGGCGGCCCGCCGCATTCTCGAACTGGCGCGCGGCCTCGGGTAGCCAGGACCAGCTCGTCTGTCTGATTTCCGGCGGCGGTTCGGCGCTGCTGGCGCTGCCCGCGCCGGGGTTGACGCTGGCGGACAAGCAGGAGGTCACGCGCGCGCTGCTCGCGTCAGGGGCGACGATCGGCGAGATAAACGCCGTGCGAAAACATCTGTCGGCGATCAAGGGCGGCCGGCTCGCCGCCGCCGCTTTCCCGGCGCGGGTGTTGACCCTCGCGATTTCCGATGTGCCGGGGGACGACCCGGCCGTGATCGCCTCGGGGCCGACCGTCCCCGACCCGACGAGCTTCGCCGACGCGCGCGCGGTGCTCGCGAAATACCGCATCGACCGGCCCGCCGCGGTCGTCAGCGCACCTCGACGCCGCCGGCGAGGAAACCCCGAAGCCCGGCGATCCGGTGTTCGAGCGTACCCGGTTCGCGCTGATCGCCAGCCCGCAACAGGCGCTCGCCGCCGCCGCCGACGCGGCCGAGGCGCTGCGGCATCACGCCGATCGTGCTGAGCGACCGCATCGAGGGCGAGGCGCGCGACGTGGCGGCGGTGCACGCCGCGATCGCCTTGCAGCTGAGCGCCGGCAGGTTCCGCGTCGGCGGGGCGGTCGTGACGCCGCCGGCCGTGCTGCTGTCGGGCGGCGAGACGACCGTGACAACGCGCGACGCGGGGCGCGACGCGGGACGCGGCGGCCGCAACAGCGAATTCCTGCTGGCGCTGGCCGCCTCATCTGAACGGCGTCGCGCCGGGGATCGCCGCGCTGGCCTGCGACACTGACGGCATCGATGGAACCGAGGACAATGCCGGCGCGATCGTGTATCCGGACACCTTGTCGCGCGCCGTCTCGCGAGGGCTCGCGATCAAGGAAGCGCTTGCGCGCCATGACAGCTACGGTTTTTTCGCGGCGCTCGGCGATCTCGTCGTGACCGGCCCGACCCTGACCAATGTCAATGACTTTCGCGCCATCCTTATCCTCCCGCGCGCCTGAACTCAGCGAGCGCGCGCGCAGCCGCAGAGCGACCGCCGGGCAGCCCGGGCGGCGCCTGCGCAGCGCCAAGATCGTCGCCACCGTCGGCCCGGCGAGCGCCAGCCACGAGCGGCTGCGCGCGCTGTTCGATGCCGGGGTCGATGTTTTCCGGCTGAACTTCAGCCATGGCAGCCATGACCAGAAGCGCGCGCTGTTCGAGGAAATCCGGCGGCATCGAAGCGGAGACCGGACGGCCGATCGGCATTATCGCCGATCTGCAGGGGCCGAAGCTGCGGCTTGGCGATTTCGCCGACGGCGCGGTCGAGATTGCCGCCGGCGCCGCGGTTCCGCCTCGACCTCGATCCGGCGCCCGGCGACCAGCGCCGCGCGACGTTGCCGCATCCCGAGATCTTCGCCGCCGTCCAGCCCGGCACCGATCTGCTGGTCGATGACGGCAAGGTGCGGCTCCGGATTACCGATTGCGGCGCCGATTTCGCCGAGACCGAGGTCGTGGTCGGCGGCACGCTGTCGAACCACAAGGGGGTCAACGTCCCGCAGGCGGTTCTGCCGATTTCGGCGATCACCGAGAAGGACCGCGCCGATCTGTCCTTCGCGCTCGCCCACGGCGCCGACTGGATCGCGCTGTCGTTCGTGCAGCGCCCCGACGACGTCGCCGAGGGCCGCAAGCTGGTCGGCAACGCCGCCGGGATCATGGTCAAGCTGGAAAAGCCGGCGGCCCTCGGGCGGCTCGACGAGATCATCGAACTGACCGACGCGCTGATGGTGGCGCGCGGCGATCTCGGCGTCGAGATGCCGCCCGAGGACGTGCCCACCGTGCAGAAGCGGCTGATCCATGCCTGCCGGCTCGCCGGCAAGCCGGTCATCGTCGCGACGCAGATGCTCGAATCGATGATCAGCGCGCCGACGCCGACGCGGGCCGAGGCCTCCGATGTGGCGACCGCCGTCTATGAAGGGGCCGACGCCGTGATGCTGTCGGCCGAGACCGCGGTCGGCCGCTACCCGGTCGAGGCGGTGGCGATGATGAACCGCATCGCCTGCCGGGTGCAGCAGGACCCGCTCTATCTCGCGACGCTCGAGGCCAACCGCCTGCCGGCCGAGCACACCAATCCCGACGCGATCAGCGCGGCGGCCTGCCAGGTTGCCGCCACGGTCGGCGCCGCGGCGATCGTCTCGTTCACCAGCTCCGGCGCGACCGCGCTGCGCGCCGCCCGCGAGCGGCCCGGCGCGCCGATCCTGGTTCTGACCCCGAACCTGCCGGTCGCGCGGCGTCTGGCGCTGCTGTGGGGCGCGCATTGCGTGCACCTCGCCGACATCCGGAATTTCAACGACATGGTGCAGAAGGCGGTGCGCACCGCGCATGACGAGGACATCGCCGGCCCGGGGCAGCGCGTCGTCATCACCGCCGGCGTGCCGTTCGGCACCCCCGGCTCGACCAACGTGCTGCGCATCGCCTGGGTGGAGCGCTGAGCGCGGGATGCCGCTGCCGACGCGGGACGATCCGCCGATCCGGCAACACGGCGGCCGACGACGGATGACACGGCTGAAAAACCGCATATTATCCGGGACGGAAGAGTACCGCTCCCGGTGGGGCGCGCGGGCTTCAAACCCGTTGGAGGGCGCGCAGGCGTCTTCGGTAGGTTCAACTCCTGCCTCTTCCGGTCTTCAACTTCGACTGACCGATACTTCACAGTTGGATGTATTCATTCATACTGGCGAGGGTTGTTGGCGCGTACATATCGACGGGATTGTAGAAAGCAAGCAGTAATAGCGCCGTTTTATTTCAGCACCAGGCCGACGCCGCTGAGAAAAATAAGGCCGCCGATGAGCCAAGAAAACAGGTGAGGGTCGAGTCTGCGGACCACCCGGTCGCCCAGCCAGGAACCGATGACGACGAGCGGCAAGCCGATGGCGATCAGTACAATGCTGGAAGCTTCGTAAAACCCGAAACTTGCATATCCCACGATGCGAGCCGCTCCGCCGAGCAGCACGACGGTGCTCATGGTGACCCGGAAAATCTCTCGGTCCAGCCGCAAGGAATTGAAATAGACGACGTAAATCGGTCCGACCCCGGCTCCGAATATAGTGCCGAGGAAACCTCCGGCGATCCCGGCGCCCGCCGCCAGCGCACTGCGCCAACGCGTGGGAAACACGAAAGAAGCCTTGGCCGTCGCCAAGGCATAGATCGAATACAGAATCAGGAACACGCCCAGGCCGCGCCGGAGCGCATGCTCGTCAAGCATATTGACGAAGGAGAAACCGAGCGCGATGCCGATCGCCGAATAAAACGTCATGATCGCGAAGGGCCACCAGGCGACCCGACGCCATTGGCGGCTTATAAGGTGAACCGATGTAATCGCCGTCAGTGCGGTAGTTACGGCCACCGCGGTTGATACCGGCAGGATAAAGGCCAGCATCGGCATGGCGATCAGCACCGCCCCGAATCCGGCTGCGCTGCGAACCGCGAACGCGCAGATCAACACCACGATGTAGAAGGCAAGGCCGAGAGCCGACAAAGAGGCCACGGTTCAAATTTTCCCGCATTTCCGGCTCCGCGGGCGTGAGTTTCCGCCCCACGGATACGGGCCGCAACGGAAATTGATAAGCGGTAGCGCTCTCCAGGTCGGACTCATCCGATGGGAGCAGTCGGAACTCGCGGGTTCGCCGCCAGCCGAGTACTCGAAGCCCTGAATTTCCTGTACCGGTGGGGCGCGGTCTGCGACGCTATGCGGAACGGCGCGCGGGCCGGAGGGAATACGGCGGCGGCGAGCAGCGCCAGACAGGGAGGCGGGCATGCTTCGGTGGTTTCTTGCGGGTTTGGCCGGACTGCTGCTGTGCGCGACCGGGCCGGCGATCGCGGCGGAGATCCCGAAGCGCGGCGGTACGCTGACTTACGTGATCCCGGCCGATGCGCCGCCGAGTTTCGATGGGCACCGCGAGAATACCTTCGCGACGATCCACGCCGTGGCGCCGTTCTACAGCGTGCTGGTCCGGGCCAACCCGGAGAACCCGGCTGTGACGACCGATTTCGTCTGCGATGTCTGCACCGGCATCCCCGAGCCGGGCGACGATGGCCGGATTTACGCTTTCACGATACGCGACGACGTCAGGTTCGCGGACGGCTCGACACTGACCGCCGCCGACGTGGCCGCCAGCTGGAACAAGATCGTCAACCCGCCGGAAGGCGTCTTCAGCATGCGGCGCGGCTATTATTCGATGATCGAGGCGATCGAGGCGCCGGATCCGAAAACGGTCGTCTTCCGCCTCAAGTTCGCCACGGCGGCGTTTCTGCCCGCGCTCGCCGATCCCTATGCGTTTATCTACAAGAAAGAAATTATCGACCGCGACCCGCATTGGTACGAGAAGAACATCATGGGGTCCGGGCCGTTTCGCTTTAAGGAATACCAGACCGGGCAATCGATCTCGGGGGTGCGCAACCCGGATTATTACCATAAGGGGCTGCCGTATCTCGATGGCTTCATCGGTATTTTCGCGGACAAGCAGGCGACCCGGGTGGCCGCAATCCGCGGCGACCGCGCGGCGATCGAGTTTCGCGGCTTTCCGCCGGCCACCCGCGACGAACTGGTCGGTGTGCTCGGCGACGAGATCACGGTGCAGGAAAGCGATTGGAATTGCGGCGCACTGATCACGCCGAACCATGAGCGCAAGCCGTTCGACGATGCCCGGGTGCGCCGAGCCTTGACCCTGGCGATCGACCGCTGGCGCGGCGCTGCGGCGTTGTCGAAGATCACGCTGCAGCGGACGGTCGGCGGCGTCGCATTCCCCGGATCGCCGCTGGCCGCGACCAAGGAGGAATTGCAGCAGCTGGCCGGGTTTTGGCCGGATATCGAAAAATCGCGGGAAGAGGCGCGGCGGCTGTTGAAGGAGGCTGGCGCCGAGGGGCTGTCGTTCGAACTGCTCAACCGCAATGTCGATCAGCCCTACAAGTTCAACGCGACCTGGGCGATCGACGAATGGAGCAAGATCGGTCTCAAGGTGACGCAGCGGGTCATGCAGACCGGGCCTTACGGCGAGGCGATGCGCCGCGGCGATTTCGCCATAGCGCTCGACGGCGATTGCCAGAACATCGTCAATCCGCTGCTCGACGGGACGAAATATCTGCCGCACTCAGCGTCGGACGCGAATTACGGCAGATATGAGGACCCGGAGGAAGTCGATATCTACAACCGGATGCTGCGCGAGCCCGACCTTGCGAAGCAGCGTGACCTGATGCGGCAATTCGAGAAGCGCGTGCTCGATACCGAAGCACACGAAATCTTCCTGTTGTGGCGCTATCGCATCGTCCCGCATCGCAGCTACGTGAAGGGCTGGAAAATCGGCCCGAGCCACTACGTGAATCAGGATCTGGCGACGATCTGGCTCGGCAAGTGATCCGATTAGCTGTGTTCGACCCGTCCCGATGAGTATGGTAACGCCTCGACGCGCCGGCCATCGGGATCGAACAGGAAGAGGCACTCGCGCGTCAGCGTCAACCCGACGCGATCGCCATCCTGCATCTCGGCCAATTCAGGGTCGTTGCTGATCGCGATGAAGGGGCGCTCGACCCCGATATCGAAGTAAAGCAGCGTGTCCTTGCCGAGCGGCTCGACGAGGCGGACGGGGAGGTCGATATCGCTGTCCGCGGCGCCGGCCCGCTGCACGCGCAGGTTCTCGGGCCGGATCCCGAGCGTAACCGGGCCGGAGGACGCCTCGTCGAACCGTTCCGGCAGATCGATCGAAAACGGCCGCGAGCGGAACCGGCGACGACCATCGCCAACGGGACCATCGCCCGTGATTTCGCCCGCCACCAAGTTCATCGACGGCGAGCCGAAGAAATCGGCGACAAATTCGCTCACGGGATTGGAATAAATCTCCATTGGCGAGCCGACCTGCTCGATGTCGCCGGCGCGCATCACGACGATGCGGTCGGCCAGGGTCATCGCCTCTTCCTGATCGTGCGTGACGAAGATGAAGGTTTTTTTCAGTTCCTGATGCAGGCGGTCGCATTCGGCGCGCAGTTCGCGGCGCAGCTTGGCGTCGAGGCTCGACAGCGGCTCGTCGAGCAGGAAGGTTGACGGGTTGGTCACCAGCGTGCGCGCGAGCGCGACCCGCTGCGCCTCGCCGCCGGAACAGGCCCCCGGCAATTTACCGAGCAGCGGGGTCAGCCGCACCATCTCGGCGATGTCGCGCACGCGGCGGGCGCGCTCGTCACGCGGCACCTTCTTCATGCGCAGCCCGAACTCGATGTTCTGCGCCACGGTCTTGTGCGGAAACAGCGCATGGCTCTGGAACACCATGCCGAGCCCGCGATCGCGCGGTTCGAGGTCGTTGACGAGGCGCCCGTCAATGCGGATTTCGCCGCGGTCGGGCTCCTCGAACCCGGCGATCAGGCGCAGCGTTGTGGTTTTGCCGCAGCCCGACGGCCCGACAAAGACAACGAACTCGCCGTCCTCGATCGCGCAGGTCAGATCGCGTACCGCAACGATCGAGCCATAGGATTTGTGGAGGTTGATCAGCTCGATGCGCGCCACGCCTATCTCCGTACCATGCCGAAGCTGAACCCCCGCGCGAGATGCCTGCGGATCAACAGGCCGACCACGATAAGCGGCAGGGTGATGCCGACAGACAAAGCCGCCTGACGGCCAAACAGACGGCCCTCGGTCGAGCCTTCGAATTTCGACAGCTCGACCGGCAATGTCACCACCGCCGTTTTCGACAGAATAAGCGCCAGCAGATATTCGCTCCAGTTCAGGATCAGGATGAACATGAAGGTCGCCACCAGCCCCGAGCGGATCAGCGGCAGCACCACCTCGAAAATCGTGCGCCAGCGCGAGGCGCCGAGTATCTCGGCCGCCTGCTCGACCTCGCGCGGGACCTCGTCGATAAAGCTCTTCGTCATCCAGACCGCGTAGGGCAGACTGCTCAGAAAGTACAATACACCGAGACCGAACAGCGAATTGAGCAGGCCGATATAGGAGTAATACAGCGAGAGCGGCGCGACGATGACGATCGGCGGCACCATTCGCAACATCAATAGCTGAAACATCCGGGTTTCGGACAGCAGCCGATAGCGCGACACGGCATAGGCGATGATCGCGCCGTACAACACTGCGAGGGTCGTCGCGCCGAACGCGAGGATAAGGCTGTTGCGCAAGGCCGCGAACGGGGTTTGTAGCGACAGCGAAGTCGTCCCGCCGGTAGCAACCGTCGTGGCGCCGACCCAGACGTCGCGATAATTCTCCAAGGTCGGCGCTGACGGAAACCACACCGGGGGCCACACGAACCATTCATCGCTCGGCTTGAACGATGTCGTCACCATCCAGTAGAGTGGAAAGGCGACGACCAGCGCCCACACGGTCAGGACGAGATACCGCGTCGCGGTCGCGACGCGTTTTCTTTGCGTCTTCGTCATGCGGCTTCGCCCGTTTCGCGTGGGCCTTCGTACATCCTGTCGAGTGAACGCTTCTCTTTTTGCAGCAGCTTGATCCCGGCAAGGACGATCAGCACCATCATGATCATCACGACATAGGACTGCGCGGCGCCCAGCGAGACGTTAAAATCCTGCCAGGTCGTGATGTAGATGTAGACGCCAACGGTTTCGGTGGCGGTGCCGGGACCGCCCTGCAGCAATCCCCAGATGATCGGAAAGGCGCCCATCGCATCGAGAAAGCGCAGCACCAGGGCCAGCAGAATCACCGGCCGCAGGAGCGGCAGCTGCACCTCCCAGAAGATGCGCCAGGGCGACGCGCCGAGGATCTGCGCCGCCTCGACCGGCTCCTTCGGCAGCGACGCTAAGCCGGCGAGCATGATGATGAATGAGAACGGTGTCCAATTCCAGATGTCGAGAAGCGTCACGGTCAGCAGCGCGATATCCGGATTGGATAGCCACAATATCTGTACATTCTGGCCGGTAAGTTTCGACAACAGATCGTTGAGCGGACCGTTGCGGTCGAGCAGCATCTGTCCCGTGTACGAGATGACGATCGGGACGGTCAGCATCGGCACGATGAACAACGCATAATACAATGCCTGCCCGCGAAACGGCCGATAGACCAGATAGGCGAGCAGAAACCCAAGCACGAAGCAACCGATCGTCGAGCCGCCAGCAAACATCAGCGAACGCAGCACCGCCCAGCCGAATCGTCGGGTCGGAAAACACGTTGGCAAAAATATCGAATCCGGCAAAATCGGCGTTCCACCAGGAACTCAAGTAAACGGTCCATTGATGGAACGAGAAATAGAGCTGCAGCATCAGGACCGGGGTCAAGAGGCTGAACAGCAGCAGTAGAAGCGGCGCCAGGATGATCCATTTGAAGCGCCGCACTGCGCCGCGGCGCGACGCCTCGCGCCGGCCGGCCGCCGAGTTGGTCGAGACATTGCCGGCCAGAACCTCAGCCATTGCCCGATCCTCCTAACAGTCGGACTCTAAATGAAGTCGGCAAAATCAGCAATTTGCCGTCGTCCCCGCCAAAGCAGGAGCCCAGGAGGGACCGAACGGCTGGATCAGCGACTTGCCATGGAACGGGTATGGTCGTGGAGCAGATTGCTTCTGGGTCCCCAATTCGCGTCGCAAAACGCAAACGACGATCTAATCTCGGATAATATCGCTCCAACTGCCAATAACAGACTCGCATGATGCTGAGAAGCGCTGCGACATGAGCGAGTCTCGATGCACGCAGGACGCCGGTGCCTCCCTGACCTCCCCCGGTTGCGGGGATAAACCGGGTCGCGGAAGGTGAGACGCACCCCTCGCTCAGTCGTCGGCGCCGGCGGGAGCGGTGGCGGGGGCGATGCGCGGTGGCGCTGGGCGGCGGTTCGGATTGCGAATCAGCAGCAGCAGCGGCAACACCGCCAGCGCCGCTCCCATCATCAGCTGGAAATTGAGGGTATAGGCGACCATCGCCGCCTGTCGCGTCACCTCAGCATTGAGCCGAGCCAGGCTTTCGAGCGTGCTCAGAGCCCACGGCGTGGGCAGGAACGGCGCCTGGATCAACGGGTTGTCGGGCCGCAGGTGCTCGACGAGGCGCGAATGCACGGTCTGCGTGTTGGTCGCGAGGTTCGAGACCAGGAGGCTGATTCCCATGCTGCCGCCGAGATTGCGCATCAGGCTGCGGATCGCGGTGGCCTGCGTCAGGATCTGCCGTGGCAAGGTCGACAGCGCCAGCGTGTTCAGCGGCACGAAGGTGCAGCCGAGACCGAACCCCTGCAAGAGGCCGGAAACCACGATCGGCACCGGGTCCATCAGCAGCGAGAAATGCGCCATCTGCCACATCGATACGGCGGTCAAAAGGAAGCCGACCAGGATCAGCATCCGGCTGTCGATGCGGTTGATCAGCCGCCCGACCATGAACATCGCGACCATGACCCCGACCCCGCGCGGCGCCGTCACCAGCCCGGTCGTGAAGGCGGGGTAATGCATCAGGTGCTGCAGCATCATCGGCAGCAGCGCGAGGCAGCCGGTCATGATCAGCCCGACCGCGAACATCATCAGCGTGCCGGCGACAAAATTGCTGCTTTTCAACAGCTCGCGGTTGAAGAACGACGGGCCGGTGGTGGTGACCGTGTGGACAATAAACAGATAGAGCGCGAGGCCGGCGGTCGTCGCCTCGACCCAGGTTTCGACCGAGCTGAACCAGTCGTTGCGAGTGCCGCGGTCGAGCATCAGCTGAAACGCGCCGATCGCGATGCTGAGCGTCAGGAACCCGAAAAAATCGAAGGCGTCGCGGCGCGGGTTCGGCGTCCAGCGCATGAAGGTCATGACGCCGATGCTGCACAGGGCGCCGACCGGCAGGTTTATATAAAAGACATAACGCCAGCTGTAATATTCGGTGAACCAGCCGCCGAGCACCGGCCCCATCATCGGCCCCAATACGGTGCCGGTGCCGAAGATCGCCATCGCGGTGCCGTGCCGCTCCGGCGGGTTGATGCGCAGCAGCGTCGCTTGCGCCAGCGGGATCAGCCCCGCCCCGGCCATTCCCTGGATCGCGCGGAAGACCACCAGCTGGGTAAGGCTCGTCGAGATCCCGCACAGCGCCGAGGCGGTCGTGAACACCGCGATGCAGATCAGAAACACCGGCTTGATGCCGAACCGTCCCGCCAGCCAGCCCACCAGCGGCATCGATACCGCGGCGCAGACGATATACGAGGTCAGCGCCCAGGCGATCTGGTCCTGCGAGGTTGACATGCTGCCCTGGATATGCGGCAGCGACACGTTGAGGATCGTGTTGTCGAGCCCCTGCATGATGTTGGCGAGCATGATCGACAGCGTCAGCATGCCGCGATGCGGCACCGGCGCCATCGGCGGGGCGGCCGCCTCCCCTCCCCTCACCGCGCGCGCTCCGCCGGCACGCAACCGGGAGCGAATGACCCCTCACCCTCCCGCGCCTTGCGTCGCAGATCCCTCTCTCCCCCCGCCTGCGGCGAGAGGGGCGGGGTCAGGGGCTGGTCGGGCACTATGCCGAGCCTTTCAAGGCCGTGACCTCAGGCCGCCTCGGCCTGCTCGACGGTCGGGGCGTCGCCGGCGACGGTGGTGCGGCGCATATCGCGCACCAGGTTCTCGTCGAAGCGGCGCACCCGGTGCATCACCTGGCGATTGTCCCACATCACCAGATCGTACTGCCGCCATTGGTGCGAATAGACGAAGCGCGGCTGTGTCGCGTGCTCTGTCAGGTCGCGCAGAAAGGCACGCGCCTCGGGCACCGGCCAGCCGATGATCGTCCCGGCATGCGAGGCGAGATAGAGCGATTTGCGCCCGGTCACCGGATGGGTGCGCACCAGGCGCTGGCGCACGGGCCGGAACATCGCCCGCTCCTCGTCGGTCACCTCGAAGCCGAGCAATCCCCGCGAATAAAGCAGGGAGTGCTCACCGACGAGCGGCTCGCACAACGCCTTGGTCTCGTCGTCGAGGGCATCCCAGGCGGCGCGCATGTCGGCGAATTCGGTATTTCCTCCTTTCTCGACGGTGATCCGGCCGGAAAGCAGAGAATATTTCGCCGGGATCGCACGGAACGAACTATCCGAATGCCAGAGCTGATTGCCGAGATTGAACAGCCGGCGCCGGTCGTCGCGCGCCAGCGGCTTTTGGTCCTGTCCGAGATTGGACACGTCGTTCATCAGCGGGTCGAGCCGCTTTTCGCGCGCCTCCGTGACATTGCCGCCGGCCGAGTTCTCGATCTCGCCGAAATTGCGGGTGAAGGCGATCTGCTGCGCGTCGGTGATGTCCTGGTCGTGAAACACGAGGACGGCATAGCGGTCCATCCCGGCCTCGATCGCCGCGACCTCGTCTGCTGTCAGGGGGCGCCGCAGATCGACTCCGGAGACCTCGCCGATAAATACCGGATGGGTCTGGCGGATCGAAACGGCCATCATAAACACTCCCGAAAGCCGTTCTTGTAACCGTCATGCCCTGTCTAGTCCTGCGGCAATGCCGCAAATCTGGCATGTGCCCCGGCCGGCAAGTGCAAAAGAACATGCGCCATCCCGAACGCCGGGACCCAACATTTTGATTGGCTCGTGCGGCTGCCCGGTGATCCCGGTCTTCGCCGGGATGACGACCCTTAGCGGCTGAGGTCGGAAACTGCTACCGTCGCGCCCTCCTACTCTGCAGCCGCAGCCGGCTCGCAGAGTTGCGACAGCGCCGCTTCGAGGATCGGCATCCCGACCTCGTCCGGCGAGGTCAACACCGATTCCGGGTGGAACTGCACCGCGGCGATGGGCAGGGTCCGGTGTTCGATAGCCATGATGACGCCGTCCTCCTCGGTCTCCGCCACGATCGCCAGTGCCGGCGGCAGCCGGTCGCGCTCGGCGTAGAGCGAATGATAGCGGCCGACCGTGAACCGCTCCGGCAGCCCCCCGAGCAGCCGGCTCGGCAGACGGCGCACCGGCGACGGCTTGCCGTGCATCGGCACGCCGAGCACGCCGAGTGCGCCGCCGAGATACTCGACGATACCCTGCAACCCGAGACACACGCCGAAAACCGGGATGTTGCGTCGCACCAGAAGATCGAGCGTCTCGCGCATCGCGAAATCATCCGGACGGCCCGGCCCTGGCGACAGCAGGACCATATCCGGCCTTAACCCGTCACCGAGCCGCGCCCGCGCGAAGTCATGGCGCAGCGTTACGCAATCGGCCCCGGTCGTGCGGACATAGCCGGCCAGCGTGTGCACGAACGAATCCTCGTGGTCGATCAGCAACACCCGCCGCCGTCGCGCGGTCGCCGGCGCGCGCGCCCCGCCACCTTGCGACCGGGCGGCGTCGCCGCGGATTGCAGCGAGCAGCGCCGCCGCTTTCAGCCGGCACTCGGCTTCTTCGGCCTCCGGGTCGCTGTCGTAGAGCAAAGTCGCGCCGGCGCGGATCTCGGCCACCCCGTCCTGCATCCGCAAGGTGCGCAGGGTGAGGCCGGTATTCATGTTGCCGTCGAACGTCAGGCGGCCGATCGCGCCGCCGTACCAGCGCCGCGGCGAGCGTTCCTCCTGTTCGATCCAGCGGATCGCCCACAGTTTCGGCGCGCCGGTCACGGTCACCGCCCAGGTGTGGCTGAGAAAGCCGTCGAGCGCGTCGAATTCAGGACGCAATTCGCCCTCGACATGATCGACCGTATGGATCAGCCGCGAATAGATCTCGATCTGGCGCCGGCCGATGACCTTGACGCTGCCCGGCACGCAGACCCGCGATTTGTCGTTGCGATCCACGTCGGTGCACATCGTCAATTCGCTCTCGTCCTTGGTCGAGTTGAGCAATTTGCGGATGCGCTCGGCGTCTTCGAGTGCGTCGCGGCCGCGCGCGATCGTGCCGCAGATCGGGCATGTCTCGATCCGGCGTCCTTCCACGCGGACATACATCTCGGGCGACGCTGAGACCAGGAATTCGCCCAGCCCGAGATTGATCAGCGCGCCGTAGGGGGCCGGATTGGCCCGCCGCAGCCGCTGGAACACGAGGCTCGGTGGGTCCGGGCAGCGTGTCGAGAGAAGCTGGCCGCAGACGACCTCGAACAGATCGCCGCGCACGAAGGCTTCCTTGGCGCGGCGGACCAGCGCGGCGTATTCGCCGGGAGGGTGGTCGCTTTCCGGCGGCAGCTTCAGGGCCGGCTCGGAGCGATACGGCGCCGCCGGAGTTGCGCGCGGCAAACCGGCGGTCGAACGGCCGGCGACCTCGAACTCGTAGCGTTGGATCGCCGATTGCTGGCGCATGTGATCGATGATCAGAATTTCGTCGGGGAGGTACAGCACGAGGTCGCGCTGCTCGTCGGGGCGCGGCAGGCGCAGCTTCATCGGCTCGAACTGGAACACGAGATCGTAGCCGAACGCGCCGTACAGGCCGAGATGCTCGTCCTCCGGACTGGCGAACAAGTCGCCCAGCGATCGCAATACGGAGAACACCGATGGTTGTCGGCTGCGCTGCTCCTCAGGGAAACGCTCGCTGCTTTCCCGTATGTCGCCTCCGATCCGGTCATCGCCGCTGTGCCGGATTTGTACGGCATCGATGCTCGCCAAATGCTTGCTTATGGCAGGGAGCAGCACCGCGCCGCGTTGATTGAGCGCTTCGATCGTGAATTCGCGCCCGCGCGATGTCAGGACAAGCGGCGGATCGGCAAACCCCATGTCCCATCGCGTGTAGCGCCCCGGAAACTCGAAGCTCGATGAGAACAGCACGCCGCGCCGCTCGTCGAGGCGCAGGCCCAGTGCGCTGTCCGCAGGGCTGTAGGGCTGTACCGCGATCTCGCGGTGGACGCGGACGCCGCCGCTCGTCTCGTAGATCTTACGCTGCACCGAACCCTCCGGATTGGGCCTTCTCGGAACCTCCCGGAGCCGTCGCGCCGATACGCGAAAGGCCGCCCGGTTGCTCCGCGGCGGCCCTGTTGCAAGACAGAATTGAGGCCGCCCCGACTACACGGGCCACCACCAGATCGCTGAACGCAGGATGCTCATGTCGGGCTATATAGCAGCGGCGCGGCGCGGGTGCAATCGCTCTACGGCTTGCGTATGCGGCGACGATCTTTCGGACCGGCGGCGTCGGCTTCGCTCCAATCAGCCCATCCTACGACGCTTCCCGCCGTGCGATATACGGCGTGCTATAGTGTCACGGAAGCATTTCCCAACCTTGCTGCACCTGACGATGCCACAAAATCTTGGTTCGCCATGAGTTTCACGTTACATAAGCCCCTGAGCCGCGCCGATATGGCCTGAATGATCACCGAGATCGGGCATTTTTCCCTAATATTGGCACTGTGCGTGGCCGTGCTGCAGGCCGTCGTGCCGCTCGTGGGAGCCACGAAAGGCGATCCGGCTCTGACCGCGTGGGCGCGCCCGGCGGCGCTGACGCAGTTCCTGTTCGTCGCAACAGCGTTCCTTGCGCTGACCAACGCCTATGTTGTGTCCGACTTCTCGGTCGCGAATGTCGCGATGAACTCGAACAGCCTGAAGCCGCTGATCTACAAAATCAGCGGCGTGTGGAGCAACCACGAGGGCTCGATGCTCTTGTGGGTGTTCATCCTTGCGCTGTTCGGCGCCGCAGTCGCGGTATTTGGGCGCAATCTGCCGCCGCCATTGCGCGCCCGCGTGCTCGCGGTGCAGGCGATGATCGGCGTTGGCTTCCTGTTGTTCATCCTGTTCACGTCGAACCCGCTTGTGCGTCAGTTTCCGGTGCCGACCGAAGGTGATGGGCTCAATCCGATCCTGCAGGACCCCGGTCTCGCGTTTCATCCGCCGTTTCTCTATCTCGGCTATGTCGGGCTCTCGATCGCATTCTGTTTCGCCGCCGCCGCGCTGATCGAGGGCCGCGTCGATCCGGCCTGGGCGCGCTGGGTGCGGCCGTGGACCCTGGCGGCGTGGTGCGCGCTGACGATCGGCATCGCGATGGGAAGCTGGTGGTCGTATTACACGCTGGGCTGGGGCGGCTGGTGGTTTTGGGACCCGGTCGAAAACGCCTCGTTCATGCCATGGCTGGTCGGCACCGCGCTGCTGCATTCAGCTGTCGTGGTCGAGAAGCGCGATGCGCTGAAGACCTGGACCGTGCTGCTGGCGATCCTGGCCTTTTCGCTGAGCCTGCTCGGCACGTTCCTGGTGCGCTCCGGCGTGTTGACCTCGGTACACGCCTTCGCCTCCGACCCACGCCGCGGCGTGTTCATCCTGCTGCTGCTGAGTTCTACACCGGCGGGGCGCTCCTGCTGTTCGCGTGGCGGGCGCCGCAGCTCCAGGGCGGCGGGCTGTTCGCGCCGATCTCGCGCGAGGGCGGCCTTCTGTTCAACAATTTGCTGCTGACGACGGCGGCGGCGACGGTGTTGCTCGGCACGCTGTACCCGCTGTTTCTCGACGTTGTCGCCGGACAGAAGGTCTCGGTCGGTCCGCCGTTCTACAACATGACTTTCGTGCCGATCATGGTGCCGCTGCTGGTCGCGATGGGGGTCGGGCCGATGCTGAAGTGGAAGCGCGGCGACCTCTGGGCCGCGCTGTCGCGGCTGAAATTGGCGTTCGCGGTGACCGCGGGAATTGCGCTCGTGGTGCTGATCGCAACAGGCGCCAAGTCGGTCGGCGCGGCATCAGCTTTGGCGCTGGCGGCCTGGCTGTTCGCCGCGACCTTTGTCGAGCTGGCGGACCGCATCGGGCTATTCGACGGCCGCTTCGATAGCCCCGGCGCGAGCGTCTGGCGCCGCGCCCGGCACCTGCCGCGCGCTGCCTGGGGCATGACCCTGGCGCATGCCGGAATGGGAATCGTGATCGCCGGCATCGCCGGCTCCTCGGCCTGGACCGAGGAAAAGATCGTCAGCGCCCGCCCGGGTCAGTCATTCGAGCTTGCCGGGTACAAGATCGCGCTGGACGCGGTGAACCCGGTCAGCGGCCCCGATTACGCCGCGATCAGGGCCGATATGCGCCTGATCCACGACGGGCGTGAGATCGCGTCGCTGCACCCGGAGCGGCGCAGTTTCGCGAACGGCACGTCCAGCCATGTCGCGATCCGCACCAACCTCCTGGCCGATGTTTATGCCGTGATCGGCGAGGCGGACGCCAACGGCGCCTACGTCCTGCGCCTTTATTACAATCCTCTGGTGCCGTGGATCTGGCTCGGCGCGGTCGTGATGTCGCTGGGCGGGCTCGTTTCGCTGTCCGACCGGCGGCATCGGGTCGGCGCGCCAGCGCGGCGAAGCCGACCGGTGGCCGCGACCGCTCCGGCGCAAGCGGCCGAATAAGGAGGCTCGCCCGGTGATGCGGCGGGGCTGGTTGTACCTGCTGCCTGTGGCGCTGTTCGCGCTGCTGGCGATCGGCTTCTACGGCGGTCTCGAGACCGAAACGACCGTGCTGCCGTCGCCGCTGATCGACAAGCCGGCGCCTGATTTTGCATTGCCGTCGCTGGCCGCCGGCGGCCCCGGCTTCTCGGCCGCCGACCTGATCGGGAAAGTAAGCCTGGTCAATGTTTTCGCGTCCTGGTGCGTGCCCTGCCGCGCCGAGCACCCGGTGTTGAACGCGCTGGCGAAATCGGCGCGCGTGCCGATCTACGGCATCAATTACAAGGACAAGCCCGAAGCCGCGCGAGCCTGGATCGCCGAGCTTGGCAATCCCTATACGCGGATCGGCGCCGATGACGGTCGCGTCGGCATCGAATGGGGCGTCTATGGCGTGCCGGAAACTTTCGTCGTCGATCGCGACGGCCGCATCCGCTACAAGCATGTCGGCCCGCTGACCCGGAACGATATCAACCGGAAAATCCTGCCGCTGCTCGCGAAACTGGAAAAATGACGGCAGAGCGACACACCTTTCTCCGGCATTTTCCGACGGAATATCCGTCTCGCTTCGGCATGAGCGTGTTCTTTCTACTTTTGATCAGCATCGTTCTGGCGGCCGCCCCCGCTCACGCCGTGCGGCCGGACGAGATGCTGGCCAATCCGGCGCTCGAGGCGCGGGCGCGCGAGATTGGCCGGGAATTGCGCTGTCTGGTGTGCCGCAACCAGTCGATCGACGATTCCGACGCCGATCTCGCGCATGATCTGCGTGTGCTGGTGCGCGAGCGCATCACGGCGGGGGATAGCAACGACCAGGTAATCGCCTATGTCCGCTCCCGCTATGGCGACTTCGTGCTGCTGCGTCCGCCGTTCGAAATCGGCACGCTGCTGCTGTGGGGCGGGCCGCTGCTGATCCTGCTGCTTGGCGGGTTCGGAGTCGTCGCGGTTTTACCGGACGCGGGCCCGTGCGGACACGTCGGAAGCGGCGGCGCTAAGTCCCGAGGAGCGGCGCCGGCTGCAGGCGGTTCTCGGTGAGGAGACATGAGCATCGCTGTTGCGATCGGACTGGTCGGGCTGACCTCGCTGGCGGTCGGGTTGCTGCTGTTGCCGCTGCTGTCGCGTGAGCGCCCGCCGCAGTCGCGTGAGGCTTACAACCTGGCGGTCTACCGCGATCAGCTCGCTGAAATCGATCGCGACCTGGGGCGCGGGTTGCTCAGCACGGGGCAGGCCGAAACGGCACGGGCCGAGCTCGGACGGCGCATTCTAGCGCTTGGGGGTGAGGAAACGCCGCTGCTGCCGAGCCCGAAACCGCTCGTGGCCGCGGTCGTCGCGATCCTGGCGATGCCGGTCGCGGCGCTGTTGATCTATGCCGCAATCGGGTCGCCCGGGCTGCCCGACCAGCCTTTCGCCGAACGATCCGAAGGCGGGGCGGGTGGGACGACCGACAGCGCGCAGCAGATGAACATGCAGGAGGCGCTCGCCAAATTGCGGGCGCATCTAGCGACCAAGCCGGAGGATCTGACCGGCTGGCTGCTGTTGGCGCGCTCGGAAGTCGGCCTCGGGCGATACCGCGAGGGCGCCGAGGCTTACGCCCGTGCCGCCGAGCTGTCGTCCAACCGCCCCGACATCGCCGCCGAATGGGGCGAGGCTCAGGTCCTGGCCGCCGGCTCGGTCACGCCGGCGGCCGCGAAGGCCTTCGAGGCCGGGTTGAAGGACAAGGCGAGCGCGCCGAAGTCGCGCTATTACCTGGCGCTCGCGAAACTGGAGCACGGCGACTGGCGGGGCGCGCTACGGGACTGGTCCG
Source organism: uncultured Alphaproteobacteria bacterium (assembly GCA_963753665.1). Classification (GTDB taxonomy): domain Bacteria; phylum Pseudomonadota; class Alphaproteobacteria; order ATCC43930; family CGMCC-115725; genus DATARH01. Next base: position 179,989 of record CAVWDC010000019.1, read on the forward strand.
ATCTCGCCGCCGATTCGCCGCCCGACGCGGCGTGGCAACCGCTGCTGCGCCAGCGCATCGCCGAAGTCGCGAAAGCGGAAGGCATCGACCCGGCATCGATAGCGCCAGCGGCCGCGCCTGCTTCTGCCGCGGCCGACGGGAATGCCGGCGCCGCCGGGCTCGGCGGTTTCGGGAATGCCGTCGCAGGAGACCGTCGCGGCGACCGCGAAGGCGACGGAAGGCGCCTCCCCCGAGGAGCGCCGCGCAATGATCGAGAGCATGGTCGCGCGGCTCGCGTCCCGCCTCGAACAGCAGCCGGACGACGCCGAGGGTTGGGCGCGGCTCGGCCGCTCGTACATGGTGCTGCACCAGCCCGCGAAGGCGCGCGACGCCTACGCCCGCGCCGCCAAGCTGCGGCCCACCGACGCGGCGCTCGCGCAGGCCCTCGCCGACGCGACGCATACGGCGGCAGCCGAGACTTCCGGCAGCAAGCCGTGACGAAAGAACCCGCTTTACTGATGGAGGCGGCTGACAGATCGACGCTTTTCGAGCCTCTATCGCCGGCCGGCGGGGTGAGGATCGCGAGGCTCGATCTGTCGCGGCCGTTGTCGCCCGTTCAGGTCGGGATAATTCGAGCGGCCATTCTCGCCCATCACGTCGTGGTGATTGCGGGCCAATCGCTGACCCGTGAACAGCAGGCCGCGGTGGCGGCCAATCTCGGCCGGGTCGAGGCGCACGGGCGCGAACGCGGCGAAAAGAAGCGGCAAGACGTCGCGCACGTGATGTCGAATGTCGATGCCGACGGCGCGCCGACGATCCGGTTCTCGCCGGCCGCCAATTATCACTGGCACACCGACAAGCCGTACCGCCCGGCGCCGCCGTCCCTGACGCTGCTATACGCCGTCGAGGTGCCGCCCGAGGGAGCGGGGCGCGGCGGGGATACCGAGTTCGCCAACGCGGCGCTGGCCTACGCCGCGCTGCCCGATGACGCGAAGCGGCGCCTCGCCGGATTGCGGGTCGTGTTCCGCCCGGCCTTCGACCCGCGATTGCCGGAAGTCGATCACCCGCTGGTGCGCACCCACCCGGAGACCGGCCGCAAGGCGCTCTGTATCGGGAACCACGCGACGCACATTGCCGGAATGGCGCCAACCGAAGGCGCCGCGCTGCTCGCCGAGCTTCTGGCGCACGCAACCGGGCCGGAATTCGTTTATGCGCATCGCTGGCGCCCCGGCGATCTCGTCATATGGGACAACCGGGTTCTGCTGCACCGGCTCGTACTTGGCGACGGGCTGCGGCTACACCGCCGCGTCATGCATCGCAGCACCGTGGCGGGGACGGTCCCTTTCTGAGCTGGACCGTTCCGAGCTTGCCCGTTCTGAGCTTGCCGGGCGGCGGTCCTTGCGCATAGCCTCGCGGCGGGATCGGATGAACCGGAGCACGGGCATGCGGGCCGCAGGCCCGCGCTCCCGGTCGAGGCAGGCGGCATGGATATCGGCTTCAGCGAAGAACAGGAATTGCTGCGCGATACCGCGCGCAGGTTTCTCGACGACAACTGCACGACCCGTTTCGTGCGCGACATGATGGCCACCGAGGCGGCTGTTACGCCTGAATTCTGGCGCCATCTGGCCGAGAACGGCTGGCTCGGGATCGCCTTTCCGGAAGCCGACGGTGGCAGCGGGCTCGGTCTCACCGATCTCGTCGTGCTAATGGAGGAGATCGGCCGCGCCGTCATGCCCGGCCCTTATCCGGCGACCGTTCTGCTCGGCGGCGCTGCGATCGCCGAGACCGGCTCGGCCTCGCAGCGCGCCGAGTGGCTGCCGCGCATCGCCGAGGGCGAAGCGAAGGCGACGCTCGCCTGGACCGAGCCGAACGCGCGCTGGGACGCCGCCGGGATCACCGCCCTGCGCGCGCGAGGCGGGCGGCGGGTTTACGCTGTCGGGCGACCAAGATGTTCGTTCCCGACGCGCACCTGGCCGATGTGGTCGTCGTCGCAGCCCGCACGCGCGATGGCAGCACGATGGAGGACGGGATCAGCCTGTTCCTCGTGCCGAAGGACAGCGCGGGGCTCGGGATCAAGCTGCTGCCCTCGGTCGACGAGACTCGCAAGGTTTGCGAGGTGCGGCTCGACAACGTCCGGGTCCCGGGCAGCGCGCTGCTCGGCGAATTGCATCGGGGCTGGGCGCCGCTGGCGCGCATTATCGATCGTGCCGCCGTCGCGCTCTCGGCCGAGATGTGCGGCGCCGCGCGGCGGGTGCTCGATATTACGGTCGAATACGCGAAGATGCGGGTCGCGTTCGGCAAGCCGATCGGCAGCTACCAGGGCGTCAAGCACAAATGCGCCGACATGCTGGTCGATATCGAGAACGCGAAGTCGCTGACCTACTACGCGGCCTGGGCGGTTGATGAGGGCGACCCCGAGGCGGTGATGGCGGTATCGATGGCCAAGGCAGCGGCGTCCGACGCTGGGCGGCGGGTGTGCGCCGCCGGCATCCAGCTGCATGGCGGCATCGGCATGACCTGGGAACACGATCTGCATCTGTATTTGAAGCGCGCCAAGGCCGACGAGATCGCGCTCGGCGACGCGAGCTGGCATCGCGAGCGCGTCGCCCGGCTGATGGGCGCATAACGACAAGCCGTTCGGGACCGCGCCGCGGAACGGCCGAGTGCCGGGGCAGCCGACTTGACGCCCCGATCGCCGCGCGAAGCGGTCAGGACCGCGAACTGACCTCGTCCGGGGCGAGCGTCGTCAGGGAGAGCGCATGAACCCGGGTCGCTAATTCGTCGGCGAGGATTTGGTAGACGAGACGCTGCCGGGCCACCCTGCCCAGGCCGGCAAACGCAGGCGACACGATCGTTACCGCGAAATGCGTTTCGCCTTCCGGGCGGGCTCCGGCGTGCCCGGCGTGGCGGTGCAACTCGTCAATGATCTCGAGCCGGATCGGCGCGAGGCGATCGGTTAGCTTTTGCCGCATCGTCGCTGCGACGCTCATTGTGAGGCCGATTTGGCTTGGGCGTGCGGCTTGCAGCCGCGCCGCAGCGGCGAGGAAGCCCGCCAGATCGTCGACCACGTGGTGGATGTAATCGGCGTCGGATTCGGCCGAGGCCCAGTCGAGCCCGTTGCGCATCCAAGCGGTGGTCATACCGAGTTCGGCGGCCGGCGCCAGGTTGCGCGCAATGTCCTCGACCATCAGCGCGCGGCGCGGATCGACCGCATGGCTCCGCAACAGCAGCTGATAGCCGGCCAGCGACGGTTTCGGATCGAACTCGGCCGCCGCGATGTCGATGATGCCGCTGAACGACGCGGCGAGGCCGAGATGGTCGAGCAGCCGCTCGGCATGCCGCACCGAACCGTTGGTATGGATGATCTTGTGTCCCCGCAACTCGCCGATCGCGGCGGCGAGCGCCGGATCGGGCGGCACGCAGGACAGATCGATCTCGTGCACGAACTTCAGAAAGTCATGCGGATCGATGCCGGTCTTACCGTCATCAACCCGCGCAATGTCGTGCCGTGCTCGCGGAAATAGGTGCGGCGCAGTTCGGCGGCCTCTTCGGGCGCCAGACCGAAACGGGTGCAGATATATTCGTTCATCCGCTGCTGGACCTGGTCGAACAGCCGGCACGAGGCCGGGTAGAGCGTATTGTCGAGATCGAAAATCCAGGTCTCGATCTCGCCGAGCGGACGTCCTTCGCGCCGCGTCGTGTAGGCCATGCCCTTCTCCGCCCTGCTCAATCGCCGCGGATCAGGGTTCCGGCGCCTTCGCCGAGCAGCTCAAGCAGGATCGCATGCGGCACCCTTCCGTCGAGGATCACCGCCGCCTCGACCCCGTTATCGACCGCGTCGAGGCAGGTCTCCACTTTCGGGATCATGCCGCCCGAAATCGTGCCGTCGGCGATCAGCCGGCGCGCCTCGTCGGCGCTGACTTCCGGGATCAATCTTTTGTCGCTGTCGAGCACGCCGGGAACATCGGTCAGCAGCAGGAAGCGCGAGGCGCGGACCGCGGCGGCAACCGCGCCGGCGACCGTATCGGAATTGATGTTGTAGGTCTCGCCGGCGGCGCCGACGCCGATCGGGGCGATGACCGGGATCATCCTGGTGCGCTGGAAGCCGTCCGAGCACAGCGGCGTCGACCCGCTCGGGCTCGCCGACCAGCCCGAGATCGCCGTTGCGCGTCAGCTTGCGCGCGTGCAAGAGGCCGCCATCCTTGCCGGTGAGACCGATCGCGACGCCGCCGGCGGTGTTGATTGCCGCGACGAGCTGTTTGTTGATCGTCCCGGCCAGGACCATTTCGACAATTTCCATCGTCTCCGCGTCGGTGACCCGGAGGCCGTTGACGAAACGGCTCTTGATGCCGAGCCGGTCGAGCATGCGGTTGATCTGCGGACCGCCGCCATGCACGACGATCGGGTGGATGCCGAGCTGGTGCAGCAGCGCGATGTCGGCGGCGAAGGTCTCACCGCCCGCGCCCATCGCGTGCCCGCCGTATTTGACGACGACGGTCTTCCCGGCGTAGCGCGTCCAATGCGGCACGACTCGGGCCAACACCGCGGCGATCGTCGCGGCGTCGAATGAGTGACGGGTTCGGATCGGGTTCGGCCTTCATGGGCGCGCACTCTATCGCTTGTGACCGTGACGGCGCCATTTCGGCAAAGCCGGCCAGCGTGGCGCGCAACGCCGCGATGCCGAGCCGGTTTTCAGCGCTGGTCAGATGGATTTCGGGATGCGCGGCGGTGTGCCGCGCCAACTCGGCGGCGACGCTTTCGGCGGCGGCGCGGGAAGCGGGGCCGAGCTTGTCGATCTTGGTCAGCACAGCCTGATACGACAGGCCGGCGGCGTCGCACAGCGCCATCAGAGCTCGGTCGGGGTCCTTGAGACCGTGACGCGAATCGATCAGCAGACAGACACGGCGCAGGCTGGAACGGCCGCGCAGATAATGCTGCATCAGCCGCGTCCAGCCCTGGATCGCGCTCTTCGAGGCCGCGGCGTAGCCGTAGCCGGGCAGATCGACGAGCATCAGCCGGCCGTCGAGCGTAAAAAAATTGAGCTGCCGGGTGCGCCCGGGAGTGTTCGAGGTGCGCGCCAGCATGCGCCGTCCGGTCAGCGCGTTGACGAGGCTCGACTTGCCGACATTGGAGCGCCCGACAAACGCGATCTCGGGCAGGCTCTCCGGCGGCAACGCGGCCTCGTCGGCGGCGCCGGCGACAAAGCGGCACTCGCGCGCGAACAGAAGGCGGCCGGCTTCGACCTCGTCGGGATCGAGCGCGCGCGGCGGAAACAGGTCGGTCTCGACGATCGGCTCGCCCAGCGATCGGCTTAGTCAGGCCGCGCCTGCCCGACGCATGATCGCCCATTGCTGCGCCGATGCTGAGCAGATTGTTCCATGCCCAGTAGATCACGAGCCCGGCCGGGAACGCCGACAGCATGTAGGTGAAGACGACCGGCAGCAGCATGAACATGCGCGCCTGCACCGGATCCACCGGTTGCGGGTTCAACTTCTGCTGCAGGAACATCGTCACGCCCATGATCAGCGGCCACGCGCCGATCATCAGGAAATGCGGCGGCGTGAAGGGGATCAGGCCGAACAGGTTGAAAACCGTGGTCGGGTCGGGCGCCGACAGATCGTGGATCCAGCCGAAAAACGGCGCGTGGCGCATTTCGATCGTGACGAACAGCACCTTGTACAGCGAAAAGAACACCGGGATCTGGAGAACGATCGGCAGACAGCCGGCCACCGGGTTGGCGCCGACCCGCTTGTACATCTCCATCATTTCCTGCTGCTGGCGCGCCTTGTCGTCCGGGAAGCGCTCGCGGATTTTCTGCATTTCCGGCTGCAGCAGCTTCATCTTGCTCATCGCCTTATAGGATTTGTTGGCGAGCGGAAAGAACAGCAGCTTGATCAGAAACGTCAGCAGCAGGATCGCCAGGCCGAAATTGCCGATCAGCCCGTAGAACCATTGCAAGGTCAGGAAGATCGGCTTGGTCAGGAAGTAGAACCAGCCGAAATCGATCGCCAGGTCGAAATGCGGGATGCCCGATGCGGCATAGGCGTCGAGCAGATTGACTTCCTTGGCGCCGGCGAAAAACCGCACCGCCGTTCTCGGCGGTTCCGTCGGCCGGCACCGTGACCGGCGGCGCGAGATAATCCGCCTGGTAGCGATCGTTCCCGTCCTCGACGCTGTGCGTAAAGCGCGCCTTGACCGACATCTCCTGCGGCGGCACCAGCGCGGTCAGCCAGTATTTGTCGGTAAAGCCGAGCCAGCCGCCGGTCGAGGCGTATTCCTGCGGCTCTCCCGGTGTGAGCGAGCTGTAATTGCGGTTCGCGCAACGACCCGGCCAGATAGCCGACCGGCCCTTCATGCAGGATGTAGTACCCGCTGACATGCGGCGTGCCGGTGCGGCTGATCAAGCCGTAGGGCGACAGCGTCGACGGCGGCGCCGGTCGTGTTCCGCACCGCGTCGCGCACCGTGAACATGTAGTTCTTGTCGACCGAGATCGTGCGCGTAAAGACGAGCCCCTGGCCGTTGTCCCAGGTCAATGTGACCGGCGAGGTCGGGGTCAGCGGACCGCCCGAGGCGGTCCACGGCGTCTCGGCGCCGGGCACGTTGATCCCGGACGTCGCCGCCGACCCAGCCGAACTCGGCGAAATAGGCGTGTCCGGTCCCGGTCGGCTCAAGCAGGACGACCTCGGGGCTCGTCGGATCGGTCGTCTCGTGATAGGTCGCCAGCGTCAGATCGTCGATGCGGCCGCCCCGCAGCGCGATCGAGCCGTGCAGGCGCGGCGTGTTGATCCGTACCCGCTGCTGTTCGGCGACGGCGGCTTCGCGCGTCAGGACGGCGGGGGCTGCCGGCGCGCCGGGAACGGCCTGCGGTCCGGCGACCCCCGGCGTTGATGTCGCGCCGTCGGGCGCCGGCGCGACGGTGCCCGTTGCCGGCGTCGGCGGTGCTGCGGGCTTTGTGAGATGGAAATGCTCGATCAGGAACTGAAACCCGATCAGAATGCCGACCGAGAGAACGATCGCGAGCAGGAGGTTGCGCTGTTCCATCTGGTGTCAGCGGCTCCGGTCGAGCGGCACCGGGTCGTAACCGCTGCCGCCCCACGGATGGCACCGCAGCAGCCGCCGGGCCGCCAGCAGCGAGCCGCGCCACGGCCCATGCCGCTCGACCGCTTCCGCCGCGTAGTGCGAGCAGCTCGGGTAATAACGGCACGACGGCGGCAATACCGGCGAGATCAGCAGCTGGTAGGCGCGGATCGCTCCCCGCAGCGCCAAACCAAGCACGCGGACCGGTCCGGCATCACGCATCATCTCAATCCTCCTCGACCCGGGCCGGCCGGGCGTCGCCGCCCCGCTCGCGGCGGGGCGGCCGGACTGCGCGAGGACCGAGCCCGGGCTGGCTGTTTGCGATCGGCTTGCCGAGTGACCTGCCGCAGCGCGGACGCCAAATCTCCCAGCAGCTCCACATAGCGCCGCTCCCCGGTGCCGGCTCGGGCGATCAGCACGTAGTCGGTCCCCGGCCGCCCGTCGCGCGCCAGAATCTCGGCCGCCGCGGCGCGCAGGCGCCGCTTCGCCCGGTTGCGGACCACCGCATTGCCGACCTTGCGGCTCGCCGTGAACCCGACCCTTACGGCGCGCCACGCCACCGATCCGGGACGGGGTTGCCGCCGCTTGCAGCATCAAGCCGGGACGCACCGCGCGGCGACCGGACGCTGCGACACGGAGAAAATCGGCGCGGGTCTTGAGCCTTACAAGGCCGCTCGGCATCGCTGCCTCACCGGCAGCCTGTGGCGCGACGCGCATTCGGCGCCCGTCGCCCGACGGCGCCGCCCGGACAGCGGACAGAGCCGGAGGTCAGGCAGACAGGCGCTTGCGCCCTTTCGCCCGCCGCGCGGCCATGACCCGGCGGCCGCCCGGGGTGGCCATCCGCGCACGAAAGCCGTGGCGGCGCTTGCGAATGAGCCTGCTCGGCTGGTAAGTGCGTTTCACGGCACCTCTCCGACGGAAAACTGCCTGTTCGAGCGGAGGCCGCTATATAGGGGAGCGATCCTGGCAAGTCAATCGGCCGGGCGCTGGCGCCGGAGCCCGAGCAAAGCGAGGGGCGTCGAGTGAGCGATGACACGATGACGGCGGCCGCGCAGGCAGCCTCGGCGAGCTGGCGCGGCAGCAGCGCGCCGACGGCCGACAGGTGCTGCGTCCGGGCAGCGAAGATCACAAGAACGCCTTCTGCCGGATGCTGCTCGACACGCACGACCCGTACCGGCCGGCGGCGATCGACTGGCCTCGGCTCGATCCCGAGGCGCGCGCCCGGCTCGTCGCGTTGCCGATCTGGGACATCGCGGTGCAGACCGAGGGCAAGGCCAGCATCCGCGTTGCAGCTATGCCGACCAGGTCGCCGACCCGCTGCTGCGCGAGGCCATCCTGCTCAACGGGTTCGAGGAGGGGCGCCACAAGCAGGTTTTGGCCAAGCTGGTTCAGGCCTACGTCGTCCGCCTCGCGCCCGAGCCGGAATACAAGGCGCCCCGCCGCCCCGAATGGGCATTCATGGTGACCGGGTTCAGCGAGTGCATCGACAGCTTTTTCGCGTTCGGGCTGTTCGCGCTCGCCAAGCGATCGCAGTTCTTCCCGCCCGAACTGGTCGACACGTTCGAGCCGGTGATGCAGGAGGAGGCGCGGCATATCCTGTTTTTCGTCAACTGGGTGGCGTGGCATCGCCGCAACCTGGCGTGGTGGCGGCGGCCGTGGTTCTGGGGCAAGGTCGTCGCGGTCTGGCTGTTTCTCGTCTATGAGCGCATCGGACTGGCGCGCGGCGCCGGGCAGCGCACGCACGAGCAGCCGCAGGACAACAACTTCACGCTGACCGGCAGCAAGGCGGTGGCCGATATCGACATAGCGCCCGCCGAGCTGTTGGACCTGTGCCTCGCCGAGAACGAGCGCCGCATGGCGGCTTATGATCCGCGTCTGCTGCGCCCGCAATTCGTGCCGCGGCTGGTCCGCTTCGTCAGGCGTTTTCTGCGCCCGCGGCGGCGCCACGCTTGAGCCTGCGGAAAGATCGGGCCGGCCGAGCCAAGGACCGTCCGGCCAGAGCGCAATGAAGCTCGTCTCGATTATCGCCGCGATTGTCGGCGTAGCGGTCACGGCGGCGCTCGTCGCCTGGTTCGGCGCCGGCGAGGTCCTGCACGCGATCCGCGCGGTCGGGATCGTCGGTTTCGTCGCGATCTGCGCCGTCAATCTCGGTCTTGAGCATCCCGCTCGGGACTGGCATGGAAGGCGCTGCTGCCCGGCGTCACCGGCGCCGAAGGCCGTGTGGGCGCGGCTGGTGCGCGATTCGGTGGCGGAAGCGTTGCCGCTATCGCAGGTCGGCGGCTACGTGCTCGGCGCCCGCGCCCTGTCGCTGACCGGAGCGACCTGGAGCGTCGCGGCCGCCAGCACGATCGTCGACGTAACCCTCGAATTTGTTGCCCAGTTGCCGTACACGGCGCTCGGATTGGCGCTGTTCGTCTGGCTGCAGCCGGATACGCGGCTCGCGCCGCCGATCCTGGTCGGATTGCTGGTCGCCGCTGCCGCCGCGGCCGCGTTTGTCGCCGTGCAGCATCGCGGCTTCCGGTATCTCGACCGCATCGCCGGCATTCTCGGCGACGGCTGGGTCGAGCGCGGCGGCGCCGGGGCGGCAGCGCTGCACGCCGAGCTGGCCGACATCTATCGCCGCCGTGTAGGGTTGTTTGTCAGTTTCGCGCTGCATTTCGCCTGTTGGGTCGCGAGCGCGGTCGCAGCTATGGCTGCTGCTGTGGCTGGCCGGAGCGCCGCTGCCGTTCGCGGCTGTTCTGGCGATCGAGAGCCTGGTTTATGCGATCCGCACCGCCGGGTTTGCGGTGCCGCAGGCGATCGGTTTGCAGGAAGGCGCGTATGTCGTGCTCGGCGCCGGTTTCGGTCTCTCGCCCGAAATGGCGCTGGCCGTCTCGCTGTTGAAGCGCGGGCGCGATCTCGCGATCGGGCCTCCCGATCGTCGCGATCTGGCAGACGATCGAAGCCCGCCGGCTCTTGCATCGCCGAGGCGTGGCCCCGACGCGCCTGAGACGACCGCCGCGAGCGACTAGAGCTGGCCGCGAGGTCGGACCCGGCTACTCGACCAGTTCTTCCTCTTTCGGCTCGTCCTCCTGCGGCTCCTCCGGCGTTGGCGCGGGGCGCTGGCGGAAGGCGAAGGCGAGCTTGTCGGCTTCCTTGTCCACCGACACCGTGACGATGCCGCCCTTCGCGAGCTGCCCGAACAGCAGCTCCTCGGCGAGCGGCTTCTTGATGTGCTCCTGGATGACCCGGCCCAGCGGACGGGCGCCGAACAGCGGGTCGTAGCCCTTCGCCGCGAGCCAGCGCGCGCGCGTCGGCATTGAGCTCGATCGTGACGTTGCGGTCGGCCAGCTGCTCCTCCAGCTGCAGGATGAACTTGTCGACGACGCGGCCGATCGTCTCCGGCGCCAGCGCCGCGAACGAGATGATCGCATCGAGCCGGTTGCGGAATTCCGGCGTGAACATCCGGTTGATCGCTTCCTCGTCGTCGCCGTCGCGGATGCCGCTGCCGAAGCCGATCGCCTGCTTCGCCAAGTCGGCGGCGCCGGCATTGGTCGTCATGATCAGGATGACGTTGCGGAAATCGACGGTCTTGCCGTTATGGTCGGTCAGCTTGCCGTAATCCATGACCTGCAACAGGATGTTGAACAGGTCCGGGTGCGCCTTCTCGATCTCGTCGAGCAGCAGCACGCTATGCGGGTGCTGATCGATCGCGTCGGTCAAGAGGCCGCCCTGGTCGAAGCCGACATAGCCCGGCGGCGCGCCGATCAGCCGCGACACGGTGTGCCGCTCCATGTATTCGGACATGTCGAAGCGGGTGATCTCGATGCCCATGGTGCGCGCCAGCTGACGCGCGACCTCGGTCTTGCCGACGCCGGTCGGGCCGGAGAACAGATAGGAGCCGATCGGCTTCTCGGGATCGCGCAGCCCGGCGCGCGCCAGCTTGATCGCCGAGACCAGCGCCTCGATCGCGTCGTCCTGGCCGAACACGACCATCTTCAGGTCGCGGTCGAGGTTCTTCAGCACCTCGCGGTCGTCGCGCGACACGCTCTTCGGCGGGATGCGCGCCATCGTCGCGATGCAGGCCTCGACCTCCTTGGCGGTGATCGTCTTGCGCCGCTTGTTTTCCGGCACCAGCATCTGCGCCGCGCCGGTCTCGTCGATCACGTCGATCGCCTTGTCGGGCAGCTTGCGGTCGCCGATGTAGCGGTGCGACAGCTCGACCGCGGCCTTGATCGCGTCGGCCGTGTAGCGGACCTTGTGGTGCCGCTCGTAATAGGGCTTGAGGCCCTTCAGGATCTTGATCGAATCCTCGATCGTCGGCTCGTTGACGTCGATCTTCTGGAAGCGCCGGACCAGCGCCCGGTCCTTCTCGAAATAGTTGCGGTATTCCTTGTAGGTCGTCGAGCCGATGCAGCGGATCGTGCCGCTGGCGAGCGCCGGCTTCAGCAGGTTGGAGGCGTCCATCGCGCCGCCCGAGGTCGCGCCGGCGCCGATCACGGTGTGGATCTCGTCGATGAACAGCACCGCGCCGGGCTGCTCCTCGAGTTCGGACAGCACCGCCTTCAGCCGCTCCTCGAAATCGCCGCGATAGCGCGTGCCGGCGAGCAGCGCGCCCATGTCGAGCGCGAAGATCGTCGCGTCGAGCAGCACCTCGGGCACGTCGCGCTGCACGATGCGGCGCGCCAGGCCCTCGGCGATCGCGGTCTTGCCGACGCCGGGATCGCCGACATAGAGCGGGTTGTTCTTCGAGCGGCGGCACAGGATCTGGATCGTGCGCTCGACCTCGGGCTCGCGGCCGATCAGCGGGTCGACCTTGCCGGCCTTCGCCTTCTTGTTGAGGTTGACGCAATAGGCGTCGAGCGCGTCATGGCTGCGCTTCTGGCCCTTCTCGCCGCGCTCCTCCTCGTCGGCGCCCTGCACGCGCCGCGTCTCGGAGCGGCCCGGCGCCTTGGCGATGCCGTGCGAGATGTAGTTGACCGCGTCGAAGCGGGTCATGTCCTGCTCCTGCAGGAAATAGACCGCGTGGCTCTCGCGCTCGGCGAACATCGCGACCAGCACGTTGGCGCCGGTCACCTCCTCGCGGCCCGACGACTGCACATGGATCGCGGCGCGCTGCAGCACGCGCTGGAAGCTCGCGGTCGGCTTCGCGTCGTCGCTGTGGTTCGACACGAGGTTGGTCAGCTCGTTGTCGACATAGGTCAGGACCTCGCGGCGCAGCCGGTCGAGATCGACGCTGCAGGCGCGCAGCACGGCGATGGCGTCCTGATCCTCGGTCAGCGCGAGCAGCAGGTGTTCGAGCGTCGCGTATTCGTGGCGCCGCTCGTTGGCGTGCGCCAAGGCCCGATGCAGCGATTTTTCCAGATTGCGTGAGAGCAATGGCCGCTCCCTTCCTGACGATGTGTGGCCTGACGATGCGCGGCTAGTCTTTTTCCAACGTGCATTGCAGCGGATGTTGGTGCTGCCGGGCGAAATCCATCACCTGCGTCACTTTGGTCTCGGCGACCTCATACGTGTAGACGCCGCATATCCCGACGCCGCGGCGATGCACATGCAGCATGATGCGGGTCGCTTCCTGACGGTTCTTGCTGAAAAACCGCTCGAGGATATGCACGACAAACTCCATCGGCGTGTAATCGTCGTTCAGCATCAGAACCTTGTACATCGACGGCTTTTTCGTCTTCGGCTTGGCCTTGATGACGACGCCCGTCCCCGGTCCTTCCTCGCCGCGTCTTCCGTTGTCGCTCATATCGCTCCGAGCCGATGCCCCTCCTAGATATTGGCTCCGCCAGCCCCTCGAAAAGCCCCAGCCGTCAACCTGCGCCGGCGAGCACCCACCGCGCGCATCCTCATTCGCTGCGATAGGGCCGGCGCAGCAGGCCCTCGATCATCATATCAATTGCCATGCCGCGATGCAGCACGGCATCGACCGCGGCAACGATCGGCATCTCGACTCCCAACCGCCGCGCCAGCAATGCGATCGCCGCGGAGCTCGCCACCCCCTCGACGACCGAGCGCCGTCCGGCCAGCGCCTCGCCCAGGCTCGCGCCGCGGCCAAGCGCCAGCCCCAACGCGTAGTTGCGCGACTGCGGCGCGGTGCAGGTCAGCACCGCGTCGCCGAGCCCCGACAGACCGCGAAAGGTTCTCGCCTCGGCCCCTTCGCGGCGCCAAGGCGGACCATCTCGGCCAGCCCCCGCGTGATCAGCGCGGCGCGCGCATTGTCGCCGAGACCGCGCCCCTCGACGATGCCGCAGGCAATCGCCAGCACGTTCTTGACGGCGCCACCGATCTCGACCCCGATCGGATCGTCCGACGAATAGGGCCGGAAATACAGCGTGCCGAGCGCCGCGACCCAAGCGCCGGCGACGGCCATGTCGCGGCTCGCGATCGCCACCGCGGTCGGCAAGCCGCGCGCCACCTCGCCCGCGAAGCTCGGTCCCGACAGCACCGCGAGCGGGGAGGACGGGGCGAGTTTGGCGGCGATTTCCGACATCGTCTCGAGCGAATCCGTCTCGATCCCCTTGGCGCAGAGCAGCAGCGGCAGCCCGGGGGGCAATAGCGGCGCCAATCTGCTAACGACGACGCGCAGGAATTGTGCCGGGACCACGATCAGCGCGCCGTCGGCGCCCGCGAGCGCCGTCTCCGGGTCGGTCGTCGCGGCGATGGCCGGGTCGAGCGCGATGCCGGGAAGGTAGACCGGGTTCGCGTGGTCCCGGTTGACGGCATCGACGATCGCCGGATCGCGCGCCCACAGCACGACGCTCGCGCCGGCCCGCGCCGCCGTCTGCGCCAGCGCGCTGCCCCAAGCCCCGCCCCCGATGACCGCAAGCTGCTTCACACGCCCTCCCGAGCACGCCGCGTCGATCACGGACTTGGCCAAGAATCCACGCCGGTGCGATCGAGGCTAGCGGCGGGAGAGTATCCAGAGATGCCGACTACAAGATCAATCCTAGTAGTTCGAGATCTCGACAAGGTTCTGATCGGGGTCGCGAATGTACACCGACTGTATCGTTCCGATCGCGCCGGCGCGCGGTCCCGGCCCGGCGACGATCGGGACTTCGCAGCGCCGCAGATGTGCAACCACCTCGGCGATCGGCACTTCGGTGATGAAACACTGATCGCCCGAGCCTGGGGTCGGCTTGTCGGCGACGAGGCCCGGGATGTTGTCGGCCGGATGCAGATTGATCTTCTGCTGGCCGAAGCGCAGCGCGGTGCGCCCTTCGCCGAACGTGACGACCTCCATGCCCAACACCCGAGTGTAGAACTCGCAGGTGCGCGCGATGTCGGCGACAGTCAGCACGAGATGATCGAGACGCGCGATCTTCATGTCTGGCCTCCGTTTCGTGATCGGCTCACCGGAGCCGTGCAGCAGCGGCGCCGTGCGCGGTCGCGGCATGTCTGGCGACCGCCTCCGGCTCTTCCTCGATCCGCAGAGCATCGTTGAACTTGTTGAAGAAGCCGCAAAGCGTGATGCGCAGCGTCAGCTCGACGATCTGCGCCTCGCTGAACCGTGCCCGAAGTCGATCGAACAGCGATTCCGGGATGCGGTTCGGGTGCTCCCAGGCAGCGATCGCGTATTCGACGACGAGCCGGTCGGTATCGTCGAGTTCTGGATGATCCACGTAATCGAGCAGGCGCTCAGCACCGGCGGGCGACACGCCTTCGACCGCGAGGAACGGCGTGTGGTGTGCGACGCAATACTCGCAGGCGTTGAGTTTCGAAACGGTGACGATCGCCAGTTCAAGATGTCGCTTCGGCAGCGTCGCTGCCGCGCGCAATTCGAGAAGCAGCCCCATCAGATGACGCAGCGCGGCCGGAACGTGCGCGAATACCGCGCCCTGGTTGCGGAACGGGCCATAAGCGCCAGCGAATTCGCGGTAGATCGCGGCGAGATCCGGGGCAAGCTCGTCGGGCTCGATATTGCGGACACGCGCCACGGTCAGCGTCCCTGCCGTTTCTGTATTCGGAGCAGCCTCGGTCCGCGATGCGGCGAACAGAACAACTCGGCCGTGATCGCCTGTTCGTCTCGGTTCATCCGCCGCGCCTTTGCCTCGCTCGCGGCCAAGCCTCTGCCGCAAGGGCGAGAGCGTCAAGCCTGGACGGTTCCAGGCGATCTCTGTATCGCTATGACGGTGTTTTTCCCGCCCTGCCGCGTTTGGCTGATCATTGTGGCGGCCGCTCTGACGGCCGGCCGGGCTGATGCCGACATCGCGGGCCAGCCGTCCCGGACGTTCAGCGCGGCGCCGGCAACAGGACACGCGGATGATTCGGCATCGCCACCGATGCTCGAAGCGGCGGCGCAAGACCAACTGCGGGCCGGCGATTTCGAGCAGGCTACAGCACTGCGTCGGCAGGCGCTGCAGATAACGCTCGCCGCCCCGGGTGTCGAGTTGCCTGCGAGGACGCAGGCGATTGCCGCGTTGGCGCGCGCACATCTCGATCGCCACCGTTGGCTCGATGCCGAGCCGCTGCTGATTGTCGCTGCCGGAATGCTGCCGGAAGCGTCACAAGACGGGCTCGGCGCGGCGGTTTTTGCTGGCTTGGCGCGGGTAGCACTGGCCCGCGGCGATGCCGATGCGGCGCTCGCCTGGGCCAATCAAGCCGTCGGCTGCCAACGATCCGACCCGCAGCGGATGTCGGCCGAACCGCTGCGAGCGCTTGGCGCCGCGCTCGCCGTGCAGGAGCGCTTCGATGAAGCCCAACGCGCCCTCGACCAGGCGCTCGCGCTCGATCGGCGCCGGCATGGCCCTGACGCAGCGAAGACCGCGCGCAGCTTGTCGCAGCTGGGAAACCTGTATCTGCGCTGGGACCGGCCCGAGGACGCGCTGCCGCCATTGCAGGAAGCGGCTGCGATCGATCAGATGCGGCTCGGCCCAGATCACCCGTTCATCGCCGACGACCTGCATGATCTCGGCCTAGCTTACGAGGCGCTGAACCGACCGGAGCGGGCGCGCCGCCTGTTTGTCGCGGCGCTCGCGATGCTCGAACGCGGCACCGAGCGCGACACGCCGCGCGTCGCCTATGCCGAACTCGCCCTCAGCCGCATCGAGCGACAACTCGGCCGCCCGGAGGCGGCCGATGCCGCGCAGCGGAATGCGCGCCGCATTCTCGACAAGGCCGAAGCCGAGGAGCGACGCCGCGAACGCCGCGCCTAGCCATGGCGCCGCCTCGGCTTATTCCCAGACGACAAGCCGACGATACAAATGCCAGGTAGCGTGGCCGAGCACCGGCATCACGAAAATCAGTCCGAGAAACAGCGGCACGGTTCCGAGCACTAGCCCAGCCGCAACGATCAAACCCCAAGCCGCCATGGGACCCGGGTTCGCCAGCACCGCGCGCAGCGAGGCGCCGATCGCCGCGAACAGCCCGACATCGCGATGGAGCAGCAGCGGCACGGAAACCACGCTGATCGCCAGCACGCCGACCGCGAACAGAAACCCGATCCCGATACCGAGACCGATCATTGCCCAGCCCAGGTCGGTCGTGAACACGTCGCGTACGAAGGCCGACACGGAGACCGGCGGCTTGGGCCCGAGGGTCAAATCGTAGATTGCGCTCGCGACGCCGATCCAAACCGCGAAGATCACCAGCAGCAGCAGCCCGAACACCACGATCGAGCCGATTGCCGGCGAGCGGAATACCGCGATGGCGTCGGACCACCCGACCTCCTCCGACCCTGCGTCCCGGCGCCGGCTCATTTCATAGAGGCCGACCGCGGCGATCGGGCCGATCAGCGCGAAACCCGAGGCGAGCGGGAATAGCAGCGGCAACAAGCCGTAACCGAAGATCAACCGCGCCAGCACGAGGCCGGCGAGCGGATAAATGAAGACCAGGAACACGACGTCGCTGCGGAACACGGCGAAGTCGTCGATGCCGCGGGCCAGCGCATGACGGATGTCGGCCAGCGATATGCGGCGGATTTCCGGCGCGGCTGAGCCGTGCTGGTGACCTGCTGTTTGGCCAAGCGCCGCGCTGGCAGACCTGACTTGATCGACACCCCATTCGACGGGATTGCGGATATGCATTTTCTCCTCCCGAACCGAGGGTTCGAGAGCCGCGGTCCCGCAACGGTGAAGCGTGATCCCCGTCCTGCCGGAGCCGCGACCCGTAGTCGCACCTTCGAGCAGTAGATTGCGACTTTTGGTCACGGTGAGCAAGAGCAGAGGCTCGCGGCGGCGACGTCAATAGCGGGCTGCGCGCACGAGCCCCCCATCAACCCACGCCCTTCTCCCGCGAAGGGCCGCCGTTTCAGTGAATCTCCTCCTGCTCCTTGAAGGCCTGGCGCAGCCGCTCGATCGAGAAGCCGGGCTGTTTCGATGCTTCGATGATGACCCGCTCGCGCCGCGCCAGCAGATCGACCGCCGCCGGGACTTTCTCCACCGCGTCGTGCGGGATCACGACCGCGCCGTGCCGGTCGGCATGGATCACGTCGTTGGCCGACACGACCATCCCGTTGACGCTGACCGTGCCGCCGAACTCGACGAGATGGACATGCGCGTGGCTCGGCATCACCGAACCGGCGAGCACGAAAAATCCCGGCGACATCGCGTCGAGGTCGCGCACCGAGCCGTCGGTAATGACGCCGACGCAGCCGAGCCCGGCATGCACATGCGTCTGCACCTCACCCCAGAACGCGCCAAACCCGGTGTCGGGCGCGTCGATGTCCTGGATCACGGAAATACTCGGCAGCGGCTCGGCGGCGACGTGCTCGTAATAGCCGAGGCGCAATTTGGTGGCGCTGTCGCGGTCGCGCGGATGCGGTTCACGCGAGCGGATCAATGCGGTACGGGCAAAGCCGACGACCGGCTTCAACTCGGGAAACGGCGCCACCAAAGGCCGCCGGTTAAAGCCGTAGGCACGGCGCCCGGGCGTGACGATCTCGAGCGCGTTGCAGATAGTCGGCGTGTCGAAGGCGCGCAGTGCCTCCAAGCTCTGACGGTCGGGCAGGTTCGGCATCGCTTGTCTCCCTTGGGCAAGATTGGAAGAAGGCGGAGACGCAAGCCGATGCGGCGGCGTCCGCGGCTCGCTTTATGGACAACAAGGTCGCTCCGGCATAGGGTTTTCGGCCTGCTTCCTTTGCCGCATTATCGGTTTCCGACATGGCGGAGGGAACAATGACGGCGGATGCGCGGCCTGACGGCGGAGGCCTTCCGATGTTCCGGAACGCCGAGGGTTATGAGCGGCTAATGGGCCGCTGGAGCCGCCGCCTCGCGCCACTGCTGATCGGGTTTGCCGGCCTGTCGGATGGCGACCGAGTGCTCGATGTCGGCTGCGGCACCGGCAGCTTGATCTTTACCCTGCCGCAGCTCGCCGACATCGCCGCGGCGACCGGCATCGACATAGGCGAGGCCTATGTGGCATATGCGCGTTCCCGGACCACCGACAGCCGCCTCGGTTTCGAGCACGCCGACGCTCGCGCGCTACCCTTCGCCGAAAATTCGTTCGATCGCGCCTTCTCGCTGCTGGTCCTGCAATTCGTTCCGGACCCGGCGCGTGCTGTCGCGGAAATGCGGCGTGTCGTGCGGCCGGGAGGAACGGTGGCCGCCGCGGTGTGGGACGATTTCGGCGGGCTGCCGCATGTGCGGATACTCTTCGACATCGCGGCTGTTCTCGACCGCTCGGTCAAGCGGCCCTATTTCCGGCCGCTCAGCGCACCGGACGAAATGTCGACGCTATGGCGCGCTTCCGGTCTGACCGAGGTCGAGCAGACCAGCCTCTTAATCCGCATGGAATTCGCATCGTTTGACGATTACTGGTCGCCGTTCACGACCGGCGAAGGACCGCCCGGCCAGCTCCTCGCGAGCCTCGCGGAGCCGGTCCGCGCGACATTGCAGGACCACGTGCGGCACGCCTACCTTGCCGGCAAGCCCGACGAGCCGCGCTCGTTCGCGGCTGTCGCCTGGGCCTGTCGCGGCACCGTACCCGAATAGCCGCCGGTTTCGAGACCACGTCGCCAGCCTAGCCGCGGAGCACGACGCACCCCGGTCCATTTAACGCGGTGAGGCGCCTCGGCTCACTTCCAGCTTCGGCCGCTCTTCGCGCACGCCCTCCCCGCGAGACTGGGGAGGGTCGGAATGGGCCTCTTGACGAATTTACCCGGTACCAGGTCGGACGCCGGGACCGCCGTCAAGCGTGTCCGGTACTTGCCAGCGCCAGCCCAAGCGGCAACGCAACCATCAGCAACGCTACCAGGATCGCGAGCACGCGTTCGGCGCGGCTCCACTTTTTCCAGTCAGCAATGAAATCACGCATCGGAACGTATACCTTTGCGGCGTTTCCGCCACATTTCCTTCTGCAATTCGCGCCTTCGCCCTCTCATACATAACAACGGTAGAGCGTTCCGGTTAATTTCGCCTTAACCACAAAATGCCGCACCGGCTCGATCAGGAAGCCCGGCGCAGCCTCTGGGTGTGAGCCGCCTCAACCTCGGTCAGATACGCGAGCACCCGCTCGGGATCGGTCTCGCCATACGGGTCGTCATCGGCGCCGGCGTCGTTGATGCCGGGCTCCTCGAACCACTTCTCGACGAGGCCGTCCTTGACGACCATCACATAGCGCCAGCTGCGATAGCCAAACCCGAGATGCTCCTTGTTGATGAGCATGCCCATCCGGCGGGTGAACTGCCCGTTGCCGTCCGGGATCAGCTTGATGTTCTTGATCCCGAGGCTCTTTACCCATTGATGCATCACGAAGGCGTCATTGACGCTGACGCAGTAGACGTCATCGATTTCGTGCCGGCGCAACTCGTCGTAGACGAGATCATAGGCCGGGCACTGCCGGTTCGAGCAGGTCGGGGTAAAGGCACCCGGCAGCGAAAACACGACGACCCGCTTGCCCCTGAATAGCTCGCCGGTATGGACGTCCTGCCAGCGGTAGGGGTTCGGGCCCGGGATGCTGTCGTCGCGCACCCGGGTTTTGAAGACGACATCAGGGACGGTCCGGCCTTCCATCCTCAAGTTTAGAAGGTTTCTAGACATAGGAAGGACAGCTGCGGTGCACAAGACTACCTGGGTCCAGGGAAAACCCGATGTGCGCGGTCCCTCACCGGTCTAATCCGAAGACGCTCCGATCTGGCTCGGGTCCGTCACGCGGAGCGCAAGGGGCCGTGATCGTCGCAATGCCCGCCATACGGGTGATGGAGATGATCGCCGACCCGGTAATCGATGTGGTCGCCGTGCGGGACCGCCTTGTGACCGCAGTCGGGGCCGTGGACATGGTCGGCCTCGTGTCCGCCGCAACGGTGAGCTCCGGGTTCTCGCTCGATACCGCGATCACGTGTTCGTCAACGTGATCGCCGTGTGGGTGGTGCAGGTGGCCGTCGTGCAGATAGTCGGTATGGCCGTCATGATACACCGCCGCATGGCCGCAACCGGGGCCGTGTCGATGCTCGTGGTCCGAATGGGTACGCTCGGCGCAGGTGTTCATCGTGATATCCTTTTCGGAGTAGATTACGATCACCGGCGCATCGCAGCTCCGAACGGGCAAGCCCGGGAGCGAGACCGCCGGCGCTGCGCATCGGTTTCTGTTCGCAAACGCCATAGTGCCAGAGCAGCTCCGCCAAATTCGTGGTGGCAGTGGCTTTTTGAAAGTGACTTGCGTTCTCCCGAGAGCGACGCCTAGAGTTCGGCATGTCCCGTAAATCCCGAATTTCCGCCGCGATTGTCAGCCTGATTGGCGGCGGCGAACGGCATGCCTGGACGCTCGACGAGTTGCATGCGGCTCTCGTCGAGCGCGGTCATCCGAGCGATTTTTCGTCGGTATTCCGAGCCGCCGAGAAGCTGACCGCCGGCGGCGTCGTGCGCAAGCTGCTTCTCGATGACGGACGCGCGCGGTTCGAACTTAGCAGCGCGCATCACGACCATCTGTACTGCATGAATTGCCGTCAGCTCGTTCCGGTGCCGTGTCTGATCGGGTCCGGCGATTTCGCAGCGCTCGAGCGGGAGACCGGGATCGCGGTTCTCGACCACCACCTGATCCTGAACGGGCTGTGCCCGAACTGCCGCGCGGCCGACGCGGCGCCCGCCGATGTCGCACGTCCGGGATGAGCGCGATGCTGGACGCCGCCCCCGGCGCGCTCGGCGCCAATCTGCTGACGGCGTTTTTGCTGGGGTCGGCGTCACAACCTTTGTCATGACGACGCAAGCATGGCGGCGCCGTTTGCGCGCCAAGGCTCGAATTCCGTTCCCGGCGAGCGCGCGATCTCCTCTCCGAGAATGGCGGCGCACAAAACCTCGGCCCGCGCTGTCTCCCGCCGAATGCACCGCCTATGCCGCTGCGACACGCGGGCTAGCGTGACCTAAACCCAATGCTTAAGACTGTCGGGGAATAATGTCGGCGGCCCGGCGTTTGCGATCGTGCGCATCGCCGCCTATATCGACGGTCGCCGATTAATACGTCCGTCCGAGCGGCTAGCGGTTTTGGAGGATCCATGGTTGCCGAGTTGTTGAAGAAGAGCGGGCTCGCGCTCGCTGTCGCGGCGGCGTTGAGTTTGCCGGCCACCGCCAATGCACAATATTGGCGCGGAGGCGGATATTGGCGCGGCGGCGGCGGAATCAGCCCCGGTGCCGCGGTCGGGCTCGGGCTCGGCTCGTTCGCGCTCGGGGCGGCGCTCGGTTCGGCCGCCTCCCGGCCCTACGGCTACTCCCCATACGGGTATTATGCCCCACCGGCCTATTACGCACCGCCGCCGGCATATTCCTATCGGACCTGCTGGTACCCGCAATACGGCGGCTATTACGCCTGCTGATCGCGGCAGGCCGCGGTGATTCGCGCGGCTGCGGCGGCGAGAACGGGCGGCGCGACGGCCGCCCGTTCTGCGCTGCGCCCGCCTATGAAACCGCCCTTACAGGTATTTCGCCGGGCCGGATCATCGCGCGCCACATATGCGCGACCGGGCTGTTGTCGAAGCCGAGGCCTTCCTTCGGCTGGCTGAAATTGCGGCCGATGATGTCGGTGAACTCCTCCAGCTCGACATGCACGTTCGGGTCGAATGAATAGATGTCGTGCACCGTGATCATCCGGCCCGACATGTACCATTTGTGATCCCGCATCCGTTTGTAGTCTTCTTCGACATACGGGTCGGGGCGATAATCGGCGCCGAACGACTTGATGTAGGATTGCGGGTATTCGTAGCCGACCGATTCGTCCGGGTAGAAGCGCAGCACCTGATGCGCGCGGATCGCCCAGGTCACCTCCTCATCGACATAGGGCTCAACGAGCTGCGCGCCCCAATAGCCGTGATCACCGCGGATAAAACCGATCGTCGAAATGTCGTGCAGCAGGCAGGCCAGCACCATCTTCTCGCCGAGGCCGGCATTGACCGCGTGACGCGCGCTCTGCAACAGGTGCATGCACGGTCCGAAGCGGTACTTGAAGAAATCGATCAGGGTCGGTTTTTCGGGCATCGGCGGCAGACGCGGGTCATCCCCCATCAGCACGCGCGCGTTCGGGTTGTTCGCCATCAGCGCCGCCGCGTTCGGCGACGGGCCGGTATCGCCGTCGGCCAGCTGATAAAGGCGGGACTTGATGACGATGTAATCGAGTTCGTCGCTCATCCGCTTTTCGAGCGCATCGGCCTTCTGGCTCAGGGTCATGACGTCGTTCATGGCAGGTCTCCTCGTATCGAACGTGCCGCCACCGTAGCAGAGTGCAGCCTTGCGGTAATCCCCTCGGATACGCGCGTATCGGCCAACAGAGGCGCTGCGAAGCGCCCTCGATCGATGAAGATGAGCCCACCCGGCGCCGAGCCTCCGGGCGCGTGAACCGCGGGTGGGAACTGTCATGTGCATGGCAGCGGGCAGCGCGGTGTCATACGATCCGGTCGGATTGTATCAACCACCGGCGAAGGAAACGACAATGGCCGTGCTCAATGCGCTGCGGCAAGATTGGCACGACCTCACGTCTTACGAGCGCGTGGAACAGATCGTCGGGCGCATCCTGCTCGCCGCAACCACCGTAATCATGTTGTACACATTGGCGCTGGCGTTGATCGATCTCGTCCACGATCTCGGGCTTGGCATGGAATTCCTCGAATCCGAGGTATTGCAGGACGCGTTCGGTTCGTTTCTGACGGTGCTGATCCTCCTTGAGTTCAACCACTCGATCGCGACGTCGTTGCGGACGCGCTCTGGCGCCATTCAGGTTCGCGTCGTCGTGCTGATCGCCATCCTGGTTCTCGGGCGCAAGCTGATCCTGCTCGACCTCAAATCGACGTCGACTGGAGACGCTCGCCGGGCTCGGAGGACTGGGACTAATGCTCGGTCTGCTCTACTGGCTGCTGGCCGACGCCGAGCGGCGGCGCGCAGACTGGCGGCGGCGCAGCGAGAGCGCGACCTGACGCCCGCTTCGGCTCCGTAGCAGTGCAGCGCCGTCAGCGCCCGCCGCCCTGCGCCTTCGCCCAGGTGTCGCGCAATGCGATCGTTCGGTTGAACACGAGCCGTCCCGGCGTCGAATCCGGATCGCGGCGGAAATAGCCCTGCCGCTCGAACTGCACCGTCTCGTCCGCGTTGTCCGCCGCCAGTGCCGGCTCGACCATCGCCCCGTGCAGTAACTTCGAGCGAATCCGGGTTCAGATCGGCGATCAGGTCGCCCTCGGCGCCGGGATCGGGCCGCGTGAACAGCGGATTGTAGAGGCGGATTTCGGCCGGCACCGCATGCGCAGCCGACACCCAATGGATCGTGCCGCGCACCTTGCGCCCGTCCGGCGCGTTGCCGCCGCGAGTCGCCGGGTCATAGGTGCAGCGCAACTCGACGATGTCGCCAGCCGCATTCTTCACGACCTCGCGGCAAGTCACGAAATAGGCATAGCGCAGGCGCACCTCTCGCCCCGGACCCAGGCGATGGAAATTGCGCGGCGGGTTCTCGGTGAAATCCTCGCGCTCGATGTACAGCTCGCGGCCGAACGGGATCCGCCGCGTGCCGAGAGCGGGATCGTCGGGGTGGTTGATTGCATCGAGTTCCTCGCTGTGGCCGGTCGGGTAGTTCTCGATCACCAGCTTCAGCGGCCGCAGCACGGCCATGCGGCGCGGCGCGATCCGGTTCAGGACGTCGCGCACCGCGCTCTCATAGATCGCGACATCGACCGTGCTGTTGGCGCGCGCGACGCCGATCCGCCGAACGAATTCGTGGATCGCCTCGGGCGGCACGCCGCGCCGGCGCAGCCCGGCGAGGGTCGGCATGCGCGGATCGTCCCATCCGGCCACCCTCCCCTCCTGCACGAGCCGGGTCAGGAACCGCTTCGACAGGACCGTGTAGGCGAGATTGAGCCGCGCGAACTCGTACTGCCGCGGCGCGCGCCGGCACCGGAAGGTGCTCGATCAGCCAATCGTATAGCGGCCGGTGGTCCTCGAATTCCAGCGTGCAGATCGAGTGCGTGACGCCCTCGATCGCATCCGACTGGCCGTGCGCGAAATCATAGGTCGGGTAGATGCACCATTTCGTGCCGGTGCGCGGGTGCGCCGCGTGCAGAATGCGGTAGAGCACCGGATCGCGCAGATTGATGTTGCCCGACGCCATGTCGATTTTGGCGCGCAGCACGCGGGCGCCGTTCGGGAATTCGCCTTCCCGCATGCGGCGGAAAAGGTCGAGGTTTTCGGCCGGGAGACGGTCGCGATACGGGCTGTTGCGGCCGGGCTCGGTCAAGGTGCCGCGGGCGGCGCGGATTTCCTCCGGGCTCTGGTCATCGACATAAGCGTGACCGCGTTCGATCAGGTATTCGGCCCACTCGTAGAGCCGATCGAAGTAATCGGAGGCATGATACAAATGCGGCCCCCAATCGAAGCCGAGCCAGCGCACGTCGCGCTCGATCGCGTCGATATATTCCTGCTCCTCCTTGACCGGGTTGGTGTCGTCGAAGCGCAGATGACAGCGTCCGCCGAATTCCTCGGCGATCCCGAAATTGAGGCAGATCGACTTGGCGTGCCCGATATGCAGATAGCCGTTCGGTTCCGGCGGAAACCGGGTCACGACCTGCGCGTGCCGCCCGGCCGCCAAATCGGCCGCGACGATGTCGCGAATGAAATCGCGCCCGCCTTCGTTTTCCGTAACCGCCTCGACCGCGCTCATCGCCTCGCCGCTCCGCCCTATTTGCCCCCACGTATGTGGCCGATCAACGCCGCCGCGCCAACCCTGGCTGCGGTTGTCGTCTCGGTCGTCGCGGCGAAACCGCTACGCCTTGACCTGCCGCGAGCCGGGGGCAATCAGCTTTTCGGCCATGTCTCGCAGCCCGCGGCGGAACAGCTTGCCGGTTTCGGTGACCGGCAGCGCGGCGCAGAGTTCGACATGGTCGGGCACCTTGTAGCTCGACGCCAGCGCGCGGCAATGCGCGCGCAATTCCTCGGGGCCGATTTCGGCCGACGGTTTCGGCACGACAAACGCGACGATCGCCTCGCCGCGCTCGCCGGCGGCCGCGCCGACCACCGCCGCCTGCGCCACAGCCGGATGCTGCAGCAAGAGCGTCTCGATCTCGGCCGGCGAGACATTGATGCCGGCGCGCTTGATGATGTCGGCGTCGCGCGCGACGAAATGAAAGCAGCCCCCCTCATCGACAGAGTCGTCGACAAAGCCGAGATCGCCGGTGCGGAACCAGCCGTCCGCGGTGAAGGCGGCGTCGTTGTGCGCCGCGCTGGCGCCGCAATAGCCCGGCGTCACGTAGCCGGACACTTCGAGCGCGCCGGTCTCGCCGCGGGGATAACGCGGCGCCGGTCTCCGGATCGACGATACGCAGCCGCACCCCGGGCAGCGGCGGCCCCTGACCCGCCATGCGCCGATCGAGCGGCCAATCATGGGGGGTGACAACGCAATTGCCGTAGATCTCGGTCGAGCCGTAGATGTTGCAGATCTCGGCCGCGCCGAGCTGCTCGGCGGCGATGCGCACCTCTTCGGGCGAGCCGATCATCAGCCCGGTCCGCAGGCTCGCGACCCGCCCCCGCGCGAATTCCGGATGCCGCAGCACCGCGCCGGTGATGCTCGGCAGCGTATAGACCGCGGTGCAGCGGTGCCGCTCGACAAGCCCGATCCATTCGCCTGCTTCGAACCGCTCCTGCAGCACCAGCGCCGCGCCATGCGACAGCGTCGCCGGCAAGGCGTTGCAGGCGCCGTAGGCCCAGAACAGCGGCGGCGCGAGCAGCACGCGGTCGTCCGGACCGAGCCCCATCCGCTCGCCGATGTTGAACCCGTTCTCGATGACGGCGTAGTGCTGCAATCGCACCGCCTTCGGCCGGGCGCTCGACCCCGAGGTGTAGAGGATCAGCGCGTCGTCGGCCGCGCTGGCGCCGTCGCCCGGAGCGAGCGGCTGCGAGCGGCGGCGCGGCGGCGCGGAATTCGTCATAGGCGATCCAGCCCGGCCGGACGTCGCCGCCGAGCATCACGACGAGGCGCAGACGCGGGCATTGCGGCGCGATCTCGGCGATCGGCGCGGCAAAATCCTGGCCGCCGAAGCCGGTCGATCGCGATCAGCGCCGAGACTTCCGAGTCGGCAAGCAGATAGGCGAGTTCGGGCGGCTTCGACCAGGTGCTGAACGGCACCGCCGTCGCGCCGAGCGCGGCGGCGCCGAAGCAGGCTTCGAGCCATTCCAGCCGGTTGTTGATGAGAATCCCGACCCGCTCGCCGCGGCTGATGCCGTGCGCCTTGAGCGCCGCCGCGATCCGGCCGGCGCCGTCGGCGAGGTCGCGATAGCGTGGCGACCCGCTCGCCGCAGATCACGGCGGTGCGTTCCGGAAAGCGCTCGGCCTGCTCGCAGCACAAGCTCGAACAGCGTGCGGCTGTAGGGCGGCTTCATGTCCTTCTATCTGTCCGCGGCGACACCATCTGGGCGGGGAGCGTCGTCTTGCGGAAGGGTACTCCGATTTCCCCTGTTGCCATCATCCTGAACATCCTGTGGCTCGCGACCGGCGGCATCGCGGCCGCGTTCGGCTGGCTGATCGCCGCCGTCATCATGGCGATCACGATCATCGGCCTGCCGTGGTCGTTCGCGGCGTTCCGCATCGCATGGTACACGCTGTTGCCGTTCGGTCAGGAGATGCGCTCGACGCCCAATGCCGGCGTGTTGAGCATGCTCGGCAACATCATCTGGTTCGTGCTGGCCGGCTGGTGGCTGGCGCTCGGGCCACCTGCTCCTGGCCGTGGGGCTGGCGATCACGATCATCGGCCTGCCGTTCGCCTGGGCGCATCTGAAGCTGGCCGGGGCCAGCCTGTTCCCGGTCGGCAAGGAGATCGTGCCGCGCGGCACGCCGCAAATCTGGTCGACGGCGCGGCCGGCCTAGGCCCCCGGCCGCAGACAGATTTCCCTGCTAGCAGGGAAATTTTCCGGCACGGCGCCGCCGCTGTCCGATTCGCCAATTGTACCAGCGGGTTGCCCGGCAATTCCCGAGAGCGGAGCAGGGAATTCTCGCCGGGCGAGCAGGGAATTTTTCCGAGGCTAGCAGGGAATGCTCAGGGATTTCTCGACCAATCTCCGCCGGGAGCACCGATGCCGACGTGCTCGATTTCGCCCTCGCAGTATCAGATGGGAATGCGGCAATTTGCCGGCGGCCTGAAGCCAAGATGCGCGAATTCGAGTTCGAACCTCCAAGCGTCCAGATCGGTGTTCCTTGACCGCTCGCCCGAGCGACGGGGAACGTCGGTTGAGCGGCAGGGAGATTGAGATGCGCTTTGTTGCGATGCTTCTCGGTGGGTTGTTAGGGCTTGCCGCGGTTGCCACTATGGTGGGCTGCGACCCGATCTCATCAGCCAGTGATGCAGACCTGCCCCATCGGGCAAGCCGTGGGTCCCGAACCAATACGCCGCTGGCAAGTGGGTCCCCGGCCATTGCGAGGGCGAAGCGGCCATATAAGCCGACATCGCCGGATTCCGGCGGTCTCGGGCGAAATCACTCTTTGGGATCTGCGAGCAACGGCCAATCGTGGTCGCCCCGGGCAAATGTCAATGCGCCTATGCGGAAGCACCTGCCGAGAGCGAAAAGGCCCGGAGACGGCATCGGTTGCGGCGGCTCGATCGACAAAAAGCGCGATAAGACCGCTCTCGATCACACCGGCGGGTCAGACCACCCGCTTCTGCCGCAGCGCGGCGATCTCGGCGTCGGCGTAGCCGAGTTCGCGCAGCACCTCGTCGGTGTGCTGGCCCTGGTCCGGGGTCGGGCGCAGCGTGTCGGGCTGCGGATAGCGGCTCATGTGGATCGGCTGGCCGACCACCTCGTAGGCGCCGATCTTCGGGTGCTCGACCTTTTTCGCCATGCCGAGATGCTTGACCTGCGGGTCCTCCCAGGCCTTGTCGATCGTGTTGATCGGGCCGCACGGCACGCCGGCCTTGTTCAGCTCCTCGACCCAATAGGCGCTGGGCTCGAGCCGCACGAGGTCGTTCAGATGCGCGATCAGCGCGGCGCGGTTCTTGGCGCGCAGCGGCACGGTCGCGAAATCGGGGTTGTCGGCAAACTCGCTTGTCGCCGGCCACCTCGCAGAATTTGCTTCCACAGATTGTCGCCCGAGGCGGCGATGTTGATGTAGCCGTCGGCGGTCTGGAACATGCCGGTGCCGGGCGAGGTCGGGTGGAAATTGCCCTCCTGGCCCGGCACTTCGTGCTTCATCAGCCAGCGCGCGGCCTGGAAATCGAGCATGAAAAGCTGCGCCTCGATCAGCGAGGTGTGGACCCATTGCCCCTCGCCGCTCTTCTCGCGTTCGAGCAGCGCCAGCACGATGCCGTTGGCCAGCAGGATGCCCGAGGCGGTGTCGTTGATCGCGATCCCGACCCGGACCGGCCCCTGCCCCGGCAAGCCGGTGATCGACATCAGGCCCCCCATGCCCTGCGCGATCTGATCGACGCCGGGGCGGCCCTCATACGGCCCGTCCTGCCCGAAGCCCGAAATCGAGCCGTAGACGATGCGCGGGTTGACCTTGCGCACGGCCTCGTAATCGACGCCGAGCCGGTGCTTGACGGTCGATTTGAAGTTCTCGACGACGACATCGGCCTTCTCGGCGAGCTGGAAGAAGATTTTCTTCCCCTCCGGCGCTTTTCAGGTCGAGCGTCAGCGAACGCTTGTTGCGGTGCAGGTTCTGGAAATCGGGACCGTCGCGGCGGCTGCCGGTCGCGTCGGTGTGCTCGCCGGGCGCCTCGATCTTGATGACATCGGCGCCCCAATCGGCGAGCTGTCTGACCGCGGTCGGACCGGCGCGATGCGCGGTCAGATCGATCACCCTGTAGCCGTCGAGCGGCAGATTTGTCATCGCGGTGTCCTCGCGGTTGGCCGAATTGGGGGTATGCTAATTCAGTTTGTGGCGATGCGGAACGACAAGTCATGCCGAAAGGCGACAATCCAATCCTACAGTTCCGCTCAGACGGGCTTGGCCTGTCGCCGGCGGAGTATGCTCGGCTGCTGGCCGAGATTGCCGAGCGGCGCGGCATCGACGTTGATGATTATTCGCGCGGCGGGGTGGTCGCCGAACTCGAAGAGCGGATGGCGGCGCTGCTCGGCAAGGAGGCGGCGGTGTTCCTGCCGACCGGGACCTTGGCCAACCATCTTGCCGTGCGACGGCTGACGCAGGGGCGCGGGCGGCGGGTGCTGGTGCAGCAGGAAAGCCATCTGTGGAACGACGAAGGCGATTGCGCGGCAACGCTGAGCGGGCTGACCCTGGTGCCGCTGGCGCCGGGGCGCGCGACGATTACGCTGGCCGAAATCGAACAGGCGGTTGCCGGCGCGCCGGAGATGCGGGTCGCGGTGCCGGTCGGCGCGATCTCGATCGAGACGCCGGTGCGCCGCGTTGCCGGCAAAGCCTTCGACCCGGCGGAAATGCAGGCGATATCCGATTTGCCCGCGAGCGCGGCATCGGAATGCATCTCGACGGCGCGCGGCTGTTGATCGAGGCCGCCTATACCGGGATCGCGCCGGCCGAGACGGCGGCGCTGTTCGATACGGTTTATGTGTCGCTGTGGAAGTATTTGAACGCGGCATCGGGCGCGATCCTCGCCGGGCCGCGCGCCTTGCTCGACGGGCTTTATCACGAGCGCCGCATGTTCGGCGGCAGCCTGCCGCATGCCTGGCCCTGCGCCGCGGTCGCGCTGCGTTATCTCGAGGGATTTGCCGAGCGCTTCGCGGAGGCGGTCGCCGTGTCCGAGCGGCTGCTGGAAGCGCTCGCCGAGCATCGCCGGGTCACGATCGAGCGCGCCTCCCGGCGCGACGAATGTCATGATACTGCGCGTCGCCTGCTCCGGCGCGGCGACCCTGCCTGAAGCATTGCTGGCCCGCGGCATCGCGATCCGCCCGGCGCGGCGCGTGTGGGACGGTGGCGCCGAATTCGCGCTGCACACAAACGAGACGATCCTGCGCCGGCCGCTCGCCGGCATCATCGACGACTTCGTCGCCGCGCTCGACGAGACCGCGTGAGCGAAATTGGTCACGGCGGCGGATCGGCGCCCCGCGACATTGTTTCACGTCACTCGCATCAGGGAAGCGATGCCCGCGCCTGTCGAGGTATCGAACGGATTGTCCGGCAGCCGTTTCCGCGTAATAATCCCGCGCGACTTATCCGGTCGAGTGCGTCATCGCGTTTGCTGGTCCGCCTGTCGCGGTCATCCTGATCGAGGTGCGCCGTGCCTCTTCCCGCGATTGCCGTGAGATGCCGGAAGCGACCGCACGACCGCGGCGCGTGACCTGCCGTGAGGGCGCAGCCGCGCGACGCGGGTAACCGGCAGGGCCCGGCGCCGCGGCGCGGCCCGGTTCTCTCTGGGGCATTTATTTCGGCATTACCGGGTTGCTGCTTTGTGATGGTCATCGCGCTGGTCGGCGGGATCATCTGGTACAATTCGACGAAGACCAACGAGCTGGTGTTCGCCGCGGCCGAGCGCCTGATCATCGTGACCGACGAAAAGGTTTTGGATCGGCTTAAGCGGCTGTACGATCCGATATACGCGATCATCGGCCTAGCGTCGCAATTACCCGCTCTGACCTCGCCATCCGTCAAGGACGACCCGCAGGCTCGAGGCGATGTTCCTGCGGCGTTTGCGGATCTATCCGCAAATACGCTCGCTGTATGTCGGTTTCGACAACGGCGAGTTCTTCATGGTCACGCCATATTGGCGGCGATGCGGGAAAGTCGCTGCGCGCCCGGCTCGGCGCTCCCCGAGACGCGGTATTCGCAAACGAAATCGTTGAAGCCGGCCGCGGACGGCTAGCCTGAAGGCGCGCTGGCTTTTTCTCGCCGATGACGGCAGTGTCATTGGACGAAATGATGCGGCTCCGGCCGTTCGATCCTCGACAGCGCGGCTGGTACAAGGCTGCGAAGGGAAGCGAGGAAGTGAACGCAGCGAACTTTATATTTTCGCCAGCAGCGGCGATCCCGGATTTACGCTGAGCCGGAGCTTCACCGGTCGGGTGCCTGGGGTCATGGGAGCCGATCTCGCCGCGACCGATCTGGCCGAGTTTTTGAGCGAACAAAACATCACGGAAACGAGCATCGCTTTTATATTCACCAAAGCCGGTGAGATTGTCGTTGCGCCCGGCGTTGTGGCGTCAGCCGAAGCGGGGCCGGACGGTCAAAGCACGGTCGCGCTGCCGAAGATTGCCGACATGCACGATCCGGTGATCGGCGCTCTGGTCGATGCGTATCAAAGGACACCTGACGCCGGGGTCGCGGATCTACAATGTTGCCGGGCGAACCTATATCGGGCACATTTCGGAGATTCCGCCGCGTTACGGCACCGACCAGCTGCTGGCGATCATGGTGCCGGTCGATGAAATCTTCAGCCCGGTCATCGCGCTGCGCAACGAGACGTTGTTTTATTCGCTTGCCTTTCTGGTCTTTGCGCTGCCGCTCTATATTACGATCGTTGTTGCCCTGATCGACCGGCGTCTCGGACGGCAGACGAGCTGGCTGCCCCCGCGTGAGGAGGATTGACCGCGCCGGGGAAAGGCGGGCGTATGCGACGGCCGCTCGCGCATTGCCCAGTCGTCGTCGAACCACGCTCGACCGGATGCGTCGGATCGGCTTGGCCTTATGCCGGCGGGCAGGCAAGCTAAACGCGTCCGCAATCTGCGCAGAACGAGGGCTCTCCGATGCCAACTGAGACAATCCGTCATTTCGGCGTCCTGATTCCGTCGACGAACACGACCGTCGAGACCGAATTCACCCGGCTTTTGCCGCCGGGATGGCAGCCGCATTACGCGCGCGTCAAATCGGCATCGATCGACGGGTCGCCGTTCTCGCCGCCGCTCGACGCCGATGTCGAGTACCAATCGAAGCTGCTCGGCACCGCCAAGGTCGAGATCGTCATGCTGATCCAGACCTCGGCGAGCCTGTTTTCCGAGGATTACGACGAGAAGGCGATGCGGCTGATGCAAGGCGCCAACGCGCCGGGGTTCACCTCGGCGATGGCGATCGGCGAGGCGCTGAACGCGCTCGGGACGAAGCGCATCGCGCTTGTGTCGCCCTATTCCGAGACCGTGATCGCCAGCGCCAGGCGCTATTACGAGGGGCGCTATGGGTTGTCGGTCGTCGCGCTGGAAGGGTTTGCCGCGACCAATTCGTACATGATCGGCAATCTCGGGCCGGAGATGGCGCGCGATGCCTTCGCCCGCATCGACCGGCCGGAGATCGAGGCCTTTGTCGTCCCCGGCGGCAATTTTCCGACAATGGCGTCGATCGCCGCCTGGGAGGCCGAATTCGGCAAGCCGGTCGTCACGACCAACCAGGCCGCGCTGTGGGGTATGTTGATGCGGCTCGGCAGCAAGGACCGTATGTCCGGGCATCGGACGGCTGCTCGGGTGACCGAGCGGCGAGCCGCCGGTTGGGCCTGCTTTTCGGCGCACACCGCGTTCCACATAGGTCAGTGAACCGCCGAAAACAGCCGGTTTTTCATTAACTTGGGTTTTCCCGCCGGAACCTCGGCCCGCGCTCACGGGTTCGTTGTCCGCGACAGAGGCAACGCGGTGAGGGTGAGTTGACGGCGGTGTTGGTGGTAAGTCCGAGAATGCCCGGGGGGCGCGAGCGCAGCGATATCGACGAAAACGGCAAGAAAGGTCGTTCTCGACGCCTATCGCGAAAGCTCCGGTTCGCGGAACGGCGAAACCGTTCGACGAGGCATTGAAACGATATTTGCGGCGATATCCTCACGTCAAAAAGGAGCTGGCCGGTCACGCGGTGGCGCATATCCTCGCCACCGCCGAGGTTTGATGGTCTTCCCGCGGTTGTTCCCGGTCAGGCCGAGTCCGGATCCGGCTCCGGGGTCGGCTGGCCGAAGCGGTGCTCGCATTCGGCGAGGAAGGCGAGTTCCTCTGGTGTCGATGGGCGTCCGAGGATTGCGTTGCGGTGCGGGAAGCGGCCGAAGCGCTCGATGATTTCGAGATGCAGCCGGGTCATCCTGCCGTCGCCGGGCCGCCCCGGCACCGGCGGGATCGCCAGGATCAGATCCAGCCCGCGGCGCTGGTCCGCCAGATTTTCGCTGTGCTCGAACGGCAGGTAGAAGAACAGCCGCCAGCCCGGGGGCACGTCCTTGTCGAAACCGTGTTGCGAGCGCCCGGTTTGCCGCGGCCAGCGCGAGATGATCGCTGGCCCAGACGCGCGGGGTGCTGCGGAAGATGTGGCGCGGCACCTGATCGAGCAGCATGATCAGCGCCAGCGCGCTGTCCGGCGCATTCTCCCAATCCGCCAAGGCGCCAGCCACCGCGGCCTCGTGGTCGGCCGCGAAACCGGAACGAACCGCGGCGTCGAATTCGGGGGTGCTGCGGAACCAGATCTGTTTGTGGCGATAGCGCGCGGGGTCGCCCGGCGGGCCGAACCAGAAATCGAGCCAGACGTGCGCCCGATCGGGCAAGGAATGTGCAGGGTGGACAGACAACGGCATCGGGAGACGACTCCCCGTTTGTAACGGCACGCGGGTCATTGCGAGCGAAGCGAAGCAATCTCGCGCCGCCGACGCCCAGCCCCTGAGATTGCTTCCTTGCTTCGCTCCTCGCAATGACGCGCAAGCCGCCGCGGGGTAGATTTGCGTCGCCGCTGCATTATTTTCGCCCATAATCGGATGCGGAGAGGAGCGGGCGATGGCTTATGGCCCCGAGGGGAATGATGCCGGCGAGACGGTCATGCTGGCGATCGGCGAGGACTATCCCGAACTGCGCGCATCGGTGCGCAAGATCTGCGAAAAGTATCCCGGCGCCTACTGGCGCCGCCTTGAGGACGAGCAGGCGTACCCGACCGAATTCGTCGAGGAATTGACCGCGGCCGGGTTTCTCGCGTCGCTGATCCCGGAGGAATACGGCGGCTCCGGCCTGCCGTTGCGCGCCGCCGCGGTGATCCTCGAGGAGATCAACGCCTCGGGCTGCACCGCCAGCCAGGGGCACGCCCAGATGTACATCATGGGCACGCTGCTGCGGCACGGCAGCCCGGAGCAGAAAGAGCGCTATCTGCCGAAGATCGCGTCGGGCGAATTGCGGCTGCAGGCGTTCGGCGTCACCGAGCCGACCACCGGCTCCGACACGACCAAGCTGAAGACCCGCGCGGTGCGCGCCGGCAACGGCGACCATTACCTCGTCAGTGGGCAGAAGGTGTGGACCTCGCGCGCCCGGCAATCCGATCTGATGCTGCTCCTGGCGCGCACGACGCCGGTCGAGGAGGTCAAGCGGCGCACCGACGGGCTGTCGGTGTTTCTGGTCGATCTGCGCGACAGCCTCGGCAACGGTCTCGAAATCCGGCCGATCGAGGCGATGATCAACCACAACACCAACGAGGTGTTTTTCGATAACCTGAAGGTGCCGGCGGAAAACCTGATCGGCGAGGAGGGGAAAGGCTTTCGCTACATCCTCGACGGCATGAACGCCGAGCGCATCCTGGTCGCCCAGGAATGCATCGGCGATGGGCGCTGGCTGTTGAACAAGGGGATCGAATACGCCAAGGAGCGGGTCGTGTTCGACCGTCCGATCGGGCAGAACCAGGGGGTGCAGTTCCCGCTGGCGCGCGCCTGGGCCGAACTGGAGGCGGCCGACATGATCTGCCGCCGCGCCGCCGCGCTGTTCGACGCCGGCCGGGATTGCGGCGCCGACGCCAACATGGCGAAGCTGCTGGCCTCCGAAGCGACCTGGCACGCCGCCGAGGCGACGATGCAGACCTATGGCGGGTTCGCCTATGCGCGCGAATACGACATCGAGCGCAAATGGCGCGAATGCCGGCTGTACCAGACCGCGCCGATCTCGACCAATCTGATCCTGGCCTATATCGGCCAGCACGTGCTCGGGGATGCCGCGGTCGTATTGATCCGGGGAGACGCGGGACGCGAACGCGTCGCCGGCGGGGTCAGCGGGCGGGCGATGCCGTCTCGCGCGGGGGCAGGTTCTGGCTCGCCAGGCAGTCCTTGAGCTTCGCGTCGCGTTTTGCGTTCGATTCGGCCGTGAAATCGGGAAATGCACGCTGCGCCTCGACCGCGCACTTGTCCATCGACTGCCATTTTTTCATCACGAGCGTGCCCTGCCCGCTGGTCGCGTGCGCCGCGGCCGGAACGAGGAAAACCACGGCCGACAGCGCGCCGATCGACAGTCAGCGGCACGGCGAGGCGGTGCCTCGAAGCCGAACCGCGGCTTTCTCGCGCCGGGTCGCCAGAGGATAGGTTGCGCTATCAGTCAAACTGAGGCTCCATACCGGACCGATCGTCGCGAGGATCACGATAATGCTGAAGATCTGGGGACGCGCAACCTCTTCGAACGTGCAGAAGGTTCTGTGGTGCTGCGCCGAACTCGACCTCGAATTCGAGCGGGTCGATGTCGGCGGGCCGTTCGGCGGCAACCGCGACCCCGAATATCTGGCGATGAACCCGAACGGGCTCGTCCCGACGGTCAAGGACGGCGATCTCGTGATGTGGGAGTCGAACACGATCTGCCGCTATCTGGCGACGACCCGCAACGGCGAGCACCTCTACCCGCGCGATCCCGCGGCGCGAACCCATGTCGAGCGCTGGATGGACTGGCAGCTTGCGGTGATCGGCGCGCCGATGGGTCAGCTGCTGTTCGGGCTCGTGCGCAGCACCCCCGAAGACGCGCGACCCGGCCGCGATCGAGGGGGCGCGACGCCGCGCCGCCGCCGCCTGGACCATCGTCGACGACGAGATCAAGGACCGACCGTATCTCGCCGGCGACCATCTGAGCCTCGCCGAGATCGTGCTGGGGACGCAGATCTACCGCTGGTTCGCCTTTCCGATCGAGCGGCCGGAGCTGCCCAATCTGCGGGCCTGGTACGACCGGATGCACCAGCGCCCCGGCTTCAAGAAGCACATCGAGACGGGAATAACCTGACCGGTTCGGGCGTCTCTGGGTTGTCGCTGATTGCTTTTTCGGCGAGATGATTTACTTAGGTTGCGGCAAGGACCCGAACGGGGCTCCGCAGGGAGGAGAGCGAGCGAATGACATCACGTGCGAGGCTTAGCGTATTCGGGGCCGTTTTCGCGCTCGCCCTGGCCGGCGCCGGCGCGGGTTGGGCGCAGGATGCGAACACGACGATCAACCAGCGCCAGGAGCACATGAAGGCGCAGGGCAAAGCGCTCGGCGCGATCAAGGCCTACACTCGAGGGCAAGGGCGATCTCGCTGCGGCGCGGAAAGGAGGCGCCGAACTTGTCGAGCTGATGGCGAATGTCCCGGTCTTGTTCCCGCAACAGACCGGCATGGCCGAGTATCCCGGCAAATCCTATGCCAAGCCCGACATCTGGGCACAGTGGGACAAGTTTAACGAAGCGGCGCAGCAGGCGCACGCGAAAGCCATCGCGCTCAACGCCGCGCTGCTGAGCGGCGACAAGGCGACGATCACGACCGCTTTCGAGGCGATGGGCAAGGAGGGCTGTGGCGGCTGCCACCGGCCGTTCCGCCAGCCGAAGACCTGAGCCGCAAGCGGCCGCGCGTTCGGCGTTGACCCTCGGCCGGCTCGCGCTCGCCGCGCTGCTTCTGCTCGGCGGGACGGCATCGTCCGAGGCGGCCGATCCGGAGCATGGCCGCTATCTCGCCGAGGCCGCCGGATGCGGCCGCTGTCATACGGCCAGCGAGGCGGACGCGCCTGCCTATGCCGGCGGGCGCGCCCTCGACACCGAATTCGGCCGCGTCGTCACCCCGAACATCACGCCCGACCGCGAGACCGGCATCGGCGGCTGGAGCGAGGCCGATTTCATCAGGGCGATGCGGTGGGGGATCGCGCCCGACAATTCGCATTACCTGCCGGTCTTCCCGTTTCCCTACTACAACCGGCTGACCGAGCGCGACCTCGCCGACATCAAGGCGTTTCTCGACACGCTGCCGCCGGTGTCGCGCCCCGATCGGCCGCGCGCCGGCTCGATGGCGCTGTGGCAGCGCGCCCGCGCTGCGGTGGCGGTCGCGGCGACCCCGATGCCCGGCCCGTGGCCAGGTTGGCAGGCGACGATCCGAGCAAGGATCCGGCGTGGAACCGCGGCGCCTATCTCGTCGCCACGATCGGCCGCTGCGGCCAGTGTCATACGCCGCGCACCTGGCTCGGCGCCCCCGATTCGGATCGCTTCCTCGCCGGAGCGCCGGCCGGCGGCGACTGGCTCCGGGGCCGCAAGGCGCCGAACATCACATCCGACCCGGAAGCCGGAATCGGCTATTGGAGCACCGACGACATCGTCACGATGCTGACCGATGGCACGACCCCGAATTTCGACGAGGTGGGCGGCAGCATGGCCGAGATCGTCAAGAACACGGCCAAGCTGAGCGAGGAGGATCGCCGGGCTATCGCGGTCTACCTGCAATCCGTGCCGCCGGTGTCCGGGCCGAAGCGGAAGTGACCTGCTGCGTTTCGAAATCGGTAATGTTTCGGGATTGGACGGCCCGACGCGACCGCGTATGATGCCGCCGCTCCGACAACACCCGCGGTTGACCGCCGGCGTTGGGCGGGGCGGGAAATGGAGCGGCAGGTTCACGGCACGGGCTAGAGCAACGGCGTCGTTGCCGTTGCGACGGCCGGCGCGGCCCAGGGAGCGGAGTTTGGCGCGCGCGCGATCCGAACAGAGCTTGGCCCGTTTCGACCGGATCGCGCTGGTTCTGTCCGGCGGCGGCGGCCTCGGTGCCTACCAGGCTGGGGCATACGCCGCGCTCGAACGTTCCGGCGTGCGGCCGAACTGGATCGCCGGCACGGCCGTGGGCGCGATCAACGCCGCGATCATCGCCGGCAACCTGCCGCATGAACGGGTTCCGCGGCTGCACCGGTTTTGGCAGGAGATGAGCCGCTGCGTTCCGGATCGCGGCGACGGTTGGGTCCCGCGTCGGGTCCGCCGCTGGATGGCCGGCAGCCGCACGAAACGCGACGCGGCAGTGCGCCGCCGAACCCTCGGCCGCCAAGGGTGCCGCGCGTGAGCGGCCGCTCATCGAACTCGGACAGCTGCGAGAGCTGCTGCACGCGACGGTCGATTTCGATCGGGTCAATTCCGGCGCGGTCCGGCTCGTCCTCGGCGCCGTCAATCTCGTCACCGGCGCGGAAGCCTATTTCGACAACGATCGCCACGTGCTCGGTCCCGAGCATGTGCTCGCCAGCACGCCGCTGCCGGGGGTGCCGCCCACGATCATCGACGGCCAGCGCTATGGCGGCGCGGCGGTCTCGGTCGCGGCGCTCGACGAAGCGCGGCCGGCCGATACGCTCTGTTTCGTAATCGACGGCTTCGACCCGATGCCCGGCAGCGGCGGCGGCATCAGCCGCTCGGCCCGCGAGATCGCGGCGCTGCGCCGCAATCATGACCTGCGGCGGATGATCGCGCTGCTCGGCGAACGGGTGCCGGCCCGGCTGCGCGGCGATCCGGATATTCGCAAATGCCTCGCCGAAGCGAGCCTGGCGACGATGACGATCCTGCATCTGGTGCATGACGGCAGCGCCGAGCGTCTCGCCGCGAGAATGGCGGATTTCTCGGCGGAGGCGGTGGCGCGCCGCTGGCAGGCCGGCGAAAGCGATGTCGCGACGAGCCTCGCGCACCCGCTGTGGCTGGCGCCGCCGCCGCGGCGCGTCGGCGTCGTCGTTCACGAGCTGCGCGGCGGCGTCGCCGGATCGCCGCGCTGAGCCTTCTTTTCGCCGCGGTGCCGCCTCGCCCGCGCGCCCTTTTCAGGGGAGACAGGGAGGGCCAGCGCGCAAGCGCTGGGGTGAGGTGGGTGTCGGGAACCGCTCGGGGTCCGCCGCCTCACTCCCGATGGGGAGCGGGACCGTACAGGGCGGTCTTACCCGATATGCAGCACCGCCTTGCCGGTGAATTCGCGATCGATCAGCCGGCGCGCGATCGTGCCGATTTCGTCCCACGATGCCTCGACGGCGATCTGTGGCCGCAATTTTCCGGAATTCGATCAGCTCGGCCAAGAGGCGCAAGCCCGATCCCGGCGCGCTCGACGCTCATCAGCTCGTGGAACAGGGTCAGCCCGTAGAGCCGGACGCCGCCGGTCGAAAAGAAGTCGCGGCTCTCGAATGTCGCAGTGTTGCCCGCGGAGACGCCGAGGGTGACGCAGGTGCCGTTCGGCGCCAGCATGCCGAGCGCCGCGCTCAAGGCCGAGGCGCCGACCGAGTCGACGATCAGCCAGAACGGCCCGTGCGGCTTCGCGGCGCCGAGATCGGGACCGAGCACGACCCGCCCGCCGCACCATTCGGCGACCGCGTCGCGGTATTCCGGCCGGCGCACATGACCCCACACCAGCGCGCCGGCCGCGCCGGCGAGCTGGCACGCGAGATGCCCGACGCCGCCCGAGGCGCCGTCTACCAGCACCTTGCGGCCGAGCAGCAGCCCGCCCTGGCGCAGCGCGTGCAGCGCGGTCAGACCGGCGACCGGCAGGGTCGCGGCCTGCGCGTCGGTGACGCCGTCCGGCAGAACCGCGACGGCATGGCTGCGGCAATTGACCCGCTCGGCCCAGGCGCCCGACGGCAGCAGGCCGACGACCCGCGACCCGGCTTTGGGGCCGCTGCCGTCCGCCGCCTCGCGCTCGACGATCCCGGCGAAATCCCAGCCCGGCCGCCAGCCCGGTGCCGCAACCTGCAGCGCGCGCCGGGTCTCGCCGCGATTGAGCGAGATCGCGGTGACGCGCACGGCGACCTCGTCGCGGTCCGGATCGCGCAGTTCGACGGGGCGGATCGCCAGTTTGCCCGGCGCCTCGGGATCGACGGTGACGGCTCGGATTTGATGCGGCATCGGACCTCAGGGCTTTCCAGCGCCGGTTCAATAGGGTCTGCGGCGGTCAATCTTGCCGGGGCATCTTCGCTCTGGCCAGAATGATCGCGTTGTCGAGTCCGGGGTCGAACGCTTCCGCGATTCCCAATTTCGAACTCTGGCGGCCGGGACCGCGTCCGGCGTTCCGCCCCCGGGCTACTGAATTGCGGTAATATAAAAGGCCGTGCCCTGCGCGAGGACCTGGAATGTCGCGTAGGGCATCCAGACAAAGCCGCCATTGCCGTTCCACTGCGAACCCCAATCGGACCCGAAGCTGTTCTGGATCAGCACCGCCTGCATTGCGTCGTCGTAGCCGATGATCATCATGCAGTGCCCGACCACTTGTCCGTCCGGCTTCTTGGCGACTATTCCGTTGCCGACATACGGAGTCGGCGTACCATCGTACTTGGCAAAATCGGTGTAGAGCCGCGTGCCGTAGGCGAGCGCATAGCCTTGCGAGATTACGTTGCGAATGTTGTTGAGCCCCTTCTCGCCGAGGACGCTGATCTGCAACCAGGCGGTCGGCTGAAAGCTCGTGTCGGCGGTGATCTGCCCGCTGCCATAAGCGGTCCAGACGGCGGCGCAGGCGTTGGGATCGGTCCCGGGATTGGGGGCGGCCTGCATCG
Source organism: uncultured Alphaproteobacteria bacterium (assembly GCA_963753665.1). GTDB lineage: Bacteria > Pseudomonadota > Alphaproteobacteria > ATCC43930 > CGMCC-115725 > DATARH01. The sequence continues at coordinate 220,803 of CAVWDC010000019.1, forward strand.
ACGGCGTGCCGCCATTGCTGTCGAGGAAGTTCAGACAGGCGGTGATCTGGCCGCCGGTGCATGTATCGGAGAGGGTCCCGCCGTTCTCCAACACCTTCACGTAGGTATAGTAGGGGCTCGCCTGCTGTGCGCTCGATTGCGGATCCGTGATCAGTCCTGCCCGCGCCGCGGCGAAGGTGGTGAGGCCGTAGGTCGAGGACCAGACGAAGCAGCTCGGCGTGTCCTGCTTCCCGACCGGCGGCAGAAAGGCGGCATTCACCGTCGCACGGGCGGCAGCGAGACGACCGCCGGCGGCTCCGTCACGGGCCCGGGCTCAGGGACGGTGGGATCGTATCCGTAATCCATCGTGTCGTGAATCGTGAGCATCGATGAACCCCCCTTTAGGTCCCAACGCGGCAACGCTACGCAGGTGTGAATATAGCCGACGTTCAGCGACGCTCTAAATGAGAGCAATGGCCCGCCGGCTGGTGTTCGCCGTCGGGTGCCTCGCATGGCCTTGCTAACGCTCGCCCGGATAGATCTGGATGCTGGCGGCCACCGAATCGGCGACGTGGTCCTTGGTGATGACGCCGAGCACATCGCCGGCGCGCGGCGTCCCGCGCGGCTTGCCGACGACGATGGCCATGAAGGCGTCGCGCCGCCACATGCGGCCGATCACGTCGAACATCACCTCATCGCCGCGGGCAATGACGAAACTGCGGGTCGCCAGCTCGCCGAGCGTGGCTCCGACGCTGTCGCCTGCGCCCGACTCGGCGAGCCCCTGGCGCAGGGCGGTGTTGACCCGCAGGACACCGGCGATGCGGTCGCCGGCGGTCACGACGACATGCCGCATCCGTTCGCGATTGTCCGCGGAGCGCAGAAACGTCGCAAAGCTCATGTCCGCCGGCAACTTGGTGAAATCGGTATGCATGACGTCGCGCGCGCGCCGCACCAGGAACATGTTCGCGTGCAGCGCCTTCGGGACGACATGGCCGCGCCGGTACAGCTTCAGCGTGTAGATGTTCTCGCGCGACAGCAGCCGGCGGACGCCGACGCTGAACGCCACGGCGATGATCATCGGCATGACGATGTCGTAGTCGCGCGTCATCTCGAAGATCATCGCGACCGCGGTCATCACCGCGCCGGTGCCGCCGCCGACCATCGCTCCCATGCCGACCAGCGCGAAGCTCGGCGCGTCGATCGCCATCGGCAGCGGGAGCAGCGACAGCAGCGCGGCGAACGCGGCGCCGATCGTCGCGCCCATGAACAGCGACGGCGAGAAGATCCCGCCCGATGAGCCCGGAGCCGAGACTGACCGAGGTTGCGAAGAGCTTGCCGGCGAACAGCAGCAGCAACAGCCCCGGCGCCGTCAAGATGGCCGAGCAGGATCGCCTGGATCGTCGCGTAGCCGACGCCCTCGACGAAATAATGTCCGTATCCGACCGCGAAGGCGTAGATCAGCACGCCGACCAGCAGCATGCCGACCATATGCCGGACGTAATGGTTGCCGATCCGTTCGAACAAATCCTCGGCGAGAATAAGGCCGCGAATGAACGCGGTCGCGGCCAACCCGATGATGATCCCGAGCACCGCATAGAGCACCAGCAGCAGTGCGGTCGTGGCGTCGGTCGTGAGCGGCGTGATATTCGGGACAAAGAATGCCGGCTGCGAGCCGAAGAACAGCCGGCCGATAAAGGTCGCGGTGCCGGTCGCGATCGCGGTCGGCAGAAACGTCGCGACACTGACCTCGGGCATCATCAGCTCGATCGCGAACAGGACGCCGCCGATCGGCGTGTTGAATGTCGCGGCGATACCGGCGCCGGCGCCGGCGGCGACCAGCGTGATCCGCTGGCCCGGCGTCATCCGGATGATCTGACCCAGCGTCGAGCCCATCGCCGCGCCGATCTGGATGATCGGACCCTCGCGGCCGACCGCCGCCCCGGTGCCGATCGCGATCGCCGAGGCAAGCGATTTGACGGCCGCCACGACGGGACGAATGCGCCCGCTGTTGTAATAGATCGCGTCCATCACCTCGGGCACGCCGTGGCCGCGCGCCTCCGGGGCGAAATTGTTGACCAGATAGGTCACGCCGATGGCGCCGATCACCGGCACCAGAATGACCAACGCCCCCCACGGACTGAGCGGCGTGAACACGCTGGTGTCGTAGGCCAGTCCCAACTCGCCGAGAAAGAACAGGTTGTGGATAAACGCGATCAGCGCCCGGAAAATGACCGCGCCAAAGCCGGCAACGATGCCGACAACGAACGCCAGTACCGACAGCGCGGCGAGGTTGAGCGACCGATTTTCCTGGCCGCGTTCCTCGGCGACGGCCGATCCGGCGGCGGGCTCGGCCGCTGCGGAGGTCACCGCAGCCGCTCGCGGGTGACGCCGACCTCTCCAGCCGGAGTGAGCCGCACGAGGTTGATGGTTTCGGCGTGATGCGGCGCGCCCGAGTAATAGGCCGGCACGGCGCCGCAGCCGACCTGCGCGGCGCGGTCCCAATGCCCGAGCGCGACGTAATCGGCCTGCGTGTCGCGCGATCATCGCGTCGCTGATCAGCCAGGACGGACGCAGCGGGTTGGCCCAGGTCTCGGGCGGCTCGTAATGCCCGTGGCCGATCGCGACCTGCCAGCGGGCCGCGCGCGGCGGCGGATCGCGCAGCGGCACCATGTCGTGATAATCGCGATGCGCATTGCCCCAGATTTCGAGATCGAGGGAACGGAAACGCGACCTTGCGCTGGTTCGTGATGCCGATTATCGCGACGTTGCCGATCTCGTCGAACCGGCCGCGCAGCCAGATCGAATCCGGGGTCGCCGGGTCGTGATTGCCGGGCAGGATCACGATGGCAAGTCCGGCATCGGCGAGCAGCATTCCGGCACGGTCGATCGTCGCGGAGGTGACCTGATGGTTGTCGAACGTATCGCCGGCCAGGATCACGACATCGGCGCCGAGATCCCGCGCCATATCGAGGACGCCGCGCAGCCCGGCCGCGCCGTCGCCGCCATGCATCGCCGCGACGCGGTCGTCATCGACATGCAGGTCGGAGGAATGGACGAGGAGGATGTCCCGCTGAGTGCTCTCGGCATCATATGGCATGTGCGATCCAGTCTTGCATTCGTCACGGTCATCCCGGCGAAGCCGGGATCCACCGATAAACCGCTCTGGAGCGCGGCGACCGGTGGATCACGGCTTCCGCCGGGATGACAAACTATAAGCTGCGGCGCTCAGTCGCGCAGAGCGAAACCGTCAGGTCAGGTGCGCTCGAAGTCGATGCGCTCGGTGACCGGCAGGCCGTAGAGCTGGCGGCGCAGGCAGTCGAGGCCGAGTTCGACCGCGCCCAACCGCACCCATTCGCGCCCGCCGAGAATGCGCGAGCGGCGCGAATCGACGCTCGGTCTCGGTCGCGATCGCGAGGCAGATCGTGCCGCCGAAATCGATCCGGTCGGGGCCGTCGTCGAGGTCGATCAGCACGGCAAGCGCGTGGCTCGCGCCGCAGTCGCGGCGGGCCGCCTCAGCCACCGCCTCGGCGCTCTCGCGGGTGATCTCGACCGGCGTCACGAGGCGCAGCGCGTCCCACAATTCGGCCGGGTCGCGCGCGACGATGCCGCGGCGGAACACGGTCTCGGCCTCGCGGCAGCGGCGCGACCCGCGCCGCGATCTGGCCGCTCGTGAACATCTCGACGATGGCGAGCGAGCCGCCGCTGTCGCGCAGCGCCTTCAGGACGACGCCTTCGAGCGTGTCGTTGTCCTCGGCCATGATGAAATTGCCGAGGCGCTTGCGCACCTCGGCGACGACCGGGCCGAGCTTGCGCTCGATATCGTCGTCGTCCGACGCCGCGCACGGTCAGCTTGGTCTCGATCTGCGGATAATGCGCGCGGAAGCCGAGCTTGGCGCTGCCGTCCGGCACGAGGTCCTCGACGCCTTGCAGCAGGTGATCGACATGCAACTCGCCGAGGCCATAGGAATGAAAGCGCTTCGAGACGGATCGCGGTCTGCATGCCGCTCTTGCGCCAGGAGGCGCGGGACGATCTGCTCCTCGAGCATGCGGCGCAATTCGCGCGGCACGCCGGGGGTGAAGAAGAAGCGCGCCTTGCCGATGTCGAGCGCGAAGCCGCAGGCGGTGCCGATCGGGTTGTCGAGGATCTCGGAGCGCGACGGCAGCATCGCCTGCTTTCTGTTGTTCGGCGACATGACCCGGCTGCGGCGGCGGAAGAATTCCTCCATCGTCGTGAGCCACTGCTCGTTGAGCACGAGTTCGTCGCCGGCCGCCTTGGCCGCGATCTCCTGCGACAGATCATCGACGGTCGGCCCGAGGCCGCCATTGACGATCACCGCGTCGGCGCGCGCGCCGGCCTCCAGGAAGGCCGCGAGCAGCGTCTCGCGGTCGTCGCCGACCGTCGTGCCCCAGCGCACCGACAGCCCGACATCCTCGAGCTTCTGCGCGATGTAGCTGAAATTGGTGTTGACGATCTTGCCGGTCAGGACTTCGTCGCCGGTGCAGATGACTTCGATTTGCATGGTCAGCACATGAAGTTGAGCTTGAGGCCCGGCTCCGGCCATGGCATCGCGGCAAGCTGGCCCGAGGCCGAGAGCGTGATGTAGGCGGTGCGCAGGTCGATGCCGCCGAAGCAGATATTGGTCGGGTAGACGTCCGGCATCTTGACTTGCCGGACCACCTGCCCCGACGGCGAGATCACCGTGATGTGGCCGGTGATCAGCGTCGCGACGCAGATATTGCCGGAGGCTTCGACCGCCAGACTGTCGAAGCGCTGAAATCCCGGCAGGCCGCATACGAGACGGCCGCCGAACGGCGCCGGGAAATGCTCCTTCTTGATGACTCCGGGCTCGACGATGTCGAACGCGAACAGCCGCGAGCTTTCGGTATCGGCGAAATAGACGATCGTTTCGTCGGGCGACAGGCCGACCCCGTTCGGGCTGAGCAGCGGATAGGCGAGTTCGACGATCTTCGAGCCGTCCGGCAGCGCGTAATAGAGCCCGCCATGGTCGCGGTGGTGCGCGTAGCGCTTGCCGAGATCGGTGAAGTAGAACCCGCCCTGCCTGTCGAAGACGATGTCGTTCGGCGCCGACAGCTTGTGGCCGTTGCACTCGGTGTAGAGCGTCTTCGTTTCGCCGGTCTTGATGTCGATGCGCTGGATCGAGCCGTTCTTGTAGTCCGGCGCCGGCCCGGTCGACAGAAAGCTCGGCGTCGTCTCGTAGACCGCGCCGCCGTTGTTGCAGACATAGAGCGCGCCGTCGGGGCCGGTCGCGACGCCGTTCGGGCCGCCGCCGGCCTTGCCGATCTCGGTCTTCGTGCCGTCGGGCGCGACGCGGGTCACCTTCTTGCCGGAGATCTCTCCCAGGATGACCGAGCCGTCGGCCATCCAGACCGGGCCCTCGGGAAAGCCCAGACCGGTTGCGATGATGCGGATGTCGCTTTCGGGCATTCTTCAGATCCTCTGAGATCGTCATCCCGGCGAAGGCCGGGACCCACCCTTCAACATCTCGGGTGTCGGCAAATGGGTCCCGGCCTTCGCCGGGATGAGGGACGTGTTTTGCTCGTGTTGCTGGGTTACCCGTTCACCTGGCGCATGATGTCGGCCCATTTGTCGAGCAGCGGCAAGGTCTTGTCGGCCGGCTCGGGCGGGCAGCCGCCGACGACCCGGGCGACCCCCTGGTCGCGGTAGCGCTTCACCAGATCCACATCCGGCGCCACGCCGAACATCGTGATCGGCACGTCGTCGAGCGTGCGGCCGGCCTCGGCCAGCATCTCCTTGAACGGCGGCAGAAACTTGTCGATCGTGCCGTAGGGGCCGCGGCCGGCGATCGGGACCCAGCCATTGCCGTAGCGCACCGCGCGCCGCGCCGCGTGCGGGAAGGCGCCGCCGATGATGACCGGCGGGTGCGGCTTCTGCACCGGCTTCGGCCACGTCATCATCGGCGGGAAATCGACGATGTCGCCGTGATACTCGGGCTTGTTCTCGGTCCAGATCTCCTTCATCGCCTCGATCTGCTCGCGCATCCTCTTGAAGCGCGTCGCGTAGACCGTGCCGTGATCCTCCATCTCGTCCTGGTTCCAGCCGCCGCCGATGCCGAACAGGAAGCGGCCGTTCGACACCTGGTCGATCGACGCGACGAGCTTGGCGGTCTGGATCGTGTCGCGCTGGATCACGAGGCAGACGCCGGTGCCGATTTTGAGCTTCGTCGTGACCGCCGCCGCGACGCTCAGCGTCACGAACGGGTCCATCGCGTCGTAATACATTTTCGGCACGTCGCCGCCGCCCGGGAACGGCGTCTTGCGCGACAGCGGGATGTGCGAGTGCTCCGGGTTCCACAGCGACTCGAAGCCGCGTTCCTCGAGCGCGCGGGCCAGCTCGGCCGCCCCGATCGCGTAGTCGGTCATGAACATCGACACGCCGAAATCCATCGCTCACCTCCTTGCGCGGGCGCTTGATCCGATGCGGGCGGTCAGATGTTACCGCCCTCTTGTTCCGGTTGACCAGGGTCGGCGTGTTCCGCGGCGAACGCCGCGGCCTCGCCGAGCGAAGCCGGACCGATATCGAGCAGCCCGGCCGCGCGCAATTCGTCGACGCCGGGCAGGTCATTGAGGCTGTCGAGGCCGAAATGCGCGAGAAACGCCGGGGTCGTCGCCCAGTTCAGCGGCCGCCCCGGAGCCTCGCGCCGTCCGGCCGGCCGCACCCAGCCCGCCTCGATCAGCCGGTCGAGCGTGCCGCGGGCCAGCGCGACGCCGCGGATCGCTTCGATTTCGGCGCGCGTGACCGGCTGGTGATAGGCGATGATCGCCAGCGTCTCGATCGCGGCGCGGGACAATTTGCGCGCGACCTCGCGCTCGCTGCGCAAGGCGGGGCCGAGGTCCGGCGCGGTGCGGAAGGTCCAGCCGCCGGCGACGCGCACCAGGTTGACGCCGCGCCCGGCATAGGTTTCGGCAAGCTCGCGCACCAGCAGCGCGATATCGGCGTCCGGGCCGAGATGCCGCGCGAGATCGTCGGGCCCAAGCGGCTCCGGCGCCGCGAAGAACAGCGCCTCCAGCAGCCGCAGCTGATGCCGGCGCTCGCTCACGGCGCGACCTCGCGAAGCCCAGAGGAGCTGCTTTGTCGCGTCCGGCAGGCGGCTGCGCAGATGGATCGGGCCGAACGCGCTCTCCTGGCGCAATTCGATGCGTCCGGCGCGCGCCAGTTCGAGCACCGCCGCGAAGGTCACGGCCAACGCCGAACGGCGGAAGATGCCGCCGCGGAACTCGTCAGGGAGAAACGCGGCCAGCTCGCGCCATTCCGGCACATGGCCGACAAGCTGGCCCAGGCGCCGCAACGCCTCGTCCAGCGAATGCAGCGCCGGCGGCGCGACGATCAGGACCTCGCCGTGTGCGCCGGCGGTGATTGTCGCCATAGGCGCTCAGAAGCTCGTAGAGGCTCAGCTCATAGACGGGACGGTCGATGCGGGGAATGCCCTCGGGGGCGCCGCGCGGGAAGACGTCGCGCCCGAGCAGCGTCCCCGCCATCAGCGCCGCGCCGGCGCGCTGCATCGCGGCGAGCAGTTGCAGGCGATGAGCGAGGGCCGCCGCCATTTCCGCGCCGCTCGGGCCGTCGTCGTCCCGCGGCGGCTCGGGCAACAGCAGGCGGGATTTCAGGAACGCCAGCCACGCCGCCATGACGAGGTAGTCGGCGGCGACTTCGAGGCGAAGATGCCGCGCCGCCGTGATGAAGGCGAGATATTGCTCGGCGAGCGCCAGGATCGAGATTTTGGTCAGATCGACCTTCTGCTCGCGGGCGAGGCTCAGCAGCAGATCGATCGGCCCCTCGAACCCGTCGAGATCGAGAACCAGCGCCGGCCCGGATCGGCTCGGCCGATGCCGGTCCGGTCATCCTCCGTACCCGAGGATCGCCTGAACCAAATTTGCCGTGCCGGTGATCGTCAGCACGAAGTCGATCAGCGCCTGTGCCGGGAGCCAGGATCAGCCACGCCAGCGGATTGATCCCGAACCCCCCGCGCGCCGATGCAAACGAGACAACGAACAGCAAGAGCACGATCAGCATGCCGTAGGGTTCGAGCCGGGCAAGCGGCCGCGCCAGGAAGTCGGGCAGGATGCCGACCGCGACCCGGCCGCCATCAAGCGGCGGCAGCGGCAGCATGTTGAAGACGCACAGGACAGCGTTGATCTGCAGGGAATGCCACAAATTGAGAAAAAGCCATCCCGCGGCCCCGGAAGGGGTCACGGCGAGGGCGTAAAACAGCAGCGCCGAGACGATCGCGAGCAGACATTGGTGCCCGGCCCGGCCAGCGCGACAAGCACCGAGTCGCGCCGTGGATGGTTCAAGCGCGCGAAATTGACCGGCACCGGCTTCGCATATCCGAACAGAAAGCCCGAGGTCACGAACAGCAGCGCCGGCAACACGACCGTGCCGAACGGGTCGATATGCTTCAGCGGGTTGAACGTGACCCGGCCCGCGCGCCACGCCGTGTCGTCGCCGAGCCGGCGCGCGACAAAGCCATGCGCCGCCTCGTGGAACGTCATGGCGAAGATGACCGGGAGGACCCAGGTCGTGGCCTCCCGCAGCATATCCGCCCAGTTCGCCGCCGCATTCATGCAGGCGTTCGAACTGGTTACCGGTCCACCCGATATCAACTCGGCAAAACGTCGCTCGGCCGCGCGCGCGTCGAAATCCGTGATGCCGGCTCCGGCGCAACTGCTCGGCGCGCGTGACGCGGGCTTGCGCTTGCGGCGTCAGAGGCCGGGCGGCGGCGGCGATCTCTTCCATCTCGGCCATGTCGCCGTTGCAGTGCAGCACCAGATCAACGCCGGCGTCGAGCGCGCGCCTGGTGCGCTCGGCGTAACCGCCGGCGAGCGCCCCCATCGAGATATCGTCGGAAACCAGCACGCCATCGAAGCCGATCTCGCCGCGGATCACGCTGTCGATCACGGGGCGCGACAGCGTCGCCGGCGCCGCATCGTCGATCGCGGTGTAGACGATGTGCGCGGTCATCGCCCACGGCATGTCGGCGAGCGCGCGGAACGGCGCGAAATCGGCCCGCGACAGCGCGGCGCGGTCGTCATCGACCCGCGGCAGCGCCTTGTGGCTGTCGACGCGGGCGCGGCCGTGTCCCGGGATGTGCTTGATGATCGGCAGCACGCCGCCGTCCAGCAGCCCGTCGCAGACGGCGCGACCCAGCGCGGCGACGCGCGCCGGATCGGTCCCCCAGGCGCGGTCGCCGATGACCGGATCGGCGCCGGCGGCCGGCAGGTCGAGGACCGGCGCGGCATCGACGGTAATGCCGAGTTCGGCGAGATCTTCGGCGATCAGCCGCGCCGACAGATACGCCGCTTCGAGCGCGCTCGGCTCGGGCAGCGCCGCGATCGCCGCCGGCGGCCGGATAGGCGCGCCATTCCGGCGGGCGCAGGCGCGCGACCCGGCCGCCCTCCTGGTCGATCAGAACCGGCGCGTCCGCCCGCCCGACGGCGTCGCGCAACTCATCGACCAGGGCGCGCACCTGATCGCGGCTGGCGCAATTGCGCCGGAACAGCACGAAGCCGAGCGGATCGCAACCGGCGAAAAACCGCCGTTCGTCAGGGGTCAGCCGCTCGCCGGCAACGCCAAGGATAACCGCGAGCGGCCGCTTGCCGGTCACGGTCCGCGCGTCTCACCGGGCAATGATGCACCCGTGATTGCGCTGCTTCATCTCGTTGCACAGCCGCTCGGCCGCTCGCTTCATCCAACGGTCCCGCCATGATGCGGTAATAGATGCCCTTCTCGCCGAGATCGACCGAGACCGCGTTCGCCCTCAGATTGCCGAGCAGATCGCCGTTGGCGCGCTTCAGCCGCTGCCATTCCTCGCGCGCCGCCTCGGGGCTGCGCACCGAGCCGAGCCGCACCTCAACCGCTCTTGCCGCCGTTCCTGGTGTCCGCTCGGTCGAGGCGGGAACCGCCGCCTTCTGCACGCAGTAGCGGACGGCTTGGGCGCAGCGGCTGTGGCGCGGCTTCGGGGACTGCCGACGCGGCGGCGGCCGTCTGCGGCGCGCGCGCGCGCGGCGGCGAGCCGGGTGCCGGCGCCGCCTCCGCGCTCGCCTCGGGCGGGGGCATCAGCGATCGGCGGGGCGGCGGCCGGCTTGACCGGCGACAGCGGCGCCGGGCGGGGCAGCGGCTGCTCCGGCGGCGGCAGCAGCTTCTCGACCGACGATTTGGCGAGCTTGTCGTTGTACAGCGAACTGTTCTGGTCCGGTATCGGCATGCCGCCGGGCTGATCGGGCTTGACCTTGGCCGGACGCTCGTCGGCGCGGAGCAGCGGCACCGCGTCGCGCGCTCTGCGCCGAGCCGGCGGCATGCCGCGTCCCCTGGACATAGGCGAACCACAATCCGCCGGCGAACAGCACCATGACCGCGAGCGTCAGCGCGATCGCCGTCAGCCGGCGATTGCCTCTCGCCGGTTCCTCGTCGCGCTGCTCGCCGACCAGCTCGAAGCCGGCGTCGCGCTCCTCGTATTCGCTCGTATTCGTGGACCGGCTGCGCCACATTACATCTCCTCCACGGGCTCGACCCCGAACACCGCCAGCCCCGAGGCGATGACGAGCGCCACACCCCGCACCAGGGCAAGGCGCGCCCGGGTCAGAGCAGGGTCCGCCGCCACCAGAAACCTGAGTGTCGCGTCGTCCTTGCCCTTCGTCCACAACAGGTGGAACTGCGCCGCGACATCCTGCAGAAAAAAAGCGATACGGTGCGGTTCGTGGGCTTCGGCGGCGCTTGCGACGATGCGGGGCCAGCCAGCGAGCAGCCGAACGAGGCCGAGTTCCGCCGAATCGGCGAGCCGGTCGAGCGGCGCCTCCGCCAGATCGCCGCGTCGCTCAGCGTCCGCATCCGGAAACAGCTCCGCCGCATGGCGCATGACCGAGGCGGCGCGGGCATGCGCGTATTGCACATAGAAGACCGGATTGTCCTTCGACTGCTCGGTGACCTTCGCGAAATCGAATTCGAGCGTCTGATCGTTTTTCCGGGTCAGCATGATGAAGCGGAAAACGTCCTTTCCCACTTCGTCGACGACCTCGCGCAAGGTCACAAACGTGCCGGCGCGTTTCGACATGCGCACCGGCTCGCCGTTGTCGAACAGATGGACGAGCTGCGTCAGCTTGACGTCGAGGACCGCCCTGCCCTCGCTCAGCGCCTTGACGGCGGCCTGCATGCGCTTGACGTAGCCGCCGTGATCGGCGCCCCAGACATCGATCAGGTTGTGAAAGCCGCGGCGCACCTTGTCATGGTGATAGGCGATGTCGGCCGCGAAATAGGTCCAGGAGCCGTCCGATTTCCTGAGCGGCCGGTCCACCTCGTCGCCGAATTGCGTGGCGCGGAACAGGGTCTGCGGGCGCGGCTCCCAGTCATCGGGCAGTTTGCCCTTCGGCGGTTCGAGCACGCCTTCGTAGATCAGCCCGCGCTCGGACGAGCGCGTCCAGCGCCGCGTCGACCGCGCCGCTCGCGACCAGCTCGCGCTCCGAGATGAAGGCGTCGAAAGCGATCCCGAGCGCCGCGAGGTCGGCGCGGATCAGCCGCAGCATCTCGGCGACCGCGAAGTCGCGCACCGGCCCGAGCCACTCGGCCTCGGGGCGGCCGAGCCATTTGTCGCCGTCGCGTTCGGCGAGCGCGCGCCCGGTCGCGATCGAGGTATTCGCCGGGATAAAACCCCTCCGGGATCGGCCCGACCGTCTCGCCGAGCGCCTCGCGGTAGCGCAGATACAGTCGAGCGCGCCAGCACATCGACCTGCGCCCCGGCGTCGTTGATGTAATACTCGCGATGCACGGCGAACCCGGCCTTTGCCAGGAGCGCGGCGAGCGCGTCGCCGACTACCGCGCCGCGGCCGTGACCGACATGCATCGGCCCGGTCGGATTGGCCGACACGAACTCGACATTGACCGGCTCGCCGCGGCCCAGATCGGTATCGCCGTAGGCGGTTCCGGCAAGCAGGATCGCGCGCAGCTGCGCGTGCCACACCGCCGGGTCGAGCCGGACGTTGAGAAAACCGGGCCGCGCTGCCGTCACGGTAAAGCCGCTGCCGTTGTACCCGGCGCTTTCCAGCTCGCGCCCGGACAGCGCCGCGGCGATACGCTCGGCGAGCGCCATCGGGTTCTGCTTCGCCGGCCCGGCCAGCACCATCGCCGCGTTGGTCGCGAGATCGCCATGCGCCGGGTCGCGCGGCGGCTCGACCGCGACCCGCCCGAAATCGAGCCCGGAAGGCAACGCGCCCTGCGCCGCCAATTCGTCGAGCGCCGCGATCACGAGGCGGCGAAAATCGGCGAAGATATTGTTCGGTCCGGGGGTCATGCCAGGGTTTTATACGGCTGCGTAGGTATCGAACAAGCGGCGGTGCTCGTCGAGGGCAAATCGGTCGGTCATCCCGGCGAGGTAGTCGGCGACGATGCCGCGCCCGTTCGGCCGCGCTCGCGCCGGGCGGCACGGCCCATTCGCCAGGCAGGCATTCCGGCTCGGCGAGAAACAGCTGAAACAGCTCGCGGACGACGCGGCGCGCTTTCGACGCCATGCGGTTGACCCTGGGGTGGCGGTACATCCGCTCGAACAGGAAACGCTTCAGCGCCCGGTCGTGGTCGCGCATCTCGTCCGAAAAAGCCGCGACCGGCGCTCCGAGGCGGCGCACCGCGTCGGTGCTGTCGGCGCCGCTCGCCTTCAGCCTGCGCTCGGTCTCGCCGATCAGGTCGCGCACCATGCGGTCGATCACGCGGCGGATCGCCTCGTGGATCAGACGCGGCTCATCGAGCCCCGGATAGCGCCGCCCGACCTCCTCGAACACCGGACCGACCAGCGGCACCTCGGCGAGATCGGCGACCGCGAACAGCCCGGCGCGCAGCCCGTCGTCGAGATCGTGGTTGTTGTAGGCGATGTCGTCGGCCAGCGCCGCGACCTGCGCCTCGGGGCCGGGATAGGTGTCGCAGATCGAGCGGGTGCCGCCGGTCGTATTCGGCGATCGAGGGCGGCGGCTGTTCGATCGCCGCAAGCGGCCCGCACAGCGGCCCGTTGTGCTTGACGGTGCCTTCGAGCGTCTCCCAGGTCAGGTTCAGCCCGTCGAACTCGGCATAGCGGCGTTCCAGGCTCGTCAGGATGCGCAAGGTCTGGTCGTTGTGCGAGAACCCGCCATAGGGCTGCATCTCGTCGTTGAGCGCCTCCTCGCCGGCATGGCCGAACGGCGTGTGGCCGAGATCGTGCGCCAGCGCCAGCGCCTCGGCGAGGTCCTCGTCGAGGCCGAGCGCGCGGGCGACGGTGCGGGCGATCTGCGCGACTTCGAGGCTGTGGGTCAGCCGCGTGCGGTAATGGTCGCCCTCGTGATAGACGAAGACCTGCGTCTTGTGCTTGAGGCGCCGGAACGCGGTCGAATGGATGATGCGGTCGCGGTCGCGCTGAAACGGCGAGCGCATGCCGCTTTCCGGCTCCGGGTGGAGCCGGCCGCGGCTGCCTCTCCGGGTTCGACGCATACGGCGCGCGGGCAACGGCCCAGACCATGTCCGGAACCTACGCCCGGTCGCGGCGGCGTCCATTCAGTCAATCGAAATGCGCGACGTGCGCGTTACGCGTTTGCTAGAAGTCGACGTCGTACGCTGAAATCGTACGCTATCTAGACAAGCGCTGCATCAGGTCGGAGCCTGGTCGAACAGCGCAGGACACCATGCCCCGGTCAGGATAACACCGAAGCTCGGCAAGGATCGATCATGCGCAAGGGTTCAAGCAGTTCATTCTGCGCGGTAATGTTCTCGATCTGGCAGTCGCGGTCGTCATGGGAGTCGCCTTCGGCGCCGTCGTGACCGCGCCTCGTCAAGGATCTGCTGACGCCGCTGATCGCCGCGATCGTCGGAACACCGGATTTCTCGGCGATCGCACTTCACCGGTCAACGAGCAGTCGAGTTCCTGATTGGGGACTTCGTCAATGCCGTCCATTTCGTTCCTGCTGATCGCGACGGCGGTTTATTTCTTTGTCGTGCATGCCGATCGAATACGATCGATCGCACGCTGCGCGTCGCGGCGCCGGCACCACGCCCGATCCCGACCAGGCAAGAAATGCCCGGAGTGCCTACAGCGACATCCGATTCGCCGGCGCGCGCGGTGCGCGTTCTGCACGTCCGACCTGACCGGGTCAAGCCCTCGGTCGCACCGCCGCCCTCCTCAGCGTTGAGCGAACGCATCGCCCAGCCGCACGCCGCCGTCAGGTCCGGCTCATGTCACGCGGCCGCGTTCGCCTCCTCGAACATGCGGCGGTGCAGCGCGTAATCGTAGTCGCGTTCGAGCAGGTTTTCGGGGTCCCAGTCGCTGCGTCCGCCGCCGTAGAAATCGCCGCCATAGACGTGGATCGCGGCGGTCAGCCGGTCGAGCGGGTTGGTCACCGAATGGATCACGTCGCGTCCCAATGGCTCGGCGCAGCCCGCGCCCAGCGATTTCGCGCCGGCCGCCTCGATCAGTCCGCCCGGTGCACCCGGCACGCGGCGCCAGAAGATGTTGTCCTCGCGCCCGGTATAGACGCCGATCACGGCCCACATGCGGTGGTCGTGCGGCATGATCGTCATCCGCCTGCCCCAGACGACGTTGAGGATCGTCACCGTGTCCGATTTATAGAGCGGCGTCACCCCGGCGCGGGCCGGCTCGCCGAGCGCGGCAAGGATCGCGGCCGGATCGGAATTGGCCCGCGCCAGCACCTCGCGCGCTGCCCTGTGGCTCGGGTCCTGCCGCACCGCGTCGCGGCAATCCTCGATGAAGCGGTCGAGATCGAACATGGCGTACACTCCTTTCCATCATCTGCATTCGGGCCAGACCGCCCGAGCCGTGCCAGGCATCAAACGGCGGTTCCGACGATCACGCTCTGCAACGCACCCGGTGCCTGGCGCAGGCCCTCATACCGCCATCCGCCGGCCGCCAACAACTCGGCGTGCTCCTCGGCGGTGCGCTCGCGCCCCGTCAATGCGCACATCATGTGGATGTCAAAAAGCTTGGAAAAATGCGGCTCCTGCGGCCCGGGGATCACGTGCTCGATGGCGAAGAGCCGAGCGCCTTCAACCGAGGCCCGGCGCACGCTGGTCAGAATCCTGACACATTCCTCGTCGCTCCAGTCGTGCAAGATATTTTTGAGCAGGTAAGCGTCGGCCGCCGGGACCTCATGAAACATGTCGCCGGCCAGATATCGGCAGCGATCTGCGAGGTTGAGCTTGGGGGCCCATAGGTCGATCGGTCTCGGCGATGACTTCCGGCAGGTCGAACACGATCCCGGAGAGATCAGGATACGCTTCGAGGAAAGGCGCAGGCGAGGAAGCCATGGCCCCCGGCGACATCGCAAAACATGCGAATGCTCGTGAAATCCTCCGTCGCGAGCGCCGCCAATGCCCATTGCGCCTGAACC
This sequence comes from uncultured Alphaproteobacteria bacterium, assembly GCA_963753665.1. GTDB lineage: Bacteria > Pseudomonadota > Alphaproteobacteria > ATCC43930 > CGMCC-115725 > DATARH01. Next base: position 236,178 of record CAVWDC010000019.1, read on the forward strand.
GCGGAATAGCTGGTCATCGCTCTGTTGAAGATCGCCCCATAGCTCGCGTTCTTGCGGGCGTACTCGAACAGCGGCACGCCAAACTCGCGCACGAACCCGTCCGGACCTCCGTCGCGCAGTATCGGGACGAGATGCTTCCACACCGCGTAGTGCTCCGGTCCCTCTTCGAGCAGCGCCATGGCTTTGAGCGAATGCGGATGATCGTCGCGCAATAACATGCCGGCTTCAGTCAGCCGAAAGCCGCGCAGATCGTCCTCGGCGAGCAGACCGATCGAGGCGAGTGCTCGCATCAGGCGGTACAGCAGTGCCGGATCGGCGCCGACCTTTGCAGCGATCGCGGCGGCGCCGATCGACTCGTCTTGGCCGAGATGATCGAATACTCCGAGTGCTGCGCCGGCGTGGAGGATCTGGCTGCGCCAGCGTCCGAAGATCAAATCGATGACGAGTTCAGGCGCGCTTGCCATATGAATTTCCTCCCCAGATCTTTGCTGTCGGTGAGTTGGCCTTGCTATTCGGCGGCCCGGACCTCCGCCGCCGCGTCGGAGCGGTGGCCATTCTGGTGGAAGTAGTTGGCGCGGTAGAATTCGAGGACGAGGTCGCGGTAGACGGCCGGCTCGTAGCGCGGCTGGTTGTCGGCCGAGACGCAGCTCGGCAGGCATTCGATGACGCTGTCCGGGTTCGGACTGTGGAAATAGGCGATCGAGTAGCGGTCGGTGCCGCTGTCGTTGAGGACCCCGTGCGGCGTCGACAGGAAGCGGTCGTTCGACCAGCGCCGCATGATGTTGCCGAGATTGATCAGGAACGTGCCGGGGATGATCGGCGGCGCGAACCATTCTCCGGATGGCAGCCGCACCGCGAGGCCGGGCACGTCGGTGCGGGCGAGCGCGGTCATGAAGCTGTTGTCGGTGTGCGGCGCCTGGCCGAACAGATTTTCTTCGCTCGCGTCCTGCGGCGGATAGTGCAGAAAGCGCAGATTGGCGTGCGCCTCGTTCGCGAAATAGGGCGCGAAGAAATCGGGCGGCATGTCGAGCGCCGCCGCGAAAGCCGGCAATATGCGGTCGCACATCGCGCCGAGTGCGTGGAAATACGCCATCATGTCGCGCCGCATTTCGGCCATGCCGGGGATCGTCTCGGGCGGCCACTGGTTGCGCCCGCGCAACGGTTTGCCGGCGAGCGACATCGGGGTGGTCGGGGCCGCGGTCGTGGCTGACGAAAAAGCTCTCGTTCCGGTTCGGCCGCGTCGCCTTGTGCACGGTCGAAGCGCCCTGCACCGAGGCGTTGATCGGCAGATAGCCGATATTGTTTTCGTTCAGCCTGAGCTTGAGTTTCTCGTCGAGCGGCAGTGCGTGAAACCGGCGCGACGCGGCGAAGGCGCGCTCGATCAGCTCCTCGGGGACGCCGTGCCCGGCGGCATAAAAGAACCCGACATTCTCGCAGGCGTGCCGCACCTGCGGCGCGAGACGGCCGAGCGCGCCGGAGCTCGCCGGCGAACAGCGGCGCGAAATCGATGACCGGGATCTGCGCCGCCGCCGCCTCGGGGTCCTTGACGCCGAATTCCTTGAACAGATCCATCGCCTTGACTCCTGCTTCGCTGCCGCAGTATGGCCCGCCGCGCCGCTTCCGGCCCGCGCTTTTGCTGTTTCTGCAAGGAATCTCAGCAAAAGCCGGGTATGCCGCTCCGGCACGCATCTGCCCGAGCGTAGCATACAGCGACTTTGTGGCGATTTTGCCGCCTCGGTGGATAGGATCAAGGCCGCAAACCAGGAGGCTCGAATGAGCGTCGTCACCGTCGAAAACCGCGGCCCTGTTTCGGTCATCGCGATCAACCGGCCGGAAAAACTGAACGCGATCAACAAGGCGGTCGCGATCGAACTGCAGCAGGCTTTCGCCGAGTTCGACCGCTCGGCGCAGCGCGATCGCGGTCCTGACCGGGGCCGGCGAGCGCGCGTTTTCGTCCGGCGCCGACGTCACCGACCTGCCGGAGCTGTGGCGCTGCGTGCCGACGGTCGGGATCAAGACCGAGAAGCCTGTTATCGCCGCCGTATCCGGCTGGTGCATCGGCGGCGGGCTCGTCATGGCAATGATGTGCGACCTGCTGGTCGCGGCCGAGAACGCGCGATTTTCCTATCCCGAGGGCAAGGTCGGCATCACCGGCGGCATGATCGCGGGTCTCGCGGCGCGCATTCCGCACAAGATCGCGATGGAGATCATGCTGCTCGGCGAGCCGATCGACGCCGGCGCGCCTACCAGGCCGGGCTGGCGAACCGCATCGCGCCGAACGGCACGGCGATCGACGAGGCCGTCGCGCTGGGCCTCAAGATGGTCGATCTGGCGCCGCTGGCGCTGGCGACGATGAAACGCTTCGTCAACGAGCACGTTCTGCCGCAAGGCCCAGCCGAATTGGCGGCGCGGTTCGGGGCGGAACTCGCCGCGGTGCGCAACAGCGCCGACGCGGCGGAAGGGGTGCGGGCCTTCAAGGAGAAACGCAAGCCTCGTTACCAGGGCCGCTGACGGGCGGACCTGCGACAGGCAGAGCTGCATTATCTGCATACCTGTCCTGCGAGGCGCTCGGAGGCGAAATCATCTGGTGGAATTCGCGCCGGCGCGCCTGCCGCACCGCCTCGCGTGTTTCCGCGTGGTTGCGCAGCGCGGCGCGATCGGCGTCGCTGACACTGGCGCGAGTGGGCACGACGCACGCCGTCGGGCACCGCGTCACGCCTTTTTTGCTGAGAAACTGGGCGACTGCCCGGGCATATTCGGGATCGGAAATCATTGCACCACCTGGGGGTTGAGGATGGTGGTGCATTCGATAACCCGGCGATGGTTAATAACCGGTTAGGGTAAACGCGTTAGGGTAAACACCGCGGCGGCCGATTGGGCGGATGGAATTGGCGCGGCACGAACACTCTGTCTGCGATTATACCGCGTCCGCATGTTATCCTAGGAGACGACGCAAAGCGCGGGAGCCGCCTTTTGCACAATTCTGAGTTCTACGTCCGGTTCTGGGGCGTGCGCGGCAGCATCGCGGCGCCGGGGCCGAACACGGCGCGCTACGGCGGCAATACCTCGTGCATCGAGGTCCGCTGCGGCGGAAAGCTGTTCATCTTCGACGGCGGCTCGGGGCTGCGCCTGCTCGGCAACGCGCTGAAAGAAAGCGGCCAAGCGCATGATTTCGATTTGTTTTTTACGCACACGCATCTCGACCACTGCCACGGCCTGCCGTTCTTCGCGCCGTGCTACGACGCGCGCAACCGCATCCGCATCTGGGCCGGACATTTGAAGCCGGATCACGGGATCGCGGCCATTCTCGGCAAGATGATGTCGCCGCCGCTGTTTCCGATCCCGATCGACATCTTCACCGCGAAGCTCGAATTCAACGATTTCGAAGCCGGTGATTCGCTGCCCACCTACCCGGGCATGCGCCTGCTGACCGGACCGCTCAACCACCCGAACCGCGCGACCGGCTACCGCCTCGAAGGCGACGGCAAGGCCCTCGTCTACATCACCGACACCGAGCACGAGCCGGGCCAGCTCGACCGCAACGTGCTACGCCTCGCCGACCGCGCCGATTTGATGATCTACGACAGCACCTACACGGACGAGGAATACCCGGCGCACCGCAACTGGGGCCACTCGACCTGGCAGGAAGGCGTGCGCCTGGCCGATGCGGCGAAGGTCAAGACGCTGGTTTTGTTTCACCACGACCCCGAGCACGACGACGCCTTCATGGACCGGATCGCAGCCGAGGCCGACCGCGCCCGCCCCGGCACGGTGGTGGCGCGGGAAGGGATGGTGCTGACGCTTATAACCTGTCGGCTGCAATCGGCCGAGCCCGAGCTACACTCGTTCCTGCTCGGCGTCGAACGGAGGGTAAGCGGCATGAGTGCGAAGAAGCGGCAGATGCATCTCGGGGTGTTCGTTCTCGGCACCGGCAACCATTCCGCCGGCTGGCGCTACGAGGGCGCCGCGACCAGCCATATGCAGCTGCCGGTCATCCAGGAGATCGCCCGCATCGCCGAACGCGGCAAGTTCGACCTGTTGTTCATCTCCAACTCGATGGTGATGGACCCGGGCGACCACCCGTCGTTCCTGTGCCGCTTCGAGCCGACGACGCTGATCACCGCGCTCGCCGCCTGCACGACCCATATCGGCCTCGGCGCGACCGTCTCGACCAGTTTCTCGGAGCCGTTCAACGTCGCCCGCACCTTCGGGTCGATCGACCATATCAGCAACGGGCGCGCCGCCTGGAACGTCGTCACCACCGCCAACCCGAAGGTGGCGCTGAATTTCGGCCGCGACGAGCACCTCGAACACGAGCTGCGCTACGAGCGCGCCAACGAGTTCGTCGATGTCGTCAAGGGTCTGTGGGATTGCTGGGAGGACGGCGCGATCGTCGCCGACAAGGAGACCGGCCGCTATATCGACCCGGACAAGGTGCGTCCGCTGAACCACAAGGGGCGCTTCTTCCAGGTCAAGGGTCCGCTGAACATGGCGCGCTGCCCGCAGGGCCACCCGGTCATCATCGAGGCCGGCGGCTCGCCGTCGGGTCTCGAACTGGCGGCGCGCACCGCCGATGTCGTGTTCTCGGTCGTGCAGGAGCTGGAGCCCGCCAGGAAGGCCTATGCCGACCTCAAGGGCCGGATGGCGAAATACGGCCGGGCGCCCGACGAGATCGCGGTGCTGCCCGGCATGATGCCGATCATCGGCCGCACCCGGGACGAGGCGCGCGAGAAGCTGGCGAAACTGCAGAGCTGGCTGACCCCGACCAACGCCGCCGTGCTGGTCGCCAGCCGCATCGGCTACGACGTGTCCGGCCACCCGCTCGACGGTCCGGTGCCGCCGCCGCCGCCATCGTTCGAGGGCGGCCGCACCTTCACGAACGTGCTCTACGAGCGGGCCAGGCGCGAGAACATGACGTTGCGCGACCTTTACAACCTGACCGCGGCGGCGCGCGGCCACTGGGTCGTGTGCGGCACGCCGGAGACGATCGCCGACACGCTCGAAGAGTGGTTCGTCGCGGGCGCGGCCGACGGCTATAACGTCCTGCCGCCGTATTTTCCCGGTGCGTTCGACGATTTCGTCGATCTGGTCGTGCCGGAACTGCAGCGCCGCGGCCTGTTCCGCCGCGATTACGAGGGCACGACATTGCGCGACCATTTCGGCCTTCCGCGCATTCCGGAAGAGGCCGGACCCCGCACGACCCTCGGCGCGGCGTAGGCGGCAGGGGCGCAAAGCCGCTGTTCCCCGCACGCCTCACGCGATTTCGGGGTGGGCCCGGATCAGCTGTCCGCGCTCGTCACCATCACTGCGGCGCGCGCCGCGACAAGCGGACTTCGGGCTGGACGGCGGCACATAATAGAGCCGGATTTCGTTCGGTCCCGGCGCCGCGGCCGGCAGCGACACGCGAACCCGGTCCGGCGCGATCGCCACGCCATCGCGGATCGCCGGCGCCGGGTCGTCCGGACGTTCCGGCCGGCACGACGGCAAGCCGGAGCTGCGAGCCGTCGCGCAAGGCGCGGGCATCGACATCGACCGTGACGAGATCGCCGGCGCGCACCGAGACCTGCACCGGCGCGACCGTAGCCTCCGAAGGCGGCGGGGGGCGCTCGGTGGTCTTGACCGGCTGGCCCCGCACGTATTTGACAATGACGGCGGCCGTCGGCAGATCCTGCGGCAGCCTCCGGCCTCACCGTCTGCGTGACCTCCATCGGTTTGTCGCGCGCCCGGCCCGAGAACGTGTCCAGCATGCTGAGGACCGCCGGGCCGAGAACGACGATAAACAGAGTCGGCAGGATGAACAGGATCATCGGCACGGTCAGCAACGCCGGCAGCCGCGCCGCCTTCTCCTCGGCGCGCGTCATCCGCGCCTCGCGGAATTCGGCGGCCAGCACGCGCAGCGACTGGGCAAGCGGCGTGCCGAATTTCGCGGTCTGCAGCAGCGTGTTCACGACGCCGCGGATCGACGCCATGTTGGTCCGCATGTTCAGATTTTCGAACGCGACGTTGCGTTCGGGGAGATAGGTCAGCTCGGCCGCGGTGATCGCCAATTCCTCGCTGAGCTCGGGCCAGGTCATCTCGAGCTCGCGCGACACCCGCAGCAGCGCCGCGTCGAGGCTGAGACCCGCTTCGGCGCAGATGACGAGCAGATCGAGCGAATCCGGCAATCCCAGCCCGAGCTGGTGCGAGCGCTTCTGGGCCAAATTCTTGAGGTAGATGTCCGGCTGCGTAAAACCCGAGCACGGCGCCGCCGAGCGCGGCGAGGGTGCGCAGGTTTTCCGGTATCGGCAGCAACTGCGTCCCCGACGCATCGGCCAGGATGCCGAGACCAAGCACGAACGGCATCGACAGCCGCGCGAAGAAGTAGCGGACCATCGCCTCGTTCGACCGTATCCCGGCCCGCGCCAGCAGCGAGCGCGCCGCCTGCGCATGCTGCGACCGCAGCAGGTTGAGCCGCATCACGACCGCGCTCATCAGATTCGCCGCGGTCATTCGCGGACGCGGCGGCCGCTCGCCGAGAACCGCCTCACGCAGGCTTTCGCGCTGCAGCGCGATGCGGGCGAAACGCCGGTCGAACGCCTCGCGCCCGCGCAGCGCGTGCCAGACGGCAACAAAGGCGACCAGAACCGCCAGCGCGGCGAGACCGGCGATCAGGTCGTCGACGCTGAGCCAGTACGGCAGCCAGTCTTCCAGCCGGAAATCGTCGACCCGGGTGCTGAGCATCGCGGCCCCGATCGCGCTCAGATCTCGAAGCGCGCCATCTTGACCATGATCGCGATACCGGTGACCAGCATCAGGATCGCCAGCCCGACCAGCATCATCCCGCGCACATCGGTGTACAGCGGCGCGATATAAGCCGGCGAGGTGAAGCTCATGACGGCGACGACGAACATCGGCAGCGAACCAAGGATCATCGTGCTGGCGCGCGCCTCGGCCGCCATCGCCCGCGCCTTGGCCCGCATCGCCCGCCGGCGGCGCAATACTTCCGAGAGATTGTTCAGTGTTTCGGCCAGATTGCCGCCGGTCTCGCGCTGCACGTTGAGCGCGATGATCAGGAAACGGAACTCCGGCGCGGTGATCCGCTTGGCGATGTCCCACAAGAGACTGTCGAGATCGCGCCCGACCATCATGCCGGCTTCGATGCCGCGCAGCTCGGTGCCGACCGGATCGCCGATTTCGTGGCCGGCATTGATGATCGCCTCGGTCACCGGCAAGCCGGCGCGCAACGCCCGCACCATCAGGTCGATTGCTTCCGGAAACAGCGCGATAAAGCGCGCGACGCGTTTGCGGCCCATGCGGCCGACGACGTAATGCGGGAGAAACAGCCCGATCGCGATGCCCGACAACAGGCTCGCCATGGGGCTGAGGCCGGCGGCGACGACCAGCAACAGGCTCGCCCCGATCACAATGCCGATTGTCCAGATGGCGTATTGGGCGAGCGTAATGCCGCGGCCGGTTTTCTCCAGCCGCTGCAACAGCGTGGCGCGGCGCGGCAGCCAGCGCAGCACGCGTTCGATCCCGGTGACGGGTCGTCGGCGCGACAGCGGCCGGGCGGCGGCCGCGCCGAGCGGCGCCGCGGTGTCCTGTCGCGCGCGCGGCTTGTCTCGCCGACACTTGCGCCACGCGGCGCCTGAGTTGCCGCGGCATGCCGCCGGTGAACGCGGCCGCGAGCAGAAGCAGGGTCAAGCCGCTCATCACGCCAACGAGCAGCGAGATCCGGCCGATCGGATCGTCGAGCAAGGCGGACATGATCAGATCGCCTCGATCAGGGCGCGTTCGAGGCCGTAATACTGAGCCCGCGGCAGAAAAGCCGGCCGGATGCCGCTTGACTGAAACGTGCCCGCGCAGGCTTCCGTCGGCGCTTTCGCCCTCATACTGATACGCGAACAGATCCTGGGTGGTGATGACGTCGCCCTCCATTCCGACCACTTCGGTGATCTGCGTGACACGGCGCTGACCGTCGCGCATGCGGTTCACCTGGCAGATCAGATGAACCGCCGAGGCGATCTGCGTCCGCGTCGCCTTCGAGGGCAGATTGATCCCGGTCATCCCGATCATGTTTTCAAGCCGGGTCAGCGCCTCGCGCGGGTTGTTCGCGTGGATCGTGCTCATCGAGCCGTCATGGCCGGTGTTCATCGCCTGCAGCATGTCGAGCGCCTCCTCGCCGCGGCACTCGCCGATGATGATGCGGTCCGGGCGCATGCGCAGCGCGTTCTTCAACAGGCCGCGCATCGTTGATCTCGCCGGTGCCCTCGAGATTGGCGCTGCGCGTTTCGAGACGGACGACATGCGGCTGCTGCATCTGCAGCTCGGCGGCGTCCTCGATCGTCACGACCCGTTCGGCGCGATCGATCATCCGCGACAGCGCGTTCAAGCAGCGTCGTCTTTCCCGAGCCGGTGCCGCCCGAAACCAGGATGTTGAGCCGGCAGCGCGCCGCGATTTTCAACACCGTCGCCATTGCCGGCGAGACGTTGCCGTTCGCCGCCATCGTGTCGAGCGTGATCGATTTCTTCGAAAACTTGCGGATCGAGATCGCCGCGCCGTCGATCGCCAGCGGCGGAATGATGATGTTGACGCGGCTGCCGTCGGGCAGGCGCGCATCGACAAGCGGCTGCGACTCGTCGATCCGGCGGCCGACGCGGGTGACGATCTTGCTGCAGACGTTCATCAGGTGCTGATCGTCGCGAAACGCGACGTCGCTCAGTTCGAGCTTGCCGCGGCGTTCGACGTAGACCTGCTTCGGGCCGTTGACCATGATGTCGGTGACGCTCTCGTCCGCGAGCAGCGGCTCGAGCGGCCCGAGCCCAAGCATGTCCGCGACCAGCGATTCGATGAGTTCGCGCTGCTCGACGTAGTTCAGCTGTATCCTGCTCTCGGCGAGCAGTTCCTGGACCCAGCCGGCCAGCTGCGTCTCGAAGGCGGACCGCGGCATCTCGGCCGCCGCCGCGATATCCATGTGTTCGAGGATCAGCGGTTGAATCTGCGCCTTGGCCGCCTCGACGGCCGCTCTGTGCGCCCCCCGTCGCGTTTCCCCCTCGCCGTCGCCCGGTGCCGCGAGGCGCTGCATGATCTCGGCGACGAGATCGCGCCGCGCCCCGCCGCCGGCGTCGATGGCATGCCGGACCCAATAGGCCTGCACCGCCGCCTCGACCATATTGGCCAGGTCGCCGCGGCTCAGCAGCGCCCGCCGTTCCGGGCGGATCTCCGCCTCAAGGCGCGCGGTAAGTTCGTCGCGCGCGCGCCAGCCCGTCCTCGATCGATAAGATTTCGCTTGGCCGGCGAGGGCGTGGCAGGTTTTCTCCACAGGCCGCTTCTGGCGAGGCTCGCCGCTCCCGTCGAGCTTCGCGTGACGCCCGGACAGCCCGGCGATGCGCGCGTCCAGCCCGCCCTCCGAGCGCGTTCTTCCAAACATCGCCACCATCGCGTTCCGTACCTTCGATTAGCCGATCGTCAAGCCGAAGATCTTGCGTTTTTGCCGCGCGCCGGGGCCGCGCAAGAGCGGCGGCGATCCGTTCGGCGTCGCGCGCGAGCGCGCTGCGCGGCGCGGCGAGCGGAACGGGCTGGCCGGCATTGGTCGCCGCGGCGGCCGATTTCACGTCATGCGACAGCGTGGCGTCGAACGGCTTGCCGACCGCTTTTTCGAACTCGGCCTTGCCGATCCCGGCGCGCTCGGCGGCGGCGCCCGAATCGACCAGCAGCGACCTGGCACTGCGGCGCATGCTCGCGCAGGAAGGCTTGCAGCCGGACCGTATCGCGCAACCCGTCCAGACTGCGCTCGCAGACGATGACGACATGGTTGGCGGCGCCGAGAACGACGCGCTGCGTCGGCGTCACCCAGCGCGGCAGATCGACGACAACCCAGGCGAATTTGCGGTGCAGCTCGTAGATCAGCGCGTCGATCGCGCCGGCGTCGACGATCAGCGTCTCGGCGACCGACGCTTCGGCCGCGAGGACTCGCAGCTTCTCGTTGATCTTGACCGTGGCGCGGTCGACAAACAGCGCATCGATGCGCGAGGGCTGCTCCAACGCCTCGCACAGGCCATTGCCCGGCTCGACGTCGAGCTTCAGCGCGACCGTGCCGAAATGCAGATCGAGATCGAGCAGGATCGTCGGCGCTTCTTGCTGCTGCGCGAGGATCCAGGCGCAGGCGACCGCCGCCGTTGTCGTCCCGACCCCGCCGCGACTGCCGACAAAGGCGACAATTTGCCCAAGCCAGCCTCCCGCCGCCCCGGTCGCGCCGCCGTCGCGGTCGAGAGCCGAAGCGAGCGCCTCGCGGCTGACCGGCTTGACGAGATAATCGGAGGCGCCGGCGGCGATCAGGTCCCGGTACAGACCGACATCGTTGACCGTTCCCAGGGCGACGATTTTCAGCGCGGCGCCGCCGACCGTTCGCGCGGCGCCGAGCACGGCGAACGGCGCCGGCGAATCGGACAGGTCGATCAGCAGAACGCGCGGCGCGGCGCCCTCGCGTATTCGGCGAAGCGCCGCATCGAAGGTCGGCTCGAGCTGCAGTTCGTCGCCGATCTGCAGGTCCTGGAACATGTCGCGGATGCGATCGAGCGTCTGCTGATCCGGCAGGACCGCGAAGACCCCGGCGCGATCGGGCGCGATCGTGTCGGCCGGAGCGGTCGCGGCCGTTGCTGCTGTCATGGCTGCGCGCCGCGCCGCCGCCGGAGCCGGCTTCGGCGGGGGCGGCCGGCAGTAGAACGGCGGGAGCCGCCGCGATCGGTCCGATGTTTGCCGCCGCGGGCAGGACGACTTTGTCGGTCAGGTACCGGTCGACTGCGGCCGACCGCGGGCTGGCCGGCCGCCAACCCAACCGGACGCGGCGCCGCCAGATCGGCCGGCTGCGCCACCGTCAAGCCGAGATTGACCGTGGTGGCGCAGCCGAAATTGCTGGAAACGGTGTTCGTGAAATCGCCCGCGCCGGCGGCCGGCTTGCTCCAATCGGGGCACGGCGGCAGCGAGACTAGGTAGCGCTCTCGCCGGATCACGGCCGCGTCGGCGGATACGCCAAGACCCGGCGCCGGGCTCGGGACGATGCCGTAGGGCAGCAACGCAGCAGCCACCGCGTCGAAGCGCGCCGCGGCAAGCGAAGGCGGGCCCAGCGACAGCGACGACGACTCGATCGGACGGCACGATGCCGCCGCTCGCCGCGGTCGCGCGCAGCCGCGCCAGATCGCCCGGCAGGATGCGGCTGGACCCCGGCGCGAAGCGGAGGGCGAACTGCGCCGGCGCCGGGTCGAGCCGCACCGTCTTCGGCCATTCGCTTTCGGTGTAGTCGGCGGGGAGCGGGACGCAGGCCGGCAATCCCGATGCGGCCAAGGCGGCGGCGAGCGCGAGGGCGCGGCAGAAACAGGTCATCGCGCGCCTCCGCTAATCAAGCCGAAACCCGATCGGACCGACCGAAGCCGGACCGGGCGCCGCGACGATGCCGGACGGCGCGGGCAGGCCCTGGCGGTAGACGCCGGCGTCGATGACGCGCTGCGCGTCGCTGCGGCGCGCGGAACCCGTCCACCGGGGTCGCCAGCCGCTGATCGGCCGGCTTGACGAGATACGGGGTGACGATGATGACGAGTTCGGTCTCGTTCCGCTTGAACCGCTCCGAGCGGAACAGCTGACCGAGAACCGGGATGTCGCCGAGCCACGGAATCTTCGAGATGTTCTGCAGCACCCTGTCCTGCAGCAGGCCTCCGAGGACGAAGCTCTGGCCGCTGCCGAGTTCGACGGTCGTCTCGGTGCGGCGCACGGTCAGTGCGGGAATTTGCGTGTCGCTTCCTGGTAGAGCAATCGCGCCTTCTGTGCTCAGCTCGCTCACCTGCGAGCGGATTTTCAGAACCAGATGCTCCGGAGTCGATGATCGTCGGGGTGACGTCGAGCCCCACGCCGAACGGTTTGAACTCGATCGTCGTCGTCGGAAAGCCGTTTGTCGTGTTCGAGGCGACCGGCACCGGGAATTCGCCGCCGGCCAGGAAAGCCGCCGGTTGGCCGTTGGTAGCGGTCAAATTCGGCTCGGCGAGCGTTGTCAACAAATTCTCCTGCGCAAGCGCGTCGAGCGTCGCCAGCATCTCGCGCGTTGCCCCCGCCGATGAGGAAGCCGATCGTGTTCCGCGCGGTGATTATGTTGTCGGTAACAGGGTTGTCGGTGTGGAAGGTAATGCGCCCGCGTGAGTTTGTCCCAATTGACGCCGAGCGCCTTCAGGACCTCGCGGTTCACCTCCGCCACCTTGACGCGGATGTTCACCTGGTTCGGCGTTGCGACCGCCATCCGGTTCGCCACCTTGCCCTTGGTGCCCTTCGCGATCGCGTCGGCCAGTCCGCTGACCGTCGCCGCGTCGCCGGCGCTCGCGACGGTGCCGCCGAGCACGAGCGAATTATCGACCGAGCTGACCGTGACGTTCTGGCCCGGCGCAAGCGCGTGGATCGATTGCCGCAGCCGCGACAGATCGTGCTCGACGCGCACCGGCGCGTTGAGCAGCACGCGGTCCTCGGCGTCCACCGCATAGAGCGCGGTCTGTCCCGGCGCCTTCGCCGTGACATAGATCAGCGACGGCGACTTGACCTGCACGTCGGCGACGTCGGGATTGGCGACAAACACCGTGCTCGCCGGGCGCGGCAGGCGGATCAGCGTTCCCTTTCCGGCTTCGAGGACGATCGGCGAGCCGGCCGGCGGGACCAGCCTGCGCACCGGCCGTTGGAAGCTCGGCAGACCGAACCGGCGCCGGCGCGGCGGAACGTGGCGGCCCGACCGTGATCGCGCCGCTGGGCGGGCCAACCGGCAGCGGTTCGTCAGCCAGCGCAGCGCTCGATATCAGGCCGCACGTCGCGAGGGCCATCGCCAGAAAGTCGCGCATCACGACCCCTTTTCTATAGGAGAAGTTGTGCCGGCAGTTTCCGTTTTGTTTGACTTGCCGCGCAAGATCGTTACCGGTCCGGGATCGATTCGCTTGCGTTCCTCCGCGCTCGGTCCGCCGAAATCCGCTCCCGGAGCCGGCTGCACTACCGGGATCTTCGGCAGGAGCGGGCTGATGTCGCTGTCGAGCGTGACGCTCGCCGCCTCGGCCAGCCGCGAATTGGCGGGGCGCTCGGGACCTTCGTCGCCCTCCTCGGGCGCCGGCACGAGGCTGCGCAGCGTCAACGACACCTTGCCGATCTCGCTCGCCAGCGCGATGATTTCGCCCTGCTTCGGCGTGACCTCGAAGCGTCGCGGTATGCGCGACGACGGCCTCGCCGGCTTTGCCGTCAAGCCGCTGATCGATCCCGATCACACGCACGTCGCGCAGCACGGTCTGCGACGCCTTGTGCTCGTAGTCCTTTCCCCCCTCATCGGATTTCGACCCGGCCGGCGACGGCACCGGATAGCTGAGCACCAGATCGACCCGGTCCCCCGGGAAGATGAACCCGGAAATCCCGGAGGTGACCGTCACCGGCACCGAGATCGCCCGCATCCCGGGCGTCAGCACCGCAGCCAGAAACCCGCGGTCGCCGGGCGCGATGATCTTTTCCTCGGTGATCGGCTCGCCGGCGGCGATCGGGTTCTTGACGACCCAGCCGGCGAACGAGTTCGGGGTCGCGCGGGCCGCCCAGCTCGATGTAATTCTTGTCCAGCGCGCCGTCGGGCCAGACCTGCCAGATCAGCTCCTCCGGGCGCAGGATCTGCCCGCGGCTCAGCGCGGTGCGCGCGATCAGGACCGAGCGGGCCGGCTTCGGCGGCGTCATCTGGTCCGATTGGGCCATCAGCGCAGCGCGTTGCGCGGTGAGCCATTTTTGGGCGAGCCAAGCGGTGCCGCCGGCCAGGACGATCGCGAGGGTCAGCAGGAGGATGCTGCGGGCGCGCATCGCTGCCTCAGCCGATGTGAGGCGACACGACGACGATCACCCCGGCCCCGGCGATGGCGACCCCATAGGGCACCGGAGCCGCCGAGGCCGGCGTTTCGGCGATCGCCGGCTGGCCGAGCAGCGAGCGGGCGGCCAACGCGTATCTGCCGAACGGGCTCAGCAGGATCAGGGCCAGCACGCCGCCGAGAACCCCGGTTGCGACCAGCAGCCCGAAGGTTTGCGGCGCGCCGGCCCACAGCGTCGCGGCGCTCAGCAGTTTGACGTCGCCGCCGCCGAGCCAGCCGCGCGCGAACAGGACCGCGCCGGCCAGCAAAACCGCGAGCGCAACGCCGACCGCGCCGAGCACGAAGCTGACCACGCCGCCGGGGTTCGGCGCCGCCGCGACATAAAGCGGCCATGCGGCGCACAGCAGCAGCGGCAGCAGGTTCGGGATCTTCAGCCGCCGGAAATCCTCGAACGCGGCGACCGCCATCACCGCCGTAAAAAGGCTCAGAGCAAGGGAGTGCAATGTCATGCGGCGCCATTACCGCCGGCCGAAGTGGCCGCGCGGCGCGGGTCAAATGCACCCGTACGGCGGCCGCTCCCGCCAGTCCTGGTTGCGGGTCAAGATGGCGCGATTATCGGGACTGGTCCTTAATGAAGAATGAGCAAGCCAAGCGTCGCCGCCCTGGCCTGCTACCTTTAGCTCGCGCCGTGAGCCTGACGCTAGTTGGCGCTATTGTGTCGACCCAGGATCGCCTCTAAAGTGTTTGAATTCTTGGTGGACCAAACAGGGTCAAACTAGCACTGGATCTTGACGATCCCGTTTAGGCAGTAGCCGACCCTCGGGGGCGCGATGCCGCCAGCCCCTCGGAAATGGCAGGTAGGGGAGAAGACAGAAAAGATGACCCAATGCGGACTCTCAAACCATGGTCTTTCGCCCACTTAATTGCGCAGGACAAAACAGTCCACCGCACGACGCCTTCAACGATCGAGAACGAAATTGCTAAAAAATTGTTAATGCTTTCACCATAAATCCTACGACGTCGACATTCGAGATGATAACTTCTTACAAATGCTACGTGATTAGCTTGGCTCGCTTGCCAAAGAAACGCTTTGATTTTCTCGAAAGAAATCGCGGAACAGGGATGAAATTCGAAGTCTTTGAAGGAGTCGACGGGGCGGCGGTCACGCTCGAGGAGTTCGTACAAAAAGAAATCATAGCGGCAAACGCAGTCCTCTATACGCGCGGTGTAATGGGTTGTGCCGCGTCGCATTTTTCTCTGTGGCAGAAAGCGGTAACGACGCAGAGCAATCTATTGATCTTTGAGGATGACGCATATTGCCGGCACGACATAGCCAATTGGATAGAAGAACTTCTATCCACATTGCAGGATTGGGACATTATTCTCCTAGGCTACAACACCGGCGCGATCTTGGACTTCAGAATTGCCGAACATTCTAGCTTTGCAGGGTTTTTCTCGAACCTAAGGCCCTCGCACGAACAGCTTGAAGAATTCACCAAAGAAACGAGTAGCGTAGTCGCCGTTCGCCTTAACAATGCGCATGGGCTGTGTTCCTATCTCGTTTCTCCTCAAGGCGCTCGAAAGTTGACCTCATTATTTCCCATGGACAATCGTCCAGTTTTTATACCCGGCAACAGATTGGTGAGCGGACGAGATACCTTCCGTTGCATGACAACAGACATGATAGTGAACACACTTTATTCTAGCGCGAACGCGTACGCAATAGTTCCGCCCCTTGTCCTCCCTCTGCATGATCACCTCACGTCAACAACGCATGGACCGTCTTCAAATCAAAGCGATCGAAAAAAGCAGGGCTCACCTCAGACGACCAAAAAGTTCTTCAGTCGCCTCAAGGGCTGGGGTCGGCGATATATCGGCCATGTTAAGAGGTGGATGTGATGCGGTTCCGCCGGGACGCGCCCCGTCGCGACACCCCCTCGCAGAAGCGGTCAATTGCTGGCGAGCGAAAGGCCGATCCGATCGCTGCCATCTTGTCGGCGCTGATGACTTCGAATGGCGACGGTCAGTCGACCTAACTCCTATCGTCGAATGGCCGGTCCGGGCGGATGCGACATAGCTGCGCCGGGTACTGGACCCCAGAAATACATCGAGCCGATCTTGTGATGCACATGCCAAAGATGTCAGACAACCGGGTCAAACTGGGCACTGGCTAGTAGCTGTTCGCGTACCGTCTAAGAGCGTTATCGCTCTGAGTTTACCCGTCATTCCCGCGAACGCGTCGCTTTCCCGGGAATTCAGGCGCCACCGTTCCATTTGCCTGCCCTTGGCCCCCTCCCGGACTTTGATCCGGGATCACGCGGGGGGGACGGAAGCGTTTCAAGCTGATCCGATCGCGCACTAGCTCTCTCCCGCAAAAGCGGGAAAGGGTTTCAAACTGTCACTTGGCCGCGGTCACCATGATCTCGACCAGCACCTCGGGACGCGCCAGATCGGCGCGGACGCAGGCGCGGGCCGGCGGGTTCTGCGGATCGACCCATTCGTTCCACACCGAGTTCATGTCGGCGAACAGGGCCATGTCCTTGATCCACAGATTGGCGGTCAAGAGGTTCGATTTGCTGGTTCCGGCCTCGCGCAGGTAGTGGTCGATGCGCTCCAGGATCTGCCGGGTCTGGCCCTTCACGTCCTGGCTGGTGTCGGCGGCGGTCAGGCCGCACAGATAGACATTGTCGCCGCGCACGACGCGCGGCTCATCCGCGGCCCCGGCCCTTGCGTCACGTCGATCCGTCTGATGTCCGGCATGAGCCTGCCCTCCCCCTGGTGAAATCGGTTTCGCCGGGCCGCAGTGTGGCGCGGCGGCGCCGTTTAGGGAAGCGGCTTCCCCCGGCGCGGCGTCGCCTCAGCCGGCGACGTCATCCTGGTAATTGACGATGCGCTCTGCCGAAGGTGTGGATGCCGAGCGTCACCAGCGGCTCTTCGCCGATCGCCCGAAAGGCGTGCGGACGGTTCGCCGGCAAGACGACCGTGACTCCTGGTTCGAGCGCGATGCGGGCCGGGTTCGCTCCCCGGCTCATCGACCAGCCAGGCTTCGCCGCGCCCGGAGATGACCGTCAGCGTCTCGACATAGGGATGCGAGTGGACCCGCGTCTGATAGCCCGGTTGCGAGGTCTGGATCCCGGTGCGGATCGGCAGCCCCTCGCCGGTATCATCGCCGATGATCGTGCGGTAGGTGGCCGCTCCCGGCGCTCCGACAAACGCCACCTCCGGCCGCTCGGATTCGCGGATCACAGTGATCGTGTCGGGCATTGCTGCGTCCTCCGTGCTTGGCTTTCGGTGAAATCTACCGCGGAGTGGCGCTCGTGGACAGCGGCGCCGACCCAATATCACGGCTCGTCGAGCGTGAAGCCGTGCGCTTTGAGCCACGTCGCGAAGCCGGCGCCTTCCGGGGTCGCGGCCTGGCGCGCCTTGTCTTCGGACCAGCCGTAGAACTCGGCGACCCCGAACCTGTCGGGGTCGCGCTGGCGGTCCTTGATCGAATGCCGCACGTCGCGCCGCCGGTCGTAGCCGTCGACCGCCTGCGACAGCCCGGAATCGTCGTAGCGGTCGATGTGCACGGTCGCTTCCGGCGGCAGGCGCATGCTGATGAACCCCTCCGTTGCGCCGGGTAGCCGAGGCACAACCCAGCCACCGGGAACACCTTGTCGGGCAATTCGAGAATATCGGCGACCTCGGCGATGCGGTTGCGCAAGACGCTGATCGGGCAGGTGCCGAGCCCCAGCGTCTCGGCGGCCAGGATGCAGGTCTGCAACGCCAGCGCCGCGTCAACCGTCGCGTTGAAAAAGCCTTCGAGCGCGCCGTTGTTCTGCGGCTTACCGCGCAATTCGCCGATCCGGTCGAGCCGCCTGGCGTCGCCGAGAAAGACCAGAAACACCGGCGCGTTGCCGATCCACGGCATGTCCGGGAACAGCGAAGCCAGCCGGTCGCGCCGGTTGCGGTCTTTCAGCCACAGCGCCGAAGCCTGCTGGAAATCCGATTTCGACGAGGCCGAGAACGCCGCCGCCAGCAGCAGCCGGACCAATGAATCGGGGACGGCGCGTTCGCTGTAACGGCGGTGCGTGCGCCGCATCAGCAGCTGATGCAGCCACGGATTATCCGGCGGCTCGCCGCCGAGATCGACGGCGAACCCGAACCGGGCGCGCAGTTCGTCTTCGTAACCGATTGTCATTCCGAGCCTTTTTCCTTCCCGCTTCGGAGCCGCCGCGGCCCGGAATCCCGGCTTCATTGCCGCACGGGGGCGAGTTTGCTGCATCTGCAGGGAATTTGCAGCTAACCGCTTCGTCTAAAAATCAATTTATGCGCCGATTCGGGCGATTTTAGCGGCGATGTCCTGTTTGGCGGCGATCTTCAGCAGCTTTGGCGGCGGTCTTCAGCAGCGAACGCGACCGGCCGATCCGTGCCTCCCGCGGCAGAGGGTTTCAAACGGCCGGCGCTGCGCCTAACATCGCGGCGAGTGCCTTCGCGGAGCGCCGACGCATGCCCGACACGCTGACCACCAATTCGCCGATCATCGCTGCCTACCGGGCTGCGACTCCCGGTTCGGCCGAGCGCGCCCAACGCGCCGCCGATCTATTCCCGAGCGGGATCACGCACGATTCGCGCTACATCGAGCCATACGGGATTTACGTCACGCGCGCCAAGGGGCCGCGCAAATGGGATGTCGACGGGCGCTGCTATGTCGATTATTTCGGCGGCCACGGCGCGCTGCTGCTCGGCCATTGCCACCCCGAGGTGATGGCGGCGGTGCATGCACAGCTCGAACGCGGCACCCATTTCGGCGCCAGCCACGAGCTTGAGATCGAATGGGCCGAGCGGGTCAAGGCGCTGATCCCGACCGCCGAGCGTGTCAGGTTCACCTCGTCGGGCACCGAGGCGACCTTGATGGCGGTGCGGCTCGCGCGCGCCTTTACCGGCAAGCCGAAGCTGATCCGCTTCAACTATCATTTCCACGGCTGGCACGACCACATGACGTCGGGCCACACGAACCATTTCGACGGCACGCCAACGACCGGCGTGCTCGACGCGGTGGCCGGCAACGTCCTGTTGTGCGACCAGAACGACGAAGCGGCGCTGGCGCGGCTGCTCGAACGGCACGAGGGCGAGGTCGCCGCCGCGATCATCGAGCCGACCGGCGCCAATGGCGGCAAACTGCCGATCGACCCGGATTTCCTGCACGCGCTGCGCCGGCTGACCGCCGAGCACGGCGTACTGCTGATCTTCGACGAGGTCGTCAACGGGTTCCGCGTCGCGCCGGGCGGCGCCCAGGAAGCCTACGGCATCCGCCCCGACCTGACGACGCTGGCGAAGATTTTGGCCGGCGGGCTGCCCGGCGGCGCCGTCACCGGACGCAAGGACATCCTCGAACTGCTGGATTTCCAGGCCACCAAGAGCGCCGGCAAGGAAAAGATCGCGCATCCCGGCACGTTCAACGCCAACCCGCTATCGGCGGCGGCCGGCATCGCGTGTCTCAAGATCGTGCGCGAGACCGACGCCTGCGCCCGCGCCAACCAGTACGGCGAGGATTTGCGCACCCGGCTCAACGAAGTGTTCGAGGAGGAGCGGGTGCCGTGGGCGGCCTACGGTACGTTTTCGTCGCTCGAATTGTTCATGAACCCGGAGCGCGCGCCGATCACCCCGACCAAGTTCGACCCGCTTGAGCAGTCGTTCGCCGCACTGAAGAGCGACCGCACCGCCGGTATCGTGCACAAGATGCGGCTCGGCATGATGATCAACGGCGTCGATCTGAGCAGCCATCCCGGCGGCGTCATCTCGGCGACGCACGGCGAAGCGGAACTCGAAGATACGATCGCCGCCATGCGCAACACCGTGCGGATGCTGCGGGCCGAAGGTGAATTGTAACCCCGATAACCTTCCAATGACCCAGCGTCATTCCGCGGCGCCGCAACGTGGCGAGCCCGGAATCCAGATTCCAGAGGCCTGTGTTCAGGGATTCCGGGCTCCGCCCTGCGGGCAGCCCCGGAATGACAGCTTTTTGTTGAACTTTCCGAAGCGGTATCAACGGGCGGCGGCGGGCCACTTCTGGCTGCGCGCGACCTGGGCGACATAGCGGCCGAGTTCGGCGCCGAGCTGGCGAGCTTCGATCTTCACGTCGCCGCGCTGCCGCGCCGTTACGCCGACCAGCCCGCTGCCCACGAACTGGCGCGAATTGAGCTGAAGGGCGGCAAGCCGCTGCGGCGTCTGACCGTAAACCTGATAATCGATCGCCACGTCGACCGTGACGCCGCTGTTTTCGGCGCCGACGCGACGCCGGCTTCCCTCATCGATCCGGCGGAACGTGCCGCTGACGATGGTGGCGCGCATGCCGGGCTCGACCGAACCCGATTCGGAGCGGAGAACGTCGTAGCCGAGTCCGGTCAGATATTCGGCCATTCCATCCGTCAGATTGAACGCGACGGCGCGCCCCAATCCTGCTGCCCGCTGCTCGGGCGGCACGCCGCGCTCGCCGCGGTACAGCGAGAACCCAAAGCTCGGATCGAGAGTGACGATCGCGGGCGTGAACGCGAACTCGCGAATCAGGATCGGGTTCGGGTGCGGCGTTTGCGCTTCGTACTGCGGGCCGCAGCCGGCGAGAAAAACGAGGAAGAGAACACCCGCCCATGCGGCGGCAAGCCTTGAAGGCATCGGCCTATGCACCGCTCCTGATCGACGCCCGGCAACATAGCCGAAAACCATCGCGGTCCAAATCCGTACCCCGAGCGCCGAGCGCCTCCCGCCGAAGGTCGCGTGCAATAGGATCGATCGGACACCCATTATTGACCAGGGCGGATTGACAAGCCCGGGCGGCGCTGCTGTATCCCGAACATATGCAGCGCCGCACCTTTCTTCGGACCTCCGTCGCCGCGTTAGTTGCGGCGCTGCGCCCGCCTGCCATCCTGGCCGCCGAGGATAAGCGGCTGCATGTCTATAACTGGTCCGACTACATCGCTCCCGACACGATCGCGAACTTCACGCAGGAGACCGGCATCGCGGTCACCTATGATTTCTATGACGGCAACGAGGTGCTCGAAGCCAAGCTGCTCGCCGGCCATTCCGGCTACGATGTCGTCGTGCCGTCGGCCAGCCCGTTCATGGCGCGGCAGATCGCCGCCGGCGCGTATCTGCCGCTCGACAAGGCGACGCTGCCGAATTTGAAGAACCTCGACCCGCGCATGATGGCGCTCGCCGCGACCGCCGATCCCGGCAACCGTTACGGCGTGCCGTATCTGTGGAGCCTCACCGGGCTAGGCTATAACGCGGCGATGCTCGACCGCGCGCTCGGACCCGACAACCCGCGCGACAGTCTCGGCCTGATCTTCGATCCGGAGATTGCCGCGAAGCTCGACCGAGCCGGCATCGAGATCCTCGACACGCCGCAGGAAGTCGTGCCAGCCGCGCTCACCTATCTTGGCCTCGACCACCGAAGCCATGATCTCGCGGACCTGGAGCGCGCGGCGGCGCTGCTGGAACGGGCGCGGCCGTATATTCGCAGGTTCCATTCGTCGCAATACATCAACGATCTTGCCGCCGGCGACATCTGTCTCGCGCTCGGCTATTCGGGCGACGTGATCCAGGCGCGCAACCGCGCGCGGGAGGCAGGCAGCCCGGTCGAGATCGCGTTCCGCGTGCCGCGCGAGGGATCGCAGATGTCGATCGACATGCTCGCGATCCCGAGGGACGCGCCGCATCCCGACAACGCGCACCGGTTCATCGACTATATTCTGCGCCCCGATGTGATCGCGCCGATCAGCAACGCGGTTTCCTATCCGAACCCGAACCTGGCGGCGGTCGCGCTGATCGATCCCGAGATCCGCGACGACCCCGGAATCTACCCGCCACCCGAGGTGATGCAGCGTCTCTACCTCGACGAGCCGGCGCCGCGCGCTTACGAGCGGGCCCGCACCCGCGTCTGGAACCGGATCAAGTCGGGCTGCTGAGCGGCGCGGATGGCGCTCTTGGAGATCATCGCGGCGAGAAAGTCGTTCGCCGGCGCCGCCGCGGTGGACAACGTCTCGCTCGGCGTCGAGTCCGGTGAGTTCTTCGCGCTGCTGGGGCCCTCGGGATGCGGCAAGACGACGCTGTTGCGAATGATCGCCGGGTTCGAGATGCCGGACAGCGGCCGCATCGTGATCGACGGGACCGACGTGACCGACGTCCCGCCGTATCGCCGCCCGGTCAACATGATGTTCCAGTCCTATGCGCTGTTCCCGCATCTCGATGTCGCGCGCAACGTCGCGTTCGGTTTGAAGCAGGAGGGCATGCAGCGCCGCCGGCGCGAAACGCGGGTTGCCGAGATGCTGGCGCTGGTGCAGATGACGGGGTACGAACGGCGGCGCCCGCACGAGCTGTCCGGCGGGCAGAAGCAGCGCGTCGCGTTGGCCCGCGCGCTGGCGAAGATGCCGAAGCTCTTGCTGCTCGACGAGCCGCTGGCGGCGCTCGACCGCAAATTGCGCGAAGAGACCCGGCTCGAGCTGACCGGCATTCAGCAGCGGGTCGGTACGACGTTTCTGGTCGTGACGCACGACCAGGACGAGGCGCTCGGCATGGCCTCGCGGGTTGCCGTGATGAATTTGGGGCGGCTGGTGCAGACCGGCGCGCCGGCCGAGATCTACGAGCGGCCCAATTCTCGCTTTGTCGCCGATTTCGTCGGCAAGGTGAATTTATTCGAGGGCGAGGTCGGAGGCGGGCCGGTGGGGCTCTGGCTGGCGGTGGCGGATTTGCCGCTGCCGATCCCGCTGCCGCGCGCGAGCGGGTTGCGTCCGGGGATGCGCGTCATGCTGGCGCTGCGTCCGGAAAAGCTGACCGTGAATCGGATTCGCCCGCCCGGAGTCGTGCTGGCCGCGACCGTTACGGCCGTTGATTACCAGGGGGCGCAGTCCTCGGTACGGCTGACCACAAGCGCCGGACGGGAATTGCACGCCTATCTGCCGAGCGCGACCGCCGCCGCGCTCGCCCGCGGCGCCGAAATCTGGGCTGGCTGGGCGCCGGAAGACACCGTGGTGCTGACGGAATGAACTCTGAAACGGCCGGTCCGTTATGCTCCCGCTCCCCCACTGGGGGAGAGGGCCGGGGTGAGGGGGCGGACGCCCGAGCCGTCGCCGAGACCCACCTCACTCTCCCATCGCTGCGCGACGGGCCCCTCCCTCTCCCCCCTGAAGGGCGGAGAGGGGAATTTGCACCGGCTCACCGATGACCGCGGCGCCGTGGCTGCGGCGGGTTCTGATCGGGCTACCGTTCCTGTGGCTGGCGGTGTTCTTTCTGGTGCCGCTGCTGATCGTCGCCGCGATCAGCCTGACCGAAAGCGCCGATGCGATCCCGCCTTTCGAACCGCCGATCGTGTTCGGTCCGCAAGGCATCGAGAGCCACCTGACCGCGGTCAACTACCGGCAGCTCGCCGAGGGGTGTCTCAAGATTTACGCGCGTTCGCTCGGCTACGCCGCGTCGACGACGCTGCTGTGCCTGCTGATCGGCTTTCCGATGGCGCTGGCGATCACGAGGGCGCCCGAGAACTGGCGCGCGCTGCTGCTGTTTCTCGTGGTCCTGCCGTTCTGGACCAGTTTCCTGATCCGGGTTTATGCCTGGATCGCACTACTACAGCCGAGCGGGCTGATCAACCGCATGCTGCTGACCGCGGGGCTGATCGAGCAGCCGGTGCCGCTGCTCTACAATGCGTTTTCGCTGCAAATGGGCATGGTCTACTCGTACCTGCCGTTCATGATCCTGCCGCTTTACGGCAGCCTGTCGCGGCTCGACGAGAGCCTGATCGAGGCCGCCGCCGATCTCGGCGCCCAGCCCTGGCGCGTCCTGTTCGGCGTGATCGTGCCGCTGGTGCTGCCGGGCATCGCCGCCGGCGCGCTGCTCGTGTTCATCCCAGCGGTCGGCGAGTTCGTGATCCCCGACCTGCTCGGCGGACCGGACACGCTGATGATCGGCAAGCTCTTGTGGCAGGAGTTCTTCGACAATGTCGATTGGCCCGCGGCGTCGGCGATCGCGGTCGCGCTCGTGGCGGTGCTTAGCCTGCCGCTGCTCCTGGCGCAACGCCTGTTCGGGCGCGAGAGCTCGGCGTGAGCGGCGGTCGGGGGCTCGCGGCACTGCGCGCCGCGTCGCTCGCCTTCGGGCTCGGGTTTCTGTACCTGCCGATCGCGGTGCTGATCGCCAATTCGTTCAACGGATCGCGGCTGGTCACGATCTGGGGCGGGTTTTCGACCCGGTGGTACGGCGCGCTGATCGAAAACGAGAAATTCATCGCCGCCGCGCTGACCAGCCTCAAGATCGCCGTCGCGGCGGCGAGCCTGGCGCTGGCGCTGGGCGCCGCCGCCGGCCTGGCGATGAACCGCTTCACCCGGTTTCGCGGCCATGCTTTGTTCGCCTTCATGCTGACCGCGCCGCTCGTCGTCCCGGAGGTGATCCTCGGTCTGTCGCTGCTGCTGCTGTTCGTTGCCGGGCAGAGCATTTTCGGCTGGCCGGCCGAGCGCGGCGTACTGACCGTGACGATTGCCCACGCCACCTTCGCCGCCTGCTTTGTCGCGGTACTGGTGCGGGCGCAGTTGGCGGGGTTCGACCGCGGCCTCGAAGAGACGGCACTCGATCTGGGCGCGCGGCCCTGGACCGTCTTATGGCGGATCACCTTGCCGGGGATCAGCCCGGCGCTGGTCTCGGGCTGGCTGTTAGCCTTCACGATGTCGCTGGACGATCTCGTGATCGCGAGTTTCGTGTCCGGCCCGGCCGCGACGACATTGCCGATGGCAGTGTATTCGAGCGTGCGCGTCGGCGTGACGCCGGAGATCAACGCGCTGGCGACCGTGTTCCTTGGCGTCGTTTTCGCGATCGTGGCGCTGGCCTTTGTGCTGATCGTGCGCCATGAGAAACGGCGGCGTGCGCCGGCACTGACCTAATCGGCGGATGACGATGACGGACATGCGCGTTGTGCCGCATCGATGGGTTGTGTCGACATGGCGGCAGGCGGAGCGCTTCCGGTTCCGGATGGAGATTGAGGACATACGGGTGCGGCCTGACAGAGCGAAGCGGGCGCCGCGGCCAACCGGGCGGCGCCTATTATACCGGCCGGCCGCGAGCCTGACATACCCGGCGGCCGCGGCCGCACCCTCCTCTCCCCTCCCCCGGCTCGACCTGGGGATCACGGGGGAGGTTTGGGGATGGGGCATCGGTCAGAGCCTCAGGCAGCTGATATCTGTA
Source organism: uncultured Alphaproteobacteria bacterium (assembly GCA_963753665.1). Lineage (GTDB taxonomy): Bacteria > Pseudomonadota > Alphaproteobacteria > ATCC43930 > CGMCC-115725 > DATARH01. Next base: position 261,228 of record CAVWDC010000019.1, read on the forward strand.
GGCTGGCGCGGCGCCGTCGCGCCGGCGACGGCGGCGGCGATACTATCGCTCTGGGCGGGCGGCGCCGGCGCCTGCGACGACTTCGCCGCCGCCCCTTCGTCGCGCTGGTCTGTTGCCACTAGTGAGAATGGGCCGGTGCTGTTGACGCCGTGCGGCGACCCGTTCTTCTCGCTCGGCGTCAATGCGATCGATGGCGGATTCAGGACCGAGTTCGCGGCGAACCCCGAGCGGGCGTATCGCTGGCAGCGCTTCGCAGGGACGCGCGCCGAATGGGCCGCCGCCACGCGCCGGCGGCTCGTCTCATGGGGTTTCAACACGGCCGGCGCATGGTCGGTGCCGCCGGGCGAGATCGGCCTGCCGAGCACGCCGGAACTCGAGCTGGGGCGAAACACCCAATTCGTTTGGACCGATCCGTTCGACCCGGCTGTCGACACCGCGCTGCATCAGGCGGCTGCGGTGGCCGTGGCGCCGTATCGCGGCAATCCGCTGCGCATCGGCTATTTCTCCGACAACGAGATCGGCTGGTGGAATGGCCCGCTATTCGTCGCCTTTCTGACCTTCCCGCGGGAAAATCATACGAAGCAGCGGCTCGTGGCGATGCTGCGCGAGCATTACCGCGACGATTGGCACGCATTCGAGCGTGATTTCGTCTCCGCGCCGGGAACGGCGGACTTCGACGACCTGCTCGCAGCCCGCACGGCGCCGCGTCTGCGCCCCGGCGGCAACGGCATCACCGCGGTGCGCGCCTGGACCGCGATCATCGCCGGCCGTTACTACAGCGCGATGCGCCAGGCGCTGCGCGATGCCGACCCGGAGGCGCTCTATCTCGGCGACCGGCTGCCGATCTATTACGACCCGGACGCCGTGCGGGCGATGGTGCCCACGTCGACGCGATCTCGGTCAACTACAACGTCGATACCCCGGACGGCTGGATCGCGCCGTATTTCTTCGAAGGCTTGCACGGGTTGAGCGGCGGCAAGCCGGTGCTGGTCACCGAATGGTTCTACGCCGCAGCCGAGAACCGCTCCGGCAACCTGAACCGCACCGGCACGCCGAACAGCACCAAATTGCTCGGACCAGCAACAACCGCAATCGGACCGGGCATCTGATGACCGTTGCAACGCAAGAGGAGCGTGCCCGCGGCGCCGGCCGCGCGGCGCAGCTTCTCGCCGCGGCGCCCGATGTGATCGGCGTTCACTGGTTCCAGTATGCCGACGAGCCGCCCGGCGGGCGCGCCGACGGCGAGGACTATAATTTCGGCCTCGTCGATACCGACGATCGCCCCTATGATAAGCTGATCCGCGCGTTGAGCGCGAGCAACCGGCTGGCGCGCTGGGGCATGGCACGCGCCATCGCGCCGGAGCCCGGCGACGCTCGCAACCTCGTGCTGCCGCGGGCCGACATCGCGCCGATGACGCAGACGCTGGCGGATTGGCCGAAGGCCGCCTCGCTCGTGCCGATGATCGCGTCTCCCGGCGAGGTGCCGTTCGGCGAAATGCACCTCGCCTGGAATGAGCGACGGCCTGTTTCTCGCGACGATCGCGATGGATTACTACGCGCCGGAACTGCTCGGGCCGGTCAGCGCCATTCCCGCGCTCCGAGGCGTTCCGCATCGCGCTGGGGGTCGATGCCGGCCCCGGGGCCGGTAACGGACCGCGCCGCATCGAACTACGCGTCATTCCGGATCAGGTGGCGACGTCACCGGGAGACGCATCGAAGCTGAGCTTCGATGCGCAAATCTGCTGGTACGAGAGCCGCGACTCCTGCGCCGCGGTTCCCGGGGCAACGGCGCGCTATTTCGGGACGGCGCTCGACCAGCCGCGGGTTATCCTGAAGGCCTTCATCCCGTGGCAGCAGCTCGGGCTGGCGGGACCGCCGCGCCGCGCCGATCTGCGGCTCGAAGTCGGGGCGACAGCGTTCTACCGCTCGCGCTGGATGTCGCGCAGCGGCCTGGCACCGGAGGTCGCGATGGAGAACCCGAGCCCGATGGCTGCCGGTCAGGTTGGGCGGCGCGGCGCCGGACTGGCCAACTCCGAAGGCTCTGACGAGCAGGGCAGACGGTGCGGACCAATTCCAATTGAACCGCGCGCACGACATCCGCTCGGCTGGCGGCGGTGGACTCGGTAATAGTAGAGGCGGATCGAGGCGCCGACACGGGCGATCGGCTTATACGCGTCGATCCAGCGATAGCCGGCGCAGTAGAACGCATGCGTCTGCTCGCTGATCGCGATCCAGCCGGTGGCCGGTTGACCGGGATACATGACCTCGAACGGCGGCAGACCGTGCAGCCGCAAATCGGCGCTCGTATGCAGGGCGAGATGCAGGCGGTCGACGCGGTGCTGTTTCAATACCGCGGCCAAGCGACCGACGTCGTGTCCCCAATCGAGGTCGGAGTCGGTCACGATGCGCTGCGGATCACCCAGCGCGAGCTGGTTGAAGTAGGCGAAGTAATCGGGCGCCGCGAGCGCCCCCTCAGTGGTCTGCCAGACCAGGAGCAAGCCGGCCAGCCCAACGCGGTTCGGCAATAGCGGCTGAGAGAGCAGGCGCCCGAGCCCGATCGCAGCAACGATTGCCATAAGCGGAACGGGCGGCAGGATGTGCCGCAGACCCATATTGACGGTCGAGGGGAGGACACTTGCGATGATCGCTGCCGACCCGAGCAGCGGCGCCATTCTCCGCCAGTCCCGGCGATGGTGGCGGACCAGGATCACCGCCCCGATGCCGACGGCGATCAGGAACGGAATCGGCGACCTCACCAGGATCAAGACCGGGAAGAACGCCCAATTGCCGTGGATGTCGAGGGCGCCGAGAAAGAACGACGGCTGGCCATGGTCGGCAAGAGCGAGCAGCTCCCCGATGCCGCCGGCTAAAGTGACAATTCCGTACAGCGGATCGGCATGGCAGCCGTAAACCGCCCAGACGGTCAGCACGAAGGCCGCTATTCCGGCGAGCATGCCGCGCCACGAACCGAAAAGATGCCCGGGATGCCAATTCGGCCAGCCACAGAACCAACAATGGGCGAGCACGACGCCGCACGCCGCGGGGAAGAAGAGAAGGAACGAAAGTTTCGTGCAGACCGCAAGCGCGACGGCCACACCCAGCAGCAGCCCGCGCATCGTCGAGGGACGGTCCAGCCACAATACAAAACCGAAAAACGCCGCGGTGAATGTCGCGGCGAACGGCACGTCGGTTGTCGCCAGGCCGGAATGGCCGAGCAGCAGAGGCAGATTGCCGAGCACGATCACCGCGAGCGAACCCTGTACCGCGCCGACATAACGGTGGGTCCAGAGCCACACCAGCACCAGGCAGGCGACGAAGAACGGCAAGATCCCCAGTCTTGCCAGCGTCAGCATCTCGAAATCAGGATGGCCGGCCGCGTAGTATAGCCGCCGGCCCTCGACCCACATGTCGCGTCCGTTCTGCGAGCGATAGCCGGCTAGATAGGGAGCGAGCGCGGCCGCGGCCCGCGCCAGCGGCGGATGAAGCCGCTCATAGGTAAATTTGTCCTTGTCGAGGAGCTGCATGCCGGCCGCGATGTGAGCCGGCTCGTCGAACGTGATCGAAATTACCGGATAAGTCGCGACGATTCTCGCGGCCCCGAGCAGGATGCTCAGCAGCGCCAGCCACCACAGGATTCGAGCGAGCGTTATCGGTCCGGCAGCCCTCCGCTTCGCCGGAGCAATAACGCCGATCGCGTCGGTCATCAGGCGCTGCTTCTCCCCTTGCCCCCGAAAACGGCATAACGGATCGAGGCGCCGAATTCTTCCCGCTGCGCCTCTCAAGACGCAACGAAAGTACCTCTCGCAAATCGATCAGGAGAGCATGACAAACGACGTTCGGACCGCCGGCCTCCGGCCGGCATGCCGGCGAGACACCGGCGGTCCCACAAGCAGCCTTGTGCGGGTCTGTTACGCCGCGGTGCCGCCGACGGTCAGCCCGTCCATGCGCAGCGTCGGCTGACCGACCCCGACCGGTACCCCCTGCCCGTCCTTGCCGCAGGTTCCGACCCCGTCATCGAGCTTCAGGTCGTTGCCGATCATCGTGACCTTGGTCATCGCGTCGGGGCCGTTGCCGATCAACGTCGCGCCCTTGACCGCCGGTCCCACCTTGCCGTCCTCGATCAGGTAGGCCTCGGAGGCTGAAAACACGAATTTTCCGGAGGTTATATCGACGCTGCCGCCGCCGAAATTTACCGCGTAGAGACCGCGCTTGACCGATGCGATGATCTCCCCCGGATCCCGCTCCCCGGCCAGCATGAAGGTGTTTGTCATGCGCGGCATCGGCGCATGGGCAAAGCTCTCGCGGCGGCCATTGCCGGTCGCCGCGGCGCCCATCAGCCGGGCGTTGAGCCGGTCCTGCATGTAGCCCTTCAGGATGCCATCCTCGATCAGCACGTTACAGCTCGACGGCGTGCCCTCGTCATCGATCGTCAAGGAGCCGCGCCGGTCAGGCAACGTGCCGTCATCGACGACGGTGACGCCTTGTGCCGCGACGCGCTGCCCGACCATGCCGGAAAAGGTCGAGGTCTGCTTGCGGTTGAAATCGCCCTCGAGGCCGTGCCCGACAGCTTCGTGCAGCATCACCCCGGGCCAGCCCGGTCCGAGCACGACCGTCATTTCGCCGGCCGGCGCCGGTACCGAGCCGAGATTAGCGAGCGCCTGGCGCAACGCCGCGTCGACCTGCGCCTTCCAGTTCGCGGGATCGAGATAATACTCGTAGCTCACGCGGCCGCCGGCCCCGTGCGACCCCGTTTCCATGCGGTCGCCCTCGCCGACTACGACCGCCACATTGAGACGCACCAGCGGCCTGATGTCGGCGACGCGCCGCCCGTCCGGGCGCAGGATTTGCACCGCCTGCCAGACGCCGGAGAGCGACGCCATGACCTGCTTGACGCGCGGATCGCGGGAGCGGGCATAGGCGTCGATCTCCGCCAGGAGGCGCGTTTTCGCGCCGAGATCGACCATGCCGAGCGGGTTCAGATCGGTGTAGAGCGCCCGGTTGGTGCCGGCAGGCGGCTCCGCGAGCGCGCCTTGATGCCCGCTCGCGACGGCGCGCACCGCCGTCGCGGCGCGCCGGATCGCCGCCTCGGAGAGTTCGGAGGCATGCGCATAGCCGGCCGCCTCGCCGGCCACCGCGCGCAGCCCGAAGCCTTGGGTCGTGTCGAACGCGGCGCTCTTGATTCGGCCGTCGTCGAGCGCGACGCTTTCCGACTGGCTGTATTCGAAGAACAGCTCGCCGTCGTCCATGCCGGAGAGCGCCTCGCCGACAATCCGTTCGACGCGCCCCGAATCCATGCCGGTGCGTTCGAAAAACAGGTCGTCGGTGACGGCGAGATTTGACATTGCGCGGCTCCGCTTCGGGCTGTCGGTCTCGGATGGCTTCGGTCAGATATGGTTGCTCCGGGCCGGCCGGGAAAGACGCCTGGTTCGGCGGGACCGGATGGCGGGCTGGTCGGCGACCCTGGGGCGCCGCTTGCGACAAAATGCAGGGCCGCGCGGACACCCGCCCGAGTTGTCGGTTTGGAAAACTTTGGTGTACGGTTGACTTAGTTACCGCCACCCCGGCCAGGCTGACGCAAGCCCGGCCGGGGAAAAGAGGCGGCGCGGGCTCGGCCGGCAGCCGAAAACTCGGCGCCCCGAAAGCAATCCTCCGAAGGATTGTCCGAAGGGCGGCCTCGGCAAACAAGTTACCGGGCCGGCGACATTGAACCACGCAGGAGCGTCCTCGTCGGAGAGGGGCTGCAAGGACATGATGCTATTGACGAGGTATCTCAGGCGGCGCGCCCCAGGGCCGGCGCTGCGGACCTGTCTTATTATCGGGCTCGCCGCGATCCTGCTGGCGGGTTTGCCGGAAGCCGGGTGGGCGTGGGGCCCGGAAAACTGGCAGCTCGGGATGCAACCTTCGGCGACGCCGGTCAAGGAAGCGATCCACGCGCTACACGACGAGCTGCTGATCATCATCTTCGCGATCAGCATTTTCGTGTTGGGGCTGCTGCTTTATGTGATGGTGCGTTTCCGCGCCAGCCGCAACCCGGTGCCGAGCCGCACCGCGCACAACACGGTGATCGAAATTCTGTGGACCGTGGTGCCGGTGCTGATCCTGGTCATCATCGCGATCCCGTCGTTTCGTCTGATGTATTTCATGGATCGGGTACCGAACGCGGATATGACGATCAAAGTGGTTGGCAATCAGTGGTTCTGGAGCTATACTTATCCCGATCAAGGCGATTTGAGCTTCGCCAGCAACATCATCCCGGACAAGGATTTGAAGCCGGGCGAGAAGCGGCTGCTCGATGTCGACAATCCGCTTGTAGTCCCGGTCGACACGAATATCCGTGTGCTCATCACCGGCGTCGACGTAATCCACAGCTGGTTCATCCCCGCCTTCGGCGTCCAGTTTTATGCGATGCCTGGGCGCGTCAACGAAACCTGGATGCGGGTCGAATATCCGGGCATCTTCTACGGTGAATGCAACCAGATCTGCGGCATCAATCACGCGTTCATGCCGATCAAGGTGGTGGCGGTGCCAAAACCCGAATTCGAGAAATGGCTCGTCGAGGCGAAGCAGAAATTCGCCTCCAGCGCGCCCGCCAGCGGGGATACGCAAGATACCAAGATCGCCGCCGTCAATCCGGCCGCGAACTAACAGCCAGAGGCTCACCCAGGGGCTCACGATGAGTTATCAGGACGCTCACGCCACCGGCCACGCCGAGCATGCCGATCATCGGCCAGGCTTTGTCGCGCGCTGGCTGTTTTCGACGAACCACAAGGACATCGGCACGCTGTACCTGATTTTCGCGATCACCGCCGGGCTGCTCGGCGGTTTGATGTCGGTCGTCATGCGCGCGCAGCTGATGCATCCCGGCAACGAGCTGATCACCGACCATCAGTTCTACAACGTCCTGATCACGGCGCATGGCCTGATCATGGTGTTCTTTGTCGTCATGCCGGCGACGTTTGGCGGCTTCGGCAACTGGTTCGTGCCGCTGATGATCGGCGCGCCGGACATGGCCTTTCCGCGCATGAACAATGTCAGCTTCTGGCTGCTGATCCCCTCGTTCTGTCTGCTGTTCGGCTCGCTGTTTGTCGGCTCTGGCGAAGGGGTGAACGGCGCCGGCGCCGGCGTCGGCTGGACGATCTATCCGCCGCTGTCCGGAGCAAGCGCGGCCGGGCACCCGGGGCCGTCGATCGACATGGCGATCCTGGCGCTGCATCTCGCCGGCGCGTCATCGATCATGAGCTCAATCAATTTCATCACAACTATCTTCAACATGCGCGCCCCGGGCATGACGCTGCACCGGATGCCCCTGTTCGTGTGGTCGATCCTGATCACCGCGTTTCTGCTGCTGCTGGCGCTGCCGGTGCTCGCGGGTGCAATCACGATGCTGCTGACCGATCGGAATTTCGGGACGACGTTCTTCGATCCGGCCGGCGGCGGCGACCCGATGCTGTTCCTGCATCTGTTCTGGTTCTTCGGGCATCCCGAGGTCTACATCATGATCCTGCCGCCGTTTGGCATGGTCTCGCAAGTCGTCGCGACCTTCTCGAAGAAGCCGGTATTCGGTTACCTCGGGATGGCCTATGCGATGGTGGCGATCGGCGTCATCGGGTTTGTCGTGTGGGCGCACCACATGTTCACGACCGGCATCTCGGTCGATACCCGCGCCTATTTCACGGCCGCGACGATGGTTATCGCCGTGCCGACCGGCGTGAAGATCTTCTCGTGGATCGCGACGATGTACGGCGGCTCGATCGAGTTCAAGACGCCGATGCTGTGGGCGATCGGCTTCATCTTCCTGTTCACGATCGGCGGCGTGACTGGTGTCGTGCTGGCCAATGCCGGCGTCGATTTCGCGTTGCACAACACCTATTACGTTGTCGCGCATTTCCATTACGTGCTGTCGCTCGGTGCCGTGTTCGGGCTATTTGCCGGCTTTTATTACTGGATCGGCAAGATGTCCGGACGCCAGTACAATGAAACCTTCGGTCAGATCCATTTCTGGGTGACGTTCATCGGCGTCAACCTGACGTTCTTCCCACAGCATTTCCTCGGGCTCGCCGGGATGCCGCGGCGTATCGCCGATTATCCCGACGCGTTCGCCGGGTGGAACCTGGTCTCGTCGATCGGTGCATTCATCTCCTACGCCGCGACCTTGTTCTTCGTGTTCATCGTGTTCCACACGCTGTTCTACGGCAGGCGGGTCGGCGCGAATTACTGGGGCGAAGGCGCCACGACCCTCGAATGGTCGGTGTCCTCGCCGCCCCCGTTCCACAGCTTCGACGAGCCGCCGGTCATCGCCCCGGTCGCCGAGCATGCGCATTGACGGCAGAGGCGCGGGGCATAACGAAAGAGCACGGATAACGGCGTGAGCGAATTGCCATCAGCCCTCGGCCAAGCGACGCTCGCAACCCCCTGTGCCGGGGCGGCGGTCGACGATTATGTCGCGATCCTGAAGCCGCGGGTCATGTCGCTCGTCGTGTTCACCGGCTTCGTCGGTCTGTTTCTCGCGCCAGGTCATCTGCATCCGGTGCTGGCCGCCGTCGCCGTGTTGTGCATCGCGGTCGGAGCCGGCGCGTCAGGCGCGATTAACATGTGGTATGACCGCGACATCGACGCGGTGATGCGGCGCACCGCGGGGCGGCCGCTACCGGCGGGGAGGATGCTGCCCGGCGAGGCGCTCGGCTTCGGCGTTGTGCTCGCGGTCGGGTCGGTGGTCGTGATGGGATTGGCGGTCAACTGGGTGGCAGCGGAACTCCTGGCACTGACGATCGGGTTTTACGTCTTCGTCTACACGATCTGGCTGAAGCGCCGCACGCCGCAGAACATCGTGATCGGCGGCGCCGCCGGCGCATTGCCGCCGATCGTCGGCTGGGCCGCGGTGAACGGCGACGTCGGCTGGGGCGCAGTCGCGCTGTTCACGATCATCTTCTTCTGGACGCCGCCGCATTTCTGGGCGCTGTCGCTCTATCGCAGCGGCGAATACGCGGCCGCAGGCGTGCCGATGATGCCGGTCGTCGCGGGGCCGCGCGAAACCAAGCGCCAGATGCTGCTTTATACGCTGATGCTGTGGCCGGCGACGCTGGCTCCATTCCTGCTCGGCCTAGCCGGATCATTCTACGGCATCGTTGCGGGCGTGCTCAGCATCTTGTTCACCGGGATGGCCCTGAGGGTGTGGCGCGAGGGCGACAGAGCGGGCGAACGTGGCGCGCGGCAGATGTTCCACTTCTCGCTGCTGTACCTGTTCCTGATCTTCGCCGCGATGCTGGTGGACCGGATTGGGACGGGCGCGTGGTGAGCACCGGCGAAGACGTCATGGACGAAAGGCAGCGCCGCATTCGCGCTCGCAACCGCGCGCTGCTGCTTGTGTTGCTGGCGCTGGTGGCGTTGTTCTACGTCATCAGCATCGTGCGGATGAGCGGGGGCTAAGCTCATGCGGCCCGCCCAGCACCGCCGCAACAACAGCACCACGGTCGTGCTGCTGCTCACGGTCGTCTGCGGGATGATCGGGCTGTCGTTCGCCTCGGTGCCGCTCTACAGCCTGTTCTGCCAAGCCACCGGCTGGGGCGGCACGACACAGCGGGCCGCGGCCGCACCGAAAGAGGCCGCCGATGCGTTCGTCACGGTCCGCTTCGACGCCGAGACCGCGCCCGATCTCGGCTGGGAATTCCGCCCGCTGACGCGCCAGATCCGGGTGCGGCCCGGCGAGCCGCACGAGGTGTTCTTCCGCGCGACCAACCGCCGCTCCGAGCCGGTGACCGGCAACGCCGCCTATAACGTGACGCCGACCAAGAGCGGAATCTATTTCGACAAACTGCAATGTTTCTGCTTTACCGAGCAGCGTCTCGGTCCCCACGAGAGCCGCGACATGGGGGTCCAGTTCTTTGTCGATCCGGAACTGTTGAAAGATCCCTCGACGCGTGACATCGACACGATCACGCTGTCATACACGATGTTTCGCAAGCCCGACGCTCCGCAGCCGCTACCGGTGACGGGCGCGGCCGGCTCGGCGGGCGTTGTGGCGCCGGGAACGACCCCGACGGTGAACTGAGCGACACTACCGATTTTGGCGGACAGGACATGACCGACACGCACGCGACAGCGCATTTTCCCGCGCACGCCGACGCGCACGGCCACGGACACGGGCCGCCGAAGCACCCGTACCACCTCGTAGACCCGAGCCCGTGGCCGATCGTCAGCGCGGTTGCGGCGGGGCTGATGGCCTTCGGTGGCATCCTCTACATGCATGGCGGTCACGTGTGGCTGCTTGTGATCGGCGTCATCTCGGTGCTGTCATGCATGGCCGTCTGGTGGCGCGACGTGATCCGCGAGGCGACGTTTCAGGGCTTCCATACGCCGGTCGTGCAGCTCGGGCTGCGCTACGGCATGGCTCTGTTCATCGCCTCCGAGGTGATGTTCTTCTCGGCGTTCTTCTGGGCCTTCTTCTCGTCGAGCCTGTTTCCGCACGAAGGCGTGTGGCCGCCCAAAGGCATCCACCCGTTCGATCCGTTCAGCCTGCCGTTTCTGAATACGCTGATCCTGCTGCTGTCCGGAACCACGGTGACCTGGGCGCACCACTCGCTGATCGAGGGCGACCGGAAAGGACTGATCCAGGGTTTGACGCTGACCGTGCTGCTCGGGATCAGCTTTACCTGCGTGCAGGCCTATGAATATGCGCATGCCGCATTCGGCTTCAGCTTCGACCCCGGCGTGCCCGGCGCCGGCGGGATCTATCCGTCCACCTTTTTCATGGCAACCGGATTTCACGGCTTCCACGTAATCGTCGGCACGATTTTCCTCTGCGTGTGCCTGGGGCGCGCGATCCGCGGCCACTTCAAGTCGGACCATCATTTCGGCTTCGAGGCCGCCGCCTGGTACTGGCATTTCGTCGACGTCGTGTGGCTGTTCCTGTTTGTCTGCATCTACTGGTGGGGCATGGGCGCCGCGCTGCCTGCAGAGCATTGAACCGCGCGTCGGGTGTTGACGGCGGCCAGGCGCGCGACGAGAGGGGCCGGTTCGCGCCGGTATCGGTGCTGCGGGCGGCCCTGGTCTGCCGCTGCCCGCGCTGCGGCGAGGGTCCGTTGTTTGCCGGTTTGCTGTCCGTGCGGCCCGCTTGTGCGGTCTGCGGGCTCGATCTGTCGGGACAGGATTCCGGGGACGGGCCGGCGGTCTTTGTCATTTTTCTTCTCGGGATGCTCGTCGTCGGTCTCGCCGCCTGGGTCGAGGTGAAGTTTGCGCCGCCGATGTGGGTTCACATGGCGCTGTGGACGCCGCTGATCCTCGGCGGCGCAATCCTCCTGCTGCGGCCGCTCAAGGCCGCGCTGATCGCCCTGCAATACCGGCACCGCATTCTCCACCCGCCGGAGGCATGATCCTCCCCTCGCGCTCGCAGCTGATTCCGGCCGCAGTTACAGCGGTGGCGGCCCTTGTTTGCCTGTCCCTCGCCGTCTGGCAGTTGGAACGGCTGCAGTGGAAAACCAACCTAATCGCCGAGCGTCGCGCGGCGGTCCAGTCGGCGCCGGTCCCGCTGCCGAAGACGTTGGACGAGGCAAGAAGTCTCGAATTCCATCCTGTTGTCGCGGAGGGCGTGTTCCTCAACGACAAGGAGATATTTCTTGGCGCGGCGTCACCGCGCGGCGGCGAGCCGGGGTTTCAGGTATTGACACCGCTGCGCCTGGCGGACGGCCGCATCGTCTTCGTCAATCGTGGTTTTATTCGTTCAGAGCTGAAGAACCCGGAAAAGCGCAGTAACGGACAACTCGCCGGGGCGGTGCGGGTAACCGGTCTGTTGCGGCTGCCGAAGGGTAAACCGGGCTGGCTGGTGCCGGATAATCGCCCGGATCTGAATTACTGGTTCTGGGTCGATCTGCCGGCGATGGCAGCCGCCACCGGTCCGTCCGGTGTCGCGCCGTTCTACATCGACGCCGACGCAACGCCGAACCCGGGCGGCTGGCCGAAAGGCGGCGTGACCCCGATCGACCTGCCGAACGACCATTTGCAATACGCCATCACCTGGTTCGCGCTCGCCGTGGCGGCGGTCGCGGTCTATGTCGTCTGGCGCCGCCAGACCGGAACGCCGCGCCCGCGCTGACGCACCTTTTCTTTCGCCTTCCCGCTGCCATGTGCTACTCGGGAGCGATCACGGGAGTGCATCGAGTTCAGTCCACCGGCCGCGCACCGCTTCGTTGAAGCGCTCGAACGGGCTCAGCGCCAGGTTTCCGAGTTACCCGATTCAGAAGCGCCTGGTACTCGCCCGGAAACACGCCGGCTCGTTATCGGCGACTACATCGTTTCTATCGCCGCCGTGGAGCGGATCTCGAAATCTTCGCGGTGCGGCGCGCGAGCCGCCTCGATTCGCGCCGCTTGAGCTGCCGAACAGACCGCCGGAGCACGAACCGGGACGGTAGCCCGCAAACGGATGGCATCGCATCGGTGAAGCCCCGCCGCCACGCCAGTCGGCGCAACTTCAGGTACAGTGCCGCGTTACCGGGTTGCCTGTGATGCCGTTGCGCCGCATCGCAGATGCGCGCGTCACCGCCCTGTCGTGCCTGAGAGGCTCTGCCGATGCTGATTCGAATGTTTGTTCGCGTCGCGCGATGGCTACTGATCCTGCTGGCCCTAGCCGGGATTGCGGTGACAGTAATCCCGGCAATCCCCGGCAATATCTGGTGGGTCCGCTATCTCGATTTCACGAGAATAGAGATCCTGATCGCCAGCGCCGCGGTGTGGGTGCTGTTGCTGCTGGTTTCACGAGGGGTAATCAGCCGTGTGGCGCTGCTCGCGCTCGCCGGTGCGATCGCCTATCAGGCTTATGTGCTCTACCCCTATACCGGGTTCGCTCCGCCCAATCAGATCGCGACCGAGACCTGCGCTCCGAATAGCCGGCTGCGGCTGCTCGAAGTCAATGTTCAGAAGACCAACCAGCACGACAATCGGCTGCTAAACATGGTCCGCCAGATCGATCCCGATATCGCGTGGTTCCAGGAAGTCGACGAGTGGTGGCTGCAGAACCTGGCGCCGCTCGCCGCAACGATGCCCTATCACGTCACGCAGGCGCAGCCGAACTATTTCGGCGCCGCGCTGTACTCGCGCTATCCGCTGTCGGATCCTGAGGTGAAGTTTCTTACCGGCTCACACGATCCGTCGGTCTTTACCGGCATCCAGCTGCCCTCGAACCAGTCGATCCGTCTCTACGCCATTCATCCGCGGCCACCGCAGCAGGGCCAGAGTACGGCGGAACGGGACGCGCAAATTCTGGCGACAGCGCTCGCCGCCCACGACGACAACCTGCCGCATATTGTCGCCGGCGATCTCAACGCGGTTCCGTGGGAAGACACTGTTCATTTGGCGAAGCGCGTCGGACGGTTTTTGGATCCACGCATTGGACGCGGCTTTTATATGACCTGGAATGCGACAAGCCCGGTGCTGAAATGGCCGCTGGACCAGATTCTGCCGGGCCAGACGTTCACGTTAACCGCGCTGCGGGTATTGCCCGAGTTCGGTTCGGATCACCGTCCATATCTGGCCGAGCTGTGCTTCAATCCGGCTGCCGCCGCGTGGCAGTCGCCGCCGCCAATGTGGTCTGGCGACATCGAAGAAGCGAGGACGGCGGTGCTGACCGGACAGGGCAAGGCAGACCAGGCGGTTGCCCATCCGCCGCCGCAGAAGGCCAAATCTGTGGCGCCCGCCAGCGATTATGCGCCGACCTCGCCGTCCAGCGCGGTATCTTCGGCCGCGCCCGCCGGCGAGACTTCCCCGTCTCGACCGTGAGGCGGCGAGCCATGGACGGCGACTCCCGTCGCGCCCTCGCCCTCGTGACCGGCGCCTCGCGCGGGATCGGCGCCGCCTTGGCGCGCGAGTTGGCGCGGCACGGCCACGATCTCGTGCTCAGCGCCCGCAGCATCGAGCCGATGCAGGCTCTCGCCGACGAATTGCACGACAGCGGCGCCGAGACCACGGTGATCGCCGCCAATTTGTCGACACCCGGCGCCGCTGCACAGCTCGCCGACGAGATCGAGAGATGCGGCCTCTGTATCGATGTCCTGATCAATAATGCCGGGCTCGGAGGGCTCGGCCGGTTCGACCAGATCGACCCGGCACGCGTCGGAGAAATGCTCCAGGTCAACATCGTTGCGCTGACCGAGCTGACCCGGCGCCTGCTGCCCGGCATGATTGCCCGCGGGCGTGGCCGGATCATGCTGGTCGGATCGGTCGCCGGGTTTTCGCCCGGCCCCGGCATGGCGGTCTACTTCGCCAGCAAGGCCTATGTGCTGAGCCTCGGCGAGGCGCTAGCGCACGAGCTGCGCGGCACCGGCGTCTCGGTCACGACGCTGTGCCCCGGCGCGACAGTAACCGATTTCTTTGACGTGGCCGGCGCGACGCACGGCTTCCTCGCGCGGCGGCGGGGGCACATGATGGACGCCGACCGGGTTGCCCGGATCGGATACGAGGCTTTGATCGCGGGCCGCCGCGTCGCGATCGCCGGCGCGACAAACCGGCTGACCGCCTTCGCCGGCCGCTACGCGCCGCACTGGCTGACGCTGCCGGTCACGCAGCGTCTGATGTCGGATTGACAGTCGCCACCCGCAACAGTCCATCAAACAAGACGTCGAACAGAAGCCACATAAACCGCTGGTTTTTCTAGAGAGTAATACTTTCGGTAACGGTCTGATTCCTTCCGCCAATTGCTTTCCGGTGCGGCCCATCTGCTCTCACATTGTTGAAGTACAGCATTGACGAGAGGTTCACCGGGCACCATCTGAGTGTTCGGCGTCGGCGGTCGCGCAATCGGGCGGATCGCGGACGGCGCCTCCCGCGCCTATTCGAGGGCGGGCATTTGCGGACGGAGTGCCACATTGGACTTCGCGAATCTGACTGAACGCGCGCGCGGCGTCTTGCAGGCCGCGCAGATGGAGGCCCTGGCCGGGCGCCATCAAACCCTGCTTCCCGAGCATCTGTTAAAGGCGCTGCTCGACGACCCCGAGGGCTTCGTCGGCCGCCTCGTGCGCGACGCCGGCGGCGACCCCGAGCTGCTGAAAAGCGGCGCCGACGAGCGGCTCGCCCGCTTGCCAAAGGCGACCGCAGAGGGGCCGCACCCGATCTACATGTCGCCGGAACTCGCCGCCGTGCTGCAAGGCGCGAGCGAGGCGGCGCGCGCCGCCGGCGACCGTTTCGTCACGGCCGAGCGGCTGCTGGCGAGCATCGCGGCGCAAAACCCGCTGCGCGGCCTGTTCACCCGCGCCGGCGTCAATCCCGAGGGGCTTGGCGAAGCCGTCGAAAAGATGCGCCAGGGCCGCACGGCCGATGCGCCCTCGGCCGAGCAGAACTGGGATTCGCTCAAGAAATACGCCCGCGACCTGACCGAGGAAGCCCGCCAGGGCAAGCTCGACCCGGTCATCGGCCGCGACGACGAGATCCGCCGCACGATCCAGGTGCTGGCGCGCCGCACCAAGAACAATCCGGTCCTGATCGGCGAGCCCGGTGTCGGGAAAACCGCCGTCGTCGAGGGTCTGGCGCAGCGTCTCGCATCGGGCGACGTGCCCGAGGGCCTCAAGGACCGCCGAGTGCTGGCGCTCGACCTGACGCTGATCCTCGCCGGCGCCAAGTTCCGCGGCGAGTTCGAGGAGCGGCTGAAGGCCGTGCTGGCCGAAATCCAGGCCGCCGCCGGGCGCATCATCGTCTTTATCGACGAATTGCACATGCTGGTCGGCGCCGGCCGGGTCGATGGCGGGATCGACGCCTCGAACATGCTGAAACCGGCCCTGGCGCGCGGCGAATTGCGCTGCATCGGCGCGACGACGCCCGACGAATACCGCCGCTATATCGAAAAGGACGCGGCCCTGGCGCGCCGCTTCCAGCCGGTCACGATCGACGAGCCGTCGGCCGATGACGCCGTGTCGATCCTGCGCGGGCTGAAGAGCCGCTACGAGGTGCATCACGGGGTGCGGATCACCGACGCGGCGATCGTCGCCGGCGGTGCAGCTCGGCGCCCGCTACATCGGCGACCGGCGTCTGCCCGACAAGGCGATCGACCTGATCGACGAGGCGGCCTCGCGCGTGCGCATCGCGATCGACAGCAAGCCCGAGGCGCTCGACGGGCTCAGCCGACGCGTCATGCAGCTCAAGATCGAGCGCGAGGCGTTGCAGGCCGAACCCGACCGCGCCTCGCAGGAGCGGCTGCAGAAGCTCGAAACCGAGCTGGCCGAGGCCGAGAAAGAGGAAGCCTCGATGGAGGAGGCGTGGCGCGCCTCGCAATCGCGCCGCACCGAGGGCCGCCAACTCAAGGAGGAGCTCGACCAGGCGCGCGTCGAGCTCGAACGCGCCCAGCGCGGAGGGCGATTGGAGCCGCGCCGGCGAATTGACCTATTCGGTGATCCCGGATCTCGAAAAGCGGCTCGCCGAAGCCGAGGCGCGCGCCTCGACCGAGCGCGAGGAGGTCGGGGTGCGCGATGTCGCCTCGGTCGTGACGCGCTGGACCGGCATTCCGGTCGAGAAGATGCTCGAAGCCGAGCGGCAGCGCCTCAAGGACATGGAGGCGAAGCTCGCCGAGCGCGTCGTCGGCCAGCGCGACGCGGTGCGCGCCGTGTCTCGGGCGGTGCGGCGCGCACGGGCCGGGCTCAAGGACCCGAACCGGCCGACCGGCTCGTTCCTGTTCCTGGGGCCGACCGGCGTCGGCAAGACCGAGCTGGCGAAGGCCTTGGCCGAGTTCCTGTTCGACGACGAGAACGCCGTCACCAGGCTCGACATGTCCGAGTACATGGAGCGGCATACGGTGTCGCGCATGATCGGCTCGCCGCCGGGCTATGTCGGCTATGACGACGGCGGCACCCTGGCCGAGAAGATCCGGCGCAAGCCGTATCAGGTCGTGCTGCTCGACGAGGTCGAGAAGGCGCATCCCGACGTGCTCAACGTCCTGCTGCAGGCGATGGAGGACGGCAGGCTGACCGACGGCCAGGGCCGCACCGCCGATTTCCGGCACGCGATCCTGATCATGACCTCGAACCTCGGCGCCGAGGCGCTGCTCGGGCTCGGCGACGACGAACCTGTCGCGCAGGCCCGAGACGAGGTCATGGACGCGGTGCGCCGCGCGTTCCGGCCGGAGTTCCTGAACCGGCTCGACGATGTGCTGGTGTTCGGCCGGCTGGGGCGCGAGCGAGATGGCGAGGATCGTCGAGATCCAGCTGGCGCGGGTCAACGAGCGTCTCGCCGAGCGCGGTCTGGCGCTGGCCGCCGACGACGCGGCGCGGCGACGCCTCGCCGAACTCGGCTGGGACCCGGCCTTTGGCGCGCGGCCGCTGAAGCGCGCGATCCAGAGCCTGGTCGAGGACCCGATCGCCGAGCTGCTGCTCGACCGCGACGACGGCGGCGAGGGCGAAACCGGTCTGTTGACGCTGTCGGTTGTCGATGGCCGCCTCGCGCTCGACGGGATCGTCGTCGAGGAAGACGGCCGCCCGCAGGGCTTCAAGGCCCCGTCGCGCCCGCCGATCGGCTTCGCGCTGGTCGGCGGCGGCTCCGGCTCGGGCGGCAGCGCCGCCTTGCACTGACGACCCTGCACGGACGACTCCGCGTCTCTCCCGCTCTCCTCCGGAGGGCGGGAGAGCGGTGATCAACCCGGGCTCTCGCCGTTTGCAGCAGTAGACGTCCGCCGCGTCACGGCGCGGCGGGCGTTTGCGTTTGCATTTGCGAACAGAAGGAGAGTTTCGATGCAGATCAACTTCACAAAAGCGATGTTTGTTGCGGCCGTCGTCGCACTTGCTCCGGCCAGCGGCTTTGCCCAATCCCCAGACACGACAGCAAACGGCAAGAACCCGGCCGCGGCCGCGTCCGGCACCAGCCAGCTTCCCGAGCGGCCGGGCCATGTCGGCGGCAACACGATCAATTACCCGCATTGGAACGCCGACATGAATGAGCAGCAGGTCCGCGCCATCTTGAGAGCAGACGGCTACACCAACGTCCAGGGAGTGACCTTGAAAGCCGGCACGTTCCATGTGAAAAGCGCCAAACTGAACGGTAAGAAGGTCTAGAACCTGACGATCGATTTGGTCGACGGCCGGGTTCAAAAAGGCGGCTGATTCCGCTCGGCCCCACTTCCGTCATCCGCGGGCTTGAACCCGCGGATCTCGGATGTTTCCCACTGCCCAGCCGATCGTCAGCAAATCTCGCCGGCACGCCGGTTCGACTCCACCGGGCGGTGCGCATATCGGCCGCCTCCGCCAGTGGAAAAATCCGATTGATCGTCTGCCGCCGCATCATCAGGTGAAAGATCCAGCGTCTTCACCGCTTCGCTGCGGACCGGGCCGCGTCTACTCCGGGTCGAATTCGCGGTCCTTGCTCGGGATCAGGTCATAGGGCAGCGCAAAGCCGGGCATCGCCTTGAGCCGCCGCGACCAGGCTTCGAGATCGGGCCAGTTCGAGATATCGAAGCCGCCTTCGGCCATGAACACCATGCGGCCCCAGCAGCCAATATCGGCGATCGTGCAGCGCTCGCCGACCAGCCAGTCGCGGTCGCGCAATGTCTTGTCGATAAACGACAGCGCCGCCTCGGCGCGCGGCCGGTACTCGGCGATGACTTCGGGATGCACCGGGCGGAACCGCGCCGCATGCCGCACCCGCGCCACGGCCGTGATATGGTCGGCCTCCCAGGACAGCCATTCGCGCGCCTGCCAGCGTTGCTGCTCGCTCGCGCCCTCGAAATGCCCGGTCTCGCGCGCCAGATAGTCGAGGATCACATTCGATTGCAGGATCGTGAGGCCGCGATGGCGCAGGGACGGCACAACGCCCCAGCGGTTGATCGCCAGATACTCCGGGCTGTTCTGCACGCCGGTCTTCAGATTGACCGTGCGGAACGAAAACGGCAGCCGCGCCAGCGCGAGATACAGCATCGGCTTGTAGCTCGAACTCGACGTAAAGCTGCCGTACAGGGTCAGACGATCCGCGCTCGCCACCTGTCCCAACATAGCGCGGACCCCCTACCCCACCCGTCGGGGCTCAGCGCGACGCGGTGCGGCCGCTGACGAGAGCGAGGCCGCGCAGCACGTCGATCGCCTCGATCAGCTGCTCGTCGCTCTGTGTGCCGATATCTCCGGTCGCGACAACCGCCTGCTGGTCCTTCGGCGGGGCCTTGGCGCTGGTCTTGTCGCCGGTGTTCTCCGGTTCCTTCGCCGGCGTGGCGCTTGGCGCGCCGGTTCCTTGTCCGTGTTCTTCAGCGCGCCGCGCAGATCGGCCTCGCGACGGCGATCGGCCTGCGCCAGCTTTTCGAGCTTGAGCGGCGAGACGGTCGAGGTCGGGTTCGAGCCCCTTGCCGTGGATCGTCCGTCCGCTCGGGGTCAGATACCGCGAGGTCGTCAGGCGAATGGCGCCCTGGCCGTTCAGCGGGATCAGCGTCTCGATCGCGCTCTCGCCAAAGGTCTTGGTGCCGAGCAGCACGGCGCGACGGCTGTCCTGCAGCGCGCCGGCCACCAGTTCGGCTTCGCGCGCGGTGCCGCCATTGACCAGCGCGACGATCGGCTGGCCGTTCGCCAGATCGCCGGGGGTCGCGGCGATATCGCTTGGTGCTCTCGCCCTTGCGGCTTTTGACGATCGCGATGTCGCCCTTGTCGATGAACGTGTCGGCCGCCTTCACCGCGTCATCGAAGCTGCCGCCGGGATTGTTGCGCAGATCGACGATGAACCCGATCAGCTTGTTGCCGGCCTGCTGCCGCAAATCCTTCAGAGCGGCGGCCAGCGCGTCGGGCGTCCCGGCCTCGAACGCGGCCAGCCGGACATAGCCGATATTGTCCGATTCGAGCCGCTTTTCGACGGTCTGAAAATTCGCCGGCGAGGCCCGCTTGATCTTGACCTCGAACGGCTTGTCGCTGCCGCGCCGCACCATCAGCGCGACCTCGCTGTCCGGCCGGGCCGCGCAGCTTCTGCTCGATCTCCGGCAAGGTCATGTCGTAGGTCGGCTCCTTGTCGATGCTGAAGATCAGATCGCCCGGCTTGATATCGGCAGCGGCGGCGGGCGATCCGTCGCGCGGCGACACGACCTTGGCGATGCTGTTGTCCATCGTCAGCACGAGCCCGGTCGCGGCGCTGTCCTCCGGCGCCTTCGACTGCAGCGCCTTGTACTCGGCTTCGGTCAGGTACACCGAACGCGGATCGAGACCGGACAGCATGCCGGAGATCGCGGTGCGCACCAGCTTGCTGTCGCCGACCGGCTCGACGGCGTCGTTGCGGATCCGCTCGAAGGCCTCGCCGAACAGGTTCAGCTGCTCGTAGATGGTGCCGCTCGCGCCGGCGCTTGCCTTGCCGCCTTTTGTCTGCGCCAGCGCCGTCTGCGTCAGCGCCATTTGGGGCGCCGCGAACGCGATCAGAGCGAGCGCCAAAACCGACTTACGCATACTTGCAAATCTCCCGCCGGGTGCCTTGCCCGAACCATGCCGGCACACTAGCCGAGCCGAGGCTTATTGCAATCCCTCCGGTGGCGAAAAGATGGCGGTTCGCGGGGCTTCTCCGGCCCTGCTACCGTTGGCCTCGCGCCGCCTGGCTGCTGGGCACCGCCTCGCCTGTTCCGTCCCGCATGCTGTCGAGCGCCGCCGCATTCGCCTGCCCGGCTTGACAGGAACCGCTCGCGCCCGTAGCGCTTCGCGACCCGTCGCTCTAACTGGCCCGATATGCCCGACATAAAGCACACCGCCTTTTCCGGCCGTCTCGTCATCGTCGGCTTCGGCAGCATCGGTCAGGGGGTCCTGCCGCTGCTGCTGCGCCATATCGATTTGCGCCCGGACCAGATCGTCATCATCACCGCCGAACTGCGCGGGCATGAGGTGGCCGAGGAATACGGCGTGCGCTTTGTCGAGACGGCGCTGACCCGCGACAATTATCGCGCCGTGCTCGACAGCTGGCTCGGCGCCGGCGATTTCCTGCTCAACGTGTCGGTCGACGTGTCGAGCGTCGCGCTGATCGAGCTGTGCCGCGACAAGGGCGCGCTCTATCTCGACACCTGCATCGAGCCGTGGCCGGGCGGCTATACCGACCCGAACCTGCCGCCCTCGGCGCGCTCCAACTACGCGCTGCGCGAGAGCGCGCTGGCGCTGCGCTCCGACGGCGCGACTCCGGCGGCGATCCCGGCCCGACCGCGGTCATCACGCACGGCGCCAATCCCGGGTCTGGTGTCGCATTTCGTCAAGCAGGCGCTGCTCGACGTCGCGCGCGACGCCGATGCCGACGCCGCGGCGACCGAGGCGCCGACCGACCGCGCCGGCTGGGCACGCCTCGCGGAACGGCTCGGGGTCAAGGCGATCCACATCGCCGAGCGCGACACGCAGGTCTCGGCGATCCCGAAGGAGCCGGGCGAATTCGTCAATACCTGGTCGATCGACGGGTTCTTCAGCGAGGGCTCGCAGCCGGCCGAACTCGGCTGGGGCACGCATGAGCGGCATTTCCCGATCGACGGTATGCGCCACGATTTCGGCGGTCAGGCGGCGATTTACCTGCTGCGGCCCGGCGCCGGGACCCGGGTGCGCAGCTGGACCCCGCTCGAAGGCCCCTATCTCGGCTTTCTGATCACCCATGGCGAGTCGATCTCGATCGCCGACTATCTGAGCGTGCATGACGGCAATACGGTCCGCTATCGCCCGACCTGCCATTACGCCTACCACCCGTGCGACGACGCGGTGCTGAGCCTGCACGAGCTGGCCGGCAAGAACTGGCGCCTGCAAACCAGCAAGCGCCTGATGATGGACGAGATCAGCCGATGGCATCGACGAACTCGGCGTCCTGCTGATGGGGCCGCGGAAGGGCGTCTACTGGTACGGCTCGCGCCTGTCGATCGAGGAGGCGCGACGGGTCGCGCCGCACAACAACGCGACCTCGCTGCAAGTGACGGCCGCGGTCCTCGCCGGCGTCGTCTGGGCGATCGAGCACCCGCTGCGCGGCGTCGTCGAACCGGACGAGATGGATTTTGCCCGCATTCTCGAGATCTGCCGGCCGTATCTCGGCGATGTCGTCGGCGTATACGGCGACTGGACCCCGCTGCAGGATCGCGAGCGGCTGTTCCCGGAGGATCTCGACCGCGACGACCCCTGGCAGTTCAAGAATATCCGCGTCGTGTGAGACCCGCAGTCGCCCGTTAGGACGGCGAACAGGCGAGCTCGGCTCATACATCAGGACCCGGATAAACGGCACCCGATCTCGGAGAAACACAATGACCCAGGCGCCTTGTCGGGCATCCGCATCATCGACATGACGCACAACCAGGCCGGGCCGGCCTGCGCGCAGATCCTGGCCTTTCTCGGCGCCGACGTGATCAAGCTCGAAGAGCCGAAAGCCGGCGATGTCGCGCGCACCGTGCATCTCGAAAAGCCGGGCACCGACAGCCTGTTCTTCCTGCTGTTCAACGCCAACAAGCGAAGCCTGACCCTCAACCTGAAGACCGACGACGGAAAACGGCTGTTCAAGGAGGTCGTGAAGCAATCCGACGTGCTGCTCGAGAATTTCGGCCCCGGCGCGATGGAGCGGTTGGGGCTCGGCTGGGACACGCTGCGCGACCTCAACCCGCGTCTCATTTACGCGACGATCAAGGGCTTCGGCAGCTACGGCCCCAACGCGCATTTCAAGAGCTACGAGCCGGTGGCGCAGGCGATGGGCGGCGCGATGGCCGTGACCGGCTTTCCGGAGAACCCGCCGACCGTGGTGCTGCCGGCGATCGGCGACAGCGGCACCGGGATGCACATGGCGATCGGCATCCTCGCCGCGTTGCAGCAGCGCCACGCGACCGGACGCGGCCAGCATGTCGAGGTGTCGATGCAGGACGCCGTCGTCAATCTGATCCGGGTCAGCCTGCGCGACCATCAGCGCAACGGCGGCGTCCTGCCGCGCAGCGGCAACCAGGGCGGGCGTACAGTGCCCGGCACGACCTATGCCTGCGCGCCCGGCGGACCCAACGATTACGTCATGATCCTGGGGCAGCCGCAGATGTGGCCGGCTCTGGTGCGGGTGCTCGGGCGCCCCGATCTGGCCGACGATCCGCGGTTCAAGACGGCCGAGGCGCGATGGCAGAACCGCGCCGCGCTCAACGCGATCGTCGAGGCGTGGACGCGGCAACGCACGAAGCACGACGTGATGACGCTGATGGCCGATGCCGGCGTGCCGTGCGGCGCCTGCCAGGACACCGGCGAGGTGCTGGCCGACCCGCATCTGAAGGCGCGCGACATGATCGTCGATGTCGATTACCCGACGCGCGGCACGTACAAGACGGTCGGCTGCCCGGTCAAACTGTCGGACTCGCCGGTCGCCGTCACCCGCCCGCCGCTGCTCGGCGAGCACACCGCCGAATTGCTGCACGCGCTGTGCGGCGTCGATCCCGACGAGGTTGAGCGCTTGCGCGAGCAAGGCATCGTGTAGCAAACCCGCGATGAACCATTCTCTCCGCAACCGCCGATGCCGGCGCTCTGGCATGCGTCATTAAATTGTAACGGGGGTTGACTGCGGTCCCGCCGCCCTTATTCTCATCTTCAGTATAAGCCTACGCCCAGCTATGTAGCCGGGGGCGGAGGCGAACCGGACGGAACCCGTCCGGTTTTTCCGGGCATCTATAATGCTCAGTGTGAGTATAAGCGGAGGACCCGCACATGCTTGACGCCGTCACCCCGACCCGCGCGACCCCGCTGCCGCTGCCGGACCTCTACGCCCGCGTCGAGCGCCATATCCCGGCCTTCGAGTGGCCGGCCCTGGCCGACGACATCGCCGCGATCCTGAAGCTCAAGAAAGAGCGCAATGCGGTGATCCTGGCGCACAACTATCAGACGCCGGACATCTTCCACACGGTCGGCGACATTGTCGGCGACAGCCTGGCGCTGGCCCGCGAGGCGGCGCGCACCGACGCCGCGGTGATCGTACTCGCCGGCGTGCATTTCATGGCCGAGACCGCGAAACTGCTGAACCCGGAAAAGACCGTGCTGATCCCCGACCTGCGGGCGGGGTGCTCGCTGGCCGAGTCGATCACCGCCGCCGATGTGCGCCTCATGCGCCAGCGGCATCCGGGCGTGCCGATCGTGACCTATGTCAACACTTCGGCCGCGGTGAAGGCGGAGAGCGACATCTGCTGCACGTCAGGTAACGCGAAAAAGATCGTCGAGGCGCTCGGCGTACCGAAGGTCATCATGATCCCGGACGAATATCTCGCGCGCAACATCGCGGCGCAGACTAGGGTCGAGATCATCGCCTGGAAGGGCCATTGCGAGGTCCACGAGCGCTTCACGCCCGAGGACATCCGCGAACTGCGCGGGACGCATCCCGGTCTGACGGTGCTGGCGCATCCGGAATGCCCACCGGAGGTCATCGCCGAATGCGATTTCGCCGGCTCGACGGCGGCGATGGCCGATTATGTCGGGCAGAAACGGCCGCCCAAGGTTGTGCTGCTGACCGAATGCTCGATGAGCGACAATGTCGCGCTGCAGTACCCCGATCTCGATTTCGTGCGCCCGTGCAATCTGTGCCCACACATGAAGCGGATCACGCTGCAGAACATCCGGCACGCGCTCGAAACGATGACGCACGAGGTCACCGTCGCGCCCGAAATCGCCGACCGGGCGCGGCTGTCGGTCGAGCGCATGCTCGCGGTCGGGTAGATCCCTCCTTGGACCGCCGGAGTCCTGGCGGCGGTCCGCGGTGGACGCGAGTTCGGAAGCGAAGCTGGAATGCTGCAAATCCTGATCGAGCCGATCGTTCGCGCCGCGCTGCTCGAGGATCTGGGCCGTGCCGGCGACATAACGAGCGATGCGGTCATACCCGCCGAGGCGCGGATCGATGCTGTGATCGCGGCGCGCCAGCCCGGTGTGCTCGCCGGGCTTGAAGCCGGGCTGCTCGCTTTCGAGATGCTCGATCCGGGTCTGCGCATCAAGCGGCTCTGCCCTGATGGCGCCGGCGTCGAGCGTGGCCGGAAGGTCGCGCGCATCTCCGGCAATGCCCGTGCCGTACTCGCCGCCGAGCGGACCGCGTTGAACCTGATCTGCCGCATGTCCGGCGTGGCAACAGCGACCCGTTCGCTGGTCGATGCGGTCGTGGGACACAAGGCGAAAATCGTCTGCACGCGCAAGACGACCCCCGGCTTGCGCATTCTCGAAAAGGAGGCGGTGCGGTTGGGCGGCGGTGCCAATCACCGCTTCGGCCTCGACGACGCGATGCTGATCAAGGACAACCATGTCGCGCTGGCCGGCGGTGTCGGTGCCGCGCTCGATCGGGCGCGCGCCCATGCCGGGCACCTTGTCAAAATCGAGCTTGAGGTCGATACCTTGGACCAGCTCGCCGAAGCGCTCGATCACGGCCTCGACGCGGTGTTGCTCGACAACATGGACCCGCCGACCTTGCGCCGCGCCGTAGCGATGGTCGCGGGCCGCGCCGTTACCGAAGCCTCGGGCCGCATCACGCGCGAAACCGCCCCGGAGATTGCCGCCGCCGGGGTCGACCTTATCTCATCGGGCTGGATCACGCACAGCGCGCCAATCCTCGATCTCGGCCTTGATATCGCCGGAGCGTGACGCTGGCTTGAGCGGCGTCTTCAGTCGGGATCTGCGCCGTAAAGCCGGGGATCTAATCTCCGCTCGAAACAGATACGGCTGGAGCCCCGGTGCGGCGCCAGCCCTGCCATATGACGGCCTGTTTCCCGGGCGCCGCATCATCGCGCACCCGTCGCGCGTCGGCCTCGGTCATCATGGCGACCAGCAGACGGAACCCGATCTTGCGCTCCCACCCGAGCACGCGGCACGCCTTGCTCGGATCGCCGATCAGCAGGTCGACCTCGGCCGGGCGGTAGAAGGCGGGGTTGACGCGCACGATGACCCGTCCGCTGCGCCGGTCGATGCCGCGTTCGTGTTCGCCCCAGCCGGACCATTCGATGTCGAAATCGAGGTGTTCCGCGGCCGCCTCGACGAACTCCCGCACCGTGTGCGCCTCGCCGGTCGCCAGCACGAAATCCTGTGGCTCCTCGTGCTGCAGCATCTTCCACATGCCGACGACATAATCGCCGGCAAAGCCCCAATCGCGTTTCGCATCCATATTCCCCAATTCGAGCATGTCCAGCTGCCCGTAACGGATCCGCGCCAGTGACTCGGTAATCTTCCGGGTCACGAACTCGCGGCCGCGCAGCGGCAACTCGTGATTGAACAGGATGCCCGAACTGGCAGCGATGCCGAAACTTTCGCGGTAATTGACGGTAGCCCAGTGGGCGAACAGCTTCGCGACACCGTACGGGCTGCGCGGATAGAACGGCGTCGTCTCGCTCTGCGGCACGTTCTGCGCCAGGCCGAACATTTCCGACGTCGAGGCCTGATAGAAGCGGACCGACGACGTTGTGTGCCGGATGGCTTCGAGGATGCGCAGCGGGCCCATGGCGTCCGCATCGGAGGTGTACAGCGGCTGCTCGAACGACAGCGCGACGAAGCTCTGCGCTGCCAGGTTGTAGATCTCATCGGGTTTTACGCGATCGAGCGCGCGCATGATATTGGTCAATTCCGCCAGGTCGAAATCGACGTATTCGATCGCTTTCGCGACGCGCAGCTCGTGCAGCCGCCGGTCGCCGCCGCCCGAGGAGCGCCGCTGTCCGCCAAAGACACGGTACCCCTGCTGCAACAAGAACCGGGCAAGGTACGCACCATCCTGTCCGGTGATGCCGGTTATCAGCGCGGTTCGTGTCATTGCTACCTGCGCGCATCAATGTTCTACCCTGAGGATAGCCGATTACTAAAATGCCGCAATACCATCGGTTCCCGTTTTGGAAGAAAAATGCAATTTCTGTCGGTCACCACCCCAGGAACACCTCAGCCATGCGACTGCCGCCCGCGGAAGGGCTCATTCGGGTCGGTTCGGAGAGGCCGTGCGCCTTCCTCTCTGACGCGGAGGGGTTAAATCTCGACCGAGCAGAGCCGACCCGGGACGCGGCTGCGACCTGGAAACGCGTGGAGCAGCGGGTCGGGATGCGTTCCAGCGCATGGGATTGCTTGACCTGAACGTAGCGACGCCGCAGCTTAGAGCCGGACCAAGCCGGTCGAACGAGGCAATGCAACCCTGGTATGCTTTGCCGTCGCGGTGCCGGCGATAGTGCAATCAGTCAGGGAGTGGGTCGGACCTGTGTGCGCCTACGATGGGCATGAAGGCGGGAAATTCGGTGGCAATGGTTTGCGGTCGGACGCAAACGACAGACATATTCTGCCGCCGCTGCCCCGAAGCATGATCCGCGCGTCCTTCTTCGGTTGGCGCCGACACGGTTCTTTCATGCACCACACGGCCGGCGTTTTTGTTTCCGCCGTACTCGCCGCTTTCCTGATCGGAATGGCATCGGCCGGCGCTGCCGACGAGCCGGTCGCCACCGCGCCGATCCCGCCGCCGCTGCCGACGGAGCCGCCAAGCCCTGACACCCCGATGATGATACCGGCTGACCTCGCCTTCCAGCCCGAATTCGCCGGGAACGAAAACCGGACTCGCCCGGCCCGGCGGCGGGCGTGCCCAAGACGAAGCAAGGAACCGCAGCCAACGGGCCAAAGCAGAGACCCGGGCGAAGTCCCGCAGACCGCGGAGCATGCACGGCGGTCGAAAGGACCCGTCTCTCAGCACACGACCACTCGCTATACCCGTCGCCGGAACCTAGCCGCGGAAAAGGCGGGTGCGGCGAAAACAGCCGCCGTTGCGGCCGCGGCCGAAGCCGCCGAAAAAGATACGGCGCGGCGCCGAGCGGCCGAACGCGGGCACGAGGGATACCGGGGTGCATGGCGGGCGCAGCCCGAGGCTTTACCGGCGCCTGCGACCGGGGGGGCACCGCCCAACGGTGATATGACTTACGGCAATAGAATCTCCGGCAACAGGTCCTATAACGGCGGGACCTATCCTGACAGGAGCCCTCCGCCGCCGCCGGAGGCGGACGGCCGGCGGCCACGTTACGATGCTGAATATCCGCGACCACCGATGTTCTACGGACCGGCTTATCCGCCGCCCTGGTTCAACGCGGCCGCGGCCCGCATACCTTACCCCGATCGGTGGGGCCGCGGCCCGATGCCGCCCTGGTAAGCCGAGCGGTAACTTCGCGCGGGCGATGCCCGCGCGCTGAACCGACGGCCCGGACGGAGGATAGTGTCGCGCTTCGGCCAGCACTGGTTGCGCCTCCCTTTGATGGTTGGCTTTGCGAATTGTCTAAGGGTAACCGGAGCTTTCCCTGGCGGGCATTGGCGCCGTGGTGCCCGACCGGTAACATATTGCTTAATCCGCCGGCGGCAGGCCGGTCTGGTGCTGGAGGATCGATATGCCGGCCTATTTTATCGCCGAGGTCGAGGTTACCAATCCGGAGGGTTACGAGCCGTACCGCACGCTGGCCGGCGCCAGCATCGCCCAGTACGGCGGCCGGTTCATCGTGCGCGGCGGCAAGGCCGAGCTGATCGAGGGCGGCCCGGAGCCAATGCGGGTCGTCGTCACCGAGTTCGCCGACGTCGAGGCCGCGCGGCGCTGGTACAACTCGCCGGAATACCAGGCCGCACTCCCAATTCGGCTAGCGAATTCGCAAGGTCGCGCGTTCATCGTCGAAGGCGCCTGAGACCGCTCGGCGCACCCGTGTCGGGGTCATAACCTGCTGCTGGCGCGTATCAGCTGAGCTGCGATCCTGCATCCGGCCGCCGAAAGAGGGATTGTTTTTCCGCTTGCGAGCGTATACCGACGGTTGATGATCGCCTGCTGGTTTCGGGGATCCAAGGGGGACGCAAGGTATGTCGAGGCGGATCGCGGTCACGGGCGGGGTGTCTCTTGCGGCGACCATCGTTCTGTCCGTCATGCCCGCGCAGGCGCAGACGCTCTATTTCGGCGGCGAAGGCGGATGGACCTTGCTGCAGGACCAGAAGATCACAGCCAGCGGTCTGCCGACCGCGACCGAACGCTTCAATTCCGGTTTCGCGGTCGGCGCGCGGATCGGCTACGAGGAGGGTCCGTGGCGGTTCGAGGGGGAGTACGCCTATCGCCGCAACGGCGCCGACAGCATCACGATCGGCGGAGCGAGCTTCGGCAACCTCAGCGGCAGCCGCCAGGCGAACGCGTTCCTGGCCAACCTTATCTATGAAATTGATCTCGGCTGGCCGGTGAAGCCGCATATCGGCGCCGGCGTCGGCGGGGTGTATCTGGTAGACAAGGCCAGCGCACCCGGTATCGGAACCTTGTTTAACGACAGCACATGGGAGATCGGGTATCAGGCGATCGGCGGGCTGCGTTACGAGGTGACGCCAACCATCGCCGTCGATCTCGACTACCGATATTTCGCTACAACCAACGCAACCTTCCGCACGCCGGGGACCAACATCGCGTACAAGACCGGCTACAACACGCAGAACGTGATGGCGAGCATCGTCTACCGCCTGGGACCGCCGGCGCCGCCGCCGCCGATCGAAGCTCCTCCGCTGCCCGCGCCGCCACCGGCCGTCGAAAAGCGCGTGTTCCTGGTCTTCTTCGATTGGGACAAGTCCACGGTCACGCCCGACGGGATGGCGTATTATCGAGCAGGCTGCCGCCGCCTATCGCGCCGGCGCGCCGGTGCAGATACAGGTCACCGGCTACACCGACCGCTCCGGCTCGCCCGGTTACAACCAGCGGCTCTCCGAGCGGCGCGCCGCCGCCGTCGCCGACGCGCTTGCCCGGCTCGGCGTGCCGCGCAACGACATGACCGTCGGCGGACGCGGCGAAAACGACAACCGCGTCCCGACCGCCGACGGGGTCCGCGAGCCGCAGAATCGCCGCGTCGAGATCGTGTTCCCGTAGCGGCGGGTTCGGACGGCCGGGATCCGCCGAGAGCCGCCAAAGTATCCGGCGACAACGATGTTCGAACGCGAGGCGCGCTGGATCGGCGACCGGCTCGCCGCCTACCCGCCGCCGCTTCTGTCGCCGCTGCTCAATGTCGGCAGCGGCACAGGCGCGTTTCGCGAGACCGTGCAGCCCTGGATAGACCGCGATCTGCTGGCTCCGCTCGCGGCTCGCGGTGTCGAAATCGTGCATCTCGATGCGCGCCCCGAGGACGGCCCAGGGAGCTGGCATCGATATTCGCGCCGACCTCCTACGGGACGCCGACTTCGACCGGGTGGCCGGGGCGCGGCAATACGCGGCGCTGTTGTGCTGCAATGTACTCGAACACGTGCACGATCCCGGCGAGTTCGCGCGCCGCTGCGCCATGCTCGTCCGGCCCGGCGGCATTATCGTCGTTACCGTGCCGCGCAGCTACCCGCATCACGCCGACCCGATCGACACGCTGTATCGTCCGACCCCCGAGGAAGCGGCGGCGCTGTTTCCGCATAGCACGCTCGTCGCCGCCGAAATCATCGATGTCGGGCTGTCGTACCGCGACGAGATCAGGCGTCGCCCGTGGCTCCTGCTGCGCCATCTGCTGCGGCTGCCGGCGCCGTTCCTCGGCTTGGCGAAATGGCGAAACTCGATGGCGAAGCCGTACTGGCTGTTCCACAATTACCAGGTCAGCGCCGCCGTGCTGCGCCGCGAAAGCCGGCCCGGTTTCGGCCTAGGTCCGGCTAGGTGACGTGGCTCTCGCTGCGATCGGTGAGCAGCGCATAGAGCGCGTCGGGGTTGTCGGCGCCGCGCAATTTCTCGCGGATCGCGTCATCACGCAGCAGCCGCGAGACGCGGGCCAGCGCGCGCAGATGCTCGGCGCCAGCGTCGGCCGGAGCCAGCAACGCAAAGACCAGATCGACCGGCTGGTTGTCGAAAGCGTCGAACGGGATCGGCCGTTCCAGGCGCGCGAATACCCCGAACAATCGGTCCAGTTCGGGCAGTTTGCCATGCGGAATGGCCAGCCCTCTGCCGAGCCCGGTGCTGGCAAGGCGCTCGCGCTCGGCGAGCACGTCGTAGATCCTCCGCTCGGGCACGCCGGTCGCCGCCGCGGCGCGCCGCGCGACTTCCAGCAACGCCTGTTTCTTGTTGCCGGCGCGCAGCTGCGCGATCACGGCGCGCGGCGAGAGCAAATCCTCAACTTCCATCAATTTGGCTCAATATGGCAGCTTGGCACGCGGCACAGATCGAACCGGCGGCGCCACAGGCGTGACCGTCATCGACGGTATGTCATCGCCGGCTGGCGTCGCCCCCCGGTTCACCGGGTCGATCCAGCCGATATTGCCGTCGCCGCGCCGGTAGACGACGTTGAGTTCGCCGTGCGAGCGGTTGCGGAACAGCAGCACCGGAGTATCGGCCAAATCCATCCGCATCACCGCTTCACCGACCGTCAGCTGCGGAAGTTCCGTGCTCATCTCCGCGATGACGACCGGGCGCGATTCCGCCATCGGCTGCTGCCTCGGCTTCGGCGCCAATATCCGTCTCGGTCGCGATATCCGCGGCCTCGTCACCTCCTCTTCGAAGGGCGCGAGCACGAACGACCGCGCCATCTCCGGCCGCTCGCCTGCCGGGCGTGCCTTGCCGTGATAGTCGCGCAACCGGCGCTTGTAGCGGCGCAATTGTTTCGCCAAGCGCTCGGCGGCCGAGTCGAACGCAAGATAATAATCGGTCGCCGACCCGCGACTGTTGACGACCATGCCGCGCCCGACATGCAGCGACAGCTCGACGGCGATCAGATGCGCTTCGCGGGAAAACACCGCGTGAGCCTCGATCGCGGTGCGAAAATATTTCCCGAGCAGCGCTTCGAGCGCTTCTTCGACATGGTTGCGCAGCGCCTCCCCGACATCGACCTGCTTGCCCGTGACCGTCAGTTGCACTGTCTGTGCTCCACTCAAGCCTTCGCGGGGTCGCTCGCATCGTCCGTCACGAATGATGGGCATGATCCAGAGCGGGATCAAGCGGCCGACCCGGCGTCACAGAGCCATCTGCTTCTCGCGACGGCGCTGAACCGAAGACGGGATGCGCATCGCCTCGCGGTATTTCGCGACGGTGCGGCGGGCGATCTCGATGCCTTCCCGCTGCAGCATCTCGACGATCTTCTCATCGGAGAGCGTATCGTCGGGCGGCTCGCCGTCGATCAGGCCGCGGATCCGGAAGCGGACGGCCTCGGCCGAATGCGCGTCGCCGCCGCCCGAAGCAGGGATCGCCGATGTAAAGAAAAACTTAAGCTCGAAAACGCCGCGCGGTGTCGCGATGAACTTGTTGCTGGTAACGCGGCTGACGGTGCTTTCGTGCATGCCGATCGAACTCGGCGACCTCGCGCAGAATCAACGGTCGCAGCGCCTGGACGCCGTGAAAAAAGAACGCGTCCTGCCGGCGCACGATCTCGGCCGCGACTTTCACGATCGTCATCGCCCGCTGGTGCAGCGATTTGACAAGCCAGTTCGCCGCCTGCAGCCGCTCGCTCAGATACTCGCGCTCTGCCTGGGTACGGACGCCGCGGATCACCCGGGCGTAATAGCGGCCATTGACGAGCACCCGCGGCATGGTCTCGGGGTTGAGCTCGACAATCCAGCCGCCCTGCGGCTGCGGCACCATCAAAATGTCGGGAATCATCGACTGCGGCAGCGCCGCGTCAAAGGAGTGCCCGGGACGCGGATCGAGCGATTTGATCTCGGCGACCATCTCGGCGAGATCCTCGGCATCAACCCCGCACACCTGCATCAGCGCCGCGGCGTTGCGGGCGGCGAGCAGCGGCAGGTGGTCGAGCAGAAGCTGCATCGCCGGATCGAGCCGGTTGCGATCGCGCAACTGCAGCGCCAGGCATTCCGCGAGATCGCGCGCGAAAATGCCCGGCGGGTCGAATTCCTGCACCCGCGCGAGCACGCGCTCGACATCCGTTCTGGCGCAGCCCAGCTCCCGGGCGGCCGTGTCTAGATCGGTCCGCAGATAGCCCGCCTCGTCGAGCTGTTCGAGCAGATGCGCGGCGATGATCCGATCAACCGGATCGCGAAGATCGGCGCCGATCTGTTCGCTCAGGTGTTCGCGCAGACTGCGCGGACCTGTCTGCCGCCCGCTCAATGGCCGGTTCAGTGTCATCGCCGCGCCCGGCCCCGTCCCGGCCACGCCATAAATCCCCGTCGCCGCCGGCATCATGCGTTCGATCGTGCGTTCCGTCGCCATTCTCGCCCGAAGCCGCATCCCAATGCTCGGCGGCATCGCCAACGACGTCGCCGACGCCGCCAGCCAGCTGCTCGGGAAGCGTCAATGGAGCGGCAGACGCCACACGGCCCGGCTCGTCGGGGCTGGCCAGCGCGTCATCGCGCTGCGTCTCGCCGGGTTCCAGCAGCGGGTTTTTCTCGATCTCGGCCTCGACGAATTCGCCCAGTTCAAGGTTCGACAGCTGCAACAGCTTTATCGCCTGCTGCAGCTGCGGCGTCATGACCAGAGACTGGCTCTGCCGAAGCTGCAGGCGTTGCGAAAGACCGATCCTGTTCACAAAAGGCTCCGTCGGGGCGGCGCTTACAAGCTGAACCGCTCCCCGAGGTAAACGCGGCGCACTTCCGCATCCGAGACGATCTCGTCGGGGGCGCCCTCCATCAGGACCCGCCCTTCATGCAGAATATAGGCACGATCGACGATCCGCAGCGTATCGCGAACGTTGTGATCGGTGATCAACACCCCGATGCCGCGGTCCTTCAGATGCAGCACGAGCTCGCGGATGTCGCCGACCGCGATTGGATCGATCCCGGCGAGCGGTTCGTCGAGCAGGATAAAATGCGGTGTTGTTGCGAGCGCGCGCGCGATCTCGACACGGCGACGCTCGCCGCCGGACAGCGCGATCGCCGAGGCTCGGCGCAGGTGCTCGATCGAGAATTCGGCCAGCAGCTCATCGAGCATCGCCTCGCGCAGGTCAGGCTCGGGCTCGGCGACTTCGAGGATGGCTCGGATGTTTTGTTCGACCGAGAGACCCCGGAAGATCGATGGCTCCTGAGGCAGATAGCCGATGCCGAGCCGCGCGCGGCGATACATCGGCAGATCGGTGATCTCCTGCCCGTCGATTTCCACGCTGCCGGTGTCCGCGGTGATCAGGCCGGTGATGATATAAAAACAGGTCGTCTTGCCGGCGCCGTTCGGACCGAGCAGCCCGACCACCTCGCCGCGCTGCACCGATACGCTGACATCGCGCAACACCGGGCGGCGCTTGAAGCTCTTGCCGAGACCGTTCCCGGCCAGGCCGCGATTATCCGCAACTAGTCGCGGGCGCCGCTGCAGCCAAGCCGGACCGGCATCGCGCGGCTGACTCGTCGCGCGGGTCGGGCATTTCCGGTCGCTGCATCCTCGCGTTGCGCATCATGGGAGCTTGCGGTCGCCGGCCGGCGCAGCGCCGGGCTTGGCCTGATCGCGGACAAACAGGCCCTGGACGCGCTGTTTGCCGTCGCCGGAACCGCCGCCCGGCATCATGCGGGCTATATTGTTGTTCAAATCCATCACCCCGCGCTGCCCTTGGATCACGTTCACGCCGCGCTGGATGACGACGTTGCCGATCAGCGTTGCGATGCCGGTATCGCCGTTGTAGACGCCGTAATCGCCGCGGCCGGTGTTCAGCGCATCGGTGATGACGACATGGCCCTGCGCATCGACGCGGCTGATTCGCGACTCACCTTCCTGGCCGCCGATGAGCGCGCCGGCGGGCGTCGCCCCATGCGTCGCGGCGGCTCGCGGCGCGGGGTTCGCAGCGGCAGGCCCGGCGCGAGGCGCGCCTTTCGGCTGAGGGGTTGCCGATTTGTGCATATAAGCGGTCAGAATGTCGGCCTTGATCGTCTTGGTCGACCGGGTCGCGACCGCATCGCCGCGCGCCACCGCGATCTGCCGGTTGTCATACCACTCGAGACCGTCGCGCGCCGTCACGACATCGGTCGCGGTGGTCAGCTTGAGATTGTTGCCGGTGACCATCGCCAGTCCCTGGTCGATATCGTAGACGGCCCGCTCGCCGGTCACCGTACTCGCCTCGTGCTTCAAGACGACGTTCCCGATCGCCTCGACACGAAAGATCTCGGTGTTGCCGCCGGCCTCGCCGTTCGCCGGCCCCAGCAAACCGCCCTCGGTATCGGCCGAGCCCTTGGCATCGGTCTTCGCCTCGGTTTTGGCGCCAGCCTTTTCGCGGTAATGCGCGATCAGCGTGTCGGCGTGCACCTCGCTGTTGCCGCGCGCTGCGACGGCATTGCCGCGGGCGATATAGACGCGCTCGCTTTGCTGCCACTCGATTCCGGAATCGGCCTGGATGCTGATCGGCCCGTCATCGCCCCCTTGTGGTCCGGGAACCCCGATCTGCGCCAGGCCCGGATCGAACGGCCAGACGACAACAATCAGAATGGCGATCGCCAAGGCAGTATGGGCGGTTCTGCTGCGATGAGCGGCGCCGCGATTCGGCATATCAGCGCTTCTTCCGGGCCGTGCGCCCAGCGTGCGACTGCGGGCGGACGGCGGCTTTGGCCGGAGACCGCTGCGAGGCTCCTTGCCGGGTGACTGGCACGGCCGGCTTTGCCTCGGCCTCGACTTGCGAGGCGAGTACGGCGACCGGGGCCGGCACGGCCGCGGGCGCACGTTTCGGAGCGACCTTTTTGGCTGCGTTCAACACCATCTCGGCGTTTCCGGTAAAGATGATCGTGTCGCCCTTATCGATAATACGAAATCCTTGCGCCTTTATTTCGCCCGCCGGGCCATGCCCGGAAACAGGATCGCTGCCTTCCGCCGCATTCTGTGCGACATTGACCCGCGCGGTTTGCGTCAGGAAGCGGGTACCGTCCTGGTGCGTCACAGTAACGTCACCAAAAAGGTCGAGCATGCTCGCCTGCGATTGATAGATGGCGCTGACCGAACTGGCCCAGACTTTCGCGCCGCTGCGCAACTTGATTTCGGCGACCGGAGCCTTCAGCGACATCAGATCCTGGCGATCGGGGATCTGCCGTCCCGAAGCGGCGGTAACGACAAACGGCCTCCCCTCTCGGTCTAGCCCCGAGTAGCGCGGATTGACCATGCGCAATTCCTGCGCGTCACGCAGATCGATCGGCGGAAAGCTGAATCGCATCCGTTCCCAGAGCGGCACGAGCCGCGGCCAAACCGCAATAAGCAGCAGCAGCGACACCCCGATCGCCGGCAGGATGCGCTTCAATACCGCGACCCGCCACGTGTGGCGGCGGTCCACTGTGGCAACGGACGCAGCCCGGCGAGACGCGCCGGCAAATACCGGCAATTCGGCGTGCCCCCGTATGCCCTCGCCGCGCGCAGCCGATCCGCGAATGGCCAGCCTCATACCACTAGCCTCACGCCCCTTAGCCCCATGCCGCCATTCTCATGCTACCCCGGCGCGCAGACAGTCATGCAGGTGCAGGAACCCCGTCGGGCGCACCGCGTCGTCGACGACGAACAGGGCAGTGATCGCGAAGCGGTTCATCAGCCCCAGCGCCTCGGCGGCGAGGTGTGCCGGCGTGATCGTCTTCGGTTCGGCGCGCATGATTTCCGACACCGCGCGGGCGAGCAGCCGATCGTCCATGTGACGACGCAGATCGCCATCGGTGACGACGCCGAAGAGATGGCCCTCGCCGTCGCACACGC
The DNA here is from genome assembly GCA_963753665.1 of uncultured Alphaproteobacteria bacterium. Classification (GTDB taxonomy): domain Bacteria; phylum Pseudomonadota; class Alphaproteobacteria; order ATCC43930; family CGMCC-115725; genus DATARH01. Next base: position 297,684 of record CAVWDC010000019.1, read on the forward strand.
CGACACAGCCGAAGCTCTTCGCAGTCATCACGAGAATCGCTTCCGACATCGGTGTTCGCGGCGACACCAGCGGGATCGCGTCGCCCGAGTGCATGATGTCGGCGACGCGCAGCAGGCCGCGGCCGAGACGTCCGCCGGGATGGAACAGCTGGAAATCGGCCGGAGAAAACCCCTTGCGCTCCAACAGCGCGATGGCCAGCGCATCTCCCAGAGCCATCATCATCGTCGTCGAGGTCGTCGGCGCCAGACCCATCGGGCACGCCTCGGCCGCTCCCGGCAACAGCAGCACGACATCGGCAGCCTGCGCCAGCGTCGAATTCCGGCCGGCGGTTATCGCGATCAGCGGGATCTCGAAACGGCGCGAATAGGCGATGATGTCGGCCAACTCGCCGCTCTCGCCCGAATTCGACAAAGCAAGAATCGCGTCCTCGGCCCCGATCATGCCGAGGTCGCCATGGCTGGCTTCCGCCGCGTGGACGAACTGTGCCGGTTTGCCGGTCGATGCCAATGTCGCCGCGATCTTGCGCGCGACATGACCGCTCTTGCCGATCCCGGTTACGATCAGCCGGCCGCGCGCGGCCCCGCACAGGTCGAGGGCGCGCCCGAACGCGCGATCGAGGGTGCGCGTCAGCCGTTCGAGCCCGGCGATCTCGGCCCTCAGCACGCGGCGGCCGACATCGAGGTCGCGAGCCAGCGGACCCGCCCCGTCGCCTTCGCCGGCGCTGCGCGGTGTCGCGAGACCGGGCATCGGATCGACGGCGGTCGTGGTCAGCACCGTGTCGAGCGACGCGGCTACGGACTTTTTCCCCAAAATAACTCCCCCTCGGGCCCGTTCAGGATCGGCGCGCGGCAAAGCCGGCCCCGAGTGTCTAATGCGCGAAAATGTCTTGCTCGGGCCAGCCTTCTAGGTCAAGCAAAGCGCGCGCCGGAAGGAATTCGAAGCAGCTCTGGGCAAGTGCGGTGCGCCCCTCACGCGCGAGCATCGCGTCCAGTCGCGCGCGCAGCCCGTGCAGGTGCAGCACGTCGGAGGCGGCATAACGGAGCTGCTCCTCACTCAGCGACGCCGCCCCCCAATCGGAACTTTGCTGTTCCTTCTTGAGGTCGACGCCCAGAACGTCCCGGCACAGATCGCGCAGACCGTGCCGGTCGGTAAACGTGCGCACGAGCCGCGACGCAATCTTGGTGCAGTAAAGCGGGCGCGGCATCACGCCGAGATAATGATAAAGAATCGCGATATCGAACCGCGCGAAATGAAACAGCTTGACGATTTCTGGATCGCTGAGCAGCCGCAGCAGGTTCGGCGCGTTGTAGCAGCCGGGCGCGAACTGCACGAGGTGCGCATCGCCGTCGCCGCGCGACAGCTGAACGAGGCACAGCCGGTCGCGGTGCGGATTGAGGCCCATTGCCTCGGTGTCGATCGCGATCGCATCGCCGAACAGAAGCCCCTCGGGCAGATCGCCGCGATGCAGCTGATAGTTCATCTCGCCTTTCGCCATCCCGCCGCGGGCCAAACTCCGCGCCTGAAATCCTTCGGACTATCCACCCCAGCGGGCGGCACGTCAATTCAGCGGGACTGAGCGCGATTGCCCGGTGAAGTCAGCGGCCGCCTCTCGGCGCCGCAGCGGCACGACCGCGTGAGCGCATCTCATCGAGGCTCCACACGCCAGCCCCGACGAAACAGAAGTACAGAAAAACGAAGCAAAATAGAATCGCGGCATCACCGCCGTTGCTGATTGGGAAGAACCCGCGCGGCGCGTGCGACATGAAATAGGCGAACGCCATCTCGCCGGAGAGCAGAAACGCGACGGGTCGGGTGAACAGCCCGAGCACGATCAGCACCCCGCCGGCCAGCTCCATGATCCCGGCCAGTCCTGGCACGAGCGTAAACAGTTCATACGCCCGCGGGGTCGCTCGAGGCGGAAAATTGAAGATTTTCTGCATCCCGTGCTCGAGAAACAGCAGACCGGCGACGATCCGCAGGATGCTCAGCACTCGCGGCTCCCAAGCCTGCCGCAAACGGCTCAAGGCGATCATCATTCTTCCCCGTTCGTGTGACGCCGTACGCGCCCGCGTCATCAGTTTATCGTAAACAGCGGCTGGTGTGGGGAAGTCGAATGGTGCGCCCGAGTGGAGTTCGAACCACCACTCCTTTCGGAACACGGACCTGAACCGTGCGCGTCTGCCAATTCCGCCACGGGCGCCCAATCGATCGGAGGGCCGGAAATAAGCCGGGCGACCGGCGTTGTCAAGAATCGGTTCAAACCGCAGGCGGTGGCGGACGCCCCGGAAACGCGCGATAACCGGACCCGCCAACCGGCACCCGGCCGAGTTTTTTGCGGCGGCCGCGCAGAGGAGGTTGCGATGAGCTTCGCGCTGAGCCCCGAGCAGCTCGAAATCCGCGACGCGGTCGCGCGGCTGTGCGAACGCTTCGGCGACGAATACTGGATGCAGAAGGACACTGACGGCGCGTTCCCGCACGAGTTCCAGCGCGCCATGGCGGAAGCCGGCTGGCTCGGCGTCGCGATGCCCGAGCAATACGGCGGCAGCGGGCTCGGCATCACCGAAGCGGCCATCGTCATGCAGGCCGTCGCGCAATCCGGCGCCGGGTTCAGCGGCGCCTCGGCGGTGCATATGAACATCTTCGGGCTGCACCCCGTGGTCGTGTTCGGCAATGACGAGCAGAAGCGGCGTTTTCTGCCGCCACTGATCGCCGGCAGGGAAAAAGCCTGCTTCGCGGTGACCGAACCCGATGTCGGCCTTGACACGACTCGGCTCAAGACTCGCGCCGTTCGGGACGGCGACGATGACGATTACGTGATCTCAGGCCGCAAGATCTGGACCTCGACCGCGCAGGTCGCCGACAAGATGCTGATCCTGACCCGCACGACTCCGTTCGAGGAGGCGCCGCGCCCGTCGGCCGGGATGACGCTGTTCTACACCGATCTCGATCGCGACAAGGTCGAGGTGCGCGAGATCCATAAAATGGGCCGCGCCGCGGTCGAATTCGAACATGGTGTTTATCGACGGGCTGAAGGTGCCGCTGGAGGACCGCATCGGCGAGGAGGGACGCGGCTTCCAGTACATCCTGCACGGCATGAACCCGGAGCGCATCCTGATCGCCGCCGAGGCGGTGGGCTTGGGGCGCGCTGCGCTCGCCCGCGCTACGCGTTACGCCGGCGAGCGCATCGTGTTCGGCCGTCCGATTGGCCAGAACCAGGGCATCCAGCACCCGCTCGCCGAGCGCTGGATCGAACTCGAAGCGGCCGAGCTATTGGTCCTGCGCGCCGCCGCCGCCTATGACCGCGGCGAGGATGCCGGTGCCGTCGGGGCCTATGCCAACGCGGCCAAATACTTCGCCGCCGAGGCCGGGCACCGCGCCTGCGAAACCGCGGTTTTGACGCACGGCGGCATGGGTTACGCGCGCGAGTTCCACGTCGAGCGGTTTTTCCGCGAAATCCAGATCGCTCGCATCGCACCGATCAGCCCGCAGCTGATCCTGTCGCACATCGCCGAACGCGTGCTCGGATTGCCGAAATCGTATTGAACGGGGCTGTGGGATGGGCTGCCTCACGCGAAGGCGCGGCGGATCCTGCCCCAATCCTCGATCGCGTGCTCCTGGCCGGGCACGATCTGGATCGCGATCTCGTCGTAGCCGGAATCGGCGAGCGCGGCGATGCGGTCCTTCAATTCGCGCCGGGTCGCGGCGAAGGTCGGCAGTCGGATCAGCTCGGCGGTGACGAACGGCCGCTCCTCTTTCTTGACGAACATCAGGTGGCCGCGGTGGTTTTCGAGGTAATGCGCGCCTTGCGGCCGGAAACCGCGCGCCAGTTCGACATAGCCGGCGACCGTCTCGGCCACTTCCGGCGGGATCGCAGCGATCGTTGGCAGCCATCAGCGCCGCGTCGGCCGCGCGGTGCAGCAGCATCGCGGCGCGCGGGCCGGCTTGCGCAACCGCGCGGGGCGAATTGGCCGGCTCCCCCTCCTGCAGCACGACGCCGCCGGTCAGGACGATCGCCTCAAGCGCCTCGCGCTGCTGCCCGGCCTGCGCCCACGCCGCCCGCATCTCGTCGAGCGCCGCGATCCCCGCGACATCGGCGGTCGTGTTGATCCATCCCGCCCCGAGCCGCGCCGTCACCGCGCGGGCGCGCGGCCCGGAGGCGGCGACATAAAGCCCGACCGGATCGCGAATGTTGATCAGCCCGAGTTCGGGGTTGAGCAATCGGATCAGGCGGCGCTTGCCTTCGATCGCGCTCTCGACCGTGTCACCGCGTAGCAGCGCCATGACCTCGCCCGTGTACGCCTCCATGTCGGCGAGCCTGATCGCGCCGAGGCCCATCGCGCGCCGCCCGGTAAAGCCGGTGCCGACCCCGAAATCGATCCGCCCCGGCGCCAGCTTGTTGAGGGAGGCGAAGGCGTTGGCGGTGACGGCCGCGAGACGGTTCGACGGGATCAGCACGCCGGTCCCGAGGCGGATGCGGGTCGTCTTCAGCGCCGCGGCGGCCATCGCGACAAACGGGTCAGCACTCAGCATCTGCGTGTCGTAGAACCACGCGCGACCGAACCCCAATTCCTCGGCGCGCCGCACGACCCGCCAGGACTCGGCGTCGGTCGGCAGCGCGATCGCGAAACGCATGATCCAGCTTCCCCGGATTTAGAAATACCCTCTCGGGATGAGACGGTGTGCGTAGGCCTGCCGCTCCAGCTCGTCCCGGAATTCGGGATGCGCGATGCCGATCATCGCCCTGGCCCGGTCGGCGACGGATTTGCCCTTCAGGTTCGCCATGCCGTATTCGGTGACGACGTACATCGTGTCCGAGCGCGGAACGGTAACGATGTTGCCCGGGGTCAAGTCGAGCACGATCCGGCTCCTGCGGATGCCATGACGCTCATAGACCGAGGACAGGCAGATGAACGCCTTGCCCCCTTCGGACGCGTAAGCGCCGCGCACAAACTGGAGCTGGCCGCCGGTGCCGCTGATGTGGCGATGTCCGTCGGATTCGGACGCCGCCTGCCCCTGAAGGTCGATCTGTGTCGTGTTGTTGATCGCCACCATGCGGCGGTTCCGCATGATCAGATACGGCGGGTTCGTGTATTCGACCGGAGCGCAATGAAAATCGCGGTTGCGATCGACCGCGTCATAGAGACGCTGGGAGCCGAGCGCGAAGCTGTAGGTGATCTTGCCGGGGTCGAGCGTCTTCTCGGCGCCGGTAATGCGTCCGGCCCTGTACAGGTCGAGGATTCCGTCGGTGAGCATCTCGCTATGCACGCCCAGATTGCGCACCCCGCTTTCCAGCAGGCTCGCGCAGACCGCGTTCGGCATTCCGCCGATCCCGATCTGGAGGCAGTTGCCGTCCTCGATCTCTTCCGCAATCCGCCGTCCGACCGCGCGATCGGCCTCGGTCGGCGGGGGGTTGGGCAGTTCGGGCAGCGGTGCGCTACCACCGTCGATGACATAATCGACTTCGCTTTTATGAACACCGTCGCGCTCGCCGTAAACAGACGGCATGCTCGCGCAGACTTCGACGATCACTATCTTCGCCCGCTCGACAACCGTGCCGTGCCACAAATTGGTGGGGCCGAAATTGAAATATCCGTCTCCGTTCATCGGGGCGGTTTTGAGGACGGCGACATTGATCGGGTCGCAGAAGCGGCGGTAATAGTCGGGGATTTCGCCGAGATTGACCGGGATGTAGTGGCTGATGCCGGAATCGTGCTTGCGCCGGTCGTATCCCGAAAAGTGCCCGCTGAACCAGAAGAAATGCTCGCCTTCCGGGTCCGCTTCCAGGACGGCGCGCGGCCGCATCGACAGACACGAGCGGATCTTGACGTCCCGCAACTCCGACTTGCGCGCCGCCAGGGCAAGGTCGAAAGCGTCGGGCTGACACAAGGCGACGCCGTAATCGATCCAATCGCCCGACCGCACCAGCGCGCGGGCCGGCCGTTATCGTTCTGGCCTGCTTCGAATCCGCAGCGATGCGGCATGTGCTTGCACCCCCTTTTCGCCGTCAACTTTAGGCTAAAGTAAGGGTGATCTTACACATGCCGGGAGTGCGCGGGTCAAGCCGCGGACCGGAAGCTGCCGGCGCGCGAATATGGGGGCTTTACCGCTTCGAGAACTGGAAGCTGCGGCGGGCCTTGGCCTTGCCGTATTTCTTGCGCTCGACGACGCGGCTGTCGCGGGTCAGGAAGCCGCCATGCTTCAGCACCGGCCGCAGCCCCGGCTCGTAGAAGGTCAGCGCCCGGCTGATGCCGTGGCGCACCGCGCCGGCCTGGCCGGAAAGCCCGCCGCCCTGCACCGTGCACCACACGTCGAACTGGCCGAGCCGATCGGTCATGACAAACGGCTGGTTGATCAGCATGCGCAGCACCGGACGCGCGAAATAGACCGGGCTGTCGCGTCCGTTGACCTCGATCTTGCCGTTGCCGGGCTTGATCCACACGCGCGCGACCGCGTTCTTGCGCTTGCCGGTCGCGTAGGAGCGGCCGAGTTCGTCGCGGATCGGCTGCACGTCCGCGGGCACCGGCGCCATCGTGTCCGGAACGGCGCCCGGCCCCGTGGGCGCCGCCGGCCGCGCCGCGGCCATCGCCTGGCGCAGGCTCGCGAGCCCCTGGAAAGTCTGGCCGCGCGGGCCGCCCGTGCCCGCCCCCCGGTTGCCCATCGCCCTGTTGTCCGCCGGGGCGCCCCTCGGGCTGATCGCCCGGTCCGCGGTCGCGCGTGTTTTCGTCGGACATCGGCTTACGCTCTCACATTCTTGCGGTTCATCGCCGCGACATCGAGATGTTGCGGGTTCTGCGCGGCGTGCGGGTGCTCGGGACCGGCATAGACCCGCAGATTGCGCATGACCTGCCGCCCGAGCGGCCCGCGCGGCACCATCCGCTCGACCGCCTTCTCGATGACCCGCTCCGGGTGCTTGCCGGCCAGGATGGCGCCCTTGCTGCGGCCCTTGATGCCGCCGGGATAACCGGTGTGCCAGTAGAAGATGTCGGCTTGGCGCTTGTTGCCGGTCAGCTGCACCTTCTCGGCGTTGACGACGACGACATGGTCGCCGCAATCCATGTGCGGCGTATAGGACGGCTTGTGCTTGCCGCGCAGCCGCATCGCGATCAGCGACGCCAGGCGCCCGAGCACGAGACCGTCGGCGTCGATCAGCAGCCAGTTCTTTTCGATGTCGGAAGGTTTGGCGGAAAAGGTTTTCATCTCTCGCAGCCCGAAATGCCGGTCGCTCCGCAGCGTGCGGCGTGTCCCACGGGGCCGGACTGAAGCGGGCGCACCGTGTACGCCAACACGTCGCCAGCGTCAAGAAAAACACGTTGTAGTTCAATAAGTTTGGCTTCGAGGTATTATAATACCTTCACACAATACATGGCTCGTTCGAGCGCCGTGCCGCGCGAACCCGAGACGCCGCTCCGGCCGCGCAGGACGGCGGCTTGACCCGGCGACGGTTCGGCGGCATTCTGCATATGACACACGTCGCACCGAGAACGGGAGAGGCGAGATGAGCGACAGACAACGCACCGCAATCGTCACCGGAGCGGCCGGCGGCATCGGCCGCGCGCTCGTGGGCGGGCTGCTCGATGCCGGGATCCGGGTCGCGGCCTCGGACCGGACCGCCGAGGGATTGGCGGCGCTGGCGGCGAGTGCGCGCGAGCGCGGCCGGGAGGCGGCGCTGCTGACGATCGAGGCCGATCTGGCGCGCGACGACGCGGTCGACCGGATCGTCGCGGCGGCGCGCGGCCGGTTCGGCACGATCGACATCCTCGTCAACAACGCCGGGGTCGGGCAGGCGACGATCCGCAGCGACAACCGGCAGAACCCGATCAAGTTCTGGGAGATCACGCCGGAGCAGTGGCGGCTGTTCGTGGCCGTGCATACGAACGCGCCGATGGCGCTGTCGCGCGCCGTCGTGCACGACATGATGCGCCAGCGCTGGGGCCGCATCGTCAACGTGACGACGAGCCTCGGCACGATGATCCGCGCCGGCTCGCCGACCTACGGCCCGTCAAAGGCGGCGCTCGAGGCGTTTTCGGCGATCATGGCGAAGGATCTCGACGGCACCGGGGTCACCGTCAACGTGCTGGTGCCGGGCGGCGCGACCAATACCGGCATGATCCCGGCGGAAGCGCCCTATGCGCGCGAGGACATGATCCAGCCGGAGGTAATGGCGCCGCCGCTGGTGTGGCTCGTGTCGGACGCCGCCGCGCGGCGTGACCGGCCGCCGCTTCCTGGCGGTGCATTGGGACCAGGCGCTGCCGCCCGAGCAGGCCGCGGAGAAAGCCGGCGCCCCGGTCGCGTGGACCAGCATCGCGACGATGCCGATCGAGCCGCCGCGCCGGAGCTGACGCCTGCAGGGTCCGTCACACCAGCCGCGACTGGTGCACCGCGGCGCGGACGAAGTCGGTGAACAGCGGATGCGGCTCGAACGGGCGCGATTTCAGCTCCGGGTGGAACTGCACGCCGATGAACCAGGGGTGGTCCGGGATCTCGACGATCTCCGGCAGCAGGCCGTCGGGCGACATGCCCGAGAAGCGCAGCCCCGCCGCCTCGAGCGTGTCGCGATAGGCGATGTTGACCTCGTAGCGGTGGCGGTGGCGCTCGCTGATCCGGGTCGCGCCATAGATCTCGGCGACCCGGCTTTCCGGGTCGAGCACCGCGTCGTAGGCCCCGAGCCGCATCGTGCCGCCGAGATCGCCGTTGGCCTGCCGCTGCTCCAAGTTCGTTGCCGCGCATCCACTCGGTCATCAGCCCGATGACCGGATGCTCGCACGGGCCGAACTCGGTCGAGCCGGCGCCGGGCAGCCGCGCGAGATGCCGCGCCGCCTCGATGACCGCCATCTGCATCCCGAAACAGATGCCGAAATACGGCACCTGCCGCTCGCGCGCGAAGCGCACCGCCTCGATCTTGCCCTCGGAGCCGCGCTCGCCGAAGCCGCCCGGCACGAGGATCGCGTGCACGTCCTCGAGGCGCCGCACCGCCTCCTCCTCGGCCTCGAAAATCTCCGCATCGATCCAGTCGAGCTTGACGCGGACATTGTTGGCGATGCCGCCATGCGTCATCGCCTCGCCCAGCGATTTGTAGCTGTCGAGCAGGTGCGTGTACTTGCCGACGATCGCGATCCGGACCTCGCCCTCGGGCCGGCGGATGCGGTTGACGATCGCGTCCCAGCGCGACAGGTCCGGCTCCGGCGCCTGCAAGCCCGAAATGGGCGCAGACCTCGCGGTCGAACCCCTCGGCGTGATAGGAGCCGGGCACGGCATAGATCGTATCGACATCGATCGCCGGGATGACGCGCGACTCGCGCAGGTTGCAGAACAGCGCGATCTTCTTGCGGTCGCTCTCCGGGATCGGCCGGTCGCAGCGGCACAGCAGGATATCGGGCTGGATGCCGAGCCCGAGCAGTTCCTTGGCCGAATGCTGCGTCGGCTTGGTCTTCAGTTCGCCGGCCGAGGCGATGAACGGCACCAGCGTCAGATGCACGAACATCGCGCGCTCGCGGCCGAGTTCGTTGCCGAGCTGGCGGATCGCCTCGAGAAACGGCAGGCTTTCGATGTCGCCGACCGTGCCGCCGATCTCGCACAGCACAAAATCCTCGCCGGCGAGATCGGCGGTGATGAATTCCTTGATCGCATCGGTGACGTGCGGGATCACCTGCACCGTCGCGCCGAGATATTCGCCGCGCCGCTCGCGGGCGATCACGGTCGAATAGATGCGCCCCGTCGTGACGCTGTCGCTGCGCCGCGCCGCGCCGCCGACATAGCGCTCGTAATGGCCGAGATCGAGATCGGTCTCGGCGCCGTCGTCGGTCACGAAGACTTCGCCGTGCTGGTACGGGCTCATCGTGCCGGGATCGACATTCAGATACGGGTCGAGCTTGCGCAGCCGCACCTTGAAGCCGCGCGCCTGCAGCAGCGCGCCGAGCGCCGCCGAGCACAAGCCCCTTGCCGAGCGAGGAGACCACGCCGCCGGTGATGAAGATGAACCGCGTCATGGACCTCTAGCCTACAGGAAGCAGCGATTACGTCCAGGGCGGGCAACCCGCCGCCCTGTCACGCTCGATAAAACAGCGAATTCCTCGGCGCCGATCAGCGCGCCAACGGCGCGCTCGGCTCGGCCGGCGCGGGAATCGCCGGTGCGGGGGCGCCGGGCGCAGCCGGCGCGGACGGCAGGTTCGGCATCAGCGGCGTCGTCGGCACCGGGCCGCCAGCCGCCCGGTCGATAATCGAGCGCGGCCCGCGATCGGCCTGGCCGAGCAGCACGAGCAGAATGCTGGTCGCGAAAAACGCCGCGCCGAGGATCGCGGTCGTCCGGGTCAAGAGGTTGGCCGTCGAGCGCCCGGTCATGAAGCCGGACATCCCGCCGCCGCCCATGCCGAGCGCGCCGCCCTCGCTCTTCTGCAGCATGATGACCCCGATCAGCGCGAGCGCGATCAGCACATGAACGATGAACAGCAAAATGATCATGGGTCGGGCGGCCGCGGCGATTTCGGGGATCGCCGCTAATCTAGGCGCTCGCGCCGCCGCTGGCTAGAAGCTGCGACTTTCGGTTCGGGCCGCCTGCCTCAGTGGACGCGAGCGTCCCCGCCTGCATCGCCAAGCGGCCTGTGAGAGCGGGGGACGTGCGCGGTCCTGATTCTGGAGTCATCCCGCCGCGATTGCGATCGCCCAGAAATCGTCGGCCTTGAGGCTGGCGCCGCCGACCAGCGCGCCTTCGACCTCGTCGAGCGCCAGGATCTCGGCGGCGTTTTTCGGATTGACCGAACCGCCGTACAGGATCCTCGTGCCGGGCGGAATGCGGCCGCGGATCGCCTCGTGCATCGCGACGATGTCGCCGGTCGTCGGCGTCAGGCCGGTGCCGATCGCCCAGACCGGTTCATAGGCAACAACCAGCCGCGCGGCGTCGGCGCCGTCCGGCAATGAGCCGGCGAGCTGCGCCGCGACCACTTCGATCGCCCGCCCCGACTCGCGATCCGCCCGCGTTTCGCCGACGCAGACGATCGCGACCAGTCCGGCGCGCCACGCCGCGCGCGGTCTTCGCCTGCACCTCCGCATCGGTCTCGCCGCAGCCGTGCCGGCGCTCGGAATGGCCGACAATCACGTGGCTGCACCCGGCATCCTTCAGCATCTCGGCGCTGACCAGCCGGTGAACGCGCCGGCCGACTGCGCATGGCAGTCCTGGCCGCCGAGCGCGACACCGCTGCCGGCGAGCGCCGCGCCGATTTCGGGGAGCAGCGTGAAGGGCGGGCACACGAGCAGTTCGCAGCGATGCACCTCGCGTGCCCGCTCTGCAATCTCGCAGGCCAGCGCGCACCCGTCGGCGCGCAGCATGTTCATCTTCCAGTTGCCCGCGACAAGCCGTTTACGTTCAGGCATTTGATCCCTCCCCGCCGGGGCTGCGTCGCCGGGCGGCAAGGTTGCGGCCGCGACGGCGCATGTCTATCTTCGGTGACCATTGCATTGGCACGATCACACCGGGATCGGCGCGGGTCAACCGACCGGCGGCGCCGCGGCCCCGAGAGGCGAGCGTCTCCGATTATGATGCAGGCAATCCGCGGCAGAGCGGGTTCGATTATCGTCAAGATTCTGTTCGCGCTTCTGATCCTGTCGTTCGGGGCCTGGGGCATTTCGGATTACCTTTTCCGCATTCGCGGCCCGCAGGAAATCGTCGTCGCCACGGTCGGCGACGAGAAGATCCCGGCCATCGAATTGCAGCGCACGCTGGAGCCGGCGGTGGAGCGGATGCGGGCGCAATTCGGCGGTACAGTCGATATGCAGCTGGTGAAGCAGCTCGGAATCGTCGATAGCGTCCTCGGCCAGCTGATCGACCGCAGCCTGTTGAACCAGGAGATCCACCGGCTCGGTCTCGACGTGCCGGACGAGGTCATTCGCAACGCGATCTACGAGAACCCGGCCTTCCGCGGGCCGGACGGCAAGTTCGACCGGCGCCTGTTCGCGCAGGTGCTGATGATGAACCGCCTCAGCGAGGACCAGCTCGTCGCGCGGATGCGGCAGGAAATCCCGCGCAACGAGCTGCTGCAGGCGGTCACTGGCGGGATCGAGCCGCCGCGTCCGCTGGTCGAGGCGCTTTACCGGTATCGCAACGAGAAGCGCGTCGCCGATATCGTCGGCATCCCGGTCTCCAAGGTCGCCAGCGTCGCCCAGCCCAGCGAGGCCGAGCTGACGCAATTCTATGACGCGCACCCCGACCTGTTCCGCGCTCCCGAGTATCGCGGCTTCATGCTGGCGAGCCTGTCGCCGAACGATGTGAAGCCGGAGGCCGAGATCACGGAAGACACGTTGCGCAGCGCGTTTGACGAGCGCAAGGACGAGTTCCAGGTGCCCGAACAGCGTCAGATCGAGCAGATCCTGGCCCCGACCGAGGAGAAGGCGAAGGAAGCCGAAGACGCGCTCGCTGCCGGCAAGGATTTTCGCGAGGTCGCCGCCCAGATCGGCATGGACCCCTCCGCTATCGAACTGGGGCTGCTGAACCCCAAGGAAATTCCGCACGAACTCGGCGATGTCGCGTTTGAGCTGCCGCTGAACCAGCCGAGCAAGCCGATCAAGACCCCGTTCGGCTACCACATCCTGCGGGTCGTCAAGATCGAACCGGGCAAGACGCAGAGCTTTGAGGAGGCAAAGCCGAAACTCGTGGCCGAGCTGCAGCAGCGCGAAGCTGCCGACCGCATCGCCGACATCGCGAACCAGGCCGACGACGCGCTGGCCGGCGGCGCGAAGCTCGAGGATTTGCAGCAGAAATTTGGCTTCAAGCTGACCCCGGTCACGGCGGTCGACGAGAACGGCCTGGACCCGGCCGGCGCCCGGGTTGTCCTTCCGGTCGCGCCCGACGAGGTTCTGAAGAGCGTATTCGCAACCGCGCAGGGGGAGACGACCCGCGTCACCGACACGCAGGATGGCGCGCTCTACGTGGCGCGCGTCGATAAGGTCATCCCCTCTGCCGTGCGCCCGTTGGCCGAAGTGCGGGACAAGGCAATCGCGGCTTGGCAGGCCGAGCAGAAGCAGAAAGATGTCGCCAAGCAGGCCGAGGCGCTCGCCGCCGCGGTGACGCCTTCCATGCCGCTGGCGATGCTCGCCGCCGAAAAAGGGCTGACCGTGCAGCCCGGCGTAACGCTGGGGCGCACGCCGGCGGCCGGGCAGTCGTTCCCGCCGGCACTCGTCACCAAGCTATTCGCGGCCAAACCCGGCGAGACGGTCTCTGCCGCCGACGAGTCCGGCGGCTACGCGGCGCAGCTGAAAGAAGTGCAGGCGCCGCAGACGATCTCCAAGGACGAAGCCGCGAAACTGGCAACGCAGATAGCCGGGGAGATGCGGCTTGACGTTGCCAGCGAGTTGACGCAGGGGCTGCGCCGCCGCTACCCGGTCGACATCAAGCGCGACGAACTCGACCGGCTGTTCTGAGCCGAACCATCGGCCGACCGGCGCGCACAATCGGAGCCAGGGGAAGAAATGTCGCTAGAGGCGGAATTCGACCTCGTGTCGATCGGCGGCGGTTTCGCCGGCCTCGCCGCGGCGCTGCGCGGGGCCGAACTGGGGCTGCGCACCGCCGTCATCGAGAAGGGCGAAGACGAGCGCTATCTGTGCAGCTCGCGCTGGGCCGGCGGCATTTTTCACGTGTCGTATCATGACGTGAAGCTACCCCCGGCCGAGCTGAAAGCCGCTATCGAAAGTGCGACATCGGGCGAAACCGACTCCGAACTGGCGGACGCGATCGCCCAAGATTGCGGCCGTACCGTCGACTGGCTCGCCGCACTAGGAGCGAACTTCACGAGCGCCAGCCCGATCGGGTGGCACCGCTGGACGCTGGCGCCGCCGCGCGCCGCGGTGCATGGCCAGGACTGGCGGGGACGCGGTCCCGATCGGATGATCGCCGGCCTCAAGGAACGGCTTGAGCAGCGCCAGGGGCGGATGTTTCTCGGCACCCGCGCGACGGCACTGCGCACCGAGGGCGGACGCTGCGTCGGGCTCGACGCGTCGCGCGCCGGCGCCGATCTGTCGCTCGCGGCGCGCGCCGTCGTTATCGCCGATGGCGGCTTCCCGGGCGACCCTGAGCTGTTCCGGCGGCATATCGGCCCAAGCCCGGAACAGGTCCTGCAACGCCATGCCGGCACCGCGGTTGGCGACGGGCTGCGCATGGCCAAGGCGGCCGGCGCCGCGCTGACCCGGCTCGATCGGTTCTATGGCCATCTGCTGAGCCGCGGCGCGATGCACGATGACGGGTTGTGGCCGTACCCGCAGATCGATGCGGTCGCAACCGCCGCGATCGTTGTCGATAACAACGGCCGGCGGTTATTCGACGAGGGGCTGGGTGGCATCTCGATCACGAACGATCTGGCCCGGCTCGACGACCCACTGTGCGCGACGGTGGTCTGCGACGCGGCGATCTGGGACAAGGCGGGCCGCGCCGCGCAGATCCCGCCGAACCCGCAGCTCGTCATGGGTGGCGGCACGCTGTACGAATCCGACACAATCGAGGCGCTGGCGGCATTGACCGGCATAAATGCGGCAGCGTTGCGCGCCACGGTGGATGCTTATAACGAGGCCGTGCGCAACGGGCGACTCTCGAAATTGTCGCCGCCGCGCTCGGTGCAGAGCGGCGCGCCGAGCCCTATCGAGGGGCCGCCGTTCTATGCGATCCCGATCTGCGCCGGCATCACGAACACGTTCGGCGGCATCGCGATCGATGGGAACGGCCGGGTGCGCCGCCCGGACGGATCGGTCATCGACGGCCTCTACGCGGCCGGCGGCTGCACCGGCGGTCTCGAAGGCGGCGGCGCGCTCGGTTATGTCGGCGGGCTGATCAAGGCCTGCGTTTTCGGCCTCCGCGCCGGCGAGGACGCCGCCCGCCGCCTGCAGCCGGACTCGGCATAGTGTCTACAGCCGCCGCCCTGCGTCTAGCAGTACGGAAGTGTACTCGCGATAGCTGATCCCCAGCTCCTCGGCGCGCGCCAGCCGGGCCAGCGCGATCTCGCGCGGCGGCGTCTTCCAGGCGCGGCCATGCGCCTTTTTCCAGCAGAACCGCCGCCAACTCGCTCCGGGGTCGAGCGGCGGCCCGCCATTGTGGCCGATGCAGAAACAAGCGGCAAAATCCGCATCGGAATTAAGCGGCATTGCGGGATCTCACACCTTGAGGCCCGTTCACCGGCTAATTCCGTGCCGGTCAGATCGGCGGCAGCAGCGCGGCGGCGACGCGGCGATCCTCGCCCGTCAGCATGTTGTACGTGCGACAGGCCGCGCCGGTATCCATCGGCTCGACCGCGATCCCGCCCGCTTTCAGCGCACTGCGTAATTCCGCGCTGACCAGCGCGACGCGGCGCCCGAAACCGAGCAGCAGCAGTTCGATGCCGCCATGCGCGAGAACCGGCACCAGCCCCTCGACGGTAAACGCCGCCTCTGCCCACGCCTCGGTGCTGTCGGGAAACACCAGAACCGGCCCGAGATAAATCGCGCCGCTGACCCGGAAACCGCTCGCCGCATAGCGCTCGATGATCTGATGCCCGGCCCGGATTTGCGGGACGAGTTCCATCGCCGCCTCAGCGCGACGCCCGCTTGGCCGAAGGCGCCGCCCGCCCGGCCGGGGGTGCCGGCGTTGCCGGCTCGGCATCCTTTGCGATCGCACGCCGGTTGGGCTGCACGTAATAAAGGATCGGGGCGGCGATAAACAGCGACGAATAGGTGCCGATGAACATGCCCCACAGCATCGCGATGCTGAACCCGCGCAGCACCTGCCCGCCGAGGAACAGCAGCGACAGCACCGCCAGCGTCGTCGTCGCCACGGTCAGGATCGTGCGCGACAGCGTCTCGTTGAGCGCCAGATTGATCAGATCGCGAAACGGCATCGTGCGATGCCGCCGCATCGACTCGCGCACCCGGTCATAAATCACGACCGTGTCATTGATCGAGTAGCCAGCAATGGTCAGGATCGCCGCCAGCGTCGTCAGGTTGAATTCGAGCTGCAAGAGGGCGAACAGGCCGACCGTCGTGATGACGTCGTGGAGAGTCGACACCATCGCGCCGAGGCCGAACTGCCACTCGAAGCGGAACCAGACATAAATCATGATCGCGCCGAGGGCTAGCACGGTCGCGAGCACGCCGGCTCGGATCAACTCGCTGCCGACGGTCGGCCCGACCACCTCGATGCGGCGATATTCGACATTGGGCCCGAGCGCCTGCTGAGCCTGCTTGACCGCTTCCATCTGCGCCCGATCGCCGCCGGGCCGCTGCGCCATTCGGATCAGGACGTCGGACGGGCTGCCGAACTGCTGCAGGCTCACGTCACCGAGGTTCAGCGCATCGAGCTTCGAGCGCATTTCGGCGAGATCGGCCGGCCCGGTCGTCACGCGTGCCTCGATCAGCGTGCCGCCGCGGAAGTCGATCCCATAATTGAGCCCGACGGTCAGAAGCAGAGCGACGGTCAGAACCGTCAGAAAACCGGAGAACGCAAAGCCGAAGACATGCCAACGCATGAAATCGATTTTCGGCACGTGTCGGATGACAATCAGCGGCTTCAGCACGGCGATCTCCCGTCGGGCACGCGACTCATAGCGGTATTTCCCTTGGTCGCCAGCGCCGCAGCCATCCGACAATTTGCAGCCGGGTAACAAGGATCGCCGAGAACAGCGACGTCAACACGCCGATGCTGAGCGTGACCGCGAACCCTTTCACCGGTCCCGAACCGAGCCAATAGAGCAGGATGCCGGCGACCAGCGTCGTGATATGGCTGTCGACGATCGTGCCGAAGGCGCGGTTGAATCCGGCTTCGAGCGCCGACAGCATCGTCCGCCCGGTGCGCAGCTCCTCCTTGATGCGCTCATAGATCAGCACGTTCGCGTCGACCGCCATGCCCATCGTCAGCGCAATCCCGGCGATGCCGGGAAGCGTCAACGTCGCGCCGAGCAGTGACAGGACGGCCAGCATCAAACTGAGATTGAAGATCAGCGCGATATCGGCGAACACCCCGAACAAGCCGTAGAACAGCACCATGAAGACGATGACCAGGATCACTGCGACGATGCTCGCGGTCGTTCCGGCCTGGATCGAATCGGCGCCGAGCTGCGCGCCGACCGTGCGCTCCTCAAGGATTGTGATCGGCGCCGGCAGCGCGCCGGCGCGCAGCAGCAGCGCCAGATCGCTGGCCGACTGCGCGGTGAAACTGCCCGAGATGACGCCGCTGCCGCCGAGGATCGGCTCGCGGATGACCGGCGCGCTGATCACCTTATTGTCGAGCACGATCGCGAACGGTTTGCCGACATTCTCGCGCGTCGCGTCGCCAAACCGCCTGGCGCCGACCGAGTCGAACTTGAAGCTGACTACCGGTTCGTTGTCGTGGAAGGTGGCCTGTGCGTCGACCAGCATGTCGCCGCCGACCATGACACGCTTGCGCACGACATACTGCCCCGGCCCACTGCGGTCATCGGTTGCCGGCAGGACCTCGTCGCCCGGCGGCAGCCGGCCCCGTCGCGCATCCTCGGGATTGACGCTCGTGTCGACCAGCTGGAAGGTCAGCTTGGCGGTGCGCCCGAGCAGCGTCTTGACGTGCTCCGGGTTGTCCACGCCCGGCAACTGCACCAGGATGCGGTCGGCGCCCTGGCGCTGGATCGTCGGCTCCTTGGTGCCGGTCTCGTCGATGCGGCGGCGGATGATTTCGATCGACTGCTCGACCGCCTGTCGGCGGCGGGCATCGAGCGCGGCCTGCCGAAAGCGCATCGTGCCGGCTCCGTCCGCGGCGATTTCGACGGTCAAGTCGTTGTCGATCCTGCCGAGAACCTGCCGCGCCGTCGCGATCTGGGCCGGATCGCGGATCGTGAACACGACCGCGTTGCCCTGATTGCTGAGCCCGGTATAGCCGATCTTGGCGTCGCGCAGCGCGTTGCGAACGCTCTCCTCGACCGAATTGAGGCGATCGCGTTCCGCCGCCGCGACATCGACCTCGAGCAGCAGATACGAGCCGCCGCGCAGGTCGAGACCGAGCGCGACCTGCTTATGCGGCAGCCAGCTCGGCATCGTCGCGAGCTGCTGCTCGGTGAATAGGTTGGGGAGACTGAGAACCACCCCGGCCGCGCAGATCGCGCAGATCAGGATGACCTTCCAGTTTGCGAAATACAGCATGCTATGGTGACCCGGCCGGACCCGAGAGGACGCTACGGTTTAGAATGCCGGGTTAATACCCGGATCAGGTCCGGCGCCGGCTATGACATCTCTCTCGAGCACGCGACGATATCGATCCTCTCACTGTACCTTGTCGGCGGCGCGCCGGATCGGTTCCTTTTCCTTCGCATCGCGTTCCTTAGCGGCGTCACGTTCCTTGGCTGCGTCGCGCGCCGCGGCCGGATCGGGTTTCGACAGGACGCTGGTGATCGTGCTGCGCAGTACCCGCACGCGCACATTGGGCGCAAGATCGACCTCGACCTCCTCCGGGCTCACCACCTTCGATACCGTGCCGAAGAATCCGCCGCCGGTCACGATTCGGTCGCCACGCCGCAGCGCCTCCAGCGTCGCGCGATGATCCTTCTGCTTCTTCTGCTGCGGGCGAATCAGCAGGAAATAGAACACGACAAAAATCAGGACGAGCGGCAGAAATTGAATTAAAGCGTTCTGGTCCATAGTCCCTCGTCAATAATCGCTCTTGCGGCGATCCCCGCGTCGGTCGGCGTCGGCCTCCAGCCGAAAATGGTGTACGCCGTGGGTCGCGGCAAGCGATCCCGCGACCCCGCCGCGCAATGCGGCCATTGGTACCGCCTCGCCGGACGAAGGGCAATGCTTGGACGGCCGGGCTTGGACATCGGGCGTGCTTTTCGCGCCGCAAGACGCTGTGGTAGCGTCCGCCACCCCGCTTACCCGCCGGACGGAACGATGCCGGAACCCGATCTGATTCCGCTGCTGCAGCGCATCGCCGACGCGCTCGACCGGCTCGCGCCGAGCGGCGCCGCGCTCAACGATCTCGGCGCCGCCGACGCCTTTGTCTGGCATGCCGACCGCGAATGGCTGGAGCCGGTGCCCTCCGTCAACTGCGTCCCGATAGGCCTGTTGCACGGGATCGACCGGGTGCGCGACATCCTGCTCGCGAATACCGAACGCTTCGCGGCCGGGCTCCCGGCCAACAACGTGCTGCTGTGGGGCGCGCGCGGCACCGGCAAGAGCGCCCTCGTCAAGGCGACGCACGCGGCCGTCAACGACGTCAGGCCGGAACGCCGCCCCGGTGCGCTGGCGCTGATCGAGATCCACCGCGAGGACATCCCGACCCTGCCGCGGCTTTTGTCGCTGGTGCGCGACAGCCTTCGGCGCTCGATCCTTTTCTGCGACGATCTGTCGTTCGACCAGAACGACGCCAGCTACAAGTCGCTGAAAGCGGTTCTCGAAGGCGGCATCGAAGGGCGTCCCTCCAACGTCGTGCTCTACGCGACATCGAACCGCCGGCACTTGATGCCGCGCGACATGATCGAGAACGAGCGCTTGACGGCGATCAACCCGGCCGAGGCAGTCGAGGAAAAGGTCTCGCTGTCCGACCGCTTCGGGCTGTGGCTCGGGTTTCATAATCTCGATCAGGAGGTCTATCTGGCGATCGTGCGGGGCTATGCGGCGCATTACTGTCTGGACCTGCCCGATGACCAGCTCAGGGCGGAGGCCAGCGAGTGGTCGATCACCCGCGGTTCGCGCTCGGGCCGGGTCGCCTGGCAGTTCATCCAGGACCTCGCCGGCCGGCTTGGAAAGCCGCTCGGTTGATCGGTAGCGGTTACGGGGAGCGATCAGCAGCGCGTCGCCAGCAGCGAGAACGCGAGCGGCAGCCAGGCCTTGTCCGGCCAGCGATAGAGACCGTCCGCATCCCTCACCAGGATCTCGAACATCCGCCAGTGTACGCCCTCGTGTTCATGCAGCCAGTCAAGCCGCATTCCGGCTTCGATCAGGCCGGTCACCGTGTCGCCGAGCGAGTGAACCCAGGTATGGCTGATCGGATGCGTGAACTCGGCCGCGGGGTCGATGTAGTCGCGCTCCTGGGTATAGACGACCGGGTCACGCGAGAAGTAGGGCGCATAAAAACCGGGCATACCGTCCGCCGAACGGCTGAGGTCGTCCAGTACATAGGCCGCGGGATGGCCTTCGGCGAGGTATAGCGCGCCGCCGGGCCGCACCATCGCCGCGATGACTTTGGCCCACGCCCGGACGTCGGGCAGCCAGCAGATCGCTCCCCAGGTCACGAAGACCAGATCGAAACCGTGCGGCTCCGGAACGGCGACGGGCGCGTCGTAGAGATCGGCTTCGACAAAGCGCGCCCGTTCGGCGAGGCCCATCTCCCGCGCCAGTTTTTGGGCGGCGGCGATAGCGGGCGGCGAAAAATCAACACCGACGATTTCGGCGGCGCCGCCCTGCAGCAGTTTCAGGCTGTCGGCGCCGAAATGGCATTGCAGGTGCAGCACCCGCTTGCCCTCAAGCGGCGGCATTTCTTCGGCCTCGATGCCGTTGAGCGGCTTCTGTCCCGCCCGCAGCCGGTCGAGGTCATAGCCCCGCGGTCCGAGATGGATCGCACCCGGTCGTCCCAATGCAGACGGTTGAGGCGGCGCCATTCGGGCTCGGTCATCTCTAGCCTGCGGTTCCTTTCCCCGCCGCCGGCATTCGTCCCCGGCCCCAGCAACTCGCGCGGATCGACCGCCTTCTTGCCGCGGCGCAGCTCGAAGTGGAGCTGCGGCTCGCTGACCCCGCCGGTATTGCCGACTTTCGCGATCACCTGGCCGCGGCTGACCGTGTCGCCGCGATTGACGAGCAGCGTATCGAGATGGGCGTAGGCCGAAATCAACCCACTCGGATGCTTGACCAGGACGAGGTTGCCGTAGCCGCGGATCTCGTTGCCCGCATAGGCGACAACCCCCGCATCGACGGCGTGGACCGGGGCGCCGCGCGTGGCCGCGATGTTGATGCCGGCATTATGGCCGCCACCCTTTGTTGCGCCGTAACCGGCGACGATGCGGCCGCGCACCGGCCATGGCAGATGCCCGCTTCGGCTCGACGGCTCCTCAGCCTCTGCCGACGCGACTTCGTTCTCAGCGGGCTGCGGGGGCCGTGCAGCCGGCTCGGCGGCGGGCGGTGACAGTTTTCCGCGTGCCGGAGCAGTCGGCGGCGGGAAACTGATCGCCGGAGCCTCCGCCGATTTTTTCCGCGCCGGCGCCGGGTCGTCGAGCGGGATAACTTCTCCCGCCTTGCCCGCCCGCTTGGAAGATGCCGGGTGCTCTGGCGGGGGCGGCGAAGGCTTTTCCGCTTCCGCCGTCTGCGCCGGCGGATGCGGCTCGGTGCCGCCTGGAATGACGAGTTGCCGGCCGATCTCGATCTTGTATTCCGGCGGCGTCAGATTATTGGCCTCGATGATCGCCCGCTTGGTGACGCCGTACTCGCGCGCGAGATAGCCCACTGACTGCCCGGGACGTACGACGATCCGCTTACCCGGTCCGGTCGGCGGTGGCGGTTTTGGCGCCGCAAGCTTCGGCCGAGCCCGCGGCGGCGCAAGCGGCGCGGCTTCGATCTGGTCCGGAGCCCCTTTCATGATCACCGGCGCTTCGTGACGGGTGCCGGCGCATGCGGCAGCAAGCGCCGCGAACGACACTGCGACGGCGGCACGCAAATGCCGCCTCAATCCGATTTCCCCCATCCCCCCACCTGTCCGCCCCCCGACGGGCAAGAATGCTGATGCGCTTCAGAGTAAACCGGATAAGTCAAACGCCCTAACGGTAGAATCAACTTTGTCTACAGGTTACTATTCGTGGCCCGCCGCTTGGTCGGAAATGGCGCGCGAACCTCGACCGTTTGTATGGGGATGATGCCGCCGTCGCACCGCCGATCGCGATCGAGATGCGAATCGCCTTCGCTGCTATTCGAAAAGCCGGCGCAGCGGGTCGAGCAGGCGGACGTAGGTCAGGTCCATGTTGATCGGCGTGATCGAGACCTTGTTCTCGGTCAGCGCGGCGATGTCGGTGCCGGGTTCGGCGCCGCCGGGCTCGCGGATCGGGCCGATCCAGTAATAGGGCCGGCCGCGCGGGTCCCTTCCCTCGGTCAGGTTCTCGGCAATGTCGCGCTTGCCCTGGCTGGTCACCGCAAAACCCGCGACCCGGTCCGGCGGCACCCCGGGGAAATTGACGTTGATCAGCGTATTCGCCGACCACGGCCGCCTCAGCAGACGACGGATCACCTCGACGCCGAGCGCCTTGCCGGCATCCCACGGGATCGGCGAGCCGTCGGGATAATCCTGGCTCAACGCCACCGCCGGTATGCCGAGCAGCGTCGCCTCCATTGCCGCCGCCACGGTTCCCGAGTAGGTCATGTCCTCGCCGGCGTTGCTGCCGCCATTGATGCCGGACAGAACCAGGTCCGGCCGCCGCTCGCGCAACAATTTCTTGACGGCGAGCAGCACACAATCGGTCGGCGTACCGTCCACCGCATAGCGTCGCTCCGATATCTCGATGAGCCGCAGCGGCCGCCGCGTCGTCAGCGAGTGGCTGGCGCCGCTCTGCTCCTGGTCAGGTGCCACAACCCAAACATCGTCGGTCAGCTCGCGCGCGATCTGTTCGAGGATCTTGATGCCCGGCAATTCGATCCCGTCGTCGTTCGAGATCAGGATGCGGCACTTGCCGATTTCGATGCGCCTGTCAGCCATCGGCCTGTCAGGCATCGTTCTATCAACCATTGGGCGCAAGTACCTGCTGTCCAGCCATATAGGGCTGCAACGTCTCCGGGATCGCGACGGTGCCATCGGCGCGCTGGAAGTTTTCCAGCACCGCGATCATCGTACGGCCAACCGCGAGACCGGAGCCGTTCAGGGTGTGCACCGGACGTGTCCCCTTGCCGCCGGCCGGCCGAACGCGGGCTTTCATGCGCAGCGCTTGGAATGGGCCGCAATTCGAGCAGCTCGAGATCTCGCGATAGGCGTTCTGCCCCGGCAGCCAGACCTCGAGATCGTAGGTCTTCCGGGCCGCGAACCCCATGTCGCCGGCCGACAGCAGCATGACCCGATAGGCGAGCCCGAGCCGCTTTAGAACTTCCTCGGCGCAGGAAGTCATTCGTTCGTGCTCGGCCTCGGAATCCTCCGGGCGCGTGATGGAGACCAGCTCGACCTTGGCGAACTGATGCTGGCGGATCATGCCGCGCGTGTCGCGCCCGGCGGCTCCCGCCTCGGAGCGGAAACATGCCGTCCACGCCGTGAAGCGCAGCGGTAGCGCGGTTTCGTCGAGGATCTCGCCGGCCACGAGGTTGGTCAGCGGCAACTCGGCGGTCGGGATCAGCCACAGCCCCTCGCGCGTCTGGAACATATCCTCAGCGGCTTTGGGCAGTTGTCCGGTGCCGAACGCGGTCTCGTCGCGCACCAGATAGGGCGGCGCGATTTCGGTATAGCCGAACTCTGTCGTGTGCAGGTCCAGCATGAACTGCGCCAGCGCGCGTTCGAGCCGCGCCAGCGAGCCCTTCAGCACGACAAACCGAGACCCCGACAGCTTCGCGGCGGCGGCAAAGTCCATCAGCCCCAGCGTTTCGCCGATCGCCTCGTGCGGACGCGGCGCGAAATTAAAGCGCGGCGGATCGCCGACCCGCCGGATTTCGACATTGGCGCTCTCGTCGAGACCGTCCGGTACATCCGGTGACGGCAGGTTCGGCAGCGTCGCCAGCAGATCGTCCAGCTGCCGCCGCAATTCGGCCGCGCGGCTCAACGTCGCCTCCTCCGCTGCCTTGCGCTGCGCGATTTCGGCGAGCAGCGCGTCTGCCGACTCGCCGCGCTGCTTGGCGGCACCGACCTCGCGGGACAGCCGGTTGCGGACGGATTGCGCGTCCTCGGCCGCGGTTTGCAGCGCGCGCCACTCCCTGTCGATCCCCAGGACCTCCGCTGCCCGCGCAGGGAAGCCGCGCCGCGCCAGGCCGCGGTCGAATTCGTCGGGATTTTCCCGGATCCATCGCAGATCGTGCATGAACAGACGCTATCCGAAAGATGTTTGGCCGTCCGAAGATCGAACACAGCCGAGAGCGGATGCCGGTCCCTTTTGGCCGTCATGGCCGGGCTTGACCCGGCCATCCGATGATGACGGTTGGATTGGCTGCAACTCCCTCGGAAGCCGCTGTAAGATGTAGGATCGGTTCAGTCGGACGAAACCCATTCCGTGTCGTCCCGCCGCAGAAGTGGGGCGCGGCTCACCCCGCCCGCGGGAGCCATTCCTTGAGGCGCCGGGCCCCTTCGGCAATGTCCCGAATCGAACCGGCGAACGAGAGACGCACCCAGTCATCGCCGTGGATCGGATCGAAATCGCGCCCCGGCGTCGTCGCGACCCCGGCTTCGTCGAGCATGCGCCGGCAGAATCCCAGGCTGTCGCGGGTCAGCGCCGAGACATCGACGTACAAATAGAAGGCGCCCTCGGCCGGCGCGAAGCGGGTCAGCCCGACCTCCTTGAGCATCGCGATCAGCACATCGCGGTTGGTGCGGTAACGCGCGACATGGCCATCGAGTTCGGCACGGCAGCCGAACGCGGCGAGCGCCGCAAGCTGTGACAGGGTCGGAGGCGATACGTAGAAATTCTGCGCAAGGCATTCGACCGAGCGCGCCAGCTCACGCGGCACCAGCATCCAGCCGAGCCGCCATCCGGTCATGCTGTAATATTTCGAGAACGAATTGACGACGACGATCTCTTTTCCATAGGCGCGCGCGGTCTGCCCCGGCCACTGGTACGTGATACCGTGATAGATCTCGTCCGAGACGAGCCGGATGTCGCGGTCGCGGCACCATTCGGCAATCCGCGCCAGCTGCGGGGCCGCGATCATCGTACCAGTCGGGTTGGCCGGGCTGGTGACGATCAGCCCGGCGATGTCGCCGATCCCCGCCAGCAATTCCGGGTTCGGCTGATAATTTTCGTTCGAGCCAACCTCAATCAGCACCGGTTCCAGACCCAGCGCGGACAGGATGTTGCGATAGGCCGGATAGCCCGGCGCCGCCAGCGCCACCCGGTCCCCCGGCTCGAACGCGGCAAGAAAGATCAGCTGGAACGCCGCCGAGGACCCGGTCGTGACGACAACGTCGCCGGGATCGACCGCGGCCCCGTACTGATCGCCGTAATGCCGCGCGATCGCCTCGCGCAGCGCCGCGATGCCGAGCAAATCGGTATAGCCGATGCGGTCCGTCGCCAGCGCCGCCCGCGCCGCGTCGAGCACGGCCTGCGGCGCCGGCGTGCCGGGCTGGCCGACTTCGAGGTGGATCACCGAATGGCCCGCCGCTTCGCGCGCGCTGGCGGCGCGCAGCATATCCATCGCCAGGAACGGCGGCACCTGACCCCGGCGCGAGGGTCCGCGCGCCATCAGCGCGTCACCCGGCGATACCGGCCGGCGCGCAACCCGCCGCCTTGACCACCCGCCTTGTCGAGGCCGGGTGGCGCACCAGCCGGTCGGCCGGCCGGGTCGGCCGCCGCACCAATTCGCCGCCGCAATTCGGGCAGCGCCCGCCGAGCACGACCTCGGCGCAGTCGCGGCAGAACGTGCATTCGTACGAACAGATGCGCGCCTCCACCGAAGCCGGCGGCAGGTCGCGGTCGCAGCACTCGCAATTCGGACGCAGCTCCAGCATCGCCCGCCACCCGCCCTCGCGCCTCAGATATTGCGCCCGATCTGCCGTCCGGCGGTGGTCCCGGCGATCTTTCCGAAAACGGATCCAGACACCAGACCCGTTCCACCCGGATAATTGAAGTAGAACAGGCCGCCGACCAGCTCGCCGGCCGCGTACAGCCCGGGGATCGGCTTCTGCGCCACGTCGAGCACGCGCCCGTCGGTGTCGATTCGCACCCCGCCGAACGTGAACGTGACCCCGCAGGTCGTGCAATACGCCTCGAACGGCGGCTTCTCCAACGGCATCGCCCAGTTCGTCTTGTCGATCGCGAGGCCGCGCGTCGTGCGCCCGTCCTTCACCGTTGGGTTGTACGGGATGCTGCGATCAACCGCCGCGTTGTACTCGCGCACCGTCTTGAGGAACGCGGCCTTATCGACAGGCGCGTACTCGGCCATCTTATCTGCCAGTTCCTCGATCGTATCGGCCGTGACCTTTGTCACCTGCCGTATCCGGTATTCGTCGCGCTGATACTGCACGACCTGCTGGTCGAAAATCTGCCAGGCGAACTGGTGCGGTTGGTTCAATATCTCGCGGCCGTATTTGGCATAGGTATAGTTGCGAAAATCGGCGCCCTCGTCGCAGAACCGCTCGCCGGTGGCGTTGACCATGATCGCGAACGGGTAGGAGTGCTTCTGGAAATTGTCGCCGACCGCCAGATCGCCGAATTCGGGCGCGTTGTAGTCCCACCCGACCGCGTGGCAGCCCGACCAGTTGCCATACGGCATCGCGCCGATATCGAGCGCCATCTTGATGCCGCCGCCGGTGTTGAAACGGGTGCCGCGCACCTTCGCGAGGTCCCAACCGGGCCCGAGATAGCGCGTGCGCATCTCGGCATTGGCCTCAAATCCGCCGGCGGCCAGCACGACGGCCTTGCACGGGATCGTCGTCGTTTTGCCCTCGACATTGGCGACGACGCCGCGCACCCCGTCATCGTCGGCGACCAGCCTCTCGCCGCGCGCCTCGTACGCGACGTCGATGCCGTTCTTTTCGAGCGCGGTGAACAGCCCCTCGACGAGACCCGGACCGCCGCCCCAGGCCTCCAGCGCGAGCCCGCCCCAGAACACGAACTTGCCCTCGTGCTTGAACGCCTGGCGCGAATACATCGGCGCGAAGCGGATGCCCTTCGAGCGCATCCACAACAGCGTTTCCTGGCTCTTCGTGATCAAGAGCTCGGCCATGTCGGGGTTGCTGCGGTAGTCGGTCAGCCGCCCGAGATCGTCGTAATATTTGTCCTGCGTATAGGTGCCGAAATCCGACGTCGCCAGCTCCTGCTCGGATAAGTCGCACAGCTTCTGCAGGTCCTCGACTCCGTTATAGACGAAGCGCAGCGCGCCGGCCGTGTATCGCGAGTTGCCGCCGCGTTCGTCGAACGGCGCCGCTTCGAGCACGAGCACGCGCGCCCCGCTCTCGCGCGCCGCCAGCGCCGCGCACATCCCGGCATTCCCGGCACCGACCACGACGACATCATATTCGCCCGAGATCGCCATCTTGTCGTCCCTCCGTCCATCCGCCCCCGCTTCGCTCCGCCCGTCCTACCGCGCGCGGGAGGCGGGGGCAAGGGGCCGGTACATAGCGGCTTCACCGCAGCGGCCCGACCGTATCGGCAAGGCCACGCGACGACGCACCGACCGGTTCTGCCCCGATGCTGCACTTTCCGCCGAGGAGGGAGGTGGACCAGCCATTCACGAAGCGCCGCCGCAGCGTCAGCCGCGTTCGCCATCGCTGACCGCGTTCCGGCCGGATCGCGCGAACCGGTTCTGATTGCGACTGCGTCTGTTGTGCCTTTGCACCGGCAACACCGAGCGCGTCATATATCTGTCACCGAACAACCGAATTATGCGCGCCTCGCAGCCCCCCGCGGATCCTTCCGCTCACTAGAGCAGCCATGGCCCCCTTTACCGTCAACGCCGGCGTCATCGATACCACCGCGAAGACCGTCGGCGACAATGATACCGGAATGGTCGCCGCGACGGGCACTCTCTCCGCCACGACAGCGTCACTTGGACGGGCGGATTGGCCAGTCCCGGGGTCATCATAGACAATTTCGGCACGATCAGCGCGACGACGCGCGGGATCGATACCTCGGGCTCGTTCTCGACCGGCAGTTCACCTTGAACCAACCGCACGGGGGCCAGACTGACCGCGTCTGGCAACGATGCCTTTCGGATCAACACCAACATCTCCGATGGTACGATCACCGTCGACAATGCCGGGGTGCCGACAATGCCGGGCTGCTCGTTTTCGGGGTGCCGTCGATGGCTCGGGTACGATCTTGCGGGTGCCAGCGGCCAGGCGCTTGATTTGGCCCGATCAAGGGCGAAAACGGCGAGGCCAATAAGGGCTCATTATCGGCAGTATCTCGACCGGCGGCGGCGATGCTGTGTTCAACCTCTATACCGGCTCGATCATCAACGGGCAGATCGACGGGGGCGACGTGATCGACAGCGTCAACCTGCTGGGCGCCGAGTTGGCTCCGGAGCCAAGACGATGCCGGCCGCGCCGCCGGCGTCAGAACACAATTGTCCGAGCCTTTCCTCACTAGGCGGCTCCTAGCAACGAAGACGCAGGGATCAGCACGACTGCGCCGGCAGCACTCGATCGGCCGCAAGCAATCTCTCCACGGCCGTCAGCAACTGATCGACCGTGAACGGCTTCGCCAGCGAGGACGCTGCGCCGAGCGCGGTGGCGGCGCGGAGATAGACCGAGGCCGGCTCGGCCCCGGAGATCGCCAGCACCGGAACCTCAGGACGTTCCCGGGACAATTGGAGGATCGTCTCTATGCCCTCCATGCCGGGCATCACGAGGTCGGTGATCACCAGTTCCGGCGACCGCTGACCGCACATCATCAATCCTTCTGTGCCGTCCCCGGCCTGTCTCACATCGTGCCCTGCGCCGATCAGCACTTGCGCGATCAGGCGTCGGTAGCGGGTTTCGTCATCGATCACGACAATGTCGGCCATCTTTCACCCATCTCCGTCCAGACCTACGACGTCAGCGCGAGCCTGTGTCGATTGACAGCCGGCCCGACCGGCGCCGGCTACTCTGGCTGGTGCCGCGCGGCATCAGCGAGACGGCTTGTCAATTCGGAGCCTTGCCAGGCGGCAGCGAGCGCCTCATCGATCATCTTGCGCAGTTCGCCGCCGCTGACAGTGCACTCGCGCGCGAGCTCCAGGTTCAGCGTGATGACCCCAAGCAGATTTTTGAAGTCGTGCGCGATCCGGTGAATCGCACATCCGTTCGCCCGGCTTTGCTCAGCCCTGCTTTCCGGGGAATGGTCGGTGCGCTCGGCCGGTTCGATCAGGCAGTCCAGCTCGATCACCGTCGCGCGGCCGCTGATGTCCCGGCCCGACACGCGGTGAGCGGCGATTGACAGTTCGCGACCGTCCTTGTGGATGCGGCTCAGCTTCCCTTTCCAAATTCCCCCGGTGGCAACATCCGATGCGCTCGCGCAATTCTGTTTCAGCAGATCGCCTGCGCGGCAGCCGATAGCCTCGTTCGTCGTCCACCCATAGAGGCGCTCAGCCCCCCGGCTCCAATGGACGATCCGCCCATCCAGGATGCCCACGATCGCCTGTGCCTGATCCACCGCATTTAAAATCGTCATCGGATGAAGGGCATCTCTACGCGGCTCGACAGAGTTCCCCCTTCCCGCTTCAGCCGTGGGCTTGAGCCGTTCGTTGCGCCGCGGCCAAGTCTGATCCGCCGTTCGGTGAGGCTTGGCTTGGCCACGACGGCCGCCGCAGAACGTCTCATTGAAGGTACTCCCCTTCGAGGTGACAACGTGCACAATACCCCTATAAATCGCATTTTGCTACTTTTTTCTCGGGCGTCGACCACCACGCACGCACCGAAAGTGCGAAATGCTCACCAGCCAGCTGCAGCATCGGACCTTTTCACCCGCACGCGCGAGTTGTGCGGGAGAAACGACGCACTTAGTTTTGTTCAGCTCGATCGCGGCAATCCCCCGCTGAGTTCCCCTCCCGACACATGGTTGGCTTCAGACACGGCCATTCTCGGCTCGGTGGAGACCGGGATTGCTCTGGTGAATTTGTCGCGCGGACCCTGGGTGCCAGCCCGGGTTACAAGGCCTCTCGGCCGAGATTAGAACTCACCCCAACCGTCGGCGGACCCGAGGCCGATGGAGGTTAGCGAGTCTCTACACCCCGGCCTTCATGTTCGCATGTAGCCTTCGAGCTCGCGCTCGCAAAACGCGATGGCCTCGTCGATCGAGCGGCCCTGCTGCGTACACTGGGCGATCATCTTGCACATGATGCCCTGGGCGTACATCTGGACCCCAATCCGCGCCGGCGCCGGGTAGCCGGCGACGGACACGATAACGTCGCCCCGCGGGGGGAAGTTGTAGAGCGTGCCCTGCGGCGGCGAGGCCTCATCCCAGACCTTGAAACCCGCCATTCCTTCGAATGGCGGGATATCGAACCCCTGGCTCGCGATCACCAGCTTCTCGACCGCGTTCTTGCTGGACAGGTGGAGCAGCAGGCTCTTTGCCGCCGCCTTGTTCGGCGAGAAATTCCAAATCCCCCAGTAGCGGTAGCGGCCGGAAACGTGCCGGCCCCTGGGCCCCTTCGGCGGCGGAAACGTCCATAGCTGCTCGGCGATCTTCGGTTGGTCGCGCTTCGCCACCGCCCAGGCCGACGGAGCGTTAAAGATCAGCGCGCTATTTCCGGAGATCAGCGCCTTGTTGTTCGACGCGTCATCCCATGCATAGACGCTTTCCGGAAACAGCAGCGCGGTCCGCTTGAACCAATCCAGCACGGTCCGGGTCGCGTCGCTATTCGCCGTGATGCGGCCTTCGGCGTCCACCAGCTGCGCGCCGTAGCCGTTGAACATCGCGCCGACCCACTGGACCGCGTCACTGCACGTACTGAGTGGCATGCCGAACGGATGCCCTCCCTTCGAGCATTTTTCCGCCGCTTGCGTAAAGAAATCCCAGGTCCACTGGTCCTGCAGCTCCTTGTCCGGCGGCGCTCCGGCCGGATACATCTTTGTCACGTCAAGACCGGCAAGCTGCTTCATCAGGTCAATACGGGCGCAGGGCGGCGATAGCGTGCTGCCGAACGACGTCGGCACCGCAATCCAATGGCCATCCTGCTTGCCGAGATAAGTGGCCCCCTCGCTGACCGCACCGTTCTCCTTGATCAGGCTCGCCATGACGTCGTCAACCGGCTCCAGGCTCGCTGCATGGCCCGGTGCATACCAGGCCGTGAGCTGCATGATATCGTGCCCGGTCCTGGCCTGCGCCTCGGCGGCCGCCGTCAGCAGGTCCTTGTCGCCGTTCGATGTGATAAAATCGACCGTAAGATCGACCTTTTCCTTCTCAGCCCACTCCCTACTGAGCTGTTCGAGCGGCTTGTTGGCGCCGGGAACCCAGTGATCCCAGAACGCGACGCTGAGCTTGCCGGCCGCGTGCGAACCGCGCACGAACGGGCTCGCCAACATCGCCGTCGCGAGCGCCGCGGTCCGCAACACCGTCCGCCGTGTCGTCGTCATGATTGCCCTCCCTCAACCCAGTCCGATGTCTCGGAGCTAACCGTAGCGCCAGCCCGACCGGCGCCTCAACCGAGTTGAACAAGCGGTATGCTGTAACTGGAGCGGGCCGCTACGGCGCAGCGAGGCCGCCGTCCAACCACTCCTCGCCTACCGGTTTTGCCAATTCGGTTTGCGGCGCTCGGCAAAGGCGCGGGGACCCTCGACACAATCCTGGCTCTTCAGATTGGCTTCCTGCGCCGGGTAGGTGCGGGTCATTGCCGCCGCCAGCGTCGGTTCGTCGAGGCTTTTATAGACCACTTGTTTCGAGGCGCGGATCGCCATCGGCGAACATTCCAGGATCTGATCGGCCCACCGCCTCGCGGCGGCGAGGGCCTCGCCGGCCGGCACGACCTCGTTGACGAAGCCGAGTTCTTTCCCCTCCGCAGCCGAGACCCGCCGGCCGGTGAGAATCATGCCCAGCGCCGCCTTCTGGCCGATCATTCTGGGCAGCCGGTGCACGCCGCTACCGGCGATCAGCCCGACTCGCGGCTCCGGCAACGCGAAGACGGCACCTTCGGCCGCGATGATAATGTCGCACGCGAGCGCGGTCTCGAACCCGCCTCCCATCGCGACCCCGTTCACCGCAGCGATCAGCGGCTTCTCCAGGTCGAAGCGGTGCGAGAGGCCAGCGAAGCCGGTCTTGGGCCTCGGCCCGCGTCGCCCGGCGGCCTGGACCTTCAGATCGTTGCCGGCCGAGAAGGCGCGCTCGCCGGCGCCGGTGATGATCCCGACCCACAGATCCGGGTTGGCGGCGAACGCGTTCCAGACCGCATCGAATTCCCAATGCGCCTCACTGTGCAGCGCATTCATGACCTCCGGCCGGTTGATCGTGACGATGCGAACGCGACCTTCGTCGGCGACGGTGCAGAAGCGGTTCTCGGTCATTCGGGTGCCTGGTCGATCGTGGCTGTGGAGATGCGATGGCCAAGCACCTTCCCCGATCCGGCGCGCCGCGGCAACGCGGTTCGCCGTCCGCCGCGGTACCCGCTTGGCCAGCGCACTGGCGTTGATCGCAGATTACGGCACAATGAGCCCCCCGCGCAGCGTTGAGGATATGTAAATGCCTGTCGAGATCATCGGCTGGATCGCGTCGCGCGTGTCGTCGGAGATGATTCCTCCCTCCGGCCCGCCGTTCGACGCCGGCGTTGTCGCCGAGACGGCGCGCATCCACGAGCGGGCCGGCTTCGATCGCGTGCTGATCGGCTATTTTTCGGACGCGCCGGACGGGTTCCTGATCGGGGCGCATGCCGCCTCGGTCACTGAACGGCTCGCCTTCCTGTTGGCGCACCGCCCGGGCTTTGTCGCGCCGCCGCTCGCCGCCCGCAAGCTGGCGACGCTCGACCAGCTGAGCGGCGGCCGGCTGGCGCTGCACATCATCGCGGGCGGCAGCGACGCCGATCAGGCGAAGGACGGCGACTGGACCGACCATGCCGCGCGTTATCGCCGCGCTGCCGAATACGTTTCCCTTTTGCGCCGCACTTGGACCGAGCCGAGGCCGTTCGATCATGATGGCGAATTCTACCGGACCCGCGCGACCTTTTCCGAAATCCGCTGCCGGCAGGAGCCGCACATCCCGATTTACGGCGGCGGTGGTTCGGATCAGGCGATAAGGGCCTTGGCCCCACATGTCGATGTCTACATGCTGTGGGGCGAACCGCTCAGGGATACCGCCGCGTTCATCGAACGAGTGCGACGGGAGGCAGCGCCGCATGGCCGCGAGCCGGGCTTCAGCCTATCGACGCGGCCGATCCTGGCGGCAACCGACGCCGAGGCCTGGGACCGGGCTCGTTCGATCCTCGACCGGGTGCTGCGCTGCCGGGGCGGCGCGCCGCCGCCAAAACGCCAAAATGTCGGCTCGCAGCGGCTGCTGCGGGCAGCCGATGAGGCCGAAGTGCACGACACGTGCTTGTGGACCTCGCTCGCTGCCGCGACGGGCGCACAAGGGAACTCGACGGCGCTGGTCGGCAGCCCCGAAACCGTCGCCCGGGCACTGCTCGAATATTACAAGCTGGGCGCCACCCGGCTTCTGATTCGCGGTTACGATCCGCGCCCCGATGCCGTGCAATACGGCGAGGAGCTGATCCCACGGCTTCGCGAACTGGTTGCACAGCATGAGGCGGCCAGCGGTCGCGCTGCTGTCCCACATCAGGCGGGTTTGAGCGTGAGATCCTCTTAGGGCGCCGTGAACGGGAAACCGGCGATCAAGCCGAAGCCCGACTCGCCGACCCGCGGCCCCACGCCGTTGATGAAGGCAAGATCCCAGATTGGTGCGAACATCGCGCGCTCGTCGACGATCTGCTGGATCTTGTGCAGCATCGCTTCGCGCTTCGAGCGATCCGGTTCGACGGCCTGCTGTCGGTACAACTCGTCGACATCGGGGTAGGAGCCGTAGGCGAAAATTCCGGTCTTCACGACATGCGCCGCGACGCGGGTGGCGGCGTTGCCGAATGCGGCGGGACCGATCTGGATCAAATTTTTGAACCTCCTCTCGCTGAACCCCTTGATAAAGGCGGCACGCTCGATTGCTCGCAGCCTGGTGCGGATACCGACCGCGAGAAGATTGTCGACTACGCTCTCGCCGAGATTGGCATAGGCGGCGTCACAGTAATACTCGCCGCCATCGAAGCCGTTCGGAAAACCGGCCTTTTCGAGCAGCCCCTTGGCCTGTTGCGGGTCGTAAACCGGCGGCGGTGGCTGCCAATAGAAGTCGTAATGCGCCGGTACGATCGGGTTGCCGCTGACCAGCGCATGCCCCAGCATCAGCGCCGCGTTGCTGCCCTCGCGGTCGATGGCAGCGTTGGCGGCACGCCGGACGCGCACATCGTGCCACGGCGATTTGGGGTCCCATTGATCAGCGAAATAGACGCAGAAATCCGCCTGGACGAGCGCGGGCTTCAACGTCAGGCCCGGGCTCCGTTGCAGCTCCCGAGCGAGTTCACCGCACACCGAATAGGCAATGTCAATTTCGCCGTTCTTCAAGGCCGCCAGCCGCGTCGCCTCGTCCGGGATGACCCGCAGCGTCAGCCGCTTCACCGGAGGGGCTTTGCGCCAGTACCCGTCAAACGCATCGAGCATCAGCTCAAGCCCCGGCTTAAACGACACAAATTTATAGGGTCCAACGCCGACCGGCGCCTTTTTGAAGGCCTCCTCGCCGACCTTCTCGATATGTTTTTTCGGGACGATCCAGCCGGCCCCGGTTGTCGTTGCGTAAAAGGCCAGGAAATCGGGCCACGGCTCGGCGAGGCGGAACCGAATATGCCGCGGATCCTGTATCTCGACCGCGGCGACGCGCTGGCGCATCAGCTCGTGCGAGGTGCCGCGATAGCGGTCGAAGGTGAACTTGACGTCTTCGGCGGTAACCGGGTCGCCGTTGTGGAATTTGGCGCCGTCGCGAAGGACGAAGTCGTAGTTGAGGTCGTCTTCGCTGACCGACCATGACTTCGGCCAGGCTCGGCGCCAGGTTCTTGCCCGGCATCGGCTTCACCATCGCATCATGCAGCGCGTAGAGGATCATGAACGGCGTGATGATCCCAGTCGCCTCGGCCGGGTCGAACCAGGTCGGCGCCAGCGACACATGCACGCCATAGATTAGTTCGTCACCGCGCCGTGCCGCCAACGCCAGCGTCGGCGCCCCCGCGGCGAGACCGAACGCGGACAGCAGCAGAAAGTCGCGCCGGGTGATCGATGCCGGCGCTATCGCGCGGGCGGGTCTCGATGCGATCGCGAGGCATGTGATCACTCCCCGACCCCGTTGTTCCCAGCGGGATCGTCGGAAAAGAAACTAGGCCAGCTACGTTAACAAAGTCTTTCGTGTCGTCGTCAAAACCGCAGGCTGAGCCCTGCCGCGGATACCGCGATCGACTGGCAGCTGCCAAGAGCGGGCGTCTACCCCGGCCGCGGTCGGGTGTGTAGGCGGCGCACCGCGGCCTATCCCAGGCACACAACCGCTGCAGCGATCATCAACGCCGTATACACGATCCACGCATGGCCGGCGAACGAGAGCCGCCGGTTCACCCCGTTGCGCGCGCTAATGGATACCGTCTCGGCTGGCATCACGGCAATTTTGGTTAACGAATCGTGTATCGGGTCGGTCAGATAATGTGTTAACTCACGAAAGGCAAATTGAATATTTCAATATAGGATATTGACGCAGTCAATGAAGCCCCAGGGGACCAGATGAATAACATCTATCGTTGCGAACCCGCTACTCTCGGTTCGACTTTCGCAGTCAACAACTCCGCGGAGTGCAGCAGCATTGACAGAAGCCACAGGACTCCGTCATCTCCACCCGTCCGACGCATCCAAACAGCGCTGATATCCCACGCCTCAACATTAAGAGGAACGGGGTGGCATTGGACCGTCGCACTGTTCATGTAGTCACGGCCCACTCGTTCTCCAACGACGGCCAGCAGATCAGTACCAGCAAGCATGTGTGGCACCAGTGCAAAGCTAGGTATCTGGAGGGCGACACGCCGAGTGAGTTCCCGCTCCGCCAGCGCGGCATCGACAATACCGGCACTATCGCGGGTAACCGAGAGATGTGTCAGCGTCGCAAACCTCTCCAGTGTCAGACTACCCGCCAATTCAGGGTGGTTTTGTCGCGCGACGCAAATATATTTCTCGCAATAGAGGAGAGCAGAGTTGAATTGTTTTGGGCACGGAATGAAACAACCCCACTGCGATGTCTATCGTACGCATGGTCCAACATCAAAAATGCCGACTTTGGCGCTAGTCGCATCAACAATATTGAAACGTGCATGTGGCGCTGCGCGGAAGAATGCCGGGATTCCCGCCGACAGTGCATAATCAACATTGTTTGATGCACCAATCGAAAACTGGCGCGTTGTGATCGCTGGGTCAAATTTCTTCCGGGGCGTTGAGTGCCGTCCGGATCTGGCTGAGCGCTTTCTCGATTGGGGGAGCCAGATCAAATGCTCGCGATGTCGGACGCATCCCCTGAGGTGTCCGAACGAACAAATCGTCGTTAACGAGTACGCGTAACCGGTTTAGCGCATTGCTCAAAGACGGCTGAGTTAGGCCTACACGCCGGGCGGCTCGCGACACGTTTTGTTCGATAAACAACGCCTCAAATACCAGTAGTAGATTGAGGTTAAACCCGTGCAGGTGCGGATCCGGCATTGGCCCCTCCAGAAGTTATACGGGTTGGTCCAAACGTCGAGGCGGCTGACGCGAGCCGATTTGCGCCTGCCGCAGCCCGTCGCAGCGCTGCGTTAAATCATGCAGGCGCGGTTGGATCGGAGGACCCGGCGCTGCGCGCCCGCACCGGCGGAACAGTCGGGTGATGCGGCGCAATATCGAGCATCGCGCCCGGCATGGCATGGGGCATGCGTGGCAATAACCACCGGGCCGTTGCTCCGATAAAAGTCACGAAATCACGCTACTCCGCGCAAACCCTGCCACGGAAGCGAAACCGGTGGTGCGACTGCACTGGAGGCAGGTTTCCGAACCGCGGCGGGTCGATTATATCGGCAGAACGTGACAAGACGGCACCGAACGGAGGCTCCGATGTCCGCACCGATTCGACCGCGCCGCAGCGTGCTGTACCTGCCCGGCTCCAATCCGCGCGCGATGGAGAAGGCGCGGGCGCTTCCCGTCGACGGACTGATTTTCGACCTCGAGGACGCCGTCGCCCCCGAGAACAAGGAGACGGCGCGCAGCAGCGTCGCGGCGGCGCTGACGGCCGGCGGCTACGCGCGGCGCGAGCTGATCCTGCGTGTCAACGGGCTCGGGACGGCCTGGGGACATGCCGATCTCGCGATCGCCGCGACCTTGCCGATCGATGCGGTGCTGTTGCCGAAGGTCGAGAGCGCCGAATTGGTGCGGCTGGCAATCGACATACTCGACACGCTCGGTGCTCCGCCGCAGGTTTCGGTGTGGTGCATGATCGAGACCCCGCTCGGGGTCCTCAGAGCGGCGGAGATCGCCGGCGCGAGCCCGCGGCTGGGTGCGCTGGTGCTCGGGACATCGGATCTGACAAAAGATCTGAATGCCCGGGAGACGCGCGACCGGCTGCCGCTGATGACCGCGCTCGGCCTGGTGCTGCTCGCGGCGCGGGCACACGGACGCGCGGTGCTCGACGGCGTACAGCTCGATCTTGACGACACGACCGGGTTTGCGGCGTCCTGCCGGCAGGGGCGCGACCTCGGGTTCGACGGCAAGACGCTGATCCATCCCACGCAAATCGAGGCGGCAAACGCCGCCTTCGCGCCGAGCGACAAAGAGATCGTTCGGGCACGCCGTCTTGTCGCCGCCTACACCGAGGCCGTGGCGGCGGGAACAGGCGCGATCCGCCACGAGGGGCGGCTTGTCGAGGCGCTGCATGTCGAGGCCGCAAGGCGCACCTTGGCGCTGGCGGAGGCGATTGCCGAGCGCGGCGGGGGCCTATGACCCTCTCCCGCGCTGCGGGAGGGTGGCTCGGCAGGGCCCCGGTAAGCTGAACGAGTTCACGCCCACGTCAGACCGCCATTACGGCACCTTCTCGTCGGGATAGACGCCCCACAGGTCGGCGCGGTGCATCCAGCCGGAAACCGATGCGGTCTCGAACCGGCACCACGCCGCACGACACTCGGTCAGGCGGCCGATGACGCCAGGCTCGGCGCGTGCGACGAGAGCCGAAGCGGGATCGGGCTGGCGATGAATCGGCCTGATATCGCCTTTCGCGACGATGGCATGGCGCTTTCCGGTCAACAGGTTCTGCTGTACCCAGCCGGTCGTCCCGTCCCATTCGCGAATCCGGCGCCAATTCTCGAATTGCGCGATGATCTCGACCGGCATGTCGCGACGCGTCAGCACCCAATCGATCGGATAGCGCTGGCCCGGTCCGGTACGCAGATTGACCTTGTCCGCGTCCAGGCTGACAAAGCGCGGTAGCTTCAAACCATTTACATCATCCTCGGCGGCGAGCCCAGACGCCGCAGGCAAGCAGCAGCACAGCGCCGAGAATGGCGCACCCAAATCTCTTCGTGCCGGGCCATGTTCCCTCTTCTCAGGCCCAATCGTTCGCGCGAGCGATAGAGCCGGATGCCGCCGAGGGTCAAGGTCGCGAGGAAACCCGCGCAGAATCGGGCGGTTCGGGCGGAGGTATCCGGCCGTCTCCTTCGCCCCGGGCCGCAGGTCGGGCACTCCGGGTCCTTGGCGATTCGAATGCGATGGAAGCGCGCGGCGAGCGCCTCGTAGATCAACAGCGTGCCGTCGAGGCTGTCGCCGAGCCCGAGCAGCTCCTTGAGTACCTCGACCGCCTGCAATGTGCCCATCACGCCGGCGACGGCGCCGAGAATGCCGGCTTCCTCGCAGCGCGGCACCAGGTCGGGCGGCGGCGGCTCGCGGAACAGGCACCGGTAGCAAGGATGACCGGCGCCGAGATACGGCCGGAAGGTCGAGAGCTGGCCCTCGAACGGCGACAGCGCGGCCGCGACCAGCGGTTTCCGCCGCCGGAAACACTGGTCGGTCAGCAGATAGCGCGTGGCAAAGTTGTCGCTGCCGTCCGCGACGAGATCGTAGCGGGCGATGATGTCGGAGGCATTGTCGGGGCCGAGCCGCACCGGATGCGCCTCTACCCTGACATCGCTGTTCATCGCGTGCAGCGTGGCGCGGGCGCTTTCGACCTTGAGTTCGCCGACCCGCTCGGTCGCGTGCACGATCTGGCGCTGCAGGTTGGTCAGGTCGACCCGGTCGTTGTCGATGACCCCGAGCGTCCCGATCCCGGCGGCGGCAAGGTAGAGCAGCAGTGGCGAGCCGAACCCACCGGCGCCGACCACCAGCACGCGCGAGGCCAGCAGCTTTTCCTGCCCCTCCTCGCCGACTTCGTCGAGGATCAGGTGGCGCGCATAGCGGCGGAATTGCTCTTCGCTCAGTTCCATCGGATTTCCTGCCCAGAAGCGAGCGACCATATCCGGTGCGCCCCATCGTATATCGGGTCCGGACGCCGGAATGGCGACTCACAACCCCTCGAACAGGGCGGTCGAAAGGTAGCGCTCGGCGTGGTCCGGCAGCACCGCGACAATCGTCTTGCCTTCCATTGCGGGCCGGGCGCCGATTTCGAGCGCGGCGGCGAGAGCCGCTCCGGCCGAGGTGCCGATCGCCAGCCCGTCGAGCCGGGCGGCCTGGCGCGCGACGCGCAGCGCGGTCTCGTGGCTGATGCACAGGATTTCGTCGATCAGCGAGGTGTCGAGAATGTCGGGGATAAAGCCGGCGCCAATGCCCTGGATTTTGTTCGGACCGGGCGGGCCGCCCGACAGGACCGGGCTTTCCTCCGGCTCGACCGCGACGATCCGCAGGCCGGGCTTGCGCGGCTTCAGCACCGAGCCGACCCCGGTCAAGGTGCCGCCGGTGCCGACGCCGCAGACCACGATATCGACCGCGCCCGCCGTATCCTTCCAGATCTCCTCGGCGGTGGTGCGGCGGTGGATCTCGGGATTGGCCGGGTTCTGGAACTGCTGCGGCATGAATGCGTCGGGCAGGCCGCGGACGATCTCCTCGGCCTTGGCGATCGCGCCGCGCATGCCCTTGGGCGGCCGGGGTCAGTTCGAGTTCGGCGCCGAGCAGCCGCAACATCCGGCGCCGCTCGATCGACATGCTGTCGGGCATCGTCAGGATCAGCCGGTATCCCTTGGCGGCGCAGACAAAGGCCAGCGCGATCCCGGTATTGCCGGAGGTCGGCTCGACCAGCACCGTGCCGGGCCGGATATGGCCGGCCGCTTCGGCGGCCTCGATCATCGCCAGGCCGATGCGGTCCTTGACCGAGGAGAGCGGGTTGAAGAACTCGCATTTGCCAAGCAGATCGGCCCGCACGCCGGCCTCGGCCGCGAGCCGGCGTACGCGCACGAGCGGCGTCGCGCCGATCGTTTCGAGGATGCTGTCGTAGACCCGGCCGCGGAACTCGCCGACCGGAATGCCTGGCTGCCGCATCCGCCGCCGGTGTCCATCGTGCCCCTCCCGTCCGATTGCCACGCTCGGATGTACCCTCGCGGCGGCGCTTCCGGCAATCGCGGCAGGCGATCAGAAGAGCGCTGCAGACCGGACGAGATCAGAGCCGTCTGTCGTATATGACTGGGCCTTGGTGCAATGACTGCGGCCCTGGTGCGGCCGTTCAGGCCGCCGCGCGCACCGTGGCGGCTGAGCCTTGTCCGCCGGCGGGCATTGTCCGGGCGCGCGCCGCGGACGGACTGAGAAGGCTGGCGTCGTGCTGTTCCGCCGCCTTCGCGGGCATCGTCTCGTGCCTCCTCGATGCCGAGAATGCGCCGCAGCGCCTCGCGGCCGCGCGACAGGCGCGAGCGCACGGTGCCGATCGGTACGCCCGCGATCACGGCCGCCTCGTCGTAGCGCAGGCCTTCGAGCCCGACGAGCAGGATCGCCTCGCGCTGCTCCATCGGCAGGAGCCCGAGAGCCGCGCTCCAGTTCGCGCAATTGTCGAGAGGCGGTCGGGTCGGTGTTCGCGACCAGCACCGAGGCCATTTCGGTCACATCGATATTGCCGCCGTCGCGGTTCGACCGGCGCACGTCATTGACATGCTGGTTGTGCATCAGCGTGAAAAGCCAAGCCCGCAGATTGGTCCCGTCCTGCCATAGATGCTGCTTGGCGAGCGCCCGCAACAGGGTGTCCTGGACCAGGTCGTCCGCCCGGCTGGCGTCTCGGGTCAATGCCCGCGCATATCGCCGCAAACGCGGGATCTGTTCTTCGAGCCGGCGGTGAAAATCGGACATCGAGTTTCCCTTTCGGTGTCGGATCGAACGTTGATCTAACACCGCCGCCGCTTATTTGCAGATCGGGCGCGCCGGGATTTTGGTAATATGTTGTAAGCGGAAACGCAGGTTAAGCAGCGCTTGTTTACGGCTTGCATACAGACAAGCAGAATTTCTTTCGGAACTTTCGGCCTTCGTAACAATGCTTGTCGCAATCGCGCCCGCTTCCGAACGCAAATCGACGGCGAATTTATCGCGTTTACAAGGACGGATCGGCCGATCAGCCTGTCGAATTTCGTCGCACCAGCAGCCGCATCGCGATCGGCGCCGATCCTCGGTTCACGCGCGGACGAAATGCGCCGGCCGATGCCGCCTATTTGCGTTTCGACGCCAAAGCGGGGTTCGACGCCGCCCAGACGATGACCTCCTGGACAGCGTCGCCCAATGCGCGGTCGAACGCCTGCACGATTGACGGAAGCTCAACCGCCCCCGCCCGCGCCTCGCGGGTAATGGAGGTCGCGGCGGCGATGTTGCGGTCCGGCATCGTGATCAGCTCGGCGGCGATGCGAACCCGAGCGAGCGGCGGGCCATCCGGCGAATCGTAGATCGCGGTGAAGTCGCGGATGTTGGTGTTCAGGACGTAATCGGCGTTGAGACCGAGCCCCTCGCTGGCGACCGCCGGCGAATGCGCCGCTCTTCTGAAAGCCCTCGATCAGGGCTTGCTTGACCAGAAACGGCGGACGGTCGATCCATTCGCCATCGGCATAGTAATCGATCGCCACCGGCGAGCGGATCAGCGCGATGCGATTGGTATCGAGCCCGGCGGAGGCGGTCGGGGTGGCAATGACGAGCAGCGCCCCGACCCGCGGCGGCGCCTGCGTCAACGCCACGTTCGGGTTCAGGCGATAGAGCTGCCGTTCCGGCGCTTTCCCCAGCAGTCCGCCGCATCCGGCGGACAGCATCGGAAGGCACAACAGCAGCGCCGTAATCCCGCGGCGGCGGGCGTCAGGCTTCATCGCGGCCTGTATCCTTCGCGGCGGTCGCCGAACAACAGGCTCATCGGATCGCGTTCGACATTCGTGACGACGCGGTTGGCGCTGGCGACGAGCTGCCGCGCCTCGGCGACAAGGCTGCCGACATTGGTCAGGGTCTGCTCGCTGAAGCTGCGCAGCCCGGGGCGGACGTCCTGAAGCGCGCCCTGCAGCTGCTTGTTCGTATCCCCGAGATTCTTGGCCACCTTGTCGAAATCGGAGATTGCCGAGGTCAAACGGGCGCCGATGCCGTCCGGCCCGGCGTAGCTGCGCTCGATGCTGACAAAGAGCTTCGACGCCGCCGCGGTGGCGGAATTCGCGTTGGCGGCGAGTTCGGCGATATCGTCGTTGCGCGCGGCGAGCCCGGCGGTGAACACTCGCAGGTTTTCGAGGCTTTCGCTCAGAGCTTGGCGGTTCTTCTCGTCGAGGATCGTGTTGAACCGATCGACCGTCGCGTTCAGCTTGTCCAGCAGCTCCGGGCCGGAAGCCGCGACGCTGGCCAGCGTCGAGGGCACCGAGCGGATTACCGGATACCGCTCATTTCCTTCGGCTTTCAGCGGCGGCGCGTCTTGCGTCCCGCCGGTGATCTGGACAAAGGAGACGCCGCTCAAGAGGTTGCTTTGCAGCGTCGCGACGGCATCCTTCTTGATCGTCAGCTCGGGGGTCGATGGCGATCGTGGTTTGGACCAGCGCCACATTGTCGGGGTCGATCCGGATATCCTCGACCTTGCCGACCGGCAC
This sequence comes from uncultured Alphaproteobacteria bacterium, assembly GCA_963753665.1. Classification (GTDB taxonomy): domain Bacteria; phylum Pseudomonadota; class Alphaproteobacteria; order ATCC43930; family CGMCC-115725; genus DATARH01. Next base: position 340,333 of record CAVWDC010000019.1, read on the forward strand.
GCCGTTGTACTCGACGGCGGCGCCTTCCCGCATCCCGCTCACCAGGCCGCTGAAATAGATGCGATAATAGGCCTTGGGCGCGTTGAGCTGGCCGCCTGCGAGCCAGACGACGGCTCCGAACGCGAGCAGAACCATCGCGAACACAAAGGCGCCTACCGCGGCGTAATTCGCACGTGTTTCCATCTTCCTTGCCTGACTTACCGAGCCGGCTGAACCGCGCGGGCGCGGGGGCCATGAAAATAGGCGCGCATCCAGGGATCCTCGTCTTTCAGATGCTGCGCCAAGGTACCGATTCGTATTTTCTTGTCGACCAGCACGGCGACGCGGTCGCAAATCGCGAACAGCGTGTCCAGGTCGTGCGTGACGAGGAACACGGTCAATCCGAGGCTGGCCTTCAGATCGCCGATCAGCCGGTCGAACTCGGAAGCGGCGATCGGGTCGAGACCGGCGGTCGGCTCGTCGAGAAACAGGATCTCGGGATCGAGCGCCAGCGCCCGCGCGAGCCCGGCCCGCTTGCGCATCCCGCCCGACAGCTCCGACGGAAATTTCTCGGCGGTGCCTTCGGGCAGGCCGACCAGCGCGATCTTGCAGGCCGCGATCTCGTCCATCAGCGGCTCCGGCATCGGGGTGTGCTCGCGCAGCGGCACCTCGACGTTCTGCATCACTGTCAGCGAGCTGAACAGCGCCCCGTCCTGGAACAGCACGCCCCAGCGCTGTTCGAGCGCGCGCAGCTCGGCCTCGTCGGCGTGCAGCACGTCGCGCCCCAGCACCTCGACACTGCCGCCCTGCGGCCGCCGCAGCCCGACAATCGAGCGCAGCAACACTGATTTGCCGGAGCCGGAGCCGCCGACGACGCCGAGCACCTCGCCGCGCCGCACATCGAGGTCGAGCCCGTCATGGACGGTCTGGCTGCCAAAACGGGTCACCAGGCCGCGCACCCGGATCACGATGTCGTTGTCCGCCCCATTCGGCATCGAGATGACCGGAATCAGTCATATCCGCAGCATCGAAAACAGCACCGAAAAAGCGGCGTCGGCGACAATCACAAGGAATATCGATTCCACGACCGACTGCGTCGTCAATCGTCCGACGCTTTCGGCGCTGCCCGACACGTTGAACCCCTCGTAGCACCCGACCATGGCAATAATGGCCGCGAAGACCGGCGCCTTGATGACGCCGACCCACAATGTCCAGCTCGTGATGGCGCCGCGCAGCTGTTCGAGAAAGACCGGCAGCGTGATCCCGAGCGTCGCCCACGTCATCAGAAAGCCGCCGAGCAGGCCCAGCGCATCGGCGTAGAAGACGAGGAGCGGCAGCGTCAGCATCAGGCCGAAAAGGCGCGGCAGCACCAGCACCTCGACCGGGTCGAGACCGAGCGTTTGCATCGCGTCGACTTCCTGATTGACCTGCATCGTGCCGATCTGCGCGGTGAAGGCGCTGCCGGAGCGGCCGGCGATGATGATTGCGGCCAGCAGCACGCCCAGTTCGCGAAGGATCGTGATGCCGAGCAGGTTGACCGTATAGATTTCGGCGCCGAACCGGCGCAGCTGGTCGGCCCCCTGAAACGCCATCACGATACCGATCAGGAACGATAACAGGCCGACGATCGGCGTCGCGTCGAGGCCGACCTGCTCCATTTGGCTGATCGTCGCGCGCAGCCGCAGGCGGCCCGGGTGGGCGAGCAGCCGTGCCATCGTCACGAAGACAAGCCCGCCGAACCCGAGGATCGAATAGCCGCGCCGCAAGATCCCGACCGTGACTTCACCGAGGCGCGCGAGAAAGCCGGGGAAGAAGTAATGCGCCGGGATCGGGTGTGGCGGGGGCAGCACTACGCCGCGGTCGCGCAGCTGCTCGAACAGCGGCATCAGGTTCGGGCGCAAGTTGCTCAGCGTGACGGCGTGGCCGCGCCCGGCAAGCTCGCGCTCGGTGCGCAGCAGGAGCCAAGCACCGGCGGTGTCGAGCCGTTCTATACCGGCCGCGTCGACCACGACCGAGCGCCCGGACGGCACGCTAAGGGCGCGCAGCCGATGATCCAGATCGGCGGCTTCGGTGACGAGCCAATCGCCCGCGGCATGGACCACGAGCACGCCCGCCTCCTCCGAGACAACAATCGCTGCGGGCGCCGCCATGCTGGGACCGACGAGATCTAACGGTTTGGGAATCAACAGGGCTCAAGCACTTTCCAAGTAGGGGAAAACCCGCTATCTCGCAACACCGAGCGACCGTGACCCGGCGAGACGACAATGGATTTCAAACAGCACATCCGCGCGATCCCCGACTTCCCGAAGCCGGGCATCCTGTTCTACGACATCTCGACGCTGCTGGCGCACCCGTCGGCCTGGCGCGCCATGATCGAGCAGCTCGCGGAAGCGATCAGGCCGCACCGCCCCGAGCTTCTGGTCGGGATCGAGTTGCGCGGTTTCCTGGTCGCGGCGCCGCTCGCTTATGCGCTCGGCAGCGGCTTCGCGATGGTGCGCAAGAAGGGCAAGCTGCCGGGACGAACCGTCCGCTATTCCTACGATCTCGAATACGGCACCGACACGATCGAGGTGCAGGAAGATGCGATTTCGCCGGGCCAGCGCGTCGTCGTGCTCGACGATCTGATCGCGACCGGCGGCACGATGCAGGCCGCCGTCGAGCTGGTGCGAACGCGGGGCGGCACGGTCGCGGCGGCGGCGTGCATTATCGAGCTAGCGTTCCTCGAAGGTCGCCGGAAGCTCGATGTCCCGCTCGCCGCGATGATCAGCTACGATAGCTGAAGGCGGTCAGCTCAATACGCCGACCTTCTTCCTCTCGATCAGCTCGAAATCGATCGCGGCGCCGAGGCCGGGGCCGGTGGGTGCGTGGACGTATCCTTCGCTGTCCACCGTGATTTCCTCCGCCATCCCGTATTTCTGCATCGCATCGGGCAGCAGTACCTCGAACAGCTCGGTGTTGCGGATCGCCATGATGACGTGCAGGTTCGCGACGTTATTCAGCGAGTTGCCGCCGTGATGGATTTCGTAATTCATGCGAAAGGCTTCGGCGAGATGCGCGGTCTTGATCAGCGTCGTGATGCCGCCCTTGACCGCGACGTCGCCGCGCAACATGTCGGTGGCGCGCTCGGTGATCCATGGGATGTATGAATCGAGGCCGCCGATCGGGTATTCGGTCGCGAGAATCGGGATGTCGAGCTTCTGCCGTAGCTTGACGTAGTTGTAGATGTCCTGTTCGTGCAGCGGGTCCTCGTACCAGTAATACCCCATTTCCTGGATCGCCAACCCGACCCGCAGCGCCTCCTCGTAGCGATAGCTCCAGGTCGAATCGAGCATGATCTGATAATCGTCGCCGACCGCCTTTCTGACCGCCTCGCACACCTTGATGTCCTCGCGCCAGCGCTGCGGCGGGTGGATCTTGTAGGCGTGCCAGCCGGTCGATTGGTACTGCCGGGCCTGCTCCACATAGGCTTCGACCGAGCCGTGGATCTCCGAGCTTGCATAGGCGCCGATCTTGTCGCGGCAGGTGCCGATCAGGCGATGGATCGGCAGCCCGGCAGCCTTGCCGGCGATGTCCCACAGCGCGATATCGACGGCGCCGATCGCGCGGATCGTCGCGACCCGGGCGCGTCCCCACAGCAGCCGGTTGAGCCGCTCGCGATCGAGCGGGTTCTGATCCATCAGGATCGGCTTCAGGAATCGGATCAGACCGGGCCCGTCGAGGCTCGCCGGGTTCGACGAGGTGCCGAGAAACGCGTTTCCCTCGATCCCCTCATCGGTCACCACCCGCAACAGGCCGAGGTCGCTTTTGCCCGTGGGCCGCGCCGTGTGGTGCCCGTAGATCGTCGAGGGAATGCTTTCCCACGAGAACAGGGTCAGCGTGACATCGGTGATCTTCATGCGCGCCTCTCGCCGGGATCGGTGGTTCGCCTCGCGGTCGGTCTCGACGGGCATCAAATCGCGATCGGGCGTCGGCCTCAACACCTAATCCGGCAAGGAGCGGACCGAGAACGCGGATAACGGCCCGCGCCGGGGCGGTTACTGACACGCATAGGTGGCGAGCTGGGCGCTGCCGCTCAGTTGGGTCGCGGTGAGGACCGCGCGTCTACCGGTCTGCCCACAATGCGCGTCGGCCTTGGCCTGCGCCGCCGCCTGCGTCGCGAGCGGGTTGGCTTCGCTCGGATACCAGCGCAGGACGATCTGCTCCGCCGAGGCCGACTGGACCCAGGGCGGCGCATCGGCGCAGCCGGCCAGCAGAACGAGCAGCAAGAGTGCGGCCATGGTTCGGGCTTGCATCGATCACCTCGCGAACTGGGCAAACCCATAATCACCCGGCGAACGCCGGAAGTCGTCCTCCGTCCCGCACCGGATCGCGGCGCTTGGAAGCGCGGAGCCGGCGCGGCATTCTCGCCGTATCCGACGGAGGAGCAGATGGCATGGCGGAGGTAGCGGTCCGGGCGCGGTTCGAGATTGAGACGCGCGACATCGAGTATCTGCGGCACGGCGAGACGCGATTGCCGGCGCGCCTGTATCGGCCGAAGGGAGAGGGGCCGTTCCCGGCGCTGATCGACGTGCATGGCGGCGCCTGGGCCTCGGGCGACCGGCTCAACAACGCGCCGCTAGACGAGGCACTGGCGAAAAGCGGCATCGTCGTGCTGGCGATCGATTTCCGGATGCCGCCGGCGCACCACTATCCGGCCTCGATCGCCGACATTCATTTCGCCATTCGCTGGCTCAAGGCACACGCGCAAGAGTTCGGCAGCCGGCGCGAGCTGGTCTCGGCGCTCGGCACGTCGAGCGGCGGGCATCAGCTGCTGCTCGCCGCCCTGAAACCGGATGACCCGCGCTATGCCGCGCTGAATCTGGCGGAGGCGCCGGGAGAGAACGCGTTTTTGCCGTACATCGTGCTGTGCTGGCCGATATCGGACCCGCTTGCCCGTTACCGCATGGTCAAGGAGAAGGGAAACACCAGGCTGGTCGAGGCGCACGACGCCTATTGGGCGTCCGAAGCCGAGATGACGGAAGGCAACCCGCTCCTGATCCTCGAACGCGGCGAGGCGGCGATGCCGCTGCCGCCGGCGATCGTGGTGCAGGGCACCGGCGACGATAACGTCACCCCGGATATGGCCGATCGCTTCGCGGCCGCGTACCGGGCACGCGGCGGCCAGCTCGACCTGCACAAATTCGACGGCCAGCCGCATACCTTCATCGTCCGCGACCCGGCGAGCGAGGCGTCGCGCAAGGCAACCGAGAAGCTGCGTGATTTCGTGCTGACGCAGGCCGGACAGGCCCGCGGGGGTTGACCTCGCTCATTCGCTCGACTTGCGCAACGTCCGCACCCGCCGCCGGTCCTGTCACCGGCGGTTTCCGAAACCAAGCCTTGCGATAAGCGGGTTCGCGCTGGCCCCATGAGCCACGACGCTGAGCAGCACCACAACGGCCGTGGTTACGGCGAGCGTTTCCTTCCCGGGAACGCCGGCATCGAAGACGATGACGGCGAACACGATGCTGGCGAGCCCGCGCGGCCCGAACCAGCCGATAAAGAGCTTGGCGCGGCCACTCATGCCGGTACCGGCCAGGCACAGGAATACCGGCAGGATGCGGATCAGCGTCAGGCTCAGAACCGCGTAGAGCAGCATCGGCCAGGTAACGAAGTCTAGCAATCGCGCCAGGATCGGGCCGCCGAACGCCACCCAGGTCAGCATCGCGAGGACCTCTCCGGTGCTCGCCGCGCCGCCCAGCAAGTCCTCCCGCCGGTTGCTCAAATATCCGAACAACAGCCCGCCGACAAAGCACGCGATAAAGCCGCTGCCGCCGAGCGCCTGCGCCGTTGCGAAGCATAGCGCCGCCAGCGCGACAACCGGGACATGCAGCCAGTGCTCGCTGGTCCAGCCGCGCCGCGATGTAAGCCGCAGAAACGAGGCTGCGAGCGCGGCCAGCACGACCCCGGTGACCAGACCCAAGCCGATTTCCTCGACGATCACGATGATCGCGTGCGCCACGCCGCTGTGCTCGACTTCCGTCCCCAGCGCTAGGTCCAAAAGAATGATGACGACCGGGACGCAGATCCCGTCATTGAGGCCGCTCTCGAAATTGAGCGCCTCGCGCGTTTCCGCGGGGACCGCCGAATTGGTGACAACTGGCGCGCCAAGCGCGGCATCGGTTGGTGCCAGCAGCGTCGCGAGCAGCGCCGCCGCAAACAGGTCCAGCCCGGGGAAGACCGCCAGCGCGGCGATAAACCCCAAGATGATCGTGAGTGGGAGCCCGATCAGGAGCAGGCGCCGCGGCAGACCGATGACCCGGCGTATGACGGCCAGATCGGCGCGCGCCGCGTCGGTGAACAGGACCATCGCCAATGCCGCTTCGGCGAGCAGTCTGATATCGCTGCCGGTGATTTCGGCGTGCAAAACGTTCAGCCCCAGCGGCCCGACCGCCAGGCCGGCGGCGACAAAGACGATCGGTCCGCTCAGCCAGGAGCGCGCCACCCGCCCCGCAATGGCGCTGTAGACCAGAACCACGGCGGCGAGGATCGCGGCGTTCTGGTACATCGCTGAGAGATCCCCTTAATGCGCCCACCGGTTGCGAAAACGCTTCACGAAACCTGGGGCGCACCGCGGGACCGCTACCAGGCCAGGGTAATCCCCACCTCGCCCGGCATGCCACCCGGAAAGTCAAGGATTTCCGCACGCAGCCTGTAGCCGTGCGGCTGCAGCTCCTGCTGGTAGAATTCGAAGGCGCGAGCAGCGAAACCGATCAGCGTGCTGGGCCAGTCGGGAGCGCCATTGTTTATGGCTCGGCCGCCATCGTTGCAGAGTTCGCTCGGGAATGTGAACACCCGCAACTGCGTTTCGCCGCGTTCGGCCGCGGCGCGCAAAGCATTAGACAAGCGGGCCTTCACCTCCGGGTGAAGCTGCCGATTCATGAAGGCTTCCTGCAATTGATGTCGTTCGTCGGCCTTGCGTTTGTCGGCGTCCGCGATCTCCCGCGCACGGGCCATTTCCTTCTCTACGGCAACTTTCTTCAGATCGCCCGGCCTGATCAATTCGTCCATTTCGTCCTCTCTGAAGTTGGGTCAACTCCGCCGTGCTTCATATCCGCGCACGATGTGACGCAACGCAGTGACATAGATCAACCCGGCCACCCACAAACCGGTCGGGCGTCAATACCGCTCCGGCACAAAACTCCTGCCATGCAAGCCTACTTCCGGGTCGTGCTTGTCGTGCTTCGGGCGCTTCGGAAGCTTCACCTTATCCCGCGGGACTTCCTCGAAAGGCACGACGCTCAATAAGTGCGAGATGCAATTGAGGCGGGCGGCTTTCTTGTCGTCGGATCGGATGATGTGCCACGGCGAATGGGGCGTGTCGGTGGCTTTCAGCATCTCGTCGCGCGCTTTTGTATAGTCGTCCCAGCGGTTCCAAGATTCGATGTCCATCGGACTGAGCTTCCACTGACGCAGCGGGTCGTTGACACGAGCCTCGAAGCGGCGCGTCTGCTCCTCCTTGCTGACCTCGAGCCAATATTTCACCAGAATCAGTCCGTTGTCGACCATGACCTTTTCGATCGGTGGCGTCAGCTCAAGGAATCTACGATGCTGCGCCTCTGTGCAGTACCCCATCACATGCTCGATGCCGGCCCGATTATACCAGCTGCGATCGAAGATGACGATTTCGCCGGCCGCCGGGAAGTGCGCAATGTAGCGCTGAACATATAGCTGCGACTTTTCCCGATCGGTCGGCGCCGGCAGCGCGATAACGCGAAAAACACGCGGGCTTACCCGTTCGGTGATAGCCTTGATCGTTCCGCCTTTGCCGGCGGTGTCGCGGCCCTCAAAGACCACGACCACGCGCAAGCCTTTGTACTTCACCCACTCCTGGAGCGCGCATAGCCTGGTTTGCAAGCGATTTAGTTCCGGCTCGTACTCCTTGCGCTTCATTTCGGTCTCCCTGCCGTGTTTGCGCCGCCTCGCGACGGCGAGTGGAAACGCCAGCATTATGGCCAAAATCACGGCAACAGCCGCAAAAATATGCAAAACAGCCGCCCTGCGAAGAGCCGGCCGTGCGCGACGCATCAGCCGCCACTCAAGCGCGATGCGGCGTAATCGCACTGACATAAATCAATGGCATAGCTGGTGCAATCCTTTAGAGTAGGGCATCTGATTTCGCGTGGTTATGGAGAGCGCGATGAGCGACAATGTCGAGGAAGCCGCGCCAAGCCAATCGCTTAGCCTGCCCTTTCAGTTCATCCCAGGCGCAAAAGATGCGATCGAGTACTGGGTCGATGCGTGGCAGCGCTCGATCCTGCTGCTCGATGTCCTGCGCCAGCGCGGCAACAATTACGTCGAGCACAATGCGCGCAAGGCGCCGCACGTTCTGACCTTCGCGGCGGAACTCGTGCTCGACGGGCGCACCCTGCCGCGGCCGGTCAATTACGGGCTGGTTCGCATCGTCCCGCCTGCCGGGGTATCGATCGACCCGCGCAAGCGCCCGTTCATCGTGTTCGACCCGAGGGCCGGGCACGGGCCGGGCATCGGCGGCATGAAGCACGACAGCGAGATCGGCGTCGCGCTGGCGGCGGGTCACCCCTGTTATTTCGTCGGCTTTCTGCCGGAGCCGATGCCGGGCCAGACCATCGAGGATGTCTGTCTGGCCGAGGCGCGCTTTGTCGAGGAGGTCGTCGCGCGCCATCCCGAAGCCGAGGGCAAGCCGTGCCTGATCGGCAACTGCCAGGCCGGCTGGCAGATCATGATGATGAGCGCGATCCGCCCCGACCTGCCCGGTCCGATCATGCTGGTGGGCTCGCCGCTGTCCTATTGGGCCGGCGTGCACGGCAAGAGCCCGATGCGCTATCTCGGCGGGCTCTTGGGCGGTACATGGGTGACCGCGCTGGCCGGCGATCTCGGACACGGAATATTCGACGGCGCCAACCTCGTCGCGAATTTCGAATCGGCGCACCCCGAGAACACCTATTGGAAGAAGATTTACCATTTATATTCGAATATCGACACCGAGGCGGCCCGCTTTCTAGACTTCGAGAAATGGTGGGGCAGCCCCGTGCTGCTCAACGCCGGGGAGATGCTGTCGATCGCCGACGATCTGTTTGTCGGCAACAAGCTCGCGCCCGGCGAGCTGCGGACCTCGACCGGCATGCGGGTCGATCTGCGCAACATCCAGTCGCCCATCATCGTGTTCTGCTCCTGGGGCGACGACATCACGCCGCCGCAGCAGGCTTTGGGCTGGATTCTCGATCTCTACGACCACGAGGACGAGATCATCGCGGCCGGCCAGACGATCGTCTATTGCCTGCATCAGAGCATCGGTCATCTCGGCATCTTCGTTTCCGGCAAGGTTGCGACAAAGGAACACGGCGAATTCGCCCAGGCGATGGACATGATCGACGTCATGCCGCCGGGTCTTTACGAAGCCGTCATCACCGGCGTCGATGAAACGGTGGAAAATCCCGAACTGGTCCGCGGCGATTATCTGTTCACCCTGGAGGCGCGCACGCTCGACGCCATCCGGGCGCTGGGCGGCAACAGCCCCGAGGACGAGCTGCGCTTCGCCGCGGCGGCAAGGGTTTCCGAAATCAACAAGGGTCTTTATCGGACCTTTGTCGGTCCGATGGTCAGTATGGCGGCAACCGAACAGAGCGCCGCCGCGTTGCGCGATCTGCACCCGAACCGGCTGCGCTTTCAGATGTTCGCCGACAGCAATCCGCTGATAACAGCCGGTCGCCACCTGGGCCGAGCAGGTGCGCGCCAACCGCCGCCCGGTCGGCGCCGACAACCCGTTTCTGGCCGTCGAGCGGATGATGTCGGACTGGATCGCCGGCGGGCTCGAAGCCTGGGGCAAGGCGCGCGACAGCTTTACGGAGGAAATTTTCCTCAATCTCTATGGCGCGCCGTGGCTGCAGGCCATGATCGGGCTGGCGGGCGACGACCCGCGGACCCGGGGCCGGCGGATCGCCCGGGATCTGGCGCGCGAGGCTGTCGCAAAACAGATGGCGGCGCATCTGGAGCAACGGATCGAGACCGGCGGGATGTGCGAGGCCGCCGTCCGCGCATTGCTTTATATCCGGATGCCGGACGGTGCGGCCGACGAGCGCGGCTTTGCCGCGCTTCGACAGATCGCCAGCGAGCTGCCGGCGGCCCAGCGCGTGGGTTTGAGCCGGTTCAAGGAGATTGTCCGCGACCAGTTCCTGATCCTGCGCCTCGACGAGGAGCGCGCGGTCGCGGTCCTGCCGAAGCTGCTCCCGGCGGACCGGCGGGCGCGCGAGACCGCGCTGGGGCTGCTCCGCCGCGTCATCGAGGCGCGCGGCGCGCTGAGCGAAGAAGGCGCCCGGCGGATGAAGCGCATCGAAACCTTGTTCGGCAATCCCCCGCCCGCGAAGCCGGGCGCCGCGCAGATGGAAGAGGCGGCGGGATGAGCGCGGCGATGGAGAAGAGCCCCATTCATCGTGGCGTTCGCTACGAGCGCCTGCTGGCGGCGGCCCGCGATCTGCCGCCGGTGACGACCGCCGTTGTTCACCCGTGCGACCGGGTGTCGCTCGAAAGCGCGATGGAAGCGGCCAAACTCGGTCTGATCGCGCCGATCCTGGTCGGGCCCCCCGAGCGCATCCGCGCCACGGCCGACGAGGCGGACCTCGACATCTCGGCATTCACCATCGTCGCCTCCGCGCACAGCCACGACTCCGCCGACAAGGCCGTCGAACTCGTGCGCAAGGGCGAGGCCGAAGCGTTGATGAAGGGCAGCCTGCACACCGACGAGCTGATGGGCGCGGTCGTCGCGCGCGAGACCGGCATCCGCACGGCGCGCCGCATCAGCCATTGCTTCGTGATGGACGTCCCCGGCCACAAGGACCCGCTGATCGTCACCGACGCCGCCGTGAACATCGCCCCGGACCTCGCCGGCAAGGTCGACATCGTGCAGAACGCGATCGACCTGGCGCAGGCGCTGCGGTTCGAGGAGGTGCGGGTCGCGATCCTCTCGGCGATGGAAACCGTCAATCCGAAGGTGCCCTCGACGATCGAGGCGGCGGCGTTGTGCAAGATGGCCGATCGCGGCCAGATCGTCGGCGGCATCCTCGACGGCCCGCTGGCGCTCGACAACGCGATCAGCGAGGAATCGGCCGCGATCAAGCACATCGTCTCGCCGGTCGCGGGGCGCGCCAATGTCCTCGTCGTGCCCGATCTGGAAGCCGGCAACATGCTCGCGAAAAGCCTGTCGTTCCTGGCCGGCGCCGATGCGGCCGGCATCGTGCTCGGGGCGAAGGTGCCGATCATCCTGACCAGCCGGGCCAACTCGGTCGTCACCCGCCTCGCCTCCTGCGCCGTCGCCAGCCTCTTGGCCGACTGCCCGCCGCCGCAGCGCGAAGGCGGCAATCAGATGAGGTCTGACGCCATGTCGTCCCAGCCGATCGAAGCGCGCTGCCGCCGGTGCTGAGCGGGATGAACGCGCTCGTCGTCGGCGTCGCCAACGACCGCTCGATCGCCTGGGGGTGCGCCCAGGCGATGCGGCTGGCCGGCGCCGAGATCGCGATGACCTATCTGAACGACAGGGCGTTGCCTCATGTCGAGCCGCTGGCGCGCGAGGTCGGGGCGGCGCTGCTGCTGCCGCTCGAGGTGCGCGACAAGGCCCAGGTCGATGCGCTGTTCGAGGCGATCGCGCAGAAATGGGGACGCCTCGACATTCTGGTGCATTCGATCGCGTTCGCGCCGCGCGAGGCGCTGGCGGGACGGGTCACCGATTGCCCGCGCGACGGGTTCCTGACCGCGATGGACATCTCCTGCTGGTCGTTTCTCGATCTCGCGCGCCGCGCCGAGAAGCTGATGACCGGCGGCGGCACGATGATCACGATGAGCTATCTCGGCGCCAACGAGGTCGTCGAGAATTACGGGATCATGGGGCCGGTCAAGGCGGCGCTCGAATCGGCAGTGCGCTATATGGCGGCCGAACTCGGGCCCGCGCGGCATCCGCGTCCACGCGGTCAGCCCCGGACCGCTGGCGACGCGCGCCGCCTCCGGCATTCCCGATTTCGACGCGCTGATGAGCCGCGTCGCGGACCGCGCGCCGGCGCGCCGTCTGGTCACGATCGAGGAAGTCGGCGCCGCCTGCGTGTTTCTGGCCTGCCCCTACGGTGCGGCGATGACCGGCGAGACGCTGTATATCGACGGCGGCTATCACATTCTCGGGTAAGGTGAGCATGGCCGTGCCGAACGAGGCTGCCGAACCGCTGATCGGCGTCATCAACGCCGGCTCGTCGTCGCTGAAATTCTCGTTCTACGAGGGCGAAAGGCGGCTCCTCTCGGGTCAGGTGGACGGGATCGGCGTGCATCCCGCCGCGCAGGCCGTCGGCCCCGATGGCAAGGCGATCGCGCCGCCGGATTTCGCCGGCCAGCGCGCCAGCCTCGCCGAGCGAGGTGCTGCCCGCGATGCTGCCCTGGGCGCGCGAGCAGCTTGGTGACCGGCGTCTCGCGGCGCTCGGCCACCGCGTCGTGCACGGCGGCGCGCGACATTCGAAGCCGGCGCGGGTGACGCCGGAGCTGCTCGCCGAACTGGAAGCGCTGGTGCCGCTGGCGCCGCTGCACGAGCCGCACAATCTGGCGCCGATCCGCATGGCGCTGACGATGAACCCGGAGCTGCCGCAGGTCGCGTGCTTCGACACGGCGTTTCACCGCACCGCGCCCGAGCTGGAGCAGGCGTTCGCGCTGCCTTATGCGCTGTACGACGAGGGCGTGCGGCGCTACGGCTTTCACGGGCTGTCTTATGAATACATCGCATCGGTCCTGCCGCAGCGCGCCCCCGAGATCGCCGGCGGCCGGGTGGTGGTCGCGCATCTCGGCAATGGCTGCTCGGCCTGCGCGATGCAGGCGGGCCGGTCGGTGGCGACGACGATGGGGTTCACCGCGCTCGACGGGCTGCCGATGGGTACCCGCTGCGGCGCGCTCGACCCCGGGGTCGTCCTCTACCTGATGCAGCAGAAAGGCATGTCGCCGGAGGCGGTGACGGATTTGCTGTATCGCCGCTCCGGCATGCTGGGGATATCCGGCGTCTCCTCGGATTTCCGGGAGTTGTTGGCGAGCCCGGAGCCGCGCGCCCGCTTCGCCGTCGAGGCGTTCTGCTACTGGACGGCGCGCCAGATCGGCTCGCTTGCCGTGGCGCTCGGCGGGCTCGACGGGATCGTGTTCACCGCCGGCGTCGGCGAGAACGCCGCGCCGATCCGCGCCGCGATCTGCGGCGCCTGCGCCTGGCTGGGCGTCGAGCTGGACGAGGCGGCCAACGCCGCGCACTCGGACCCGCATCACGACCCGACCAGCCGCATCGGCGCCTACGTCATCAAGACCGACGAGAACCTGATGATCGCCCGGCACGCCCGCGCCCTGTTGAGCAGCCCGGCGGTGTAATCGGCATCGGGCGCCGCGGCGCCGGAAAATTTCCCGCGGCAGGGAATTTTTCGGTCCGGCGCCGGCTCTTACGAAGAATTTCTCTTTCAGGCTAGAGGGTTGGCGGGAGGTCGGGCCGGTTTTCCGGAGCCGAAGCAGGGAAATCGGTGATCCCGAACAGCGAATTTCCACAGCCGATCTGGGATTTGTTCATCGCCGATCAGGGAACCACACCAGCGCATCGCCGCGCCTCTCGTCGCCGGTCGAACCGGGGCGGAGTATGCTATGCGATTGCGGCAATTTTCGCGACGTTCAACATCACACGGGCTCCGCACAATAAGATCGCGCGGGCCCGTCCTGGCGCCGGCGCCCTACGGCACCGGGCAGGGCTTGGCGTTCCAGATTTCGGCGGCGTACTCGGCGATCGTGCGGTCGCTTGAGAATTGTCCGGAGCCGGCAATGTTCAGGATCGCCTTTTGCGTCCAGCCGTCGCGATCGGCGTAAAACTCCAGCAGTTTCCGGTCGGCATCGAGATACGAGGTCAGGTCCGCCAGGTGCAGGTAGTGGTCGCCGTGGGTCAGCAGCGTGTCGCGCAGCGGCTCGAACACTCCCGGCTCGTTTCTGCTGAAGTGGTTCGAGAAGATCAGGTCGAGAGCGGCCCTGGTTTCCGGCTCGTTGTCGTAATGCCAGTGCGGGTTGTACCAGCCGCGGCTGTCCGGCGACCTGGTCCGCGGTCAGTCCGAACAGGAAGAAATTTTCCTCGCCGGCCGCCTCGGCCATTTCGATCGTGGCGCCGTCGCGCGTGCCGATCGTCAAGGCGCCGTTCATCATGAACTTCATGTTGCTGGTGCCGCTCGCCTCGTAGCCGGCGGTCGAGATCTGGTTCGACACCTCGCTGGCCGGGATCAGCCGCTCGGCCAGCGACACGTCGTAATCGGGCAGGAAAACCACCTTTAGGCGGCCGCGCACCGCCGGATCGCCGTCGATCGTGCCGGCGAGGTTGTTGAGAAACTTGATGATCAGCTTGGCCAGGTAATAGGCCGGGGCCGCCTTGCCGGCGAAGAAGAACGTGCGCGGCGCGATCTCGGCGTCCGGGTTCTGCCGCAGCCGATTGTAGAGGACGACGATGCGCAACCCGTTGAGCAGCTGCCGCTTGTACTCGTGGATGCGCTTCACCTGGGCGTCGAAGATCGAATCCGGATCGACCGCGACGCCGGCGCTCGACTTCGAGCCATTGCGAAAACCGCGCCTTTGCGTCGCGTTTGGCCTTGCGCACCGCGTCGCGGAAGGCGCGGTCATCGGCCAGCGGTTTCAGCTTCGCAAGCTGCGGAAAGGTCGGTGATCCACCGCTGGCCGATCGCCGTCGGTGATAACGCCGGCCAGCTCCGGGTTTGCCAGCAGCAGCCAGCGCCGCGGCGTGACGCCGTTGGTCTTGTTGTTGAAGCGCTCGGGGAACAGCTCGGCGAGGTCCTTGACCGTGACGGTGCGCAGCAGACCGGAATGGATCGCGGCGACGCCGTTCGTGCTGTGCGAACCGACGATCGCCAGATTGGCCATGCGGATTTTCCGCTCGCTGCCTTCCTCGATCAGGCTGATCCGCTCGACCCGGCCCTCATCGCCGGGAAATCGGCTCCGCACCTGATCGATAAGACGGCGGTTGATCTCGTAGATGATCTCCAGCTGGCGCGGCAGCAGCATTTCGAACCAGGCCACCGGCCATTTTTCCAGGGCCTCGGGCAACAGCGTATGGTTCGTGTAGGCGAGGGTGCGGCGGGTCAGGTCCCAGGCCTCGTCCCATCCAAGCCCGGCATCATCGAGCAGGATGCGCATCAGTTCCGGAACCGCGAGCGACGGATGCGTGTCGTTGAGCTGGATCGCCACTTTGTCGGGGAGCGCCTGCCAGTCGGTATTGGCTCGGCGAAAGCGCCTTATCGAGATCAGCGAGCGAGCAGGCGACGAGAAAATATTCCTGCACAAACCGAAGCCCCTGCCCCATGCTGGTCGAGTTGTCGGGGTAGAGGACGCGGGTCACCAATTCCGCGGCAAGCTGCCTCGCCAGCGCGCTGACAAATTCGCCGGCGCTGAACACCTGGAAATCGAAACCGCTGGGGGTTGCCGCGGCCCACAGCCGTAGCGTGTTGATCGTCTTGCCGCCATAGCCGACGACCGGGCGATCGAACGGCATGCCGAGCAGGCTCGACGGACGGCCTGGTATCGCCCGCAGACCGCCGCCCTGCACCTCGAACGAGCAGCCGAGCTTGATCTCGACCGATTCCTGCGGTCGCGGGACTTCCCAGGGATCCGGGTACCGCAGCCAGTTGTCGGGCTGCTCGTGCTGCCAGCCGTCCTCGATCGATCTGCTTGAAGATGCCGTATTCGTAGCGCAGCCCGTAGCCCATCGCCGGGAGCTGCATTGTCGCCATCGAATCGAGAAAGCAGGCGGCGAGCCGGCCGAGCCCGCCATTGCCGAGCCCCGCGTCGGGCTCCTCCTCGAGGATCGAGAGCCCGTCAATCTGCTTTTCGTCAAGGAAGCGGCGCGCGATCGGGTCGAGGCGGAGGTTCAGGATGTTGTTGCAAAGCGAGCGCCCGATCAGGAACTCCATCGACAGGTAATAGACCCGTTTCGGGTTCTCGCGGTCGTAGGTGTGCTCGGTCCGGTGCCAGCGTTGCGAGAGGACATCCCGCACCGAGCGCGCGACGGCCTCGTAACGTTCGCCGCGGCCCGACTTCGGCCGGGATCGATCACGTCGTCGAACATCAGGTGCCGCTCGTAAAGCGCGTCGCCGCTGCCGGTGAATTTGATCGGACCGCAGCCGTACTGCTGCAACAGCTCCGCCGGAATGGGCTCGTCCGCCCAGCTTGTGACAGAATCCGTTTGGTCGACTCGCTCACGACTTCGCCTCCCCTCGCCGGCCGCGTTGCCGGATGGCAAACGGCCGGATTTCGTTCTGTGTGACGGACGCCGCGGAACCTTACACCGCGATCGGTCCGTTCCAGACTTTCACCGCCGGGACGCCGCGGTAATCGCCGAGAACGCAGAGCGTGCCGGTGTCGAGCAGGAAGTGCTGACCGCTTCCGGCCGGCAACCCGATCCAGCGCGCGACGAGCACGCGCAGCACATGGCCGTGCGCGAACAGCGCCACGTCGCCATACGCCGCGCGGGCGCGCGCGATCACGCGATCGACCCGGGCGCCGACCTGTTCCGGCGTCTCGCCGCCGGGGCCGCCGTCGCGAAAGATCTGCCAGCCCGGTCGCGACTGCTGGATCTGCGCGGTCGTGATCCCCTCGTACTCGCCGTAATTCCACTCCATCAGATCGGGTTCGACGACGGCCTTGTCGCCAAAACCCGCCAGAGCGCAGGTTTCGCGGGCGCGCTGCATCGGGCTGACGAGGACGAGACGCAAAGCTTTCTTTGGCCAGCACGGGACGCAGCCTCTCGGCGAGACGGCGCCCATTGTCGGTCAACGGGATATCGGTCGTGCCGGTGTGCTGGCCGCTGAGGCTCCAGGCGGTCTCGCCGTGCCGGATTGCGAACACGTTCATCATGGTCTCCGCGATCAGACGTTGTCGCGCCTCGGTCGAGCGCGCGCCCGAGGACGCGGTCGTCTGGGGGGTCCCCTGGGCGGCTTCGCGGCCCCAGCTCCAGTTCACGATCTCGGGCATGTCGTCGCCGTAACGGGCGATGTACTGCTTGTGCTCGATCAGCTTGTCACGGATCGCCTGCTTGGCATAGGCGGCGCGGGCGCCCAGCTTCGGCACGCGATCGATCACGTCACCGACCAGATGGAACCGGTCGATGTCGTTCATCACGCACATGTCGAACGGGGTGCTCGTCGTGCCCTCTTCCTTGTAGCCGCGCACATGCAGGTTCTTGTGGCCGTTGCCGGCGATAGGTCAGCCGGTGAATGAGCCAGGGATAGCCGTGGAAGGCGAAGATGATCGGCTTGTCGGTCGTGAACAGCGCGTCGAAATCCTTGTCCGACAGCCCGTGCGGATGCTCGGTCTGCGGCTGCAGCGTCATCAGATCGACGACGTTGACGACGCGGATCTTCAGCTCCGGCGCGTGCCGGCGCAGCAGATCGACGGCGGCCAGCGTCTCCAGCGTCGGGACATCGCCGCAGCAGGCCATCACGACATCCGGCTCCGCGTCGCGGTCGTTGCTGGCCCATTCCCAGATCCCGAGCCCCGCCTCGCAGTGCTTGAGCGCCTCGTCCATCGTCAGCCATTGCGGCGCCGGCTGCTTTCCGGCCACGACGACATTGACGTAGTTGCGGCTGCGCAGGCAGTGGTCGGTGACCGACAAGAGGCAGTTGGCGTCGGGCGGCAGGTAGACGCGGACCACTTCCGCCTTCTTGTTCATGACGTGGTCGATGAACCCCGGATCCTGGTGGCTGAAGCCGTTATGGTCCTGGCGCCAGACGTGGCTCGACAGCAGATAGTTCAACGACCCGATCGGCCGCCGCCAGGGAATGTGGTTGCACACCTTGAGCCACTTGGCGTGCTGGTTGAACATCGAGTCGATGATGTGGATGAAGGCCTCGTAGCACGAGAAGAAGCCGTGCCGGCCGGTCAGCAGATAGCCTTCGAGCCAGCCCTGACATTGATGCTCGCTGAGCACTTCCATGACGCGCCCGTCGGGGGCGAGATGGTCGTCGTATGGCTCGATTTCCGCCATCCAGGCGCGATTGGTGACTTCGAGCACGTCCTGCCAGCGGTTTGAATTGTTTTCGTCGGGGCTGAACAGGCGGAAGTTGCGCGATTCCATGTTCAGCTTCATGACATCGCGCAGAAAGCGGCCCATCACCCTGGTCGCCTCGGCCGTCACCGCGCCGGGCGCCGGCACCTCGACCGCGTAGTCGCGGAAATCCGGCAGCCGCAGATCGCGCAGCAGCAGGCCGCCATTGGCATGCGGGTTGGCGCTCATGCGCCGCTCTCCACGCGGCGGCAGTTCGGCCAGCTCGGGCCGCAGCCGGCCGTTGTCGTCGAACAATTCGTCCGGCCGGTAGCTCTTCATCCAGGCTTCGAGAATGCGCACGTGCTCGGGGTTGCTCGTGCATCTCGCCCATCGGCACCTGGTGCGCGCGCCAATAACCCTCGGTGCGCCTGCCGTCGATTTCCTTCGGGCAGGTCCATCCCTTGGGGCTGCGCAGCACGATCATCGGCCAGCGCGGCCGTTCCTTGTTACCGCCGTTGCGCGCCTCAGCCTTGATGCGCTTGATCTCGCCGATCACGGTCTCCAGCGTCGCCGCCATCAATTCGTGCATTGTCGCGCGGATCGTCGCCCTCGACGAAATACGGGGTGTAGCCGTAGCCGCGGAGCAGCTGCTCCAGTTCCTCGTGGCTGATCCGCGCCAGGATCGTGGGATTGGCGATCTTGTAGCCGTTGAGGTGCAGGATCGGCAGCACCACGCCGTCGGTTGCCGGGTTCAGGAATTTGTTCGAGTGCCAGCTCGTCGCCAGCGCTCCGGTTTCAGCTTCGCCGTCGCCGACCACGCAGGCGACGATCAGATCGGGGTTGTCGAACGCCGCGCCATAGGCGTGCGACAGCGCATAGCCAAGTTCGCCGCCCTCGTGGATCGAGCCCGGCGTTTCCGGCGCGACGTGGCTCGGGATCCCGCCGGGGAACGAAAACTGCGTGAACAGCCGCTTCATCCCGGCCTCGTCTTCCGAGATGTTCGGGTAGACCTCGCTGTAGGTCCCCTCGAGATAAGCGTTTGCGACCAGCGCCGGCCCGCCATGACCCGGACCGGTGATATAGATCATGTCGAGGTCGTATTTCTTGATCAGATGGTTCAGGTGGACGTAGAGGAAATTGAGGCCCGGCGTCGTTCCCCAATGTCCGAGCAGGCGCGGCTTGATGTGCTCCTTGGAGAGCGGCTCCTTCAGCAGCGGATTGTCGTACAGATAGATCTGGCCGACCGACAAATAATTCGCGGCGCGCCAATACGCGTCGATCAGCGACCGCTCGGCATTCGACAACATATCCGGCACTTCAGCCTCCCAAAAGCGAGAAAAACTGCAACGAAACACGCAGCCGTTCCGACGATTCCTGAGCCCGGCGCCGCCTGCGACAGTTCGGCTTCACTCGGCGCGGCCGAGTTCACAAATCATCCGGCGGCGCTCTCCACCCCCAATATAGGATCCGCAGATTACGGCGCTATTGCAGCGAGCGCTCACCCCGATGGTCGGCGCGCCGTGGACAAGTGGCCGCGCCAATTCGGGTCGCCATGAAATTTTGCGGCCCCACCAAATACCGGTCTTCGGCCACCGCCCTCGCCTCGAAACATTCCGATCGAGCGATCGGTGATCTCGCGCGCTATCGCGCACGACGTCATCAATCGGCCCAAGCCGTCCGGACACTCTCTCCGATGTCACGCGCATGCCATGATTTAGATCAACGCTGGCTGCCCGGTTAGATCAACGCTGGCTGCCCGGTCACGCAGATACTCACCGGCAATGCCGCACGGGGCTCGCTCGGAGGCCGGAGCATCGCGATCGCGAGCGACCGCTGCTGGCGTGTACGAGGTGTCAATTCACGGTTTTGATGTCTGAGCCGCTAACAAAGGACTATGGTCCGCGAACCGCGTCGGGGGTTGCGGCGATCCGCCGGCTCGACCCGGACCGGCTGGGCGAACGTCGAGATCGTGAATCGATGAGGGCCCGCCGCACTCGCTTCGCCGCATAATACCGTGCACCCCAGTCGCAGGAACTTAGCCGTCCGATGAGCACGACGAAAATCGAGTTCGCTAATGGCCGGAGCCAAAGGCTCGGACATTTCTCGCGGTTCCTGCGGCGGCGCCCGCCGGCAATAGGCGCGTTGACCGGCGCCGTCATGCTGGTCTGCGGGCTGGCGGCCTCGGTCGTCGCGCAGCAGCCCGGACCGGCCGCGGTTCCGGTCGGGACCGTGATCGCGGAGCGGAAACCGATCGCCCAAACCGCCGATTTCGTCGGCCGCATTCAGGCGATCGAACGGGTCGATATTCAGGCGCGGATTACCGGCTACCTGGAACAGGTGCTGTTCAAGGAGGGCGAGACCGTCAAGGAAGGCCAACCGCTCTATCGCATCGAAAAAGATCTGTTCAAGGCCGAAGTCGAGCAGGCGCAGGGAGCGCTCGAGGCCAGCAAGGCCAAGAAGCTGCTGACAGCGATCCAGTACGAGCGCGCCGAGCAGCTCACGAAGACCAGCGCCGGCACCGTTGTCGCCCGCGATCAGGCGCTGACCGCCGACCGCTCCGCCGCCGCCCAGATCCTGATCGACCAGGCCAATCTTGACTTCGGCCGAGATCAATCTCGGCTATACCGACATCAACGCGCCGATCTCCGGCAAGATCGGCCGCACGATGGTGACGAAGGGCAATGTCGTCAGCCCGCAGAGCGGCACGCTGACCACGATCGTCAGTCAGGACCCGATATACGTGCTGTTTCCGGTGAGCCAGCGCGCGCTGATGCAGGCGCGGAAGGAGGCGAACGCGGCGGAGCTCGCCGGCATCAAGGTGAAGCTGCGCTTTGCCGACGGCACGGTCTACGGCTCCGCTGGAAAGATCGACTTCGTCGACGTCACGGTCGACAAGGCGACCGATACGGTGCAGGTCAGAGCCGTTTTTCCCAACCCGAAGGGGGAGCTGATCGACGGCCAGCTGGTGACGGTCAATCTCGAGTCCGGGACGCCGCAGGAACAGGTCGTGGTGCCGCAGTCGGCCTTGATCGCCGACCAGCAAGGGCGTTTACGTCTTTATCGTCGAGGACGGAAAGGCCGCGATCCGCCGGGTCAAGACAGGGGGACCAAGCGGTGGCGGGATGATCGTCACCGAAGGTCTGTCCGGCGGCGAGCAAGTCGTTGTCCAAGGTCTGCAATCCTTGCGGCCCGGTACGCCGGTAACGGCAAGTCCCGCGGCGCCCGGCCTGGAGCAGGGCTAAATCGATGTTCTCCGCCATCTTCGTCGATCGGCCGCGGCTGGCGATCGTCATCTCGCTGGTGACGGTGATCGCCGGACTGGTGTCGCTGCTCGTGATACCGATCGCGCAGTATCCCGATATCGTGCCGCCGCAGGTCCAGGTGACGACCGTCTATCCCGGCGCGAACTCGTCGGTGGTCGAAAATACCGTCGCTCAGGTGATCGAGGCGCAGGTCGTCGGCGTCGACAAGATGATCTACATGAAGAGCGTCAGCGGCGACGATGGCAGCTATTCACTGCTGTGCTCGTTCGAGCTCGGCACCGACCCCGACATCAATACGGTCAACGTCAACAATCGCGTCCAGATCGCATTGGCCAGCCTGCCCGATGAGGTGAAGCGACAAGGCGTCACCGTAAAGAAGAAATCGTCCGCGCTGCTCGGCGTCATCGCGGTCTACTCGCCAAAGCGCAGCTACGACCAGCTTTTCCTGTCGAATTACGTCACGATAAACCTGCTCGACCCGATCAGGAGCACGCCGGGCGTCGGCGACGCGGTGCTGTGGGGACCGCAGGATTACGCGATGCGGGCCTGGGTCAAAACCGACGCGCTGACCGGCCTTAACCTGACGACCGGCGACATCATCAACGCGATCCAGTCGCAGAACGTACAGGCCGCGGTGGGACGGATCGGCGCCCGCCCGATCTCCAACGACCAGCAGCTGCAGCTCAACGTCCAGACCAAGGGGCGCCTGACCTCCCCGGAGGAATTCGAGAAGATCGTGATCCGAACCAACCCGGACGGCTCGGTGCTGCGGCTCGGGTGATGTCGCGCGTCTGGAACTGGGCGCCGCGAACCTCGATCGCGAGACCAGGTTCAACAGCGCGCCGGCGGCGGCGATCGCGATTTATCAGACGCCCGGAGCGAACGCGATCACGACCCTGCAGGCGGTGAAGGACAAGCTCGCGCAATCGCAGAAGCGCTTTCCCGACGATCTGGCCTGGAAGGTGACCTACGACCCGACGGTTTTCGTCACCGATACGATCCATGAGGTGCAGAAGACGCTGATCGAGGCCTTCATCCTCGTCGTGCTCGTCGTGTTTCTGTTCCTCGGCAGCGTGCGCGCGACGCTGATCCCGACCCTGGCCGTGCCGGTCAGCCTGATCGGCACGTTTATCGTCCTCAACGCGATCGGCTATTCCGCCAATACCGTGTCGCTGCTCGCCATCGTTCTCGCGATCGGCATCGTCGTCGATGACGCGATCGTCGTCGTCGAGAATGTCGAGCGCGTCATGGAAGAGCATCCCGAGCTGTCGCCGGCCGACGCGACCAAGCGCGCGATGGCGGAAATCACCGCGCCGATCATCGCGATCACGCTGGTGCTGCTGTCGGTGTTCGTGCCGGTGGCGTTCATCCCCGGGATCTCGGGGGAGCTGTTCCGGCAGTTCGCCGTCACCGTCGCCGTCGCGATGTTCCTCTCGGCGATCAACGCCTTGACACTGTCGCCGGCACTGTGCGGCGTGCTGTTGCGGCCGCATCACGGGCCGCGGCGCGGGCTGATCGGCATCGTGATGCGCAGCATCGACCGGGTGCGCGACGCCTATGGCGACGCCGTCGCCCGCATCGTTCGCGTCTCGTTTATCGGCCTCGTCATGGTGGTGATCGCCGGCGTCGGCACGGTCGCCTTGCTGCGGGTAACACCGACCGGCTTCCTGCCGGAGGATGACCAGGGCGCGTTTTTTGTCGTCATCCAACTGCCGGGCGGGGCCTCTGTGGGACGAACGCTCGACGTGGTCGGGCAGGCGGAACAGGTCCTGAAGAAGGAAGAGACGATCGCCGATTACACCTCGGTGGTGGGATTGAACTTTATCGACAACTACTCGCAGCCGAACGCCGCCTTTATCGTCGTCACGCTGAAACCGTTCGAGGAACGCAAGGGGGCCGATCTCGGGGTCGACCGTATCGTCGCGCGGCTGCGGCCCGATTTCCGGCAGATCGGCGGCGGGACGGTGGTGCCTCTGAAACCGCCGCCGATCATCGGCCTCGGCACGGGCGGCGGCTTTACCTACGTGCTCCAAGATTTGCGAGGCGGCGACGCGCAGGCGCTCGCGCAGGTCGTACGCGGCCTCACGATAGCGGCCAACGAGGACCCGCGGCTGACCGGTGTCTTCAGCACCTTTTCGGCGAACAATCCCTCGGTCTATCTCGATATCGACCGCGACAAGGCGCAGATACTGGGGGTGCCGCTCGACAACGTCTTCCAGGCGCTGCAGGCCTCGCTCGGCGGTTACTACGTCAACAACGTCAACCTGTTCGGCCGCACCTGGCAGGTCCAGGTCCAGGCCGAAGCGGAGGATCGGCGCGGCCTCACCGACATCTACCGCATCAACGTGCGCAACGGGGAGGGCAAGATGATCCCGTTGCGCAGCCTCGTCGAACCGAAGGTCGTCACCGGTCCTGCGGCGCAGATCCGCTACAACAACCTCAAGGCCGTCACGGTTCAGGGCGGCCCGGCGCCGGGCGTTTCCACCGGCCAGGCGCTCAACGCGATGGAGGAGGTCGCGGCGCGCACGCTGCCCAACGGATACGCCGGCGAATGGACCGATACCGCCTTCCAGGAAAAGCGCGCGGAAGGCAAGACCGCGATGATCCTGGGTTTCGCCATCCTGTTCGCCTACTCTGTTCCTGGTCGCGCTCTACGAAAGCTGGACGATACCGGTGCCGGTCCTGCTGTCGGTCACGATCGGCATCGTCGGCTCGGTCGGCGCGATCGTTCTGGCCGGTCTGACGCTCGACCTCTATGCCCAGATCGGCATGGTGGTGCTGATCGGCCTCGCCGCCAAGAACGGCATCCTGATCGTCGAATTCGCCAAGGAGCGGCGCGAGCATGGCGTGCCATTGCTGCAAGCCGCGACGGACGGCGCGCGCGACCGGTTCCGGCCGGTGATGATGACGTCGTTCGCGTTTATTCTCGGGCTTTTGCCGCTCGTCGTCGCGACCGGGCGCCGCACAGCTCGCGCGCCGCAATGTCGGCACGCCGGTTTTTGGCGGGATGATACTCGCGTCCTTTATCGGGATTTTCGCCATACCCCCGCTCTATGTCATGTTCCAGGCGATCCGGGAGCGCCTCAGACCGGCAGCGGCAGGCAGGGCGAAACCGGCCGAAGGGGAGATTCCCGCCGTGCGAGCATGCGGCGGAGTGACGGGACGGCCGCGCTTTCGCCTGATGTCCCTTGGCGTAATTCGAAGAGGCTCCCGGTGAATGCTGAACTCGATCCTGGTTCGTCAGTGGGTGAGGTCGCGGGGAGGAGTGCCTGGATCGAACGCAGCTTACTTACTCTGCTCGTTATCGGGCTGGTTGTCGGGGTCGTGGCGGTCGTATGGCCGTTTAAAACCGCAATCCTGTTCGGCGCCTCACTCGCGACGGCCGCCTGGCCGTTGCGGCAGGCGCTCATTCGTCGGGCCAGATTGCGCCGCGGCATGGCGGCCGGTGTTCTTCTGCTGGGTTCGCTGGCCTTTATCGGAATACCGGTTTTCGCGATCGCGCCCAACCTTACCGACCAGGTCCACGCGGCCATAGAGATCACGCAGGAATTTTTTGCGCGATCGCCTCCGCGACCGACATGGCTGCTGGCGGTACCACTATTCGGCGATCGTCTCGCTACCGGCTGGGACAGGATGGTTGAGACCGGCGGAAATCTGCGCACGCTGTCGGCGCCTTACGCATCGGACATCCAGCAGTGGATTCTCGCCGCGGCGGGGGCTCTCGCCGATAGCGTCCTGCAATTGCTGTTGGCGCTGGCCGTGGCGACGATGCTCTGGTCGAATGGTGAGGGCGTCGTTGCTGTCTTATACGATGCGCTGCGGCGGCTCGGTGGTGCAACTGCGGCGCAAATGCTCGACGTCGCTGCATCGGCGATCCGAGGCGTCGCCTATGGCATTATCGGAACGGCGATCATCCAGGCGATGCTGCTTGCGATAGGGCTGGTTCTTGTGGAGTACCCGGCGCCGGTATGCTGGGCTTTATCGGCTTTCTGCTCGCCGTCAGTCAGATCGGCGCGCCGCTGATCGTACTGATCTGGGGTGGAGCCGCGTGGTGGCTGTTCAGCCACGACTACCAAGCCTGGGGCGTATTCATGATCGTGTGGGGACTGTTCGTCAGCACGATCGACAATTTCGTCAAGCCGTGGCTCATCGGCTTTGGAATTCAGATGCCGTTGGTACTCACGATCCTCGGAGTATTCGGCGGCTTTGTGACGTTTGGCTTTCTCGGCATGTTTATCGGTCCAGTACTGATCGGCGTGTTTGTTACGCTGTTGCAGGCATGGCGCAGCGCTGATCAAGCCATCCCGGACTAGACTTCCTGTGATCCAGCTTATTGCAGAACCGGTTCCAGGCCCGCCTCCAGAGCAGGGCCAAGCTGAGCGCTGTCCGCCGGGCCTCAATGCACGCCGGCGAAGCGGAGCGTCGCGAACGCCATTCCCCAGATCGCGACGACGACCGTGATCAGCTGGAGCAATGTCGGCATCTGCGACACGCGGCCATCCATCCGCGCCAGGTCAAGCTCCATCTTGCGCGTGGTCGATGTCAGATCGGCCACGTTCTGCTTGAGGCCGGTTATGTCCTGACGCATCGCCCGCAGCTCGGCGAGGATCTCGCCGATCGCCGCTTCCAACGCTGTGACGCGCGCCTCCATGCCCGGATCATGGGGATCGGGGCGGGGCGGTACAAGGGGACCTTCGTCGGGCATCAGGCGGGCATCCGGTTCGCGGCGATCTTGCCGTCCTTGATGACCATCGCGATGCGGGCCGCGTCGCGCAACACGGAAATATCGGCGAGCGGGTCGCCGTTGACGACGACGAGATCGGCCAGCTTGCCGGCCTCGACCGTGCCGAGCCGGTCCTCCCAGCCCAGGCATTCGGCGGCCCAGCCGGTCGCGGCCTGCAACGCCTGCATCGGCGTCATCCCGGCCTTGACCAGGCATTCGAGTTCGCCGGCATTTTCCGGGTGGCCGTGGCCGCCGGCGTCGGTGCCGGCGACAACCCTGACGCCGAGTTCGAGCGCCCGCTTTATCGCCGCGACATGCGCGCTCCTGCAATGCCTCGGCGCGCTCGCGGACATGCGGCTGCGGCGATCGGCGGTGGTACTCGTAGACGAGCAGCGTCGGCGTGAAAAAGATGCCGCGCTCGGCCATGCGTTCGAGATGGCGCGGGTTCTCGGCCAGATAGCAGCCGTGCTCGATCGAATTGACGCCGGCCTCGATCGCGATGTCGAGACCGCGCCCGCCGAGCGCGTGGCACATCACGCGGCGGTCGTGCGCCCGCGCCTCGTCGACCAGGGTGCGCATCTCGTCGAGGGTGAAGGCGCCGTCGCGCGGCCCGTGGCCGGGGCGCGAGCTGGCGCCGCCGGTCGTCGCGCATTTGATCACGTCGGCGCCGGCCCGCACCATCTTGCGCACGACATCGCGCACATCGGCGAGGCTGGTCACGACGCTCTGCGGCACCAGCGGGTCGCCGGGGATGCAGCAGCAATCGTCGAGCGCCAGGCCGGACGGGCTGACCGCGTCGCCGATGCCGCCGATCGGCGAAATGATCGACAGCGACAGCATCAGCCGCGGACCGTCGATCAGCCCTTCCTCGATCGCCCGCTTGAACCCGGTATCGAGCCCGGCGGCGTCGCGCACCGCGGTATAGCCGGCGGCGAGGGTCTGCTTCAGCACCGCGGCGGTGCGCAGATGCCGTGTGCTCTGCGGCTCGTCGAGGCGCCAGCGATGCGCCATGTCGTAGCGGTGATTGGCCATGTGGTCGTGGCAGTCGATCAGCCCGGGCAGGATCGTCATGCCCGATACGTCGATGATCTCGGGCGCCGGCCGGGAAATCGCTTTCAGTGCGCGTCGTAACGGCGTCGATCCGGTTGTCCTTGATGACGATGGTCGCCCCGTTCACCGGCGCGGCGCCGGTGCCGTCGATCAGCCTGCCGCCTTTCAGAACGATCATCTGTTTCCTCCTCCCGCGCGGATGCTTATTTGGAGTGCCGGGATCGGCCGAACGCAGCGGCCGTTTCCAGCGCCTTGCGAAAGGATATCAGCGTGATAAGAGCCGGGCGAACCCGATTGCTACGCGGCTTCCGCCGTGACACTCGCGGCCGCTATGATGCCGTTTCTTGCGCCGAAAGCGGTAATTCCGTCGGCGCGGGCGCAGCGACCGGATATCGCAGCTCGCGCCGCCCCCTGCGGGCCTCGCGCGGGTCTGGTTCCTGCGCCAGTTCCAGCCGGGGGGAAGCCTGTGGACGCCGATGATGTACGTCAATGGCGCGCCGATGACGCCGAGCATGCCGGGAACGATCTTTTATCGCGACTTCGCGCCGGGAACCTACACGTTCACGGTCGATAGCTGCGGCAGCGACATCAACCAGTTCCCGACGGTGCAGCTCGACTGCCGGCGCGCAATACGAATTCGAGGTGCAGACGCTCGACAGCTTCCGGCCGCCCGACTGCCCGCGCGGCACCGGCGTCTTCTATGTCCGGCCGGTGCAGCCGCGTTTCCTGCAGCTGTATCTGCCGCAGCTCGCCTATCTCGGCCCGCGTTAAGAGCGCGGCGCTGCCGTAAGATCTATCGCCGCAGCACCAGCATCTTCTTGATCTCGGCGATCGCCTTCGCGGGGTTCAGGTTTTTCGGGCAGGTGCGGGTGCAGTTCAGGATCGTGTGGCAGCGATAGAGGCGGAACGGGTCTTCCAGCGCGTCGAGCCGCTCGCCGGTCTTCTCGTCGCGGCTGTCGGCCAGCCAGCGATACGCCTGCAGCAGCACCGCCGGGCCGAGATAGCGCTCGCCGCTCCACCAGTAGGACGGGCACGCGGTCGAGCAGCAGAAGCACAGGATGCATTCCCACAACCCGTCGAGCCGCGCCCGCTCCTCGATCGATTGCGGCCGCTCGCGGTCGGGCGGCGGCGCGCTCTCGGTCTGCAGCCAGGGCTGGATCGAGCGGTACTGCGCGTAGATGTGGGTCAGGTCCGGCACCAGGTCCTTGACGACCGGCATGTGCGGCAGCGGGTAGATCTTGACGTCGCCCTTGATGTCGTCGATCGCCTTCAGGCAGGCCAATGTGTTCGTGCCGTCGATGTTCATCGCGCACGAGCCGCAGATCCCCTCGCGGCACGAGCGGCGGAAGGTCAGCGTCGTGTCGATCTGGTCCTTGATCTTGATCAGCGCGTCCAGAACCATCGGCCCGCAATCGGCGAGGTCGAGCGTATAGGTGTCGATCACCGGGTTGCGCCCGGCTTCGGGGTTCCAGCGGTAGATGCGGAAGCGGCGCGGGTTCTTCGCGCCGGGCGGCGCGTCCCAGGTCGTGCCGGTGCCGATCTTCGAATTGGCGGGCAGCGTGAATTCGGCCATTTACAGCTCTGACATCCGATTAGTCGTCAGTGCGAGGATCGAAAGCGACGAAGCACCGACAGCCCGTTCCGTGACAGCGCGAGTGACTTGCGGAGCCTGGGTCCCGGCTGCGCGATGCGTCGATCCGCGGTTCGCAATGACGATTCCGATGCTAATACACCCGCGCCTTCGGCGGGAAGGCCTGGACCTCGTTCGACAGCGTGTACAGGTGCACCGGGCGGTAGCCGAGCCGCACGCCGCCGTCGTGGTCGAGCCAGGACAGCGTGTGCTTCAGCCAGTTCTCGTCGTCGCGCTCGGGGTAGTCCTCGCGCGCGTGCGCGCCGCGGCTCTCGGTGCGGTTGCGCGCCGAATGCATCGTCACGACCGCCTGTTCCATCAGGTTTTCGAGTTCCAATGCCTCGACGAGATCGCTGTTCCAGATCATCGAGCGGTCGCCGAGGCCGAGATCGGCGTAGGTCTTCGCCGCCTGTTCGATCTTCTGGACGCCTTCCTCGAGGATCTCGGCGGTGCGGAACACGGCGCAATTGTCCTGCATGACGCGCTGCATATGGGCGCGGATCTCGCCGGTTTTCAGCTTGCCGTCGGCGTGGCGCACGGCGTCGAGCCGGGCGAGCGCCTCCTCGCCGGCATTGGCGGGCAGCGGCGCGTGCTTCTGGCCCGGGCGCACCAGCTCGCCGGCCCGCAGCGCCGCGGCGCGGCCGAACACGACGATGTCGAGCAGCGAATTGCACCCGAGACGGTTGGCGCCGTGCACCGAGACGCTGGCCGCCTCGCCGATCGCCATCAGCCCGGGGACGACCGCGTCGGGGTCGCTCTCGGTCGGGCGCAGCACCTCGCCGTGATAATTGGTCGGGATGCCGCCCATGTCGTAATGCACGGTCGGCAGGATCGGGATCGGCTCGCGCGTCACATCGACCCCGGCGAAGATTTTCGCGGTTTCCGAGATGCCGGGCAGGCGCTCGTGCAGGATCTTCGGGTCGAGATGTTCGAGGTGCAGCAGGATGTGGTCCTTCAACGGGCCGCAGCCGCGCCCCTCGCGGATCTCGATCGTCATCGAGCGGCTGACGACGTCGCGCGAGGCGAGGTCCTTGGCGTGCGGCGCATAGCGCTCCATGAAGCGCTCGCCCTCGCTGTTGGTGACATAGCCGCCCTCGCCGCGCGCCCCCTCGGTGATCAGGCAGCCCGGCGCCGTAGATCCCGGTCGGGTGGAACTGGATGAACTCCATGTCCTGCAGCGGCAGACCGGCGCGCAATACCATCGCGTTGCCGTCGCCGGTGCAGGTATGCGCCGAGGTGCAGGAGAAATAGGCGCGGCCGTAGCCGCCGGTCGCGAGCATGACCATATGCGCGCGGAAGCGGTGGATCGTGCCGTCCTCGAGGTTCCACGCCATGACGCCGCGGCAGACGCCCTCGTCGTCCATGATCAGGTCGAGCGCGAAATACTCGACAAAGAACTCGGCGTTGTTGCGCAGCGATTGCTGATAGAGCGTGTGGATGATCGCGTGCCCGGTGCGGTCGGCGGCGGCGCAGGCGCGGTTGGCCGGGGCGCCGTCGCCGTATTCCTTCATGTGGCCGCCGAACGGGCGCTGATAGATCTGCCCGAGTTCGGTGCGCGAGAACGGCACGCCGAAATGCTCGAGCTCGATGACCGCCGGGATCGCCTGGCGGCACATGTATTCGATCGCGTCCTGGTCGCCGAGCCAGTCCGACCCCTTGACCGTGTCGTACATGTGCCAGCGCCAGTCGTCGTCGCTCATGTTGCCGAGCGCGGCGGCGATGCCGCCCTGCGCCGCGACCGTGTGGCTGCGCGTCGGAAATACCTTCGTGATGCAGGCGGTCTTCAGCCCTTCGAGCGTCGCGCCCAGGGTCGCGCGCAGACCCGCGCCGCCGGCGCCGACGACGACGACATCGTATTCATGATCGGTGATCGGATAGGCGGCAGGCATCGGCCTGAATTCCTTTGAGTCCCGTTCGCGCCTTCGGGAACATGCCCTCAGGGCACGAACGCAAGTTTGAGCACGCAGAAGATGCCGAGCGCGGCAAGCAGGAACGCCGCGAGCTTCATGACGATCAGAGCGGCGAATTTGGCGCCCTCGTTCTGCGACGTAATCCTCGATGACGACCTGCAGTCCGAGCGCGCCGTGATAGAAGGTCGCCGCGATCAGCAGGACGAACAGGACCGCCGCGACCGGATTGTCGAGCCACAGGATGACGGTGTCGAGGTCGGCGCCGGCCAGCCCGATGACCGCGATGACGAACCACAGCGCCAGCGGCACCAGCGCGATCGCCGAGATCCGCTGCCACCACCAGTGATCGACGCCTTCCTTCGCCGAGCCGAGCCCGATCGCCCGGCCCAGCGGCGATCTCATGTGGCGATCCCAGGGCGATCTCATGCGCGGTTCCGCCAATCTTACGGCCCCCACTGCGCGATGCCGGCGACCCACGCGAGGATCGTCAGGATCGCGGTGCCGGCCAGCACCGCCCAGCCGCTGGCATAGACGCTGCGCAGGTCGAGCCCGCGACCGGTGTCCCACCACAGATGCCGGATACCGTTGCACAGATGGTAGAACAGCGCGACGCTCCACCCGAACAGCAGCAAGCAGGCCCAGCCACGAGCCGAGAAACCACTGCACCGACTCGAACGATTCCGGCCCGTTCGCGGCGGCGACCAGCCACCAGACGAGCAGGATCGTGCCGGCGGTCAGCGCGATGCCGGTGAGCCGGTGCAGGATCGACAGCACCGAGGTCAGCTGCCAGCGATAGATCTGCAGGTGCGGCGACAGCGGCCGCGGGTCGATCGTCATGCGGATGGTTCCGGCAACGTACGTTCCCAATCAGGCCTGTGACTTAGTCCGCGGCCCGGGAGGTGTCAACGGAGCGCTCGTGCTCTCAGCTACGCACGCGCCGGCCGCTCTGGCATTGCGATGCAATCGTCACGCGGTATGCAGCGACCGATTTCCAGGAAGTTGCTTCGGCGCGGTCTCGAACGAACCGGACGCCGAGAGCCCTGACGGCGCCATCACCGCCAAGAGCCTCCCCAAGTTCATCGCCGCAACCGGCATGTTTGGCTGAAGAACCGACTGACCTCAGGCGGCCTGCTCGGTGGTCGGGTCGATCATCTTGCGGATTTCGGTGATCTTGGTCGCCGGAAAGCCGCTGATCTCGGCGTGCTTGCGGATGATGTCCTCGTCCTTCGCCAGATACACGCAGAACGTCTTGTCGGCCGCGACATAGCTCTCGACCCATTGGATATCGGGGCCGAGGTCGCGCAGCACGCCATTCGATTTGGCCGCCGCTCCTTGAGTGCCTCGCGCTCCAGGCTGCCGGCGCCGGGAATGTCGCGCTCGATGATGAATTTGCGCAGTGCCATGATGTCCTCCCAGATCGTAGTGGACCGATGGTACCGGCCGCGCAACGCCGTAGACGAGCCATGGTTGCCCTGACCGGCTCGATCGCCGTCGATGGAGCACCGACGGATTGCCACAATCTTGCGGTAGTGTATGCAGTTGCGATCGCGGAGCGTGCCGGCACCTCGGCGTTGACGGATACAACCGGCGCGCGATCGCTCGCTGCTGATTCGCTGCAGATTCAGCAAACGATATACGGCGCGCTCAACCGGAGATTGCGAAAGGCATGGAATACACGACGCTCGGGCGCACCGGGCTCAAGGTCAGCGTCGCCGGGCTCGGCTGCGGCGGCTTCAGCCGCTTGGGGCTCGGCACCGGCAAGAGCGAGGCGGATGCGATCGGCATCATCCGGGCGGCGCTCGATCTCGGGGTCAACCTGTTCGATACCGCGGCGTCCTACGGCACCGAGCCGGTGCTCGGCAAGGCGCTGCGCGGCGTCCCGCGCGAACAGGTCGTGATCTGCACCAAGGCGCCGTTCGGCGTCAGCAACCCCGACGCGACGCCGGAAAAGGCCGTCGCCAGCCTCGACCGCTCGCTCAAGGAACTCGGCACCGATTATATCGACGTGTATCAGCTGCACGGGGTGGCGCCGCGCGGCTACCGCATGCGCTGGAGGCGATCGCCCCGGCGCTGCTGCGCGAAAAGGAGAAGGGAAAATTCCGCCATCTCGGCATCACCGAGACCGCGCCGGGCGACCCGGCGCACGAAATGATTCGGCGCGCCTGCCAGGACGGCGTCTGGGATGTCGTGATGGTGGCGTTCCACATGATGCACCAGAACGCGCGCGACGCGGTCTTTCCGCTGACCCGGCAGCACGGGGTCGGGCACGCTCTTGATGTTCGCGGTGCGCAACATCTTTTCGCGTCCCGAGCGGCTCGCCGCGACGCTGCGCGAGCTGGCCGATGCCGGCGAGCTGCCGCGCGAGATCGCCGACGATCCCGATCCGCTCGGCTTCTTGGTGCACCCGGGCGGCGCCAGCAGCATCATCGATGCCGCCTATCGTTTCGTGCGCCACGAGCCGGGGGTCGATGTCGTGCTGTTCGGCACCGGCGACACCGGGCACCTGCGCAGCAATATCGATTCGCTGCTGAAGCCGCCGCTGCCGGATGCCGACCGCGACCGGCTCGCCCAGCTGTTCGGGCATCTCGTCGGCGTCGGGCTCGACGCGCCGCATCTGACGCGGCTCAGCCGGCGAGGCGCGAGCGGCTGAGCCGCGTTCCGACATCGGCAGGCTCCAAGCGGACGCGCTACCGGTTCAGTGCCGCTTCGGGGCGAACCGGATCGTCGATATCGATGCGGCGAAGCAGGTAATCCAATCCGCCGACCCGGTACCAGCGATAGCCGTAACCCTCGATAATCAGACGTGTGATACTGCCGTCGTCATCGGCTTCGCTGTGATCTTCCGACAGCAGATTGACCAGCAGCTTGGCGTGTTCGGCTCTCGCTCTCGCCGTCGAGCCCGACCGGAAACGCAATCTCGCGCGGTTTGCCATCGAAATTATGGACAAACAGCACCGAGTTGTTGCGCCAGTCATAGCGGATGATCAGCACGGCCGGGTCGCCGGCTCGGGATCGACGGCGAAGTCGCCCCAGCCGATCTCCGGGACTTCCTTGCGCATGCGGATGATGCGTTCGGTCCAGTTCAGCAGCGAGATCGGGATGGCGGCGCTGGATCGCGGCGTTGATGTGCTCGAACCCGTACGGCCCGCCGCTAATGACCGGCACTATCCGGATTGTCGCTCTTCGTGAACCCGCCCTGCGGCTCGTTCGACCATTGCATCGGGGTGCGCGCGCATTCGCCGCTCCGGCAAGCTCAGATCGTCTCCCATGCCGAGTTCGTCGCCGTAGCGAATAACCGGCGTGCCGGGGAGCGTGAACAACAGGCTGTAGGCGAGTTCGAGCCGCCGCCGATCGCCATCGAGCATCGGCGCAAGCCGGCGGCGGATACCGCGATCATATAGCTGCATGTCCGGCTCGGGACCGAAGGCGGCGAACACTTCGGCGCGTTGTTCTTCGGTCAGCCGGCCGAGATCGAGTTCGTCGTGATTGCGCAGAAACAATCCCCATTGCGCCGGTCGCCGGGCGCGGCTTCGTGGCGTGCAGCGCCTCGATCGAGCGGTCCGGTATCGGCCGTCGCCAAGGCGTAGAAAAGGTGCTGGTTCGACCTGGAAATTGAACATCATATGCATGCGGTCGCCATCGTCTCCGAAATATTCCATGTCGGTATCCGGCAGCACGTTCGCTTCAGCCAAGATGATGCAGTCGCCGCGCCGCCACTGGAGAAACTCCCGAAAGCGACGAAGCATGTCGTATTGTTCGACGGGTTGGCGGATATCGGGGCCTTTGGTCGCGATGATGAACGGCACGGCGTCCATTCGGAACCCGGACAACGCC
The DNA here is from genome assembly GCA_963753665.1 of uncultured Alphaproteobacteria bacterium. GTDB lineage: Bacteria > Pseudomonadota > Alphaproteobacteria > ATCC43930 > CGMCC-115725 > DATARH01. The sequence goes on from CAVWDC010000019.1 coordinate 374,771, forward strand.
GAGCTGAATCCAGAAACCCATAATCTTGAGGATTTCGGCCATGCACCTCCGGGTTCGCGGTGTTGAGATCGGGCTGAAACTCATAGAATCGATGAAAGTACCATAGCCTTCGCCTCGCTGATCGTAGCTCCAGGTCGATTCCTGCACACCGGGAAAAACCATTCCGTCATCGGCGTTTGGCGGCTTCTTTTTCGACCAGACATACCAGTCGCGGTATTTCGAATCCGAGCTGCGCCGCGCTTCCTGGAACCACGGGTGCTGATCCGAGGTGTGGTTGACGACCAGGTCGATCAGAACGCGGATGCCGCGCTGGTGTGGCCGCGTGCGTGAATTCGACGAAATCGCCGAACGTGCCGTAGCGCGGATCGACCGCGTAGTAGTCGGCAATATCATATCCGTGGTCGCGCTGCGGCGAGACTTGAAACGGCATCAGCCAGATGGCCGTGACTCCCAAGCCCTGAAGGTAATCGAGGCGGCGCATCAGGCCCGCGAAATCGCCGATGCCGTCGCCGTTGGCATCCATGAAGGTGCCGACCGACAGGCAATAGATGATCGCGTTCTTGTACCAGAGATCGTTGATCATTCGATGTCGCGCGGGAGTTGAAGGTGTTCCGGTCGCAAACGAACCAGCGGGGGATTTGGCTCCGCCCGCGATGCGGAGGGGCTCTCAGCCGGCCTCCTCGGTGCGTTCCGGCCGGCCGTGGATGTGGACGTGCCGGCCGCCTGACTTCTTCCAGGATGCGAACGGCGCGCGCTTCGAGGTCCGGGTCGGCGCAGCGCACCCAGAGCAGCACGGCGCCGGCGTTGAGCGCGGCGGCGAATTCGTCGCGGTGCGGCGGCGCCGTGTAGTCGTCGAATATTTCCTTCAGCGCCGCGCCGCCGAGCCCGGCTCCGACCAGCGCCGCCACCGTCGCCGCGATCGGTCCGCCCGACAGCAGCACGATCCCGGCGACCGTCAGCGGCCCGATGTATTTCAGCTCCTCGGTCAGCCCCGCGGCGGTCAGCTTGTCCCGCTCGTCGTCGGCCACCGCGAGCGGCTGGTGCGAGGCGAGCACCGACAGATCGGTCTGGTCGAACCCGGCGGCCAGCAGGGCCGAGACGGCGCGGCGGAAATGCTGCGCGGTCGGGGAACGAGGCGACCGCCTCCCGGATCACCGGAAACGGTTTCGGCTCGGTTTCGGCCATCGCGATCCTCCGTTGCGCAGTTTGCCCCTGGGGGTTTGCCCCATGCTAACGTCGAAATCCCGCGCGCGCTCGCGCCGGTTTTCGCGCCGGTTTCCGCCGCTATCTGTCCGCACTGCTCGTCGATGACCGCCCGGCCCGCCCGCCAGCCCGATCCGGCTCGCCGACCCGTCCTCGCGCCGAGCGCGGCGGCAACGCCGGTCATGGCGCAGTATCACGAGATCAAGAGCGCTCATCCCGGGTGTTTGCTGTTCTTCCGGATGGGCGATTTCTACGAGCTGTTTTTCGACGACGCGGTCGCCGCGGCGGCGGCGCTCGATATCGCGCTGACCAAGCGCGGCAGGCACGACGGCGCCGATATTCCGATGTGCGGCGTGCCGGTCCATGCCGCCGATTCGTATCTCGCGAAGCTGATCCGCGCCGGCTTCAAGGTCGCGGTCTGCGAGCAGATCGAGGATCCGGCCGAGGCGCGGCGGCGCGGCGGCAAGGGACCGGTCAAGCGCGCCGTCGTGCGGGTCGTGACCGCCGGCACGCTGACCGAGGACGGGCTGCTCGACGCGCGGCGGCACAATTACCTCGCCGGGATCGCCGAGGCGGGCGGCGAAATTGGGCTGGCCTGGCTCGACCTCTCGACCGGCGCGTTCTCGCTGGCGCCCTCCAGCCGAGGCGACGCTCGCCGCCGACCTCGCGCGGATCATGCCCGGCGAGATCCTGGTGCCGGAGCGGCTGCTGGCGCGCCCGGCGCTGTTCGAGGTGTTCGGCGAGTGGAAGGCGGCGCTGACCCCGCTTGCCAACCCGCGCTTCGACAGCGAGGCGGCGCGCCGGCGGCTCGAACAATTCTATGGGGTCAAGGCGCTCGACGGGTTCGGCCAGTTCAGCCGCGCCGAGATCGCCGCTGCCGGCGCGCTGGTCGATTACGTCGCGCTGACGCAGCGGCCAGTGGAGCATAGAACGGGCGAGGCGGGCGGCGCCTTGCATCTGGCCCCGCCGGTGCGGCTCGCGCCCGACACGGTGATGCAGATCGACGCCGCGACGCGGCGCAATCTGGAGCTGACCGAGACCTTGTCCGGGCGAACGCCGCGGCAGCCTGCTCGCCGTCGATCGACCGCACGCTGACCGGGCCGGGGGCGCGGCTCTTGGCCGAGCATTTCGCGGCGCCGCTGACCGTGCGCGGAGCGGATCACGGCGCGGCTCGACGCGGTCGAATTCCTGGTCGATCGGCCGGCGGTCCGCGCGGCGCTGCGCGAGCGGCTGCGCCGGGTTCCCGATATCGAACGGGCGCTGAGCCGGCTCGGTCTCGGACGCGGCGGCCCGCGCGATCTCGCCGCGCTGCGCGACGCGCTCGGCGAGACGGCGTCGCTGCGCGCCGCTCTGTCCGCACCCGGTCTGGTGCCGCTGCCCGAAATGCTGGAAGAGGCGGAACGCGGGCTCGGCGAGCACCGGGTGCTCGTCGAGCGGCTCGGCCGCGCGCTGGGGCAGGACCTGCCGCTGTTCGCCCGCGACGGCGGGTTCATCGCTTCCGGCTACCTGCCCGAACTCGACCAGCTGCGCGAGTTGCGCGACGACAGCCGGCGCGCGATCGCCGCGTTGCAGGCGCGCTACGCCGAGGCGAGCGGGATCGCCTCGCTGCGCATCCGGCACAACAACGTGATCGGGTATTATGTCGAGGTCTCGGCCGCCGCGCTGGAGAGACTCGGGGCCGGCAAGCTCGGCCCCGATTTCATCCACCGCCAGACGATGGCCGGGGCGCAGCGCTACACGACGGCCGAACTGGCCGAACTCGAACTGCGCATCGCCAGCGCCGGCGAACGCGCGCTCGCGCTCGAACTGCGCCTGTTCGACGATCTCGTCGGCGAAATCATGGCGCGCCGGACCGAGATCGCGGCGGCGGCGGCGGCGATCGCGGTGCTCGACGTCGCGGCATGCCACGCCGAGGGCGCGGTCGAAGCCGGCTGGGTGCGGCCCGAGATCGATCCGGGCACCGCGTTCGAGATCAGCGGCGGACGGCACCCGAGCGTCGAGGCGGCGCTGGCGGGGAAGGGGGCGTTCATCGCCAATGACTGCGTGCTCGGCGAGGACCGCATCTGGCTCGTCACCGGCCCCAACATGGCCGGCAAGAGCACGTTTCTGCGGCAGAACGCGCTGATCGCGATCCTGGCGCAGATCGGCGCCTTCGTGCCGGCGCGCTCGGCGCGGATCGGCATCGTCGACCGGCTGTTCAGCCGGGTCGGAGCGGCCGACGATCTGGCGCGCGGCCGCTCGACCTTCATGGTCGAGATGGTCGAGACCGCCGCGATCCTGAACCAGGCCGGGCCGCGCAGTTTTGTCATTCTCGACGAGATCGGACGCGGCACCGCGACATTCGACGGGCTGTCGATCGCCTGGGCTGCGCTCGAACATCTGCACGAGGTCAATCGCTGCCGCGCGCTGTTCGCGACGCATTACCACGAGCTGACCGCACTTGGCCGCGAAACTGCCGGCGCTCGCCTGCCACACGATGCGGGTCAAGGAATGGCAGGGCGATGTCGTGTTCCTGCACGAGGTCGCGCCCGGCACCGCCGACCGCTCCTACGGCATCCATGTCGCGAAGCTGGCCGGGTTGCCGCCGGCGGTGACGGCGCGCGCCGCCGAAATTCTGGAGCTTCTGGAAAAAGGCGAGGAGGCCGGCGCGCTCGCCCGCCTCGCCGACGAGCTGCCGCTGTTCCGCGCCGCCATGCGCCGCCCTGCTCCCGAACCGGCCGAGCAGCCCTCGCCGATCGAGGAATTGCTGCGCGAGATCCGCCCCGACGAACTCACCCCGCGCGAGGCGCTGGAGCTGATTTACCGGCTGAAGGCGTTAATGGAGGATTGAAACCGTCACATAAGCGAAGCGGAGCGAAGGCCGGCATCAACCCTGCTAAAAGCAGTAGCGGGTTACGCTGCGCTCACCCTCCACACGCCTCAGTTCCGAAACAACAGGAGCAGCGCCGTGAACGCGCTGAGTATACTCAAGCTGACCGTGTTCAGTGCCAGGACGGCAAACACAGAACCGGAAATCCTTCGTGCTCATGCAGTTCACAACACCCAAGCGGTGCATTGCGTCAATCGGCTTCTATCGTCCGCCGATTGGCGGGCCGGGGCGCCTGCGCTACTGTCCGCCCAGAGCTTTAGGGAGAGATGGCGATGGCTGAAGGCGCGCGCGAGCTGGTCCGGCTTCGAAAAGGACGGCGAGATCGGGGTCATCACGGTCGACAACCCGCCGGTCAACGCGATGTCGCCCGGGGTGCCGGAGGGCATCGTCGCGGCGCTCGACAAGGGCAACGCCGACCCGGCGGTCAAGGCGATGGTGCTGATCGGCGCGGGCCGCAGCTTTATCGCCGGCGCCGATATCCGGCAGTTCGGCAAGGGTCCCTCGACGCCGCCGACCGGCCGCCGCCATTACAATGTGATGGACGAGGGCGACAAGCCGGTCGTCGCCGCGATCCACGGCTATGCGCTGGGCGGCGGGCTCGAAACCGCGCTCGCCTGCCACTACCGGGTCGCCGTGCCGAGCGCCAGGGTCGGGCTGCCCGAGGTGCAGATCGGCATCCTGCCCGGCGCCGGCGGCACGCAGCGCCTGCCGCGGCTGATCGGGCCGAAAGCGGCGCTCGACATGATCGTCACCGGCCGCCACGTGCCGGCCGAGGAGGCGCACAAGCTCGGCATCATCGACGAGCTGGCGCCCGAAGGGCAGCTCAAGGAGGCGGCGATCGCCTTCGCGCGCCGCGTCGCCGACACCAGGCCGCTGCCGCGCCTCCGCGACCGGAACGAGCGGCTCGCCGAAGGCACGCCGGAAGTCTTCGAAAACATGCGCAAGTCGATCGCGCGCCGCGCCCGCAACCAGCGCGCGCCCTATGCCTGCATCGAGGCGGTCGAGGCGGCGTGCAAGATGCCGTTCGACGAGGGCTGCGCGTTCGAGCGCAAGCTGTTCGACGAACTCGTCGGTTCCGAGGAGGCGCGGGCGCTGCGCTACGCGTTCTTCGCCGAGCGCGAGGTGACGAAGCTGCCGCACATCCCGGCCGGCACCGCAACAGCGCCCGACGGAAAAACCCGGCGTGATCGGCGCCGGCACGATGGGCGGCGGCATCGCGATGAGCTTCGCCGATAACGGCTTCGACGTGCGCATCACCGACGCGACCAAGGAGGCGCTCGATCGCGGCATGGCCCGCATCCGCGCCAATTACGAAACCAGCGTCAAGCGCGGCAGCCTCGCCGCAGGACGAGATGGAACAAGCGGCGTCGCCCGCATCCATCCGGTGCCGAGCATCGACGATCTCGCCGATTGCGATGTGATCATCGAGGCCGCGTTCGAGCAGATCCCGGTCAAGGAGGAGATTTTCAAAAAGCTCGACCAGGTCATGAACCCGGACGCGATCCTGTTTTCGAACACGTCGGGCATCGACATCGACATCATGGCCAACGTGACGAACCGGCCGCAAGACGTTGCCGGCACGCATTTCTTCGCGCCGGCCAACGTCATGAGGCTGTTCGAGGTCGTCCAGGGCACAAAGAGCGCGCCCGACGTGATCGCGACGGCGATGTCGCTCGGGCGAAAAATCGGCAAGGTCAGCGCGCTGGCCGGCAATACCGACGGCTTTGTCGCGAACCGCAGCCGCGCGCCGTTCGGCATGGAAATGAACATCATGCTCGAAGAGGGCGCGCTGCCCGAGCAGGTCGACAAGGTCATGGTCGATTTCGGCTATCCGATCGGCCCGTTCGCGACCTCCGACCTGTCCGGGCTCGATATCGGCTACGACACGCGCAAGCGCCGGGCACAGCAATATCCGAACTACCGGAAGCAGCCGATCGCCGACCGCATCGTCGAAGCCGGGCGGCTCGGGCAGAAGACCGGCGCCGGCTGGTACCGCTACGAGCCCGGCGACCGCACGCCGCACCCCGACCCGGAGGTGGCGCGGATCATCCGCGAGACCGCTGCCGAACTCGGCGTCGAACAGCGCCAGTTCACCGACGACGAAATCCTGAAGCGGATGCTGTTCGCCAGCGTCAACGAGGCCTGCAAGATCCTCGACGAGGGCAAGGCGCTGCGGGCCAGCGACATCGACGTGATGTGGCTGCACGGGTTCGGCTTCCCGCGCTATCGCGGCGGGCTGATGTACTGGGCCGACACGATCGGCGTGCGCGAGGTCTACAACCAGATCGCCGCCTGGCATCAGCGCTACGGCGACCGCTGGGCGCCGTCGCCGCTGCTGCGCCGCCTCGCCGAGGCCGGGACGCCGCTGCGCGAGGCGAAGGGAACTGGCCGAGTGATTGCGGTCCTCGCATTGCTTGCATCCCACCGCGATGGTGTCCCAGGCCGACGATCGCCAAGGTTCCGGCGTGGGTCGCGGCAGCGCCCTGAATCGACAACCCAGGGGCGCGGGAGGAGAGCTTGAGCATCGGCCGGCGCTGGGTTTGAATTGCGAAGAGGCGCCGGCGCGGCCGGCAGCGCGGAGGAAACCGGACATGGACGAGCCGAACCTCGTCGAATACGCGTGCGCCGATCGCATCGCGACGATCACGATCAATCGGCCCGACAAGCTGAACGCGGTCAGCGACGAGGTCGTCGCGCAGCTCGCCGAGGCATTGCGCCGCTTCGATCTCGACGAGGAGGCCGAGGTCGCGATCCTCAACGGCAAGGGTCGCGCGTTTTCGAGCGGCGCCGATGTCCGCCAGCGCCAGCTGCGCAGCCGCGACGAGTTCGAGAAGCTCGGCGGGCCGCAGGGCTGGGGCACCAACTCGGCCGATCTGTTGACCCGCGCGGTCAACTGGAAGCCGGTCATCGCCGCGGTGCACGGCTATGTGCTGGGGCTGGCGCTCGGGCTGACCCTGGAATGCGACCTGATCGTCGCCGCCGAGGGCACCCGGTTCCAGTTGACCGAAACCAGCCGCGGGCTCGGCGCGTCGCGCTATTGGGCGCTGTTCCAGTACCGCGCGGCCGGCGGGTTCGGCGACGAGATCGCGCTGACCGGGCGCTTCTTCACGGCCGAGGAAGGCTTCAAGGCCGGGCTGTTCAACCGCCTGGCGCCCGAGGGCAAGCATCTCGACGTGGCGCGCGAGCTGGCGCTGCAGGTCGCGAAAAACCCGCCGCTCGCGGTGCGCACGACGGTGCGGACGCGGCGCTGGTACATGCAGCGCCTGACGCGCGAGGCGCAGTTCATCGCCGAGCCGTTCAAGCTCTACCTGACCGAGGATTTCCAGGAAGCGGCCCGCGCCTTCGCCGAAAAGCGCCCGCCGCGCCCGTTCAAGGGACGGTAGGCCGGCCGTGGAACACGCCAACCTGCCGCTGGCCGGCGTGATCGTGCTCGATTTCGGGCAGGTCTATCAGGGCCCCTACGCGACGATGCTGATGGCGAAGGGCGGCGCCGACGTCATCAAGATCGAGCCGCCCAACGGCGAGCCGCTGCGCCGCCGCGCCCCGCCCGGCAAGAGCACGACCTTTCCGATCGCGATGCTGAACGGCAACAAGCGCGCGATCACGCTTGAATCTGAAGCACGAGCGCGGCCGCGAGCTGTTGTTCCGGATGGTCGAGAAGGCCGACATCCTGCTGGAAAATTTCGCTCCCGGCGTGATGGACCGGCTCGGCGTCGGGTACGAGGTGCTGAGCCGGATCAACCCGCGCCTCGTCTATGCCTCGGGCACCGGTTACGGGCTGTCGGGGCCGGACCGCGACAATCTCGCGATGGATCTGACCGTGCAGGCGATGGGCGGGCTGATCAGCGTCACCGGCTTGCCGGACGCGCCGCCGCTCAAATCCGGGCCCGGCCGTCGTCGATTTCCTCTCCGGCATCCATCTCTACGCCGCGACGATCACGGCGCTGTTCGAGCGCGAGCGCACCGGAAGGGGCCGCATGGTCGAGGTCGCGATGCAGGAGGCGGCCTACGCGACATTGACCTCGCAGCTCGAAGCCTATTGGCAGACCGGCAAGGTGCCGCCGCGCACCGGCAACGCCAGCCACGGCCGCGTGCCGATCAACGTCTATCCGACCAATGACGGCTACGTCGCGATGAACCTCGCCGTCGAGGAGCACTGGCACAGCCTGCTCAAGGCGATGGGCCGCGAGGATCTGCGCGACGACCCGCGCTTTCGGCAACAACGCGGCCCGCGTCAAGAACCGCGAGGAAACCGACGCGCTGATCGCCGGCTGGACGCAGACCCTCGGCAAGATTCGAGGTGTTCGCGATCGCCAAGCGGCACCGCATCCCGCTGGCGCCGGTGCGCGATGTCGGCGAGGTCATGCACGACCCGCACATGCACGAGCGCGGCTTTATCGAGGACATCGAGCATGACGAGATCGGGCCGGTAACGGTGCCGAACTCGCCGCTGCGCTTCCACGGCGCCGACCCGGTGCACGCAATCCCAAGCCCGAAACTCGGTCAGCACAACGACGAGGTTTACGGCGGCTGGCTCGGTCTTTCGGCGAACACGATCAGCGAGCTCAAGAAGGACGGCATAATCTAAATCACGATCTATGCTTGCGCGGCTCTGATGGATCGCGGCTCAGGAAGGCCGCCGATTTCCAGCCGTCTCAGGTGGCGGAGCGGGTGGTGTTGATCCTGGAGCCATCGCTGCCGCGCAGCTCGACCTTTAAGAGGCTCTGGTGCTCGTCATACCAGACCTCCTGCGGGATCGTCGTCCTGATCGAATAGCGTTGCGCCGTAAGCGCGCGGCCCTGGATGACGAGTTGTTCCTCACCGCGGTCCACGACCGAGACAGGCATGACGCTGCCGTCCTTCGGGTCGAGCGCGGCCCGCATGCGCACCAGCGAGGCGTTCCATAAATTGGCCGGCATCGTCGCCGGATCGACTTGGCTGACCTTCCCGTCGGCGTCGACGGACAGCCTGTCGCCGGTTCGTGTCGCGCTGACCCGGTGGATGCTGCCATTGTCGTCGGTCACGGCGTTCAGCGCGGCGAGCTTGCCCCCGACCCAGTGCTCGGTGAGCCGCTGCTCGTAGCGGTAGACCGTTATAAACGCGATATTGACCTGAATCCTGGTCGCGGTTTCGGCGATCGTCCGATCGCCTTCGCGCTGCAATTTCACGCTTGTGCTGCCGATCTGCTCGCCGTTGCGCGTCACGGCGAAGTTCATCGTCGTAACCTTGCCGTCGGCCTGCGCGGCATTTCCCGTGACGATTGAAGCAGCGGTGATCAGCGTCCCCAAAACGAACCAAAAAACTCGCATCGGACGTCCCCTAAAGGCGGAAGCATAGGAAGAGCAGCGAATTGCGGTGATTTCGTGTTCGGCCGGAATTAACCAAGCCTCGGCCTCTCTCGACACCGATGCTTTTCTTCGTTTGGACAATCTTAGCGCTGGTCTATGTCAACCGAGGCCGGCGAGAGATCCAGCAACTCGAACACGCCCGCAGCGAATACCAGCCGGGGCACTCATCCACGCTGTGTTGGCGGCGGCTCGTCGCAGCGGTGACTTTTCGCGTCTTGACGCACCGCATCGGGATTAGCGCAGCCGGAGATGTCGCTCATCGCGCCTCCTCCGGCCGGTACGAGCGGCCGGGCGGGTAGGTATCGTACTTGGGCAAAGCGGGGTTCAGATGTTCCCAGGGCTGCGCGCTTTTGACGAAGATGTCGGCCTCGGGGCGGAACTCGCTCGGGTCGTCGAGCGTGCCGACACGCAGCCCGACAATATCGGGGCGGGTCGGGACCTGGACATAAAGCGGCGAGCCGCAATCGCCACAGAAGGCTCGGGTGATCTCGTTGCCGCTGTCCGCCTTGCCAACATAGGTTTTCGGCTCGCCCCGCGTGATCCGGAACGCGGCAGCCGACACCCGCATCGCCGCGATATAGGCGGTGCCGCTCGACCGCTGACAGTCGCGGCAATGGCATTGCAGCGAAAACAGCGGATCGCCCTCGGATTCGTAGCGTACCGCGCCGCACAGACATCCGCCGGTCCTGACCGACATCGCATTTCTCCCCGTAAAGCTCAGATCGCCAGTTCGCACCAGATCGGGGTGTGGTCGGAGGCGCGATCCTTGGCGCGCGGCGCCTTGTCGATGTCGCAGGCGGCAACCCGGTCGGCGGCGTGCGGCGACAGCAGCAGATGGTCGATGCGCAGCCCCTCGTCGCGGTGCCAGCGCCCGGCCTGATAGTCCCAGAACGTGTAGCGGTGCGGCTCGCGGTGAAACACGCGGTAGGCGTCGGTCAGGCCGAGATAGAGCAGCGCGCGGAAGCGCGAGCGCGTCTCGATCCGGCACAGCGCGTCGTCGCGCCATGCCACCGGGTCGTACACGTCCTCGTCGGCCGGGCAGACATTGTAGTCGCCGGCGATGACGAACGGCATCTCGCGCTTCAGCAGATCGCCGGCGTGGCGCACCAGCCCGTCCATCCAGGCGAGCTTGTAGGTGAATTTGTCGGTGCCGGACGGGTTCCCGTTCGGGACATAGGCGGCGGCGACCCGCACCTCGCCGCCGTCGCCTGCTGTTCCAAACGAGGCCTCGATATAGCGCGCCTGATCGTCATCATGGCCGGGCAGGCCGCGCACGACATCGCGGGCCGGCTCGCGCGAGATCAGCGCGACGCCGTTATAGGCGCGCTGCCCCACCGCCTCGACGTGATAGCCGAGCGCCGCGATCTCCAGCCGCGGAAAATCGTCGGCCAGACATTTGATTTCCTGCAGACACAGAACATCCGGCTGCGCCTGTTTCAGGTATTCCAAAAGATGCGGCAGCCGCACCTTGACCGAATTGACGTTCCAGCTCGCGATTTTCACGCCCGACACTCCGGTGATCTCAGGGCCAAGTATTCCACCCGTTATTCTAACCCGCATTATTCTCACCCACATTGGGCGCTCGACGACGAGCCGCTCACGCGTCCGGCAGGGTGAAGACGGCGCAGGGCGCGGCAATGCCGCGCAGCGAATGTTCGCCGAGCGACACCAGCGCCGTGCCGGTCTCGGCGGCGACGGCGCCCGAGATCAGTACCGCGCGACCGAGCGGCCGGCACAACCCCTCCAGCCGGCTGACCAGGTTGACCGCCGGTCCAATCGCGGTGGAGTCGAGCCGGTCGGCCGCGCCGATATTGCCCCACAACATCTCGCCGAGATGCAGCGCCATGCCGAAGGGCAGCTGCGGCAGCCCTTGCCCCTGCCGTGTCCGATCGAGATGGGCCATGCCGGCGCGGGCGGCGACCACCGCTCGCAACGCCGCCTCGCACGCCTCGGCCGGCGCGCCGGTGACCGGAAAGATCGCCAGCGCGCCATCGCCGATAAATTTGAGCACCTCGCCTCCGAAGGCGTGTACCGCCCCGGCGACGCGGTCGAACCAGGCGTCGAGAGCGGCGATCATCGCGGCCGGCTCCACCGCCTCCGACAGCGCCGTGAAGTCGCGCAGATCGGCGCAAAGCAGCACGGCGCGAATGGTCTCCCCGGTGCCGCGGCGCAATGCACCGGCCTGCACCCGGGCGGCGCTGCGCCGGCCGAGATACGCCTCGAGCAGCGTGGCCAGCGCGGCCCGCGTCGCCAGGGCGGCTACGGGCGCCGCGGCGAAGCGCGCGACTTGGCGCAGCCGGTCGGCTTCGGCGACGTTAAACGGCCGCGTTCCGGCCCAGCCCAGCATCGGACCGTCCGGTCCCCGGTTGTCCAGTCCGGCGCCGACCAAGTCCTCGTGTACCGGGCCAAACCTTGCCAGCCAGTTGCGTTCGGTTTCGCCAAACGGAGCACCGGTAAAGCCCAGCGCCTCGATCACCGCGCCGGTCTCGGATCGCCATAGCCAGGTGCGGCGAGCGATGATCGGATGCGGCACGGCGAGCGTCAGGACACCGCCGGCCAGCGGCAGGTCGTCAGCCACCAATCGGGCGCCGAGTTCGGCGAGGAACCGGTCGGGTCCGGGCGAGGCGCCGGCCGCGTCGACAAGCCAGGCGAGGGGAGCGGGCAACTGCACCGCGCGATCATGCCGCCACGACCTCGCGTCTGTCATCCGCGCTGCGGTGATGACGGCGCCCGCCCAGCCAGTCTATTCTCGGAGCCGGGACCCCCGCGCCGCAGCCATAGGGCTCCGGCTCGGCAGGTCATCACAATCATCGGGAAGATCATGCAAGAGGCCCTGGTCGTCCGCCGCGAGACGCACATCCCGGCACCTCCCGCGGCGGTGTTCGCGCTCTTGACCGATCCGCGGAAGATCCTGAGCTGGATGGGAACAGAGGCGCAGTTCGAGCCGCAGCCAGGTGGACTCTATCTGCTCAACGTCACCGGCACCCGCTGCGCCCGCGGCGCTTTCCGCGAAGTGGTGCCGGTGCACCGCCTAGCCTACAGCTTAGGCTGGGACGGCAGCGAGGAGGTCCCGCCGGGGTCGAGCCTGGTCGAGATCGACCTGATCGAGCGGCCGGACGGAACGCTGCTGCGCCTGACCCACACCGGCCTTCCCAATGCGGAGCAATGCGCCGGCCATGCGGAGGGCTGGGCCCATTACCTCGGCCGGCTCGCCGAAATTGCCGCCGGGCGCGACCCGGGGCCAGACCCCTGGTTCGGCCGCACCGGCAGGGAGTGACCGTGTTCCAATGAGTGCAGCGGACGGAACGGTCCGAACGGCGGGAGGTCTGGCCGTGCGTTAGATCGAGAAGGAATTGCCGCAGCCGCAGGACGAGGCGGCGTTCGGGTTGCGGATTTGGAACGAGGCGCCCATCAGATCCTCGACAAAATCGATCTCGGCGCCGTTCAAAAGATCGAGCGACACGTCGTCGACCACCACGGCGACCCCGCCGCGCTCGAACACGTGATCGTCGGCATTTTGCGCCTCGTCGAAGGTGAGCCCGTACTGAAATCCGGAACAGCCCCCGCCTGACACCGAAATGCGCAGAAAGGCATTCGCCGCCTCTTCTTCCTGTTGCTTCAGCGCCGCGATGCGCCGCGCCGCGCTCTCGGTCACAACGATATGGCGTTCCGCCGCCGCCTGATCCGGCATGACATCGCTCATCTGCCCGCTTACTCCATCTCGTCCGACCCTATCCGTGTGGTGTATTTAAGCACTCCCGGCCACACCTGAAAGCCGGAGATCGCGCGGGAAAGACCCCGGCGGAAGGAGCGGACCATGCTGCGAGCCCTGCCCGGAGGACGCGACCGGCACTCCGAGGATGACGCGCAAGACGCGAGTTCCGACAAGCTGGCCTGTTTGGCGGCGCTCGAAAAAAAGGTGCTGTGGCTCTCGACCTGGATGATCCACAACGCCAACCATCTGCGCCCGAGCCGCGACGGGCTCAAGGTCGGCGGCCATCAGGCGTCGAGCGCCTCGGTCGCGACCTTGATGACGGCGCTCTATCTCGACGTGATGCAGCCGCAGGACCGCGTCGCGGTCAAGCCGCACGCCGCGCCGGTATTCCACGCGCTGCAATATCTTCTGGGACGCCAGAGCCGCGACAAGCTCGAACGGTTCCGCGGGTTCGGCGGGGCGCAGTCCTATCCCTCGCGCACCAAGGACGGCGCCGATATCGTTGATTTTTCGACCGGCTCGGTCGGGCTCGGGGTTGGGATCACGCTGTTCGCCTCGCTTGTGCAGGATTACCTGCGGCTGCACCGGATGGTTCCGACCGATACCCCGGCCGGGTCGCATGATCGCGCTGGCCGGCGACGCCGAACTCGACGAGGGCAATATTTTCGAGGCGTTGCTCGAAGGCTGGAAGCACGATGTGCGCAATCTCTGGTGGATCATCGACTACAACCGCCAGAGCCTCGACGCGGTCGTGTCCGACCGGCTGTTCGGCCGCATCGACGCGATGTTCGAGATGTTCGGCTGGCGCGTCGTCACGCTGAAATACGGCAGGTTGCTGCAGGCGGCCTTCGCGCGGCCCGACGGCGAGCAGCTGCGCGAATGGATCGACGCCTGCCCGAACTCGCTCTATTCGGCGCTGGTCTACAAGGGCGGCGAGGGCTGGCGCGAGCATCTGCGGCGCGACCTGAACCGCTATCCCGGCATCCGCGCGATCCTCGACGAGCACGACGACCCGGCGCTGGCGCGGCTGATGACCAACCTCGCCGGGCATGATCTGGGCTCGGTGCTCGACGCCTTCCACGCCGTCACCGACGATCAGCCGACCTGCTTTATCGCCTACACGATCAAGGGCTACGGGCTGCCCTTCGCCGGCCACAAGGACAACCATGCCGGGCTGATGAACCTGGACCAGATGGCCGCCTTCCAGACCGCGATGGGGGTGCCGAAGGGCGCCGAATGGGAGAAATTCGCCGGGCTCGACCTCGCGGCGGAAGCGCTTGCCGCGTTTCTCGCCGATGTGCCGCTGGCGCGCGACGGGCAGCGCAATCATCGGACACCGGCGGTGCGGTTCCGGCGGAATTGCCGGTACCGCGCGGCGCCCGCCTGTCGACCCAGGAAGCGTTCGGCCGGATCCTCGGCGGGATGGCGGCCGAGCAGAGCGACCTCGCCGGCGCGCATCGTGACGACCTCGCCCGATGTCACGGTCTCGACCAATCTCGGCGCCTGGGTCAATCGCCGCGGCATTTTCGACCGGAGCCGAGCGCAGCCGACACGTTCCGCGAGGAGAACGTCGTCTCGGCGCAGCGCTGGGTCATGGGGCCGCACGGCCAGCATCTCGAACTCGGCATCGCCGAGAGCAATCTGTTCCTGCTCTTGTCGGCGCTGGGGCTGGCGGGGCCGCTGTTCGGCGCGCGGCTCCTGCCGATCGGCACCGTCTACGACCCGTTCATCAAGCGCGGTCTCGACGCGCTGAATTACGGCCTCTACCAGGACTCGCGCTTCATACTGGTGGCGACCCCGTCGGGTCTGACGCTGGCGCCCGAGGGCGGCGCTCACCAATCGGTGATCGAGCCGCTGATCGGCATCGGCCAGCCCGGCCTCGTCGCGTTCGAGCCGGCCTATGCCGACGAGCTTGCCGTGCTGCTGCGCTGGGCGCTCGGCGAAATCCAGCGCGAGGGCGGCCGCTCGGTCTATCTGCGGCTTTCGACGCGGCCGATCGAGCAGCCCGAGCGGCGGACCTCGACGCGCGCTTGCCGACGGCGATCGTCGCCGGCGCGTATTGGCTGCGCGAGCCGGCGTCCGACGCCGATCTCGCGATCGCCTATTGCGGCGCGGTCGCGCCGGATGCGCTTGGCGGCGCACGAGGCGATCGCCGAGGACGTGCCGGGCGCCGGGCTGCTGGCGATCACCTCGCCCGGCGCGCTGTACCGCGACTGGCAGGAATCGCTGCGCACGGGACGGCCGGGCACCGCGGAGCGCCTGCTGGCGCGGCTGCGTCCGGGCGCGGCGCTGGTCACCGTCACGGACGGCCACCCGGCGACGCTGTCATGGCTCGGCGCTGTGGCGCGGCAGCCGATCGTGCCGCTCGGGGTCGACCGGTTCGGCCAGTCCGGCGACATTCCGGACCTCTACCGCGAGTACGGTCTCGACCGCGACGCGATCATCGACGCCGCGGCGCGCGCCTGTTTGCGGGCCGCATCGACGCCGTCGGGTGGGTGAGCGAAGCGTAATTCGCCAAGCTATCGAGGCCTCTCACTGGCGGAACGCGCTGTGCTTTTCCGCGGTATTATGTAGGAAGCGCCATCGTCTGCGGCCCGACTGGGCTTGGCCGTTGACGCAACCTCCGGGGTGAGTTGCATTCTCTTCCTATAAGCACGTCATGGGAGGAGATATGCAACTCGATTTGCTGTACATCTCGCTGCTTGAGCGTCGTCAGCTTTCGCTGTTCCCAACGCAATGGTCGGCTCCTGGGGTAACGATCCCAAGTCGCGAAGAATGGCTCCGGCAAATGTTCGGAGAGCCCTTTTCGTTTGGGCATCGGAAGGATGTCTTTCATTTTGTCCCTGAAGATGGGATGACGACACAATCATATCGGGAAAAATCGGCCACCAAATTACGACCGAGGAAAACACCCCTCCAGAACAGGGATTGAAGGAAGTTGAACGAGAATCATGGCGAGTCGCGCTTATCTTCATAGATCCAAGATACCATGAGGATGGCCAAAAAATTGCGTTTGAAAAAGATAGACAGATAGGGAGCCCGAGAGCGTTATCCAAGTCTATAGCTGCTTATCTTAATTCGCTAGAGGAGGCGTATATAGTCGAGATCGCACCAACTTCAGATGACGCAGACTTCTGGGAGTTCGCCCACAGGAATTACGGTCAAGTAGTTTCCGTCACATTCGAACTTTTCGCACCTAACATGTTTTCTTCGGAGGAAGAATTTGCGCGGGAACTTCGAGAGATGCGAGACGCAGAAAAGGCGATTAAAAGCAAATTTACATTGGAAAACCCTGACGGATTACAGCTGGATACCCCGCGCATCCGAGCAGCGGCATCCACGGCATCCAAGGGGGCCGGCTCAATAAGGGCCAAGACAAAAACAGGCCGCCGATTTAATTCAAAGGCAAAGGTAAAAACAGAAACGATCGAAGACTTGGAGGGTCAAAAAGATGGCGTCATGACCTTGCTACGAAAGCTCGTTTATACTATATTCTCATGATGAACAAGACTATTTCATATTGCTCATTGATTGTGGCAAGCGGCGTCGTGCTCGTTATGGCGGCGGCGGCTCCCGATGTCCTCGGTGACGAAAAAAACACTTTTCTGAAAAACTTTGTCAACCATGAACTTCTCGGAATTCTTGAAGTCGATTCTGGCGATCACGCTCGCGTCCGCAGCTCAGCTTCATCTCGCTTTCAACAAAATAGAAGAGCACTTCGGGCGACCGGGAGGGCTAAACAGAACAAGACATAGCGTTCATAGCGCTACCTATTGGCTAATAGGGTTCTTCGTTATTGCTGTACTTCTTGTTGTTATAAAGCCCATCCTGGCAACGGCCACGTGGTCTCAGACCATTTTCAATGGCGGCGCGCTTTTGATACTGCTATGTAACGTTTGACGCGAACGGGCCGAGGCGAACCGGCGACGTCTCGCCCCATCGGCGGTCTTGGTCAGGACAGGCTTGATCGGGGCGGGCTTGACCGGGCGGGCTTGACCGGTCCGAACGCGGCGTCATTCTAAGCGCCCTCGGGCCGCGCTTTGGCG
>CAVWDC010000020.1:0-44951 GCA_963753665.1 uncultured Alphaproteobacteria bacterium
GGCGATGCTCGTCATCGAAGACGAATTTCGCCGGCGGCAGCTGCTGCTGATAGGTCCAGATCGGCCAGTTGCGGTCGTAGATGTCGAGCTGCGGCGTCGGCGTCACAAGATCGAGATTGGCCGCCCAGTAGGCGTCGATCGTGCCGACGTCGCGCCAGTACGGCTCGGCTTCCGGGGTCGTCGTGACGCAGCTGTCCTCGAAGCGATGCGCGACGGCGAGGCCGCGGCTGACGAGGCTCGGGATCACGTCCTTGCCGAAATCGCGGCTCGATCCGGGGGTGTCATGGTCGCGCTGCAGCTCGGCATAGAGGAAATTGGCGGAGAAGGCGTAAATGCCCATGCTCGCCAGCGCATGGTTGGGCTTGCCGGGGATCGACGGCGGCGAAGCGCGGCTTTTCGAGGAAATCGACGATGCGCATCGACGCGTCGACCGCCATGACGCCGAAATCGGAGGCCTCTTCGATCGGCACCTCGACACAGCCCACGATGCAGTCCGCGCCCCTCGCGCGCATATCGGCGAGCATGTTCGAGTAGTCCATCTTGTAGATGTGGTCGCCGGCCAGCACGACGAAGAACTCCGGGCGCGCCGCCTTGAAGATGTCGAAATTCTGAAACACCGCGTCGGCGGTGCCGCGGTACCAGGTCGCCTCGTCGAGCCGCTGCTGCGCCGGCAGCAGATCGAGAAACTCGTTCATCTCCGGGCGCAGAAACGACCAGCCCATCTGCAAGTGCCGCAACAGGCTGTGCGCCTTGTACTGCGTCAGGACGGCGATCCGCCGGATGTTCGAATTGAGGCAGTTCGACAGCACGAAATCGATGATGCGGAACTTGCCGCCGAAGAACACCGCCGGCTTGGCGCGGCGGTCGGTCAGCTGCTTGAGCCGGCTGCCGCGCCCGCCGGCGAGGACCAGCGCGATCGTCTGGCGCGCGAGGCGCTGCTGATTGCGGACCGATGAAAGCATGCGCGCGCTCCTCCTGGTCTCACTGGTCTCGCATCCGTCGTGGCGCGATCCGCGCCGCCGACCATCAACGCTAACGCTCAGGCGACGACATCGGGTCGGGTTCGTCCGAGTATACCGGGAATGTCGGCGAGAGAGGCCGCCGCCGCCGCGAGCGGCGCCAGTACGGCGTCGGGGGCGGCGGCATGCCGGGCCGGGTCGGGCTCGAACCGCTCGAGATACACGCGCAACGTCGCGCCCTCGGTGCCGGTGCCGGACAGCCGGTAGACGATCCGGGAGCCGCCCTCCAGCTCGATGCGGATCCCCTGCCGCTCCGTCACCGAGCCGTCCACCGGGTCGGTGTAGGCGAACTCGTCGGCGGCCGCGATCGCGAACTCCGCCGGCGCGGCGCCCGGGCAGGTTGGCAAGACCGCGGCGCAGCCCGTCGATCACCTGGCCGGCGGCATCCGCCGGCAGCGCCTTCGTAATCGTGGCGGGCGTAGAAATTCCGGCCGTAGCGCCGCCAGTGGTCGGCGAGGATCGCGGCGGCCGGCTCGCGCCGCGCGGCGAGCACGCTGAGCCAGAACAGCACGGCCCACACCCCGTCCTTCTCGCGGATGTGGTTGGACCCGGTGCCGGCGCTCTCCTCGCCGCACAGCGCGATGCGGCCGGCATCGAGCAGCGAGCCGAAATATTTCCACCCCGTCGGCGTCTCGTAGCAATCGATGCCGAGCGCCGCGGCGACGCGATCGACGGCGCGGCTGGTCGGCATCGAGCGCGCGACGCCGGGCAGTCCGTCCTTGAACCAGGGCACGAGCCTTGCATTGGCGGCCAGCACCGCCAGGCTGTCGCTCGGCGAGATCACGATGTTGCGGCCGACCACCATGTTGCGGTCGCCGTCGCCGTCCGAGGCGGCGCCGAAATCGGGACCGGCGGGATCGGACAGCGCGGCGATCAGGTCGGCGGCATAGGTCGGGTTCGGGTCGGGATGGTGGCCGCCGAAATCGGGCAGCGGGTCGGCATTGACCGCGGTGCCCGGCGCGGCCCCGAGCCGCCGCTCGAAAATCTCCCGCGCATAGGGCCCGGTGACCGCGTGCATCGCGTCGAAGCGCAAGCCGGAAGCCGCCGCGGAACAGGTCGCGCAGCCGGTCGAAATCGAAGATCCGCTCCATCAGCGCGGCGTAGTCGGCGACCGGATCGATGATTTCGACGATCATGCCCCCGGGCATCTCGCCGAGCCGCACCGTGCCGATGCGGTCGAGCGGCAGGTCGGGCGCCTCGATCGTGCGGTAGGCGGCGATATGCTGCGTGCGGCGGTAGATCGCCTCGGTCACGCGCTCGGGCGCCGGACCGCCATTCGCGACATTGTACTTGATGCCGAAATCGCCGTCGGGGCCGCCCGGATTGTGGCTCGCGGACAGCACGATGCCGCCGAACGCGCCGCGGCCCCGGATGATCGCGCTGGCCGCCGGGGTCGACAGCAGACCCGCCGCGGCCGACGAGCACGCGCGCGACGCCGTTCGCGGCCATCATGCGCAGGATGATCTGCGCCGCCTCGGCATTGAAAAACCGGCCGTCGCCGCCCAGCACCAGCGTTTTGCCGGCGACGCCGTCACCGACCGCCTCGGGCAGCGCGTCGAACACCGACTGCACGAACGCCTCGACGTAGCCGGGCTGGCGGAAGACCGGGACCTTCTTGCGCAGCCCGGAGGTGCCGGGGCGCTGGTCGGGAAATGGCGTGATCGGGACGTTGAGTACGCGCATCGGGTCCTCGCGACGGTTCCCTGAGCGACATTAGCGCAATCGCTTGCCTTGCGTAATCGCTCGCGGGCGTGACCGTCCCGCGCGTCCGGAGCTGCCGCAAGAATTGAGCCGCCGCTCAGAAGCCGACCCTGTCGCGCCGCGCCTGGCCCGACGGCGACGGCGGATCGTACCCGACGGCGCCGGCAGCGGCGTGGCGCCGGCGGCGCCGGCGCGCCGCGACCTGGTTCAGCGCCTCGACCATGACCGAGAACCCGATCGCGGCGTAGATGTATCCCTTCGGCACATGGAACCCGATGCCGTCGGCGATCAGCGTCGTGCCGATCAGCAGCAGAAAGCTCAACGCCAGCATCTTGATCGTCGGATGCCGATCGACAAAGGCGGCGAGCGGTCCCGACGCGGCGATCATGATCAGCACGGCGATAATGACCGCCGTGGCCATCACCCACAACTCGTTCGCCATCCCGACCGCGGTGATCACGCTGTCGAGCGAGAACACGATGTCGAGGACCATGATCTGCGCGATGACGCCGGCGAAACTGGCGGCGGCCTTTGTGGCGCCGACATGTTCGGGCTCACCCTCGAGCCGCTCGTGGATCTCGCGCGTGCCCTTGTAGAGAAGGAACAGGCCGCCGGCGATCAGGATGATGTCGCGCCAGGAAAATCCGTGGTCGAACAGCTCGAATACCGGTTTTGTCAGTCCGATGATCCAGGCGATCGACGCCAGCAGCGCGAGGCGGCGTCAGCACCGCCAGCGCCAGACCGAGCCGGCGCGCCGCATCCCGCCGGTGCTCCGGCAGCCGGCCGACCAGGATCGCGATGAACACGAGATTGTCGATGCCGAGCACGATCTCGAGCGCGGTCAGCGTCACGAGACTTGCCCAGATCTGCGGATCGGCCAGCCACTCCATCAGGCTTGCTTCGATTCGTGGTACCGTGACAAGAAGGTCGCAACGCGGTGACAAGGTCGCAGCCGGCGGCGCTCGTCTCCGGTTGCCAGGCCGGGTGATCAGCCCTGGCTGAGCTGGCGCTTCGCCTCGTCCGTGGCTCGCGTCAACTCGGCGCGCAGCTGCGCCTCGGACATCTCGATCCCCTTCGCGGCGAGGTCCTTCTGCACCTTCTCGATGACGTCGCCGTCGCCGGGCCTTTCGAAATCCGCCTCAACAACGGTTCTCGCGTAGGCGTCGGCCTCGTTGCGGCTTCTATGCCAAGCCGGCCGGCGGCCCACAGGCCGAACAGCTTGTTGCGGCGCGCGGTGACGCGGAACTGCAGTTCCTGGTTGCGCTTGAACTCGGCTTCGAAACCCTTCTCGCGATCCTCGAAACTCTTCATGTCGTCTCCTCCTTGTCTGTGACCTGCTGGTACGTGAGCTGCTGCGTGGTGCTCGGAAAACCAGTGCGGGCGGCGGCGCTCGATCCAGTTGAGCACGCGGGTGCGCAGGCGGCGCAGCGCCGGAACGTCCTCGGCCAGGAGCAGCAGTCCGACCGGCAGCATCCACAGCCCGAAAATCGGAAGGACGAACAGGAGACTGCCGAGAATGCACAGGATGCCAAGCGGCAGCCGGACCCAGCGCGCCGCCGGGCTGCGCAGCCAGCGCACCGGAGGTTGCCGGTGTTCCGGCAGACGCCGGATCAGCCGCTCCAGCCGGTGATCGTCATGGGCGCAATGCCGGCCGGCTGCATATAATGTGCGTGGCCTACAGCGGCGATCGGCATAGGGCTGCGACATGCATGCTCCTTGGTTCGGCGACGAGACGCCGCTGGAGCCAGCCCCGCGATGCTGGTCGAGCCCCGCATCGCCGGTCCAGGCACCGCAGCGCCAGACACGGTGATCCGACATCGCAAGGTTACCCGAGGCGCCGCGGCGCTCGAAGTCCCTGCCAGAGGGGCCCGGATGCATTTATTCGCGTGATGTGGCGGGGCGCGGCCGCAGGTTCAAGAAGGCGGCCCAGCCCGCGAACGCGACAGGCAAGCCTACCTTAGAGAATAAAGCGCGACAGGTCGGCGTTCTGCGCCAGCGCGCCGACCCGTTCGCGGACATAGGCCGCGTCTATCGTCACGGCCGAGCCGCGCGGCTGGTCGGACGCGTTGAAGCTGATCTCCTCGAGCAGCCGTTCGAGGATCGTGTGCAGCCGGCGCGCTCCGATATTCTCGACAGTCGCGTTGATCTGCTCGGCCAAGAGCGCGATTTCGTCGATCGCGTCCTCGCCGAATTCGAGTTGCACCCCTTCGGTCGCGAGCAGCGCGCGGTATTGCTTGACGAGACTGGCTTCCGGTTCGGTCAGGATGCGGCGCAGATCGGCGCGGTCGAGCGCCTTCAATTCGACCCGGATCGGCAGCCGGCCCTGCAATTCGGGAAGCAGATCGGAGGGTTTCGCGAGATGGAACGCTCCGGAGGCGATGAACAGGATGTGGTCGGTCTTGACCGTGCCGTGCTTGGTCGCGACGGTCGTCCCCTCGATCAGCGGCAAGAGGTCGCGCTGCACGCCCTCGCGGCTGACATCGGCGCCGCTGTAGCTGCCGCCGCGCTCGCTGCGGCCGCAGATCTTGTCGATCTCGTCGAGAAACACGATGCCGTTCTGCTCGACCGATTCGATCGCCTCGCGCACGACCCGCTCCTGATCGAGCAGTTTGTCGCTTTCCTCGGCCATCAGCACGCGGTGGCTCTCGGCGACGGTCATCTTCTTTGTCGTCGGGCGGCCGCCGAACGCCTTGCCGAAGATGTCGCCGAGATTGAGCATGCCCATCTGCGCCCCGGGCATGCCGGGGATTTCGAAGGTCGGCAGGTTTGCCGCGGCGCTTTCCTGCACCGTGATCTCGATCTCGCGGTCGTCGAGCGCGCCCTCGCGCAGCATCTTGCGGAATTTCTGGCGGGTGTCGGCGCCGGCGTTCGTCGCCGACCAGCGCGTCGAGAACGCGCTCCTCGGCGGCGCGCTCGGCCTTGGCCTCGACCTGCTTGCGCAGGCGCTCGCGCGTCATGCCGATCGCGATCTCGACGAGGTCGCGGGCGATCTGCTCGACATCGCGGCCGACATAGCCGACCTCGGTGAATTTGGTGGCCTCGACCTTGAGGAACGGCGCCTCGGCGAGCCGCGCCAGACGGCGGGCGATCTCGGTCTTGCCGCAGCCGGTCGGGCCGATCATCAGGATGTTCTTCGGCAGCACCTCCTCGCGCAATTCGGGCGCGAGCTGCTGGCGGCGCCAGCGGTTCCTGAGCGCGATCGCGACGGCGCGCTTCGCCTCGTCCTGGCCGACGATGAAGCGGTCGAGCTCGGAGACGATTTCACGCGGGCTGAACGAGGTCATACCGCACAACTCTGCAGGGCGGGTGCAGCCCCGAGCGTAACCCGCCATTGTACTCGCCCGCGGGAAATGTGGCGGAGTTGCGCTGCGCTCCACCCGCCCTACGAAACTGACGGGGTCATGCGGCCTCTATGATAGTTCGGTTAGCCATCGTCGAACTCTCACGCCGGCAATTTCTCGATCGTGATCTTGTCGTTTGTGTAAACGCAGATCCCGGCCGCGATTTTCATCGCGCGCCGCGCGACGGTCTCGGCGTCGAGGCCGTCGATATCGATCAGCGCGCGCGCCGCGGCGAGAGCATAGCCGCCGCCGGAGCCGATGCCGATGATGTCGTCCTCGGGTTCGAGCACGTCGCCGGTGCCGGACAGGATCAGCGACACGTCCTTGTCGACGACCGCCATCATCGCTTCGAGGCGGCGCAGATAGCGGTCGGTGCGCCAGTCCTTGGCAAGCTCGACGCAGGCGCGGGTCAGCTGCCCGGAATACTGTTCGAGCTTGGCTTCGAGCCGCTCGAACAGCGTGAACGCGTCGGCCGTGGCGCCGGCGAACCCGGCGATGACGTTGCCGCCATTGGGGCCGCCGCCGAGCCGCCGCACCTTGCGCGCGTTCGATTTGACGACGGTCTGCCCCATCGAGACCTGGCCGTCGCCGGCGACGATGACCTGCCCGCCCTTGCGCACCGACAGGATCGTCGTGCCGTGCCACAGCGGAGCATTCGGTTCGGACGCCATGGCGGTGGATGTAAGGAGCGCGGCGGCTGCCAGCAAGCGGACGCTGCAAGGCCGTCGCGGGCAGCCTGACGCGCGTCAGCGCCTTACGAACACCGTGCCGTTCGTCGACCGCACCTCGTAAACCGGCAGATCGGCCGAGACCGGGCCGTCGACGAGCCTGCCGTCGCGGATGTCGAATTGCGCGAAATGCAGCGGGCACTCGACGATGTGCCCGCTGAGCGTGCCGCGCGACAAGCGGCGCGTTGCGGTGGCCGCAGATGTCGCTGAAGGCATAGAGCCGCCCCTCGACATGCGCGATCACGACGCGGCGCCGATCGACCGCGACGCATTTCATCGCGCCCTCGGGGATATCGGCGACGCCGGCGACCGGAACGAAGCCGTCTGGCGGAACGGTCACGCGGCTTCAGCTCGGCTTTTGTTCGGAAATCGCCTTGGCGAGGTCCTCGTACTCCTCGCAGTCGGTGCCGCAGATCGCCTCGATCGCCTGCAGCTGCTCCCGCGCCTTCTCGACGTCGCCCTTTATGACATAGGCTTCGCCGAGATATTCGCGGACCTGCGCGTAATGCGGATCGAGCGCCACCGATTTCAGGTAATAGCCGATGCCCTCATCGACCCGCCCGAGCTTGCGGGTCGCGTAACCGCGGTAGTTGAGGGCTTCCGGCGTATCGCGGTCCTGCATCAGATCGAGCACCGCGAGCGCCTCGTCGTAGCGATCCGCCTTTGCCAGCGCGTAGGCGTTGTCGGCGAGCGCCTTGTCGGGCAGAACGCCGCTCTGCGCCTGCACGCAGCGCTGTGTCCGGCTGTCCCAGACCTGGCCGCGCGGGCAGGTCGGGGTGGTGTCGTCCCTGCCGCCGCCATCGGCCCGCGCCGCGCCGGCGGAGCGATACGAGCAGCGCGAAGCCCAATGCAAAGATTCCCGGCCGCCAACCGGTCGCCGACCGCATCTTCATGACCGCCTCCAACGCAAGAGCGCTACGTCTCTCGTGACGCTCTGCCGCGCCGGTTTATTCCATTTCGGCTATCCGCTGCCCCGCCCGCCCTCCCCCGTAGGCGGGAGGGCGTTAACGAGATTGGCGTCGCGCCGGGTGTTCAATTCAGTTGAAAGCCGAACATTTTCGCGGCGTTTTCCGAGGTGATCTTCCGCAGATCGGCCTCGGGCACGCCGTCGAACATCGGCTGAGGAATTGCTGCGAGCGCGGGAAGGTCGCCTCGGCGTGCGGGTAGTCGCTGCCCCACAGCATGTTCTCGACGCCGATGCGGTCGCGCAATTGCACGCCGAGATCGTCCTCCATGAACTCGACGAACATGTTGCGCTTCCAGTAGTCGCTCGGCAGCAGACCCTCCTGCGAGCGCCAGCCCTTTGTGAAGACCGGCCGTTCGAGATAGGTGAAATCCATCTGCTTCAGCCAGTGCGGGATCCACGCCGCCTCGTGCTCGACCGAGCCGATCCTGAGGCCGGGGAATTTGTCGAAGACGCCGGCGAACACCATCGAGCCGAGCGAATAGCGCACCCAGTAATCGGTCGTCGAACGCCCGGCGCCGGTCAGTTCGGTCACGTCCATCGTGAATTCGTTGGCCGGAATCCCGTCGCGCGGCGTGCCGATATGCAAGCAGCAGCGGGTGCTTCAATTCCTCGGCGACGGCCCAGAAGCGGTCATAGGCCGGGTCGCTGTACGGCTTGTCCGGGCGCGGCGCGACCGGGATGAACGAGCCGACCAGGCCCATTTTGGCGACGCGTTCGAGTTCGGCGGCGCCCTCGTCGGGATCGTCGACGTTGAGCATCGCGATGCCCTTCAGCCGGTCGGGATAGGGCTTGCAGAAATCGGCGATCCAGTCGTTGTAGGCGCGGCAGATCTCCGACAGCAGCCTCGTGTCGGGGATGCGGTACCAGAACAGGCCCTGGCTCGGCTGCAACACCGAGCCCCAGATGCCGTCCTGCTCGTTTTCGACGATCATCGCGTGCGGGTCGTAGGCGCCCTTGCGCACGTCCTCCCAGATTCCGAGGAAATCGATCTGCGACGGGTCCTCGAAACGCTGCCCGGCCTGCATCACCGCGCCCAACGTGCCGACCTGCTGGCCGTCGAGCATCCAGGCGTCGTATTCGCGCCCGGCCGGCGTCTTGCGCCGCTCCATCCGGGGCGCGCGGTTGCGCAGTTTCGGGTCGATGCGGTCGGCGTACAAATCGGGCGGCTCGACGATATGCGAGTTGGCCGAGATCATCTTGAAATTCGCCATGCCTGACCTCCCAAACCCGGCTAGTCGGTGCCGGTCTGCAAATCATCATACACGATGCCGAACGGTCCCTGCAGCGTTTCGAACAGCGTTCAGGGAGCGTCAACTCGGTTATTCGCTCAGCACCTTGTCCGCCCACTCGACAAGAGCGACCAAATCCGGCGGGGTCACGAACCGAGCATTCTTGCCCTGTAGATCAGCATCGCGGACCGCACGGGCCCGGGAGCATGCGGTTCACACGTGGATCGGAACGCGATGGGCGACCGTGTTCGGGACTATTTCCGACAGCGGCGGCCATCCGACCGGCGTGACCGAGCCGATCAGCTCGTCCTTCATCAAACTGACCGCCTCCCCGAGCAGGAAGATCTGGACCTCGTGACCCGCTTCCGCAAAGGCGTTCGCATGAAGAAAGGCGAAAGCCGCTTTTGTCGGGTCGTCGGAGCCCCACGCGCTCTTTATCAATATCTTCATCTTTATGTCTCTTGTCGTCCGGCTAAGTTGCATCTCGATCTTGCACTCGGATTCAGCGCAATTAAAGATGCAGCGCGTGGCCGAGGCCGAGCAGCGCAGCCTCGCCGACCGCCTCGCCCAGGGTCGGGTGGACGTGGATCGTGTGCGCCAGATCGTCGAGCACGGCTCCCATCGCCAGCGCGTGCGCGAACTCGCCGGCCAGTTCGGCGACCTCGCGTCCGACCGCCTGAATGCCGAGAATGCGCCGGTCGTCGCGGGCCGAGACAACGCGCACGAAACCGCCGCCTTCTCCCGCCTTCCAGCGTCAGCGCGCGGCCGTTGGCGGCGAACGGGAAGACCGAAGTCTCGGCATCGATGCCGGCAGCAGCCGCCTCGTCCGGCAGCATCCCGGCGACGACGATCTCGGGGTCGGTGAAGACGATCGCGGCGATTTCGTCCGGGTCGAAACGACGGCGTTGGCCCGCGATGATCTCGGCGACCATCGCGCCCTGCGCCATCGCCTTGTGCGCCAGCATCGGCTCGCCGACCAGATCGCCGATCGCCCAGACATCGCGCATCGCGGTGCGGCACTGGTCGTCAACCTTGACGAACGCGGCCGTCGCGGTCCACCGCCATTTCCTCGAGGCCCCAGCCTTCGGTCAGCGGCCGGCGCCCGACAGTGACGAGAATTTTTTCGGCGTCGAGCGCGCAGCGGGCCGGAGGCGGTTTCGACCGCGAGCCTGCCGTCGCCGTCGCGTCCGGTTACGGTGGCGCCGAGATGCAGCGTCACGCCGTTGCGGGTCAGCCAGCGCCGCACCGGGCGGGTCAGCGCCTCGTCATAGCGCGGCAGGATGCGGTCGGCGGCCTCGACGATCGTGACCGCGGCGCCGAGCTTGCGGAACGCGATGCCGAGTTCGAGACCGATATAGCCGGCCCCGACCACGACCAGGTTGCTTCGGCACCTCGGGGAGCGACAGCGCCTCGGTCGAGGAGATCACGTCGCCGCCGAACGGCAGGACCGGCAGCGGCGCCGGCTCGGAGCCGGTCGCGAGGATCACGTGCTCGGCGGTGATGGCGACCGGGCCGGCTTGCGTTTCGACGGTGCAGCTTTTGGCGTCGGTGAAGCGCGCCCAGCCCTCGACGACGCGCACGTTGGCGCGCTGCAGCAGGCCGGCGACTCCGGTTGCGAGGCGATCGACGATGCCGTCCTTCCACGCGATCGTGCGGGCGAAATCAAGGCGCGGCGCGGTGCCGATCGCGATGCCTAACGCATTGCCGCCGCTTGCGGCCGCCCCAGCAACATCGAAGAATCTTGTCGGCCGCGTGGATCAGCGCCTTCGACGGGATGCAGCCGCGCAAGAGGCATGTGCCACCGGGCCGCTCGCCGTTGACCAGAACGGTATCGAGGCCGAGCTGGCCGGCGCGGATCGCCGCGACATAGCCGCCCGGTCCGCCACCGACAATAAGAACGCGCGGGCGCAAGGTTTCGGGCATTGCTCGTCCTCCGTTGGTCCGTAACTCCGCTTGCGCGGGCTTGACCGGCGCATTCACGCCTTTACCGCGCGGCGACTAGCCCGCCTTTCTCGAAAGCGGCAGGTGTATGGGGTGCCTGAATATGAGAAAATCGTGTTGTAACAGGCAAACCGCCAGGCTCTCAGAAATGCGGGCTGATCTTCCGGGAAATCTCAACGTAGGGCATGCTCATATATAATTGCCCTAATTAGCTGAACCGCTCGTACAACGCCGCGACGCGTTCGCGATAGCGGGCCATCGAAAACTGCTCCGCCTGTATCAGGCCGCGGCGCGACAGTTCGGCGCGCATGCCGTCGTCGGCGCTGATTGTCCTTATGGCCTCGGCAATCTGATAGGTTTCGTACGGATTTACATACAGCGCCGCGTCGCCGGCGATCTCGGGCAGCGACGAGGTGCGCGACGTGACGACGGGGGTGCCGAGCTGCATCGCTTCAAGGACCGGCAATCCGAACCCCTCGTACAAAGATGGAAACAGCACGGCCCGCGCGCCGCGGATCAGCGTAACCAGCATCGGCATGCTGACATATTCGAAACGATATACTCGCCGGCTGCGGCGCGGTCGTGAGCCCGATCGGGCGCTCAGCTCGGCTAGTATTTTGGTTTCTGTGTCGTTACCCCAGCCGGCCGCGCCGGTGACGACCAGCGGGATGTCGGCGCCCGACAGCATGTAGGCGTCGAGCAGCCGGGCAACATTCTTTTTCGGTTCGAGCGCGCCGTAGAACAGCAGATAATTCTGGAATTCCAGCTGATATGACCCGCGTAGCTGCTCGGCGATGACATCGTCGGTACGCTCGGTCAGCTCGCGCGGGAACTCGACCGCTTCATAGGTATTCGTCACCCGTTCCTCGGGTACCCCGAGCATCGCGACAATATCCCGCTTCGAGTTTTCTGAGACCGTTACGATATGGTCGGCCTCCGCCGCGATCTTGCGCAGCAGCTTGTAGCTCTGGCGCTTGTTGTCGAGCGTCGCGAATGGCAGACCGCAACGGCACCAGGTCATGAATAGTATAGATATTGCACGCCCCTTTGGCGCGTAGCGGCAGCTGATAGGTACAGTGCAAGATGTCGGGCCGGGCGTCGAATTCCATTTCGGCGAACCGGCTGCTCCAGCCGTAATAAAGTCGGGCGTTGGTAAACAGATTGCGCGAAACGAACACCTGATCCCGCAGCAGCAGACGGTTGTTGAATTCGTCCGCGATTACGGCGCCGCTCAGATCGAGCGGGTGGGGTCTGACCCCGGACATATAACTGATTTGATCCGTCAGGTAGTTGTAGGTGCCACGGCGGCGCGAGATCCTCGCTGCGTAATTCGGGTCGAAAAACGAAATTTCTCGCAGCAGCGGAGTTTCCGCGGGTCGGTGTGGCGAGCTGTAGACGGCGCCGACCTCGTACCCGAGATCGCGGGCGATCCGCGCGAGTGTCCTCGTATAGGTCGCGATACCGGTGCCATGCTCGAGCGACAAATTAAGGCCGTCGTAAAAAATCCGCCGGCTCATGCTGCTTTTCCTGCTCCACGATCCCTGTGCCCGGAAATCGCCGCCCCGATATCATCGGCTCCGGCGAGTGTCGAGTGCGATCCCGCACCGGCGCCGCAGCCGGATCGGCAGTCGGCTCGCATTCGCAAGGCGCATATCCCGCCTGCATCGTCATCGCGGCAAGGCATAACGCCGCGCTTTCGTGCTAAAGCTCGGCAACGCTGCGCCGAGAGGAGTCCCTGCCATGAGTTTGTCCGCCGAGGAATACCGCGAGCACCTTGCCACGACAGCGGTCCGCGCCGGGTTCGAGTTCCGTGACGTCGTGCT
The DNA here is from genome assembly GCA_963753665.1 of uncultured Alphaproteobacteria bacterium. Taxonomy (GTDB): domain Bacteria; phylum Pseudomonadota; class Alphaproteobacteria; order ATCC43930; family CGMCC-115725; genus DATARH01. Next base: position 12,750 of record CAVWDC010000020.1, read on the forward strand.
CCCCGGCGAGGGCGACATCCGGGTCGGCGGGCTGCAGATGCACTATCTGGATTGGGGCAGCAAGGGAAAGCCGCCGATCCTGTTCCTGCACGGCGGGGCGCTGACCGCGCATACCTGGGATCTGTGCTGCCTGGCGCTGCGCGACGATTTCCACTGCATCGCGCTCGATCAGCGCGGCCACGGCGACACCGACTGGGCGCCCGATGGCGACTATTCGATCGCGGCGCAAGTCGGCGATATCCGCGGCTTTATCGACAAGATCGGCCTCGACAACTTTGTTCTGGTCGGCATGTCGATGGGCGCGATCAACGCGCTGGCCTATGCGGTCAACCACAGCGACCGGCTCAGCCATCTCGTCATCATCGACGCCGGCCCCGAGATGCGGCGCCCCGGATCGAGCCGCATCCGCGATTTCGTCAACGATGTCGCCGACGCCGTGTCGATCGAGGCGATCATCGAGCGGGCGCTGCAATTCAACCCGCGCCGCGACCCGAAAATCCTGCGCCGCAGCCTGATGCACAATCTGCGGCAGCAGCCCGATGGAAGCTGGCGCTGGAAATACGACCGCAGCCGCTTTCAGCGGATGAACCAGGAATCGCACCTTACCGAACGCGCGCGGATCGCCGATGGGCTCGCGGCGATCGCCTGTCCGACGCTGGTCGTGCGCGGCGGCGAGAGCGACGTGTTCCACGACGAGGACGCCGAGCGCCTCGCCGCGCGGCTGCCGAACAGCCGATGGGTCAAGATCCCGGGCGCCGGCCACACGGTGCAGGGCGACAACCCGAAGGGCCTCGTCGCCGAACTGCGCGGCTTTCTCGCAAAGGGAAACTGACGCGGCCGATGTCGGTCCCGGCGGCGGTCCCAGGGGCGATCCCGGTCCGCAAAGCTGACGCCGCATGCGGCGCCGAAATCGAGTTCGACCTGTCGTCGCCGATTGATGCCGCGACCTTCGCCGAGCTGGAGCGGCATTTCCACGACAACATTGTCGTGGTCTTCCGCGACCAGCATCTGACCAAGGAACAGCAGATCGCTTTCAGCCGTCGCTTCGGTGAGTTGGAAATTCATATCGTCAAGAAATACCTGCTGCCGGACCATCCCGAAATCCTGCTGATCTCCAATGTCCGCAACGAAAATGGCGAGCATATCGGCCTCGCCGATGCCGGGTTCACCTGGCACAGCGACACCTCGTACCGGCGATGCCCGAGCCGCTGTTCGCTGCATTACGCGAAGGAGGTGCCGCACCGCAACGGCAAGCCGCTTGGCGACACGGTGTTCGCGAACACTATCGCGGCTTATGAAGCTCTGCCGGACACGATGAAGCGGCGCCTCGAAGGGCTGAAGGCAATCCACCGCTATTCGATGCGCCGCCGCATAGGCAACTCGCCGCGCCCGAAGCTCTCCGCTGCGCAGCTCGCCGAGACACCCGACATCGCGCATCCGGTCGTGCGCACGCATCCCCATACCGGGCGCAAGGCACTGTACGTGACCGCCGGCGAATGCATTGGCATCGAAGGCATGCCGGACGATGAGGCGCTCGACCTGATCGCCGAACTCGACGCGCATTGCGTGAAGCCCGAATTCTGCTATCGCCACCGATGGCGGGTCGGCGATCTGGTCATGTGGGACAACGCCAGCGCGATGCATCTCGCGATCTGCGACTACGCACTGCCGGATCGCAGGCTGATGCACCGCACGACCGTCATCGGAACGCAGCCGTTTTAACCGTGTTTAACGACAGCTCAATGAGCTAGGTTCGGAGCGGAGGCAATCCGGGGGCGCACCGTAGGTCTGCGATCTTGCGCGTTCTGGGAGGTAGGAGATCGCGACCGAAACCGAATTGAAGCTTGCGGCACAGCCGCAACATCTGCCGGGGCTGATCCGGCTGCTCGAAGCCCGTGCCGGGAGCGGCCTCGGCCCGGAAATCCGGCTCGTCAGCACCTATTTCGACACGCAGGACGGAGCACTCGCGCGGCAGGGCCTGACGTTGCGGATCCGCGAGCAGGATGGGCGTTTCGTCCAGACCGTAAAGTCCGGCGGCGGCGCCTGCGCCGCGGACGGCAACGGCGCGGCGCTGGTGCGCGGCGAATGGGAAGACCCCGTCTCCGGCGCGTTTCCCGATCCGCGGGCGCCACAAACCGGCTTTTTCATCCCGGCGCAAGCGACGGACGATCTCGTCGCCCTGGTCCGCACCGACATCAAGCGCCGCGTCGTGATGCTGTGCCCGGAGGCCGAGACCCGCATCGAGGCGGCGGTGGATCAGGGCCAGGTCGCGGCGCTGCATGAGCATGCCTGGGAGCCGGTCTGCGAAATCGAACTCGAGCTGAAGGACGGCAACATCACGGCGCTCTATGAGCTCGCGCTCGAAATGCTCGCGGTCGCGCCGGTTCGCCTCGAACGGAGCAGCAAATCGGCGCGAGGCTTCCGCTTGGCGGGGTCGCCCGCGTCGCAGGAACCCGTCACGGCGGTGCACGCCGAGGCGGTCGATCTCGACCCCGGCATGACCGCCGGCGCGGCGCTGCGGCGGATCGTGCGTTCCTGCCTGGATCAGATCCTCGGGAACGAAGCGGCGGTGCTCGCCGGGATGCCCGAGGGCGTTCACCAGATGCGGGTCGGCGTGCGCCGGCTGCGCGCCTTTCTGTCGGCCTTCGCCCCGCTGCTGCCGGGCGATTACAAAAGCTGGATGTCGAACGAGCTGCGCTGGCTTGGCGAAGTTCTCGGGGTCGCGCGCAATCTCGACGTGTTCGCGGACGGGCTGATGGCGCCGGCAGCCGAGACGATCGGCGACAGCGCCGGGTTCGCGGCGCTGCAGGAGGCGGTCGCCGGGCGTCGCGCCGCCGCCCGCGCCGACGCGGCGGCGGCGATCCGCTCGCCGCGCTATACGGCTCTTGTCTTGCGCCTGCTGCGCTGGGCGGAGCGGGATACTGGGCGAAGGTGCGCGGTCGCCGGCCTCTCGCGGCCTCTCGCCGAGATCGGCTCCGAGATACTGGACCGCCGGCTCGAGGTGGTGCAACGGCGCGCCGCCGGCTTCGCGCGGCAATCGCCGGAACAGCGGCACCGGCTGCGCATCGCGCTGAAGAAACTGCGCTATCCGCTGGAAATTCTGGGCTCGCTTTACGACGAGGAAGAGGCGGGCCGGATGGTGCGTGCGGTAAAGCGGCTGCAGGAGGAACTCGGCGACGCGAACGACGCGCATACCGCCTCCGACCTCGTCGCCGAACTGGCGCACACACCGGGCCGACACGGAGGCGATCGCCGAAGCCGGCGCCGCGGTGCTCGGCTGGCACGCGCAGCCAGCTCGCACCGCGCGACAGCAAGACCGGCAAAGCACGTTGCGGAAATCCGGGAGCAGATCGCGTTCTGGTAGAGCCGGGCGCGGCAGGGCGGCGATTTTCGCGAAGATCGCGGATCACTCGAAACGCATCGGCCCGTCGCGTTGTTCTTGTTGAGCCGGCTCGATCGCGCCGGAACGGAACGACGCAACGTCAAGGAGCTGCCTTGCCATGCCCGAGGGGATACTGAACGACCTGCACGAGGACCACGAGGAGGTTTCCGGCCTTATCGAGCAGATGATCAAGACCGAGGACAACAAGGAACGCGGCGAGATCTTCAAGGAAATGATGAGCAAGCTGCTGGCGCATTCGCACGCCGAGCAGAGCGTGCTCTACAAGAAAATGGAGAAATCGGAGGACGAGAAGTCCCGCGGCTTTGCGTTCGAGGGCGAAAACGAACACCAGATCGTCGAGCAGCAGCTCCAGCAAATGGCGCGCGCCCGCAACAAGGCCAGCGAGCAATGGACCGCGCAAGCCACAGTGCTAAAGAGCTAGTCCGGACATCATATCGAGGAAGAGGAACGCACCGGATTCAGCTGCGCGCGCAGCGAATTCGACGGCGAGGCGCTCGAAAAGATGGGCGACCAGTTCCGCAAACAGAAGGAAAAGCTGCTGCAAGAGGCCTGAAGCCGCGTGGAGACAGTCGGACCGCCCCCGGTCGCGCTGCAACCTGCCATGCACCACATGCGCAGCGCAGCGGCTAACCGTTCGTAAATAATATTGCCCCAGTATCGGCGTCGCCAGCGAGTCCGCTGGCTGACTCAGCCAACTCGTCGGCATCCCTGACCAGGGGTGCCGACGCTTTTTTGGCCCAGAGACGCCGCGACTGTGGCTCTGTACGCGCTGCACGGCCGGGTTCGGCGTCGTCTCCGCCGACCGTTTCGCCACTCGATACCGGCGCGCCCTCAGCGGACCCGCAGGTTGCGCACCTTCGCGCCGAATGTCGCCTGCGGTTCCGATGGCGTCGCCTGCAACTCGCCTTCGCGCTCGCGCACGCAGCCTCGTGTCGCGGCGACAACCGCCCGCCACGTCGCTTCTCGCGGCAGCGAGGCAATCAGACACTCGTCAAAGACGGCGTAGGTCCGCTCGACGGCGCACCCGAAGGAAGGCCGGTCGACGCGGGCGGCGGTGACGACGATCCGGTTCGGCGCCCGCATCGCCGTAAATCCTCCGGTGAAGCAGCCCGATGCGATGACCACGGTCGGCGCGTGGGCGCAGCCGGCGGACAAGGCGCGCGCCAGCTCGGCGGGACGCAGGAACTCGCCGCCATAGGCGAGCCAAATTCCCTCGCCGCGCTGCCCGTGCGACGTAACAAAGACCAGACAGCCCTCGCCCCGCCCCGGGTGCAGCGCCGCGATCCGCGCCAGGATCCGCTCGGCTGACGCGGGTTCCGCCGCCTCGCCCCCGCCCTGATCGCGCCCTGGGACGCGCTCAGCACATGGATGTTACGCGCCGGTACGCCGCGCGAGGCGAGCCATTCGCGAACCGCCGTGACCGCATTGTCGAACACCGGCTGCGCATTGTCGCCGGCGACGAGAACCGCCTGCCAACCCGACGGGCGGGAAACGCCGGCAACGGCGTCGGCGCCGAGCGACAGGCACAGCGCGGCCCAGACCAGCAGCATCCGGATCGGCAACATCGAGGATGCGAGAGAAATCACGCTAGGAGTTCGACATGGTCTCAAGGGGCGACCTCGTCATCGCCCGGCACCTCCTCCGGGGTCAGGATCAGCGCGTCGAGCGCCGCCGCGCCCTCGCCACTCGGGCGCACCAGCAGCGGGTTGATGTCGATGCTGGTGAACTCGGCCCGTTTCGCGGCGGCGAACACCGACAGCTTCGACAGCGCCTCGGCCAGCGCGTCGAGATCGCAGGGCGGCTGGCCGCGCGCCCCTTCGAGCATCGCCCGGCCGCGCAATTCGCCGATCATCCGGTGCGCCTCCTCGACCCCGAACGGCGCGATGCGGAACGTCACGTCGCGCAGGACCTCGACAAAAATGCCGCCGAGTCCGAGCATCACGACCGGCCCGAACACCGGGTCGTTCTGCACGCCGAGGATCGTCTCGATCCCGCCGCGCAGCATCGGCGAGATCAAGACGCCATCGAGTCGCGGCGCGCGGCGCGCGCGTCTTGATGCGCTCGATCATGCGGTCGAACGCGGCGCCGGCCTCGCTCGCCGGAATGTCGAGCATGACGCCGCCCATCTCGGTTTTGTGCGGGATGTCGGGCGAGACGATCTTCAGCACCAGCCGCTCGCCGATGTGCCGCGCGACGATGGCGGCCTCGCCCGCATCGACGACCAGCCGCTCGTCGAGCACCGGGATGCCGGCTTCGGCGAGAATGCGCTTCGCGTCGTGCTCGGCGATGCGGCCCTTCGGCAGCGGCGGCAGGTTCGCCGGCACCGGCGGGACCGGCAGCGGCTTTTCGGCCAGCCGCTCGGCCGCCCGCACCGCCGCGGCGATCGATTCGACGGCGCGCCACGGGTCCTCGAACAGGCCGATCCCGGCCTCCTCGTAGCGCCGCTGCATCTCCGGCGTCGCGATCGCCGACAGCGCGAAATAGCGGTCGGGATACCGCGCGGCGGCGCCGCTGACCGCCTTGAACAGCGGCTCGGCCATTTGCGGCGACGACGCCCAGGTCGTGAAGAACGCGACCATCGCCGGAAAATTCTCCCGGCCGAACAGCAGGTCGAACGATTTGTCGAGGATCGACGGGTCGTTCAGCACCTGCGCCGTGACATCGACCGGGTTGCGCGCCGCCGCGAACGGCACCCACGAGATAACCTCCTTCTGTGCCGCGCTCGGACAGCGGCGCCAGTTCGAGCCCGCCTTCCTCGGCCGCGTCGGCCATCAAGACGCCGGCGCCGCCCGACATCGTCATGACCGCGAGCCGGCGCGACGACGGCAGCCGGCCGCGCGTGCAGGCATAGGCGATATTGACCAGATCCTCGGGCGTCTTGGCGCGCTCGACGGCGAGCTGGCGGAACGCGGCGTCATAGATCGCGTCGGCCCCGGCGAGCGACGCGGTGTGCGACGCCGCCGCGGCCGCGCCGACCGTCGAGACGCCGACCTTCATCGCGATCACCGGCTTGCCGTTGGCGCGGGCGCGCGCCACCGCCTCGGCAAAGGCGGCGCCGTCCTTGATCGCCTCGACATAGCAGGCGATCGCCTTCGTGTCGGGGTCGTCGGCGAGGAAGGAAATGCCGTCGGCGACCGACACGTCGGCCTCGTTGCCGGTCGACAGCCAGACGCCGACCGAGATGCCGCGCCGCGCGGTCAGCGCCAAGAGATGCGTGCCGAACGCGCCCGACTGCGTGACCATGCCGAGCGGCCCGGCCGGGGTCGGCCCCTCTTCGAGAAACGAGCTGAAGGTCGGCGTGTGTCCGGTGCGCATGTTGAACAGGCCGAGGCAGTTCGGGCCGCACAGCCGGATGCCGCTGTCGCGTCGCGATCTGCGTGATGCGCGTCTGCATTTCGCGCCCGTCGGCGCCGATCTCGGCAAAGCCGGCGGTGAACATCACGACCGCCTTGACGCCCTTGACGACGCAGGACTCCATCGCCTCGATCGCGAGATTGGCCGGCACCGCGATGACCGCGCACTCGACCGGGCCGGGGATCGTGGCGATGTCGGGAAAGGCCTTCAGCCCCTGCACCTGGTCGCGCGTCGGGTTGATCGGGTATAGCGCGCCCTTGTAGCCGGCCTCGCGGTAATAGCGCAGCGAGCGCCCGCTGATCCGGGTCGGATCGTTCGAGGCGCCGAAGATCGCGACCGAGGACGGGGCGAGAAGCGGCGTCAAGGGATGCGGTGCGGGCATGTCGGCTGAAACTCCAAAGGCGCTGCCGGAGGGCGGAAACGGACTGCATCCTTCGGCGAAACGCGCCCGCGCGCAACCCCCAGGGACGACGGATCGCCATTCGCACTTGCGACCGGTGCTGCGATCTCGATATAGAAAAGATCTAATATTATAGAGAACGGAGCCGATGATGGCGCTCAGCCTCAAGGATCCCGAAACCGACCGGCTGGCGCGCGAGGTGGCGCGGCTGACCGGCGAGAGCCTGACCGAGGCGGTGCGCACGGCGCTCGCCGAGCGCCTGGAGCGCGAGCGGCTGCGCCGCGGCAAACCGAGAAAGCGGATTGCCGAGAGACTCAACGAGATAGCGCTCCATTGCGCGGCGCTTCCCGATTACGACACGCGCTCGCCGGACGAAATCATTGGTTATGACGAGAACGGGATGTGGTGATGGTCGTCGACACCTCAGCCGTGATCGCATGCTTATTTGGACGAGCCTGAACGCGTAGGCGTTCACCGAGGCGATCGACGCTGATCCGGTCAGATTGATTTCGGTCGTGGGAGTGGTTGAAGCGTCAATGGTCCTTTTGGGCCGAAAGCGAGCCGAGGGGCTGAGCGATCTGAGGCGCGTTCATCAATGACAATGGCGAAATCCAACAAGTCGTGGTCGATATGCATCAGGCCGAGATGGCCGTCGATGCGTTCCGCCGCTTCGGCCGCGGCCGGCATCCGGCGGCGCTGAATATCGGCGACTGCTTTGCCTATGCTCTGGCGAAGGCGACCGGCGAGAAGCTGCTGTTCAAGGGCGGCGACTTCGGCCGAACCGACATCGCGCCCGTGTCCAAAACTGACGCCAAAATCCCCAGGCCCCGGACCCGTCGTCGCCATGGCCGACGCCACGACGCCGCGAAAATTGCCGCAATCGCGTCGCATACTGCTCTCTCGTCAACCCGCCAGGAGGCGCGGCGACGCGCTGATTTAATTCCCTGCTCGGCCGCGAAAATTCCTGCTCGGTCGCGAAAATCGCTGTTCCCGGCCGCCAAGACTCGTGGCTCGGTCTGCGGGTCAAATCGCTATGCCGACGGTGCAACCGGCCTACGGGATTACCCTGCATTCGCCGACGCCAGGGATCTTCAACCAGCAGATCTTGGCGAGATGTCCTGGAAGTGCGAAAAAAACACCGAGTACCAGAGCCGCTCAGCGAGAACAAATCCCGCGTAGCCGCACGGGAATTTCCCCTCAGCCGAGCCGGCGCCCGAATCCGAACTCGCGCGCAGAGCTGGTCGGGACGGCACTCGCGGGCTCTGCTGGCGGGCAGCCGGACTACAATCAATTGCTCCCTCGCACCGAGAGACTGAACATACCAACACCATTGCGGCGGTCAACATCAGGTGGCCCGGCGGGCGGCGGCGGGGCGCAGGCGCAGGCCGGGGGCCGGGCGTTCGAGCAACACCTCGCGGCGAAACCGCACGAGCCGCGCCGGGCGGCCGCCGGTGCGGGCGCTGATCTCGCCGGTCTCCTCGACCAGCCCCTGCTGCTCGACGAGGCGGCGGAAATTCTGCTTGTGCAGCCGCACCCCGGCCAGCGCCTCGACCGTGCGCTGCAGCTGCAAGCAGCGTGAAGGCGGGCGGCATCAGCTCGAAAACCACCGGACGGTACTTGATCTTGCCGCGCAGCCGGCCGATCGCGGTGGCGAGAATGCGGCGATGGTCGACCGCCATCTCCGCCCCTGTCGCGGGTCCATTGGGCGCGAGGCCGTCGGGCGTGAGGCCGTCCGGTGTCAGGCCCTCCGTCGCGAAACGATCGGGCGCGGCTGCCGGACGGCCGAGATCGCGCCCCGCCTCGGAAACCAGCCCGGCTTCGTACAACAGCTCGTAGCGTTCGAGCACCAGCTCCTCGTTCCACGCCGCGCCGGATGGGCCGAGCGCCAAGCCAAACGCCAGCCCGACCCGCTCCTCGCGCAAGCGGCGCTCGGCTTCGCCGCCGGCACGCCGCGCCCAGCGCGCCAACGCCGCCGCGATCGGGTCGAGCAGCGCCGGCCGGCCGTCGCGCCAGTCCTCCCACGGGAAGTACCGGTACCAGCTGTGCCATTCGGCGTCGGCCGCGCCGGCCGGGCGCGCCTCGCGCACCAGTGCGAGATAGGCGACGACCAGGGCCGGCAGCGCGAACGCGTCGTCGCCGGCGCTCCGGTCGCGGTCACCAAACGTATAGAGCTGCTCGACATAGCCGAGGCGCTGGCTGGTCTGGCGCTCGACCCAGCTGCGCAGCCCGATCTCCAGCGTGCGGTGCTCGGCTTCGAGCGGCCCCGACGGCAGCGCCTCGATGCCTGCCAGGGCGGGAGCGACCGGCGAGCCTCCCGCAGCTTGCCCCGCCAGCTTGCCCCCTGGCAGCTTGATCGTGAGGACGCGCGGCTCCTGGATCGTGGCCGCCACAATGGCCGCCGACAGCCCGATCGACAGCGCGGCGCCGCCCCCGGGAGCCGCGTCGCGCCGCCGGCGCGTCCGGCGCCAGCACCGCGCCGAGCGGCGATTGCGCCATCAGCCGGCCGTGATGTGGTTGCGGAAGGTCAACGGGTCCTCGATCTGCCGGATCGGCTCGAAGCTGCCGCCGGTGCCGCGCACGATCACGGTGCCGTAATTCAGCAAGCGGCCGAGCACCGACTGGTCGACGCCGACGGTTTCGACCTTGGACCGGTTCATCTCCATCGTATGCCGCTTGAACAGGCCGGTCTTGTATATGACGCGCCGATCGGTCAGGGCGAGTTCGGTCGTCGCCTGCCGGATGAATGCGGCGATTCCCGACACTATCCCGAGAAACCCCAGCACCGCGGCGCCGATCCACAGCGGGATCGCGATCGCCGGCTCGTTCGACCCGTTCGCGAGCACGACGCAGATAAGGGCGAGGATCAGCAGCAATATCGCTTTCAGATAAATGAACCAATGCAGCCTGGCGGCGTGAAGCACCCCCTCATCCGGCTGCAGGACCCGTTGTACGTAGTTCATGACAAGGCACGCCTACTCCGGATGCGGTCGCGCGTTCTCACGGCACCCGGCCGGAGTGGCCGGCCCCGCGAATCACCGCTCGTGTTTGCCAGCGCAGCGCGCCGCTATGAGGATAACGGTTCTCACGCGGCGCGGCGCTCGAAATCGATGCGCGGGTCGATCATCATGTAGGTGAGGTCGCTGACCAGCTTCAGCACGAGCCCGATCAGCGTGAACACGTACAGCGTGCCGAACATGATCGGATAGTCGCGGTTGATCGCCGCCTCGAAACCCAAGCAGGCCGAGCCCGTCGAGCGAAAAGATCACCTCGATCAGCAGCGAGCCGGTAAACAGGATGCCGATGAACGCCGCCGGGAAACCGGCGACGACGAGCAGCATCGCGTTGCGGAACACGTGCCCGTACAGCACGCGGCGCTCGGTCAGCCCCTTGGCGCGGGCGGTCAGCACGTATTGCTTGTTGACCTCGTCGAGGAAGGAATTCTTCGTCAGCATCGTCAGTGTCGCGAAACCGCCAATCACCAGCGCCGTGATCGGCAGCGCGATATGCCAGAAATAATCGAGGATGCGCCCGGGCCACGCCAGCGACGCCCAGTTGTCGCTCACCAGACCGCGCAACGGAAAGATCGACCAGTAGCTGCCGCCGGCGAACAGCACGATCAGCAGCACCGCGAACAGAAAACTCGGCACGGCATAGCCGAAGATGATGATGCCGCTGGTCCACACGTCGAATTGGCTGCCGTCGCGCACCGCCTTGCGGATGCCGAGCGGGATCGACACGAGATAGGTGATCAGCGTCGTCCACAAGCCGATCGAGATCGAGACCGGCAATTTGTCGATGATCAGATCGACAACCCGGCGGTCGCGAAAAAAGCTGGTCCCGAAATCGAAGGTCAAATAGCTCTTCATCATCAACAGGAACCGTTCGAGGGGCGGCTTGTCGAAGCCGTACTGCTTTTCGAGCTCCTTGATGAAAGCCGGGTCGAGCCCGCGCGCGCCGCGATAGCGGGTCTCGCCGGCCGCCGCCGCTCCGCCGGCCGGCTGCGCGGCCCCCGGAGCCAGCTCGCCGCCGCCGCCCGTCACGCGCTGCGTCGCGGCGACGTCGGTCCCCTGAAAGCGCGCGATCATCTGCTCGACCGGCCCGCCGGGCGCCGCCTGCACGATGACGAAATTGACCACCATGATCGCGAACAGGGTCGGGATCATCAGCAGAATGCGCCGGATTGCGTATGCGACCACTCGAAACTCCCGGTCGGCCCTGCCGTCGATTTCCGGCATTGCCGGCTGGCGTTGCGGGGGCGTGATCGCCAAATTACCGCAATCGAACGAATTTTTCGCGGTCGCGAAGCGGCCTCGAGTAAGAATTCCGCCTCGCGCGCGGGTTTCAGCGCTGGAATAATCGGGAACCGATCGGTCACCAGTCCCGTTGCGTTCGCGAGGGTCCGCAGGAAGGAGAGCGGCGATGTTATGGAGTTTCGACGAGCTGAAGGGCTACGGGCTGCGCGCGACGGACGGCGCGCTCGGTTCGGTGCACGATCTGCTGTTCGACGACGCGCACTGGACGGCGCGCTGGCTCGTTGTCGATACCGCCTGGCTGTTCGGCCGGCGCGTGCTGATCGCGCCGGGGGCGCTGGGCCATCCCGACGCGGATGCGCGGGAATTCCCGATCGATCTGACAAAGGAGAAGATCAAGAACGCCCCGGACGTCGATGCGGATCGCCCGGTCAATCGCCAGCACGAGACCGATCTGTACAGCTATTACGGCTACGGCCCGTATTGGACGACGATGGACAACGCGCTGATCGGCGGGGTTGCCGGGGTCGTGCTGCCGCCCCGTATGCCGATCGGGCACCCGGAGCGGATACCCGCCTCGGCCGAAGCCGAGGCCGCGCCGCCGGCGCCCATTACATCGACGAAGGCGACCCGCATCTGCGCAGCGCCCGCGACGTCACCGGCTATCATATCCGCGGCACCGACGACTCGGTCGGCAGCGTCGCCGATTTCCTGATCGACGAGGAAGGCTGGGTCATCCGCTATCTGGTCGTCGATACCGGCCACTGGCTGTCCGGGCGCAAGGTGCTGATCGCCCCGCCCTGGGTCAGCGAGGTCAGCTGGGCGACGCAGGAAGTCCAGGTAACGATGACGCGCGCGCAGATCGAGGCGAGCCCCGAATACAATCCCGACATGGCGCTCGACCGCGCCTACGAGGAACAGCTCCACGGCCATTACGACCGGCCGGTGTACTGGTGATAGGGAGGCCGGCAGCGCCCGGCACGGCTTCGGGTGCTGCCGTTTCCCTGTCAATCTTCGGCGGTCTTCGATCCGGCCGAATAGAACGTGGGCGGGGTCTGCTCTGGTCTGAACATAACCGGATCGTCATGGCCGGGTCGATCCCGGGCCAAGCCCGGGGATGACAACAGGGTGATCGAACTGGAACGATCTTCGAACAACGAGCCCGGTCAGCGCGGCAGGTTGTAGCCGACCGCCGCCTCGGCTTCGAGCGTCCGCCGCACCGCCGGCCGCGCCACCATCCGGTCGTGGTGCGCCGAGAGGTTCGGATAGCTGCCCGGCGCCGGCTGTAATGTCGTAACAAAGCGCCAGTACAGCCGAAACAGGTGAATGTCGGCGATCGAATACTTGTCCACCGCCCACTCGTTCGACCCGAGCCTTTGCTCGGCGAGGTGGAAGACCTCGCGCCAGCGCTCGTCACCGGCGCGCCGCGCCGGATGGATCGTCGCCGCGATAAACGACATCCACGAGATGACGCTCGCCTCGGCCTCGATATCGCCGAATTGCGGCAACAGACCGGCCTTCGGATAGCGCCGCGCCAGATACCACAAGGTCGCAGCCACCTCGGTCAATGGCGGCCGTCCGTCGATGACCAGGGCCGGCACCTTGCCCTCGGGATTGACGGCGAGGTACTCGGGGCTCCGGTTCTCCTCTTTGTGCAGCGCCGTCAACCTCAACTCGAACGGCTCGCCGACCTCGTTGAGCGCGATATGCGTCGCCATCGAGCTGGAGCCGGGCGAATAATACAGGGTCAGCATCGCGTTGCTCCTTGCCGCCGCCCGATCCCTCGTTTACCCGCGCAGCTGCCGGATGTGCCCGGCCCAGCGATCGAGCACCGGCAGGATTTCGTCGCGCTTGTCGGACAGCAGCGTCACGTTTACCGCGTCCACGCCCATGTCGCGGTAGCGCTTCAGCTGGTCGAGATCGTCCGGCGCGCCGCCGAGCCGCAGCGACAGAGATTTCGGGTCGCGCCCGGCCTCTTGCGCCATCTCGCGGAAGGCCGGGATGTATAGCTGCGGGTCGCCGCTCGACGCGTTCGGGTACCAGCCGTCGCCGTAGCGCACGGCGCGCCGCGCCGCCCACGGAAACGCGCCGCCGAGGATGATCGGCGGATACGGCTTCTGCACCGGCTTCGGCCAGGTCATCAGCGTGTCGAACGCGACGATGTCGCCGTGATATTCCGGCTTCGGCTTGGTCCAGATCTCCTTCATCGCCTCGATCTGCTCGCGCATCTTCTGCATGCGGGTGGCGAAGACCGTGTCGTGGTTCTCGATCTCCTCCTGGTTCCAGCCGCCGCCGATCCCGAAGATGAACCGGCCGTCCGAGACCTGATCGATCGAGGCGACGAGCTTGGCGGTCTGGATCGTGTCGCGCTGGATCACCAGACAGATGCCGGTCGCGACCTGGAGCCGCTTCGTCGCGCAGGCGGCGGCGGTCAGCGTCACGAACGGGTCCATCACGTCGTAATAGCGCTTGCCCAGTTCGGTATCGGCGCGCGTCCGCCGCGGCACCGGGATATGCGAGTGCTCGGCCGCCCAGACCGAGTTCGAAGCCGCGCTCCTCGAGCGCCACCCCGAGCTCGGCCGGGGTGATCGAGTAATCCGTGAAAAAGATCGAAGCGCCGACATCCATCGCCATTCTCCGTCGCGCGCACCGCGCGAATGGCCGGATGCTGTCACTCCGTACCGAGCGATGCAATCAGGATCGCGACGAGCCGCTCAACGCCGGCGCGGTCCGCCTCGTCGAAGCGGGCGAGAACGGGGCTGTCCAGATCGAGCACGCCGATTACTCGGCCGGCCCTGACGAGCGGCACGACAAGCTCGGAACGCGATGCCGGATCGCAGGCGATATGGCCGGGGAAGTCGTGCACGTCCGGCACGATCACCGCCACACCGCGCGCCGCCGCCGTGCCGCACACGCCCTTGCCCCACGCAATGCGCACGCAGGCCGGCTTGCCTTGAAATGGGCCCAGGACGAGTTCGCGCGGCTTGTCCATTGCTAGTAATTCCCCACCCTGGCTCTCCCCAGCTTGCGGCGGAGGGTTGGGGCGGGGGTCAGCCGACAAAGCATCGCCGAGCGGGCGGGCGAAATAGAAGCCGGCCCAATTCAGGTCCGGCAGTCCATGGTAGATCAGGGCGGCGGTGTTGGCGGGGTTGGCGATCGGGTCGCGCTCGCCTTCCAGCAGCGCGGCAAGTTGCGCCGCCAAATCCTCGTAGAGCGCTCGCTTTTCCTGCGTTGTCATTTCCGACGCGGCGCTCAATGCGGTACGTCCCCAGCGATCTGGACCCGGCGCATCAGCCGGCGGAACGGCCCGGCGTCGTGCACCGCCAGATGCTTGACCGCGCGGTTGTCCCAGAACGCGACCGAACCGTTCTCCCAGCGAAAGCGGCAGGTGAATTCGGGCCGGTGCCCGTGTTCGAGCAGATAGCCAAGCAGCGGCCGACTTTCCGCCTCGGTCATGTCCTCGAAGCCGACCGTATAGGCGGCGTTGACGAACAGCATCTTGCGCCCGGTCTCCGGATGCGTGCACACAATGGGGTGCGCGCTGACCGTCTCGCGCCAGGCATTGTCCTCGCGCACCTTTGTCGACCGGTACGCGTTGCGGCCGGCCTGCGGTCCGGCGACCATGCGGTCGGTGTGCACGGCCCGCAGCCCGTCAAGGAGCCGCTTCATGCCTTGTGACAGCGCATCGTAGGCGGCGGCCTGATGGGCGAAGCAGGTGTCGCCGCCATAGGGCGGGACCTCGATCGCATAAAGGATCGCCCCCATCGGCGGCGCCGCGACCATCGTCGTATCGGTATGCCAATCCTCGCCGACGATGTGCTGGTCGCCCGGCTCGCGCCGGATCATCACGATCTCGTCGTCCTCCTGCATGCCCTTGTAGTTCGGGTGCACGAAAATCTCACCGAAGCGGCGTGCGAACGCCTTGTGCTGCTCGGCGTCGAACTGCTGGTCGCGAAAAAAGATGACGCCGTGCTCGTTGAGCGCTCGGCGGGTCTCGGCGATCGTCGCGTCATCGATCACGCCGCCGATGCTGACGCCGTCGATCTCGGCGCCGCACGCGCCTGCAATCGGACGAACCTCGATGCGGCTGTTGCGCATGCTGATTGCTCCCTCGAAACTTCCTGCGCAACGTGTTGCGGTCGCAACGTTCCTGCAAGCGGATCTCAGACATGGCCGCGGATTTCGTCGATCTGGTCTATCAAGCCGGCCGTCTCTGCTGGCCCGGCGGGTCGGCGCGGGCGGTTTGCGGGCGCCGGGGGGTACGCGTCGACAAGCGCGAGGGCGACGGCGCCACCCCGGAAGGAAAATACCCCCTGGTCGCCGCCTATTACCGACCCGACCGCATCGCCCCGCCCGCGACCGGGCTGCCGCTGACGCCGCTCTGCCCCGAGCAGGGCTGGATCGATGATCCGGGCGATGCGTTGTACAACTGCCCGGTCTATCACCTTCAATCCCATCGTAAGTCCTTTCAGTAGGTTAGAGGGTACTTTGGCAAACCAATCATCGAGGTTTGCCACTCGATGTTCTGGTCGCCGGGAACGCGGCCGTCATAGTCTCCATCGCGGTGCGCGCCATGCGCGCCTGATCGGCGGCGGCCGTGTAACGCTGCACCTCGCGCAGGCTGGCGTGCCCGCTGACGGCCGCAATCAGGTTTGCCGAGCACCCGGCTTCGGCCAGACGGCGGCATGCAGCCTTGCGCAATCCATGCGCAGACGTGCCCTTCGGCAAGCCCGCATCGTTGCACATGGTGCGGAACCAGTTCGAAAAACCGGATGCCGAGAATGGCTTTCCGGTTGCCGTCGTCAGAAAGGTCAGGTCGCTTGGCGTCGCCTCTATCGCCTCCGCGAGAGCGGGGTGCACGGGGATTGTGAGCGGCGCCCCGGTCTTCTGTTGGCGTATATGGATCAGCCCATCGCGTACATGTTGGCGGCCGAGGCGGATGACATCGGAGCGGCGCTGAGCGGTGTAGAGAAGCAGGGCCAGTGCTAGCCGTGCGCGCGAACCGATCGGATGCTTCGCTTCGAACGCCTCGATATCGGTCTCTGTCCAGGTCCTATAACCGGACGTCTTTATCGGAAGCGGCCTAACGCCGTGCGTCGGGTCATCGTCGCGTATGCCGTCCCGGACGCAATGCGTCATCAGGGCGCGCAGCGTCATAAGAAAATTTCGGGCAGCCGATGGTGTCGCTGCCTTCTCCGCAACCATGCGCTCGATATGCGATCGCTTTAGTTGCGCGATCCGCTTGTCGCCGTGCTCTGCCCGCCAGCGTTCAAGTATATTCCGGCGGGTTCGGCGAGTATTAGGCGCGGAGGCCTGAATGCGGCCGAATTGAAATAGGAAATGATGGCCGCGTTAACGGTTCCGGGTTTGGTGCGAGCCGCGCCGATTTCGGAGCGTATAGCCTTGCCTGCGAGTGCGGCCTGGTATGCTTCCGTGAACTCGCCGGAGCCGGGCGCGCCGGGCAGTGGAAGCTGCTTCTGTCGTCCCGGCAACCGGACGTAGCGGCGAAACTTGCCGTGCCGATCGCGGAACTCGTGGATAAATGGCAAACGGATTTTGGTCATTCATCCCACTCGTTTTCATTGGAGGCGGGCGGAGCAACCTCGGGTTCGCCGATATCGACCACGATCTCGCCGCCCTTGGTGACCCAACGGACCTGGGTTATAGAGCAGCCCGCCGCTCGAACACCCTTCAGGGCGGCGGTCAGGTCACGCTGGCGAAAGTTTGCTGGACCGCGGGCCATTACGCCGCACCCGGCAGCGGGGGCTCGACAAAACCGTTGCCAGCGTCGGAAGTATCAAATATCGTATGCATAGTTCATAGGCCCCTCCCCTGGGCCGTGTGTGCTCCCCGCCGCTCTGGCGGGGTTGGTCTCCCGGGTTGGTTGCTAGGCCGAGTCCCGGAAGGCCGTTGCGAATTCTCGAAGACCCGGCAAGAGCGCCACCACGCGCCCCTGCCGAGTCGTCGTCTACCTAGTAGCTAAATATCGTCGCCTAAACTGGTCAGCGAATATCAGGCGCTCTTCTGGCGATAGCTCCTCGAACGCCGCTACGACGGCGTAAACAATCGCCTTGGAGGCGGCGGGCCACTTGGCAACGACGCGGTCGAGCCGAGCCATTTTGGTGTCCAATTTGGACACCCCGCCGCCCCGAACAGCGCCGACGGTAGACGGGCTGACACCGACAGTGCGCGCGATCGAACGATCAGAGCGTTCGGGGTTCGCGTTCAACAGCGCTGAGATGACCTCCCGTCGCTGCTCGGAGTTGAGATGCCGACGATGCAAGTTGGCCGACACCGCATAAGAGAATGCGTCGGCGCCGGGTGGCATCCGTTTATAGGTCGGCTCCACACCGAGTTGCTCGCACGCCAGAGCGCGGTTGCGCCCGTCAACGATCTGGCCGTCTGCGTCGAGAACGATTGGTTCCTGGAGCCCGTGCTCGGCGATGTCATCGCGGAGCGCCTCGAACTCGGCGGGCGACATCATTGGGAAAATAGATGCCGCAGGGTGCGCGGTTAAGGAACGCGCCCGTCCGGGAACATTTTCAGCAGGACGAGGCCGCGATGGTTGCGGTATCTGAGCTAGCATGGTAGAGTGTACTCCTTATGTTTTTGGAAACTGGCGGCCGAAGAGTGCCGCCATTTCCTTGTGTACTGTCCGCCCCCGGCGTACCGGCCGAAAAGCGGTTGCGCCAAAGCTATCACGCCGGTATCCGATCCTAAACTACCGACTGTGCGAAAACCGCAAATCCTAGTACTGTTGGTGATATGCAACACCGCATCAGAACACCTGCGGCTGCTCTGGATCGAGGACAGCGTGCACTAGGTTCACCCTTTTCGCCCACGCCGAGTCGTGGACCTTCTCCGCACGGATAGCGGCTTCGAAATCCTTCAAGCTGCCGCCGGTCCGGCCAGCATAGAGCCGGGCGAGTGCGGCGGTGCTCTCCTTTAAAATGCTTTGCAACACTCTCGTGCAATCCGGCAGTCCATCGCAGCTCGGCAGTCTTTCTTGTCGCCTGTTGCGGTTCGACCGACACCTCGTGAACCATAAACTTCAGATTCCGCGGCACATTCTCTCCAATCGGCCGCCAACAATATGACCGTAGCCGCGCTACTGCACTCGCCCACAACCCTTGCCGAAATCGGTCGGCCGTCGGCCCGTAGCAGGCTGTAGATTTTTTTAGCCTCCGTTGCGAAACCGCCTCGTGAATTTATAATTAACTCGATCGTCGGCGAATGCGCGTACATTGTCGTAAGTGCAAACGCGACGTGTTTGGCGCGAACCGCATCATCGGGGCCGATCACGCCTTTTATGTCGATTACTCCAGGCCTCTGTCCCGGGTCTTTTGCTCCCCGCCGGTACCGGGAATAATGGTCGACCATCGCTCGGGCGCGGCGCTGTTCTACTGAGTCGGCCATCTCTATCTGTCCCCCGCCAAACGGGCTAGCCGCCCTTCCAAGCCGCTCAGATCGGGCGCGAGAACGAAAAGCGCGTTTCCATGCGACGCTACTGCGGCGTTGCTCAATTCTTCCAGCGCCGCTAGTGCGACCTGCAACCCCGCCAGCGCGTCACGCACCCTAGCAGCAGCTGCTGCGACCGGCTTCGCCATTGCGGATTTGACCTTGGCCGCGTGCTGAGCCCGCATAAAAACGATATCGTCGCGGATTCCTCCAACCTCTGCTTGTACCATCTCTCTTTCGGCATGCTTCAAAGTTATTTCTTGTTCAATTTGCAGAACGTTGCCGGAGGTTGCCAGACTCCCGGTAAGCTCTCTCATCTCTTTCGAGAGCCTGGCCGCTTCGCCCTTGAGCGCCGACAGTTTTTTCGGCAGCTTCATGCTTATTGGCTCGTGCGATAATGCTAATCATTTCGAAATCCTCTTTAACGTATTAAACGAGAGTCCGTGACACAATAGTTTTAAGCGCTTCGGCCACCTTATTATCCTCGCTGATTTCAGCGATCGACAAGCCGGCTTGGCGCACCGCAGACAACACCGCCTCTTCGTCCAATTCAATATTGAATACACGCAACCCGCGCGACCTGCGGTCAAGAAACAGGCGCTGTCGCCTGTTAACGTTGGAAATCGTCATTAGTTGTTACCTCCATCACAAGAGCTACGATATATCCTGTTCCGTTTCGCTATCTTCATCATTCAATCCTAAAGTCCCGGCGGTCAAGCGAAGGAAGAACTTGGCAACGATATCCTGTTCCTCTTCATCCTTTTCGTTATCGCTCATTTGTCTCTCCGTTATTATACCGCTCTTGTACGTAAATAATCTCAGCCTTGTCGCACGCGCCGTTCGTTAAGCGACGCGCCCCTTGCGCGCATCCCGATCGGCCCACCGCCTCTCGGCGCGGACAGCCCCAGGAACGCTCCCCGCGAGGGGGACCACCGGAGCGGCAGCTTGCCGGTGTCGAGTGATTTCTGGAGCCGGTCCAGGGCCGCGCCGCAAGCTAATCAAACGACCGCTTACCGCTCTGCGCAAACTGCTGAAGGTCGCCCTTGGCCTGCTCTAGGCCAGTGACCTTCAAAGAAATTGACAGCGGTGTTCCCAATGACTACATTCTTTCAGTGATAATTTGCGGAGGAATCTGCCGTGAAAAGTTTAGCCTTGGCTGCGGCCCTGCTGGCGATTTCTGCGCCGGCAATGGCGTCGTCGTCAGTGGTGTCGCCGCTAATAATTCGGCCGGGGTCGGCGATATGCTCAAACTTCTTCGCCACAAAAGAAGCTGCCATTGCCGTCAAAAGCGGTGACGACAAATGGCTCGCTGAAACTGGATGCTGGAAATCCAGTGCAGAGGAAGACCTTTTCGACAAGGTTATTGCCGTAATTGAAGCCGATAAGCGCGATCCGACATCACAGGCGAAAGTCCGCGCCGCCACCAGCAATGGCGTCGCAACCGTGTTCGTCGAAATTCAGCACATTTTCCAAAGGAACAAAAATGGCAAATGGGTGCCTTGGCCGTGTGGTACAGACGATATGGTGTGGTGCCCAGAAGACAAGGTTGCGCGGGGGAAGTGACGATGAGGTTCCTAGAGGAACTGACTACATTATAGTGGAGGGAAAGTCACTCTCTGTCCCCCGCGTAGGCGACAAAAGTTGCTTTAGAAATTCTTCGTATGTAATTTCGGAGACGACATCGCCGTCGATTCCGTGATTTAATTTAAGAAGCACCTTTGCCTGTACGGGAATGTCATCGAATGCTTCTCGCAATTCAGTACTGGCCGCATACAGGCCACACGATAGTCCATCCGTCGAGCTAAAGATGTGCGCGCCGTCGATGCACTTATAGACGACCGTTAAGGTATTTGGCTCGCTCATTTTTCCCATACTCCCTTTAACCCCATCTGGCCGCTGCTGCTTTTGGCGATGGCCTTATGGCGGACTCCCAGAAAAAACAAATAGCACGAAGGCGATTGTCAGGATAACCGCCCCGAGCAGCCCCCGCTGAAACTGCAACTACGTACGATAGAACATTATGTAAAATGGGCATCCACCATCTCGAAATAGTGAGCAAATGATGCGCGACTTCTTAGGCGAACTACTCTACGATATATCGCGCTATTACATTATAGCGGACGGGAAATCGCTTTCGATTCCCTGCAATCAAGGTTCGCCTGTTGATTTTGAGGTAATAAAGACAGGCGAAAATAGCGCGAAAATTGTAACCACTGGCGATTGGCGCAAGGGAATAACTTTCCAGAAGATTAACCCGACGAAACCGATATATCTCCACCCCGATCGGGCGCGCGCTAGGCACACGAGTTAAATTCTATCTAATAAGATACAAAATCATGACATGGCGCGCAATCCCAAATCCGTCATCTACGACCAAGATTCCGACGATGCCGCCATCCATCGCCGACACCCTAAGCTTCCGATGCGGGTGTGGTTCCGAAAGAACTTATCGGCGACAAAAACAAATCGACAGCACCCCATATCGCTTCGGTGACGATATAAGCCTAGTTCAGCCATTTGAGCCGTGGCCGACCAAGCTGAGCTCGCCGTTGACACGGTGGGCGCCGTCCGAAGATGCTTCACCGTACTGCCAATCAACTCTGCCGGGCCGCAGTATGAAAGCCATAAACCAATCCCTAAAAAGCAAAGGGCAGGAAAGCTTTTCAGCCTATCCGGACCCTGAGCCAACGGCACGCCGCTGGGGTGTTGTTGGCGCTCTAGGCACACGAGTGAAATTCTACACAATAACATATAAAATCGTGACGCGCCGCGCAAGCATAATCTATATCTGCGACCAAAGATTGATCCGAGGGGCACGTGTGAAGTTCTAATGAATAAGATACAGGATTGTGACACGACGCGCAACAATCGATTTGTCAGTGACGGGAAAGGCGGTAGCGTTCCCCGATACCTTCAGGGGCGCGCGGAGCGCAAATAGACGACTAGACTTAGGGAATTAACCGCATCTCGCCCCATTTCGACCGGATGGCTCGTACCACCCATTGCCGGAGCCAAACTCGAAACATCGATGACTTCGCGCCGGTCGGAGCTAACCTCAAATGAAACCCGCCACCGTCGTCCAGCACGGCCTACTCTTTCGCCTCTGCTCGCGCGCCGACCAACACCCGAAAGCGGCAACAGCGCCCAGTAGAATGGCTGCGGTGGACGGCTCCGGCACGGGCAGCGGAAGGTCGCTCGTAAGCTCCCAATGGCCCTCGATTGTGCATTGAGTGTCGTCGCCGCAGATAACCCGGCCATCGCTAGCAAGGAAGGAGCCCGTAACGATGTTGTTATCAAACCCGAGCACGAGGTTGTCGATTGTTGTGTTATAATAAATCCCGCCGCCAAGGTCTCCATCTCGGGAAACGAACAAACTGACTCCACCGTTTATCAGATAGTGGCCCCCTGAAGGTCTTGGATCAACCGGCAAATCTGGGACCGTTAGAAGGCCTATCAAACTGAGACTAAAATCTGTAGTCCCGTCAGCAGTGATTTCCCCGGTATCGGGATCGGCAACGAACTCATAAAATAAAACGCCGCTCAAAAATACATCATCAGACACCGTCAACGTCGCACCCACCACCGGCAACGGCGGGGGCGGGCAGCTCGGGCAACGTAAATCCGTCGTGTCGGTGACAATGAGGTTCCATGAGACGTCGGCTCGTGCGGCAGGGCCGCCCATAAAGAACGTCATCGCAAGAATTAAGCTCAGCCAGCGTGTTATGGTGTGGTCCGCCCATTGTAGTGACCTGCTCTTCGATACGTTTTGCCGGCGCCGGCGGAGCAGCCTAAAGGGGCACGACCTTACAGGGGAATGGATACAGTTGGTCAATGCCTTCGTCCGCGTCCGCCGCTGAACTTCTCGCCTTCAGAAGGCTGGTCAGCTTGACCAACTTTACGGGCCTCTGACAACCGTATCCATTCCCCTGTAGGGCCGTTAGCTCCGACCGATGCAGGTTCCCCTGCATGACGACGATTACGGTGGCCGCTCGCTGTCGTAGGCGCCTTCGTAACCCTCGCCGCGCAACAGCTCGAACAGGCGCCGCGCCGTCAGCCGCTCACGCGCCGGCCGCTTGCTGTTCGCCTCCAGCAGCGCGTCGAGCCGTCCGACAAAGGCCCCAAACCGCGGCTGCGGCTGCACCTGGCGCTCGTAATGAAACTCCGTCGCCGAGCCGCGGACCGCCTTGCGAACCGTCTGCCGCGAGATCCTCAGCTCGCGCACGATCTGGCGGATCGGCTTCTTATCAACCAAGAACGCCCGCCTGATCCGGCCAATCGTTTCCACCGTCACCATCCCCGGCCACGCTCCCCCAAGCAACCAGGAGGAGCTTTCGATGATTCCCAGGGTGGGTCGCTATTCGGCGCTGATCACCCCAAAAGCCGGGTCATTCTTCCACGCTGTTTTCCACCGCTCGCCGCCGCCCTCCTCGAGGTCCCGCCGGAGCTGCTGCAAACCGCCTTGGAGCTCGAACTGGTCGAGCGAACGGTGATCGCCGATCCGGTCGGCGAGAAGAGCTGCATCTTCCTGGCCGGGCTATACCGGGCGGAGCAGGGGATCGCCAACAGGATCCTGCGCTTAGCCCAGGAAGCGCTGCCCTGGCCCGACATCGACCCCGAGAAGGCGTTGGATCGAACGCAGGACCGGCCTGTCGCTAGCCGAAAGCCAGGCCGCGGCGATTCGGCTGGCCCTCATATCCAAGGTGCTCGTGATTACCGGCGGACCGGGGGTCGGCAAGACCACGATCGTCGACGCGATCCTGCGCATCCTCTCTGCCAAGGGCGTCAGCCTGTTGCTGTGCGCTCCGACCGGCCGGGCCGCCAAGCGAATGACCGAAGCAACCGGCTTCGAAGCCAAGACCATTCACCGGCTGCTCGAAATCGATCCCAAGACGGGTGACTTCAAACGCGGCGACGATAACCCGCTCGAGTGTGATCGCTAGTCGTCGACGAGACGTCGATGGTCGATGTGATGCTGATGCAGGCGCTGGTGCGGGCCGTTCCCGATCATGCCGCGCTGCTGATCGTCGGCGACATCGACCAGCTTCCATCCGTCGGCCCGGGCCAGGTCCTGGCCGACATCATTGGTTCCGGCGCTGTTCCCGTCGTCCGGTTGACCGAGATCTTCCGCCAGGCCGCCGAGAGCCGGATCATCACCAGCGCGCACCGGATCAACCGGGGCGCGCTGGCGATCTGAGCAAGCCCGAAGGCGACAGCGACTTTTATTTCGTGCCGGCGGACGATCCTGAAACCGCCGTGGCGCGCATTGTCGACCTGGTCGGAACACGTATTCCCCGCCGCTTCGGCCTGGATCCGATCCGCGACATTCAGGTGCTGTGCCCGATGAACCGCGGCGGTTGCGGTGCCCGCTCTCTGAACATCGAACTGCAGGCGGCGCTGAACCCCGCCGGGGAGCGTAAGGTCGAGCGTTTCGGTTGGACCTTCGCTCCGGGCGACAAGGTCATGCAGATCGAGAACGACTACGAGAAGGAGGTCTATAACGGCGATATCGGCTACATCAACGGGATCGATCCCGAAGCCGGTGAGCTTACGGCCAGCTTCGACGGCCGCGCGGTCACCTACGGGTTCGGCGAACTCGACACGCTGGTGCCGGCCTATGCGGCGACGATCCACAAGAGCCAGGGATCGGAATATCCCGCAATCGTGATCCCAATGCTAACCCAGCACTACGTCATGCTGCAACGGAACCTGCTCTACACGGGTGTGACACGCGGCAAGCGGCTGGTCGTGCTGGTCGGTCAGAAGAAGGCCGTCGCGATAGCCGTGCGCAATGTGTCGGGGCGGCGGCGCTGGTCCAAGTTGAACGAATGGCTAATAGGACCTCGGCACCGGCCAGCGGTTGACCGGCCGTCGTGAGCGGCGCGCCTATCGCTGGACGTATACTGTTCCGAAAACCAACTCGCTGGTTTTGACCCTGTAAACCCGGTCACCGAACACGGCCTCGGAGTGCTCGGCGTCACCAACGTCGCGATGATAGACACCTTTCTTGTCCTTCCAGCGTACCGGCTCACCTGCTTCCCGTACGGGGGCGAAAGAGGGTGGATGCTGAGTTGCGGCGCTCACGCGCCCGCGTTGACTGGCCTTAGAGTCCTGGTCTGGCCATCGGTCGTCGATCCTTTTGTTAACGCAGACACGGGGCGCCGGCCGGTGGGCTTGCCGCTGCCGGAAATTCGGGCATCGTTTCTCTGGTGCCTCGAAACATCTGCGACGGGGAACCCTGGCAGGGTTTGTCGCATCCGTGATAAGTGCGCGCGCTTGCCGGCCGAAGTGACGCTGAAAATTGACCGCCCAGCCGTGGGCGTGACTGGCTCTCTATATGCCGGGAGTGCCGCGGATATGCAATAGCCCGAAAGGGTAAAGGTCGCGGCGCACGTTACTCTTGGGCGGGGGCGGCCTGATATCGCTAAAATCGCTTAACAGGCTCGAAGACAAGACGCTTACGATCTCGGCGTCCATCAGGTTCTTGCAGGGCGGTGTTGAGTACACGCTGCGCGACCAGGTCGGCGGCACGAACGTCTCGTCGCTCGACTACGTCGCGATTTGCGATGGCATGAGCCATCCGCTGTCGGCGACGTACACGAGATAGTAAATTTCCTTGCGGCGAAATTCACTGACTACGGCGCTTGTGATCTTGGAGAGCTATACGCGGAAGTTGGTGACGGGCTGAGGGGATGAAGGCGGCGTATCGTGGGGGTGTTCGCGCCTCCACTTCTCCAGCGAAGGAGTGATACGCCGTGTCCGATGGTACCGTCGTCAAGCTGCTTCAACCAGGATCGTTCGCCGACCCGCTGACCGAGGTGCTGCGCAACGGTGCGCGTGCCCTGCTGGCCCAAGCGGTCGAGGCCGAAGTGGCCGAATTCCTCGCCCAGCATGCCGATCTGAAGACCGCTGCTGGCTTGCGCCGCGTGGTTCGTCACGGGCACCTGCCGGAACGCGAGGTGATGACCGGCATCGGCCCGGTCGGGGTGCGCCAACCCCGCGTGCGCGACCGTGGCGCTGGCGATGGTGCCGGGCGCGTCCGCTTCACGCCCGCGATCCTGCCGCCGTATGCACGGCGCTCGCGCAGCCTGGAGGTGCTGATCCCGATCCTTTACCTGAGGGGCCTCTCGAGCGGTGATTTCGTGGAGGCGCTTGCCGCCTTGCTCGGCAAGGATGCACCGGGCCTGTCGGCCTCGACCATCGCGCGGCTGAAGGAGGTCTGGCGCGACGAGCACAAGCACTGGCGCAAGCGCGATCTGTCGGCCAAGCGCTACGTCTACGTGTGGGCCGACGGCATCTACCTGCAGGCCCGTCTTGAAGACGCCAAGCAATGCATCCTGGTCATCATCGGCGCGACCCCGGAGGGCAAGAAGGAGCTGCTCGGCTTTACTGACGGGGCCCGCGAAAGCGCCCAGGATTGGCGCGAGATGCTGCTCGATTTGCGGAACCGAGGTCTGGCGGTCGCGCCCGAACTCGCCGTCGCCGACGGGGCGCTCGGCTTCTGGAAGGCGCTCGGCGAGCTGTGGCCGACCACACGCGAGCAGCGCTGCTGGGTGCACAAGACCGCCAATGTCCTCAACAAACTGCCGAAGAGCCAGCAGCCGAAGGCCAAGCGGTCATTACAGGAAATCTGGATGGCCGAGACCCGCCCGGCCGCCGAGGCCGCATTCGATGCCTTCATTGCCGCCTACGAGCTGAAATACGATAAGGCCGCCGCGTGCCTGGCGAAGGATCGCCAAGCCCTGCTCGCCTTCTACGATTTCCCTGCCGAGCACTGGAAACACCTGCGGACCTCGAACCCGATCGAGAGCACTTTCGCCACGGTGCGGCACCGCACAATCCGCTCGAAGGGGTGCCTGTCGAATAAGACGGCCCTCGCCATGGTGTTCAAGCTGGTCGAGGCCGCCCAGAAAAGCTGGCGCAGGCTCGATGGCCACAACCAGTTGCCCAAGCTCATTCAAGGTGTCAGGTTCACCGATGGGATCGAAGTCGCCGCCAAATCTGCGCCCTCGAAATCCCAAACCGCCGCCGCCTGATCCGTCAGGCCATCACCAAAATTCGGCGATAGCTCGATCTTGGACGGAGCAGCTGGGTGCGTGTTCCGGTCGAACGTGATCACGGATTCCGGTCGAAGCTGATCACGCAATCCGGTGGAAGGTGATCGCGGATTCCGGGGGAAGCTGATCACCAAATCCGGTGATCGTGATCAGCCTGGCGAGGTGGTGTAGCGCGCTGCGGCGCTGACGGTTCTCAACCGAAGGTAGCCTCGTCCTCTTTGTCGAAGAGGGGGACGAGATGCCGGCCGAGAGACTGTCGATGCGCCAGATCCGGGAAGTTTTGCGACTATGCTGGGAAAGCCGGCTGCCGCAGCGGGCGGCGGCGCGCAGCCTCGGGCTGGGCCAGGGGACGGTGTCGGGCTATTTGAGCCGGGCACGCGCCGCCGGCCTCGCCTGGCCGCTGCCCGAGGATCTCGACGACGCGCGGCTCGAAGCGCTGCTGTTCCCGCCGCCTTCCGGCATCCCGGCCGATCAGCGGCCATTGCCCGATTGGGCCTGGGTTCACCGCGAGCTGCGCCGTCCTGACGTGACGCTGGCGCTGCTGTGGGAGGAATACCGCGCCGGCGCGCCCGAGGGGTTTGGTTACTCCTGGTTTTGTGACCTTTACCGGGCCTGGGCCGGGCGGCTGAAGCCGACGATGCGTCAGGTCCACCTTGCCGGCGAGAAGATGTTCGTCGATTTCGCCGGCCGCACCGCCGAGGTGGTCGACGCCAACACCGGCGAGATCGTGCCGGTGCAGATCTTCGTCGCGGTGCTCGGGGCATCGAGCTTCACCTACACCGAGGCGGTGTGGAGCCAGAAGCTGCCGGACTGGATCGCCGCACACGTCCGCGCCTTCGCCTATTTCGGCGGGGCCGCGCGGCAGACCATCAGCGACAATCTGAAGGCCGGCATCACCAAGGCCTCGTTCCACGAGCCGACAGTCAACCGGACCTACGCGGACATGGCGCGGCATTACCGCACCGCCATTGTCCCGACGCGGCCCTACAAGCCGCGCGACAAGATACCATGAGGATTGGCCGCAGCCACCAACTCGTGTTCAAGCAGGACGGATCAACGCGAACGAGGACCATCATGGAAACCGCGAATCCCGTCGACCATAGTCAGCCTTTTGCGTCCGCAGAAGCCGTAACCCTGTTCGTCTCTCTAGAATTGAGCCGTGCGCGATGGCTCGTGACATCATTATCACCGGGCAGCAGCAAGATTTCGCGGCATTCTGTTGCCGGTGGCAACGCCGGAGATCTCCTTCAACTTCTAGCCGATCTTCGCACGAAGGCAGAGCGACACATTGAGGCCACGGTGAAGATCGTCACCATTCAGGAAATCGGGTTCGACGGTTTCTGGATTCATCGCGTTCTCGAGGCGAACTCAATCGAGAGCCACGTCGTTGAAGCGGCGTCGATTGCGGTCCCTCGGCGGCGTCGACGGGCAAAAACCGATGCGATCGACGGTGAGGTGCTGCTTCGTACGCTGATGGCGTTCAAACGGGGAGAGCCGCGGGTGTGCGCGATGGTGGTTGTTCCAAGTCCCGAAGAGGAGGACCAACGTCGGCTATCACGCGAACGCAAAACGATGATCAAGGAACGGATCGAACATATCAATCGCATCAAAGGGCTGATGGCTTGCCAGGGGATCGCCGGGTTCGAGCCCATGCGCGCAAACGCGCGTGAGAAACTGGGAGAACTGCGGACGGGAGACGGACGAGCCATCCCCGAGCGCATGAAGGCAGAGATCCGACGTGAACTCGGCCGGCTCGAATTATTACGCCAGCAAATCGCTGAGGTGGAGGCCGAACGCGATGCACTGCTTCATGCCGAAGACACGCCGAGGAGTTCGCCGGGTGCTCTACTCTTGAAGATTCGGGGTATTGGACCCGAATTTGCCTCAGTGCTCTGGCAGGAAGGCCTCTATCGACGCTTCACCAACCGTCGCCAATTGGCCGCGTATGCCGGGCTGGCTCCAAGTCCTTGGCGAAGTGGCGATATAAAAAAGGAACAAGGGATCTCTAAATCGGGCAATGCCCGCCTGCGGACCACGATGATCGAGGCGGCTTGGCTGTGGCTTCGACATCAGCCGGCATCGGCGCTGAGCCGGTGGTTCCAAGAGCGCGTCAGGACCGACCGCGGTCGCCTCCGGCGTGTCTCGATCGTGGCGCTGGCGCGCAAGCTTCTTGTTGCACTTTGGCGCTTCACAACGCATGGCGAAATTCCTGAAGGAGCGTTTCTGAAGGCCGCCTGAACAACAGCATCTCAATTCCGCGAGGCTCGGCCAGCCTCTCGGATCCGGTGGGGTGAACCGTGACTTTGGCTGGCTGAAACACGCCGCTGATAAGATTGGTCGCACCCCTCCGAGCCGACCCCGAGCATGGGGAATTATGGTGCGGCTGCCGAAGGCGGCGACCGGATGTGAGGTGACGCGGCGACGCCGCTGCTATTGCGAAGGCTCGGGCCAGGATCCATAGCCGGCATCAGGTGGCACGATGTGAAAATCACCAATTGACGCCGCCTATCCTCATGTGAGGCGAAAGTCGAGGTCGGGGTGCAGGTTGTCGGGCGCTGGATCCTGGCGCGGCTGCGGCACCGGCGCTTCTTCTCGCTGGCCGATCTCAACGCCGCGATCCGCGCCCTGCTCGAGGATCTCAACAACCGGCCGATGCGCGGCTGGGGAACGAGCCGGCGGACGCTCTTCGAGCAGCTCGACCGTCCGGCGCTGCAGCCGCTGCCGGCCGCACCCTACGAATACGCCGAGTGGAAGCGCTGCCGGGTCAACCTCGACTACCATGTCGAGATCGCCAAGCACTACTACAGCGTGCCGCATCAGCTGATCCGCCAGGAGGTCGAGGCGCGGATCACCGCCGCGACGGTCGAGATCTTCCATCGCGGCAAGCGCGTCGCCAGCCATCGCCGCAGCGCCCGGCCGCATCGGCCGACCACGGTCGCCGAGCACATGCCGAGTTCGCACCGGCGCTATCGCGACTGGACGCATGAGCGCATCCGCCGCGAGGCCGCCGCAGTCGGCGACAACACCGCCGTCCTGGCCGACGTGATCCTGCGCTCGCGGCCGCATCCCGAGCAGGGGTTCCGCTCCTGCATCGGCATCCTCGGCCTGGTCAAACGCTACGGCGCGGCGCGGGTCGATGCCGCCTGCGCTCGCGCGCTGATGCTCGGCACCCGCTCGTACAGCTCGGTCGCCGCCATCCTGAAGAACCATCGCGAGAACGCGCCCCCGCCGATGACCGACGCGCCGGTGCTGATCCACGAGAACATCCGCGGACCCGGCTACTACCACTGACCCGAAAGGAGAGGAGATGCTGATCCATCCCACGGTCGAGCGGCTGCGCGCGCTCGGCCTGTCGGCCATGGCCGACGCCTTCGTCGAACTGCAGAACGCGCCCGACGCCGCCGAGCTAAGCCGCGAAGACTGGCTCGGCCTGCTGGTCGACCGCGAGGCGACCAGCCGCGAGAACAAACGGCTTGCCCGCCGGCTGCGGGAGGCGAAGCTGCGCCAGGCCGCCGTCGTCGAGGACGTCAACCTGCATGCACCGCGCGGCCTCGACCGTGCTTTGTTCCAAAAGCTCGCCACCTGCGAGTGGCTGCGCGACCATCATCATCTGGTCGTCATCGGCCCGACCGGCATCGGCAAGTCGTTGGCTTGCGCCCTCGGCCACAAGGCCTTGTATGGGGCTTCCGATGTCAAGGTGCTCGTGGGACCTCCTGATACCATTCTTGACCGAGGGGAGCCTGCCATGGGGAGCGATCACTCGCGCCGCGACCTTGTATTCGGTTGGACCCGTGCGAGGTCCGGACCATGAAGCAGTCATTCGCTTCGAGGGCGAGGCTCCGAGCTGGTGGGCCCATTCTGCCGACGGCGTTATAGCCAGGCCTTGTGCCGGGTTCACCGCCACCTCGGATCAGTGTCGACAACCTGTCGCGTCAGCCCGGGTTGATGTCGAAGGGTAAATCTCCTTTTGCAATCTCCCGACCCGGATGCTCACGCCGCCGCCGATCGCAGCATTACGCCGGCAGGGATCTCGCCGAGCGTCACCATGCGCCAGAACGCGATCAGCAGCTTCCGCGCGAGCGCCACGATCATCTTCGTCTTGCGCGCACCCTGCGCCGTTCGTGCCTGGTACCATTGCGCCAGCCCGCTGTCCTTTTGGAACCTCAGGAACCGCCAAGCCAGCTGGATCAGGCCGCGCCGCACCCGTGCGTTGCCAGCCCTGGCGAGCCCCTTTTCCCGCCGTTTTGATCCGCTCTCGTTGGGCGAGCCGGTCAGCCCGGCGTAGCGCGCCACCGCACGGCGATCTCGCAGGTTGCGACTAAGCACTTCCTGGACCAGCATGTCGGCCGTCTCGATCCCAACGCCGACCACGCGGGCCAGGATCGCCACCATAGCCTGCGGCCCCGATGCCGGTGTCTGCTCCAGCCGAGCGAGGCGGGTCTGCTCGATCGCCGCGATCTGGTCCCGGACAGGGCGAGCCGGGTCATATCGCGCCGCATTTCTTCCAGCATGTTCGGCGGCAGCGGCTGCCCCTCCGGCGTGCCGAGCGCCGCCAGCTTCTCCAGCGCCCGGCGCAGCTCCGGCTTGAAGCCGCGGATGCCGAGCCGGGCCAGCGTTCCTTTCATCCGGTTGATGATCCGGGTCCTCTCGCTGACCAGGTTCTCGCGCTCCCGGCTCGGCCGCTTGGCGTCTTCTTCCTTTAGCGTCGGGATTGCCACCATGCGGCAATGCCCCCGCTCGCCGCGCAGCCAGCCCAGAAACACCCGCATCAGCATCGCCGTATCCAGCCGGTCGGTCTTCGCGCGACGGTGCTCGCGGGTGACGGCGACGCTCGTCGAGTGGATGACATGTACCTCGATGCCACGTTCGCGCAGCCACCGTGCCAGCCAGAACCCGTCCCGCCCTGCCTCAAAGGCGAGCGCGATCCGGTCAATTGGCCGGCCCGCCTTCGACGCCTCCGATCGCCAGCGCTCGAGCAGCCCGACCAGTGCTGCCGGCTCAGGATCGAGCTTCTTCAGGGGGCGGCGCTCAAGGCCGGGAACCATTCCGGCGACCAGCCAACTGGTCTGGCTCATCTCCACTACCACAAGCAACGAGAGAGCTTGGTCAAAGACAGCGAGCGAGCGGCTGAGGTCATCGACTTCGGGCATCGTTGTGGATCCATCGAGTGGTTTAAGCGCCGATGGTGTCTCACCTCGCCGCCGACCCATAGCTTCTGCCGCGAGGGCTTCTCGGTGCTCTACAAGCGAGCCAGCCGCCTGTTCGGCGACCTGAGCCAGGCGT
>CAVWDC010000021.1:0-102080 GCA_963753665.1 uncultured Alphaproteobacteria bacterium
GGCCAGCTCCGTCCGCTCGGCGAATTAGCCCTGTGGCAAGGCGCCCAGCCGATCGGGTTCGAACCGACCTGAAGCCGTTTCCGTCCGAGCAGGGCTCGGTTAGGCTGTGCGGCATTGGTAAAGAGCGGAGGCAAGCAGATGCCCGGTTTCACGACGCGGCCCGAGATCCGCGGCACGTTCGGGGTTGTCGCGACGACCCATTGGCTGGCCTCCTCGGTCGCGATGGGTGTCCTGGAAAAGGGCGGCAACGCGTTCGACGCCGCCGTCGCCGCCGGCTTTACGTTGCAGGTCGTCGAGCCGCATCTGTACGGGCCGCTCGGCGAGGCGCCTGATTCTCGTCTACAGCGCCAAGAACCGCCGCGCCGAGATGATCTGCGGCCAGGGCGTCGCCCCGCAGGGCGCGACAATCGCGCATTACAAGAGCCTCGGCCTCGATCTGATCCCCGGCACCGGCCTCTTGGCCGCGACCGTGCCGGGCGCGTTCGACGCCTGGGCGCGTCTCGCGCGCGATTACGGCACGATGCCGCTCGCCGAGCTGATGGAGCCGGCGCTCGGCTACGCCGAGAACGGCTATCCGCTCGTTGCCGCAAATCCGCAACACGATCCAGAGCGTCGCCGAACTGTTCCGCCGCGAATGGACCACATCGGCGGCCGTCTATCTGCCCGGCGGCAACCCGCCGACCCCCGGAAAGCTGTTCCGCAACCCGGCGCTGGCCGCGACCTACCGCCGCGTGCTGGCCGAGTCCGAGGCCGGCGCCGGCAGCCGCGAACAACGCATCGAGCGCGCCCGCGACGCCTGGTACAAGGGCTTTGTCGCCGAGACGATCGACCGCTTCTGCCGCACGCAACAGGTCCTCGACGCCTCCGGCCGGCGCCACGGCGGCGTCTTGACCGCCGACGACATGGCGCGCTGGCAGGCCCCGGTCGAGACGCCGCTGACCTACGATTACCGCGGCTATACAGTCGTCAAGGGCGGCCCGTGGAGCCAGGGGCCGGTCATGCTGCAGCAGCTCGCGCTGTTGCAAGGCTTCGACCTCGACGGTCTCGACCCGGTCGGGCCGGAATTCGTCCATATCGTCACCGAATGCGCCAAGCTCGCCTATGCCGATCGCGAGGCGTGGTACGGCGACCCCGATTTCGTCGATGTGCCGATGGCGACGCTGCTGAGCCGCGACTACAACGACATCACGCCGCAAGCTCGTCGGCGAGCGCGCCTCGCTCGATCTGCGTCCGGGCAGCCCGGACGGGCGCGAGCCCTATGTGCTGGTCGGCGGCGCCGACGTTCCGCCGGCGGCCGGCGTCGGCGAACCGACCGTCGGTCCGATGGGCGGTATCGGCGAGCCGACGACCAGCGAACTCGGCGTCGTCGCCGGCGACACCTGCCATCTCGACATCATCGACCGCTGGGGCAACATGGTTTCGGCGACGCCGTCGGGCGGCTGGCTGCAAAGCTCGCCGGTCATTCCGGAACTCGGCTTCTGTCTCGGCACGCGGTTGCAGATCGCCTGGCTCGACGAGCGTTCGGCCTCGTCGCTCGCCCCCGGCAAACGCCCGCGCAGCACCCTGTCGCCGACCCTCGCGCTGAAGGACGGCGAGCCCTGGATGGCGTTCGGCACCCCCGGCGGCGACGGGCAGGACCAGTGGTCGACGCAGCTTTTCCTGCATCACGTGCATCACGGCATGAATTTGCAGGAGGCGATCGACTGCCCGGAATTCAACAACGACCACGCGCCGTCGTCGTTCTACCCGCGCGCCGCCAACCCCGGCGGTCTCGCCCTCGAAGGCCGCTTCCCGCACGACACCGCCCGCGCCCTCGCCGAACGCGGCCACAAGGTGCGCATCGGCGAAACCTGGTCCGGCGGCCGCCTCACCGCCTGCGCCCGCGAACAGACCCCCGACGGCGTCATCCTGAAAGCCGCCGCCAACCCCCGCGGCATGCAAACCTACGCGGTCGGGCGGTAGGGCAAGGTTCGGCGAATTGGAGTCCCCCGAACGCGAGGAGAAATGAACATCGGATTTTTGCACGCGCTAATGCATTGCAAAGATTGATATTTGATTTGGTGCAAAAATTTTGACCTTCTGCACCAACGACCCGAGCCGCCCAAACCAAAACCGATTGGCCGTTGGCCCCTGTCCGGGCATCATCAGGTATGGACACCCAAACCGAGGCTTCGAGACGGCGGCCTCGGAATGTTGCGCACCGCCTTAGGGCAAAGCAACGGAAAGGGCATCGGGATGACTAAGGCAATCAAGATGGGGGGTGTTTGCTCCTTCGTGCTTGCACCGTTGCTCTTGCTGTCGGTCACCGTGAACGCGCAGACGCCTAGCGTCTCGCCGGTCGCTGCACCGAAATACTCGCCTAACGTGCCGCCGAAGATCACGACACCTGATACGGTCGAAACCCGGATCGGCACTCTGCGCTTCAGGGATGGCGCCCCCGATCCTGCAACGGCGCAGCTGGCCTATGACCAGCTGGACTTCGGCCGCGGCATCGACGCCTTCCTCAAGGGCATGTCGGCAACTTCGGTCTATGCGCTGTGTACGGGCTTCGAGGAAGCGGGCATCAAACTTAACCAGGGCATCGGCATCACCGAGGACCTCCTGGACGCCCGCACGCTGCTTCTGACGGGCAACACCACCACCCCCTATGTCTTTTTATGCGTCGACCTGAAGGATGGGCCGATGGTGGTGCGGGTGCCGCCGCGGGTCCTTGGCGCGGTCGATGACGCCGATTTCCGGTGGGTCGTAGACGTCGGGCTGACGGGGCCGGACGAGGGAGCGGGCGGGGACTATCTGTTCGTTCCACCCGGCTACAAGGGGGCTCTGCCGGCGAAGGGGTATCACGTCGCGAAACCACGCACCAACCGGCTCGTCATATTCTCCCGGGCGTTCGTGGAGAAGGGGGACGTCGCAGCAGCAGTGGCGGGTGTGAAGGCCAAAGCAGCCATCTTCCCACTGTCACAGGCCGCCAAGCCGCCGTCGACCAGCGTCGTCAACCTCTCGGGCGTCAAGTTCAACACGATCAGCGCCAACGATTTCAGCTTCTACGAAGAGCTGAACGCGGTGGCACAGAACGAGCCTGCGGATTGGGTCGATCCAGATACCGTGGGCCTGTACGCATCGATTGGCATCCGCAAAGGACAACCGTTCGCGCCCGACGCCCGGATGAAGGGAATTCTGACGGACGCGGTGGCCGTGGCAAATGCCATTGCGCGCTCGAACCTGTACGCTTCGCGGGATCCGCGGACCCAAATCTATACCGACCGGCAATGGCTCACGCCGTTCGTGGGCGGAAGTTATCAGTTTCTTGACGGCGCGGAGCGTCTCCTCGACGCGCGGATGATGTTCTTCTACTATGCGGTGGGCATCACGCCCGCTATGGCCGAACCGAGGCCAGGCACCGGTTCCGCCTATGCGTTTGCCGTTCGCAACTCGACCGGGAGCTATCTGGATGGCGCTCGAACCTACAAGGTGACCCTGCCGGGGCCAATCCCCGCGAAGGGTTTTGGTCCTTCACGGTCTACGACAACCAGACCCGTTCGCTGCTGCCGACCGACCAGAAACTGGCAGGGCTCGACAGCACGCTTCCCGGCATCCGGATGAACCAGGACGGCGGGGTCACTATCTGGTTCGGCCCCAAAGCACCGGTCGGCCAAGACAAGAACTGGGTCCAAACCGTGCCCGGCGAGGGTTACAACGTCATGCTGAGAACTCTACGGCCCCCTTGAACCGTGGTTCAACAAGACCTGGCGACCGGGCGATATCGAATTGCAGCCCTGATTTCCTGACCTTGTGCGCTAACTGAACCGGCAACTTGGAACGCGAACGAAGTGTCTCCTGTAGCTTCGGTTGTCATTGTCCCAGTCTGCGCTTTCTTTGTTCCATAAATCTTGATTTTTGCACCGCCTCCGGCCCGTTTTGGAGTGGGCCGAAGCATCGGAGACAAAACGATGCCCGGTTACCTCTTCAAGAACGCCAGCCTGGTTCTCGATGGCGAAAGCCACCTGCAGCCATCGTGCAATGTCCTCATCAGCGATGATCGCATAACGACGGTAACCCGCGATCCGATCGCGGCCGAGGGCGCGACCGTGATCGATGTCACCGGCAAGACGCTGATGCCGGGGCTGATCGATGCGCATGCTCACGTCACCGGCCTGTCGCTCAGCCCCAAGAACCTCGCCTACCCGACCGCCGATGTCGTGATGGCGGCAGCGACCTATCTGCGCAACAGCCTGATGGACGGTTTCACGACGATCCGCGAGGCGGGCGGCGCGGACTACACGATCGCGCATCTCCTCCGGACCGGCGAGATCACGGGGCCGCGCATGTTCTATTCCGGCAGGGCCTTGACCCAGACCGGCGGCGGCGCCGATTTCCGAACCCCGATCGAGCTGACCGACCCGTGCGGTCATCTGAGCCCGTTGTCGGTGATGTCGGTCATCGCCGACGGCGTCGACAAGGTTCGCGAGGCGGCGCGCGAGGAACTCCGCAAAGGCGCCGCGCAGATCAAGGTCTTTGCCTCCGGCGGCGTCGTTTTCCCGGCCGAGGGGCATCCGACCCGCTACGAATATTCGCCCGCCGAGCTGGCCGCGATCGTCGAGGAGGCGGCGGCGCGCGGCACCTACGTCATGGCGCATGTCTACACCGACGAGGGCGTCCGGCGGTGCCTCGACGCCGGCGTGCGCTCGATCGAGCACGGCAATTTCATGAGCCGGGAGACGATGGCCCGTCTCCGAGACGCCGGCGCCTTTATCGATCCGACCTTCATCTCGCTCGCCCAGCGCATCGAGAGCGCCGGCGCGACAAACCTGCCCGCCGCGATCGTCGACAATCTTCATCGCACGATCGACCGCGGCCGGCAGGTCTACGGCTGGGCCAGGGAACTCGGCGTGCCGATCGCCCTCGGCACCGATCTGTGGGGGCCGGACGCCCAGAAATCGCAGCCCCGCGAGTTCGAACAGCGCGCCGATATCGATTCCGCCGCCGAACATTCTCCGCTCGGCGACGGTGGTGAATGCCGATCTGCTGATGCAGAAGGGCATGCTCGGCACGATCGCGCCGGGCGCTTACGCCGATCTTCTGGTCGTGGACGGCGACCCCCTCTCCGACATCCGCGTCCTGGCCGAACCGGAACGTACCCTCAAGCTCATCATGAAGGGAGGCGTAATCTACAAGAACGCCATCGCCGATACGGCAGGTAGCGAGGAATTGCCGAAATGACGCGAGCTTATCGAACCTTCATCCTTTTCATAACGTTTGTTGTTTTTGTCCCCGGTCCCGCATTTTCGCAAGCTGCGGACCCGCTGCCGTCATGGAATGACGGTCAGGCAAAGCAGTCCATCCTGGACTTTGTCGCCGCCGCCACGACACAGGGGTCGCCAAGCTTCGTCCCGACGGAGCAACGCATAGCGACGTTCGACAATGACGGCACGTTGTGGTGCGAACAGCCGATGTATGTTCAGCTTGCCTTCGCGCTCGACAGGGTAAGGCTGCTTGCGCCGATCCATCCGGACTGGCGGGAAAAACAGCCGTTCAAGGCCGCGCTCGACGGCGACATGAAGGCGCTCGCCGCGGCGGGCGAGCACGGCATGGTGGAGCTGATCATGGTTACCCATGCCGGAATGACCACCGATCAGTTCGAGCAAATCGTCACGGAATGGCTTGCAACCGCCCGCCACCCGCGCTTCCACCGGCTCTATACCGATCTTGTGTATCAGCCGATGATCGAACTGCTCACGTATCTGCGCGCGAATGGCTTCAAAACCTTTATCGTATCGGGCGGTGGCATCGAGTTCATGCGTCCCTGGGTGCGACAGGCCTATGACGTGCCGCCGGACCAGGTTGTCGGGTCAAGCATCAAGACACGGTTTCAAATGGACGGCGACATCCCGGTGCTGTACCGTCTCCCCGAGGTTAACTTCGTCAATGACGGTCCCGGCAAACCGGTCGGCATCAACGAGCATATCGGCCAGCACCCGATCGCCGCCTTCGGCAATTCGGATGGCGACCTCGAAATGCTGCAATGGGCAACCATGACTGGCCCCGGCCCGCATTTGGGGATGCTCATTCACCACACGGATGCGGAACGCGAATACGCCTACGACCGGAATTCGTCCTTCGGCCGGCTCGACAAGGCGCTCGACGCGGCCCCCGCGATGGGCTGGGTCGTCATCGACATGAAGCAGGATTGGAAGCGGATTTTCAGCTTCGAGTAGACAACTGCTTGCGGTATTGAATCAAGTTAAGCTTCTGCGGAACGAAACGTCAACGCATCTATTCGGGGCTTAAATGCGCCCTCGTGGACGGCTGCGCCGTGCTGTTTTCCTCGATCGCGTTTAATCTTGCCCAGCCAAGCGCAGTCATCGAGCATGTCAGCGGCCGCCGCGACAGTCGCACTTTCCGCAGGAATCGTCACGGTTGCCCGAAAGCCGTGTTTCGTACCACTCCGAATGGTTGGTTTCCGATCAATTCCATACCCAGCTGCTGCTGCATTGGCCGCCTGCCGACGCATTTCTCGGATTGCTGACGTCTCGGTACAATGCCGGATCGCTGTGCTCGATGCCGGTTAGAGGGAGCGCTATGTTCCCGCACTCACTGCCCCCTGTACGAGAAGTATGCCTGTAAAAACAAGTACAACACCTACCCAGAACAGCGGATGAAGCTGCTCGCCGAAATAGTAGCGGCCGATCAGCGGCACGATCACGACACCGACCCAGGGATAGGCCCGCGATAGAGAGATGCGCGATAGGATCCAAATCCAGAGAACGGTCGATACTCCATAGAGTGCCAGGGCCAGATATAGGCTGGGCATCCTGACGATCAGCCAATATCCGTCCAGCAGCGACTGCCCACGCATCGCAAGGCCGAGCCGTTTAAACCCATTTGCGCCCGAGTGCTGGAATTTTCCAGAAGATCGAATACGCGCCAATTTCCCTTAACCGCCGATGAACGAACCCGCTCTCGCGGGAGGGTAAACGTCGTGGTCGGTGCGGTTCTGCGGTGAGCGAGTGAACAGGAGGGCGTGACGATCGGGGCATCCCATCCCGAGCATCGAGGGTCCAGCAACCTTCAGCTCGAGAGAGGAGCCCCCGATGATCTCTCATTCTTCACCTCGCCCCGGAAGCGCGCTCCGTGCGCGCATGATCGAGGACATGAGCGTGCGCGGCTTCAGCGAGAAGACGCGCAACGACTACATCCGGAATGTGCGGGCGTTTGCGGCCTTCATTAACCGCTCGCCCGTTACCGCGACGGCGGAGGATCTGCGCCGCTTCCAGCTGCACCAGACGCAAAAAGGGATGCAGCCGCCAAGCATCAACAGCGCGGTCTCGGCCTTGCGTTTCTTTTTCACCGTGACGCTCGATCGGCCGGACCTCGCCCGGCGTCTCACGGTCGTGCGCCAGCCGCGCCGACTGCCGGCCGTGCTGAGCGTCGAGGAGGTGACGCTCTTGCTGCAGGCGGCGCCAGGGCCGAAGTACCAGGCGGCGCTCGCCACCGCATACGGCGCCGGGCTGCGCGTCTCCGAGGTCGTCGCGCTCAAGGTCGGCGATGTCGATTCCGAGCGCATGCTGCTGCGGATCGA
Source organism: uncultured Alphaproteobacteria bacterium (assembly GCA_963753665.1). Taxonomy (GTDB): domain Bacteria; phylum Pseudomonadota; class Alphaproteobacteria; order ATCC43930; family CGMCC-115725; genus DATARH01. The sequence continues at coordinate 7,580 of CAVWDC010000021.1, forward strand.
GCACGGCAAGGGGCGCAAGGATCGCCACGCCATGCTGTCGCCGCAGCTGCTCGAACTGCTGCGTGCCTGGTGGCGGGAGGGCCGGCGGCTCGGCGTGTTGCTGCCGCGCGGCTGGCTGTTCCCGGGGCGCAACCCGGTCGAGCCGCTCTCGACCCGCCAGCTCAACCGCGCCGTCCACGCCGCTGCTGAAGCTGCCGGGATCAAGAAGCGGGTGTCGCCGCATACGCTGCGGCACAGCTTCGCCACGCATTTGCTGGAGCAGGATACCGACATCCGCGTCATCCAGGTGCTGCTCGGCCACGCCAAGCTCGACACCACGGCGCTTTATACCCGCGTTGCCAACACCACGATCCGCGCCGTGATCAGCCCGCTCGACCGGCTGACACCGCCGGCCGGCGAGGGACCAAGACCGGGGGGCTAGCCGGCGGCGGTGAGCCGCCCGAGGCTGGAGGTCGCGGACGTCTTTCATCACCATGGCGCCGCCTGGCGCAAGGCCAATGCCGGGCACCTGAGCCTTGGCCAGCTTCAGGTGATGTCGGCCATCGAGAACTGCCGCTCGGCGGCCCTCGGCGGCCATGTCAAGCGCTGCCAGGACTGCGGTCACAGCCAGATCGCTTATAATTCCTGTCGTAACCGCCATTGCCCCAAGTGCCAGGGCGCGGCGGCGAAGGACTGGCTTGCCGCCCGCCAGGCCGATCTGCTGCCGGTCGGCTACTTCCACCTCGTCTTCACGCTGCCGGCCGAGATCGCACCGATTGCCTACCAGAACAAGGCGGTGGTCTACGATCTGCTGTTCCGTGCGGCGGCCGAGACGCTGCTCACGATTGCGGCCGATCCCAAGCACCTCGGCGCCCGCATCGGCTTCACCGCCGTGCTCCACAGCTGGGGCTCGGCGATGACCCACCATCCGCATGTCCACATCATCGTGCCGGGTGGCGGGATATCGCTCGACGGCACGCGCTGGGTGCCCTGCAGGTCCGGCTTTCTGTTGCCAGTGCGGGTGCTGTCGCGCCTGTTCCGGCGGCTCTTCCTGGCCGGGCTCGCCGACACCCATGCAGCGGGCCGGCTGGCGTTCTTCGGCGAACTCGGCGGGCTGCGCAGTCGGTCTGCCTTCGCCACCTATCTTACGCCGCTGCGACGGAAGAACTGGTTCGTCTACGCCAAGCCGCCCTTCGCCGGCCCCCAGGCGGTGCTCGCCTATCTCGCCCGCTACACCCACCGTGTCGCCATCTCGAACAGCCGGTTGATCGCCCTCGACGAGCACGGCGTGAGGTTCCGCTACAAGGATTACCGCCGCGACGGACGGATGCGGTTCCGTACGATGACGCTGTCACCCGATGAGTTCATCAGGCGCTTCTTGCTGCACGTGCTACCAAAGGGGTTCCACCGGATCCGCCATTACGGGCTGCTCGCCAGCGCCACCTGCAAGACCAACGTCGCGCGCGCCAGGGAATTGATCACCGCGCCGACACCGTCGATGGAGTTGCCGGCAGAGCACGATGACGCTGGCACTCCCGACCCCGGAGTGGAGCATTGCTCGCCATGTCCCTGTTGCGGCGGCCGCATGATCATAGTCGAGATCTTCAAGCGCGAGGGCGCACCTCGAGGCCCGCCACCGCCCGATGCCGCGGTCGGGACCACGTTGTCATGACCTCCTTCGCCGCCTTGTCGCAACATCCGCCCGCCGGAGCAGGCCGACCCCGGCGCCGTACTAGCGTTGCCCCAGTACCCGCAAAGGACGATGCGGTGGCGCCAGTTGGTGAGCAATCGCGCCATCACGTGCAGCGGCGGCGACCAATTCTCGATCAACGATGGCCGTCCACGCGCAACGTCGCCGCCCACGCCAGCCCTCGCTGATGCTGCCGCCGATCAAATCCCCATAGTCGCCAGACCGCCCACCAGCGGCCCGCGGGTTCTTTCCTCGGAGGCTTTCGGACGCCGGCCCCCAGAACCGGTGCCATCAGCCGAAATCACCACCCGCCGGCATCCGAAACCCTTCACGCTATCGGACATTTGCCGCGTCAAAATTCAGGAATTCTGCTCACCCGGATTTCCTCTCGAAAGCGAGGATCTTTGAGAGAGATAAGAGGGGTGAAAAATCCAACAATGCAAACGGCTTAGTCGACTTTTAAAATTCATTCCTGATTTTAGCTTCTCAAAAGGACTACTGGCCGATGAGTCTAGACAGGCTGGCCACCAAAACGGCGCAACGCGCTCATGCAGCCTCACTGAGCAAACGAGGTATAACGGCCGCAAGGCTACGGATTTCTTAGAAACTCAAACGGATTCCAGCTGTAATGCTGTTGTAGGTGGTATGGCTGATCCCGACGATAGCATCGTAATATACGTAAGCCGAGCTGGTGCGGGAAAGCGGCATCGAAACTCCGACCCCCAGGTCGAAGTAATTCTTGTCGGTCGACGTCCCCGGCAAAATGAATGAAGACAGCAGCGTCGGGTCATTACTGTATGCCACCGATACCGTGGTATTGCCGGGGCTGTATTGGTGAGCCCAGTGGAACCGACCAATCGGAAAAATGACGCCGAATGGCGTCCGTATCGGGTATGTCGCCTCGGCGCCGAGAAAGGACAACACCGTATTGACCGAGGAACTGCCGTACTGGAGGCTGGCGCCTTGTGCACCGTTCTCGCTGAACGAGTTGACGTCGGTATGCTGGTATAGGAACCGGGCGATCGGGGTCAGAACCATGTCGCCGATTGGCGCGCTGTAACCGCTCGCGAGAGTGAACCCCGCGATGCGACTGCCGAAACTCCCGGTCGCAATGCGATCGACCGATGGTGTCGAAGGATCGGCGCTGGGAATGACGATATGTCGTCGGGAATCGTTGTTGCCGCCGCCAACCAAGGCAATGCCGTTCACGTAAACCCTGTCGATTGGAAAATACGTGGCGTAGAGATTGCCCTGGAAGAGGTTCCCGTGCAGCGATTGACCCGGAGCACTTACAGCACTGACATCAAAATTGGTGTTCGATTGTGTGTAGCCGAACGCCAGTCCGGCGATCAGCTCGGGAGTGATCCGATAATCGCCGCCGGCGACGAAACCGGCATTGTTGAAGGAATAGCCGTTCTCGCTCGTCGTCAAATCCCTACTGCCGAATTGGCCGAGACCGGTCGCGAACAGGCCCAGGCGACCGATTGAATATGCCAGCGAAGGGGATTGGTTTTGGGCAACGAGAGCTTGACCGACATTCGCCGGATTCCCGGTCGTTTTAGGGGATTTTCCGTCCCGTTGAGGCGCGCTGCAAGGAAATTCAATCGATGGCTGGCCGTGCCGGCAGCCAAATCGCCGGATTAGCCGCCTCGAAGGGCGATAATGCATCGCTGGGCCTTCGTCAGGGCGCACCTCTGCCGTCATCATCTGCCACAGCTGCTATCGTCGTCCCCTCATGTCGGCGCAGGCGGTGCCCGCAGTCCGGCGATCAACGGCAGGATTTCAGCGAACAGCCGGCGGGGCACCGCGACCTCAGCCATTTGGAAAGTCACGTAGCGCCCATGACTGACGACCTTCGCGCCGATTTTGATCAGCTTCTCGCGCAGGCTGGTCAGCGACCACGGCTTCGCCGTCTTCGGCATCGCCAGCGTGCGCATGAAGTTCCCGAGATTATAGGCCAGCGCATGGAGTTGGAGGCGCACTGCGTTGGCGGCGAAGGTCCGGCATGACAGCCGCGTCCACTTGATCGCATTCTTCCCTTCTTTGATATACTGCTCACACGTGCCGCGCCGATTATAGAAGGCGACGACGCCCTCAGCGGACCGCGCCAGGTTCGTAACGATGAACCCGACGCGCGGGTACAGCTCGCCCGGGTGCCATTCGATTTTGGCCACAACATGGCGCGGCTTGTTCCAGCTCTGCGCCTGATAGCGGAAGCTGGCGTAGTAACGTCGTACCTCGTGAGGCGGTCGCCCGACCGGGCGCTTCAGCAAATGTCCGATCTTGTCCTGCAAGACCTGGTTGGCAGGCAGGCGGATCGTGTAGCTCGCACCCTCGGCTTCGAGGAACTCGTAAACCTCGGGATTGGCGAAGGCTGCGTCACCGCGGAAATACAGATGCTTCACGATGCCCCGGTAACGCGCGATTACCGGCTCCAGCAGCGCGCGCCAGTCGTCAGCACTGTGAACGTTGCCCGGCCTCAGCACACATCGCTCAACGTCGCCAAACTGGTTGAACACGAACAGCGGATGATAGCAGGTACAAGCGAAATGACCGTTATACGCACTGCCTTCCTGTTCGCCATAGGTCGGACTTTCGCTCGAATCCATGTCAAGTATGACGGTCTTCGGCCCTCGCCGCCGGCGCACCTTGTCAATCCACTGACCAGACAGATCGGCGAGCACGGTAAGGTTCTCGGGTCGGCTCAACCACTTTGTCTCAAAGCGGCCCATCTGGCTCGCTGAGGCGGCAGACCCGCTGATCGCCCGGTCGCCAACCACCCAGCGCATCGCCGGGTCGCGGCACAGCCTCTCGGCGTCGTTCACGTCCTCGTAGCCGGCCAGCCGCCCAAACAATGCTTGGCGCAGAAGGCCCGATAACCGATGCCGACCGTTCTTGCCGGTGCGTTCGTCCGCCAGTGTATTTGCAGCCGTATCGGTCAGATGCAGCGCGTCGTCCAATTCACGGTAGGCCAGCAGTCCGGCATCAGACGTAATCGTAGAACCGCGAAATTGGAGCATGAGCCGCCGGTCAAAGTTGAGCCGCAGCGCCTCGTTGTTCGATTCACCCGTCGGGTCTGCCATCGCCGGCTCGGTTGGCTAGAAGTAAGATGCTGAATTCTAACCGAAAACCGTTCCCATAGTGCTCAAAATTACCGCCTCATCCGGCGAATGCGGGTTAAACAGAAGCTGTCCGCTCGCGAGCATCACGGTGAAAAGGCAGAGACTGCCAAAGTCGAGCAATTTGGTCACGGCGATTCAGCCTTACTTCAGAGGGCGTATGTGGTCGGGGCGCGAGGGCGCGTGCGGCGGGGCCGGCGAGCTCGACGTGATCTGCGGCTCCGGGCGTGAGGCGCGGATTTCCAGAACGCTGATGAAGAAGGCGCCGTAAGCGATCTGGAGAGCCAGAATGAGCGCGACCGCCGACGGAATGACGAGCCGCATCGTCCGCTCTGGATTTAATGCCCCGAACCCGACATCACCCCAAGACCCCACGGCAGCGATACCGAGTCCCAGACCGATGAGCAGCAGCATACCTCCCGCGATCAACCCGTACTCGAGCTTTGCCACCGAAGCGATGAGCGACGAGAACCAGGGATCGGGCGGCACGAGTCCCTCGCGCATGCCGTAGATCGTGGCGAAAATCCAGAATTGGACCGACTGGACCCCTATGATTATCGCCACGCAGGCATAGAGAAGCGTGTGAATGTCGAAATGGATCCCGGCGATCGTCAGCGGCCCGATCAGCAACCAAGCCATCACCAGCACACCACCGAAAACCATTGCGATTCCGGGATAGAGAAACAGCCAGCGCGGGCTGAACAGCAGATAGAAACGAAGGCTCCGCCAGCCATCACGCCAGCTCCTCAGATGCGGCGGGCGGCTCCTGCCATCGGGTGACAGCGTGGTGGGCACTTCCGTGATCCGCAGCTTATTGTTGGTGGCCTTGACAAGCATTTCGAGCGCGAATTCCATGCCGGGAGCCTGCAAGTCAAGAGCAAGAACGGCTCGGCGCTCGAAACCGCGCAGCCCGCAATAAAAGTCGCCGCACCGGCTGCGGAAGAAGACGCGACCGATTGTCGTCAGGATCGGGTTGCCGAGATAGCGGTGCAGAGGCGGCATTGCGTTCGGCCGGATGCCACCTTTGAAGCGGTTGCCCATAACGAGCTGACAGCCTTCACGCAGTTTCTCGACGAAGAGCCCGAGATCACTGAAGTCGTAGCTGTTATCGCTATCGCCCATGATCACATAGCGACCGCGGGCGGCGCGGATCCCGCCCCGCAAAGCGCTGCCGTAGCCGCGTTCGGCGACGTTGACGACGCGAGCGCCGGCTGCCTCGGCGACTGTCTGCGAGCCATCGCTGCTGCCGTTATCTGCAATCAGCACCTCGCCCTGGATCCCGCTGCGAGCAAGAAAGCAGCGCGCTTTGGCGATGCAGGTCGCCAGCGTCTCGGCTTCGTTGAGACAAGGCATTAGAATGGTAAACTCGCAGTCGTCGGCCGTTGAGCGCTCTTCGGAATCAGCAATCACTCTCATAGCGACGGTTTATTTCCGATTGGTGTTTTGAGAAGCAGCATGGAAAGGGGTGACAATCCGGATCAGGAGCCCAGCGCTACGCCGCCGGCATCATCGTCGCCTCGCGATTATCGCGCAAGGGGGCGGGCGTCGTTTCGACGGACCGGGTGTGACCGCGCTGTGGACGTTTTGAAGATCGCGGAGGGCCGGTGCTCAGCCCGGAGCGGTGTAGCGGTCGAAGCGCGGTGCGGACGGCGATAGCCGCTCGACATTTCTCGCCATACCGTCCACCCCCCCGACGGCTTCTGACCGATTACCGGACCGCGTCATGATCCCCCTGCACAACACACGCCCGCCCCCGATCGACGCAGAAGCACTCCCGGAGGCGTTAGGAAGGTTGTCCGGGCCACGCCGCCGTAATCGCGAATGAAATTCGGGCCGCGGGTGGTATGCCGCTGATGGAGATAAACAGCGTCAATAATCATTGAAAACACCGTCGTGCCATACTAGCATTCAATTAGGCTTCAGAAATTTGCGGCCCTCGGGCTCTTGGAACAGCTCGCTACGCCGTCCGTTAGTCGCGCAGGGTGAACTCTCGAATGAAACGTTTTGGTCAAAATGTTAAGTCGCCGCCAGGTGACGGTTTTATGAACTTTACCATTCCAACGTTTGACAGACTTACAGGCTGGGTGAACGGTTTTGCCCCTTACCTTCTGAGTGCCTTCGCTGTAATTTTTCTCTTCGCAACTATAAATCCCGGACACTTGTTCAACACAGATTATGCTGTTTATCTTCAGCAGGCCTGGAATATCGGTCACGGTCTCCCGCTTGGGGACATGGGCGTGATATCATGGGATGACCCCGCTCGCCCTCTGAATTTAAACGCGCCCGTCACCTATCCGCTTGGTGTTCCGTTATGCATGTCATTGCCTGTCTTCATTTTTGGGTACAATCTCTATATAATTAAGATTGTCCAGCTAGGCATATTGGCGATTGTCCTATTTATTTTTCCCGTTTTCATGAGAAGGTGGAATTTTAGCACTCTCGAAATATGCGCATCGATAATATTTTTCTGCTTTTCGTACGAACTGCGTCGATCGGTTAATACCATTGGGTCGGACATTCCGTTTGTTTTGTTTTTGCTCCTTGCTCTCTACGTAATAGATGTAATTGTCCAAAAAGATCGGCCCAGCACAGGGCTCTAATTGCTGGCGGGGCTAGTCATGTTTCTTGGCCTCACGGTGAGAACGGTCGCGGTCATCCTACCGATCACGCTGGTACTGAGTGACACTTTTGCACGCAGAAGGCTTCGCCTCACCGTGATTTGCATACCGCCGGCAGCTTTCGGTTTACTGATTGCTCTGCAACGCTTGGTTGGCCTGACCGGCAAGTCGTATTCCTTCATTACAAAGTATCGATTTTTTACTCCTGTGGAAAACATCTATCAGTTTTATCGGGCGTTCACAACACCGCTTGCCGAGGCTCAGGTTCCAGGCTGGGTTATAGCGTTGTTTCTTGGTCTAACCGTTCTGGCGGGCGGCGCGGTGCTGTACGAGGCCTACAAAGGTGCCGTGTTAGCCATGTTTCTCCTGAGTTATACTGTGATGTTATTGGTCCTTCCGGACTTCAATGCGGGGACAAGATATTTGCTCCCGCACCTTCTGGTCTTTGGTGCATTCGCAACGCGCGGCGGAGTAATCGTATCAAAGATTCTCGGTTATCACCAGTCAGCACTTCGCGCTGTTGCGGTCGGAATAGCGGGGGGGATTGTGATGGTTTCGTTATTAGTACCTTCGCCATTGCCCTCAGGTCATTGGAATTTTGGCGTTACCTCTGCGTCAGCGGGCGAACTGTTCTCCTTTATCCGTAATAATACTCCGTCGGAAGCGGTGGTGGCAGGAGCGAAGCATCGCGGCCTGCACCTATTCACCGGGCGAACGACTATTCGGCTTCCGATGCGGCCAGATCACCTAGCGGAGCGGTTGCAAGACTATAACGTATCCTATGTGGTTATCAAGCACTCAGAGGGAAAAGTAAAGTTCGACTTTACTGACTGCCCTGAGTCTCCGTTCTGTCACGGCGATTTCGTCTCACTTGGGGTAAAACGGATCTTTGCAAATTCGGATTTTTATGTTTTTGCCGTGGGTACGTCACCGGAAGTGCCGGGGCAAACATCAGGGGAAGAAGGTCGAAAATAGAAGGTTGGCAAGACAAAAGGCTGGGATAGGTCAAAAGGCGCGAACCCGGCACCAGCGAACATCAGCGGAAAAACGACACAATTACGTGCGAACATGAAATTGGTCGTATGCATTCGGAGCCGGCACCATGTTGTGATAGATAAGGTCGCTGATGTTTGCTGCAAAGTTTGGGCGGGCCGGAACGGCACGCCTTTGCGTCGCTGGCGGAAATCCTGTCCTTTCACGGCCCGGCGCAACCGGTACGCGCGGCGTTTGCTGCTGAATTCCGGTGTTTTCAGCAAACCCCTGAAACCAGTCGTTGATTACTGAGCCGCGCCGCGAGCAATCAGAAGGCCTTGGGGTCAGCTACCGAACGGTCAATTCGGGTCGGGTTTGCTGCTGGCGAGGACCGATGCAGCGCCAACTTCTAAGGAATGTGCGGGGCGGCGGCGAGGATCGTCCGAGCGTTGGCCGCGTCCTCGGCGATCTGCGCCTTCAAGGCGTCGAGGCCGGCGAATTTGCGTTCCGGCCGGATGAATTCGATCAGCGCGACCCTCAGGTGTCGCCCATACAGGTCGGCGTCGATGTCGAACAAATTCGCTTCGAGCCGCGGCTCCGGCGTGCCGACCGTCGGCCGCAGCCCGATATTGGCGACACCGTCAATCCAGCGCCCGGCGAAGGGATCATCGGCACCGTCCCCCGCCACCCGCACCGCATAGACCCCGAAGGCCGGGCGCAGATATTCGGCGAGACCGAGGTTCACGGTCGGAAAGCCGATCGTGCGGCCGCGCCGGTCGCCTTCCATGACGCGCCCGTCGATCTCCCAGTAGCGGCCAAGCTGCAGCGCCGCCTCGCGCGGCCTGCCGGCGCGCAGCAATTCGCGAATATGAGTCGAGGAATAGACCCCGGCATCCGGGCCGCGCACCGGCTCGACGACCGTGACGCCGAATCCGTGCTCGGCGCCGGCTGCGCGCAGCATCTCGGGGGTGCCGCGCCGGCGGTTGCCGAACGTGCAGTCATGCCCGACCACGATGTGGCTCGCGCCGATCGCGCCGACCAGCACATCGGCGACAAACAATTCGGCGCTCTTGCGGGCGAAATCGATATCGAAATGCTGGACGAACAGCAGATCGACCCCGAGCCGCGCGATTTCGCGCTCCTTGACCCGGAACGGGGTCAGCCGAAACGGCTCGCCATCCGGCATGAAAACGCTGCGCGGGTGCGGCTCGAATGTGAGCACCCCGGCGGGCATCCCGGCGGCGCGGGCGCGCTCGCACGCCTGCCCGATCAGCGCCGCGTGACCGCGGTGCAGACCATCGAAATTGCCCATCGCCAGCACCGCGCCTCGCGGATGGCTGGATTCGGGGCCGGGATGGCGGACAATGCGGAGCACAGTCGGATTCGAGCACATTCACAAGGGGCCGATCGCGCGAAAATAGCCGGTGCGGCGGCGAAGCGATAGCCTCGGCGCCGCAATGGCGACGCATGCTGCCGAATGTCGCTGCGGGGCCGCGGCGAAGCCGCCGCTGTCGCTGTAACCAGGGTTAATAGATTCCGGGTCACTGCGGCTTGCGACGGCTGCGGAATGGCAACACGGCCAAGGAAAGTTCTTCCTGGAGTCCGCGGCGCGGCGTTTTTTTCCTGGTCATCGAGCGTCCGCTCACGTAGGGATTGCGCCCGGCGCAAACGGTAAGTTGCCGCCTGCGCCGGTGAAAGCGTCAACCCAGCCGCGGCACTTGGCGGCCGCGGTAGACCCGCCCGCGGAACCTTCGTCCAACCCGCTGAGAGCCCGTTTTCGCAGCGAAGGGGGGCTGCGCAATGCGCACATTGACACCGGTGCTTTGCACCTCCGGGCTCGCCGCGGAGGCAAAAGTGGCTCGTGCCGCCGGCTTCCAGGTCATTGTCGGTGCCGGCGACCCGCTGCGTACGGCAGAGCTCGTTGAATTCGCCGCGAAGCGGGCGAAATTTCTTATCAGCTTTGGCGTCGCCGGAGGGTTGGCGCCGCATCTGCGGTCCGGCCAGGTAATCCTGTCGGCCGAGGTCATCGGCGACGACCGGCGCTGGCATCCCAACCAGCGGTTTCATCGCCAGGTTGGCGAGCTGGCTCGTCGCATCGGTGCGCTCGAAGGTCCGGTCCTCGGTTCGAGCGATATTCTTGCCACCGAAGAGGACAAGGTCCGGGCTTGGCGCGATACCGGGGCGCTGGCGGTCGATCTCGAAAGTGCCATCGTCGCGCGCACCGCCGAGGCTGCCGGTCTCCCGTTTCTTGTCCTGCGCACGATCGCCGATCCGGCGGCGCGCGAATTGCCGCCCGCCGCGCTGATCCCGCTATGGAAAAATGGCACGCCGGCGCTGCATCGCGTGTTCAGCGAAGTGCTGCGACGTCCCTGGCAGATCCGAGCGCTGTTCGGGCTGGCGTGCGAGACGCGTCAGGCCTTGACTGCGTTGGCCAGTCCGGCCCGTGCCCTGCGCAGCGCCCTTGCCGACTAGGACCCGCCGCCGCTCCTCGCTTCGCGGCGGCCGCTCGAAGGCCGCGAAAAGCGCATACTGCCGCCCGTCGAGACCCGAGAACACAGGCGGCGATGCGTTGCCGCAACCCCTGTTCCGCTCCCGCGGCTCCCTGCTTCGCTGTTCGGGTCCGCTGATTTCCATGTTCCGCCGCGCCAGGAAATGGCCGGACAGTCTGCAGGTCTTTGACCAGGATAAACTCGAAAAGGCCGACACCCGGCAGGAGAAATTCCCTGCCGCAGGGAGTAGCCGGCGCCGGTCCGGCGTCGGCTACTCCGCGGCCTGCCTGCGCCGCCGGCGGGCCGGCCCGAGCCGGGCCACCGCCTCCTCGACATGGCGCGAGAACACATATTCGGCCGGGCGCTGGTTCGTCAGCGGGATTTCCGGCGCCATGTCGCCCTCGGTCCGCACTCCGCGCAGCCCGACAAGCGCCGCCTTCAGCGGATTGCGAACCGAGTCGACGACAGCGGTCGCCTCATACCCGCTATGCACCATGCATTGCGCGCACTTCTCGTAATTGCCGGTGCCGTACGAGTCCCAATCCGTCTGCCTCCATCAGCTCCTTGAACGTTTTCGCATAACCTTCGCCGAGCAGGTAGCAGGGCCGCTGCCAGCCGAAAAAGTTGCGCGTCGGGTTACCCCACGGGGTACAGTGATAGGCTTGGTTCCCGGCGAGAAAATCGAGAAATAGGCTCGACTGGTTGAATGACCAGCGCCGTTTAGGGTCACGGCGGAAGATTTCGCGGAAGAGTTCCTTCGTTCGCCGCCTGCTGAGGAAATGCGCCTGGTCGGGGGCCCGCTCATACGCATAGCCGGGCGAAACGGTGATCCCGTCGATCCCCATCGCGGTCACCGTATCGAAGAACCGCGCGACCCGCTCGGGCTCCGCCGTATCGAACAGCGTCGCGTTGATGTTGACGCGGAAGCCACGCGACTTGGCAAGCCCGATCGCTTCGACGGCGCGGTCGTAAACGCCTTCCTGGCAAACAGAGCGGTCGTGGTCCTCCCGATCGCCGTCGAGGTGTACCGTCCAGGCGAAGAACGGGTTCGGCTTGAACAGATCGATCTTCTTCTCGAGCAGCAACGCGTTCGTGCACAAGTACACGAATTTTTTCCGGGCGATCAGCCCCGCCACGATCTGCTCGATTTCGCGATGCAGCAGCGGCTCTCCGCCGGCTATGACGACGACAGGCGCACCGCACTCGTCGGCCGCGTCGAGGCACGCCTTGACGCTGAGCCGCTGGTCGAGGATCGGGTCTGGATAGTCGATCTTGCCGCACCCGGCGCAGGCGAGATTGCAGCGGAACAGCGGCTCGAGCATCAGCACGAGCGGATACCGGCGGACGCCCTTCAGGTGACGCCCGACGACATAGGCGCCGACGCGGATCTTCTGATGCAGCGGAATGGCCACGGCAAATCCTTCATCAAAGTACTCCCATCCGAACGCGGGAGCGTGGGGCGGGCACGCTCAGGCTCAGGCGGGCGTATCGGCAAGCTGGGTGAGGCATGCGAAATCGGACGTTCTCGGTGACACCGGGAAGAAACTCGACCTCGACCCGAGCCATCTCGCGCAGGCGCATGACCAGCTCCTCGACCAGGACGTCGGGAGCGGAGGCACCGGCGGTAATCCCCACCGAGCGCGCTCCTTCCAGCCAACCCCGGTCGAGCGCGGTCGCGTCCTCGATCAAATAGCTCGCTACCCCGCATTCCGCCGCGATCTCCCGCAGCCGGTTCGAGTTGGAGCTGTTCGGCGCGCCGACCACGAGAACAACATCGACGATTTTCGCAAGTTCCCGCGCCGCGCGCTGCCGATTTTGCGTCGCGTAGCAGATGTCCTTCGTATCCGGCCCGACGATCGATGGGAACCGCGCCTTCAACGCGTCGATCACGGCGCGCGTGTCGTCGACGCTCAAGGTCGTTTGGGTAATGAAGGCGAGCTTGTCCGGATCCGCCACCCGCAAACCGGCCACCTCTTCGGGGCGCGATATCAGATGTACCCGCCCGGTAATCCGGCCCATCGTGCCTTCGATCTCGGGATGGCCGGCATGGCCGATCAGAACGATCTCCCGCCCCTGATTGGCGTAGCGCTGCCCCTCGATATGGACTTTCGATACCAACGGGCATGTTGCGTCGATGACCGGCAACCCGCGCTCCCCGGCACGCCGCTCGATTTCGCTCGCAACACCGTGCGCGCTGAAGATCGTTACCGCGCCCGGCGGAACTTCGTCGATTTCATCTACGAAGCGAGCGCCCTTCGCGCGCAGCCGTTCGACGACATGCCGGTTGTGCACGATCTCGTGTCGGACATAGATCGGTGGGCCGTACTTGTCGAGAGCGCGCTCGACGATCTCGATTGCCCGTTCGACCCCGGCACAAAATCCGCGGGGTTGCGCCAACACTACTCGCATTCTTGCCTCACCGTCTCGGTACCGGGGCCGCCGGAGGCGGCCGCTCGCCGAAAGGTCTGTTGCGTATCCCTGCCATAATTCGCGCATCGCGCGCAATGCCATGCACGGGTCGAGCGACTGAGACGCGGCCCGCACCCGCGCCGAGACACGGTCGTTCGCTCGCGGAGCAATCGGGCGCGTCGTGCCCGTCCCGCTAACGCCGGGCGTCGCCGACTTGATGCAATCGGGTTGATCGTTCGACGCGGTTTTCGCTCGACGATGGTCGACGCGTTGCCGCCTGAGGCACCGGGGCCGTGGCTGGACCGAGCAGCGCTGGCAGCACGATCAACGCACAGAACAGCGTGCAGAAGAGCGAAATGCTCAGCAGCAGGCCCATCTCGGCGGTGCCTGGGTCGGGCGAAAGCGCCAGGCTGCCAAACGCCGCCATCGTCGTGAGCGCGCTGAACAGGACGGCGCGCGCTGTGCCGGACTGCAGAGTGATTGGTCTGTCCGGCGCGCCAATTCATCACGAAATAGATATCGAACGCCACGCCGATCCCGAGCAGCAGCGGCAGGGCGATGATGTTGGCGTAGTTAAGCGGCTTTCCGATGACAACCGTCGCCGCCAGGGTCAGCATCGCGGCCAGCAGCAGCGGCGCGACGACCAGCGCTACATCGCGCACCCGCCGCAATACGACTGCAAGCAGCACGATGATCGCGAAAAGGGAAATGACACCGGCCTCCAGAAAGGCCGAACTGATCAGCCGCCCGGCTTCCTGCATGTTCACCGGCGTGCCGGACGCGTTCGGGCGCCACGGTGCGCACCGCCGCGACGAATTGCTGTAGCGCCTCGTGGTCGCGCGCGTCCTCCTTCGGGAACACTTCGACCCGGGCGCGCCCGTCCGGAGTGATCCAGCTGTCCCGCAGCTGCGGCGGCAGGCTGTCGATCGTCACCGGCTGCGACGTCGATGATGTTGCGCAGGATATCGAGGCGCTGTTCGAGGCCGGCGAGCAAGTCCTTTTCCAACGCCGGGATGATTGCCGGCCCCCGCGAGGCAGCCCCCGCAATGGCCTGCGACAGCCGGGCCGCCGGACTATGACCGCCGGCGTCGGCGCCATATGAGACGACCGGCCGCAGCGCCTTGCGCAACTCCGCCATCGAGGTGGCGATCTCGGCATCGGTCGGCGGCGGCAGCGTCGCTTCAGGTGTCAGCGTCGGGCCTATCAGCAGCCGCAGATCGCCGAGAATCGCCAGCTTCGGCTCCTGCTCGTGCGGGACGAAACTCGCCGCCGTAATGGCCTGTGCGACCTCAGGCAATTTCGCGAGCCGGTCGGCGAGCGCATCGGCCTCGCGCGAGCGAGGGCGCGAGTATCTCGGCCGTATACGGCGTCGTCATCGGGTCCTTCATCAGGTCGCGCGCCGTGCGCACCGATTCGGCTTTCGGGTTCTTCAGGTTCAACGGGTCGAAATCGAACCTGACAGACGGCAGTAGCGCGAGCGAGACCGCGGCCAGCACGCCGGCGCCGGCCATCACCCAACGGCGGCGGCGCAGCAGCATCCGATCGATCGGCGCGGCCCAGCGGAACCCGACCGGCGCGGGCTCGCCGCGCGGACGCAGCAGCGCCAGCAAGGCCGGCAGCAGCACGAGATTGAGCACGACCGCGACCAGCATGCCGAAGCCGGCGATCCATCCGAGCTCGCGAATCCCCGTGTAGCTGGTCGGGACGAACGCCAGAAAGCCGAGCGCGGTCGCCGCGCCGGCCAGCAGGATCGAAGGCCCGACCGTCTTGGCCGCGCCGCGCAGCGCCGCGGGCAAATCGCCGCGGCGGTGCCGCTCGTCGCGATAGCGGGTGCTGAACTGGATGCCGAAATCGACCCCAAGCCCGATAAACAGCACCCCAAATGCCACCGAGATCAGGTTCAGCGATCCGATCGCGAGCGCGGCGAACCCGGCCGTCAATATCAGCCCGGACAAAAGAGTCGCGAAAATCGCCCCAACCAGCTTCACCGACCGCACCGCTCCCAGCAGCAGCGCCAGAACCAGGACGACCGACAGCACGGTCGATTCGACCGCACCCTGCCGCAACGTCGCGAATTGTTCGTCGTTGAGCGGCACCGGCCCGGTCATCCGCAGCCGCACGCCGTGCTTCGGGTCGAGGTTCAGTTCGCTCGCTATGCGGCGAATCTTCAGCCCGGGCGCGGGCACCCGATTCGAGGGTGTCGAAATCGAGCACCGGCCGCGTCAGCACGAACCGGCGCAGCTCGCGCCGATCGTTCGACAGGCCGGTCATCAGGCGCTGCCACGGCACCGGCTCGATGGCGGCCTTCCAGCACCGCCTGCATGGCGTCGGCGACCGCGGTCAGCGTCGGATCGAGCCGCGCGATCGCGGCATAATCCTTCTCCTTCTCGGCGCCGTTGACGAACAGCGCCAGCGTGTCGAACAGCCCGCGCAAACTGGGATCTCGGGCCAGCGTGCCGATCAGCGGCTGCGCTTCGACCAGCTTGTCCGAGAGCGCCTGCAGCTCGGCTACCGACAGGAACAGCGGTCCGTTGCGGTCGAAGAATTCGCCGCCGTCCGGCCGACGGACATGCGTGAACAGGTCGGGTTCGGCGCGCATGCGCTCGGCCAGCTCGCGCGCGGCGTTTTCGGCGATGTCGCCGGTCTGGCCGTCGATCACGACGACCAGCAGATCGGCGTTCTGCGGAAACGCCTTATCGAGCGCCCGCTCGTTCTGCCGCCACGGCACATTGGCCGGCAGCATATTGTTTATATCGGTATCGATCGACAGATGGGTCGCCGCGTAGAACCCGCTGGCGATCGTCAGCAGCAACGCGCAGAGCCGCGACGAGACCGGCGCGACGGCGGGCCGATTCGACGATTCGGGCGAGGAGGGCCCCGATCATGCCGATCGCTCCTCGATGCGTCCGGATTACGGCGGCCAACGATCCGGCACGGGAATTGAGGCGGTGCGCTGAGCGCGCGCACAGCCGGTCTCTCCGAGCGGTTCCACGCGCAGAGGCAATTCCGACGCCCGTACAGACATGTTGCCGCTAAGTTTTCGAACCCGCGTCACAATGACGACATCCTTTAGGATAATTGTTAATAACCATGCAGACGTAGGGAGAGGAACGTGGCCGGACGCACCGATTGCTGCCGCTATGAGGCCACCCTCGACGAGCTGATCGAGGACGAGATGATGGCGCCCGTGCTGCGCAGCGCCGGGCTCGACGCGCAGCGGTTTCGCGACCTGATCGTCGAGACCGCGCGCCGCTTCGACGAGCGCGCCGCCGGCAACCGCACGAACAGCACCCATTTCCCGCGGCACGACCGCCGCGCAAAGGTCTAAGCCGCCGGAGACGCATAGCGGAATCTCGATCCGTACCTTAAGCCCGGGGGGCCTGAGCCCGGGAAAACTGTCGGCCAACGTGACGGTGCCGCCATGCCGCCGCGCCACCGCGCGCACCAGGCTGAGGCCAAGCCCGTTGCCGGGCGTGCTGCGGCTCGGCTCCAACCGCACGAATCGATCGAACACGCTGTCGCGATCCGCCTCGGGGATTCCCGGTCCCCGATCGGCGACCTCGATCACCGCGCAACCGCCGCGCCGGCCGCACCGTCGACCGCGATCTCGCCGCCGTCCCCGCCGTATTTGAGCGCATTGTCGAGCAGGTTGGCGACGGCTTGCGACAGCAGGTGGCGGTTGCCGTCGATGATCGTGCCGGGCGTGCCGTCGAACCGCAGCGCCAGCGCCCTTCTCCTCGGCAAGCGGCTCGTATAGCTCGACCGCGGCGCCGACGATCTCGGCGAGATCGAGCCGCTCGCCGCGCCCGTCGGCGCCGGCTTCCGCCTCGGCGATGCCGAGCAGCGCGTTGAAGGTCGCCAGCAGCCGGTCGGCCTCCTCGATCGCGGCCCGTATCGCCTCGCTCTGGGCAACGCCGTCCTGCGGCCCGAGCAGCGCCAGCTCCAGCCGCGCCCGCAGCCGCGCGAGCGGCGTCTTCAGATCGTGCGCGACATTGTCGGTGACCTCGCGCATCCCGGTCATCAGCCGCTCGATCTGGTCGAGCATTCCGTTCAGGTTGGCGGCGAGCTGGTCGAATTCGTCGTCGGTGCCGACGCCGCGGCACCCGGTCCGACAGATCGCCGGCCACGACGCGTTCGGCGGTCCGGTTCACCTGCTCGACGCGGCGCAGCATGTTGCGGCTCATCACCGTGCCGCCCAGCACCCCGATCGCGAGCGCGACGAGCCCGGACCACAGCAGCGTCGTCTTGATCCGGTCGCGATAAGCTTCCGCGTCGCTGATGTCGCGACCGACGAGCAAGCGGAAGCCGTCGGGGATCGCGAACAGGATGCCGCGCGCCGGGTGCGCGCTCGAGATGACCGTTCGCCCGCACCTCGAGCTGAAACGACAGCGGCCCCGGCCGCGCCGGAACCCCGGCCGGCCAGTCGGTGATGTTGCCGGCCAGCGGCCTGCCCTCGCGGATTGGTCACGAGATAGAGCATGCCGTCGCCGCGGTCGCCGGCGCTGCGCGCCGCGACGATCTGGACCAGGCCGCTCAAGCCGCGCTGCGCGTATTGCTCGGCGAGACCGGTGACCTCGGCGTCAGAGTGTCGCCTCGGTCTGCCGCTCGACAAAATCGGCCGTCGCCCAGTAGACGAAGAACAGCACGCCGATGACCGACAGCGCGAAAACCAGGAAATAAAGCGCCGCCAGCCGGAACGCATGCGTCCGCACCAGCCGGC
The DNA here is from genome assembly GCA_963753665.1 of uncultured Alphaproteobacteria bacterium. Lineage (GTDB taxonomy): Bacteria > Pseudomonadota > Alphaproteobacteria > ATCC43930 > CGMCC-115725 > DATARH01. Next base: position 25,576 of record CAVWDC010000021.1, read on the forward strand.
GGACGCCGCCCAGCGCCCGGCGCCGCGGTTGCGCCATGACGGCGCAAAGCGGGCACGCCGGCTTGTCCTGACGCTCGTCCGCCGGACCGGCCGCTGGCACAGGCTCCGTGTTCGGAGGGCGCTGCGCTGTCGAACATCGCGGCTCCTAATCCGGCGCGCGCAGGCAATAGCCCGCGCCGCGCACCGTGTGGAGCAGGGCGCGATCGAAATTTCTGTCGATCTTTTGCCGCAGCCGGCTGACGTGAACGTCGATAACATTGGTCTGCGGGTCGAAATGATAATCCCACACGTTTTCGAGCAGCATCGTCCGCGTCACGACATGCCCGGCGTTGCGCATCAGGTATTCGAGCAGCTGAAACTCCCGCGGCAGCAGCTCGATCGCCTTGTCGCCGCGCTTCACCGAACGGGTCAGCAGGTCGAGTTCGAGATCGGCGACCCGGAGCCGGGTCAGGTTCGGAGCATCGCCGCCGCGCCGCAGCAGCACCTCGATCCGAGCCAGCAATTCGCTGAACGCGAAAGGCTTCACCAGATAATCGTCGCCCCCGGAGCGCAGCCCCTTGACGCGGTCGTCGACGCTGCCCAGCGCCGACAGGATCAGCGCCGGCGTTTGGATCTGCGCCCCGCGCAGCGCGCCAAGCAGCGCCAGCCCATCCATTCCCGGCAGCATGCGGTCGAGCACGATCGCGTCGTAGCTGCCCGAGATGGCGAGAAACAAGCCCTCGCGTCCGTCCCCGGCGCGATCGACCGTATAGCCGCTCTCGCCCAGCCCCTTGGCCAGATAGGCGGCGGTCTCGTGGTCGTCTTCGATAACCAACAGCTTCATCGGCCGGAGACGTCACCGGAAAGCGCGGGAGATCGTTCGGCAGAGCGGAGGCTCCGCCGGGCGCGGCGGAGAACGGATCGCCAAGCTCTTAACCAAATATTTACGATCGAAGGGAGGACCTTCATCCGAACAAAAATCGCGCACAGGAACCTGCGTATCCGCCTCGGTGCGGGGAGCCAGACTTAACGAGATCGGCGGCTGGACGCCGATGACAAGCGACAGGGTTCAGGTGGTTGCGCATCCAGACACAGGCAAGTCGGTCGAGCGTGCTTATCGTCGAGGATGAGACGCTGATCGCGAGCTATATCGACGCAGTGCTCGGGATTTCCGGGTTTCGCGTCGTCGGGATCGCAGGCTCCGGGCCGGAGGCGCTGGTCCTCGCCGCCGAGACCCGCCCGGCGCTGGCGCTTGTCGATATCCGATTGCAGCGGGCCGCTGGACGGCACCGAACTGGCCTGTTTGCTGCGCGACAGGCTGGCAATTCCGGCGATCTTCGTGTCCGGGCTCCTCGATCGGGAAATCCTGCAGCGCGCGAAGGCGGCGCGGCCCCTCGGCTTTCATCGCGAAGCCGTTCTCGCCGAGCCAGGTGTTCAACGCCATCGACCGGGCCTTGCGCGAGGCAGCCGCTTTGCCGCTGGCAAACTGACCGGGGACGACGGCACGGGCCGCCGTCGACGCCGCGCGATCCGCCGCTGCGCAATCGGCTCGGTCCACCCTTGACGCGGCCACTCCGAGGGACGATCTATTGCGTACCGATCCGGTCCGAATTGACCGGGTCGGAATCGCAGCAACCGCTCGGAGCATTGCCCGTCAGGGCAGGCCTCGCAATGATCATCCTCAGCAAACTCGCCGATTACGGCGTCATTGTCGCCACGCATTTGGCCGCGCATCCGGACCGTCAGGCCAATGCCGCGGCGATCGCGGCCGCGACGCGGCTGCCGCAGGCCACCGTCGCCAAGCTGCTGAAGGCGCTGGCGCATGCCGGGCTGGTGACGGCGACGCGCGGCGCCGCCGGCGGCTATCGGCTGGCGCGCCGGCCACCCGCGATCTCGGTCGCCGAGGTCGTCGCCGCGATCGACGGCGATATCGGCATCACCGAATGCTCGGTCCATGAGGCCGATTGCGAGCGCACGACCTACTGCCCGACCCGGCCGCATTGGGGCGCGATCAACCGGGCGGTCGGGGCCGCGCTGTCGGCGATCTCGCTGCAGGACATGGTCAGCCCGTTCGCCTTCGCGCCGCGCTGCCGGCCCTGGCCGGAACCCGCCAACACTCGAAACACCGCCTTTGATGGACGCCCGATGAGCGCCTCGCTTACGACCCAGCAGACGATCCGCACGCTCTCGCAGGAGGGCTACAAATACGGCTTTGTCACCGATATCGAAGCCGATAGCGCGCCGCCCGGCCTCGACGAGGACACGGTGCGCTTCATCTCGGCCAAGAAGGGCGAGCCGGAATGGCTGCTCGAATGGCGGCTCGCCTCGTTCCGCCATTGGCAGGGCATGATCGAGCCGGACTGGGCCAAGCTCAACATCGCGCCGATCGACTATCAGGCGCACACCTATTACTCGGCGCCGAAGCAGAACGACGGGCCGAAATCACTGGACGAGGTCGATCCCGAGCTGCTGGCGACCTACGAGAAGCTCGGCATCCCGCTGCGCGAGCGCGAGGCCCTGGCCGGCGTACAGGAGCCGGGCAGATGCCGGCGTCGCGGTCGACGCCGTGTTCGACAGCGTCTCGGTCGCGACGACCTTCAAGGAGCAGCTGGCCGAACTCGGCATCATCTTCTGCTCGTTCGGCGAGGCGGTGCGCGAGCACCCCGAGCTGGTGCGCAAATATCTCGGCACCGTCGTGCCGCAGAACGACAATTTCTTCGCGGCCCTCAACTCGGCCGTGTTCAGCGACGGGTCGTTCGCCTACATCCCGCCCGGCGTGCGCTGCCCGATGGAGCTGTCGCACCTATTTCCGCATCAACGCGCGCAACAGCGGCCAGTTCGAGCGCACCCTGCTGATCGCCGACAAGGGCGCCTATGTCAGCTATCTCGAAGGCTGCACCGCGCCGCAGCGCGACGAGAACCAGCTGCATGCCGCGGTCGTCGAGCTGATCGCGCACGAGGACGCGCAGATCAAGTATTCGACCGTGCAGAACTGGTATCCCGGCGACGCCGAGGGTCGGGGCGGCATCTACAATTTCGTCACGAAGCGCGGCGCCTGCCGCGGCGCCAGGGCGAAGATCTCGTGGACGCAGGTCGAGACCGGCTCGGCGATCACCTGGAAATACCCGAGCTGCATTCTCGAAGGCGACGATTCGGTCGGCGAATTCTATTCGGTCGCGATCACCAACAACCGCCAGCAGGCCGATACCGGCACCAAGATGATCCATATCGGGCGCAACACCTCGTCCACGATCATCTCGAAGGGCATCTCGGCCGGGCGCGGCCAGAACACCTATCGCGGCCTCGTGCGGATGCAGCCGCGGGCCGAGGGCGCGCGCAACTACACGCAATGCGACTCGCTGCTGATCGGCGACCGCTGCGGCGCGCATACCGTGCCCTATATCGAGGTGCGCAACCCCTCGGCCCGCGTCGAGCACGAGGCGACGACGTCGAAGATCAGCGAGGACCAGCTGTTCTACTGCCGCCAGCGCGGCCTGTCGGACGAGGATGCGCTGTCGCTGATCGTCAACGGCTTCTGCAAGGAGGTCCTGAAGGAACTGCCGATGGAGTTCGCGGTCGAGGCGCAGAAGCTGCTCGCCGTCAGCCTCGAAGGCAGCGTCGGGTGACGCGATAGGCCGAGCATCGAATTGCCGGCGCCGATCGACGCCACTGCGCGATCGCAGCAGCGTCGGACCTGGACACGGCTGGCACCGAGACGTTCGCTGGAGAGCATCGGCCGACCGCTGGATGCCATCGACGGATGCGCTGAGACCAGCGGGCGCGCTGTCGACGCATCGCCGAGCGCAGGGCGTACAGAGTAATCGGCTGATTGATGATGCTCGAAATCAAAAACCTGCACGCGCGCCTCGAAGACGGCCGCGAGATCCTGAAAGGGATCGACCTGACGGTCGGCGCCGGCGAGGTGCACGCGATCATGGGGCCGAACGGCTCGGGCAAATCGACGCTCGCCGCGGTGCTCGCCGGCCGCGAGGGCTACGAGATCACCGACGGCAGCGTCACGCTATCTCGGCCGCGACCTGCTCGCAATGCCGGCCGACGAGCGGGCGCGCGAGGGCGTGTTTCTCGCCTTCCAGTACCCGGTCGAGATCCCCGGCGTGAACAACACCTATTTCCTGCGCGCCGCGGTCAACGCCGCAGCGCCGCCATCGCGGCGAGCCGGAGCTCGACGCCGGGCAGTTCCTGCGCCTCGTGCGCGCAAAGCTGAAACTGCTCGATATCGGCGAGGATCTGTTGCAGCGCTCGCTGAATGTCGGGTTTTCCGGCGGCGAGAAGAAGCGCAACGAGATCTTCCAGATGGCGATGCTGGAGCCGCGCCTCGCGATCCTCGACGAGACCGACAGCGGCCTCGACATCGACGCGCTGCGCACCGTCGCGCGCGGCGTCAACGGCTTGCGCGCGCCCGGACCGCGCGATCGTGATGATCACGCACTACAAGCGGCTGCTCGACTATGTCGAGCCCGACCACGTGCACGTCCTGCAGGACGGCCGCATCATCCAATCCGGCGACAAGACGCTCGCCGCCGAATTGGAGCGGCGCGGCTACGGCACCTTCGCCGACCGCATCGACGGCGACGGCGATGGATCCGATGCGGGCGCCCTCCCCTCCCCGCCTGCGCGCGAGCGAACGGTAGGGGTGTAGCCGGCGATGACGGAAGTCGTCGATTTCCCCGTAAAGCCCGAAGCGCGGGACTATCTCGCCCGCTTCGCGCGCGATGCCGGCGAGCCGGTCTGGCTGGCCTCGCGCCGGCAGCAGGCGATGACGCGCTTCGCCGAATTGGGTTTCCCGTCCCGCCGCAGCGAGAGCTGGCGCTATCTCGACCTGCAGCCGCTCGAACGGCAGCCGCTATTGCCGGCGCGCCCGGCCGCCCGCCCCGACACCGCCGCCTTGCGCGACCGGGTGGCAAGCCTCGGCCTGTCGAGCGCGGGCGCCCGTCTCGTGCTCTTCGACGGCCGCTTCGCCGCCGAGCTGTCGCACTTGCCGCGGCGCGACGGGGTCTGGTTCGGCGCGACGGCGCAGGCGATGCGCGCGCGCTCCGACCTCGCCGAGGCCGCGATGGCAGAAATATCGGGCGAGGCGGCGCAGCCTTTCGCGGCGCTCAACGCCGCCTTTTTCGCCGACGGCTATGTTCTGTCGCTCGCACCCGGCGTCGCGCTCGACGAGCCGATCGAGATCATTCATCTGGCGTCGGGGTCGAGCGAGGCCTCGTTTCATACGCGCAGCCTCGCGATGCTCGGCGCCGGCAGCCGCGCCAGCATCGTCGAAACCTATGCCGGCGAGGCGCCGCTACTGGCGCAACGACGTGCTCGCGGCGCGGCTGGCCGAGGGCGCGGTCCTGCACCGCGCGGTCGCGGTCGAGGAGGCGCCGGACGCGCTGCATTTCGGGCATCTCGACGCGACGCTCGCGGCCAACGCACGGCTCGCCGGGTTCGCGCTGCTGCTCGGCGGCCGCCGCGTGCGGCACGAGGCGCATGTCCGCATGACGGGCGAGGCCGCGCGCTGCCGGCTCGACGGCGCCTTCCTCGTCGCCGGCAATGACGAGGCGAACATCGTCACGATGGTCGATCACGCCGCGCCCGGCGGGCAGACCAGCGAACTGGTCAAGGGCGTCGCTGCCGGTCGCGGCCACGGCGCGTTTCAGGGCTGCATGATCGTGCGCGAGGGCGCGCAGAAGACCGATGCGAGCCAGCAGAGCCGCAACCTGATCATCGGCCGCCGCGCCGTGATCGACACCAAGCCCGAACTCGAAATCTACGCCGACGACGTCAAATGCAGCCACGGCGCGACGGTCGGCGATCTCGACGCGGCCTCGCTCTTCTATCTGCGGGCGCGCGGCATCCCGCCCGAGGAGGCGCGGCGGATGCTGATCGAAGGCTTTCTGCGCGAGGCGGTCGAGCAGATCGAGGACGGCGCCGTGCGCGAGCATCTGCTGGGTCGCCTCGGACGGCATCTCGGCAAGCTGGAGGAATAGGAGAGTATGGCGGTAGCACAATTGCGCAGCGCCGAGACGGCAGGTCGCGGGTTCGCCGCGGCGGCCTCGATGTCGGCCGCATCAAGCGCGAGTTCCCGATCTTCGACAACAATCCCGGTCTGGTTTTTCTCGATTCCGGGGCGAGCGCGCAGAAGCCGCGCCAGGTGATCGACGGCATCGCCGATTTCTACCGCACCGAATACGCCAACGTGCATCGCGGCGTCTATCGGCTCAGCGCCCGCTCGACCGACCGGTTCGAGGAGGCGCGCGAGAAGGTGCGGTCGCTTGCTCAACGCCGCCGCCGACCGCGAGATCGTCTTCGTGCGCGGCGCGACCGAGGCGATCAACCTCGTCGCGCAGAGCTGGGGACCGGCCAACCTGCAGCGCCGGCGACGAAATCCTCATCAGCGATGTCGAGCATCACTCGAACATCGTGCCGTGGCAGCAGCTGCGCGACCGTTGCAGGCTCAAGCTCGTCGTCGCGCCGACCGACGACACCGGCGAATTCGATCTGGCGCGTTTCGAGGCGCTGCTGTCGCCGCGCACCCGGCTCGTCGCGGTGACGCATGTCTCGAACGTGACCGGCGCGACACTGCCGGTCGAACGCATCGTCGAGCTGGCGCATGCGAACGGCGCCAAGGTGCTGATCGACGGCTGTCAGGCGGTGCCGCGCATGCCGGTCGATGTCCGCGCGCTCGGCTGCGATTTCTATGCCTTCTCCGGCCACAAGGCCTACGGTCCGACCGGGATCGGCGTGCTGTGGGCGCGCTAGGACGTGCTCGAAGCGATGCCGCCCTGGCAGACCGGCGGCGGCACGATCCTCAATGTCGAGATCGACCACACCGACTTCCAGGACCCGCCGCACCGCTTCGAGGCCGGCACGCCCGATATCGCCGGCGCGGTCGGACTGGGCCTCGCCTGCGACTTTATCGAACGGATCGGCCGCGACGCGATCCGCGAGCACGAGGAGGCGCTGACCGGCTACGCGATCGATCGTCTGTCGCGCCTTCCGGGCGTCAATGTCGTGCCCGGCGGACAGCGTCGCATCAGCGTCTTTTCGTTCAATGTCGAGGGCGTGCACCCGCACGATGTCGGCACCGTGCTCGACCGCCACAATGTCGCGGTCCGCGTCGGCCACCACTGCGCCCAGCCGCTGATGGAAAAGCTCGGGCTGGCCGGCACCGTGCGCGCCTCGCTCGGCATCTACAACGACGAAGGCGACATCGACCGCCTCGCCGCGGCGATCGAGGCCTGCCGGGAGATGTTCAAGTGAGTCCAGACGACCGACGACGATCTGCGCGAACTTTACCAGGACATCATCCTCGACCACGGGCGTCACCCGCGCAATTTCCACGCGCTCGACCATCCGACGCATCTGGCGCGCGGCCACAACCCGCTGTGCGGCGACCGGGTCACGGTCTATCTCGCGGTCGATGGCGACCGGATCGAGGATGTCAGCTTCGAGGGGCGCGGCTGCGCGATCTCGACCGCGTCGTCGTCGCTGATGACCGAGGTGCTGAAGGGCAAGACGCTGGACGAGGCGCGCCGCCTGTTCGCGCAGTTTCACGCCAAGGTGACCGGCGGCACCCCCAAGGATGCAGCCGAGGAATTGCCCGAGAATTTGCAGGATGACGCCGACCGGCTCGAACCGCTGACCGGGGTCAAGGCGTATCCGGTGCGCGTCAAATGCGCGACCTTGCCGTGGCACGCCTTCGAAGCGGCGCTCAAATCGGGGCTGGCCGGCGACACGGTGAAGACGGAGTAGGGGGAAATGGCAGCCGAACAACAAGCACGAATACCAGCGCGACTATTTCGATTTCGCGCCGGAGCCGCCGCCCGAGACCGAGGGCGTCGAGCGCCCCGAGGGCGAGGACGACCCGGCGCTGTTCGAGCCGGTGCTCGAAGCGCTGAAGACGGTTCACGACCCGGAAATCCCGGTCAACATCGTCGAACTCTGGCTGATCTACGAGCTCACCGTCAAACAGGGCGGCATCGTCTATGTCGAGATGACGCTGACGACCCCGGCCTGTCCGGTCGCGCAGAGCATGCCGGGCGAGGTCGAGAACGCCGTCGCGTCGGTGCCGGGGGTCAGCGACGTGCGCGTCAAGCTGGTGTGGACCCCGCCCTGGGACCGCGACCGCATGAGCGAGGAAGCCAAGCTCGAACTGGGGCTGTTGTAATAGCACGACAACAGGCAATGCGTGATCGTCTCACGGCCATTGCCTTTGCGATTTTGGCCCCAATTGTTCCCGTCAGCCCCGCGAAAGCGGAGGTCCAGCGCCAAGGGACGGAGCGATGAGCTCTGAATCCCGCTTTCGCGGGGCTGATGGCCCAAGCTTCTTCTTTGGAACCGCCGCGCCGGCCACCGAAGAAATTGAGGGAGGGTTTCGATGCCTCGGCACATCAAGACGGCCGCGCTGGCCGGTCAGCAGGAAGAGGCCGACGCCAAGACGCGCGCCGCGGTCGAGGCGATCATCGCCGATGTCCGCGCTCGCGGCGACCGCGCCGTGCGCGAACTCAGCGAGCGCTTCGACAAATGGTCGCCGCCGAGCTTCCGCCTGTCCGACAGCGACATCGCCGCGATGATCGCGAAGGTCCCGCCGCAGACGCTCGACGACATCCGCTTCGCGCAACAGCAGATCCGCAACTTCGCCGAGATCCAGCGCGGCATCGATGCGCGATGTCGAGGTCGAGACCCTGCCCGGCATCGTGCTCGGCCATCGCCACATCCCGGTCGGCAGCGTCGGCTGCTACGTGCCCGGCGGCCGCTATCCGATGGTCGCGTCGGCGCATATGTCGATCGTGACGGCGCGCGTCGCCGGGGTCGGCCACATCACCGCCTGCACGCCGCCGAACCAGGGCATGCCGCACCCGGAGACGATCGCCGCGATGCATCTCGCCGGCGCCGACGAGATTTATGTCCTCGGCGGCGTCCAGGCGGTCGCGGCGATGGCGCTCGGCACCGAGACGTTCCGTCCCGTGGACATGCTGGTCGGACCCGGCAACGCCTATGTCGCCGAGGCGAAGCGCCAGCTTTACGGCAAGGTCGGCATCGACCTGTTCGCCGGCCCGACCGAGATCCTCGTCATCGCCGACGATTCGGCCGACGCCGAGATGTGCGCGACCGACCTGTTGGGCCAGGCCGAGCACGGCCCGACCTCGCCGGCGATCCTGCTGACGACATCCGAAAAGCTCGCGCACGAGGTCGTCGCCGAAGTGGCGCGCCAGCTCGAAACCTTGCCGACCGCCGATGTCGCCGGGGTCGCTTGGCGCGATTTCGGCGAAATCATCCTGTGCGCCGACGACGACGAAATGGTCGCCGAGGCCGACCGCATCGCCGCCGAGCATGTCGAAATCCTGACCCGCGAGCCGCGGCGGTATCTCGACCGCCTGAAGAATTACGGCGCGCTGTTTCTCGGCCCCGAGACCAACGTGTCCTACGGCGACAAGGTGATCGGCACCAACCACACGCTGCCGACCAAGGGCGCGGCGCGCTACACCGGCGGGCTGTGGGTCGGCAAGTTCCTCAAGACCTGCACCTATCAGGAGGTAAAAACCCCCGAGGCGAGCGCGATGATCGGCGAATATTGCAGCCGGCTCTGCGCGATCGAGCGCTTCTGGGGCCACAAGGAGCAGGCCGATCTGCGCGTCCGCCGCTACGGCCGGAAGAACGCCGCGGAGTAGCGCAGATCTGGTTCCCCGGCTCGAACGCCGCGAAAATTGCCGCAATCGCATCGCATACTGCGCGCTTGTTGACACGCGGACGAGGCGCGGCGATGCGCTGTGTTAATCCCTGCAATGCGCTGCGTTAATTCCCTGTTCGATGTTGACACTTCCCTGTTCGGGTTCGCCGATATCCCTGTTCATGGCGCCGGAAAACCCGGCTGACAGCCCGCCAAGCCATTGTTGCTAATAGAAAACCTCGAAATCCTGACCTTGAGCGCCGAGAAATTCCCTGCCAGCAGGGAATTTCCGTCGGCCGCGCCTGCCCGATACCGGCCGGCGGGGAGGCGGCGTCGTGTCGTTCAGACTCGGCGTCGGTTGGTACAAAGCGTCGAGTAATTGCCCCGATTGACACTAGAACGAAAAGGGTACATCATTCTGTCCGCCCGCGCGTTGCGCGAGTATGCCCGGTTGTGGAATAAGTATAGGGGCGAGGCCATGCAGACCGCGTTGCGCCTTTTGGACAAGGACATGATGGACAGACAGCGGGCTTTGGACGCGGCGCTCGGCCAGATCGAGCGCGCCTTCGGCAAGGGCTCGATCATGAAGCTCGGCTCGCGCGAGGCCGCCTCGGACATCGACGTGATCTCGACCGGCTCGCTCGGGCTCGACATCGCGCTCGGCATCGGCGGTCTGCCGCGCGGCCGGGTGATCGAGATTTACGGCCCGGAAAGCTCGGGCAAGACGACGCTGGCGCTGCATGTGATCGCCGAAGCGCAGAAGAGCGGCGGCACCTGCGCCTTTATCGACGCCGAGCACGCGCTCGACCCGGCCTATGCCAGAAAACTCGGGGTCGATATCGACAATCTGCTGATCTCGCAGCCCGACGCCGGCGAGCAGGCGCTCGAGATCGCCGATACGCTGGTGCGCTCGGGAGCGATCGACGTGCTCGTCATCGATTCGGTCGCGGCGCTGGTGCCGCGCGCCGAGCTCGAGGGCGAGATGGGCGACAGCCATATGGGGCTGCATGCGCGCCTGATGAGCCAGGCCTTGCGCAAGCTGACCGGCTCGATCTCGCGGTCGCGCGTCGATGGTCATCTTCATCAACCAGATCCGGATGAAAATCGGCGTCATGTTCGGCAGCCCGGAGACGACGACCGGCGGCAACGCGCTCAAATTCTACGCCTCGGTCCGGCTCGACATCCGCCGCATCGGCTCGATCAAGGATCGCGACCAGATCACCGGCAACCAGACCCGCGTCAAGGTCGTCAAGAACAAGATGGCGCCGCCGTTCAAGGCCGTCGATTTCGACATCATGTACGGCGAGGGTGTCTCGAAACGCGGCGAATTGATCGATCTCGGGGTGCAGGCCGGTGTCGTCGAGAAATCCGGCTCCTGGTATTCGTATGACGGCCAGCGCATCGGCCAGGGGCGCGAAAACGCGAAAACCTTCCTGAAGGACCACACGGAAATCGCCGAGGCGATCGAGCGCGCGATCCGCGAAAACGCCGGGCTCGTCGCCGATGCGATGATGACCTCGCCCTCGGACATGGCCGCCGAGGAATAGCGCCCGGCGTCATCGATCGGCGCAGCCCAGCACTGCGCCGTCGCGTTCCGCAGCGCGGTTGAAAGCCAAGCCCGCGTCGCGTTACGCTATGCGTTCGTGGCCGTGTATCCGGCGCGGCGTGTCATCACCGCCGCACGAGCCGCCGACAGACACAAGCGAGGAGCGCGAGGGCATGCAGCACAAGATCATTTCGGGCGACAACCATATAGACCTGACCTATTGCCCGACCGATTTGTGGTCGTCGCAGGCGCCGGCCAAATGGAAGTCCCTCGTGCCGCGCGTCGAGGAGCGCAACGACGGGCAGCACTGGTTCTGCGACAATGTCGACCGCGGCATGTGGAACGGGGTCGGGCCGGGTTTCCTGCCCTACACGAAGGGCATGTTCGACCACATCGACGAGATGGCCGCGCTTGGCTTCGAGTGGAACAGCTATCCGGGAGCAAAACCGCGCCCGACCACTCCGGAATTGCGCCTCGCCGATCTCGACCGCGACGGCCTCGACAAGGAATTCATCTATGGCTGCCTGATGGTCAACGACCTGATCGATGACGCCGAGATCAGGAATTGGGTCAACGCCCGCTACAACGATTGGGCCTTGGATTTCGCGAAGCGCTCCGACCCGAACCGGGTGTTTCCGCTGGCCATCATCCCGAACACCGATCCGAAGGTCGCCGCGGCCGAGGTGCGCCGCTGCGCCAAGATGGGGCTGAAGGGTGGCGATCTCCATTTCAAGCGCGTCTCGCCGCCGCTCTATCACCCGGACTGGTTCGCGGTGTGGGAGGCTTCGGCCGAGTGCAAGTTCCCGATTTCGTTCCACTCGACCGGGTTCAAGGCGGTGCGCGCGCCCGACAACCCGGAGATGGAAAAGGAGGTCTTCACGCAGTGGCGGCTGGTGCGCTCGACGCTGTTCCAGCTCGACACGATGGAGGTGCTGGCCTCGCTGCTCGCCTCCGGCGCCTGCGAGAAATACCCCGATTTCAACTTCGTGCTCGCCGAGTCAGGCGTGACCTGGCTTCCGTATGTGTTCGACCGCTGCGACACCGAGTACGAGGACCGGGCGCGCAGCCTCGGCTTCAAGATGAAGCCGAGCGACTATTTCCGCCGCCAGGGGTTCGTGACCTATCAGCAGGACCAGTACCTCGAGCCGATCGTGCCGCTGGTCGGCGAGGACAACATCATCTGGGGCGCCGACTATCCGCACCCGGACTGCATCTGGCCGAATTCGCACGAGACGCTGGCGCGCAACCTCGCCGGCTTCTCGGAGACCGTGCAGCGCAAGATCACGCACGACAATGTCGCGCGGCTGTACGGGCTGAACTGACGTCTGGCGGTCGTTGAATTGGCGCCTGGCCGTCCGGGCGCATCGCCCCGATGTAGCGGCTTGGCCCCCCGCGGGCCCGGGCCCGACGGTTGGGCTGCGCGTGAACTAGTCCTTCATATACCGGTCGAAGAAGGCCGGCACGCGGAGCAGGGCATCGGCGCGCGCCGCCGGGTCGGTTCCGATGATGGGCACCACGCCGGCCCGGGTTCAATAATCCGGCAGCTCGCGTTGTGGATTGTTCGGCGCGTCGAAGCCGTGATAGGCCCCGGGATGGACGACGAGATCCACCGGATTGCCGCGCGCGATGGCGCCGTTGAGAAAGGTCTCGCAGGGCGCCAGAGGCGTCCAGACATCCGCCGCCCCCATCAAGACCAGCAACGGTATTTTCGTGCTCCAATCGGGCGGCTGACGGCGTTCGTTGCAGGCCCCGGGGTAGAACGCCACGGCGGCGCGGAACGTGTCCGCAACGGGTTCGGAGGGACCGAGATGGTGTGAGCCGATTGTGAACAAAGTAACGCCGCCACCCTGCGACCATCCGGCGATGCCGATCCGGTCCCCGCGCACAAATGGCTGCTGCCGCAGGTAAAAAAGAGCGCCATAAGCGTCGTGCGGGCGCTTGCGGTAGATGGTTGGATCAAATCCCCCGATCGAGCACGTCTCGCCATGCCCACGGGGTCCCAGGCTGTCGACCAGCAGCAATACATAACCGCGCCGGCTCAGCTCATCGCCCCAAGCCCGGTAAAGCGGGGTTAGCTCGCGCGTGTTTCGGCGCATCATGCCGCTGCAACCATGCAGCCCTACCACCGCCGGGTATGGTCCGTTGCCGCTTGGGCGAAACAGGCGGCCTTCAAGCTCGGTCGCCTCCTGTCCCGGCCCATTATCGTATGCCGAGCGGAAATGCACGATCTCCTGCGCCATCGCCGGGCAGACGCCGAGGAGCAGCAGCATCGCGGCCGCCAGTCTAACGAGAGGTGTCATGCTTGCTGCCGTCTCTACCGAGCTATCGAGATTACTTCACTCTTGCACAAGGCGTGACAAAGCGCCACATTACCGTTGTCGTCAACTTGGCAGGAGGGTGTGTAACGAGCATGAATCCACCTGAAAGTTCTCAGTTGCCGACCTCCTTGGCATCGGCGACCAAGGGAAAAGCCCAAGGAATTGCTCGGCGGTAGGGCCGAGCGCGAAGGTTTTCTTCGCACAAAGAACCCCCGCCTGATGCCCGGCCTTGGCCCGGCACGCGGGGGTTTTCAACCGATCGGCCGGTCGGATCAATCGGACATGCAAGCACTGCTGACGCTTTTCGTCTACTTGATTCCGTTTGTATCATCGGGATCGCGGCGAAACGTTGGATGGCACGAAACGGCGTCAATCTCGCGGCGGCTCGTGCCGAAGGCGACCCGAAGCGGAAACGATCCCGGTTTCTGTTGGGCATCTGGCGTCGCGAGCCCGAGTAACTCGACCGTGATAGCGCCGTTCCATCGTGCATCTGACGCTCTGCCGCGACAGCGTCGTGCTAGACTGGCGGAAATGCGCCAGCACGACGGCTTCGGATGCCCTGACACCTATGACAATCGATCTCGACAGCTCCGGACCGACCTCGCGGATCTATTTCTCGCAGCGGCTGCGATTGCACTATGTCGATTGGGGCAACCCGACCGCGCCGCCGCTGCTGCTCGTGCATGGCGGGCGTGACCATTGCCGCAATTGGGATTGGGTCGCGGCGGCGCTGCGCCGCGATTGGCATGTTCTGGCCCCGGATCTGCGCGGCCACGGCGACAGCCAGTGGTCGCCCGACGGCAACTATTCGACCTCCGCCTACATCTACGATCTCGACCAGCTGATCCATCAGCAGGAGCTGGCGCCGGTGACGATCGTCGCGCATTCGCTCGGCGGCAACATCGCGATCCGCTACACTGGCGTGTTTCCGGAGAAGGTGCGCAAGCTCGTCGCAATCGAGGGGCTCGGGCCGACCCCGAAACAGATGGCGGCGCGCTCGGCCGTGCCGATCGCCGAACAGGATGCGGAAATGGATCGCCGAGCAGCGCGCCTTGTCCGGCCGCCTGCCGCGGCGCTACGCCTCGATCGAGGACGCGCTGAAGCGGATGCAGGAGGCCAACAGGCATCTGTCGCCCGAGCAGGCGCGCCACTTGACGCAATACGGCGTCAACCAGAACGAGGACGGCACCTACAGCTGGAAGTTCGACAATTACGTGCGCGCCGATTCGCCCTACGGCATGAGCCAAACTGAAATTCAGGAGCTGTGGACCCGGATCAGCTGCCCGACCCTGCTCGTCTACGGAAAGGAGAGCTGGGCGCGCAACCCGGAAGAGGACGGGCGGCATGCAGTATTTCCAGGATGCAAGGGTCGTCTCGGTCGAGGGTGCCGGGCATTGGGTCCACCACGACAAGCTCGACGTGTTTCTCGGCCTGCTGCGCGATTTTCTCTGAGGCGTGACTGATCGCGGCGGAAGCTGCGCTCTTTGAGACGGCGAGCGCTCCCGGTAGGCTGGCAAGCCCGGCGCGGCTCGGTCTAGGTTGCGGCGATGAGCGCGGTTTTCGCCCTTGTCGTCGCCGCCGGCCGTGGCACCAGGTTCGGCGGCGCGCTCCCCAAGCAATACCTGCCACTCGGCGCGGGAACCGTATTGCGCCATGCGGTTACGGCATTCGTGCAGCACAAACGAGTCGATGGCGTGCAGGTCGTGATCCGCGACGAGGATCGCGCGATCTTCGACGCGGCGACCGCCGGGTTGTCTCTGCTGCCGCCGGTTCCGGGTGGCGCGGAGCGGCAGGATTCGGTGCGGCTCGGGCTCGAAGCGCTCGTGCCATACGACCCGGCGCGGGTGCTGATCCATGACGGCGCGCGGCCGTTTCCGGATTCCGGACTGATCGACCGGGTGATCGTAGCGCTCGACCGGGCGCCGGCCGCGATCCCGGCGCTGCCGCTCGGCGATACGATCAAGCGCGTCGAGGATGGCGTCATCCGCGAAACGTTCGACCGCGCGCTTCTGTGGCGAGCGCAGACGCCGCAGGGCTTTCATTTCCAGTCGATCCTGGCAGCGCATCGCGCCGCCGCCGGCCGGGTGCTGACCGATGACGCCGCCGTTGCCGAGGCCGCCGGCATTTCTCCGGTCGCCGTCGCCGGCAGCGAGGACAATCTGAAGGTGACCACCGCGCACGACCTCGCCGCCGCCGAGCGGCTGCTCGCCTCGCGGCTCGGCGATGTTCGCGTCGGACAGGGTTTCGACGTGCACGGCTTCGCGCCCGGCGACCATCGTCATGATCTGCGGCATCGACATCCCGCACGAGCACAGCCTCGCCGGCCATTCGGATGCCGATGTCGGACTGCACGCGCTGACCGACGCGCTGCTCGGGGCGATCGGCGCCGGCGATATCGGCATGCACTTCCCGCCGAGCGACCCGCACTGGCGCGGCGCTGCATCGCACCAGTTTCTGCGACATGCGGCCGACCTCGTCCGCGGCCAGGGGCGGCAGCATCGCCGCCGTGGACGTGACCGTCATTTGCGAACGCCCGAAAATCGGCCCGCACCGCGCACGGATGATCGAGCGGGTTTCGGAAATCCTCGAAATTCCGGCCGATCGGGTCAGCGTCAAAGCGACGACGACCGAACGGCTCGGCTTCACCGGGCGCGGCGAGGGCATCGCGGCGCAGGCGATCGCGACCGTGCGGCTGCCGCTGTAGCCCGCCCCAGACCTGAAGCTATTTGGAGGAAACCAGCATCAGCGACGATCCGCCCGCCGGTCATCGTCCGTATTCCCGCGCCCGCGTTGCTGCTGCGCGATCCGGCGATGCTGCTGGCAAGCTGGTTCGGCGTCGGGCTGCTACCCTACGCGCCGGGTACGTGGGGGACGCTGGCTGCCCTGCCCTGCGGCTGGGTCATCGCCTATTTCGGCGGGCCGGCGGCGCTGACCGCCGGCGCGGCAATCGTCTTTGCAGTCGGGTGCTGGGCGTCCGGCATGGCGGCGCGGGCGCTCGGGCAGAAGGACCCGGGATGGATCGTCATCGACGAAGTGGCGGCGGTCTGGGCGGTGCTGGGACCGCTCGATTTCTGGGTCGGGCCGCTCGACTGGCGCGCCTATGTGGCGGCCTTCGTGTTCTTCCGCATCTTCGACATCCTGAAGCCGTGGCCGGCGCGCCTGATCGAGCGCCGCATCCCGGGCGGTCCTGGGATCATGCTCGACGATCTCGTCGCCTCGGTCTACGCTCTGCCGCCGCTGGCGCTGCTCATCAGCGAGGGGATCATCGTTGTTCGACCCTGAAACCCTGAACCTCGCCGAATCGGTGCTGGCCGCCTGCCGGTCGCGCGGCTGGCACGTCGCGACGGCCGAATCCTGCACCGGCGGTCTCGTCGCGGCGGCGTTGACCGCGATCGCCGGCTCGTCCGACGTCGTCGAGCGCGGCTTTGTGACCTATTCGAACGAAGCAAAGATCGAGCTTCTCGGCGTCCCGGCCGAGACGATCGCCGGGCATGGCGCGGTCAGCGCCCAGACCGCGGCGGCGATGGCGCGCGGCGCGGTCGCGCGCGCCGGGGTCGATCTCGCCGTATCGATCACTGGGATCGCCGGTCCGGGCGGCGGCACGCCGCAAAAGCCGGTCGGCCTCGTCTATCTCGGCATCGCGCGGAAAGACGGCGCCGCCCGCGTCGAGCGCCGCGTCTTCCCCGGCAACCGCACCGAGGTCCGCCAGGCGGCGCTCGTCTTGGCCCTCGAATTGCTGCGGGAAGAGGCACTTCCGAACCGCGGCATAAGAACTCACGATTGATCAAACGAATCGCTGCAATGAGTTCTTACGAGGACCTCGTCGGCAGCTGACGGATGCTGTCGTTACAAACACAGCGGTGAAACCGCAAAGTTTTTGGGCGCAGTGATCCGGGCGGCTGGCTCATCCTTCCGCAGGCGCCTGTATTGGTGGCTACATCGCGCAGGCGAGCCCATCCACCGGCGGTGAGGATGCGGCACGTCTGCTGGGTTCGAACTCACCAGGCTCGGAGCTTCGCCGTGGTGGGGAAGTTCTCGCAGGGACACCGTGATCCATCCCGCGGATCGCGGCCGATTGTTGCATTTCATATTGGCCTGGCGCAGGGAAACCGGACCGCTCATGTCGCACCCGGTGGAGTGGGTTGAGCGGAGCGAAACCCACGCGGCGCGGCGTCCCCGAAGATGATGGGCACCGCTTCGCTCAGCTATCTACCGTGTTGCCGCAGAAGGCGTGGGGGCGCCGTAGAGCTGTCGTGCACGGCCTTCGAAAGCGGCCACCATGCGGCGCACCGCTTCGTGGAACAGCATCTCGATGACGCGCTGCAAGATCTTCGACTTGAATTCGAAATCGACAAAGAAATCGATCCGGCAGCCGCCCGGCGACCCGATCGAAGATCCAGTGGTTGTCGAGGTAGTTGAACGGCCCCTCGGTATAGGCGACATCGATGCGGCGCGGCGGGATCGAGCGTCACCCGCGAGGTGAAGCGCTCGCGGAACATGCGGAAGCCGATGATCAGGTCGGCGACGATCAAATCGTCGCTGGCGCTCGCGTATGCGCGCGCCGACGCACCAGGGCAGGAATTCCGGGTAGCGCTCGACATCGGCGACCAGCGCGAAAAGCTGCTCCGGCGTGTAGGGCAGCACCCTCTGCTCGGCGTGCGTCGGCATCGCTGCCCTAATCTAGGTCGTCACCGCCGCGAAAAGGGGGCTCCAGGAGCGACCGCAAATCGCGTGCCCTGGGTTCCCGCTTACGCGGGAATGACGACGACATGGTTGCAACCTCACGCGCTCTGCGACGCGGCGCGCGCGCCGCCCTGAGCCGGGCGAAATCGTCGCCGGCATGGTAGGAGGAACGGGTCAGGGGCGAGGCCGAGACCATCAGAAACCCTTTGCCGAAGGCCTGCCGGCGATAGCCGTCGAACTCGTCGGGGGTGACGAAGCGGGCGACCGGACGGTGCTTCGGGGTCGGCTGCAGATACTGTCCGACCGTCAGGAAATCGACCTGTGCCGCGCGCAGATCGTCCATCACCTGCAATACCTCGCCGCGTTCCTCGCCGAGCCCGACCATGATCCCCGACTTCGTGAACATCGCCGGGTCGATGCGCTTCACCTGATCGAGCAGACGCAGCGAGTGGAAATACCGCGCCCCCGGCCGCACCTCGGCATAGAGCCGCGGCACGGTTTCGAGATTGTGGTTGAGCACGTCGGGGCGGGCCGCGACGACGGTTTCGATCGCGCCGTCCTTGCGCAGGAAATCGGGGACCAGCACCTCGATCGTAGTCTGCGGCGAGGCGGCGCGGATCGCCGCGATCGTCCGCGCGAAATGCCCGGCGCCGCCATCGTCGAGATCGTCGCGATCGACCGAGGTCACGACAATGTGGTTGAGGCCGAGCTTCGGCGACCGCGTCGCCGACCCGTTCAGGCTCGTGCGGGTCGAGAAGATCGGGCCGCCCGGTCGCGACGTTGCAGAACGTGCAGGCGCGCGTGCACACCGCGCCGAGGATCATCACGTCGCGTGCCTGTCCTTCCAGCACTCGCCGATATTCGGGCAGGCCGCCTCCTCGCATACCGTGTGCAGGTCGAGTTCGCGCATCAGCCGGCGCGTTGCGTGGTACTCGGGCGAGCCCGGCGCCTTGACGCGGATCCAGGGCGGCTTGCGCGGGCTCGGGCTGTCCGGCCGCGCCGCCTTCTCGGGATGGCGCAACCGGTCGCGCACGCCACCATGGGAATCCGCGAATGTCATTGAACGAGCCCTGGTTTGCGTGTCAGCGCGATGCAATCTCGTGCCGGCTGTGCTTTGCAAGTCGAGATTGCTTCGTCACTTCGCTCCTGGTAATGCCAGCGTTGCGGCGAGCTAGAAGTGGATGGCGCGGCCATAGGCGTCAAGCACGCTCTCGTGCATCATCTCGGACAGCGTCGGGTGCGGGAAGATCGTGCGGATCAGCTCGGCCTCGGTCGTCTCCAGCGTCTTGGCGATCGTGTATCCCTGGATCAGCTCGGTAACCTCGGCGCCGATCATGTGCGCGCCCAGCAGCTCGCCGTTCCTGGCGTCGAACACGGTTTTCACCATGCCCTCCGGCTCGCCCGAGCGCGATCGCCTTGCCGTTGCCGATAAACGGGAAGTGCCCGATCTTGACCTCGTAACCGGCGTCGCGCGCCGCTTTTTCGGTCAACCCGACGCTGGCGACCTGCGGCCGGCAATAGGTGCAGGCCGGGATGTTGCGCAGGTCGAGCGGGATGCACGTCGTTGACCCCGGCGATCTTCTCGACGCAGATCACGCCCTCGTGGCTCGCCTTGTGCGCCAGCCACGGCGGGCCGACGACATCGCCGATCGCGTACACACCGGGTTCGCCGGTGCGCAGCCATTCATCGACGACGATATGGCCGCGCTCGACCTTGACCCCGGTGCCTTCGAGGCCGATGCCCTCGACATTGCCGACAATGCCGACCGCCAGGATCACGCGCTCGACGGTCACGTCGGAGGCTTTGCCGTCTCCCTCGATATGCGCGGTAACGCCGTCTCGGCCGCGATCGAGACCCTTCACCGTCGCGCCAGTGTGGATCTTGATGCCCTGCTTCTCGAAGCTCTTGCGGGCGAAGGCGGAAATCTCCTCGTCCTCGACCGGCAGTACACGGTCGAGCACCTCGACGACCGTGACCTCGGCGCCCATGTCGCGGTAGAAGCTGGCGAATTCGATCCCGATCGCGCCCGAGCCGACGACCAGCAGCGACTTCGGGATCGCTTCCGGCACCATCGCCTCCTTGTAGGTCCACACCAGTTTGCCGTCGGGTTCAAGGCCCGGCAGCGAGCGTGCCCGCGCGCCGGTCGCCAGCACGATGTGCGGCGCGGCGATGTCGGCGACAGCGTTGCCGTTCTTCGAGACGGACAACTTCCCCTTGTCGGCGAGCGTGGCTTCGCCGTCGAACACGGTGACCTTGTTCTTCGTCAGCAGGTAGCGCGACGCCGTTCGACAGCTGCTTTGCCACCGCCCGCGAGCGCGCGACCAGCTTTTTCGGGTCGTAGGACAGGCCGCTCGCCTTCAGGCCGAATTCCTCGGCCCGCTGCATGTCATGATAGAGCTGCGAGGTGCGCAGCAACGCCTTGGTCGGAATGCAGCCCCAGTTCAGGCAGATGCCGCCGAGATGCTCGCGCTCGACCAGCGCCGTCTTCATGCCGAGCTGCGCCGCGCGGATCGCCGCGACATACCCGCCCGGCCCGCCGCCGACCACGACAAGGTCAAAATTCTCCGTCATCCGGCCCCTTTTGCTGAATCTGCTGCAAAACCACCGCCAAGCAACCCAGTCCCATAGTGATGGTCGGAATCGGTCGACATCCAACTCGAAGAAGCGTTGCGCTTCCGGTACATCGCGGGTCACGCGGTTTGCTGTTTCTGCAGGGAATCAACAGCAAACGCTCGCACGACCCCTTGCTCCGCGCGGGTTTCGCTACGGCGGAAGCACGGATTCTGCAGCAAGAGAACAGCTAAAACCCGCCAGCCAACGCTCCGACCCACGGCACCGATTATTCGATACTCCCGCAATGTGGCTAATTTCGCCTCGTCGCCGTGCGGACGAAGCAGGCTCGACGGCGTACGCGATATCTGTCGGCAACCAGATCACTTCAATGATGTGCGTCGAGTGCCGCAGCGCCGTAATCGCCGCCCGCGCCAGTGCGTCGGCGCGTTCGTTTTCCGGGTGGCCGGCGTGGCCGCGCACCCAGTGCCAGTCGATGTCGTGCCGGGAGGCGGCCGCTTCGAGCCGCTGCCACAGGTCGATGTTCTTGACCGGCTCCTTGGCGGCGGTCTTCCAGCCGCGCGCTTTCCAGTTCGGCAGCCACTTCGTGATGCCGTCGCGCAGATAGATGCTGTCGGTGTAGAGTTTGGCGCGGCACGGCCGCTTCAGCGCTTCGAGCCCGGCGATCGCGGCCATCAGCTCCATGCGGTTGTTGGTCGTCGCTTGCTCGCCGCCGGACAGTTCCCGCTCGATCTCGCCATAGCGCAGCACCACACCCCAGCCGCCGGGTCCCGGATTGCCGCTGCACGCTCCGTCGGTAAAGATCTCGACCGCGGGGCGGGGCCGCGCCCCATTGTCAGTCATCGTCGTCAGACATCGATGCCATACGCGGCCGGTCCCGAAATCCCACGGTGAAAGCGCAGTTTCCTTAAGTATTCGATCGGGTCCTTCGGCCGCACCAGCGCGCCTACGGGCTGGTTCAGCCAGTCGTAGAGCCGGGTCAGAAGAAACCGCAGCGCGCTGCCGCGCGCCAGCAGCGGCAATACCGCCAGCTCGACCGGAAGCATCTTGCGCACCGGCAGATAGCTTGCCGACCATCAGCCGCGCCTTGGTCACGTTGAAGCTGCCATCCGGCTCGAAACACCAGGCGTTAAGGCAGATCGCGACGTCGTAGGCGAGAAAATCGGTGCAGGCAAAATAGAAATCGATCAGCCCCGTCAGCTCATGCTCGCGAAAGAACACATTGTCGGGGAACAGGTCCGCATGGATGACCCCGGTCGGCAGGTGGTGCGGCCAAGCCTCTTCCAGGAACGCCAGCTCGTCGCCGATCTCCTCGGCAAGGCCGGGCTGGACCTCGTCGGCCCTCTCGCGACAGCGCTTCGTACAAGCGGCGCCAGCCGGCCGGTCCGAGATCGTTCGGCCTGGTCATCGTGAACCCTTCGCCGGCCCGGTGCAGTCGGGCCAGCGCGGCGCCGACCCCGGCGCAATGAAGCGGGTCGATGCGGCGGGGCCACATGCCGGTCAGAAAGGTGACGATTGCCGCCGGCCGGCCGCACAGCTCGCGCAACGCTTCGCCGTCACGCGCCCGCACCGGCGTCGGGCAGGCGACGCCGTGATGCGCCAGATGGTCCATCAGCCCGATGAAAAACGGCAGATCCTGGCGCGCGACCCGCTTCTCGTACAGGGTCAGGATGAAATTGCCGCACTCGGTCGTCAGCAGAAAATTCGAGTTCTCGACCCCCTCGGCGATGCCCTTGCACGACAGCACCTCGCCGACGTCGTACAGCGCGACAAAGGTGCGCAATTCATCGTCACCGACTTCGGTATAGACAGCCATGCCTTGATCCGGGCGCTTCCTCGTGGTCCCCACTCGGCCGAATTATCACACAAAGCGCCGGCTGTTGTGGATCGCGGAGCGCGTGTTCCTTGGTATCGCGGCGCGAAGGATCGGCTCACGCCGGCAGCCCGAACCGGCGATTGAGCCGCACGATGACGTCGCGCGGAATCGCGAGACGGCTGTGCTAGATAATTGAGATAGGCGATATCGGTTTTGTTGTCGCGGGCCAGAGGCTGGCGGCATTCCCGAGCCGAGAGCAGCATGAGTGACCACAGCAGAAACGGAGAACCGCTGTGGGTCCCGATCGAAGCCCTCATCGCTTTCAACGCGGACGAGGTTGCGGAGACTGGCGAACTCCATGAAGTGCGCGACCGCGCCGCCTTGCAGCGCGCGCTGGCGCATCCGTGGAATGTCTGGGTCTACTTCATGGATCGCGACATCGCCGTGCTGGCGGCGCGGCTCTATACGAGCCTCGCCGACGCGCACGCCTTCGCCGAAGGCAACAAGCGCACCGCATTTCGTGCCGCCGTGGCCTTCGTCGAGGCCAACGGGTACAGTTTCGATATGCCTCAGCAGCGGCATGCGATCGAGCGGCTGCTTGGATATTTCGACGGCAAGCTCGGGCAGTCCGGCGTCGTCGAATGGTTCCGCTTTTGGATGACGCCGCGCTGAGGGCTTTATGCAAACAGATTGACGCCGGCCAGCGCGCCGGCGGCGGCGAGCAGGAGCGCGCCGAGAGGCCGGCTGAGCCGGCCGCCCCAGGGCGTGTTCTTTTCCAGCGCCATCACCGCGCCGAGCAGCAGCATCCAGCCGAGGCTCGCGGTGCCGACGACGAACATCAGCAGCATGATCGCCCAGCAGCACCCGACGCAGAAGGCGCCGTGGTCCAGCCCGAGCAACAGCGCGTTGCGCAGCGGCGTGCGACCGCGCCAGTGCTTCGTGATAAAGCTCAGCGGCGTGCGGCAGCGAACCAGACAGTGGTACTTGAGCCGGCTGAACTGAAATAACCCGGCCCCAGCCAAGACCAGCGAGGCCGCGATCCAGCCGTTGAACAGCAACCAGTCCGATTGCAGCGCCGCCTGTTGCACCGCGGCATCGAGCAGATGCGCCGCCACGCCGAAAGCGAGCCAGGCCAGCATATATCCGCCGATCACCAGCGCCAGCAGCCAGCCGCGATCGGGCCGCTGCGAGACGAGCCGGTCGAAGCGGTTCAGCAGCGGAACGACTGTCGGCAGCATCATCGCCGAGATCATCAGCAGCCAGCCGCCGACATAGAGCGCGACCGGCAGCGCCCATCCCGCCGCCGGCAGCGCGGCGCAGAGACCGGCTCCGAGCCCTGTCTCGGTCCAGTTGCCGTGGTCGAGATAGCGGCCGTACGGGCTTTGCTGCCACAACAGCAGCGCCATCCACGCCGTCACGGTCAGCAGCCCCGCAATCGGCAAGAACCAGCGTCGGGTCCGCATCGCGCCCTCGTGGTTCAGCGCGTCTCCGCTGCCGCCTGCCGCGGTCTCAGGCGTCGAACACGAACGTGCTTTGCAGCGCGTTGTGGTCTTTCAGGTCGATATCGTGCCCCAGCGCCGGGATGCTTCGAGGTGTATCGGGTCGCCTTGCCGACGAATACCGGCGCCCCCGGCACGGTCGAGAAGATCGTGTTGCTCAACACCGTCGTCGAGCCGTCCGGGCCTTTGTAGGGTTCGAGCTCGGCGTGGCTGACGTCGCCGATCGTCAGCGTGCCGCGTCCCTCGTTGACATCGAAGCGGATCGGGGCGCGCTCAACCGAGACCACCTCGCCGACCAGCTTGGCGAGTTCCGCTACCGGGCCGCCGAGCTTGCCGCTGTACAGGTTGACCAGCGCCTCGTGCTGCGCGTCCGATGTTCCTTCATCCAGGTATAGCGCGACGCGGAAATTGCCCGCGAGCACGTTCCCGGGATGTGCGAGACGATCGCGACGGTGCGTCCGCTGACATCGAGCCCGTCGATCGTGCCCTTGTCGAAGCGGTAGGCGAGCACCGAGTCGCAGGTGCCGTTGTCGGGGTCCTCGCCGATCCAGCACGGGCACAAGACGCGGCAATCGCATACTTCGAGCAATCGTCCTTCGAGGTGATACGCCATTCAAGGCTCCAGACGCTGTGATCCTCCCGCACCGCAGGCTGGCACCATCCCAGGAAGCCGGCAACCCGTCAAAAGGGGTACCAGCGTAGCCTTTCAGCGGGTAACCGCCGTTTCACAGGATCGCCGGGTCGAATTCGACGACCGTGCTGCCGCCCTCGATCGCCGGGAGCCAGGCGGGCGCGCGCGGCAGGAAGTGCTCGGCGTAGAACCGCGCCGTGGCCCGCTTTGCCGCAATAAACCCGGGATTGTCGCCGCCCCGCTCGGCCGCCAGCGCGAGGCGCGCCATCAGCCAGCCGCCCAGCGACCGTGCCGAACAGCGCCAGATATGGCGAGGAACCCGCCGCCGCGAGCGCCGGGTCGGCGTCGACCAGATAGGCGGTCGCGTGCTCCAGCGCGTCGAGCCCCTCGGCGAGACCGCGATGCATCGACTCCCAACCCGGCTCTGGCCGCCGATCTCGGACAGGATCGGCCGCATTTCGGCGAACAGCTCGCGCGCCGCCTCGCCGCCGTCTCGGCCGAGCTTGCGGCCGACCAGATCGTTTGCCTGGATGCCGTTGGCGCCCTCGTAGATCGGCGCGATCCGCGCGTCGCGCAGATATTGCGCCGCGCCGGTTTCCTCGATGTAGCCCATCCCGCCATGCACCTGGATGCCGGTCGAGGCGATCTCGACGCCGAGATCGGTGCACCACGCCTTGACGATCGGGATCAGCAGGTCGGCCCGCCGCTGCGCCCGGAACCGCGCTTTGTCGTCGCCGGACTGGCGGCTCGCGTCGATCGCAGCGGCGGCGAGATAGCTCAGCGCCCGCATCGCCTCGGTGCCGGCGCGCATCGACAGCAGCATGCGGCGGACATCGGGATGATGCACGATCGGCGGCGCCGGACTATCGCCGCGCTTCATCCCGGCCGGCACGCCCTGGATGCGCGTGCGGGCATAATCGCGGGCCTGCTGATAGGCGCGTTCGGCGATCGCGACGCCCTGCACGCCGACCAGCAGCCGCTCGCTGTTCATCATCGTGAACATGCATTCGAGGCCGCGATTTTCCTCGCCGATGCGCCAGCCGATCGCGCCCTCATCCCTCGCCGATACGACATGACGCAGGTCGGCGAGGCATGGATGCCGAGCTTTTCCTCGACCCGCAGCGGCCTGAGATCGTTGCGCTCGCCGGGTTTGCCGTCGCCGTCGGGCAGGAATTTCGGCACCAGGAACAGCGAGATGCCGCGGCTGCCCGGCGGCGCGTCCGGGGTGCGCGCCAGCACCATGTGGACGATGTTGTCGGTCAGGTCGTGGTCGCCATAGGTAATGAAGATCTTCTGGCCGCTGATCCGGTAGTGGTCGCCCCAGCGCCGTCGCGCGCCGGCACGGCGCGGGTGCGCAGCGCGCCAAGATCCGAGCCGGCCTGCGGCTCGGTCAGGTTCATCGTGCCGGTCCACTCGCCGGCGATCAGCTTGCCCAGATAAAGCCGCTTCTGTTCCTCCGAGCCGTGTGCCTGCAGCAGTTCGATGGCGCCGAAATTCAATAGCGGGCACAACGCCCAGCCCATGCAGGCCGAGTTCCACATCTCGACCACCGCGGTCGCCAGCGACATCGGCAGCCCCTGGCCGCCATGGGCGGGATCGCATTGCAGCCCCATCCAACCGGCCTCGACATAGCGGCGATAGGCCTCGCGAAACCCGGGCGGGGTGCGCACGACGCCGTTTTCGAGGACGCTGCCGATCCGGTCGGCCGGCTGGTTCAGCGGGTCGAGTTCGGCGGCGGCGAAGCGGGCGGCCTCGCCGAGGATCGCGTCGGCGACATCGCGTTCGACGAGCGCCCTCCAGCGGCGCCAGCGTGTCGAGCACGAAACGCATTTCTTCCACGGGTGCGGCATAGGGCATGGCGGAATCTCGCAGTGTTCCGGGTCAGGGATCGCTCCGGGGTCTGTCAGCGCCAGAGCCGGTCAGGCCCTTATCACGTTTGACGCAACGGCGGCGCAAGCTGGCGAACCCGAGCAGCCCAGCATGTTGAAAATCATCATGTGGTCTTCTTCCCCTGTCGCAGCCCAACTGTCTTCACGGAACCAGTCCCTTTAGGGCACCAAACGGGGGATCGTAACACGCTCGTTCACGATACCCCACGCGCCGTCAACGATCGGTCGCTGCGCCGCTGCACCGCGCGACACAGGTGCTACCAGGCACCAGACGCGGTCTGGGTTCATCGCCGCAGAACTCGCCAGAGCGCGGGAACAGCTTGTCGGGAAGCCCGAGCGGCAACCCCGCCGCCGCCATCTTGTCCGGCAATGGCGGATCGAAAGCGAGATACTCGCCGGCGATGGCGGCGGTCGGTAAGGTCAGGAGTACTCGGAGTTTATCCCCGGATCAGGTCCGGGGCAGACGCTCGGGCGGCGCGCAGCGCCAACCCGGGCGCGCACAACGACGCCGTTGGAGAGAAGATTGCGAATGCCTATGATTTCAATGGCCGACGGGGCAGCGCTGCACTGCGCCGTCGATGATTACCTGTGGCCGTGGGAGGAGACGCTGCCAGTCGTGATGATGCACGGCTTCGCGCGCAACGCACGGTTCTGGAACCGGTGGGTTCCGGCCATCGCCGAGGCCCGCCGCGTGTACCGCCCGGACCTGCTCGGCTGCGGCGAGTCCGATCCGCCGCCGGCCGCCTACCGCTATACGCCTGAAGCCATCGCCGCACAGGTGATCGCAACGCTTGATGCGCTGGGCCTCGAACGGGTGCATTGGGTCGGCGAGTTATCGGGCGGCATTATCGGCGTGCTGCTCGCCGCCGCTAATCCCGGTCGCATCGCCAGCCTCGTCCTGTGCAACACGCCGGGTCGCATCCCGGACGAGATCAAGCGCATCTACGCGCTCGATCGGGAGAGCGCGTCAGCGGCGATGCGCGCTCACGGCGTCGGCACATGGTGCCGCCAAACCCTCGGCTACCGCCTCGATCTGGATCGGGCCGATCCGCGCCTCGGCGACTGGGTCGTCGCCGAGATGGACCGAACCCGGCCCGAGACAGCCGCCGCGATGCACGACTGCTTCGAGGCGGTGGACACGCAGCCGCTGCTCGCCGGCATCTCCGTGCCGGTGCTGCTGCTGTGCGGCGACAAGAGCCGCATCGCCGCTGCGCAGCAGCGCGCGCTGGCTGAGCGGCTGCCACAGGCCCGCCTTGACCCTGATCGAGGGTTACGGGCATGGCGTGAATCTGCTCGTGCCGGAGCGCTGCGCCCGCGCTTCCCTTGATTTCTGGCGAGCGATAGAGTTGGGCTGATCGCAGCGTCGTCGGCCCAACGAGGCATAATCCAGCGAGGCATCGGCAAGCGGCGCGAAAGAGTGCATCGAGAGAACGAAACGTGGATTTCGACCGAAACCGCCCCCGGCCTTTCCGCCACAGAGCGCGAGCCGAACGGTAGCGATACGGCAGCGAGAGCTGAAACCGCACCGGGCTTGAGCGAAGCAGGCAACCCCGCCGAAGGGGCCGATGCGCCGCCCGCGGCGGACGCAGGCGGCGAGACCGCTTCCGATGCCGGCGAGGGTTCGCCGCGTCCCCGACGGCGCCGCCGTCGTCGGCGCCGTCCCGCGCAGGTCTCGGCCGCGAACGAAGCTGGCGTCCGGAGCGAGCCGTTTTCCGGCGAAACCGTTCCGAGTGACGCGGGCTTCCGCGACATGGATGCGCCGACAGAGATCGGAGCAGTCCCGGCCGACTCAGTCGTCGCCGAAATCGCCGTCGCGCATGGCGGCGGCGAAGCGCTGCCCGAAGGCGGTACCGAGGGAGTTCCGGAAGGCGCGGCGGCCGATCGCCCGCTGCTGCGGCTGCGCACCCGCAACCGCCGGCGCCGCCGCCGGCCGCCCGTGCTCGGACTGCTGCCGGGCCACAGCGACCCGATCCCGGACGGCGATAGCGCGCCGCCGGCGATTGCCGCGATCCGCGCCGCGCTCGC
Organism: uncultured Alphaproteobacteria bacterium; assembly: GCA_963753665.1. Taxonomy (GTDB): domain Bacteria; phylum Pseudomonadota; class Alphaproteobacteria; order ATCC43930; family CGMCC-115725; genus DATARH01. The sequence goes on from CAVWDC010000021.1 coordinate 54,207, forward strand.
GCCCGGACAGCGGAGCTTCAGCGTGCCACGCCGACAACGCCGCCACGCGCCGCTAGGAGGCGAGCCGGCCGCGCCAACGTCCGGAGAGGCCGCCGCGGAGACCGCAGAAGCCGGGGGCGAACCGGCGCACGCACGCAGGCGGCGCCGTCGGCCGACCGATGCCGCCGCGCCGGGCGTCCGGCAAGAGCAGGCGGCCGAAGCGGGGCGTGCGGCTGCACCCTCCGGCGAGTACGCGGGACGCCGCCGCGGCACGCCGCGACAGGGCGAGGCCGAACGCGGCGCCGCAGATCGGGGCGGCGACGGGCGCGAGCGCCGCGCCGAGGGTCGCGGCGGGCCGCGGGATCGCGGCAGGGATCGCGGCGATCGCCGCGACCGCGACGGCCGGGGAGGACCGCCGAGACGGGTCGAGCAGAAGCTGTACTCGGTCGATGCGATTGTCGATCGCGGTTTTGAGGATGTCGAGGGGGACGGCGGCGAGACGCGGCGCGTGCACTGGACGATCGTCAAGCGCACGACCGCCGACCAGCTCAGCCGCAAGCCGGTCGCGACCGTTTATGTGCTGCAGCGCGAGGGCGCCGACACCGAGTTTCCGACGCTCGGCACGGCCCGCAGCGCCGTCAACAAGACAATCGTCCACCCGGAGAAGCTCACGCCGTCAAAAGCCGAGCGCGCGATCGCAAAGAAATAATCGGTGGGGCAATTGCTCTGAGTCGCGATCGAGTAGCGCCTTCCGTTCGCGACCATAATGCAGGATGGACACCCCTGCCCACTGGTCGGTCTCGACCGCCGCCAGGCAGCGAAAATTCCCTGCGGCAGGGAATTTCCGCATTCCGATGCCGGACTTTTATCGGGACTTTGTCCGGCTAGGTTCCCGACGCCCTGAACAGGGAATTCGGCGAGCCCGACAGGGACTTCGGCTGACCCGAACAGGGACGTGTCCGACGCCGAACAGGGAATTAACACCGCGCATCGCCGCGCCTCGTCGCCTGCCAACGAAGGGGCAGTTTGCCATGCGATTACGGCAATTTTCGCGGCGTTCGAGGCGGCGGCAAGGGGCATGACGATGCATGCGTAAGGCGGAGGGCGCGCAGCGCGCTTTCCACCCTGCACCTTGCGGTTTTTGGCCCCGACGCTAAGCGGCCTTCTCCCGGTTGGCGGCCAGCCTCTCGTCGACCAGTGCGACGGTACGGTCGACGACCGGGTGCCGCATCCCGAGCTGCGCGCCGATCAGCTGCACGAGACGGTCGGTGCGCTCGATGTTCGGCACGCCGTTGTTCAGCGCCCGCGCGGCCGATGACGGACGCACCAGATCGTTGGCAGCGGCCGCGTATTTCTCGAACGGCACCAGATCGCTGGCTGACGCGCCGAGCTTTTCGCAGACCCCGACGACCCAGTTGTACACCGACCGTGACTTTTCGACGTCCCGATGCACCGCGTCCTTGATGTCGATCGCGCCGTCCTTTGTCACGCAGCGGTAATTGCCGGACAGCAGCATCGCCCACTTCGCGAGCGGCACGAAAATCGAGTCGTGCACCCTGAGCTTGACCGGAAGCTGGATCTCGCCGTCGCCGGGGTTGTAGCGCGCCGCCTCGATATCGCGCTCCATCTGGCGCAGGATGTTCGTCGACGCGTCGGAGTCGAAGCGCGCCACCTTGAAATTGGTCGGCAAGGTAACCTGCAGCACGTTGATCTTCTCGCCCGGCGGGCGGATCGCCTGCGGGTCGGGGCTGCACAGCGTCAGGCGCCCGGGCTCGAAATTGTCCCACACCGAGGCGTCGGTGAACGCCGCCTTGAGCTTATCGGTATCGAGACCGGGGATGCGCTTCAGATACGGTAGCGGCGGCATGTTCATGATCGACATGCATGGCACGTGGCTCGTCGCGACGGCGTCGAGCAGTTCGCGCACGCCCGGCGAGCGGTATTGCGGCTCCTGCATCGCCAGCGCGACGAGGTCGAAATCGGCCGGCTTGACGTCGCCGGGACCGGCGGCGCGCAGACTGCCCGGCAGCATTTTCGAGCGCAGCTCGACCGGCTCCTTGCGGCCGCGCACCGGCAGCCGAACGACCGCGCCCTCGCCGTTGAACGCCTCGATTTCGGCCGGCAGGCAGATCATCGTGATCTTGTGGCCGCCGAACAGCAGCTTGGTGGCGAGCAGCGACCCGTAGGACGCCCCCATGATCAGCACGTTGTAAGCGGGCATGGCGTTTCTCCCCGAAAGCGGCTGGACGCGAACGTGTCGGCGAACTTGCCGGATGCCGCCGGTCAGGGCAAGCCTCTCGCCTCCTCGCGCAGGATCGCGGCCAAGCCCTCGCGGTAGGTCGGATAGCGCAGCGCCACTGCGAGTTCGCTCTTGATCCTTGTGTTCGACACCCGCTTGTTGTCGTCATAGAAGCTGCGGGCCATCGCCGACAATCCGGCTTCCTCAAACGGCACCGGCGGCGGCGGCTCCATCCCGAGCAACCTTGCCGCATAGGCGATGACCGCCTCAGGCGGGGCCGCCTCGTCGTCGCAGACATCATATACCGCGCCGGGTCGCGGCCGGGCGATCGAGGCGGCGAGCACGCTCGCGAGATCATCGACATGGATGCGGGAGAAAACCTGTCCCGGCTTCGCGATGCGCTTCGCGGTGCCGGCCCGAAGCGCCTGGAACGGGCCGCGGCCGGGGCCGTAAATCGCGGCGAGCCGAAACACCTGCACCGGCAGGAAGCGGCGACGCCACAGATCGAGCCAGCCGGTCTCCGCAGCGACGCGCCGCCGGCCGCGCTCACCGCTAGGGCGCAGCTCGGATTTTTCGTCGACCCAACCGCCGCCGCGATCGCCGTACACCCCGGTGGTTGACAGATAGCCGAGCCAGGCGAGGCCGGCATGCGCGGCGATGTCCTCCCCGTGCGTATCGAGAACCGGATCGGTCGTCGCGCCGGGGGCCGCGTCCGGCGGGACCGAGACGAGGATATGCGTGACGCCGTCGAAAGCGGCAGCCGGCAGCCGGTGCTCACGGTCGAAACGGTACATCGCGCAACCGCGCGGCGCGACGGCGGTGTCCGGATCGCGTGCGGTGCCGCGCACTTCCCAGCCCTCGGCAATGAGCCTGCCGGCGAAGACCCGGGCGCTGTAACCGAGTCCGAAACACAACAGGCACCGCGCCACGCCATCCCGCGACAAATAAGGTGAACGCATAAGCGAGCATCTACATCGTAGGATTGAGCGCAACACGTAGCCTAGGCAGAGCGGCGCTTAGCGCACTCTGCGCGTGCTAGACGGGCGCGCCGACGCTCGCGCTTCTCAGTGCAGCCTCGGCGCCTTTAGGAAGCGGGTGCGATCGGCTGAGGGGATGCGCACCCGCATCGTCTCCTTGTCCCGCGCGATCTGCAATACGACCTCGCTGCCGGCCGGGCCGCTTGCCCAGACGCGGCGCCAGAACGAGGCCAGCGTCGAGATCGGCTCGTCGCGCACCGCGACGATGCGATCGCCCGGTTTCAGCCCGGTCTTGCTCGCCGGCCCGCGTTCGGACAGCCCGGCCACGACGATGGCGTCCTCGACCTCGGCGGCGTAGAGGCCGAGCCACGGCCGCGGCGGCCGGTTCGGACGGCCATAGGTCAGCATGTCGTCGAGGACCGGCGCCAACAGGTCGATCGGCACGATCATGTTGACGTCGCGCCGCAGCTCGCGGCCGTTCGAGTGCTGGACATGCAGAGAGCCGATGCCGAGCAGCTTGCCATCGCCGCCGATCAGCGCCGCACCGCCCCAGAATGGATGCGCCGGCGCCGTGAAAATCGCGCGGTCGAGCAGATACTCCCAATAGCCGGCGAATTCCTGGCGCGCGACGACGGTCGCCGCGACGGCGTGTCGGCGGCCGCCCTCGGCCGCGACCACGCCGCGGTCGCCGGCGCCGACACGCTGGCTGGCGCCGATTTCAAGCGGCGGCACGTTGAGGCGCCCTAAGGCCTGCACCAGTCCGAACCCGGTTTCCTGATCATAGCCGAGCACCGTCGCCGGCACCGCGCCGCCGACCGTCGAGGTCAACCATATCGATTCGGCCTCGGTAATCAGATAGCCTATCGTCAGAACCAGTCCGTCCTTTCGGATCAGCACACCCGACCCGGCGCGCTCGGTGCCGAGCGTCGTGGCGGTAAAGGCGTCTTCGGGGACAGTGGCTTGCAGTCCCAGCACAGCGCCGAGCGCGCCTTCGAGGTCGAAGTCGAAATCCTCCGGCTTCGGCTGGAACTCGCTCGGAATTTCCCAATCAACGGTTCGCGCCATCGCAATGCTCAATCCGGTTGCCGGTAGCGGCCTATATAGGGAGAGACTGCGCCCCGGCGCGGGCCATGTCAAAACCTTGCCCACCAAAAAACCCGATCTCCCGTTCGGGCGCGGCGCCCACTCGGCGGTTTGCCTGGACGTGCTCTCTCGGTATCGGCTCGGGTCGCCGCGGTACTGCGGGACCTGCCGGTACCCCCGTTGAAACGGTTGACAACCGAAGACGATCCGACTAAATGAGCAGCACTCTCGGCTAGAGAGTGCTAGCCCAAATGTCAGAGCGTGCAAGGAGGTTTATATGGGGTTCCGCCCACTGCATGACCGCGTCCTGATCCGGCGCGTGGAAGCGGAAGAGAAGACCGCAGGCGGCATCATCATCCCCGACACGGCCAAGGAAAAGCCGATGGAGGGCGAGGTGGTCGCGGTTGGCCCGGGGGCTCGGGGCGAGGACGGCAAGATCCAGGCGCTCGACGTCAAGGCGGGCGACCGGGTGCTGTTCGGCAAATGGTCCGGCACCGAAATCAAGCTCGAGGGCGAGGATCTGATCATCATGAAGGAGTCCGACATCATGGGCGTCCTCGATCAGACCGCCATCCGCAAAGCCGCTTAAGGGAGCACACGAACAATGGCTGCCAAGGAAGTAAAATTTCATAGCGACGCGCGCGAGCGGATGCTGCGCGGCGTCGACATTCTCGCCAACGCTGTAAAGGTGACGCTGGGGCCGAAGGGCCGCAACGTCGTCCTCGATAAATCGTTCGGCGCGCCGCGCATCACCAAGGACGGCGTGACCGTCGCGAAGGAAATCGAGCTCGCCGACAAGTTCGAGAACATGGGCGCGCAGATGGTTCGCGAGGTCGCCTCGAAGACCAGCGACCAGGCCGGCGACGGCACCACGACCGCGACCGTTCTGGCGCAGGCGATCGTGCGCGAGGGGTCGAAGGCTGTGGCCGCCGGCCTCAACCCGATGGATTTGAAGCGCGGCATCGATCTTGCGGTCGAGGCGGTCGTGCAGGACGTCAAGAGCCGCTCGAAGAAGATCGCCACCAACGAGGAAATCGCGCAGGTCGGCACGATTTCGGCCAACGGCGAGCGCGAGATCGGCGAGATGATCGCCCGCGCGATGCAGAAGGTCGGTAACGAGGGCGTCATTACCGTCGAGGAGGCGAAGAGCCTCGAGACCGAGCTCGACGTCGTCGAGGGCATGCAGTTCGACCGCGGTTATCTCTCGCCGTATTTCGTGACCAATGCCGAGAAGATGATCGCCGAACTCGAGAACCCGTATCTGCTGATTTACGAGAAAAAGCTGTCGGGCCTGCAGGCGATGCTGCCGGTGCTCGAATCCGTCGTGCAGAGCGGCCGGCCGCTGCTGATCGTCGCCGAGGATGTCGAGGGCGAGGCGCTCGCGACGCTCGTCGTCAACAAACTGCGTGGCGGCCTTAAGGTCGCGGCCGTGAAGGCGCCGGGCTTCGGCGACCGCCGCAAGGCGATGCTCGAGGATATTGCGATCCTGACCGGCGGCCAGGTGATCAGCGAGGATCTCGGCATCAAGCTCGAGAACGTCACGCTCGACATGCTCGGCCAGGCGAAGCGCGTGCGTGTCGAGAAGGAAAACACGACGATCATCGACGGCGGCGGCAAGAAGGAGGACATCGAGGGCCGCTGCACACAGATCCGCCAGCAGGTCGAGGAGACGACCTCCGATTATGACCGCGAGAAGCTGCAGGAGCGGCTAGCCAAGCTGGCCGGCGGCGTCGCGGTGATCCGGGTCGGCGGTTCGACCGAGGTCGAGGTCAAGGAGCGCAAGGACCGCGTCGACGACGCGATGCACGCCACCCGCGCCGCGGTTGAGGAAGGCATCGTCCCGGGCGGTGGTTCGGCGCTGCTCTACGCGATCAAGGCGCTCGACAAGCTGACTCCGGCCAACCCGGACCAGAAGGTCGGCATCGAGATCGTCCGCAAGGCGCTGCAGTGGCCGGCGCGGCAGATCGCTGAGAACTCGGGCACCGACGGTTCGATCGTGGTCGGCAAGCTGCTCGACAGCACGGACCCGAACTACGGCTATGACGCGCAGAAGGGCGAGTTCACCGATCTCGTCCAGGCCGGCATCATCGATCCGACCAAGGTCGTCCGGCACGCGCTGCAAGACGCCGCGTCGGTCGCGGGCCTCTTGATCACGACCGAGGCGATGGTCGCCGAGAAGCCCGAGCCGAAGTCGAACATGCCGGCGATGCCGCCCGGCGGCATGGGTGGCATGGGCGGGATGGACTTCTAAGCCAGCCGAGGAAAGTCCTCGTCACCCGCGGGCTCGACTCGCGGGTTCCGGAGTGCCCCGTCATGGTTCGGTCGAGCCCGGCCATGACGGGCCAAATCGCCAAGCCGCCCCTCCGCGGAGACCGCGGGCGGGCGGTTTTCTTTTGCGCCGACAGCGGCGCGGTCTCTGCCTATCCGCCTATGCCGCGCCGTAATCGATCAGCTGGCGGACCGGTGCGCCCGATTTCAGCCTGGCGAAACCCTCGTTGATCTCGTCGAGCTTGAGCGTCCCGGAAATCAGGTGATCCAGCTTAAGCCGGTTTTGGCGCCACAATGACAACAAGCGCGGCATGTCGACCCGGAACCGGTTGCCTCCCATCGAGGTGCCCTGGATCTTGCGGTCGCGCAGAAAATCGAAGCCGTGCAGTTCGATCTTGGTACCGAACGGCACCATGCCGATAATCGTCGCGGTACCGCCCGGACGCAGCATCTGAAAAGCCTGCTCAGCGGTGTTCTTGGTGCCGAGCGCCTCAAACGTATAATGCACGCCGCCGTTGGTCATGTCGCGGACCTGCTCGACCGGATCGACATTGCTGGCGTTCAGCGTGTCGGTGGCGCCAAGCTCGCGCGCCAGTTCCAGTTTGGAGGCCACGGTATCGATCGCGATGATCCGCTCCGCGCCGGCCAGCGCCGCGCCGTTGACCGCCGACAGACCGACCCCGCCGCAGCCGATCACGGCGACCGTCGCGCCCGGCTCGACTTTGGCGGCGTTGAACACCGCGCCGACCCCGGTCATTACGCCGCAGCCGACCAGCGCCGCGCGGTCGAGCGGGATGTCGTCATCGATCTTAACGACGGCATTCTCGTGCACCAGCATCTGTTCGCCGAACGAGGACAGATTGAAAGCCTGGTTCATGTGCTGGCCAGCTTTCCAGGTCATGCGGCGCGCCTGGCCGGGCATCATTTTAACGTCGGTGTTCTCGCACAGATTGGGGTGGCCGGTGACACATTGCGGGCAGGTGCCGCAGAATACCGATAGGCAGGTGATAACGTGGTCGCCGGGCTTGACGTAGGTCACGTCCTCGCCGACCGCCTCGACGACGCCCGAGCTTTCGTGTCCGAGCACGACTGGGGTCGGGGTCGGATAGAGGCCTTCGATGAAATGCAGATCGGAATGGCACAGCCCGGCAAAAGCGGTGCGCAAGACCACTTCCCGGCTCCGCGGCTTCTCCAGCGCGACGTTCTCGATCGTCAATGGCTGATTCGGCGCGTGCAGGACGGCGGCTTTCATTCTGATCTCCCTGTGTTCGAGACGCGAATGCTATCCTCGCTCGGCGGGCGGGTCACCCGCCTTTGGGAACCCTCGGATATGAGCCTGCCGCGTAGCCATCCTACCGTCGGATCCGGGCCATCGAGACGCCTGCCGCTCGACCGATAGGGCCAAGTTTTCGATCTCGATCTCCGGCGTTGAGGCCAGGCGATGTTCAGTTCAGCGGCCCGCCGGGGGCTCGATGTATTGTTTGGCGACCGGGTCCACGCGGGTTGGCTCCGGTGATGCCGGCGGGGCCGGCACCCGGACGGGATCGGACCGCTCGGACACCGTGGGGCGGTTCTGCTCGGGCACCGCGGCAGCGGTGTCGCGCGGTTGGGAGATCGGGGCGGTGGGCGGCTGGGGTTCCGGCTCCGCGGCCCCGGGCTGCTGCGTCTCGCGTTCCGGCGAGGCGGGCCCTGGCGTAAGTTCGGTCGCCGGAAGTGGTTTGGAGGCGGTGGGCGGCGGCTTCGCCGCGGTCGCGGGCAGCCGACGGGGCCGGGATCGCGAACGCTGGGCTTGACTCTCGAGCGCATCGATCCGTGCCAGGGCCGCTTCCGGCAGAGCGATCCCGCCGCATACCCCGCTTTCATGCTGACAGGACAACGAGCTCCCGGAGATGTATGTGCTCTGGCGATAATAGCTGGCCGCAGCCGCCGGATAGCCCAGCCCCTCGGCGGCGCGAGCAAGATAATAAAGCGTCAGATCGTCCTGATAATTGATGCTGACGACCATCGCGGCGAGCTCCGACCAGCGCGCCGCCGCATCGAGTTGCGCCGCATTCGGCTGGGCGCCTCGCCACTCGGCCACACAATCCGCGCGGCAGCGCAACAGTGGCGCGCCGGTGCTCAGCTGGGCCGCTACGACAGTCGGATCCACAACAGGTTTCTGCTTTGCGCAGCCGATCACCATCAGGCCAACGATCGCTGCCATGCTCGCGCAACACAATTTCCGCATCGCGGCCTTCCGTCCCGTGAAAAAATGTTCGATTCTCGCCCGGCCGGCTCTGGTGCAGGACGTTTTGGTGAGACTAATCCCGATACGCGCCGTTGTTGGTTTGATCCGAGCTGCTCTGCCGAACTGCAACTGCGACATAGCGAGCCTTCGCAGCTATGCTGCGACACTGTTGATCTTCACCATAGAGAATTCTACAAGACCCGACGGACATGGCAGCCTCGAATAGCGGCATCGATGCTCCTCCGTCATCCCCCAGTCTTCAGATGGCCGAGGGAAGGGCGGTTTTCGGAGCGGTACGGACCCTCCGCCTCCTGCTGATCGGCTCGGTCGTTCTGCCGCTGCTGGTGGGGAGTATCGCCTGCTACTACTCCTACCATGCCAGTTACGGGCGCGCTGCGGCCGCGCTCGCCGAAGCCGCCGCGGTGGCGGAGGAGAATACGACCAAAATCCTCGATACGCATCTGCTGGCGGCCGGACGGATCGACGACTTGCTCCGCGGCTTGTCCGACCGAGAGATCCTCGCGCGGGAAAAATCGCTGCACGAGCAAATGGCGAAGCAGATAGACAATGTGCCGCAGATCGCGGCGGCTTGGGTAATCGGCGCGAATGGGCGCGCGCTAGTCAGCGCGCGGGTCTTCCCGGTCGACCGCGAACTCGACCATTCCGGACGCGAGGACTTCCGCGTGCTGCGGGAACCTGGAGCGCAGACGTTCATCTGGGCTCTGCGTGCGCGCAGCCTGGAAACCGGAAAATTTCAACCATACTTTACCGTGAGCCGGCGTCGCGAAGGGCCGGACGGAAGCTTCGCCGGTATCACGGTGATTGCCGTTTCTGGCGACTATTTCGCTTCATTCTATCAAGGGCTCCTGGACGGTTCCTCCGAATACGTGGCGAGCGTCCTGCGCAACGACGGGACCCTGTTGGCTCGCTATCCGGAAACCGCCGCGATGTCGGCTCCGGGGTGGCAAGACGAATTGATCGGTGCCATAGCGGAGCGCATCCGGCACGGCACGGGCGCGAGCGGCTCGCGCTTCGACGCGCCTGGCACCGTCGTGGCGTACAAGCGGCTGGCCTCCTACCCGGTTTACGTTGCAATCGGGCGAACCAAGGCGTCCATCCTGCGGGAATGGCTGGAATCGACCATCGGTTACGCCTTGATCGCCATCCCGGCGGTGCTCGGCTTTGTCTTGTTGAATATTATTGCGCTGCGCCGCACGCGGCGCGAGCAGATGGCGTTGGCGAAGGCGCGCGACGCAATCGCCCAGCGTGCCGCGCTGGAGACACAGCTGCACCAGGCGCAGAAGGTCGAGGCCGTGGCTCTGGTTACCGCCGGAATCGCGCATGATTTCAACAATCTGCTCACGATCGCCGCGGCCAATATCGGCTTGTTGGAGCAGCAGCTCGACAATTTGAGCCCGCGCCAGCAAAAATTCATAGCCTCGGCCAACAACGCGTGCGAGCGGGCCACCGAGTTGACCCGCCGCCTGCTGAACTTTGCTCGCCGCGAACCGGTTGATCCGCAGCCGACCGACGCCAATCAGCTCATCTCCGGTCTGACAGACCTGCCATGGCGGACGCTGGGCGATCGGATCGAGCTGACGCTCCGACTCGCCCCACAATTATGGCCGGTGTTCGTCGATCCCTTCGAGCTCGAGAACGCGCTCGTCAATCTGGCGATAAATGCCCGGGACGCAATGGCGGGCGCGGGCCGGCTGACGATCGAGACACTCAATTGTCAGCTCGCCGACGACCATTCGGATGCACCCCCGGGGACCGCCGGAGGTGATTGTGTTTTGATCGCCGTGAGCGATACAGGGTGCGGCATGACCGCCGACGTACGCGACAGGGTGTTCGACCCGTTCTTTACGACCAAGGAGCCGGGAAAGGGAACCGGACTGGGATTGTCGCAGGTCCGGAGTTTCGTAACCCGGTTCGGCGGCTATTGTACGATCGACAGCGAACCCGGAGCCGGAACGATCATTCGGCTGTTCTTGCCCCGCCACACGAACCCGGCCTCCGCCGATCCCGGCTCGCCGACCGTAAGCACCGGCGATGCGCCGCCGGGGGCGGTACCCGGAAGCGTTTCCGCTCTGCTGTAATCGATTGGGCCCGGAGCCACGGCGCGAGCGCACGAGGAAAACATGAAATGGAAAATCGGCGACGTGACGGTCACCAAGATCGTCGAGCTCGAGGTGACGGGCGGCAGCCGCTTCATCCTGCCGCAGGCCACCTATGAGGTGGTGGTGCCGATCGGCTGGCTGCAGCCGCATTTCGCCGACGAGCGCGGGCGGCTCAAGATGAGCATTCATGCTCTGGTGGTCGAGACGCCGGACCGGCGCATCGTCGTCGATACCTGCCTCGGCAACGACAAACAGGGACGCCGCATCCCGAACTGGAACAATCTGCACGGACCGTTTCTTGCCGATCTCACCGCTGCGGGTTTCCCACGCGAGTCGATCGAGACGGTGCTGTGCACCCACCTGCATGTCGACCATGTCGGGTGGAACACGATGCTGGTGGACGGCCCAAATGGGACCAAGGTTCGGGTCCCGACCTTTCTGAATGCGCGTTACCTGATGGGCCGCATCGAGTTCGCGCATTGGCGCGGTCAGCGCGAGCGCGAGGACATGATGGCCGTGTTCGCCGATTCAGTTGCGCCGATCTACGACGCCGGCCTCGCCGATCTGGTCGAAAGCGACCACCGGCTGTGCAACGAGGTCAGCTTGGTGCCGACGGTCGGGCACACGCCGGGGCATGTAAGCGTACGGATCAGCTCGCGCGGTGAGGAGGCGCTGATCACCGGCGACTTCATGCACCACCCCTGCCAGATCGCGCGGCCGGACTGGTCGTCGGCGGCCGACAGTGACCCCGGCGAGGCGCGCCGCACCCGGGAGCGCATGCTCGGCGAATTGTGCGACGAGCCGGTTCTGGTGATCGGCACGCATTTCGCCGGGGCAACCGCCGGGCATATCGTCCGCGACGGGGCCTCGTACCGGCTGGCGGTGTGAAGCCGTCTGTTGCCAAACACCGCAAACAGGCTGTCGCGCCAAACCTTGAAGTCAGAAGCGACGGCGATAATCCCAAACCGCGGTTTGATTACCGCGACCATCATCTGCGCCTGCATCATGCAAGGGCTCGACACGACAATCGTCAATGTCTGCCTGCCGCATATACAAGGCAGCATGGCGGCGGCGCAGGATCAGATCTCATGGGTCCTGACGTCCTACATCGTGTCCTCGGCGATCATGATGCCGTTGACGGGATGGCTGGCCGGGCGCTTCGGCGTGAGGCCGATCTTTCTCGCGTCGGTTGTCGGTTTCACGATCGCCTCGGCGCTGTGCGGCGCTGCCACCAGCCTGAACCAGCTCGTACTCTTTCGAATGTTGCAGGGAATCTGCAGCGCCGGTCTGGTGCCGCTGGGCCAAGCCACGCTGTTCACGATCTACCCGCGCGAAAAGCACGGGCAAGCGATGGCTATCTTCAGCACCGGCGCGATGATGGGGCCGATCATCGGGCCGACCCTTGGCGGCTGGCTGACCGACAATTTCGATTGGCGCTGGTGCTTTTACATCAATCTGCCGGTCGGCGCGCTGTGCGCGCTCGGGATTTTCGCCTTTGTCCGCCAGTCGCCGGGTTTGCGCCGGGACGCGTTTGACGGGTTCGGCTTCGCGATGCTGAGCCTCGGCGTCGGATCGCTGCAACTGATGCTCGACCGCGGGCAGCTGAAGGATTGGTTTTCCTCGACCGAGATCTGGATCGAGGCAACGGTTGCGATCCTGTGTTTCTATCTGCTGACAATCCACACGATTACCGCGGGCGAGCGCTCCTTCTTGAACAAGGAGCTGTTGAAGAGCCCCAATTTCGTCGCTGGCAGTCTGCTGATGTTTGGGGTTGGCATGATCCTCAGCGGTAGCCTGGCGCTGATGCCGTCGATGATGCAGGTGCTGCTGAATTACCCGGTGTTCGACGCCGGATGGATGATGGCGCCACGCGGACTTGGCACAATGCTGGCAATGTTCTTCGTCGCGCGCCTGATCAACCGCGTCGACAATCGCATCTTTATCGCTGTCGGGTTCCTGCTGACCGCGGCATCGCTGTGGCAGATGACCGGGTTCTCGCTGAAAATGGGGTCCGGGCCGATCTTGTTTGCTGGCTTTGCGCAGGGTTTTGGGCTTGGTTGCACATTCGTGCCGCTCAATCTGCTCGCCCTGTCCGGATTGCCGCATCACATCCTTACCCAGGGGACCGCGATCCGCGCTCTGATGCGCATGCTCGGCGGCAGTATCGGCATCGCCATTCTCGAAGCGCAGCTAACGCAAAACACACAAATCGTCCATTCGCGGCTGATGGAATCGCTGCGTCCAGACAACCCCTTGGCGCAACCGCCGATGTTACCGCTGCCTTTCAGTCTTACGGATCCTTCGGGGATCGCAGCACTCAATCACGAGGTAACCCGACAGGCGGCGATGATCGGCTACATCGACGATTTCGCGCTGATGCTGCTCGTCATTCTAGGCTCTCTGCCGCTGTTGCTGCTGGTCCGCGTACCTCGGCGGGCGACCGCGCAGCAATAAGCTGCAATCAAACCACCATCGTGCCGCCATCGATCACCAGGGTGTGGCCGGTGATATAGGAGCCGGCGCGGGAGGCCAGCAGCAGCGCGGCCCCGGCGATCTCTTCGGGCTGGCCGAGGCGACCGAGAACCGTTTGCGCCTCGCGCCGCGCGCGGCGTTCCGGGTCCTCGTACAGCGCTCGCGCGAACTCGGTTACGATCAGCCCCGGCGCGATGCAGTTGACCCGGATGTTATGCGGCCCCCATTCCGACGCGAGGCTGCGGCACAACGCGATGTCGGCCGCCTTTGTCACGCCGTACATTGCGATCACCCGCGACGATTTCAGGCCGCCGGTCGAGCTGATGAAAATAATCGACCCTTCGCGCTTCGCCTTCATATCGGGCGCGACCAGGTTCGAGAGCCACAAATTGCTCAGTACGTTGTTGGTCATCATCCGCTCGAACACCTGATCGGTCAGGTCTTCGAGCGGGCCGTAATGCGGGTTGATCGCCGCGTTGCAAACAAGAATGTCGATCCCGCCCCACTGCTCGCGGGCTTTCGCCACAAGGTTTTCAAGCTGGGCCTTGTCGGAAATCCGCGCCGCGATCGCGATCGCCTCGCCGCCCTTGGCGCGGATCGCCGCCGCGACTTCGTCGCACGGCTCCTGATTGCGCGACGAGATCACGACACTGGCGCCGGCTTCGGCGAAAGCCTCGGCGATCGCCCGGCCGATGCCGCGCGACGACCCGGTGACGATCGCCACCTTCCCGGTCAGATCGAACAGGTTCATCATAGCTTTCTTTGCGGAAGTAAATGCTCGCTCAGCCGAATGGCCCCTGGAACACTTGGTCCACATAGCTGTCGCTGAGTGGATCCAACGCCTCGGGCCAATCGCGCGCTACCGGGCGGCGCTCGGAGGCCGGGCGCACCCGTCCGTCCCAGCCGATCTGCTCCATATACGAGTAGAGCTGGATGCAATGCCCGTCCGGGTCGAGCGCGAAAGCCGCGTAATCGATCCCCGGATAGAGTTCAGGCGGCAGATCCACAAGCGTGCAGCCCTGTGCTTTCAGAAAAGCCACTGCCTCGCGCAGCTGCGCGTAATTGGCCAGTTCGACGCCGAACGACAGGCAGGTCGTATGCGGGCTGAGGCCGAGGGTGCCGCGCAGTTCCTTCGGGTACAGCGCGACGCTGTGGTGCTCGGCGCCGGTGCGCAGGAACACGCAGCGGGCGCCGCGATAGAAACTCTCCTCGCTTTTCGTCAATCCGAGATGCCGCGTGTAAAACGCCTCAGCGCGATCGACATCGTCGACGAAAAGCCGCACCGGGCCGATCTTCGTGATCTTGAACGGCCGCGGCAGCAATACGCCGTCGACGTCGTAGGTCTTGCCGCCGTTCGGCAGCGACGGCCGGTGGCCGGAGAAAATGTCGATACCCTTTTCCTGCGCGTCCTTTACCTCGGTGGCCTCCGATATCTGCGGCAATTCCGGCTTTTCGCGGAATCCGCGATAGTACATCGCGCGGGGTTTGCTCTCCTGGTTCCAGCCAACTTGCTCGATGCCGTAATAGAGTTCGTTGGTGTGCCCGTCCGGGTCGTAGACATAGGTGTGCCAGTTGCTGCCGGGCATGTCGCGCCCGACCCGCTGGATGCGGACCTGCTGCTCCTCGAAATAGCCGTAAGCTTCGACGATCTCCCTCAGGCTGCCGCACTGCCAGGTGATCTGGTTGATCGTGACCTCGGGCGCGAACTGGCGGTCGGCGCGCCGGTCCATCACCGGCTTCGAGAACAGCACCATCGCGTGATGGTCGGTGCCGTAGCGCATGAAATAGCCGTGGCGATCGCCGAACCCGGCATCATTCGGAAACCACGGCGCCCCGGAGAAATCGGCAATGTCGGACACCGTGAACCCCAGCAGGTCGCCATAGAATTGGCGCGCCGTCTCGATATTCGCGACATTGAACCCGAAATGCCCAAGGCGGCGGATTTTGAACGGCCGTTCCAGCAGAATGCCGCCGACATTATAGCGATGACCGTTGGCCGACATCAGCGTCCTCCCTCGCGCGGCTGGCGCGCATTACCCCATTATAGAGCTTTCCAGCGCCGGTAACAGCCGCGCCCAAGCAGTATGCGGAACCCGATGCCGATAACGGAGGCTGATTTACCCCAGCCAGGGCCGTTCGTTGATCGAGACGACGCGGATCCCGCCGTCGTCGATGCGGATCGTGCTCAACGACCCCTGCACGACCTCGATGCGGCTGTAGAAGTCGAGCGGCATGCCAAGCGCGAAGACGAGCGCCGAGCGGATCACGTCCCCATGGCTGACGATGACAGAAGCCGCGTCGCGGTGACGGTCTCCGATCTCCAGAATCGCCTCGACGGCGCGGAACTGCACCGCGCGCATCGTTTCGCCGCCGGGAATCCGCGCCAAGCTGCGGTGCTGGCTCCATGATCGCCAGCGCAGGTCGGCCCGGATCGAATCGAAGGTCGTGCCGGTCCATTCGCCGAAATCGAGTTCGATCAGGTCGTCGCGGAATTCGATCGGCAGCCCGAGCCTTTCGGCAACGATTTCGGCGCTCTCGCGGGTGCGCTGCAGCGGGCTCGCGTAAACCGCGGCAATGTTCTCGCTCGCTAGGCGCTCGGACGCGGCGGCGATCTCGGCCCGGCCGCGCTCGGTCAACCGGACGCCCGGCATGCGGCCGGCCAGCATGCCGCCGCCCAAATCATGCTGGCCGTGGCGCAGCAGATGCAGCAGCGCCATGCCTCAGCGCGCCTCGGCAAGCGCGTAGACGCCGCGCTCGAACTCGCCGTAGAGCCGCAGCATCGCCGGGTCGGCGAACGGCAGCATCTGCGTCAGGATCACGCTGGCGACACGGCGCGCCGGGTCGAGCCAGTAGTAGCTGTTGAAAATACCGGCCCAGCTGACCGTGCCGGCGCTTCGTCCGTTCGGCCCGGGCGTTATGTTGAGCATATAGGCAAGGCCCCAGCGCACCGGGGCGCCCGGGAACAGGTCGAGATCGTGAGCCCGTTCTGGCGTGATACTGCGCAGCACTCCGGCCGGCAGGTCGCCGACATGGTTCTTGTTCATCAGCGCCACGGTTTCCGGCTTCAAGATGCGCGCGCTGTGCAGCGTCCCGCCGTGCATCAGCATTTCGAGAAAGGTCAGATAATCGCGCGCGGTCGAATTGAGCCCGCCGCCGCCGGACCAGAATTCCGGTATGAACGGCTCCGGCGACGGCTGCGGTTCGAGCTTGCCGTCGGGGTGCTTCTGATGCACCGGCGCCTGTCGCGGCCGCTGTTCCGGGCTCGGCAGAAAGACCGTGTCGCGCATGCCGAGCGGCGCGAAGATGCGGTCGCGCAGCACGATGTCGAGCGTGTCGCCGGAGACGGCCTCGACGATGCGGCCGACCCAGTCGATCGCGACGCCGTATTCCCAGCGCTCGCCGGGATCGAACGCCAGCGGTTGGCGCAACGCGGCGAGCTTGCCGCTCGTGGCGGTCGGCACGCCGGTCATCTCGGCATATCGCCGCGTGTTCGGGTTCGACCAATCATAGGTGAACCCGGCGGTATGGGTCAGCAGATGCATCAGCGTGATCGGTTGCTTGGCCGGGCGCAGCTTCGGCTTACCGGCCGCGTCGAAGCCGTCGAGCACCTGTGGCGCGTTCAAGGCCGGCTCGCCGATATCGGGCACCGGCGCATCGAGAGCGAGCCGGCCTTCCTCGATGAGCTGCATCGCCGCGACTGATGTGATCGCCTTGGTCATCGACGCGATGCGGAAGACGGTGTCGAGCGTCATCGCCGGGCCGTTTTTGACATCGCGCCGCCCGAACGCGCCTTCATAGAGGGGCCCGACATCGTTCGCGGCCATCGCAACGACGCCGGGCGCCTCGCCCGTTTCGACCGCCCGGCGCAGCGCTTCGTCGATTTGCCTCTGCATTTCCGCCCGGTCAGACATTCATTCCTCCACTGCCGCTCGCTCGACCGTCGTCCCGTCTGCCTTCAACCCACAGGTAACCAAAGCCGGGACTGGTCCTCCAGACAACTCGGATTCGGATAGTGGAACCGACGTTCGCCGCGATGCGGTGATCGTATCGGGCTACGGGCGCGATGCGTGCCGCACGTTGGCGCTCTGCTCGGGAATGCCGAACTGCTCGTAGCAGACCCGCGCGAACCCGGCGACGCCCTCGCGGATCTCATCCTTTGTCGTCAGCCCGAAGCACAAGCGCAGCCGCGATTTCGAGGCCTCGCCGTCGACCGCCCATTCGGGTCCCGGATTGAACGCGATTCCGGCATTGAGCGCCGGCTGCACGAGCTTGCGGACATCGACCTGGTCAGGGAGCTTCATCCACAGGAAGATGCCGCCCTTCGGCAGCCATGGCTCGACCGCGGTGCCGAACTCCCGTTCGACCGCCTCGACCATCGTGTCGAGCTTGTCCTTGAGCTGGGCGCTCAGCTCATCGACATGGTCCTGGAAATGCTTCGAGAAGTACTCGGCGACGACCATTTGTTCGAGCGCGCCGGTGCCGCTGTCGCCGGCGGTCTTGATCGCGACGATGCGGCTCATGAACTCCCAATCGGCGACGACATAGCCGAGCCGCAGCGCCGGCGCCAAGGTCTTCGAGAACGAGCCGATATGGATGACCCGTGACGGGTCGAGCGAATAGAGCGACGGCGGGGCACTCATCCCGCCCCAGGTCAGATCCGCATAGCACTCGTCCTCGAAGATCGGCACGCCGTATTCGGCCGCGACGGCAAGGAACTCGCGCCGCCGCCCCAGCGGCATGATGCTGCCAGTCGGGTTCTGAATTGTCGGCACCGTGCAGATGTATTTCGGCGTCGTCCCCTTCGCCTTCAGATCGCCGAGGATTTGCGTCAGCGCGTCGACCCGGATGCCGTCCTCGTCGAGCGGGGCGCCGACGATGTTGACGCCGATCCGGCGCAGTTTTGTCAGGTACCCGCCATAGGTGAATTCTTCGAGGATCACCGTGTCGCCCGGTTCGAGAAGGACCTGGTTGATCAGGTCGATCGCCTGCCCCGAGCCTGACGTGATCAGCACGTCGTCGGCCCCGGCGCGGATGCCGCGCCAGCCGCCCAACTTGTCGGCGACAAACTGGCGCAGCCCGCGATAGCCCTGCGGGCCTTGCCCAAGGCTGTAGAGCGCCAGTTCCTGGCCGTCGCGGCGCAGCACCGAAGCCGTCGCCTCGATCAAGCCTTCGATCGGGATCAGGCTGCGGTCGTTGTGGCCGCCGATGAAATTGTATCGGGCGTTGCCGGCCCAGCGCGGGGCAGGCGGCGGCACCTTCTTGCCGAACAGGTTCGGGTAGGCGAAACCGGTGCTGCTCACTGCGTCATTCCCTATCTGGTGGGGCCCCTGTCCGTTCGACCAAATGGTGTCGCGCGCCAGAAGGCCGATTGCCGTACATTACGGTCCATAGCATAGCCGACTCGCTCGACCTAGCCGATCTTAGCCGCGCAACAACGCGACCGCCGGCAGGTAGCTCGAGAGATGCACCCGAGGCAGGAATTTGATTGCGGGAGGCTGCGACGGCACCGAAAATGGTTGATTGCGGCTCGGCATCGGGAGCGGGACAGCAAAATTGGATGCATTTTCCACGGTTGATATCGGCGTTCAACCCGCCGAGTTATCTCAAGCTCCGCCTGCACAGCAACGATCCGAAACTAGAGCTGATCCTGACCGGATCGCGGCAGCTGCGCGGATCGATCTGAATGGCGGAATTGCCGACAAGTGCCCTGGCGGCTGCCGAATTTCTCGTCCGTCGACTGTATCGCCCGATCGACGCGACGGCCGGGTTTGCGGTCGCTGAAACGGAAGCTATCAGGCAGGATTGCTGGTTCTGGAACGACGACAACGCCAAGGTTCTCGAACTAATGTCGCGGCCTGAGGTGTGGCAGCGATTCCCCGACGAAACCGGCGAAATCTTGCGCTTCGTCCAATCCATGTGCCACGGGCCATTCATTTTCCGCCGCCTCAGCGCACCGCGGCTCGATCGTATCGGCACGAATGGGACGATAACCACCTATCGGCACTCTTTAATGGGGCTGCGCTACGATCTTGCCCAGGGCGCCATCATAGCGGGTGTGCGTTTTCATGACGAACGCAACGCCGATAACCTGATGCTGAGCGGCAACTACGTTGAGTTCACGTATCGCGGACGACGCTTTCGTCGCCAGGTTACCAGCGCCGGAGAGAAGACCGGAGCCGAGATCGACGGACACAAGTTGCGGCTGAGCCATTCGGCTGACATCCAGATCTTTGCCCGATGGCGCGAGCGGCGACGGGCGGGCACGGTAACCTACACGTATACCTTTGATGCGCGATCGATGCTGTTCGAGGTAGAGGCTGCGTTTGATCTGGATCCGACCGTTGAGGTCCGCGACGTCGTCTTCACGATCGGTCATGACGGTCTCGCTTATTGCTTTTTCAACAACATCGTAACCGACGTGCCCGGCGGCGACACGCCTTTGTTCGCTGCCGGGAAACCGGGACAGCAATTGATCCGGGCGGCCAGCCCCTCGTATTACGTAATCCGGCAAGGGCACATTTCGGCCGATGCCCTGGCGATTCATTCGATTACGCACGCGCCGGAGCACCTCCGGAGCTTCGATGTCGGGGTGGATGTCGCGGGGCGGCTGGGCCGGGTGCAAGCGCGTTACGAATTCCCGGGAAGGCATCGCGGTGGGCGCCTCGTCGCCGCCGAGCACAAGCTGATTACAGCGGGCGGCTTTTACAATCGCGTATCCGACTACGCGGAGTTCATGCGCAAGGCCGCCTCGGCGAGCCAGCCGCCGCAAGCGGCGCAGGATTACAGCATCTCTTATGATTACGGTGTCACAATAAACGCCTTCGCCAAATGTTTCGCCGTCGCGGAATCAGGGGACGTCCGCCTCGGTCGCCCGTCATTGCCCGAAGAACTAAAAGCTCTGGTCGATGCCAATCTCCGGCATTATTTCGATTTGTATGTCGATAGACACGAGCAGCAGCCGAATGTGATCTTCTCCCGCGAGCTTGCGTTTATCACACTCGGCGTAATCACAATGTACCAGGCGACCGGCGCCGACGAATATCGCCGCCGGCTGATACGCCTGTGCGGCATTTTGCTCGACTTCGAGATGCGTTTCGAGGATCCGACCGGGCTGCCGACCTCGGGCTTCCTGATGCGGAAGGACAGCCCCCGCGCAGCCTATGTCGATTGCCACAGTGCGGTGCTGCTGGCATTGACGCACGCGGCGCGGCACATCGTGGACCCACGGCTTGCGCCCGCCATCGATCGCGGCCTCGGCAGCTACGGCCTGGAAACCTGCCGCATGCACGGGAAGGTTGTTGACACCATTCAAACCTTGCTGATCGACGAACACGGCACGCCGCGCACTGAGAACGCCTACTGGAACTTCAAGGCGGGGCTGACGCTGCGTTTTTTCGCCGCGTTGCGCGCGTCGCGGCAGCCCGCCTTGCGGGCCGTGGCGGCGCGCCACGAGGACCGCATGGACCTTCTCGAAACCGTCATGCGGCGTCAACTCGAGCGATCGGTAACGGAGCACGAAGACGGTCTTGAGATCCGCTGCTCCGTCGCGTCCGCCGAGACGAATTCGGAGTTGCAGCCGTGGGCGGTGCTGGGACTGCTCGGTCACCCGTTCGATTGAGCGGGCGCGGCGCCGCCGGGCAGATCCGGAACCCGCGACAGCGCAAGCGCGACGTTGTCGGCATCCGCATCAGATGAGCGGCGACTGCCGGGGCGGCGCAGGACAAATAGGCTGCGCCGTCCGGGAAAGCTGCTGAACAGCGCGCCGAGGGTGCGGTGAATGGCGCGCTCGATCACGATGTCACGAACCAGCCCGTGACCCGCGAATTTGCGCTCCCACCAACCCGGGCTGGCCCAGACAAGATGGCCGTGAATAGGCCAGCCCGCGCCGTCGCATGGCCAATGCCGCCAATAGGAAGCGTCGCCGATTGCGAACCATTCCCTCAGATAAGGCTCCTCGAATAGGCCAAAGCTGTGGTCTCGCCCCCACATCGGGGCATTGAGATAGAGATACCCGTCGGCGCTCAGTGCTTTCAGAAGCCTTTCGATATAGCTGTCGAGCAGAAGCGGATTGAGGTGCTCAAGGACGTCCATGCACAAGACGACGTCGAAGCGGCGATCGATTATGATACTCAGCAAATCGCCGAAAATGATCGCGTCCCGGACATTGGGATAGGCGAAGGTGAATGCGGTATGACTTACCTCCGCGCCGGCGACAGTGACGCCAGCCTCGGCGAGCAAACTCAGCACCGGCCCGGTGAAACACCCCAATTCGAAGCAGCTGCGGGCTCCCAGCCCTCGCACAAGCTCAGCGATGACCTGCTTGTCGAGGTCAATCACCGGGCTCCACACTCCGAACTGGTCATAGTATCGGTGTTTCTCGATGGCGCGAACCATCGCGGTAATGGCCGCGTCGTCGCCGGCGCGATAGACCGTCATCGGGGAGCCGTTGACCTGTTGCATCTCGTACCGCTCCGGCATAAGGGCGGTCAGGTTGGGCAGCGGCACAGCTGGCACTAACGAGTTCAGGAAACGCGAGCGGAACTCCGGCGATTCGATAAAGGTCCGGATGACATCTTCCAGTATGCCGGCGGAGCGCAGCGCTTCGGCCTTTTGCGCGAGACCCGGGAGGTCCGGTTCGCGGCCGAGAATCCCACGATAGAGCGCGGTGGCAACACGCTCGGGAGGTATCCCGCGCCGATACGTCCGTTGTCCTCCGAGTTCGACCGAAAATACCCGCCGCGCCAGCCGACCTGTTCAAAACGCAAAACCCCCAGCCGCTACCGCGATGCGCCGTAGTCAATTACGTCGCCGACCGTTTCGAGGCAACCGCAAATCGGGTTCGGCGTCGCACCGGCAGCCGAGGCTTGCGACCGGTATCGACCGGCGGTAAGCCTCACGCGACCCGCCCGCCTGATTGGCCGGCGTCCTTGCCAGGTGGGATGGATCGTGATCCTGTTGTCGGTAGGCTTGCCCGGTCCGTTGACGCGGTGGTGCGATGCCGTGATGGCCAGCCTGCTTGGTGGGCTGGGCGGCGATGTCGCGGTCGGAACCTGGCCCGAGCTGAGCGAGATGTTCGGATACGAGGTGGCCGGTTCGATACTCGACGGCGTCGGGCTGTTTCTTTTCCGCAGCGATGCTCGCCACTTCGTGATCGGGGCGAGACAGCCCGATCAGGCACTCCGGCGGATCGTTATCGATTTACAGGCACGGTTTGTCTTAGCGCTCGACGATCCCGTAAGAGCAGCGGCAGGTCTCCTGGGCGAAACCGGGGGCAATCCGAAGCCAGCCGTGCGAGCCGTTGCTAACAGTTGTCCGTTCGTCATGCAGTTCAATGGCCTTCCCGGTACCCTTAGGATCGATGCCGATCTCGTTCGGAACGACCCGGAAGCGGCGATCTCGGCTATCGCCGCTCATTTCGGGATCGCGACGAGACATCAGGCTGCTTCCGCCATTTTGGGCGCAGTGGGCCTGCCGGGCGATGACGCATGGCGGCGGGGCGCGCAAGCGCCGGCGAAACGGCTTTCCGCGTCCGCCTGGAAGATGATCGAAGGGGCTCTGTCGGGATACCGCACAGCCTTTCGCACCGGCAGCGTCGGCCAGATCGTCTGGACGCGCGATCTGTTTTACCTCGCCCCGAATGCCGGCAGAAGCCTGACCCAGCCGATCGACGTATCCGGCGACGCTCGAATTCTAATCTTCGGACCCTGATATCCACCTGCCGGCCGGAAGCTGGTCCGCTCAGGTCGTGCTCGGCTTTTCGCCGCCAGCGACGGCGACGTTCGAGGTCGAGGTTTTCGCCGATGTCCAGCTCGCCCGCACGAGTATCGTCCCCCGCTCGCCGGGCATTCGCGTCGTTACACTCACCTTTTCGACGGCGAGCCGAGCGGCAAGGGAGTTGAGGTCAGAGATCAAGGTGGTGGGCGACGCGGCCGCGGGTTCACTCGCGTTCGGCCGGGGTAGTCCTGCAACCGTTCGCGGTTGCCGGAACCGATGCGTCCGACCCTCCTGATGCTTTCGAGAGCGTTCTCGAATTGTGATTGCGTCTCACTGATCGACAGCGCGGGTGCGATCGGCTAATCAGACTAGTGGCGCTGATCTAGTGGAGTTGAATAAACGCGGTATGCTGTTTATTGTCGTTGGGCTGCCGGGCAACTTCACGGAATGGTGCAGCGCGCTGACAGCGGCCTTGGTCGGTAAACCCGGCAGGCGCGCCGATCTTGTCGAAGCCGACACGCTTCAAGAACTCGCGGCGAGCGCAATCAAGACTGCTGGAAAACCGGCTTCTGTGTTTGTATTGCACTGCCCGGCCGGCCGTTTGTGCGGCGCGCTCGGCCACGGCAAACGCGGTTTCGTGGTCGCGCTCGATGATTTGCGTTCGGTGCTGCTTGAGCTTGTTCTCTGTCGCGGGATCGAGCTGGCGCACGCCGTGCGATTGCTGGCCAGCAGTTGCGCGTCGGTAATCAGCTGCTCGCATCTGCCGGGTGCCCTGGTGTTGAACGCGGATCGCTGTCGCGCGCAGCCTACGACGATCGCAAAGGCAATCGCCGATCATCTCGGAATCGCGTGCGAAGCGGGCGCAATCGCTGCTTTTGTCGAGGAGCTGGCCATCGATCACAGGTCCTTCGACGACGACGATGCGACTGCATGGTGGAACGGGCTGGAGCCGGCCCAGCGGCAGATGACGATGGGCGCTCTTGCCCCCTACCTCGAGCCGGACCCGATCGGCGGCACGCTTCCAATCACGTGGACAGGCGATCTGTTCGCCGCGTGTGACCGGCCCGAACAGGCAGCCAGCGCGCCAATCGACATTACCGGCCGCGCCCGCCGGCTTATCGACGGCCCCAATATCATGTTGCCGCTCGGGGAATGGTCCCTCACTCTTACGCTGTCCTGCAGCCGTGAAGCGGCGGAATACGAGTTTCAGGTGGAAGTCGCCGCAGGAGTTCAGCTCGCGGCTGCGGCGCTGCAGCCACAATTCGAAGGCGATGCCGCTGTCAGAATTGATTTCGATATCGATGAATTGACCGATCACCCGGTAGCGATCCGGGTCAGCACGGTGCGGGCTGCGTTTGATGGCGTCATTTCAGTCGTCGCGGCCTCGCTCGTCCGTGCCGCGCCCGCTTAAGAAGGGCCGTACGGCTCCATCTGTCGGACCCATCTTCGCCGGGCATCGCCGACCCGTGTCTACAGAGATCGGCTACAGCGTCAGGCCCCCATCGACGATGATCGTCTGTCCGGTAATCATGGTTGTCCCGGCGCACAGGAAGAAAATCGTCTCGGCGATGTCCTCGGGTTTGCAGGCGCGTTTCAGCGGCGTCCGCTCGACCGATTGCGCCTTGCGGTCGGCCGGCCATTCCCGGTTCCAGGGACTGTCGACGAAACCCGGCGCCACGGCGTTGACACGGATCTCGGGCGCCAATGTGCGTGCCAGACTGCGCGTCAGGTTGATGACTCCCGCCTTGCTCGTCGCATAGGGGATGCTGCTGCCGCTGCCCTGCACGCCGGCGATCGAGGCCGTGCTGCAGATCGCGCCCGATGTCGCGCCGCAGTGCGCCGACCGCGGCATGCGTGCAGCGGAACGGGCCGATCAGGTTCGTGTTCAGGATGGTCTGCCAGAACTCCTCGGTCAGCCTGTCGAGTTCGGCAAACGGGATCGGCGCCGGCGTCGCCGGCGTGCCGGCGTTGTTGACGAGAAAATCGAGCCGGCCCAGCGCATCGATTGCTGCTGGTTACCATATCCTCGGCATCGCCCGGTTGCGCGACATTTCCGGGTGCGGCGATGACCCGGTGCCCGTTTGCCTTGAGCCGCTCGACCTGCTCGGCGCCGCGCCGGTCGTCCGGCAGATGGTTCAGCGCCACCGTCGCGCCGCAGCGCGCGAAAATTTCAACGGTCGCCAGCCCGATCCCCGAGGCGCCGCCGGTCACGAGCGCGGTCTTTCCGGTGAGATCGGCGGTAATCATGGCGGAAACCTCTGCTGGCGGGACATCGCGGCCAGAGTGCGTCGTCAGCCCGTTCGCCGCAATCTGATTTCGGGATCACCGGCGTCTCGTCGGCATGCCGGCCGGAGGCCGGCGCTCCACGAATGCGCCCTACTGCCCGAGCCGTTCGAGGATCGCCGGCACGTGCACCTGGTCGCTCTTGTAGTTGCCGGTCAGCACGTACATCACGAGATTTACCCCGAAGCGCGTCGCCATCTCGCGCTGCGGTTCGCCGCCGGGAACACAGGGAAAGGCCGGGCGTCCCTGCTCATCGACGGCCCAGGCGCCGGCCCAGTCGTTGCCGCCGACAATGACGCTGGCGACGCCGTCATTGACCCGGTCCTCGACCTGCTCGACCCATACCGGGCCGTTGCGCCAGCGGCCGGGAAAATCGTGCAGCAGATAAAACGATTTGGTCAGGACGTGATCGGGCGGCACCGGCACCAGCCGCGGGATCTTGATCGCCCCGGTGAGCCGGCGCAGTTCGGCCTGCGACGAGGCGGCGCTGCCGAACGGTCCCGGGGTCGCGGCGCCGGCGTCGCGTGTGTCGAACAGGATCGTGCCGCCGGTTTCGAGATAACGGTTGATGCGCTCGACGGCGCGCGGCGATGGCGGCGCCTGCTCGGCCGTCACCGGCCAGTAGAGCAGCGGAAAGAAAATCAATTCGTCGCTCTCGACATCGACGGCGAGCGGCTCGGCGGTCATGACCGCGGTACGGCGGTTGAGCGTTCCGGTCAATCCGATCAGCCCGGCGCGGCTGACCGCGTCGACTGCGCGATCGCCGGTTCGCACATAGGCAAGGCGCAGCTCGGAGGTGGCGCGGATGACAAAGGCATCGTCGGCGCGGGAAGGAGCGGCCGCCGATAAAAGGACCAGGGCGAAGAGGCCGGCGACTGTCGCCGCCGCCGCGGCGCGGCGGCGGCGCAGCAGGCCGCGCAGCGCATAAGTGATCAGCAGATCAATCAGTACCAGCAGGAAGGCCGCCGTCAGCAGCGGCGGGCGCAAGTCGACCTCGGCGCTCTTCTGGTCGAAGCCGGCTCGGACGACCCCGCCGGGAAGAGTTCCGATCGGCGTTATCTCGGTGATGGCGCCTGACAGGTTCAGCGCGCGCCGCGAATCGGCAACACCGTAGAACCCGGGCGGGTGCCGCGGCGACGGCATCGCGGTCGCGATCTCCGTGCCCGAAATCGGCCGCACCGATGGCGGCGGCTGCTGCAATCGGCCAAACCCGTCGAGCGTCTCGATCGGCGGCAACGCGTCGCCGGCTCACCGCGGTCACACCCTGGCTCATCCCGACAACGCGCCGCAGCATCTCGACGAACAGCCCGGAAATCGCGAGGTTCGACCATTCGGTATTCGCGGTCGTATGCACCAGCACGGTCCAGCCTTTGCCGATCTTCTCGGCGGTCACCAGCGGCGTCCCGTCGACCAGCCGCGCCCAGGTTTTGTTCGCCAGCTCGATATCGGGCTCGGCAAGTACCTGCCGCGTTACCGTTACATCGGTCGGTATCGCCATTCCGGCGAACGGGCTTTCCGGCGCGAACGGGGCGAGCTGCGCCGGCTTGTCCCATGACAACGCGCCGCCCATCGTGCGGCCGCCTCGCCGCAGTCGGACCGGCAGCAGCTTGTCGCCATGCTCGGCCAGATGAGGCCCGGCGAACCGCAGCAGAACGCCGCCCTTGCCGATCCAGTCACGGATCTCGGCCTCCTCTCCCGGCGAATTCGGGCCGGAATCGGAATAGACCAGCACCGCCAGTTCGCGCTTCAGCAGATCGCTCGCAAGACCGCGGCGGAGTTCGGTGAAAGGCGCGAGTGCGCGCTCGATGTAATAGTCTTCGCTGAGCAGCGGCTGTCCGGCCGTGTTCGGCGCGGCGGCGATGCCGACGGGACGCCGCCGCCACAATTCGTCGACCAGCAGCACGCCCCCGGCCGATTCCTCGCCCTCGATCTCGACGCGGACGACCCGGTTGCGCAGTTCGGCCGGCATCGGCAGGCGCAGCACGGCCCGGTTCTCGCCAGGTTCGATTGTCGCGGTTTCGCGCCCGAGCAGCGCCCCGTCCGCGGCGCTGGCTCGCACCGTCACGGGGCGCGGAAGCGCCGCCGGCAGCGACTGCACGACGACGCCGAACTCTTTCGTGTTCGGCGGGCTGCCGGCGGCCGATTCGTGCAGCAGCAAGCGCGGCGCGTCGGCTTCCTCGGCCGCAACAAAGCGCAGCGTGCCGCGCCCATCGAGAAAAGCGGGCGAGGTCCGCGGCGGCCCCTGCCTCGGTCTGTGCGTCGCCGCCCGGATCGTGCTCGACGCCGTCGCTGATCCATACGCTCGCGGTGCCCTGCGGCAGCTTCATCGCCTGCAGCCGCTCGAGCGCGAGCTTGCGGTCGGCCGGCCACGGCTTGGGCTGCAGCGCCTGGACCGCGGCGCGTGCATCGCTGGCGCGGATCGGGGAAAGCGGCGGCGCCGGCTCGCCCGACCCGAGCGGCGCCGTCGGCACCAGGATGACGCGACGGCTTTCGCGTTCGGCTTCGGCGAGAACGTCGGTAGCGGCGGTCTGCCGGCGGGCCCAGTCGCGCGCCGCCGCCCAGCCGTCGTCGATGACCAGGACCAGCGGCCCGTCTCCGGGAAGCGCCCCATGCGGATTGAGCAGCGGATGCGCCAGCGCAAGGATGATCAGCGCCGCCAGCACCGTGCGCAGCAGGATCAGCCACCACGGCGTGCGCGCCGGCGTCTCCTCGCGCGGGGTCAGCCCGAGCAGCAGCCGAATGGCCGGAAACGCAACGCGGCGCGGCGCCGGCGGCGTGACCCGCAGCAGCCACCAGATCACCGGCAGCGCCGCCAGCGCCGTCAGCAGCCACGGCGCGGCGAAGGCGAGCGAACCGAGGGCGAACATTACGGGTTTCCGAGCGCTCTTAGCGATTCACCGCCGGCGATCCGCCGACAGCGCCGCGTGCAGCGCCAGAAGCGCCAGATGCGGCGCGCGATCGGTGCGGTGGTAGCCCAGCGTCCAGCCGACGGATCGGACGATGTCGGCGAGGCCCTCACGGTGCTGGCGGAAGCGCCTGCTATAATCCTCGCGCACGCCCTCGACCCGGCTGATCACGACATCCTCGCGTTCCTCGACCCCTTCGAACCGGACACGGCCGTCAAACGGCAGATCCTCCTCGGCCGGATCGGCGATTTGCAGCAGATGTCCGTTCAGACCGGCGCCGGCGAATTGCGCGACCATGGCCTGAATGCGTTCGAGCGGCGCCAGAAAATCCGAGATCAGCACGAGCTGACCGGCCCTCGGCAGCGGCTCGAATTCCGGCAATCCGGGATCGGCCTCCGTCTCGCGGGGCCGATGCTCGATCATCTCGACCAGCCGGCTCAGCGCGGCCCGGCCGGTCATCGGTCCGACCCCGCTGCCGAGCAGCGTCAGACGCTCGCCGCCGCGCACCAGCAGGCTCGCCAGCGCGACCAGGATCAGCTCGGCGCGGTAGCGCTTGGTCGGCCAGTCTGCGCCGGCGAAATACCGGGACGAACTGTATTCCATCGAGGCCGACGGATCGCGCCACAGCCACACGCTCTGCGCCGCCTCCCATTCGGTCTCGCGGACATAGAGGCGCTTTGACTTGGCGCTCTCGCGCCAGTCGATGCGGGCGGCGGCGTCGCCGGGCTGATATTGGCGGAACTGCCAGAACGTCTCGCCCTGGCCGACGCGGCGGCGGCCGTGCACCCCCTGCGCCACGGTAGCGGCGACCCGCTCGGCGGCGACCAGCAGCGGCGGCAGCGTGCGCGGCCGCCTGTTCGGCGCGGATCGCGCAGCGGCAGCGCCGCCGGACGGCGGGCTCCCAAAGCGGCGATGGCGCGCTCGGAGATCACCGCAGCGGCGCCGCCATTTCGTCGATCACCTGCGCGACGGTAATGCCCTCGGCGCGCCCGGCAAAGCTGACCGCCATGCGGTGGCGCAGCACCGGCGGGGCGAGCGCGACGACATCGTCGACCGACGGCGCATAGCGGCCGTCCATCAGCGCGCGGGCGCGGCACGCGAGCATCAGCGCCTGGCTGGCGCGCGGCCCCGGACCCCAGGCGACGAACCGGCGCGCGCCCTGCGCCGCCGGCATCGGGCCGCCCGGCCGCGACCAGGCGTCAGGATCGCCTCGACGACGCTTTCGCCGACCGGGATGCGGCGCACGAGGCGCTGCGCGGCGAGCAGTTCGTCGCCGGTCATCGCCTGCCGCGGTATCTGCTCGGCGAGGCCGGTGGTCGCGATCAGCATCCGGCGCTCGGCGTCGCGGTCCGGATAATCGACGTCGATCTGCAGCAGAAAGCGGTCGAGCTGCGCTTCCGGCAGCGGATAGGTGCCTTCCTGCTCCAGCGGGTTCTGCGTCGCGAGCACATGAAACGGCCGCGGCAGCGGGTGGTACTGCGCCGGCGATCGACACGCGCCCTTCCTGCATCGCCTGCAACAGCGCCGATTGCGTGCGCGGGCTGGCGCGGTTGATCTCGTCGGCCATCAGCAGCTGGCAGAACACCGGGCCCGGGATGAAGCGGAACGAGCGCCGTCCGGCTTCGCTCTCCTCGAGCACCTCGGAGCCGAGAATGTCGGCCGGCATCAGGTCCGGGGTGCATTGGATGCGCTTGTCGTCGAGGCCGAGGATCGCGCCCAAGGTTTCGACCAGCCGCGTCTTCGCGAGGCCGGGCACGCCGATCAGCAGCGCGTGTCCGCCGGACAGGATCGTGATCAAGGCTTGCTCGATCACGTCGGCCTGGCCGAAGATCACCTCGCCGATGCGCTCGCGCACGAGGGCGAGCCGTTCGCCGAGCGCCTCGACTTCGGCAACGAGGTCCCGCGGCGCGGCGTTGATGGAAGTGGTCGAGTTCAAGCTGTCCGTTCCCTTTCTACGCGCGCCCGCTTCGGGCGGAACCGTGGTGCCGGCCCCGATGGACAACCCGCCGCAAGCAAAACCACTGCCAACCCCGCCATCCTCTCCAGCTCCGGCCGCTCGAACCGGCCGCGTCCCGGTCGAGTTGCGCGACCTCGACATGCGGATCGCGCATGACGGCGTCTGGTACTATCGCGGGTCACCGATAAACCGCCCGGCCCTGGTCAAACTCTTCGCCTCCGTGCTGCGCCGCGAGGACGACGGCAGCTACTGGCTGGTGACGCCGGCGGAGCGCGGCCGGGTTGTCGTCGAGGACGCGCCGTTCATCGCGGTGGCTCTCGACGTCGAAGGCGAGGGCCGCAACCAGCGCCTGATATTCCGCACCAATCTGGACGAGATTGTGGCCGCCGGACCGGAGCATCCGCTGCGCATCGAGACCGCCGCCGACGGCACGCCGTCTCCCTATATCCTGATGCGCCCGGGGCTTGAGGCGCGGCTCGCGCGGCCCGTGTTCTACGAGCTGGTCGATCTCGGGGCCGAGGAGACGGTCGACGGCGAGACGAAGTTCGGCGTGTGGAGCGACGGCATGTTTTTCGAACTCGGCGACCCGGGCGACGAAGACATAGCGTGACAGTCGCCGTCGCCGGCTTTCTTTCGCCTATCATTGCGAAGGTCCCGGCGAATGCCGGGACCCATGCTTCTCCCGCGACGAAGCTGCGGATCGATGGATCCCGGCTTGGCCGCCGGGAAGACGCGGAAGTAGGCCCAGGCCGATGAAAGCAGAGACGATTATCCAGCCGCCTTTCCGGTCTGAAACCGGGCCGGCGCGGCTTCGGCGGCACCTCCGACCCGCTTGAGGCGGCGGCGTTCCGGCGCGAGCTGCAGGACGACCGCGCGCTGAACCCCGGCCTGATATCACACGCCAAGCACGGCGCTGCGGCCGGCGGCGGTGCTGGTGCCGCTGGTCGATCACCGACCGCGCGGCATGACGGTGCTGCTGACGCAGCGCACGGCGCATCTGACAGCGCATGCCGGGCAGATCTCGTTTCCGGGGGGCCGCATCGAGGCGCACGACCCCGATCCGGAAAGCGCCGCGCTGCGCGAGACCGAGGAGGAAGTCGGGCTGCCGCGCGACCGGGTCAGGCTGATCGGCCGGCTCGACACCTATCTGACCGGCACCGGGTTCGAGATCACGCCGGTCGTCGGCATCGTTACTCCGCCTTTCCCGCTCGCGATCGACCCGTTCGAGGTGGCCGAGGCCTTCGAGGTGCCGCTGTCCTACATCCTCGACCCGCGCAACCATCAGCGCGTCGAACGGCAGTCCGGGGCGCATCGGCGCGTTTTCTATGTGCTGCCGTACGAGGGCCGTAACATCTGGGGCGCCACCGCCGGCATCCTCGTGAACCTCGCCGAGGTCGTGGCCGAGTAGGCGGCATGCTCCGCGTTCTTGTTGACGATCGTGCTGCCGCTATTGCTGCCGACCGCGATCTACATGGCCTGGATCGCCTTCGCCTCCCGGTCGGCGAACGGCGAGAAGCTGCGGCTTGGCGCGATGCCGCTGGTCTGGCTGGCGTTCGCCGGAGTGGTATTGCTGGCTGCGGTGCTGGTGACGGTCACCGTGCATTTCGGCGAACCTGTCCGCGGGCGATACGTGCCGCCGCGGTACGAGGACGGTCAGGTGGTGCCGCCGCATCTCGAGCCACTGCGGAACCAATGATCGGACCGAGCCCTTTTTCGCCGGGATAACAGGACGTCTGGAGACCGCTCATGGCAACATCTGCTCGGCGGCTTTGACGATTTCCCGCCAGGTCTCGGCCAGCAGGTAGTCGCCGACGCATGACGCCGCGCAGCTCCTGGTGGCAATCGACCGCCGAGCGCGGCGGCGGGATCGTCTGCTGGCTCGAAACAATGCGGGCGCTGCTGACACAGCAGCCGTCCCGCCCGGTGGTGTTCACCGCGAATACCGGCCACGAGCTTGGTCATCTCGGCCTCGACGACTTCCTCGCGCGGCGTCCCGGATGGGACCGGAAACCGGCCGACGGCGGCGCGATCTGGGTGCATTACGGCGCTAATATCGGCGCTTCCGGCGGGGCCCTGTCGCTCGTGGCGCCCGACCCCGAATTGCGCGAACTGGCGATAACCGAGCTGACGCGCGCCGGCCAGAAGCACGTGCTGGCGCCGCTGGGTCCGGCGCCGAGTGGCGAGACCCGCGACATCCATCGCGCCGGCGGTCGTTACCTGACGCTGGTCGGCACGAATCGGCTGTTTCATTTGCCGCAGGACCGCTGGCCGGACGCCGTCGATGTCGCGGCGATCGCGCGAATCGCGGCCGCCGCCTCTCGCATTGTGCTGACGCTGGCGCAGGGCTGATCGGGCCGACGCGAAAATTGCCGCAATCATGTCCGATAATGATCTTATTAACAGCGTGGAAGCAGCGGCCGAAGCGGGGAGCGGCAGACTGCAGGCGTTTTCGCGAATTCCCTGCTCGCGACAGGAACTTCCCTGTTCGCGCCGCGAACTTCCGTGCTCTCGAACGGAAAAATCCCTGTTCCGGTGCGCGGGAATTTCGCGCAGCCGCCGCGTAACCCCTTGTGAAGCGCAAGAAAACCGGACGGCCTCGCCGCGCCAATCGGCCGGCGCGGAAAAACTCCCTGATATCAGGGAAATTCGCTACAGCGCGGTCGCCGGCGCGGCGTTCGGCCGCAGATGCGGGTTGCGATCGTGCCGGCGATTCGCCAATCGGTCATAATCGAGTGATAATGCGGGGCTAGGTTGGATTGACGGAAGAAGGTGCTTTGGTGGCGGCGCCGCTCGAAAACTGTCCGGCCCTGGTGCTGAACGCCGATTTTCGGCCGCTCAGCTATTTCCCGTTGTCGCTGTGGTGCTGGCAGGACGCGGTCAAGGCCGTGTTCCTCGACCGCGTCAACATCATCGACCATTACGACTTCTATGTCCGCAGCCCGTCTTTCGAGATGCGGCTGCCGAGCGTCATCGCGCTGAAGGAATACGTGCAGGCGGCGCGCCACCCGGCCTTCACGCGGTTCAACGTGTTTCTGCGCGACCGCTTCACGTTGCCAATATTGCGGCCGGCCATTTCCGTCGCAGGATCTGACGTTTGATCACGTCGTGCCGCGCTCGCGCGGCGGCAAGACCGTGTGGACCAACGTCGTGACCGCGTGCGGCGGCTGCAATTTGCTGAAAGGAAACCGGCTGCCGCAACAGAGCCGAATGTTCCCGAAGCAGAAGCCGGTCCAGCCGACGAGCTACATGCTGCAGGAAAACGGCCGCGCCTTTCCGCCAAACTATTTGCACGAAAGCTGGCGCGACTATCTCTACTGGGATACCGAACTCGACCCGGCATAGAGACCGGAGTATCGCCCGGATCAGCCCTCGGCGAAGGCGGGCATGATCTCGCGGGCGAAGGTGCGCAGATGGTCGCGCCTGCCCGCGAAATCCATCACCATCACATATTCGAGACCGCCTTCCTGCAGCCGTTTCAGCCGCGCGATGATCTCCTCGGGACGGCCGATCAGCGCGTCGCGCTCGGTCAGTTCGTCCATCTCGGCGCGCGACAGCATCTTGCGCGGGCGTCCGAGAGTCGGCGATTCGCCGGTCGGCGACAGCGACAGCAGCTGGACGTTACTCATGAACTTGGCGCGCAGTTCGCGGGCCTTCTCGCGCTCGTCGTCGTTCATCGCGATGTGCAGCGCGCGCGTGCATCCGACCGTCGCCGGATCGAACACGCGACCCTGCGCCTCGATCGCTCGGCGATAGATCGAGATCCCCTCGGCCACGGTCTCCGGGCCGCCGCCTTGCCCGAGCAGCAGATTGAAGCCGTTCTCGGCGGCGAAGCGGATCGAGCTCGGGCTCTGCGCGCCGATCCATAGAGGCGGGTGCGGCTTCTGCACCGGCGCCGGCTCGATGACGACGTCCTCGAAATGCCAGTATTTGCCGTGATGCGAAAAGCGCCCCTTTGTCGTCCATGCCTTGCGCAGAAACGCGACCGTTTCCTGGTAGCGCTCCTCGGCTTCCTGCATCGGGATGCAGAAGCCGTGGAACTCGCCCCAGCGATAGCCCTTGCCGATGCCGAAATCGAAGCGCCCGTTCGACAACAGATCGAGCGTCGCGGCCTGCTCGGCGAGCAGCGCCGGGTTGTGCCAGGGCAGCACCAGCACCGCCGTGCCGAGCCGCAGGGTCGTGGTCTTGGCGGCGAGATAGGTCAGGAAACTGAGCGTCGCCGAGACCTGGCCGAAGCCGGTGAAATGGTGCTCGACGAGAAACACGCTGTGAAACCCGAGCGCCTCAGCCTCGCAGATGTAATCGACATACTCGGTATAGTTGTGGCTGTCGCTGACCTGATCGCCGATTTCCGTCCGCGCGCCACCGAACAATCCGAACCGCATCGCCATTTCCTCTCGTTCACTCGCGCGGCCGGCGCGAGAATTGCTTCGCCGCGCTCGCTGTGACAAGCCGCATCACCGCGTGGCGCGTGCGACGAAACAATCCCGCCGTGATGAGGCCGCGACGTTTATTTCGAGCTGCTGTTCTCTTGCGTCGACGCGCTCCGTCCTTCTTCGCCTCGGTGTAGGGATAATTGATCTTGCCGGTCGCGTATTTGTCCGGCCACAGGATCGTTTGCTTCGCGTCGGTCTTCCACTGATCGAGATCGCTGCCCTTCACGTCGTGGAACTGTATCTGCAGCACGCGCGGTTCCTTCCATTCGCCGTTCGGGCCGTACTCGATGTCGCCGACGATCGTCTTGACCTTGTTTTTCCTGAGCCAGTCGGCCAGCTTGTCGTCGTCGAGGCTCTTGCGTCGCCTTGACCGCCTGTTCGATCACCTGCATGTTCGCGTAGGCGAATGGCGGCAGGTAATAGCCGAGCGGGTCGACCCCTTCAGCCCCGGCGCGCGCCTGGTATTTTTTCAGGAACTCCTCGATGCCGGGGAATTGCAGAGTCTTGGCCGGCTCCCAGAAATCGTAATTGACGATGCCGTTCAGCTGCTCGCCAAGCTGCTGCTTTATCGACGCATATTGCAGCCCGACGAGACCGCCGCCGAACATTTTGGTCTTCAGGCCGACCTCGTTGGCGGCGCGCACCATGCCGACCGCGTCAGGCGGGTAGGAAAAGCTGATCACGACATCGGGGTTGGTCGCCTGAATGGCGCGCACGATCGGCGTGAAGTCAGCCGTGTTCGGCGGGTAGGTCTTGTCGTAGACGATCTTCAGCCCGGCTTCCTTCGCGTTTTTGCGCGCCCCCTCGGCGGCGTTGCGCGGGAATTCGGCGTCGCCGGCGATGATCGCGACGGTCTGCGGCTTCGGGTTCTGCGCCGCCGCGAGTTCGAAGAAACCTTTCGAGAAAGCCAGCGCTGGGATCGGGACCGCCGGTCGCCGCCATCGAGAAATATTTCGGGTAATTGAACTCCTTGTTCACGTCGAGGCCAAACAGCGAAAAGAAGGTTCTTCCCTTCTGGATCACGATCGGCATCGCCGGCGCGATCAGATTGGTGCCGTAATCGCTGGCGACGATATCGACCTTGTCGACGTCGAGCAGCTTGGTGTAGATGCCGGGGACCGTCGCCGGGTTGCTCTGGTCGTCGTAATAGACCAGCTTGACCGGCCGGCCGAGCAGCCCGCCCTTGGCGTTGATGTCCTCCTCCCAGATCTTCATCGCCAGCAGCGCCGCCTTGCCGGCCGAGGCCAGCCCGCCGGTCAGCCCCATGCCGAACCCGATCCTGATCGGCTCGCCGCTCGGCGCCTGCTGCGCCGTCGCCGCGATCGGCAGCGCTGCCACCGCGATCAGCGCGAGGCTGGCGAGCAAGCTTCGTAACCTGAGCATCCGTTCCTCCCTAATTTCTTGGACCGCCGATCCTAACGCACCGACACCGGATCGCACGTTACAAGATTGTGAATTACCCTGATACTTTGGAAGCGAACCGCGCCGGCGCTATTCCTTCGCGATCTCGCGCGCGATCAGCATCCGCTGGATGTCGCTGGTGCCCTCGTAGATCTGGCATACGCGCACGTCGCGGTAGATCCGTTCGACCGGGAAATCGGCGAGGTAGCCGTAGCCGCCGTGGATCTGGATCGCGTCGGAGGCGACCCGCTCGGCCATTTCGGAGGCGAACAGCTTCGCCATCGCGGCGGCTTGCAGGCACGGTTCGCCGGCATCGCGCAACGCGGCGGCTTCGAGGATCAGCCCGCGCGCGGCGGCGAGCTGCGTCGCCATGTCGGCGAGCCGGAACGCGACCGCCTGGTGCTCGATGATCTTCCGGCCGAACGCCTCGCGCTCCTTGGCGTAGGCCAGCGCCGCCTCGTAGGCCGCGCGCGCCATGCCGAGCGACTGCGCGGCGATGCCGATGCGCCCGCCTTCGAGGTTCGACAGGGCGATGCGGTACCCCTCGCCTTCGCGCGCCGAGCATCAGGTCGGGGGTCAGTTCCATGTCCTCGAAAACGAGCTGCGCCGTGTCGGAGGCGCGCTGTCCGAGCTTGTGTTCGAGCCGCGCGACGCGGTAGCCGGGGGTATCGGTCGGCACGATGAAGGCGCTGATGCCCCTTGCGGCCGGCATCGGGGTCGGTGACCGCGAAGACGATCGCGACATCGGCGGTCGAACCCGAGGTGATGAACTGCTTCGTGCCGTTGAGGACCCAGCGATTGCCGTGGCGGACGGCGCGGGTCTTGATCGCGGCGGCGTCGGAGCCGGCCTCGGGTTCGGTCAGACAGAAGCAGGCGAGCATGTTTCCCTCCGCCATCGGCTGCGAGGAAGCGCTGTTTCTGCTCCTCGGAGCCGTAGCGCAGCACCGGCATGCACCCGACCGAATTATGCACGCTGAGGATCGTCGAAACCGCGCCGTCGCCGGCCGCGATTTCTTCGAGCGCCAGCGCATAGCCGACATGGTCGGCGCCGGCCCCGCCATATTCCGGCGGCACCAGCATGCCCATGAAGCCGAGTTTTCCGAGTTCGGCGAGCGCCTCCTTCGGAAACCGCGCCTCCCGGTCCCATTCGGCCGCATGCGGCGCGAGCTCGTTGCGGGCGAATTCGCGGGCCGTGTCGCGCAGCAGGCACTGCTCGTCGGTGAGTCTCATGCCGTTACCTCGACGGCGGGGTTATGCAACTGCGGTTTCTAACGATTGTTTGCCACTGCAGCAAATCGCAGCGGAAATTCGCCTTAAGTGATCGCTCGACGGCCGGCCGGAATTCGGCGCGCGAGGGCGCTGGCGCCATCATTCGGGCGCGTCCGACGGGCGGTCACTTCGATCTCGATCTTCATGCGCTCGTCGACGAGGCCGCAGAACACCGCCGTCGCGGCCGGACGGATGGCGCCGAGGATCTCGGCCAGCACCGGCATGATCCGGGGCCAGTCGTCGCGGTTCGGCACG
This sequence comes from uncultured Alphaproteobacteria bacterium, assembly GCA_963753665.1. Classification (GTDB taxonomy): domain Bacteria; phylum Pseudomonadota; class Alphaproteobacteria; order ATCC43930; family CGMCC-115725; genus DATARH01. Next base: position 91,790 of record CAVWDC010000021.1, read on the forward strand.
TAGTAATTGACCCGCACGACATCGGCGAGACTGGCGCCGGCCTCGGCGAGGGCGCGCTCGATGTTGCGGAAGGTCTGCCGCGTCTGCTCGGCCGGGTCCTCGGCGATCGTCATCGTCGCGTAATCGAAGCCGGTCGTGCCGGCGACGAACACCCACTCGCCATCGACGACGGCGCGGCTGTAGCCGCCCTGGGCCTCGAACTCCGAACCGAACGAAATCAGCCGCCTGCATGTCACGCCGCTCTCCTGGAAGATCTCCCGGCCGATCAGCATGCGGCGGATTTCGCTGGTGCCGGCGCCGATCTCGTAGAGTTTCGCGTCGCGCAACAGGCGGCCCGTGGGGAAGTCGTTGATGTAGCCGTTGCCGCCCAGGATCTGCACCGCGTCCAATGCCATGCGGGTGGCGGCCTCGGCGGCGTAGAGGATCGCGCCGGCGGCGTCCTTGCGGGTCGTCTGTCCGCGGTCGCAGGCGCGCGCCACGGCGTAGACATAGGCGCGGCAGGCGCTTGAAGGCGGCGTACATGTCGGCCAGCTTGCCCTGGATCAGCTGGAATTCGCCGATCGGCTGGCCGAACTGCTTGCGGTCGTGGATGTACGGGACCACGACATCGAGACAGGCCTGCATGATGCCGAGCGGCCCCGCCGCCAGCACGGCGCGCTCGAAATCGAGGCCGCTCATCAGGACGCGCACGCCCTCGTCGACCGCGCCGAGCACGTTTTCCTCGGGCACCTCGCAATCCTCGAACACCAGTTCCGAGGTCGGCGAGCCGCGCATGCCCAATTTGTCGAGCTTCTGCGCCGGGCGGAAGCCCGTGAACCCCTTCTCGATCAGGAAGGCGGTGATGCCGCGCGGGCCGGCGTCGGGCCGGGTCTTGGCGTAGACGACCAGCGTGTCGGCGGCGTGCCCGTTGGTGATCCACAATTTCGTGCCGTTCAGGATGTAGCGGTCGCCCTTTTTGTCGGCGCGCAGCCGCATCGAGACGACATCGGAGCCGGCCCCCGGCTCGCTCATCGCCAGCGCGCCGACATGGTGGCCCGAGATCAGGTCCGGCAGGTATTTGCGCTTCTGCGCCTCGCTGCCGTTGCGGCGGATCTGGTTGACGCACAGGTTCGAGTGCGCGCCGTAGGAGAGGCCGACCGAGGCCGAGGCGCGGCTGACCTCCTCCATCGCGACGCAATGCGCGAGATACCCCATGCCGGCGCCGCCGTATTCCTCCTCGACGGTGATGCCGTGCAGCCCGAGCGCGCCCATCTCGGGCCACAGCTCGACCGGGAAGCGGTCGGTCCGGTCGATCTCGGCGGCGATCGGCGCGATGCGGTCCTCGGCGAAATCGCGCACCGTCGTTGCGCAGCATGTCGATCTCGGGGCCGAGATCATGGTCGAGCATCGCGAGGCGGGTGTTCTGCATGATTTTGTATATGGCGGTTCGGCGCGTTTTCGCACCGTCGGGGCGCATCACCGGGTACGATAGAGCTCGTCAAAGATCGCGGTGTGCAAGACACCGTCGGCCCGGACGAATCCGCGATACATTCCGGAGCAGTTGAACGGCAGCGCCAGGGCGCCGACGCGCCCAACGGCGACGAGGCCGCCGGAGCCGATTTGGCCCTGTTCTGCGATTACGGCATGTGCCGCTTCCGCAAGGTTGTCCTTGCGATGGCGGATTCGCGCCGCGACCTCAGACGGCGCGGCTTCCGTAATCGCGCATCCGGTCGAGCAAGCGACCGTACCGCGCCTCGCTCGCGTCGCCGACCATGCCGATGAGCGTCTCGCGCACCGGCTTGATGCCGGCAAAGCGCAGGATGCTGCGCTCCAGTCCGCGCAGCCCGTGCCCGCCGAAATACCAGCGATAGATGAAAGCCGGCATGCCCATCGTGACGACGAGCCGCGCCGAGCGCCCGGCCAGCAGCCGCTTCGGGAACCCCCGCTCCCGGTAGGCGAAGGCGATCCCTGGCGCATGATCTGTTCGAGAAACGCCTTGACGATCGCCGGCATCGTCCCGAGCCACAGCGGAAACACGATCACCAGATGCTCGGCCGCGATGATTGCGTCACGCGCCGGTGCCAGGCTCGGCGGCAGCTCTCCGACCTCGAATTCCCGCTGCGTGCGCAGCCACGGAAATTCGAGCCGCGCCACCTCGATGCGCGGGACCTGATGCCCGGCCTCGTGCGCGCCCTCGGCGTATGCATCGGCGAGAGCGTGGCACAAATGCGCCCCGGCGGGATCCGGATGGCCCTGGATGATCGCGATCTGCTTCAGCATGCCCGCTCCATGTTGCCTGCATGCAACACCTGGATCATTATTGCAGGAATGATGGCTATGCTTACTTGACGGAGATCGGCAAAACCGCGCTCAATCGTCAAGCCAGCCGCGCCCCAGCAGGATGCGCAGCGAAAAAAAGCGGCTCCGGAGGGGGAGTCCGGAGCCGCAAAAATCCGTGCCGTTAAAGGCCGGATCGGAGGTTTGGGGGACAAACCTGTAGGGACGAACCCTACGCAGCGTAAGATGGGCTGCGATTGGGTCGGCCGTTGGGCGAATTATGGCAATTTGTTGATGTAGTATAACAAGAAATTTAGCCGATCGGGCGCCTATCTTCGATCACCTTGCCGTCATTCGGCAGGCTTCCTTCGGGCACCCGCCTGACCGCGCCGCGCAGCTTTGTAACAGCCTGCAAGGTCGCGGCGATCGCCGCTCCGACTCCTCCGGTTCGCCGATCTCGACCAGCAGCGTCATGTCGTCAGCGCTCTGTACGCGTTCGACGACCAGCCGCGCCCGGATGATCGATTTGTGCCGTCGCACGATTTCGGCGATCTGCACCGGGTGGACGAACAGGCCGCGCACCTTGACCGACTGGTCGGCGCGCCCGAGCCAGCCGCGAATGCGGTGGTTGGTCCGGCCGCACGGGCTCGCGCCGGGCAGATACGCTGACAGATCGCCGGTCGCGAAGCGGATCAGCGGGTATTCCGGCGTCAGCGTCGTCACGACGACTTCGCCGACCTCCTCGGGGGCGTCGGCTCGCCGGTGCCGGGATGGACGATCTCGACGATGATGCCCTCGTCGAGCAGCATGCCCTCGCACACCGCGCCGTCCGGCCCGCGGCTCTCGTAGGCGATCAGGCCGAGATCGGCGGTGCCGTAGCATTGCAGCGCGGCGATGCCGCGCTCGCTGAACTCGGCTCGCAGCGCCGCCGGAAACGCCTCGGCGCCGACCAGCGCGTTTTTGATGCGAGGCGATATCGACGCCCTGCTCGGCGGCGCGGTCGAGCAGGATCTTCAGGAAGGACGGGGTCCCGACATAGGCCGACGGCCGCAGATCGGCGATCGTGCGGAGCTGCTGTTCGGTCTGTCCCGTGCCGGCCGGGATAACCGGGCAGCCCAGCGCCAGCGCCGCGCTCTCGACCATCGCGCCGGCCGGGGTCAGGTGATAGGAAAAACTGTTGTGCACGAGGTCGCTGGGGCGGATCCCGGCGGCATACAAGGCGCGCGCCATGCGGAAGAAATCGGGCCGGCGCGCCTCCGGCTCATAGATCGGGCCGGGCGAGGCAAAAATCCGCGCCACCGCGCTGACCGGCACCGCCGCGAGACCGCCGAACGGCGGGTCCCGCCGCTGCATCTCGATCAAATCGGATTTGCGGGTCAGCGGCAGGTCGACCAGCGCGCGGCGGTCGGTGATGTCCTCGGGGCGCACCTTCGCGAGGCGCTCGCGATAGGCCGGCGCGTGTTTCCTTCGCCGCCGCGATCACGCCCGGCAGCGCCGCCATCAGCTCCGCCTCGCGTTCCGCCGGGTCGCGCGTTTCGAGCGCGTCGTAGAACACCCCGTCCACCCGATCGCCTCCCTCGCCCGAGTTGGCAGGCGCCCGTGCTCAGGCGGCGCCGCGGCGCAGCGCCGGCAGGTCGTTGCGGCCGGACAGGAACGCCTTGATGTTGCGCGCCGCCTGGCGCAGCCGCTGCGTGTTCTCGACCAGCGCGATGCGGACAAACCCCTCGCCGTATTCGCCGAACCCGACCCCCGGCGCGACCGCGACATTGGCGCGCTCCAGCAGCAGCTTCGAGAATTCCATCGTGCCGATGCCGCGGAATTCCTCGGGGATCGGCGCCCAGGCGAACATCGACGCTTCGGGGCTCGGCATCTCCCACCCGGCATTGTGCAGCGCGTCGACCAGCACGTCGCGCCGCCGCTTGTAGCGCTCGCGGATCTCGACGACGCAGTCCTGCGGGCCGTTCAGCGCCGCCGTCGCCGCCACCTGGATCGGCGTGAACGCGCCATAGTCGAGATAGGACTTGACCCGCGTCAGCGCCGCGATCAGCCGCGCATTGCCGACCGCGAAGCCGATCCGCCAGCCGGCCATCGAATAGGTCTTGCTCATCGAGGTGAACTCGACCGCGATGTCGCGCGCCCCCGGCACTTCGAGGATCGAGGGCGGCGGCTTGCCGTCGAAATAGATCTCGGCATAGGCCAGGTCCGACAGCACGATGATGTTCTGATGGCGGCAGAAATCGACGATCTCGGCGTAGAAATCGAGATCGACGGTCTGCGCCGTCGGGTTGGCCGGGAAATTCAGCACCACCGCGAGCGGCGCCGGGACCGTGTGCTGCGCCGCCTTTTTCAGCTCGGCGAGGAAATCCTGCCCCGGGCCGATCGGCACGTGCCGCACCGCCGCGCCGGCCATGATGAAGCCGAACGCGTGGATCGGATAGCACGGGTTCGGCACCAGGATCGTGTCGCCCGGCGCGGTGATCGCCTGCGCCAGATTGGCCAGCCCCTCCTTCGATCCCAACGTGACGATGACCTCGCGCTCGGGGTCGAGCTCGACATCGAAGCGGCGCGCGTAATAGGCGGCGCAGGCCCGGCGCAGCCCGGCGATGCCGCGCGATGCCGAATAGCCGTGCGTCTTCGGGTTCTGCACGCACTCGACGAGCTTGGCGACGATATGCGGCGGGGTCGGCCCGTCCGGGTTGCCCATGCCGAGATCGATCACGTCGCGCCCGGCGGCGCGCGCCTGCGCCTTCAGCGCGTTGACTTCGGCGAAGACATAGGGCGGCAGGCGCTTGATACGGTAGAATTCTTCGGTCATGGCGATAGCGGGCTTCCCGCACGGCGACGGCGCGGCGCGCCGTCTCCCTCTATATGGGAATGAACACTCGACCGCGATCTGCAGCGATCGGCGCGGTACAAATATCCTGCGCAGGAGTTCGATGCGGTGTTCAGTGCCAACACGTTGGGCATTACCTGAGCTGGCCTCTGGTGCAGCATCTGATCGCCGGGGCCGGCCGGGTACTGTCGCCCGGCGGCGTGCTCGCCGTCTACGGGCCGTTCAACTACGGCGGCAGCTACACCAGCGCGAGCAATGCAAGTTTCGACGCCTCGGCTGAAGTCGCGTGACCCGGACAGCGGCGTACGCGACTTCGAGGCGGTCGACGCGCTGGCGCACGACGCAGGACTGACGCTGCTGCGCGACCATCCCATGCCCGCGAACAACCGCACACTGATATGGCGCAAGCACGCTCGTGCTCGAGCCGGCGCGACACGGTTGAACGAGGGCTGATCCGGTGCAGAGCCTGTGGGACGATGCCGAATCGGCGCAGTATCCGGGCGACCTGGGTCAACGCGTCTACAGCTCGCGACTGCTGGGGCGTAATCCCGCCCTCGTTCTGCATGGGGGAGGCAACACCTCCGTAAAGATGGTGGAGCGCAACCTCGTGGGCGAGGACGAGGAAGTGCTGTACGTGAAGGGCAGCGGCTGGGATCTCGAGCATATCGAAGCGGACGGCTTCGCCCCGGTGCGCATGGCGCGGCTGCTCGCGCTGGCGCAGCTGGATGCGCTCGACGACTCGGAGATGGTGAACCAGCTGCGCACGCAGGCTGCCTACATCTTCTTCGGCCTGCCTGCTGATGTTCAGGCAGCGGTCTATCTGCACGATTTGATCGCGCTGGCCTTTGCAACCGAGACGTCGGCATTTCAGGCTACCGCGATCTACCGCTCCACCCACAGCAGCCAGCGGCGGTCGGCCGCCAACTGGTTTCAGGTCGGTCTGGCGCGGGGAATAATCCGCAAGCTCGACACACTGCGGCAGGCGCGGGACGTGGCGGGCGGCAGCACGAACGGGCGGGCACTGGTACCGATCAAGGAAGCGATCATCGAGGACCATCCGGTGAATACGCGGAAATTTCACGAGATTTGGGTATAGCAGTGCGACGCTACCCACGACATCAAGCTGCGTTACGGGGTGAAAGCGGCATTCGATTACCTGGTCGCGGAGAAACTGTTGAATTTCGCTGATGCTGCGACCAACGCCCTGAATTCGCGAGGGAGCTGCCGCGTTTTGTTGCCTACGTGCGCGGCTTGTTTACGCCCCAGGAAATGTGGACCCATCTCGCACGGATTGAGCGCGAGCACACTGAGTACGCTGCCGAGAACGATGATGAAGAAGACGATGAGTTCGACGATGACGATGAGCTGACCCGTGAAAGCCCGGCGGCAGCCGCGGAGCGCGCTCGGCAGTTTGCCATTGTCAAGGAATTGTTGACCGCAGCGAGCTTGGCACTTCGTGAACAGGCGGCTCAAGCCGCAGCCGGAGTAATCAGCACAGAAGTTTTGGCAAGCTTCGCCGAACGGGTCACGTTCTACGTTGGCGCTGAGGTGGCAGGAAACTCGATCTCTCTAATGGGTTGAAGTCATTGGCTCTAGCCCCTGCGCGTTGAATATGTCACAAAGTCCAGATCCTACCCCCGCAACCACATCACTCATCCAGATCAATCAGATAACAACCCATGCCGGAGACCGCGCGAGCGCCGGCGCGATCATGTCCGACCGGTGTCCGAAAAACCCCGGTCCGCCAGCGACACCGACCGTCGGCGAATTCGCCGAAATGTCCGCGATCATCTCTGAAGGTAAGCGCACCGCCGCGGCCGGCGTTCAGAGAAAATTCACCGCTGTGGCGTGTCATCCCATGCCCGACGCGAGGCGCCCAGCGTCGCGAGACGGCGGTGCCCATGACGGAACTCCCAAACCCTCGCGCCGGGACGTGATGCGCTACGTGTCGACCTTGGGCTCCGACACGATCGTGAGGCCGCGCGCGAGCCGGGCTTGTCCGGGAGGAGATCGACCTCGCCCCTGATTGAGGCCTAGAATCCCGGAACATAACCTCGCTTGCTTGGAGGGAGCACGTGATCGAGAACCATCCGATCATTCATTTTGTCGGCAGCATCCCGTTGCCGGACGCCGAAACCGTGTTCCGCACGCTCGCGGAAACCACGCGTTCGAGCTCTGGCTCGCGGAATCTCACGGTGCATCCGCCGGCGGCCACGCGCCTGTCTCCGGCGCTGCCGGCGTTCGCCGACGTGCAGCAGTTCCTCTTCGCCCCCGACTCGAACCGGCTGGTCTACCACGCCAATCAGACCGTCGACGGCCAGGACGAGCTCTTCTACGTCGACCTCTCGGGCGCAATCCCGGGGCCGCCGCAGCAGGTGAACCCGCCGCTGCCGGCCGGCGGCGACGTGACCTCGACCCTCGACGACCTGCGGTGGTCGCGGAGCTCGCAGACAATCTACTACCGGGCCGACCAGGTGGTGGACAACGCCTTCGAGGCCTACGGCGTCAGCTTCACCGGCGGCGCGCCCGGCGCGCCCTTCATGCTGCACGGCCTTCTTCCCACCAACGGCGACGTCCTCCTGCTCGACGTCCAGCACCACTGAATCGAGGTCGCCATGAAAGCGAACCGACTCCTCGTCGCGCTCGCGGCCTGCGCCGCCTGCTCGGGCGACCAATCGCCCGAGCAGGCGGCGCAGGCCGCGAGCGCGACGAGGAGTCGGTTCGCTTTCATGGCGACCTCGATTGAGTGCTGGACGTCGAGCAGAGGATTAGGTGGGAAGAGAGCCATGCAGCATGAAGGGCGCGCCGGGCGCGCCGCCGGTGAAGCCGAGCGCCGTAGGCCTCGAAGGCGTTGTCCACCACCTGGTGGCCGGGCTGTGCTCCGAGCTCCGCGACCACCGCAGGTCGTCGAGGGTCGAGGTCACGTCGCCGCCGGCAGCGGCAGCGCCTGCCTGCGGCGGCCGGATCGCGCCCCCGAGGTCAACATAAAGAGCTCGTCCTGGCCGTGGACGTTCTGATGGCGTGGTAGACCCAGCCGTTTCGAGTGCGGGGGCGACGAGGAACTGCTGCACGTCGGCGAACGCGGGCAGCACCGGAGACAGGCACCGTGGCCGCCGGCGGATGAGGTCATCCGCGAGCCAGAGCTCGAACGCGTGGTTTCCGCGAGCGTGCGGAGCACGGTTTCGGCGTCCGGCAACGGGATGCTGCCGACAAAATGAATGATCGGATGGTTCTCGATCACAGCACCCTCCAAGCAAGCGAGGTTATGTTCCGGGATTCTAGGCCTCAATGAGAATCTGCTCCCGGACAAGCCCGGGTCGTCGCGCGGCGTCAGCGATCGCATGTCGGAGCCCGAGGTCCGACACATAGTCTCGTCGCGCTCCAGCGCGAGGGTTGGGAGATTCCGCATGGGCACCGCCGTCTCGCGACGCTGGGCGCCTCGCGTCTCGCATGGAAATAAGACACGCCAGCAGCAAGTTTCTCTGAACGCCGGCCGCGGCGGCGGGTCTCCCTTCCAGATGATCGCGGACGGTTCAGCGAATTCCCGACGGTGGGTCTCAGCTGGCGGACCCGGGGGGTTTCGGACACCGGTCGGACGTGGAGGGACGCCAGGCGCTCGCGCGTCTCCTTCATGGGTTGTTATCTGATTTGATCTGGATGAGTGATGCATTTCAGGGGTAGGATCTGGACTTTGTGACATATTCAACACGCAGGGGCTAGAGCCAATAGTTTTCAACCCCGTTGTGAGATCGAGTTTCCTGCCACCTCGGCGCCAACGTGAGAAGAACGTGACCCGTTCGGCGAAGCTTGCCAAAACTTCTGTGTCGATAAAAACCGCCTGTTCACGAAGTGCCAAGCTCCGGCTGCGGTCAACAATTCCTTGACAATGGCAAACTGCCGAAGACGCACTCGCGGCTGCCGCCAGAAAAAAACGGGTCAGCTCATCGTCATCGTCGAACTCATCGTCTTCTTCATCATCGTTCTCGGCAGCGTACTCAGTGTGCTCGCGCTCAATCCGTGCGAGATGGGTCCCACATTTCCTGGGGCGTAAACAAGCCGCGCACGTAGGCAACGAAACGCGGCGGCCCCTAGGGGGCAGGCTTGGTGCCGCAGCATCAGCGAAATTAGACAGTTTCTCCGCGACCAGGTAATCGAATGCCGCTTTCACCCCGTAACGCAGCTTGATGTCGTGGGTAGCGTCGCACTGCTATACCCAAATCTCGTGAAAACATGCACATTATTCAGATGGTCCCGAAGTAGATGCTGTTTTTGATCGGTACCAGTGCCCGCCCGTTTGTGCAACCGGCCGCCACGTCCCGCGCCTGCCGCGGGTGTCGAGCTTGCGGATTATTCCCCGCGCCAGACCGACCTGAAACGAGTTGGCGGCCGACCGCCGCTGGCTGCTGTGGGTGGAGCGGTAGATCGCGGTAGCCTGAAATGCCGACGCCTCGGTTGCGAAGGCAGCGGGATCCGAATCGTGCAGTAGACCGCTGCCTGAACATCAGCAGGCAGGCCGAAGAAGATGTAGCAAGCTGCGTGCGCAGCTCGTTCACCATCTCCAGTCGTGCGAGCGCATCCAGCTGCGCCAGCGCGAGCAGCCGCGCCATGCGCACCGGGGCGAAGCCGTCCGCTTGGACTGTGTCGAGATCCCCAAGCCGCTGCCCTTCACGTACAGCACTTCCTCGTCCTCGCGAGGTTGCGCTCCATCTTTACGGAGGTGTTGCCTCCCCATCAGAACGAGGGCGGGATTACGCCCCAGCAGTCCGCGAGCTGTGACACCGTAACCAGGTCGCCCGGATACTGCGCCGATTGCGCATCGTCCCACAGGCTCTGCACCGGATCAGCCCTCGTTCAACCGTGTCGCGCCGGCTCGAGCACGAGCCTGCTTGCGCCAGACATCTGCGTGTTCGCGGGCATGGGATGGTCGCGCGGCAGCGTCCCAGTCCTCGTTGTGCGCCAGCGCGTCGACCGCCTCGAAGTCGCGTACGCCGCTGTCCGGGTCACGCGACTTCAGCCAGGCGTCGAAACTTGCATTGCTCGCGCTGGTGTAGCTGCCGCCGTAGTTGAACGGCCCGTAGACAGCGAGCGCGCCGCCGGGCGACAGTACCCGGCCGGCCCCGGCGATCAGATGCTGCACCAGAGGCCAGCTCAGGATGTGCAACGTGTTGGCACTGAACACCGCATCGAACTCCTGCGCAGGAT
>CAVWDC010000022.1:0-27652 GCA_963753665.1 uncultured Alphaproteobacteria bacterium
TATGATGGAACCGCAGCGATCGGCCCCGATGGGACCCGGCGCCGGCCGCAGCACGGCTTTCGGGCGCGCGCGCCCGCTCCAGCGTTCCTGCTACTTTACCGCCGAAAAGCTGGTCGGCTGTAGGAACGAGTTGACGACCTTGGCGACGATCGGGCCGTTCTTCTCGGTCTCGGCGCGCGCGGAGTGCCACTCCGGATCGGACTGGAACGCGTTCCACTTCTTCTCGCGGTCGGCCAGCGAATCGAATTTGAGCAGGTAATAGAGGACCTGGTTCGATTCGCCGACCAGCACTGTCCAGAAACCGGCCTGCTGGATGCCGTGCCGCTCCCAGATCTTCAGCGTAATCGTATCGAACCGCTTCAACAGATCGGGCAGGCGTCCCGGCACGCAATGATAGACGCGAAGTTCATAGATCATGTCGTTCTCCCTCGGGATGATGCGCGTTTCGGTGCGGCACCGCCGTCGCATCATGGCTGCGGCGCCGATATATGGAAACTACCGTCGACCGCGAGCCTGGCATCGGCCGGCGACCTGGAAGGCCGCCGCAGACGAGATAAACCCGATGCATTCGGCTTTCCCTCCCGGCCGGCAACCACAGCATGCTTCCGCCTCCCGCCCACGGCAAGTACGGAACGACGCAATGGGAGTGCCGCGCCGCGCAACATTCGACAGCGGCCGCCGGCGGCGCGTTATGATGGAGTCGCGGGATGCGGCCCGAGAGCAGAGGCGTGCGGCGGCCGGACATCGGGGGCGGGATTGGAGAGGGACCGGAAGCATGGCAGTGGGGTGGATTCTGCTGGCGATAGGGGCGGCGTCGGTCGCCGCGGCTATCGCCGTCCTGCGCCGCGACAGACGCATCGGCCGGCACCTGGGCGGGGACGCGTATCGGTCCGGGTCGCGCGCTGAGCGAGTTGAGCGGCCGCACCGCCACGTTGCGCATTACCACGCCTCCGGCGCGCTGCCGCGCTGGGACCCGTAAGTCACCCCGACAGCCATTACACCACCATCCGGTTCCGGGTTTGCCCGGCCATCCTGCGAGCTTCCATCGGACGGTCCCCCCGGCGTCGTCGGGGTGTCGCTTTACTTAAAACCGAATGCTGCTCCCGCCGCTCTGCGCAACATATCGAGGATACCTGGCGATCATCGACTTTCCCGTCGCAGACCTCGATTAACGTCCTCTTGGTTCTGTCGGAGTTTGTTACAAGTTGAAGAGCGCGAGGTGATGCCATGCTACGAATGGATCACCCTGCGCATAGGTACTGCACGGCTTCGTCCCGCCGGAAGAGATAAAGGAGCACGCGCAGCGCGTCGCCGCTGGGGATATAGGTGGGCGGAGCGTGTTGATGGTCAAATGTTCCAGAACCCGCCGGTTCTCGCCGCACCGGGCAGGAATGCAAAGGGCGAGATCAGCCCAAAGCTCCACATTTACACTCTTCGAGCAATTGTCGCTTCAAGTTGACGAATGGGTGATTTCGGCCTAAAGCAATCACGCTCGAGTCGCGTTGCCGGTCTCAGAACCGGACCTTGCCGTCGCTCGGCGGCGGCGCCGGACGCGCTGGGGCGCGGCTGACCGGCCGTGGCGGCGGTTCGCGGCGCACCACCGGCGTGACCGGCACGAGCTACCCGAGGCGGCGGAGGCGGCGCGGCTTTCGGGATGCGGGGCGGCATCAGCCACCCGCCGGCGACCATTTCGGCGTTGGCCGTTCCGCTGTCGAGGATGGACAGGGCCAGCGCCAGCGCGATCGCCGGCATCAGGATTGGGGGTATCGTCGCGACGAGGCATTTTCGGGCGGCGCATCTCGGGGCGGCACTCATTGCTGGTGAACCTTCCCCGAGATTAGCGGAGCCGAGCAGCCGATGCCCAATACATCAACGGGTGCATCCGACGCCGCCAGGGTCAGGTCGAGGCGACCGGCGGGCCGGGCTTGGTGCCGGGTTGCGCATGCTTTAGGTTCGGCCGGCCGATGCAGAGACTGGACACGCGATGAACCGCTCCGCCGCGTCGCGGCCGATGCCCGCCCTCAAGCCCGGGATCAACCTGATCGCCGAACCCGGAAGGCGCCGCGCCGCCTTGGACTTGGCGCGCGAGATCGAGCGCCGCGGCTTCTCGATGATCCAGGTGTCGAGCTCCTACGCCAACATGGCGCAGTGCACCGGGCTCGCGCTGGCGACCGAGCGCATCGAGTTCGCGACCGCGATCGCGCCGATCTACGCCCAGACGACCGAGGAATTCGCGCAGAGCGCCGCGTATATCCACGAGGTTTCCGGCGGGCGGTTCCAGTTCGGCATCGGCGTCGCGCACGGCCCGAGTTATGTGCGGATGGGTGTGACCCCGGGCAAGCCGCTCGGCGATATCCGCGCCTTTGTCGCGAAATACCGTTCCTATGAGAATTTCGGGGAGCTGCCGCCGATCGTGCTGGCGACGCTGCGCCGGCGCATGATCGCGCTGGCCGGCGAGATCGCCGACGGCATGGTGTTCGCGAACGGCAGCCGCTCGCATATGGCCGAATCGCTGGCGGCGCTGCCGCCTGAGAAGCGCGAGGACCCGGCGTTTTTTATCGGCAACCGCATCCGCACCTGCGTCAGCGCCGATATCGGCGAGGCCATGGCGGTGCTGCGCCGGGCGATGACGCATTACGCGCTGTTGCCGTATTACCGCAATTACTGGAAGGAGGCGGGGTATCGGAGGAAATGGAGGCGGTCGAGCGGGCCGTCGCCGAAGGCCGCGACGACGGACATTCCTCGCTATCTGACCGACCGGCTGCTCGCCGACGTGACGCTGTGCGGCACCGCGGCGCAGGTGCGGGACGGCGTCGAGGCCTGGCGCGAGGCCGGCATCCGCACGCCAGTCCTCGTGCCGCTCTCGGCCGATGGCGATCAGATCACGGCATTGCGCGAGATGTTCGAGGCGTTCGCGTAACTACTTTTTGCGGAACGCCGGCTCAGCCGCACTGGCCGAAATAACCGGCTGGGCCCTCGACGATGACGAAAGCGCCATCGGGAATGGCAACGGTAGGTTTCAGAAGGTCGAACGGATACCGGCGTAAACGCTGATCCCGCTACCGGGGTAGAACACGGTCGAATTGCCGATCTGGGCGTCGATGACCGTGGTCAGGTCGATGATGTAGCGCTTGTTGGTCAGATTGCGGGCATCGACATAGAAGGACAGCCCGTTGGGCATGTCGTACGCGCCGCCCAGCCCGAGCAGGACATAACCCGGGGCGCGCAGCGTGTTGGCGAAATCGGCCCAGGGACCGCTCGGTACCCAATCGACGTTCGGGCCGGCATTGAAACCGCTCGGGTGGCGGTAGCGGATTTCGGAGCGCAGCACCTGCGGTGGGATGCCGGCCAGCGTGTTGTTGCCGAATTGCGGGTCGTTGCGGAAGAAGAAATCGTTCCAGGTCCAGACCTGCGACAGCCACAGCGAGTCGCCGGCGGCCGGGCCGATAATGTCGCGCAACGCCTCGACCCTGGCGCCGAATTCGATGCCCTGATGTACGGTAGTGCCGGCGTTGAACGTGTTCGCCGGGATGTTCGGGTTGGTCGTGAACTGCAGCAGTTCGCCCTCGATGTGCGAATGGTAGAACGTCGCGTCCCACTGGAACCGGCCGCTTTTGCCGCGCGTGCCGATCTCACCGGTCCAGGCGCGCTGCGACTGCAGCGGCACAAAGCGCGTCGTCAGCGCGGTGGTCTGCGTCAGGTCTGTGAAATCCGGCACGTCCTGGCTGCGCGTCACGTCGGCGAAGACCTGGATGTCCTTTTGCGGCACCCAAAGGAGGCCGATTTTCGGGTTGGCGCCGTAGTAGTTCGCGCTGTCTGTCTTGGCTATTGGATTGGTCGGCAGCCCGCCGTAATCCTTGTAGTCGCGCTTGTCGAGCAGCAGCTTGAGGCCGCTCATCAGCGCGATATCGGGCAGAAAGAAAAAGCGGTCTTCGGCGTAGGCTTCGTAATTTGTCGCGATTTGCCGGGCATTCAGGGTTTGTGCGCCGCGACTGCCGGCAACGTTGACGTATTGCTGCGCGATGTTGTTGCCGGCGAAATAGCGGGCGCCGGCGATCACCTGGTTGCGATAGCCGAAAAGCAGCGACGTCGGCGGTATAGCGGGGCGCGGCACCCCAGGTCCAGCCGTCCTGGTCGATCACCTGGAAGATCGGGTGGAACAACGACTTGTGGACGGCCCAGCTGTCGATGTCGAGCTGCCCGACAGGGAGCCGGAAGGTAGTGCGGTTGGCCACCCGCTCGGTCCAGGTGTTGCGCTGCTGATCGCCCGCCAAGGCGGCCGGGTTGGCCATCCTCGGGTTGTTGAGCGCATCGCTGAGGCTCAGCGTACCCGGCAGGTCCTGCATGACGATGTAGGCGCCGACGTAGAACCGGGTCTCGATATCGGGGGTCAGGCGGTAGCCGCGTGTTGCCGTTGAACTGGTCGGCCTTGGTGCGGGAGTGCTCGCGGAACCCCGAGGGAGTAGGTGGCGGTATTATTGGCGAGGAAATCGAAATCGTCCCAACTGCGTGAAATCTGCTGATTGAGGCGGACGGTGTTGAAACTGCCGCCCTCGAGCCGGAACACATTGGGAGCGATCGCGGTGTAGGCGGTCGGCGTGATGAAGTTGACGGCGCCGCCGAGATACGATGAGCCGTAGGCGAGCCCGTTACCTCCTTTGAAGATCTCGACCGCGCGCAAGGCCAGCGGGTCGATCTGGTAAAGATCGCCACTGCCGTCGGCAAGATTGAACGGGATGCCATCCTGCAAGACTTCAAGGCCGCGCAGGTGGAAACCGCGAGAGATCGCCGAGCCGCGGATCGAAAGCCGCATTTCCTGCCCGTAGCGCTCTCCGGTATACACGCCCGGCGAGTTTTCGAGCACATCCTGCAGGTCTCGGGTGTAGCGGTCCTGGAACTGCTTGCTGTCGATAAAACCGATCGACCCGACCGTGAGATCGATGGTCTCGCGCAGCTGCTCGACGCTCGGTACGGTCAGGGAGCCGGGCTGGCTGGCAACGACGCTCACGGGGGGCAGCTCTATTGCCGACGCCCGGTGCCATTGCCGGCGTGGTGTCGGGTTCCTGACTATGCGCCGCAAATGCGAGCATGGAGGCGGACAGCGCGAACGCGCCGCCGATCGAAACTCGCGACATGAATTACCCTCTGATTTGAACCGGCCAGCGGCCGTGTTGCGGCCCATCGGCCGCGGCGGTGCTGTCAGAGGGTTGTTGGGGGTGCGCGCGCGTTAGGTTCGACGACCGGCGGACCGCGGGGAGCGGCGATGTGAAACCGCTCTTGGCGGATAAAGACGACTTCCGTCGGGACTGGGATCCGCAACGCGCTGCCGGCGGCGCATAGAAGGCATGGGACACGATCATGCACAGCGGGCAAGCGATCAGGTGCCCGTGCGCGGGCGCCCGTTTCTGGTCGCGTCCGTCGTCGTCCTCGTGCCCGGTGCAGATGACGATATCGCTTTGCGGTCCGGCGGCGAGCGATATCCATGCCACCCAGACCGGCGAAATCGCCTGCAGCAGCAGTGCGAGGGCCGCAACGACGATACGTATCCGCTGCCGTGCTTGAGCCATCTCGCCGCAGGATGCTTCCCAACGGCGGTACGCTATCATTGCGCGAAAAACGGCGGCAAGGCGCTATTTCAGCGCAACAAGCATGCGCCTTTTTACGGAGATCGCGCCGTGAGACTGACGGCTGGGGCTGGCTCCCGAAGGTCTTTCCGTGCCTGTCCGGGTGCCGGGATCTCGATCCAGCGGACGAGCCCCCGGTCGCATTCCTGAACCGCCGGGAAATAAAGTGTTTGACCCGGAAGGTCGGGCAGCTTCACTACCAGTCCGAACGTGTCGTAGAGGTTGTCGGGTAGCTTTCCGCCGCGCCATTCGACTTCGTCGACCGTCTCGCTGATCGTTCGCCCGTGATCGGTGATCGGCGGATCAAGTTTGCGGGTTTTGACGGCAACTTCCCAGCCCGGCTTCATCTGCGGTTTTACCGACGTGACGCCTTCCGGGATCTTGATCCGCAGGGCGACTGTCGCGGCGCCGCCGCAACCGTGCGGCACCGTGAACCGGGCCTCGAAATACGATCCGGCGACGGCATTGGCGGGCTGGACCGTGACGTGCGCGACGGCGGGAAAGGCAAGGCTCGACAGAGCCGCGGCAGCGAATAAACGCAGCATGCGCGTCCTCGAATGGGCGGCGGGTAGCGATACAAAAAAATGCAGCTTCTGGCGATTGCTCACCGGGCCGGTATCGTTGTGGTCAGAACCATTTGCTCGAAATCGCTGATCAGGACGGCGATCTCGACATTCCATATACCGGCGATCGGCAATACCGCGGTGACCGAATAATGGCCAGGCGCATCGCTCGAGCGGCATATTCGCCCGGCTCGATAGCCGAGCGCCGGGTTGGCGATACGGAGTGTGACCCCGAGGGCATACAGCGGCGAGCCGTCGCTGTTGCTCAATGTCAGGGAAAAGCGGTTGGCGCCGGCGCGGGCCGGTGAAACGCCGAGCATCGCGATCCGGTCCCCGTTCGGAATTGTGACCGTGAATACGCCGCTTGCGGCCGCCTCGGTGTGATGTTCATGCAGGGCGGCCAGCGCACGAGGCGGCGGCGTCTGGCCGAGCATGGCGGTGATGACGAGCACTCCCCCGGCAAGCGCCAGCTCCGCGATGATCGCGCGTCGCAATGCTGCGCTCGCATTTCGGTCGCCACCGGCCAGCTGCGGCGTGAACCGCCATTTGTTCAACGCCGCGAGCAGCAGCAGACCGGCGACCAAGGCAAGCTTGGCGAGCAGGCGCTGGCCATAGGCGGTATCGACCAGGCCCGCCGGTGTTCGGACTTGGATGCAGGTGATGATTACACCCGCCGCGAGCAGGGCTCCGACCATCGCAACGGCAACGTGGGAAAATCGCGTTACGGTGAGGGCGGCAGCGGCGGGTTCATCGCCGAGACGGCGGTAGAGCGGCAGCAGGGCGCCGATCCAAAACGCGGCACAAAGGACATGCAGCGCCAGCGCCGGCGCGGTTAGCCACCGCGGTGCGGCAGTCGCGACATGGCCGGTTACGGCAAATCCGGAAATGGCGATGACGGCGCCAGTGACGATCCATCCCGAGGCGAGTGCCCGGCTGCTTGTATAAGGGCTGAACGCTACCAGACCAAGACCGAACACCGTGATCAGGACGCTGAGGCCCAGCGTCGAGCGGCCGCCGATCTGCCATATCGCGGGATCAAAAATTCGAGTAAGCGGGGCGCCTGCGGACATTCCCCCTCGACACCAAGCAGAGCGATCAGGCTGATTATCGCGGCAAGGCATGCCGTCAGGATCAGATGTCGGTCGGCCCGGGCCGGCCCGGCGCGGATCGATCAAGAGCCAGAACAAGGCTGCGCCAATGCCGATCAGCGACCCGGCGTAGAAAACCGCGCGGAACGCCACGGCAAAAATCCACCATGCCGCGGACGCGGGCTGCTCGGTCAAAGCGATCGCGCAGACTTGCATCGGCTCTCTCGCCGACCGCGAAGACAAAGCTGCCCCCGACAGGATGGGAATCGGCCGATATCACCCGATACGAGACGACATAACTGCCGGTTTTGAGGTCCCTTGGCAGCCGAATTTGCACCGTCGTGTCGCGCAGACGAAGACCGCGTCGGCGCCCACAATCAGGCCGCCCCTCGACT
Organism: uncultured Alphaproteobacteria bacterium; assembly: GCA_963753665.1. Lineage (GTDB taxonomy): Bacteria > Pseudomonadota > Alphaproteobacteria > ATCC43930 > CGMCC-115725 > DATARH01. The sequence goes on from CAVWDC010000022.1 coordinate 7,671, forward strand.
GTCGAGAACACGTACCAGCACCGGCGTGACAGGTTCGTCGAAGCGCAGTCGCACCTCGCCTGGTGAAGCGGCCAACGTTTCGTTCTCGGCGGGGAAATGCTCCAGCAATACGGCATGCGCCGCGGCCTGGGGCAGTTCGGACACCAGGATGAGCAGCGCAGCGACAAGCACTCGCCCCGCGATCCCGCCGAGGGACCCGACCCGGGTATGGGGCTGGGCTGCGGTCGAGCCGGTGACGGTCCGCCGGCCGGCAAGGCGCGGCGGGACGTCGCTCGTCTTGTTGCGATGTCGGATTTACCGCGCAATCCGGCCGGTCGATCTGGATATGGTGGTTCGCGAAGGTCGAGCGCTTGCCAAGACGGGCTCCGCGACGAGGCCGAAGCCAATCCCGACCACGGCGTACAACAACAATTGAGTACCCAAGGCGGCGAGCCTGAAGTCCCACAGGAGAGCGGCCGGAAAGTGCTCGGGAACCTCGTTAATTGCAGGCAGCGCCAGATAGATGACGGTCATCGCGACGATATACGCCGCGGCGGCGGCGAGGCAGGCGTTCCACCCGCCGATGCGAGATTGAAGCCGCACGCGCAGCATTCCCGCGCCGATCATTCCCGCGAGCGACAGCGCGATCATGCTGAAGTACAGCGCCGTCCGCACACCGATCGTCTCGGCCGCGCCGACCGCAGGCGGATCGGGCGGATATTTAAGCAGCGGCACAACGTAGACCGCGACAAACCCGAGAGCGGCCAGCACGATGGCGGTGGCGCGCGGCGACAGCTCCGCCATCCGGCCGTAAGCGAGCGCAAAGGCCAAGGCGAACAGGCCGCCAAACGCAGCGCCGTAAATAGTGGCGGCAACGAACAACCCGAGACCGGCCTGCATCTCGCGGCTGACCAGCTCGTGCGGCTCGCCCTGAGGCGTCGCCGGGCCTCCATGCGCGTGCCCCCCAGCGGGCGCCACGGCTTTCCCATCGTTCGTCGTCGCCGGACCGGCCTGCGTGTGCCCACCAGCAGGTAGCTCAGCCTTCTCATGTTGCTCTTCAAAGGCGATTGCCCGATCGACCGCCGGCTCGCCGACGAACCTCAAGAAACCGAAGCAGAGAATGCCCGCGAGCACGCCAAGCAGCATGCCGCGCCAAAGCAAGGCGCCCACCATGTCGGTGGTTTCCTGTCAGTGACAGGGAAAGCCGAGCAGATGACGACCGTCGTGCACGAATTCGTGCACGTACATTCCGGAGAACAGCGACGTCGCGCCCTGCTCTATGCCAACGAAGTAGATTGCCAGCAGCAGCAATAGCCCGCCGAGCACGGCCCACGGCAACACGTTCCCCAACGGGATTGCGGCGGGCCGCAATGCTGGAGCAAAGGCGATAGTCATCATTGGTCTCCCTGGGATGACGCGTCCCAATCGACGGATAATGCTGGCGGGGTCTGACTCTCGGGCCATCATCGATACGGCTGCCCGATCACAGTGGCGCGACCGTGCCGGATTCGCACCGGCTTCCGCACTCGCTTGGGGTTAGCAATGTAGGGGTCGCGGTTTCGCAGTGTCAACGCCATTCCGGTCCAGGGGATGATTCGCCGTCGGCGCTCGCCGCCCCGCTTCGGTTTGCGAAGAAATTGCTTTGGTCCACATCGTTCACGAGAGTTTTCTCGCTGGGTGGTGCGGCCAGACCTTCTTGCTTGGTGGGTGCGCCGATGGGATGTGGATGGAGAACTTGACCGGCTTGGCAAATTCGAAAAGCTCAAGCTTCCCTGGCATCGGACGGGAGCATGAAAACAAGAAAGAGGGCGGAATCCGCAAAGCAGTCCGCGCCAAAGCCGGGCAATCCTGAGCAATCGAAGCGCTTCCTCGAGACCGCCCGCCAGATAGAGGCGGAACGAGAGCGGCGAGGCGTTTCATCGCGCGCTTCGGAAGATCGTTCCGCCCAAGCCATCAAAACAACCCCTTGTCAATTAAAAGCTGGCGTTTCTCTTCTGCCAGTTCCCTCAATTGTTCTTCCGTTGGCACTATATACATGTGGCGTATGCCGCGTTTAGCGCCGGGAAGCGATAGAGGCTCTCTCCCGTTTAGGTCGGCTATGTTGCCAACCCTGACCCAACCGACAAACATATCGGCTGTCTGTAGGGCGATAACATCTAGCTTGCTTCGAAACACAGGCGCGTTCACAAAAACCTTGGTGAATGCGTCAGGTGGATTTGGTATTGAGTTTTTCTTAGTATAAATCCATGCGTTAAGAATTTTCGGTTCTTCAATTACCCGATTATCAAAAATAAGATCGAGCTGTTGTTTCTCCAGGCCTAATTGCTCCATTTGACGAGGTAGTTCCGATGTCAGTAACGGCACCGCATATAGATATGGATTCTTAGCGTGCACCCGACTCCAGCTAAAGGCCCTTTCGTATGCGTCAGCAAGAAATCCAATTCCAAACTCCGCATAAACGTATTCTTCAATTATTTCTCGAAACTGTGCGACCTTTGAGTCGCGCTGCGCTTCCGTAAAATTATTAAACACCCCGCGCGGCTTTCCGGATGTGGGGAATGCGTCCTTGAAACTAAAAAACCTGAGTTTCGGAGGCGCATCTAATATGCGCTGCCATGCGTCAGTTAGTTGTTCCCAATTAGAAACACTAGCTATATATCCGCCCAAAACAAAGACCCTCGGCGTCACTCCGTGCGAATCTGACTTATCGATCATTGCTTGGAGCGTCACCAGCACCCTCATTCCGCGCCGTGGCTCGGGAACTCCCGACACCAGCGCATGAAGGTGTAGCCGGTGTGACGCGATCATAGCGCACTCCGGCCAATTTGGGTACGGGAAATATACCAGCGCCCGTGAATTGCTCGAAGAGGCAACTGGCCGGAGATTAGCATTCGTAAGAGCTTTGTCGTTAATGAATTACGATTGGCTGATAATGCGCGCAGCGGCGGATGTCGGTCGAAAATCTATCAAGAAAGTTTCTGCCCGGGGACGGTTGTTAATTGGTTGCGGAGCCGTGTTTAACCAAGAACTGTAGAACTCAGCGACCCCACTGCTTCTATAGGGATTCTACAGCGACATTCCCGCAAAAGTTGGATGCCACACCCAATTCCGCATCGGACAGCCGGACGAGGCTCGTTAGACGAATAAGCACTAGCACCGCAGAAACCGCGGCAGGCGCGCGCCGGCATCGAAATGCTCCGGCAACTGGCTCTATGCATGGGTTTCGCTTGGGATGCCCGATGAACGCCAGCGTTTCCTGACAAGGATGCCTGAGCGAGGGCACGTGGACGCAATCTTCGGCAGCGGTTCGGACTTGACCTGGTATCAGGAATGCGCCCGGGCCGCGTTGATCTTTGTCTACGGGCTGGTGCTGATCCGAATCTCCGGACGGCGGATTTTCGGCAAGTGGTCGGCGCTCGACATCGTCGTCTCGATCATCATCGGGTCGAACCTCAGCCGAGCGCTGACCCGCGCCGCACCTCTATGGAATACGCTCGCTGCTACGACGCTGCTTGTCGGGCTGCACTGGGTGCTGGCTTCTTTGGTGGCGGCTTCCCCCGGCTTTTCGAGAATTATTGAGGGCGGCCCGGTCGAACTGGCGCGCCACGGCGCACCCAAACCGTCCGTCCGGGCGCGATACGCGGTCAGTGAGGCGGATCTCGACGAGGCGCTGCGCCAGGCCGGGGTGGACGATATTGCCGCCGCGAGGATTGTCACGCTGGAGCCGAGCGGCAAGATTACGGTGGTGAAGCACGATACGCCGCGCGCATCGCAAAATTGACCGTTCTCACAGGCAAGCACGAGATGACCGACACGATCACGCTGCGCCGGCCGGACGACTGGCACGTGCATTTCCGCGACGGCGCGATGCTGCGGCAGGTCGCGCGATGGACCGCCCGGCAGTTCGCGCGCGCGATCGTGATGCCGAACCTGGTGCCGCCGGTAACGACGGTCGTGGCGGCGCGGGAATATCGCGAGCGCATTCTCGCCGCGCTGCTGCCTGGGGCCGACTTCACGCCGCTGATGACCTGCTATCTGACCGACGGCGCCGATTCCGACGAGATCGCGCGCGGCTTCGCGGAGGGCGTCTTTGCCGCGGTAAAGCTTTACCCGGCGCACGCGACGACGCATTCGGCGCACGGCGTCACCGATGTCGCACAGGTTATGCCGGTGCTGGAGCGGATGGCGGCGATCGGCATGCCGCTTCTGATCCACGGCGAGGTCACGAACCCCGAAGTCGACCTCTTCGATCGGGAAGCCGTGTTCATCGAGCGCGTGCTCGATCCGTTGCGCCGCCGCGTTCCCGAATTGCGAGTGGTGCTCGAACACGTCACCACCGCGGAGGCGGTGGCCTATGTCGCCGCGGGCGGCCCCGGCATCGCGGCGACGATTACGGCGCATCATCTCGTCATCAATCGCAACGCGATCTTTGCCGGTGGCATCCGGCCGCATCTCTATTGCCTACCGATCGCCAAGCGCGAGAAGCATCGACGCGCCTTGCGGCGCGCTGCGACCTCGGGCAGCCCGGCCTTTTTTCTCGGCACCGATAGCGCGCCGCACGCGATACCGGCCAAGGAGACCGCATGCGGCTGCGCCGGCATCTTCACGGCGCCGGCGGCGCTCGAAGTCTACACGGAGGTCTTTGAAGAAGAAGGTGCGCTCGACCGCTTCGAGGCGTTTGCGTCTCTGAACGGGCCGACCTTCTATCGGCTGCCGGTCAACGAGGCCCGCATCGCGCTGCGGCGCGAGGCGTGGATCGTGCCGGAGCGGGTCGGCGAAGGCGATCTTTCGGTCGTGCCGTTCCGCGCCGGCGAGAGGCTGCGGTGGCGCTTAGGGCCCGATACGGCATAGGCCGAAAATCCACCCAGAGGCACTATCGGCCACGACCGTCATCGGAATAAAATGCTTGCCATGTCTGCCGTGATGTCGGGCACGCGGGAGCGCGCCGCCGCTTTCTGCCAAAAATTCGGGCTGCGCGTACCGATCCTGATGGCGCCGATGGCCGGGGCGTGCCCGGTCGGGCTCGCTGCCGCGGTCGCCAATGCCGGCGGCATGGGTGGGTTCGGCGCGCTGATGACGCCGCCCGACGCGATCGCGGGCTGGGCGAACGGGTTTCGCGGCCAAAGCAACGGCGCATTCCAGATCAATCTGTGGGTTCCGGACCCGCCGCCGATGCGCAATCCCGGGCATGAGGCGCGGGTGCGTGAATTCCTGGCGAGTTGGGGGCCGCCGGTGCCGCCGGAAGCCGGCGACACGCGCCCGTTCGACTTCGACGCACAATGCGAGGCGATGATTGCTGCCGCTCCGCAAATCGTCTCGTCGATCATGGGTCTCTTCCCGGAGAAGACCGTGGCCGAACTGAAATCACGCGGCATCGCCTGGTTCGCCTGCGCGACGACGGTTGCCGAGGCGCGCGCGGCGGAGAGAGCCGGCGCCGACGCGGTGGTCGCGCAGGGTTTTGAGGCCGGCGGCCATCGCGGCGCGTTCGATGCCGAACAGGCCGAGCGCCAGAGTATCGGCCTGTTCGCGCTGGTGCCGCGTCTTGCGGACGTGCTGTCGGTGCCGGTCATCGCTGCCGGCGGGATCGGCGACGGCCGCACCGTCGCGGCGGCATTGACCCTCGGGGCCAGTGCGGTGCAGATCGGCACGGCGCTGTTGCGCTGCCCGGAGGCCGGCGTTGCACCCGCCTGGGCCGACGCGCTGGCCGACCTCGATCCCGAGGCGACGCTGCCGACGCGCGCCTTTTCCGGGCGTCTCGGTCGATCTGTCGCGACCGATTACGTGCACGCCGCCGCCGCGCCCGACGCGCCCAGCCCGGCGCCCTACCCGGTGCAGCGCGGCCTGACGACGGCTATGCGCGAGGCGGCGGTGCGCGCCAACGACGTGCATCGAATGCAAGGGTGGGCCGGCCAGGGCGCGGCGCTGGCCCGCCCCGAACCCGCCGCCGATTTCGTGCGCCGGATCCGGGACGAGGCGCAGATGCTGCTGCCGGGCTGAGTGCTGCGATTTTCATGAGCAGATCCGCCATTTCGGCCACGCCCCTTTCGGTGTATAGCGCACCCTGATGACGCTCATTACCGACACCGAGACGCTGGCCGGGTTTTGCGACAGGCAGAAAATCGCCGAGTTCGTCGCGGTCGACACCGAGTTCATGCGCGAGCGCACGTATTGGCCCATCCTGTGCCTCGTGCAGGTGGCGGGACCCGACGAGGCGGTCGCGATCGACACGCTCGCTCCCGGTCTCGATCTGGCGCCGCTGCTCGACCTGATGGCCAATCCCGCCATCCTCAAGGTGTTTCACGCGGCGCGCCAGGACCTCGAAATCTTCTTTCAGCTGTCCGGCAAGGTGCCGCACCCGGTGTTCGATACGCAGATCGCCGCAATGGTGTGCGGCTTCGGCGATTCGGTCAGCTACGAGACGCTGGTTCGGCGTCTGGCCGGCGCCGGACTCGACAAGGCCTCGCGCTTCACCGATTGGGCACAGCGGCCCTTGACCGAGCGGCAGGTCACATACGCCCTGGCCGATGTAATCCATCTGCGCACGGTCTATGAGCGGCTGCAGCAGATCCTCGGCAAGAACGGCCGCGCCGGCTGGTTCGCGGAGGAGATGGAGAACCTGGTCGATCCGGCGATCTACCGTACCGATCCAGCCGAGGCGTGGCGGCGCTTCCGGCTGCGCGGCCCGGCCGACCGGCGGTTTCTCGGCGTGCTGAAGGCGGTGGCGGCGTGGCGCGAGGCGGCGGCGCAGCAGCGCGACCTGCCGCGCGGCCGCATCATGAAGGACGAAGCGATCCTCGAAATTGCCGCGCACGCGCCGAAGACGATCGATCAGCTGGCGCGGACGCGCAGCCTGGGGCGTGGCGTCGCCGAGGGGAAGCTGGGCCAGGACATCCTCGACGCGGTAGCGCAGGGGCTGGCCGACCCGAACTCGCCGCCCGCCATCCCCGGCAAGGCCGAGCCGCCGCCCGGCATCGGGCCGCTGATCGAGCTGCTGCGGGTTCTCCTAAAGCAGCGTGTTGAGGATTTGCAGGTCGCGCAAAAGCTGATCGCCTCGTCCGACGATCTCGAAGCGATCGCGGCCGACGACAACGCTCCGGTGCCGGCATTGTCGGGCTGGCGCCGCGAGCTGTTCGGCAACGACGCGCTGGCGCTGAAGCATGGACGCCTCGCGCTGACCGCCGGCAGAAACGGGATCGAGTTGGTGAAGCTGCCGGAGCAATAATTTCAGGAGTTCTATGTCGAAAACCGGGAATTTCGGTGACTCACCTCGCCCAATCCAAATTGTTTTCCTTCTTGCTTAATAGTTTCATAACATTTCGCCCATTTTAGGGCGCTGAGTTCTTAACGCGGCGGCGCTTTGGCTCGCGCAGCGGTTCGGCGGTGGGGGTCTGCGACCGCTCGGCTGCCAAACCGGCCGGGGGCGTCTTGTCGCCGTAACGGCACAGATCGGCGACCACGCAGACCGGGCATTCGGGCTTCCGCGCCTTACACACGTAGCGGCCGTGCAGGATCAGCCAGTGATGCGCGCCGAGTTTGTAATGCGCCGGGGTCACGGCTTCGAGACCGCGCTCGACTTCAAAGGGCGTCTTGCCGGGCGCGATGCCGGTGCGGTTGCCGACCCGGAAGATATGCGTATCGACCGCGATCGTCGGTTCCCCGAACGCGACGTTGAGCACCACGTTGGCGGTCTTGCGCCCGACCCCCGGCAGTTTTTCGAGCGCCTCGCGCTGGCGCGGCACCGTGCCGCCGTATTCATCGACGAGGATGCGCGACAGCCGGATGATGTTGCGCGCCTTGGTGCGGAACAGGCCGATGGTGCGGATGAATTCGACCAGCCGCTCCTCGCCGAGTGCGAGCATTTTTTGCGGCGTATCGGCGGCCGCGAACAGCGCCGGGGTCGCGCGGTTGACGCCGACATCGGTCGCCTGCGCCGACAGCACCACGGCGACGAGCAGCGTGAAAGGGTTGATGAATTCAAGCTCAGTCTGCGGGATCGGGCGGCTTGCCGACAGAAGCCGGTAGAACTGCTCGGCTTCAACTTTTGAGAACGGCCTCACCCGTTTCGGCTTGCGCGCGCTGGCGGCGGGTGAAGTAGTGGGCGCGGACGGCTTGGCGGGCGGCATCGACACATCCTATCTTCTCGCAATGAGCACCGGTACCGAGGTCTTTTTCGAGCGCGTGCTGCTGCCGCACCGCAGCCTGCCGCCGCACGGGTTTCACATTCTGATGGCGCTGCTCGGCCTTGTCAGCCTGGGCGTCGGCGTCGGTTTTGTGGCAATCGGGGCATGGCCGATCTGCGGGTTTTTCGGCCTCGATGTCGCTCTCGTCTATTTCGCGTTCCGTCTCAGCTACCGCAGCGCGCGGCAGCGCGAAATCCTGCGACTCGCCGAGGATGAGTTCACGGTCGAGCGTGTCGACATCTACGGCGAGCGTCTGACATGGCGGTTTCAGCCGTACTGGCTGCAGGTGATCCTGCTGGAACGGCCGGACGAATTTAACCGGCTGCTGCTGGCGTCGCACGGCAGGAGCCTGCCGATCGCCGATTTTCTCGGCGCCCCGATGCGCCGCGAGCTGGCCGATACGCTGCGCTCGGTGCTGTCGCGCTGGCGCGCCGCTCTCAACCCGGCCAACGCCGCAGGACAATGCGTCGGATAGCTTACCGGCGATCAATTGGTTTGATGCGTGACGACGAGCTGAGTGGCGTCGAAGAAGCCGGTCCACGGAAAGCCCATCCACACCCGCACGTCGCCAAACTGCTGGCTTGCCTGCTGGAATACCGGTTGAGTCGTATAGTCGAAAACCCCCGACGCGCCGGCCCCCGACAGCACGATCTGCGCCGTCGCCGGTGACACCGTCGTATTGAGCGCAACCTCGAGGATGAATGGCTGGTCGCGGGTAAAGCTGCCAAAGGTGACGTTGTTGTTGTCATCGACGCGGACGTTATTGTTCGTCGTGAGATCGAGGTGCAGGAAAGTCTCCAGCCCGGGCCGTACCGGGCTGGGCGTCTCGAAGTTGATCGATGCCAGGCCGGCGCCGGTCGGCATGTAGAAGAACCCGGTAAAGACATAACGCCCCGGACCGCGTATCGCGGTCAGCGTGCCGACCAGACCGGCGACGTTGCTGTCCGGAACGGGCCGGCCGATCTGAACCCACTTGCCCGCCGCCCCTCCCGGACCACCAACCACCACGACCTGCCCCGCCCCACCAAACACGTCGGCGGTGCCGACCTGCTGGGCGTGGGCGGGCGGTTGACCCACGGGCGTTCCGTCGAAATTCGACTCAAACAGGGTTTCGGAGGCACAGCCGCACAGCAGCACAGCAATCGCGGCTAGGAGACCATGTCGGAGAGATGCGGTCGTCACGTCCATCGTGGCTCTCCCGGCGATTTCGTCCTTTCGGAGAAGATTAGTCCGATATTCGTTGGGATTCTACGACCATCGCCAAATGCGCTACGCCGAGAAGAGGCTGACCCGGATCAGCGACGCGGAGGCGACAGCCTCGCCGGCGAAGCGCCGCCAACACACGCGTGAACAGGATGTCGCACAGTTTCAAGCGGCCATTGGCTTGTCGCGGTGGTTAAATGATCATTGTTCGCACCTTGGTGTTGACGATGCGGGTCGATCGCCGAGGGACGGTAGGGGATGCGAGGTTCTGAGGACGTGCCGCACCGCATTACCGCGCCCGAAGCATTGCTTGAAGTAGCCCGCTTGCGGACGCCGAAGTCGGGCGTGCTGGGATGGGGGCCGGCGCTGCTGGCGCGCTTCGGCTATCACACGCCGGACGAGTGGTACGAGGCCGCGCTCACGAGTCTTGTGCGCGAGGACACGGACTGGCTCGATGTCGGGTGCGGTTGGCGGCTGCTGCCGCAAAACCAACGCCTCGCGGAACTGCTGGCGGCGCGATGCAGATTTGTTGCCGGCGTCGATCCCGACCCATCGATCGAGCGCAACCCGCTGCTCGACGAGAAGCACCGATGCCGGCTTGAAGACCTCGACACCGATCGACGCTACAGCCTCATATCGCTTCGCATGGTTGCCGAGCACATCGCAAACCCGGATGCGGCGGTCGCGGTGCTGGGCCGGCTGGCGACCGACGGAGGGCTCGTGGTTGTCTACACCGTGCATAAATGGGCGCCGGTATCGCTGGCCGCAGCGGCAACACCGATGTGGTTGCACCATTTGGCGAAACGGTTTTTGTGGGGCGCAAATCCGTCCGATACATTTCCAACCGTGTTCAGGCTGAACACAAGGAGGCGGCTTGCGCAGATTTTTCGGGGCACACGGATTTCGCGAAGAGAGCTACAGTCTTCTGGACGATTGCCGCACATTCCAACGTTGGAAGATATGCCTTCGCACAGAGCTGAGTTTGTGGCGCGTGCTGCGAGCGGCTGGGCTGCGCTATCCCGAGGTCTGCATCCTCGGCGCCTATCGCCGGGTTGTCACGCCCGCAAACGGACCGTCGCCGGTCGGCCGATCAACCGCCGTCGACCAAAACCTGTCGACCCCGGCCGACAAATACGGGCCGGGGGCAGCATTTGAGGCCAACTGACGGTTACTGGCCGACGAGGCGAGCGCTTTCCGCCCAGAGACGCTCGGCCAGAGCATCGTCGCATGCGGCCGCGGTCGGGCTCGGCCGGCTTGCTGTCGATCAGGTAGGCGCCATGAAACCGGGCCGGATCCGGCGTGGTCGCGAGAAACAGCGTTGTGCGCGCGCCTTTTTCCGGCGACGCGAAAAAGGGCTTCGCCAGCCGCCAGCCGAATCCGACGACGCTGCCGGCCGAATCGCCGATCTTCGTCGCGATGACGCCCGGATGCAGCGAGGCCGCGACGACGCTGCCGTCGGCGAGGCGCCGCGCCAAGGCGCGCGTGAACAGGATGTTGCACAACTTCGAGCGGCCGTAAGCGCGCAGCGGGCTCCAGCCGTCCCAGTCCATCCATCTTGCGAGGTCGAGCCGCGCGCCGCGATGCGACTGCGACGCGACGGTGACAACGCGCGTCGGCGCCGATGGTTGCGCCGACGCGCGCAGCCGGTCGAGCAGCAAATTGGTTAGCAGAAACGGCGCGAGGTGGTTGACCGCGATGGTCAGTTCGTACCCGTCCTCCGAGAGCTCGTATCGCGGCGCGATGATCCCGGCATTGTTGACCAATACGTCGAGCCGGTCATGCCGGGTCAGTACCGTATCGGCAAGGGAGCGCACCGCCGCGAGGCTGGCGAAATCGGCGAGCGCGGTTTCGATGAGGTCGGAAGCCGAACCCTCGGCGACGAGCCGTCGCGCCCGCTCCATGCGCGCTGCGTCCCGCCCGGCCATGACGACGTGAAACCCGGCGCGCGCGAGTCCGAGCGCGGTCTCGAGGCCGATACCGGCGCTCGCCCCGGTGACCAGGGCGAGCCGCGCCGGTCCAACCATCTCAGCTTGTTTTGTTTTCAGCCCCTTGGCTTCGTAGACCTTTTTGGCCTCCGGGCTTGCCAGAAAATCCATCAGCGCCTTGGCGGCTATGGGCTCTTCGGTGACGAGGGACGAGCCCACGACATACACAACGTCGGGGCTCGGCGCTTGCGCCAACACCTTCGGGAAGGTGAGTATCCTGGCGCTTTTTACGAGCTTATCGATGCTGTCCTTGCTCAGGATCGCGATATCGATCGAATCGTCCGAAGCGACCTGCTTCTCGCCGTCTGCGTCGGTCGCGTATGCGATCACGAGCTTGTGTTTAGAGGCGGCTTCGAACTTCGGAGCGAGTTCCTGCAAGGCCGGTTTCATCGCCTCGACGCTGACCACCTTGAGTTCGGCGGCGCCGGCAGTGCCGGCCGTCATCGCGCCCATCAGGAACAGGGCGCCGCTCAGCAATCCAATTGTGCGCATCAGTCCTCACTCCCCAAGCATTGTCCCGGCAGCGCTGCCGTCTCGGCTTCGCCGACCAATCGCCGGCCTTCCATCCGCGACATACTGGCCTGAGACAGGGTCCCAGGCAGTACGCCAGCGATTATCCCAGATAGCACCGTCGCTCGCACGGTACTAATGGTTGCGGGGGAATTGGTCAAATCGTGAGCAGGGTCGCGCCGGCCGGCCCTCTGCGAAGCGCCGCTTCCCGGCCCGCCTACGCCTTCTTGCCGACCTGCCGCGCCCAATCCGCGAGATTGGCCATCAGGTCGCGCATGAAGCCCTTCGCGGCCTCGTCGGTCAGGTTGCCGTCGGCGTCGAACTTGTTCTGCGCCTGCCCGATCAGCACCTCAGGCTTGTTGAGCGGATGCATGTCGAGGAAGACGCAGCTGCGGCGCAGATCGTATTGCGCCCGCGCGCTGCCGGCCATTCCCGCGGCGGCGCCGATGATCGCGCACGGCTTGCCGGCGAACGGCTGGTCGGGCGGACGCGAGGCCCAGTCGATCGCGTTCTTCAGAACGCCCGTCATCGAGTAGTTGTATTCGGGGCAGGCGAAAAGCAGCGCGTCGGCTTCGGCGATCTGGCGGCGCAGCGTCTCGACCGGCGGCGGAAACCCCTGTTGCCGCACGTCTTCGTTATAGAGCGGGATCTGCGAGATGTCGGCGACCGTGACGGCCATGTCGGCGGGCTTCAGCGCGATCGCGGTGCGCAGGGCCGCCATGTTGTACGAGCCGCGGCGCAGGCTGCCGCAAATTCCGAGAACTCTTATGTTGCCGCTGTCGCTCATCGGGACGCTCCGGTCTGTGTGTAGCTCGTGCCGCGAACGCTATCGTGGCCGCGAGGTGCCGTCGAGAGGCGGACAAATTCGGCGCCTGCAGGAAGCACGCCGGGACCTCGACTTGCAGCCGTGATCGAACGGGCCGAGGGCTGGGTTGCTGGTCCAGCCATCGCATTCCGGCAGATCAGCCTAGCGCCCATCCCGCTGGCGCGCCGGTGAAATGGTTTGGTAACCTTATCATCAGCAAAGTGTTCTATTTCCTGATTGTGAGGCGCGCGCTGGTGGATCTGGATCGCAGTTTCGGTTTTCTCGTCAACGATGTGGCGCGGCTGTTCGGGCGACGGTTCTCGCATAACGGCCGGCGGCTCGGCCTGACGCGGGCGCAATGCCGCACGCTGGCCCGGATCGCGCGCAACGAAGGGATCAACCAGGCCGGGCTCGCCGACCTGCTCGAGGTCAGGCCGATGACGCTGGTGCGGCAGATCGACCGCATGGAGGACGCCGGCTGGATCGAGCGTCGCCCGGACCCTGCCGACCGACGCGCCCGGCGATTGTTTCTGACCGACAAGGCCCGCCCGATCCTCGGCCGCATCCGCGCCGTGGCGAACGAGACGCGGGACGAGGCGCTGGCCCGGCTTTCGGCGCCCGAGCAGGCGCAACTGATGGCGCTGCTGACGCGGGTGCATGCGACGCTGTCGGAGCGGGTTCCGGCGGAGGCGTCCGGCGCGACGGAAATCCGCCCTGCCGCGGGCGAACGCCACAGCGGCCGCGACCGTCGCCGCGGCGCATCGACCGCCGGCCCGCGATGACGCGGCGCTTCCGACGAGACCGAAAGCGCCGTCCCCGCCGTGGAGGGCAGACGGTGACGAGTTCGGCCGAACCGGAGACGCCGCACGAGCTTTTCGCGCGCGGGCACCGACCGGGATTTGCCGGTCGCGACCCGGCCCGCGCGGCCGCTGCGCCAGCGGCTCCGCCTGCCGCTGATGATCGCCGGGCCGGTCCTGGTGCTGCTGGTCGCCGCGCTGGTGGTATCTGACGAGCGGCCGCTACGTCTCGACCGACGACGCCTACGTCCAGGCGGCGCGCACGATGGTCAGCGCCGATGTGTCCGGCCGGGTCGTCGCGGTCGCGGTGCACGACAACGAGCGCGTGTCGCGCGGTCAGGTCCTGTTCCGGATCGACGACAAGACCTTCCGGATCGCGGTCGAGGAGGCCAAGGCGGCGCTCGCGGCGGCGAAGCTGCAGGTCAAGGCGATGCAGGCGACCTACAACCAGAAACTCGCCGACTTGAAGGCGGCGGAGGAAACGCTGGCCTATCAGCAGCGCGAATACGACCGTCAGCGCCAGCTTCTGGCCACCGGGAACGCGCCGCGGTCGACCTTCGATCAGGTGCAGAACGCGATGCATGTCGCGCGCCAGAAGGTCATGTCGGCGCAAAGCGACCTCGCCAATATGCTGGCTCAGCTCGGCGGCGATCCGAGCCTGCCGGTCGACGAACACCCGATGGTGCAAAAGGCGCAGGCGGCGCTCGACAGGGCCGAGTACGACCTCGAACGCACCGTCGTACGGGCGCCGTCGAACGGCATCGTGACCAAGGTCGAACAGCTGCAGGTCGGATCGTATGTCAACGCGGCGGCCCCGGTATTCCCGATGATCTCGGACCGGGTCTGGATCGAGGCCAATTTCAAGGAGACGGAGCTGACCCATATGCGGCCGGGCCAAAAGGCGACGGTGGCGATCGACACCTATCCCGACGCCGTGATCGAGGCCACGGTCGAAAGCCTGAGCCCGGGGACCGGGCTGACGTTCTCGCTGCTGCCGGCGGAGAACGCGACGGGCAACTGGGTCAAGGTGGTGCAGCGCCTGCCGGTGCGGCTGTCGCTGACTGATCCTACCTCTGATCTGCCGCTGCACGCCGGGCTGAGCGCAACGGTCGAGGTCGATACGAAACACCGCCGGCCTTGGCTTGTCTGGCTCACCGACAAGGCCGGCAGCCTGTTCGGCACGGCACAGGCCCGCGCGCCGCAGCGGTAAAAGCGGGTTCCTCGCGCTGCGATGGTCGGGAATGCCTCGCGCGGTGCGCCGAAGCGATGGCGTGATTGCCGCGAGAGCGACGCACGCGCGAGATTGCCATCAATACGCCGCAGTGCGTTGGGATAAATTTCCTCAAATCCGGGCTGGGATGTCGCAATGCGCTTTCTTGCCGTTATCGCCCTGTGCCTCTCCGCGATTCCGTGCGCGCCGCGGGCGGCGACCCTGATCGACGCGCAGACCGGCTTCAGCGCCGAGCGGACGCTGGTGGTCGATGGGCACACCTACCGCGGCAAGGTCTGGGCGATGCCGGGAAAGGAGCGGCACGAGCAGGCGATCCTAGGCTTGCAGCCGGTGTTCCTGCTGCGCGGCGACAGCCCGCTCGGCGAGATCGTGCTGACCAGCATCAAGACCGTCGTGCAGTTCGAGATCCCGGCGGAGCTGCGTCTGCTCAATGTGGCGGCGCTGGCGCAGCACCCGGTCGGTCGCGAGACAGTCAACGGCATCGCGACAACGAAATACGCGATCGACAAATCGATTCCCGAAGGCCATGCCGAGGGCGCGCTGTGGCTGAGCCGCGACGGCATTCCGATGAGGCTTGCCGGCACGTTCACGAATGCGAAAGGCAAGGCATCGACGGTCCGCTGGGAGCTGAGCGGCGTCAAGACCGGGCCGCTTCCGGCGGCGCTGTTCGACCCGCCCGCGGGATTGTCCAAGCTGCCCCCCGAGGCGATCGCCCCGCTGCTCGGCCTGAAGCTGAAAGGGACCGGGCACCGATAATCAGTCGGGCGTCTGGCCACGCAGGGCAGCCCTTTCGAAGGGATGAGACGATGAGGATCGGAATCTCGCTCGCCAGCAATTACCCGGGCGTGACAGGACCCGCGCTTGGGAGCGCGCTGGATGATCGAGCGGGCAGCGGCGGCGCGCCGTGCGGCGCTCGATTCCCTGTTTGTCGGCGACCAGCACGTGTCGCCGACGCCCTATTATCAGAACACGCCGATCCTCGGCCGCCTTCTCGCGGAGTGGGGCGAGGCCCCGGCCGGATGCCTGTTCCTGCTCCCGTTGTGGCACCCGGTGCTGGTGGCCGAGCAGATCGGGACGCTGGCGGCCATCGCGCAAGGCCCCTTCATCATGCAATGCGGCCTCGGCTGGGGCGAGGACAAGGTTCGCCGCGATGGGCGCCAACTTCCGGACGCGTCCTTCCGCTTTCGAGGAAGCGCTTGACATCGTTCGGCGCCTGCTGGCGGGCGAAACCGTGAGTTCGTCGCGGCGGTTCCGTATCGCCGAAGCAAGCCTTGCACTGCGTCCGGCCGAACCCGTCGAGGTGTGGATCGGGGCCAGCGCACCACCGGCCATCGACCGCGCGGCAAGACTGGCCGAGGGCTGGATTGCGAGCCCCGCGCTTACTCGCGAGGAGGCACGCGAGCAGGCCGATTTCTATCGCGAGCGCTGCGCCGCTTACGGCAGAGAGCCAGGCGCGATCGTGTTGCGGCGCGACATCTATGTCGGCGAAACGTCGTCCGAGGCTCAGGCGGCATTGCAGGATGCGCTGGGCCGAGGGTATCGCGCCGCGCCGGCGGAAGCCCTGATCGCCGGCTCGGTCGACGAAGTCGCGGACCAGTTCCGGGCTTTCGCGAAAATCGGCTACACCGATATCCTGGTGCGCCATCTGACCAATGATCAGCCGAAAGTCCTGGGGTCGCTGGAAAGGCTGGCAGAGGTACGCGCGGCGCTGGCGCAAGCCTAGCAGCGAAGGCACGATCGACACGGACCCGAAGAGAGGGCACCGGGTCGATCGTGCGTGCGGAGCACGCCCGGCTTCGCGAATGCCAATCCGACTGTTTCGGCGGACGAGTAGAATTGTGCCGAAACTCGCAATCGAGTCGTCGCTCCACAATATTCTTAAAGCTTTAAGCCTGAAGAGCGCGCCGATCTGATGCGGCTTGCCGAAGGAATTGGTTCTGACGCTGCCGAGTTCACAACGTATAGGTATATGAGGGCACAGGAGATGAAGCGCCGCATTTTTGGCCCGGCTCTCGCGCTGGTCGCAGCGATATTGCTGGCGCCCGGTTGGGCGCTGGCGGCGTCCAACACAATCACGATCACCAGCAGATATGACGCCGACGTGGCCAACTACCCCCTCCAATTCGGCAGGCCGTTCATACGAGGAGAGATTCGTGACTACCCGCAAGTTCTGATCGGCGGCGTTCCCGTTCCGACCCAAGCCGACATCAAGAACCGCTTTCCCGACGGCTCTGTCGCTTTCGCAGTCATTTCGATAGTCATTCGCAGGATCCCGGCACATGGTCAGATTACGCTCAGCTTCCGCAATCAGTCATCAGGCAACAATACACCGCTGACGCCGGCGCAAATGCTCGATCCGAAGTTCAACTTCGACGCCACGATGCAGCTTGCGTTCACTTCGGGGGCGGTAGCCCTCGCCTCGGCTCGTCAGATGCTGCAGGACGGCCATTATACGCTATGGACCTCAGGACCGATTGCTCAAACTGTCGAGCTTGCCGACGACAGCGCAGCCGCTAAATACGATTTGGGCAACGGTGACGGCCATCGTCCCTTCCGGCCTCGTTTCTACGCGACCTTCTGGCCGTCGACTCGCCAAGTAAGCGTGCGGTATGTGGGGGAGAATGGCAAGACTACCGAACTTGAAGATCTCGCATACACGCTAACTCTCACGCTTGGCAAGAATTCCCCTCAGAAGGTTTACTCGATCGACCTCTCCGGAGGTGAAAGCGATAAGTTACATTGGTCGATGTCCAACTGGACGAAAGTTTTTTGGATTGGCGGTGAACCGCAGCAGCAAATCGACATTGATAACAATCTCGCATATCTCGAGTTCGACGCACTACATTCCAAATTTCGACCAACACATTTCTATTTCGTCGTCGGCGATCGACGCAAGAATACCGCCATTGGCTGGCCAGGCCCAACGACTTATATGACGGAACCTGGAACAAGAAGGGAATTTGGCAAACGGGCATGGGCACGGCGGGTGGACGCCAAGAAATCGCGCCATATCCACAATGGACCGTGATGTGGCTTTACTCCGGCGATTGGCGGATGCGGCAGATGGCGCTCGGCACAGCCGATCTGGCCTCCGCGTGGTCCGTGAATTTGCGTGAGAGCGATCCTACAAGAAATTTTCTGCGCACAGACCTCGCCTGGAGCGGGGACGGGCATCGGTCGCACGATCTCGATCAGCGATCGCAAAACAATCGCGTTATACCGACCAGACATGTTGACCTGGTCGGGCACGAAGCCTGAGGATCGAGTTACAGTAGTCGGTCCGGTTTCACAAAAATGGAACTTTGATGGAGCGCACCAGCCGGCACCCTTTTACCCTCAATATATTCTTACCGGGGATCCCTATTACCTGAATGAGATGTACATGTGGGCGGGATTTAGCGCGGCGCGCTACAGCGTAGGAAGCTCGCCCAAGAGCCGCGGTCCGACCGGTGCGGAGGGTGGGATCGGTGATGAGCTGCGCGGCGCGGGATGGGTGCTGCGCAACCGCGCCGAGACGGCCTTTGCCGCGCCGGATGGGACTCCCGAGAAGACCTATTTCCGCTATCTCACTAATGATGCGATCGCCCGCTGGGAAGGCGGATTCCGCATCAGTGGTACGCCATTCGATGGCGCCGCGGTCAAGTTGTGGGGGCAGACGATCGGGGATGGCTATAGCTGTAATGCGGGTCCGGTATCCTGCCAGCCCCCGGCACTTCATAACTGGGAATCCAACGGCAATCCACTCCGTCCTGAATCCAATTCCACGGTCATGTATAACGAAAAGCAGGGAATCTGGAGGGCAGGCATGGCTGGTTCCTTTACTTCGCCCTGGATGCAGTACTACGTGTTGTATGCTCTCGGCCGTGTCAGCGAGCTTGGTTTTGCCACCAAAGTGCTTCTCTCCTATTCTGGGAAATGGCTTACGGATATGATCCGGACTTCCGGAAATCCATATGCCTCCGCCATTTATCAATTGCCGGTGGAAAAAAGTGGCGGAGGATACTTCACGAGCTGGGCGGAGACACTTGCTGTCTTTACCCCCGAGTACCTTGACGAATAAGCTGCCGCCGTATTTCGCCAAAAATCTTTCCGCGGATGGTCGGCAGGTCTGGGGAACACCGGGCCTCGCTTATCTCGTGGATAACAACGATACCGGCGCGACCGAAGCCTGGAGCTGGTGGACATCGAACGTCTACAGTAAGGTTCGCGATTTTGACGGCAATCCGAAATGGGCTATCGTTCCGAGGTCGGATAAATATCATCTCCCAACTCAGCCTACCGATATCCCGTCGTCTCGGTGATGTGGCGGAAGATGACGCCGCTCGGAACAAGTGGTAGCCGTCAGTATCGCAGCGCAGCCAGGCCGCCACCAGGATCGGATTATTCCGGCGCCGAGCACAGCTTAGCATGTAAGGCTCTGTGGGAGGGCTCCATGGGCCGAGCCCTACGACCGCCGGGCCGATCGCATCCGACTGGGGGACTGGAACGCATGGCGACAATCGACGATCTTGGCCACACACTTACCGGCGCAACCGCCTCGAGCAAAGCGCATTACGAGAAAGCCCTGCATCAGCTTCAGTGCTTTATCGGCGATCCAGTCGCGTCGATAGACGAGGCGCTGGCCCTCAGTCCGGGTTTCGTGATGGCGCACGTCGTCAAAGCTTATCTGCACCTGCTTGGCACCGAACCGGGTGCACTCGCGGTCGCGCGCGAATGCTGCCGAGCCGCCAGCCGGCTGCCGGGCGATGCACGCGAACGCGGCCACGTGATGGCGATCCGCCAGCTTGTCGAGGGTCGTTGGCGGGAGGCTGCCGGTACGCTCGAGGACCTGTCGATCGAGCATCCCCGCGACGTTCTGGCGTTGCAGGCGGGACACCAGATCGACTTTTTTACCGGAAACGCGCGCATGCTGCGCGACCGGATCGCGAGGGCCTTGCCGGCCTGGGATCCAGGCATGCCAGGATACCACGCCGTGCTCGGCATGCACGCCTTCGGGCTGGAGGAAACCGGCGACTATCGCCGCGCCGAGGCGGAGGGTCGCAAGGGCGTCGAACTCGAGCCGCGCGATGGATGGGCGCAGCACGCCGTGGCGCACGTAATGGAAATGCAGTGCCGCCAGCGCGACGGCATTACCTGGATGCGCGCCAACTCGGAGGCATGGTCGAAGGACAGCTTTTTCTGCGTACATAATTGGTGGCATCTGGCGCTCTATCATCTCGATCTTGGTGAGACGGACGAGGTGCTGGGGCTCTTTGACGGACCGATTTTCGGCAGCCGTTCGACGGTCATTCT
>CAVWDC010000023.1:0-158168 GCA_963753665.1 uncultured Alphaproteobacteria bacterium
TCGGCATTTGATGGTCCGGCGGCACGTCGCCCATTACGATCGGGACATTCCCGCCGTCAAAGCTGACCCGGACTATGGCCATGGCGCCCCCCGACCTGGATCATTATGAGCTGCATGATACCAGTCCGTTCATGCTGAGGCAGCTTATCAATTTCAGCGTGGAGGGTGTGCGCGGATAGACGGCTTCCGGCGCCTCCGAGGGCTATCTTGCCGCGAGCGAGGCGGCGCGATCTCGCCGGCTTGCCGCTAGCGCCCGGCGCGTTCCGGCGCGTTGACCGCCTGGCGATACGACAGCGCTTCGGCGATATGCCGGCGAGCAACGCCGGCGGCCGCCATCGAGATCGGCCAGCGTGCGCGCGACCCGCAGCACGCGGTGGTAGCCGCGCGCCGACAGGCGCAGCCGCTCGGCGGCCCGCGTCAACAGCGCGAGACCGGCCGGTTCGGGAGTGGCGACCTCGTCGAGCAGGGCGCCGTCGGCTTCGGCATTGGTGCGGATGCGGCGGTCCTCCGGCAGGCTGTGCGTAGCGCTCGCGCTGCCGCGCTCGCGCCGCGGCGACGCGGCGTGCCACCTCGGCGCTGGTCTCGGCCGGCGGCGGCAGCGCGAGATCGGCGGCCGACACGGCCGGCACGTCGATGTGCAGGTCGATGCGGTCGAGCAGCGGCCCCGACAGGCGCGACTGGTAGTCGAGCGCGCAGCGCGGGGCGCGGCCGCAGGCCCGGCCGGGCTCGCTCAGATAGCCGCAGCGGCACGGGTTCATCGCCGCGACGAGCTGCACGCGCGCCGGATAGGTGACATGGCTGTTGGCGCGCGCGACGCTGACCCGGCCGGTTTCGAGCGGCTGGCGCAGCGCCTCCAGCGCGGCGCGGTTGAACTCGGGCAGCTCGTCGAGGAACAGGACGCCGCAATGCGCCAGGCTGATCTCGCCGGGCCGGGTGCGCAAGCCCGCCGCCGACCAGCGCCGGCAGCGACGCCGAATGATGCGGATCGCGAAACGGCCGCTCGCGCAACAGGCCGCCGCCGCGCAGACCGCCGGCGACCGACTGGATCATGCCGAGTTCGAGCGCCTCGCCCGGTTCGAGCGGCGGCAGGATGCCGGGCAGCCGCGCCGCCAGCATCGACTTGCCCGAGCCGGGCGGTCCCACCATCAGCAGATTGTGGGCGCCGGCGGCGGCGATTTCGAGCGCGCGTTTCGCGCTCTCCTGGCCTTTCACGTCCTTCAGGTCGAGGCCGGCGGCGCGCGGCGGCGCCAGTTTCGCCTCGGGCGGCGGCAGCAGCTGCGTGCCCTTGAAGTGGTTGACGATCGCCAGCAGGTTCGGCGCCGCGATGATCTCGACCTCGCCGGCCCAGGCAGCTTCGCCGCCGCACGCGCTCGGGCAGATGATGCCGGCGTCGCGAGAGGCGGCGGCGAGCGCGGCGATCAGGACGCCCGCGACCGGCGTCAGCGAGCCGTCGAGCGCGACCTCGCCGAGCGCGAGATAGCCGGCCAGCTCGTCCTTCGGCAAAACCTCCATTTCGGCGAGCAGCCCGAGCGCGATCGGCAGGTCGAAATGGCTGCCTTCCTTGACGACGTCGGCCGGCGCGAGGTTTACCGTGATGCGGCGCGGCGGCAGCGCGAGACCGAGCGCCGACAGCGCGGCGCGCACCCGCTCGCGCGATTCGGCGACCGCCTTGTCGGGCAGGCCGACGACCGTGAAGGCCGGCAGGCCCGCGGCAATCGTCACCTGCGTTTCGACATCGACGATCTCGACCCCGAGAAACGCCACGGTGCGAACCCGCGCCACCATGTTCCGGCCCGTTCCTTACGCGCGCGGAGGCGGCCGACGGACAGGCGCGGCCGCGTGGCGACGGCGCCCGTCCTCCAGTCCGACGGCCGCGGCCTTACTCGGCGAAGCCCGCCGGGGCCGAGCTCGTCCTTGTCGAAATCGAACTCGACCTTGCCGCCATGCGGGTCGTCGAAGAACAGCTGCCACAGCCCCTCGCGCACCCCGCCTTGCGGCAGGCGGCGCAGTTCGTACTCGACCCCGGCCTTTTAGAGCTTGGCGGCGGTGCCCGGCAGGTCGGTGGCGGTGAACGCCATGTGGTCGATGACGCCGGCCCGCACCTCGTTCAGCTGCTCGCGATGGATGACGTGCAGGATCGGCTGGTCGCCGACATAGAGCCAATAGCCCGGGAAGCGGAAATTCGGCCGCGGTCCTTCCTCGAACCCGAGCAGGTCGCAGTAGAATTTCCGCGTCTCCTCGAGGTTGTCGCTCAGCACCGTGAAGTGGTTCATGCCCTGTAAGCTCATGCGACATCTCCCTTGCAAACGGCGCCGCTACGGCCGGCCCCGCTCGATACGGCAACGGCGCCGCCGCCAATAGTCGGGATGTAGAATTGGCCGAATGGCGACCCGGCGTCAATCGCAGGGCACGCCGCAATCGCGCCGTGCTATTGGCTCCGCGCTCCGGCAACAATCGCCGGAATGTGGCGGGTGGGCAAGCGGTGAGAAAGGGTGAGGATGTTCAGACGGTTGCTTATCGCGGCGGCTGGCGACAATCGCGGCCGGCGCGATCGCGTTGCCGGCGATGGCGCAGAAGCCGGGCGGGATCTTGCGGGTCTATCACCGCGACAGCCCGGCCAGCATGTCGATCCACGAAGAAGGCACGGTCGGCGTCATCATGCCGATGATGGGCGTCTTCAATAATCTTGTCATGTTCGACCAGCACGTGCCGCAGAACAGCGAAAAATCGATCGTGCCGGAGCTGGCGACGAGCTGGGCGATGGAACGAGGACCATACCGCGCTGACCTTCAAGCTGCGCGACGGCGTCAAATGGCATGACGGCAAGCCGTTCACCTCGGCCGACGTCAAATGCACGTTCGACTTGCTGACCAATCAGGGCAAGGAAAAGCTGCGCCTCAATTATCGCGAGAGCTGGTGGGTCAACCTGAAGGAAACGACGACCAACGGGCCGCTCGAAGCGACATTGCACCTGAAGCAGCGGCAGCCGGCCGTGCTGTCGCTGCTCGCGTCGGGCGACACGCCGATCTATCCGTGCCACGTCGCGCCGGCGCAGATGCGCCAGCACCCGATCGGCACCGGACCGTTCAAGTTTGTCGAATACAAGCCGAACCAGGGTATCAAGCTGACCAAGAACCCGGATTACTGGAAGAAGGGGCTGGCCGTATCTCGACGGCGTCGAATACACGATCATCCCAAACCGCTCGACCGCGATCCTCGGCTTTGTCGCCGGCAAGTTCGACATGACCTTCCCCTACGAGGTGACGTTCCCGCTGCTCAAGGACATCAAGGACCAGGCGCCGGACTCGATCTGCCATGAGGGCGCGGTGAACCAGTCGGTCGGCATCCTGATGAACCGCACCAAGCCGCCCTTCGACAACGAGGATGTGCGCCAGGCGGTCGCGCTGACCCTCGACCGCAAATCGTTTATCGACATTCTGGGGCAAGGGCAGGGCGATCTCGGCGGAGCATTGCTGCCGCCGCCGGAAGGCGTCTGGGGACTGCCGGCGGAGCGGCTGATGACGCTGCCCGGGCTATGGCGGCGACGTGCAGCAGAACCGCGAGAAGGCTCGCGAACTGATGAAAAAGGCCGGGTACGGTCCCGACAAGCATCTGACGCTCAAACTCTCGACCCGCAACATCCCGGTCTATCGTGATCCCTCGGCGATCCTGCTCGATCAGCTCAAGGAGATCTGGATCGACGGCGAACTCGAACTGGTCGAGACCGCGAACTGGGTGCCGAACCTGATCCGCAAGAATTTTACGCTCGGGCTCAACGTCCTCGGCAACGCGGTGGACGAACCCGACGTCACCTTCTACCAGAACCATGTCAGCGCATCGAAGCGCAACTATCCCGCCTTCAACGACCCGGAGTTCGACCGGCTGGTTGACGAGCAGTCGCAGGAAATCGATCCGGAAAAGCGCAAGAAGATTGCGCAGGAGGCCGATTACCGGCTGCAGCAGGGGTTGGGACGCCCGATCATCTATCACATGCGCGCCGTGACCTGCTGGTCGCCGCAGCTCAAGGGCGTCACGCTGATGTCGAACAGCCAATACAACGGCTGGCGCATGGAAGATTGGTGGCTCGACAAATAGCGCCCGAAGGATAGGGCCGGCGCCGGCCGGGTCAGGAGCTTGTCGCTTCGTCCTCGCCGGCGAGACGCCGCAGCGCCGCCTCGTCGCCGCCGTAGCGCAGCCAGTCACCGGCCTGGCCCAATCCGAGCCGCTCGTAAAACCCGCGCGCCGGGTTCCACTCCAGCACCTGGAAGTCGATGCGGCCCCAGCCGCGCTCGATCGCGATCGCGGCGAGCCGCGCCATCAGCCGGCGTCCGACCCCGTGCCGGCGCGCCGCCTCGACCACGAACAAATCTTCGAGATACAGGCCCGGCCGTCCGAGCCAGGTCGAAAAGCGCGAATGAAACGCCGCGAAGCCGGCGGGTTCGCCGTCGAGGAAGGCGAGAATCGCCTCGAATTGCCGCTCCGGTCCAAAGCCGTATCGCAACAGATCCGCCTCAGTCGCGACGACCGCATCCGGCGCCCGCTCGAAGACGGCAAGCGCGCGGATCAGCCTGAGTAGCAGTCGGCAGTCATCCGACGTCGCGAAACGGATCTCGATCCGCGGCGTCATGCTGCGGGCGCGCAATCAGAGCGCCGCCGCCGGGGTCGTGCCGCGGATAAAGGCGGCGACCTTCGGGTAGATTTCGTCGCGCCAGCGGCGGCCGTGGAACACGCCGTAATGGCCGACCCGCGGCTGCAAATGATGCGCGTGTTTCGCCGGCGCGAGATTGCGGCACAGCGCGTGCGCCGCGACGGTCTGCCCGACGCCGCAGATGTCGTCGCGCTCGCCCTCGACCGTCATCAGCGCGGTGCGCTCGATCGCGCCCGGATCAGACGGCGTCGCCGCGCACCCGGAAGCGGCCATGCGCGAGATCCTGGCGCTGGAACACCCGATCGACGGTCTGCAAGTAGAAATCGGCCGGCAAATCCATCACCGAGGCGTATTCGTCGTAAAAGGCGCGGGTTGCGGCCGCGCTCTCGCCGTCGCCCTCGACGAGGTGGCGGAACATCCGCCAATGCGCCTCGACATGGCGGTCGAAATTCATGCTGAGAAACCCGGCGAGCTGCAAAAACCCGGGATAGACGCGGCGGAAGGCGCCGGGATAGCGCAGCCGGCACGGTCGTGACGGCCACATGCTCGAACCACGACAGCGAATGCGACTGCGCGAAGCGGTTGACCTCGGTCGGGTTGGCGGCCGGGTCGATCGGCCCGCCCATCAGCACCATCGAGGCCGGCTGGCACGGATCGTCCGCCGCCGCCATCAGCGACACCGCCGCCAGCACCGGGACCGACGGCTGACACACCGCCAGCACATGACAATCCGGCCCGAGCAGCCGGATGTACTTGATCAGCAGCTCGATCTCGTCGTCGAGGTCGAAGCGGCCATATTGCACCGGCACGTTGCGCGCGTTGACCCAGTCGGTCAGGTAGACGTCATGGTCGGGCAGAACGCGTCTCGACGGTGCCGCGCAGCAGCGTCGCGAAATGCCCGGACAGCGGCGCGACGACCAGCAGCTTCGGCTGTTCGGGCGCGTCCGCCTTGCGGAAGTGCACAAGCCGGCAGAACGGATCGATCGCGACGGCTTCCTCGGTGACTTCCGTCGTCGATCCCGCCAACCGTCACCCGGTCGATGCCGAAATCGGGCCGCTCGTGCCGGATGCCGCCATTCGAGAACATGTTGAGCGCCGCGGCGGCGCTGCGCAAAAACGTGGAGCCGCCAAACCAATTCGGGTCAACCAGCCAGCGCGGGTCGAGCAGGCCGTGCGCGGTCTCGGCGAACAGGCGAAACGGGGCGAGAATGTCCTGGTGTGCGTCATACGCGTGATACAGCATGAGTCCCTCATCCGCTTTCGCCTCTATCGCTCGGTCGCACGCTCCCGCAGCCAACCTGCAGTTGGACAACAGTAACGGAAGCGCAATAATCCCAAAAGCGCGCAGATCGCGACCGGCCCGACGGCGGCGGAGATCAGGCGAAAGCGTTCTTGATCCGCGCCCAGTCGTCGAGCGCGTCCTCGTTTCCCGGCGTGACCGGGATCACGATCTGCTTCCAGCCGGCGTCGCGCAGCGCCGCGACCCGCTGCGTCAGTTCCTGTTCGGTCGCGGTGAACGTCGTACGGCGGATCAGTTCGGCCGTCACGAAGCGGCGCTCCTCGGGCTTCACGAACAGGAAATGCCCGCGGTGGTTTTCGAGATAGCGCGCGTCATGCCGGCTCGAACTGCCGCGCCATCTCGACATAGCCGGCGATCGCCTCGGCGATGCCGTCATGTGGGACGTTCATCGTGTTCTGCCAACCCTGCTGGTCGGCGTCGGCGGCGCGGTGCAGCAATGTCGCGGCGCGCGGTCCGGCCTGCGCCATCGCGCGCTCGCTATCGGCCGTCTCGCCGGGCCGCAACACACAGCCGCACACCCAGGCCGTCGCATAGAGATCGTCGGCGACGCGGCCGGCCTCGGCCCAGGCCTGTTTCATGCCGTCGAGCGCGCCGATCGCCCCGTCGACGTCCTGGATAAAGCATTTCCAGCGCGCGTCGAGCTTCGCGGTCAGCCTCTGCGAGCGCGGCCCGTAGGCCGAGATGTGCAGCGGGATCGGGTCCGTTCGTGTTGAACAGCCCGACATCCGGATTGAGGAATCTTATCTTGCGGCGGCCTGCCCTCGATCGGCGTCTCGACCGTCTCGCCGGCCAGCAGCGCATAGACGACGCGGATATATTCCTCCATGTCGGCGAACTTCATCGCGCCGAGCCCCATCGCGCGCCGCGCCGAGAACCCGGTTCCGACGCCGAAATCGATCCGCCCCGGCGCCAGCCCGTTCAATGTCGCGAACGCGTTGGCGGTGACCGCCGCGATGCGGTTCGACGGCACCAGCACGCCGGTGCCGAGCCGGATGCGCGACGTCTTCATCGCCGCCGCCGCCATCGACACAAAGCAATCGGCGGTGATCATCTGCGTGTCGAAAAACCACGCATGCGTAAACCCCAGCGCCTCGGCCCGCTGCGCCACCTTCCACGAATCGCTCGCGCTCGGAATGCCGACACCAAAATCCATGATACCCCCTCAATTTCCAAAATGCTGTAGGATGGGTTGAGCGTAGTGAAACCCATGCTGTGCAGTGCAAAGACGATGGGCTTCGCTCGCTCAGCCCATCCTACGAACTAAACAACGCACTCATAACCGATGTAGCCCAAAAAGGCACGGGAACTCTGTGTATCCGTTCATCTGAGACCGGTGAACGCTTTAGTCCAGCCTCGACAAGTGCTCCGCTTAGCCCTGGAAGCGCGTCGACTAAATCTCGGAAGATATCCGGTGATATTGACCTTTCTTTCAGTTGTATCACATTGATACCTTCAGCTCGTACAGTGGCCGCGATCTCACCTGTGCGGGAATCTGCAACCGTCAGACTTACCTGTAATGTTTCCTTTGGCTGCAGGAAATCGCAAACAAGAACCAGATGCGTGCTATCTGGTGAGGTTACGTCAATCTTTTGCCCCGTTAGGAGCGGTTAGTTTATGGTCGATAATGCGACCGCTCCCGTCCGCTGCGATACGGATTGGTAAAATTCACCAAGGCACGATTTCCTATATTTTTCAATGAGACGAAATGCGAATCAAGTGCTATTACGCCTTGCCCCCTATACTGGATCGTTAAATCAGAATGCTCCGAGTGGACGACGTTATGATTCTCAATTGCACAGCCAATCCAGCGTTTTTCCCTTCGAGATGAGATACTAAGACACCGAGGAGATAAGCAGCCACGCTGCCGGTGAGAGCGCCAACAAGAAACTGATAATCTTTAAGTACTTCCAATGTAGTCTCCAACAATGTGCGTCTCCAAAATGGGCGAGCTGCGACATGCTGGTATTTTAGCACATAAGCGGCGCACCCGTTCTCTAAGTCAAATCCGCGTCTCCGACAGGCGCGGTTCGTAGCCCTTGCGCGGGTATTCCTCCCAGTACTGGCGGAAGCCGTGCTTCGAGGCCTCCTGGTGCGGGCGGGCGCGCAGTTTCTCGACATCGATGTCGATGCCGAGACCGGGCGCGGTCGGCAGGTCGATCCAGCCGTCCTTGACCGCCAGCCCGGTCACGGCGATATCGCGGCAGATCTGCTCGAAATTGACGAAATACTCGGTGATCCGGAAATTCGGGATCACCGCCGAGACATGCACGGTCGCCGCCATGCCGATCAATGGCGAATTGTAGTTGTGCGGCGACATCACGACCGCGTGCGGTTGCGCCATCACCGAAATATCCAATAGCGCCGTGATGCCGCCGATCGCGCAGATGTCGGGGTTGAGAATGTCCGCCGCGCGCGCCGCGAGGCAGCCGGCGAATTGTTCCTTCGTATAAAGCGCCTCGCCGGTAACGATCGGGATCGGCACCGCGCGCCGCACCTCGGCCAGGAGAGAAATATTGTCCGCGAGACACGGCTCCTCGTACCAGTCGATATTGAACTCGGCGAGACGGTTGCCGATGCGGATCGCGTGCTGCGGCGCGAAGCGGCGATGCGCCTCGACCAATATCTCGAAATCCGGCCCGAGCGCCTCGCGCATGGCGCGCACATAATCAATGGCGAAATCCTCGTCGCGGCGATCGACATAGCTGCGCCACGGCCCCGGAAACGGGTCGAATTTCGCGGCGGTAAACCCCATCGCCTTGATCTTGCGGCCGCGCTCGACGCCTTCCTCGATCGTCGAGCGGCCGGCCCAGCCATTGGCGTAAATCCTGACACGCTCGCGCGATGGCCCGCCCAACAAATTGTAGACCGGCTGGCCGCAGATCTTGCCGATGATGTCCCACGAGGCGATCTCGATCGCGCTCCACGCCGACAGCAATTCCATCGATCCCCGGCGGATCGCGAAATCCTCGAACATGATCTGGCCGGTGTGGCGGATGTTGAAGACGCCGCGGCCGATCACATACGGCGCCATCGCGCGCACGCATTCGGCGATCACGGTCTCCTTGCCGGCCGTGACATAGGCCTCGCCCCAGCCATGCGTGCCGTCCTCGGTCTCGACGCGGCAGAACAGCAGCTCCTTCGAGCCGCCGGTGCCGAGGATGAAGCTTTCGATGCGCGCGATCTTCACGGAACGGTCTCCCTGCGGGCTGCTGCAATACCGGGCAGCAGTGTCCGCCGGCCGGCCTGATCCGATCAAGCGCGGGCGACCAGGCGCAGGCGGGGAGGGGGCTTACGGCCGAGGCGGGGCGGGCGTCGTCGGGGCGGCGGCGGTTGCCAACCCGGTCCGCACCCGGTCGAGCCCGGTCACCTGCGCCTTCACCAGCTCGGCCGGCACCGCGATCGTTTTTTCCGCGCCGGAGCGCGCCGTGAACGTCACGGTCAGCCCGCCGGTGGCATTGCGCAGTGCCGCCTCGGGGATCACGGCGGCGAATTCCTCGGCATAGGAGCAGCCCTGCTGGCAGGTGATTTCGTTCTTGCTGATCGGGATGAAGCGCAGCGGCCGTCCCTGCGCGTCGCGCGCCGCGTTCCAGTCGCGCGGCTGCCCGGCGTAGCTGTCGGAAACATAAAGCTGCGTCACGGTCTCGCCGGTGCGCCGGTCGATCCAGGTCCGCAGCGTGTAGAAATTCGTGCCGGCGACGCCGAGAAACGGCTCGGCGTGCTGGCGTTGCGGCCCGGTCAGCCCGACGAACCGGCCGCCCTGCTCGGTCGAGACGGCGATCGCGGTCGGCTGGCGCTGGCCGCTCGTCGACGCGCCGCCGGGCGGCGCTGCTCGCCATGCTGCCGCAGCCAGCCAGCGCCGCCGTCAGCAGCAGCGCCGCTGCTCGCCTGCCCGGGCGCGAGATCGTCACCGGCCGAGCTTCGCGTTGTCTTCGCCGAGCGCCGGCGCCGCCCTCTCGAATGCCGGCCTGACGCCGTCGAACGACAGCGGCAGGCCGACAAGGCCGAGTTCGCTGCCGTGCCTGGTCTGGATGATGCCGAGCGCTTGCGTCTGCGCGTCGGCGACGACCTGGTCCAATGTGTTGATCGGCCCGTTCGGGATGCCCTGGCGCGTCGAGCAGCCGCGCCCATTCCGCGCGCGGCTTCGTCGCAAAAATGTCGGACAGGATCGGGACCAGCTGCTTGCGGTTGACGACGCGGTCTTTGTTGCTGTGAAAGCGCGGGTCCTCGGCGAGGCCGGGGCGGTCGAGCACGGCGGCCAGGCGGCGGAACAGATTGTCGTTGCCGGCCGCCACCATCATGTACCCGTCCGCGGCGGCAAACGCTTGATACGGCACGATCATATCGACCCCGGAGCCGTGCCGCGCCGGCAATTCGCGGTTCGCGAGATACCCGGCGAGATAGATGCTCATCCACGCCAGCCCGGTCTCGTAGAGCGAGGTATCGACGACCCCGCCCTTGCCGGTGCGGCCGCGTTCCTGCAACGCCGCCAGGATGCCGATCACCGACCACATCCCGGCCCCCATGTCGATGATCGAGGCCGGCACCCTGACCGGCGGGCGGCCGTCCTCGCCCAAGAGGCTCATCAGCCCGCTATAGGCCTGCATCATCGGGTCGTAGCCGGGCTTGTCGCGCAGCGGCCCCGTCGCGCCGAACGCGCCGAGATTGCAGAACACAAGGCTCGGTTTCGCCGCAACGAGATCGGCCCCGCCGAGCCCGTAGCGGTCGAGCGCGCCGAATTTGAGATTGTGCAGCACGACATCGGCCCGCTCGAAAATCAGCGACCTGAGCCGCGCCGCGTCCGCCGGATCGGCGAGATCGACCGTAATGCTGCCCTTGGCGCGATTGACCGCGTGAAAACACGTCGCCGCCCCCTCCAAGAAACGGCGGCCCCCACCCCCGCGCCGCGTCCCCGTTCGTGGGGTTCTCGACCTTGACAACCTCGGCCCCCAGCTCGCCAAGGATCATCCCGGCATAAGGCGCCGCAATGCTATGCCCGATCTCGACGACGACAAGACCGGAGAGAGGTTTGGGACTGGGCATAAATCGGTGCTCCTAGAATCACGACAACCTAGCAGCCCATCCGCCTATTGCGAGGTATTTTCCGAAACACTAGCGCGCCGCAGCCAATATATAGTGATTAGGTTGCATTTTTGCCCAAGATATGGCATTCTTCTACATGATCCGTCCTACAGAACTGAGCATCTTATGATCCAGTCGCGAACAGTTTTCGTTGTTGGCGCCGGAGCGAGTCGAGAGGCTGGCCTGCCCACGGGCGCAGAACTAAAACGCGTAATCGCCGAAAAGATGAATTTTATTTTTGATTCGAAATCTGACAGCCTTAAGTCCGGTGATCGCAATGTGTACGATGCGCTGATGGTTTATGCGAATGCAGAACGGCGCTACTGGCCGGA
The DNA here is from genome assembly GCA_963753665.1 of uncultured Alphaproteobacteria bacterium. Taxonomy (GTDB): domain Bacteria; phylum Pseudomonadota; class Alphaproteobacteria; order ATCC43930; family CGMCC-115725; genus DATARH01. The sequence goes on from CAVWDC010000023.1 coordinate 11,360, forward strand.
GGTGATGAAGCATGTGCAATGGATATCCGATGCCATGCCACAGGCTATTTCAATCGATAATTTTTTAGACGCCCACCGCACAAATTCTGAATTAGAGCTGTGCGGCAAGTTAGGAATTGCGCAGCGATACTAGAAGCCGAAGCGAACAGCCTATTGAAATTTGATCCTATGAGGCGACAGCGGTTTGAGCCGAGGAAGCTATCCGATACATGGTACGAAAAGTTCTTCATGCTCTTATCTGAAGGCGTGCGAGCCGACAATCTCGAATTGTTGTTCAGCAACAATCTCCTTTATCGTTTTCAATTACGACAGATGCGTTGAATACTTCCTATATCAATCCATATATACATATTTTGGTCTTTCGGAAGAGGACGCAGCGGCACTCGTCAATACGGTCAACATAAGCCATCCCTATGGAACAGTTGGAAAGCTCAGTTGGCAAGGCACTTCAACGAATACCTCATTCGGCGTGATCCCGTCTCCTCAACATCTGTTGGAGATTACTAGCCAAATAAAAAACTTTCACAGAGCGGGTGGAGGATCAACCGACCCGAAATGCGATGAGGCAAAAAGTTCAAGAGGCGGATACGCTTGTATTCTTGGGTTTCGCGTTTCATCCCCTGAATCTCGAACTCATCGGCCCCGAAGAAAAAAGCGTAGCTCGTCGTCTTTTTGCCACCCGGCTCGGGATATCAGAATCAGATTTGCGCGTCATTGATTCTGATGTTAAACGGACGCTTAAACGTACATCGATGCATTCGGGCCTCCGTTATTCATCTACCTGTGCAGAATTGTTCTCGGAATTTTGGCATACCCTGGCCCGAGGGGGTTAATTGGCTCGCAACAAGTGGCGGCCGCCTACTGCGCCCGCCGTCGCCGAGCGGGTGTTTGCGCAGGAAATCGAAGTCGCAGCCGCGGTCGGCTTGCAATATCTCGCGGCGGTAGAGGCGGGCGTAGCCGCGCTCGGGCATCGCGACCGGCGCGGTCTTGCGGCGCGCCAGCTCGTCGGGCGGCACCAGCAGGTCGATGCGGCGCTCCTTGACCGACAGGCGGATGCGGTCGCCGTTGCGCACCTTCGCCAGCGGCCCGCCCGACGCGGCGTCCGGGGTGACGTGCAGCACGATCGAGCCGTAGGCGGTGCCGCTCATCCTGCGCGTCGGAAATGCGCACCATGTCCTTGACCCCGGCGCGCGCCAGATTCTGCCGGGATCGGCAGATAGCCGGCCTCCGGCATGCCCGACGGCGACAGCGGCCCGGCATTCTGCAACACCAGGAAATCGTCCGGGGTCACGTCGAGATCGGGGTCGTCGATCCGCGCCGACAAATCTTCGAGCGAGGTGAAAACGACGGCGCGGCCCTCCTTCTCGAACAGATCAGGGTCGGCCGCCGAGCGCTTGAAGATCGCCCCCTTCGGCGCCAGCGACCCGAACAGCGCCACGAGACCGCCGACCGGCTGCAACGGCTCGGCCAGCGGCCGCACCACCTCGCGATCGACCGGCCCGGCCGGCCGCCGCCAGCCGCTCGCCCAACGTCTCGCCGGCCACCGTCAGGCAATCGAGGTTCAGCAGCGGCTTCAATTCGCGCAGCACCGCGCCGATGCCGCCGGCGGCGAACAAATCCTCCATGTAATGCGGCCCGGTCGGCTTCAGATCGACGATGACCGGCGTCGAATCGCTGATCTCGTTGAGCCGCTTCAGATCGATATCGACCCCGGCGCGCCCGGCGACCGCCGTCAGGTGCAGCACCGCGTTGGTCGAGCCGCCGATCGCCATCAGCACGCGCAGCGCGTTCTCGACAGCATGCGCCGTCACGATGCGGTCGGGCGTGATCTTCTCGGCCGCGAGGCGCATCGCGGCGCGTCCGGTGGCCTCGGCGGCGCGCAGCCGGTCGGCGTGCACCGCCGGGATCGCGGCGCTGCCCGGCAGGATCATGCCGAGCGCCTCGGCGATCGAGGCCATCGTGCTCGCCGTCCCCATCACCGCGCAGGTGCCGGCGGTCGTCGCGAGATTGCCCTCGACCTCGTCGATTTCGTCCGAAGTCACCTCGCCGGCGCGGTATTTCGCCCAGAAACGGCGGCAATCGGTGCAGGCGCCGAGCCGCTCGCCGTGCCAGCGCGACGTCATCATCGGCCCGGCGACGAGCCCGATCGCCGGCCGGTTGGCCGACACCGCGCCCATCAGCTGCGCCGGCACGGTCTTGTCGCATCCGCCGACCAGCACGACCGCGTCCATCGGCTGGGCGCGGATCATCTCCTCGGTGTCCATCGCCATCAGGTTGCGGAACATCAGGCTGGTCGGGTTGAGGAAGACTTCGCCGAGCGAGATCGTCGGGAAGACCAGCGGCAGGCCGCCGGCCGCCAGCACGCCGCGCTTCACGGCGTCGATCAGCTCCGGGAAATGCCGGTGGCAGTTGTTGAAGCCGGAGCGCGTGTCGGCGATGCCGATCACCGGCTTCGCCAGCATGTCCTGCGAATAGCCCATCGAGCGGGCGAACGAGCGCCGCAGATAAAGCGCGAAATCGGGGTCGCCGTAATTCGTCAGGCCCAAACTCAGGCCATGGCGGGCGGGGCCGGCCGGCTCGGTCATGCTGATCCTCTCAGAAACGCAAACCTCCCGCGGCCGGACCGGCCTCGAAACCGGACCGACCGTCGGCGCCGGCGGGAACTCCAGGACGATGCCAGGGCGAATCGCGCGTCAGAGCGCGGCGCGGCTATGGGACATTCGCGAGCGGCTCGTTACCGGCATGCGCCTGTACGTCGCCCGAGATCTGGCCGCCGCACTCGATCTCGATCTGGCCGTAGCGGATCGTGCCGGAAACCCGTCCGGTGGCGCGGATCAACAGCCGCTTGCGCACCGTCAGATTGCCCTCGAAGCGGCCGCGCACCTCGATCTCGTCGATCGTCGCCGAGCCTTTGAACAGACCCAATTCGGCCAGATCGACCTCGTTGCAGTTCTGCAGATTGGCTTCGACGCTGCCTTCGATGATCAGCCTGTCGCAGGAGTTTATCTCGCCCGACAGCGTGATCTCGCGGCCGACGATCAGCTTGCGCAGATCGGCGTCGTTGCGCCGCGCCGCCGCCAGCGGACCTCCCGCAGGTGCACTCGCTGACAGGGAAGCGGCGGCCGGGCGCGGGCCGGGATCGGCGGGCCGCGGCGGCTCGGCGAGGCGCGCCGCGAGCGGGGCCGGTGACGGGAGGACGGGCGACCGGCGCCACCGTCGCACTCTGTCCGGACGCGTTCGGTCCGGAATGGTTGCCGGAGGGCTTCTTCGGAATGCCCAGATCGTCAGGTGCGTCGGACATCTTGCGGTCCTCTGTCTCGGTTCTTTTCCGGCCGAACATGGAGGCGGGTTCCATCAATTGCAGGCAAATTGCGGGGCGGGCTCGATGCGATACCGGCTGGCTCGCCGTTCTCCCGATCGTAACGGAAACCGGCTCGGATCAGGAGACCGTAAGTCGCGGGTCGGGTACTCGCATCCGGGCCATGAGATGCACCATGAAGGCGGTCGCGATCACGGCGGCGACCAGGTTGACGAGCGGGATCGCGAACAACCCGGCGATCACGACGCCTGCGACGAACACACGCCCGGCGACGCTCCTGCGCGCCGCCCGGGCGGCGATCGGGTCGAGCCGTCGCAACGCGACCACCTCGAAATATTCGCGCCCGAAAAGGTATCCGTTGATGCCGAGAAACACAAAAAGATTTATGCCCGGCGCCAATATGTAGACCGGCAAGGCCAGCAGATTGAGCAGCAGCGTGATCGCCATCAGGCGCACGGTCGTGGCGACAGCTTCGGCGGCCGAGGAATGGCGGGCGGGGCCACTTCCGGGATAGTGCAGCGCCTCGACCGCCGCCGCAATTCGCTCAAGAAAAAATCCCATCACGATCGTCACGACGATCGGAAACAGCAGCCAGCTCAGGACCAGAACCGCCAGGCCGCCCAGGATGTCGACCAGCCAATTGAGCGGTCCCCACTCGAACAGCGCCGTGCGGGCCAGCAGGATCGCGATCGCGGTCCACACCAGCATGAAACTCGCCAGCGCCAGCGCGAGGCCGAGCGCGGTCAACCGGCGCACCGCGGGGGCCGACAAATCGTCAAACGCACGCAACAGGGCGGGGATCATCGCGACAGGCTTCTACCGCGAAGACTGGCCCCGGCCAATTCCCGAATCGGGCTGACTCTTGCGAAGCGTCGGTCGGGTGGCCTATATGGGGGCGGTTGCCGCCGTCTCCGCGCTGGAGGCGGCTTTGATCCCCGGTAGCTCAGTGGTAGAGCAAGCGGCTGTTAACCGCTGGGTCGCTGGTTCGAATCCGGCCCGGGGAGCCAATTCGGGGGTTGGATCACCAATGGTCCAACCCCCAACCGTCTGCGCGGCGACGATGACGCGCTGCGCTCGTGAACCACGCGGCCTCCACGACAACCGAAACAGCCCTTCGTGCAACGAATCGCTTCTTTACAAGTATTTTCGTAAAATTTGGCCTGCTTGCAACAGATCGAATTGACGCCGTTTTTTTGCTGCTGAGATTCTACCGGAAGGCGAAGAGCGGTGTTGCATGCCTCATTCGATCTTCCACCGCGACGGCAGAATTGCCGTCAAGATCGCTTACAATCCGAGTTTTCCGCGCCGGGCGCGTGAGTTGGGTGGCACCTGGGATGCCGGACGGCAGGTCTGGTGGTTCGAATTAACCAAGGAAGAACAGGTCGCAGCGCTGTGCGACGAGATTTACGGGCCGCCCGGCTTTAAGGAGTCCGCCGCGCCGCATTATCATGGGCATCGGCAGCGGCTGAGGGAACGAGTTCTGGAAGCTGGCCCCGATACATTGCCTGATTACGAGTTGCTCGAAGGATTACTGTTCACCCATGACACCCGCCGGGATACAAAGCCGCTCGCGAAGGATCTGATCGAACGGTTCGGCGGCTTTGCCGCGGTCTTCGAGGCGTCGCGGGAAGATCTGGTCGATGCCGGGATAAGCCACGCCGGGGCGGCGTGTCTGCGGATGGTCCGCGAAGCCTCCGTGCGGCTGGCAAAATCGCAATTGGGATCGGCGCCGCTTCTGGGTTCATCGGACAAGTTGATCGACTATTGTTCCGTCCGTATCGCCAACAGGAAGATCGAGGAGTTCCACGTCCTGTTTCTCGACCGCCAGAACGCCTTGCTGAAAGATGAGCGGTTGGGCAAGGGAACGGTCAATCACACACCCGTATATATTCGCGAAGTGATAAAGCGCGCTTTGGAGCTTGCCGCATCCGCCATGATCCTGGTGCATAACCACCCGTCCGGTGATCCGACGCCGTCCCGCGAAGATATTGCGGTTACGTTCCAGCTGGTAGCTGCTGCAAAGACCGTGAATATCGCTGTGCATGACCACATTATTATCGGCCGAGGTATGCATGTCAGTTTCCGCGACCTGGGATTCATCGACGACGTAAATCCGATCGCTGTTGCCGCGGCTGCTGATGTGAAAACGCAGCCTGCATCCAAGCGAAGGCGTGGCGCGGCGCGGTAGGAAATTTCAAGCGCTGATAGCAGTTACCCTCGACCGCCCTCGCTGAAACCGCAGCTTCGATTGGTGTTATTGGTACGAGCCCCCCAGGCCCCATATCCGGGTCCCCGCTCGGTGACGTGGTGACCTCCGGCCGACGCTGCTGCATCCAATTCCTGGTTTCTCGCGGGCCGCGCCCGCCGAGGGTCCGGTGGAGGCCGGCCGGGTTTTCGCATTCACGGACTGGGGGCTGTCGCCCGATATTTCCGGTAGCGACTTCGGCCCGCCGTGCGCGCTGACTCTGCTTGCCTTCAAGAGCCAGGAGCTGATTGCAGCCGTCGCGGCCCGGCACGCCAACTTGTCGAGGCTGCGACCTATCGTGGGCTTCCTGTGATCCACGTCGCGAATGCGGCGTCGCGGCTCTCCGTATAAGGACGTCGCTCGAGGCGGCCGATCTCAATCGCGAGCGTCCGTAAAGCCGCAGCACCCCAGCAGCGTGCCGGACCGTTTTGCTCAAGCCGTCACGGCTTGCTATCGTCCGGATCGGCCCCGAGCGGATAGGGGCGATGAGCGGACAAGCTGGAGGCGCGGATTGACGAGGTATTTAAGGGCGTGGGGCGTGCAGCACCGGGTGATCGGGGCCCTCCTGATGCGCGACATACAGCAGCGCTGGGGTCGCCGTAATCTGGGCTTCGCCTGGCTGTTCATCGAACCGCTCGTCTTTGCTTTTCCGGTGCTTGCGATGTGGTCGGCCATGCGCAGCGGCAAGGTCGAGCACGGGATACCGATCATGGCGTTCCTTTGGAGCGGATATCTGCCGTTGCTGATGTTCCGCCATGTCACCGGCCATTCTCTTCATGTGATACGATCCGGTGGACCGCTTCTCTATCATCGCGCCATCACGCCCCTCGACCTGCTTGTCGCGCGGATCGGGCTTGAAGCCATCGGCAACTGGGCGGCGACCGCGCTGTCCTTTCTAATTTTCTATATGATTGGCGTAGTCGAGTGGCCGCGGGATGCGAGCCTGTTCATGCTCGGGCTGTTCTACATGACGTGGTGGTCGATTGCCATGGCATTGATCGTCGCCCCGTTGAGCGAACGCAGCGAGATTGTCGTGCATGTCTGGCAGCCGATCTCATACATGTATCTGCCGATTTGCGGTTTTTTTTACCTCGCTGCGTGGCTTCCGCTTCCTGTGCGCAATGTCGCGCTGACGGTGCTGCCCTCGTTGCACGCCTACGAGATGATCCGCGGCGGCCTGTTCGGAAATCGCATTCAGGTCTTTTATGACCTGTCCTATGTCAGCTTCTGCTGGCTGTGCTCACGCTCCTCGGGCTTTGGCTGGTGCACGGCGTGCGCCGGCACCTCGAGTTCGACTGACCGGCAACGCATCGCGTCCGCGATAGTCTCGATGAAATCGAATTTGGATCGCGGGCAGCGATTCTTCGGACGCGCCGCCGCATGGATGCCGCACTTGACGCAAGCCGGTCGCCGGCTCACATTGCGGATATGAGCAGGGCGACGAATCGCGCCGGGTGGCGACGAATTAGCGTCCCGGGTCCCGTTCGGGCCCGGGTCACGCCGATTTGCCGATCACTAGCCGAGGATTTTCGCGATGCGCTCGCCGTTTTCGCCCGCCGCTGCGGCGGTTTCTGAGCGTTCTTCCGCCCCGCTTTCCGTCTCTTTCTCGATCCGCGCGCTCGCCGAGCCGGGGGTCATGCCGCGCGTTCTCGAGTTGTTTGCGAAGCGCGGTCTCGTCCCCAACGCTGGAACAGCGCCGTCTCGGATGCCGGCCTCGGCATCGATATCCGAGATGACGGGCCTCGATCGCGAGGTCGGCCGACTACATCGCGCGCTGCATGCGACAGATCCACGGTGTCGAAACGGTGTTTACGGTCGAGAGCGACGCCGCGTGAACCCGTAGCCGCTGAGGCCGCAGCAATGTCCTTCGCCGATCACATCCGCGCCTGCAACAACGCCGACCCGGCCCACCTGGTACCGCTGCTGGCGCGCGACGGTCGGCGGATCGGCTGGCTGCCGCCTGACAATGCCGCCGCGCTCTCCCGTTTTCGCCGCGTCTTCGCGGTCGAGCCGGAACGCGTCCGGCTCGTCGCCGAAGGCGATGTCGACACGGTCAGCGCCGCGGTGGACGAGGTGGTCGAGGCGCTCGTCGTCGAGAAACAGGTCCCGAAGTGGCGCAACGAGACCTTCGACGTCATGGCCCGCTGGGGCGAGCGCGCCGCTGTTCCGGCTCGACCGCGGCGCGGTGCCGTTTTTCGGCGTGCGCGCCTATGGCGTGCATCTGAACGGCTACCGCTTCGTGGATGGAAGGCTGCATCTGTGGATCGGCCGCCGCGCGCCGGACAAGCGCGTCGCGCCCGACAAGCTCGACAACATCGTCGCTGGCGGCATCGGCAACGGGCACAGCGTCGTCGCGACGCTGTTCAAGGAGGCGGAGGAGGAGGGCGGGGTACCGGCCTCGCTCGTCGCGCGGGCGCGGCCGGCCGGCGCGGTCAGCTATCTGATGCGAACGGATATCGGCATCCGCGACGACGTGCTGTTCGTCTACGACCTCGAACTGCCGGCCGATTTCACGCCGAAGAACAGCGACGGCGAGATCGTGCGATTTCGAGTTGATGCCGGCCGAGGCAGATCATCGAGCGGGTGCGCGCGACCGATGACTTCAAGTTCAACGTCAATCTCGTCATTCTGGATTTTGCGATGCGCCACGGGCTGATCGCGGTCGACGACCCGGAATACCTCGACGTCGCGACCGGCCTTCACCGCCCGCTCGACTGATCCCCCTCGCATAGCGATCGGGTCTAGTCGCGTGCGGCCGCCGTCAGCACCTCGCCCGCGCTCATCCCGCCCTCGCGCATCGCCCGGATCGTCAGCGCCTTGTCGCGCTTCGCGAGGCGTCGCCCCTGCGTGTCGGTCAGCAGCTTGTGGTGCCGGTAGCGCGGCGTCGGCAGCTCCAGCAGCGCCTGCAGCAGCCGATGAATGTGCGTCGCGGCGAACAGATCGACCCCGCGCGTCACCAGCGTCACCCCTTGCAGCGCGTCGTCGACCGTGACCGCGAGATGGTAGCTGGTCGGCACCTCCTTGCGCGCCAGCACGACATCGCCGAGCGCCGCCGGGATCCGCCGCGACGCGCCGGCCGTCCTCGTCCCAGGCCAGCGGCCCGATGCGCGCGAGCGCCGCGCCAACATCGAGGCGCAGCGCGTAATCCGTGGCCTCCTCCAGCCGCGCCGCCCGCTCCGCCGGATCGAGACGCCGGCAGGTGCCGGGATAAGGCGCACCAAGTTCGCCCAGTGACGTTCCATGGGGCGCCCCGCCGGCCCGCGCGATCTCGTCCCGGATCTCCCGCCGCGTGCAGAAGCACGGATAGAGCAGCCCCAGCTCGTCCAGTCGCGTCAGCGCCGCGCGATAATCGGCGAAATGCTCGGACTGCCGGCGGATCGGCCCGTCCCAATCCAGCCCGAGCCAGGCCAGATCCTCGATGATCGCATCGGCGTATTCGGGACGGCAGCGCGTCGAGTCGATGTCTTCAAGCCGCAGCAGAAACGTGCCGCCGGTCTCGACGGGCCGCCCGCCACCCTTCGAGCGCCGAACGCACGTGCCCGAGATGCAGGTACCCGGTCGGGCTCAGGCGCGAAGCGGGTTACGACCGCGTGCTGTGTCGAGGGTGCGATCGTCAATTCGCGATCAGCCGTTCCAGGTTTTCGAGCGTGTCGGCCTCGCGCGGCGGCTTGTCCCAACGGATGCGATGCACCCGTGGGAACCGCATTGCCACGCCCGAGCGGTGCCGGTTCGAGCGGTGGACGCTGTCAAACGCGATCTCCAGCACCAGATCCGGCGCGACCTCGCGCACCGGACCATAGCGGTTCACGGTGTTGTCGCGCACCCATTTGTCGAGCCGGCGCAGCTCCTCGTCGGTGAAGCCCGAATAAGCCTTTCCGACCGGCACCAGCTCGCCGTCGTTCCAGGCGCCGAACGTGTAATCCGAATAGAACGACGAGCGCTTGCCTTGGCCGCGCTGGGCATACATCAGCACCGCGTCGATCGTCAGCGGATGCCGTTTCCATTTGAACCACGGCCCTTTCGGCCGTCCCGCGGCGTAGAGCGAATCCTTGCGCTTCAGCATGATGCCTTCGATCGCGTTCTCGCGCGAGGCGGCCCGCAGTACCCGCAGCTCGTCCCAGTTCGCGAACGGGATCAGCGGGGACAAATCGAGCGCGGTTCGCGGCGCGCCGCCGTACCAGGTTTCGAGACGCTGCCGGCGCTCGATAAACGGCAAAGCGCGCAGATCGTCGCCGCCCTCGCGCAGCAGGTCGTAGAGCCGCACCGCCGCCGGGTACTCGCGCAGCATTTTTGCTCCCGGTGATTTGCGGTTCAGCCGCTGCTGCAGGTCGTTGAACGGCGCGACCTCGCCGGCGCGGATCACCAGCAGCTCGCCGTCCAGGGTGACGTCATCCGGCATCGCGGCGATCACGTCCGGGAAAGCCGCGCCGATATCGTCGCCGGAGCGCGAGTAGAGCCGCTTCTCGCCGCCGCGTGCGACGAGCTGCACGCGAATGCCGTCCCATTTCCACTCGGCGGCGTAATCCCGTGGATCGAGCCCGTCGAGATCGCCTTCTTCGAGCGGGGTCGCCAGCATCAGCGGGCAGAAAATCGGCAACGCGCTCGTGTCGGGCGCCGCGGCGCGGCCTTCGAGCCAGTCGAAGAGGGCAGGGTAGGGGGGCGCGAGACCGTGCCAGACTTCCTCGATCTTCGCGATGTCGGCGCCGCTCCACTCGGCGAGCGCCAGCTTCGCGAGGCGGGCCGATACGCCGACGCGCAAACTGCCGGTCACGAGCTTTAACAGCGCCCAGCGCCCGGTCGCGTCGAGCCGGTCGAGCCAGCGCGCGAGATGACCGCCGACCTCGGCGCGTGGCGCCGCGCTCAGCGTTTCGACAATCTCGCTCAGCGTCGGAACAGCTCTTCCACTCAGCGCGGAGAGCGTAGAGGACGCGGCTGCGTCTTCCCTCTCCCGCATTGCGGGAGAGGGAGGGGCCCATCGCGCAGCGATGGGAGGGTGAGGGTCTCCGAGCCGGTGGTAGGGATTTGCCTCCGGCCAGATCAGCGCCACGGTTTCGGCGAGGTCGCCGACAAAATCCCACGACCAGCCGAACAGTTCCGGATCGACCCGCGCCATCGCCAGATCGCGCACCTGGCTCGGCTTCGCCTCGGCAAAACCGAGTTCGCCGGTCAGTGCCGCCAGCGCCCAGCCGCGCTCCGGGTCCGGCGTCGTCGCGAAATACTCGCGCATCAGCCGCAACTTGCCGTTCCGCGACGGCGTGAACAGCAGCGCATCGAGCAATTCGGCGAACCGGTTCACCGCTCCGTACCCTTCGCATCGGCCCCGCTCGCGCCGCCGCCGCAGGCGTGGTATGCCTCACGGACCAATTCGGGAGGAATTCGATGATCCACCATCTGTCGATCGCCGCGCGTGACCCGCAGCGGGCCGCCTCCGTGCTGGCCGAATTGATGGGCGGCAAGGCCGTGCCGTTTCCGCCCAATCCCGGCAGCTTTTTCGCCCTCCAGCTCGACCAGCACGGCTCCGGCGTCGAGGTCTATCCGGCCGGCACCGAGCTCGAGCCGAACGGCGAAGTCGGCGGCACGTTCGTCAAGCGCCCGGAGCATCGCGGCTACGGCTCGACGCATTTCGCGCTCAGCGTCCCGACCGAGCAGGCCAGGGTCGAGGAAATCGCCCGCGAGGCCGGGTGGAAGTGCTTTGTCTGCAACCGCGGGCCGTTTCATGTGATCGAGGTCTGGGTCGAGAACGGCACGATGGTCGAAATCCTCCCGCCGGATTTCGCCGCCGAGTATCTCGCCTTCACCCGTCCGGACCAGGTGCTCGCGAAAATGACCGCGACGCAAACCGCCGCCGGCCGCCCTGACCGGCTCGGCACTCGCCGACGGCGCTCCCGGACCGCGCGCCGCTCACTCCTCCTCGTCGCCGAACCCGGTCAGCTGCAACGCGCGGGCGGCGAGGCCGCGCGCCACGCGCGTAATGCACCAGCGCCTCTTCGCGGCCGTGCGTGACCCAGATCTCCGGCGCGCCGACATCGTCGATCGTCGCGGTCAGCTCGTCCCAGTCGGCGTGGTCCGAAATCACCAGCGGCAGTTCGACGCCGCGCGCCTTCGCGCGCTGCTTGACCCGCATCCAGCCCGAGGCGAGCGCCGCGACCGGGTCGGGCAGCCGCCGCGTCCAACGGTCGCCGAGCGCTCCCGGCGGCGCCAGCACGATGCGCCCGCGCAATTCGTCTGGCGCAACCCCGGTCGCGTGCCGCACCGGCCCGAGCTCGATCCCGAACCGGCGATACAGCTCGGTGAGGCCAAACAGCGCGCCGTGCAGATAGACCGGCTCGTCGTACCCGGCGGCGCGCAGCAGCGCGATCACCCGCTGGCATTTCCCCAACGCATACACCCCGACCAGATGGCAGCGCTCGGGGAACAGACGCACCGAATGCAACAGCTTCTCGATCTCGTGGCTGTCGGGCGGATGGCGGAAAACCGGCAATGCGAACGTCGCCTCGGTGACGAACACGTCGCAAGCGCTGCGGCTCGAATCCGGCGCAGGTCGGGTCGGGGCGGCGCTTGTAGTCGCCCGATACGACGACCCGGCTGCCGCGATAGTCGATGACCGCCTGCGCGCTGCCGAGCACATGCCCGGCCGGCTCCAATCGCAGCCGTACATCGCCGACCGACAGCGCCTCGCCATAGCCGAGCGCCTGCAGCGAGCCGCCGGCCTCCGCCCCGTAGCGGTGCCGCATGATCGCGACCGTCTCCGGAGTCGCGAGCACGGCGGCGTTTCCCGGCCGTGCATGGTCGCCGTGGCCGTGCGTGACGACGGCGCGCGCCACCGGCACGACCGGGTCGATATGAAAGCCGCCGGGTTCGCAAAAGAGCCCGTCCCTGGTCGGGCGCAGCCAGGTTTCCGGGCGCGGCGCGGCGATATGCATGGCCCAAATATAGGGATGCTGGCCGCGTTCAGTCCTCGACCTGCGACAGCGGCCGCGCGACGTGTTCCAACGGCCGGCGCTCGGCGCTGACCCCGATCGCCAGCTCGACGATCGCGGCGCCGACCATCAGCACCGCGCCGAACAGATAGCCGAGCAGCACCGCGCCGCGCTCGCCGCTGCCGACCAGCACCCCGAACAGCCACGGCGAGGCGACCCCGCCGATCCCGGTGCCGACCGCATAGAAAAACGCGATCGCCAGCGCCCGCGCTTCGAGCGGAAAGCTCTCGCTGACCGTCAGATAGGCCGAACTCGCCGCCGCCGAGGCGAAAAAGAAGATGACGCTCCAGCCCACGGTCAGCTGCACCGCGTCGAGCACGCCCTCGCGAAACAGGAACCCGACGATCGCCAGCAGCACCCCCGAGATCGCGTAGGTGAACGCGATCATCGGCTTGCGCCCGATCGTGTCGAACAGCGGCCCCAGGATCAGCGGCCCGAGGAAATTGCCGAGCGCGAACGGCAGCATGTACCAGCCGATCGCCTGCGACGGCACGTCATAGAAGCGGCCCAGCACCAGCGCGTAGGAGAAGAAGATCGCGTTGTAGAAAAACGCCTGCGCCGACATCAGCACCAGCCCGAGCACGGCCCGGCGCGGGTAATCGTGCAGGATCGCGCGGATCATCCGCACGACCGGCGTGCGCTCGCCGGCGACGATGCGGATGCGGGCGCAGTCGAGCCGCAGCATCTCGATATCGGCCGTCTTCAGACGCGCCGCTCGATCGCCGGCGATGACGACATCGCATTCGGCGATGCGGCCGTGCAGCATCAGCCAGCGCGGGCTCTCCGGGATCCACTGCCGCAGCACCAGGATCGCGAGGCCGAGCACCGCGCCGATCCCGAACGCGGAGCGCCAGCCCCAATCCGGCGGCAGCAGCCCCGGCTGCAGCAGCACGACCGCGCCAATCGCTCCGAGCGCCGCGCCGACCCAGAAGCTGCCGTTGATCGCGAGATCGGTGCGGCCGCGATAGCGCGCCGGGATCAGCTCCTGGATCGCCGAGTTGATCGCCGCGTACTCGCCGCCGATCCCCGCCCCGGTCAGCGCCCGGAACAGCGCGAAACTCCAGAAATCCCACGAAAACGCCGTCGCCGCCGTGGCGACGAGGTACATCCCGAGCGTCACCATGAACAGCTTGCGGCGGCCGAAGCGATCGGTCAGATAGCCGAACAGCAGCGCGCCCGTGACCGCGCCGGCGAGATAGGCGCTCGACACCAGCCCGATCTCGGCCTCGGTGAAGCGCAGCACCGGGCTTTCCTTGAGCGCGATCGCGATCGACCCGGCGATCGTCACCTCGAGCCCGTCGAGCACCCAGGTGATCCCGAGCGCGATCACGACCAGCGTATGAAACCGGGTCCACGGCAGCCGGTCGAGCCGGGCCGGAACGTCGGTCTCGATGACCGCGGTGTCGATGTTCGGGCGCGCATCGGGCATAACCGCAGAACACCGAACCGGCGCCCCACGGCAAGCGAAATCTGCCGCATGAAGTGGATTCGTTCCGCGCCTCCGCGGTAATTCTGTCCGGCACTGGCCTATGCACCACGCTCGTCGCCGCCGCCGCGGTGTGGCGTGAGTGCGACCATTGCCCGCAAAAGCGCCTTCAAGCCATTGACATTGCTCCTGGCCTGAGACATGCACGCGAAACTCGAGACGCTCGTTCGCCCGCTTCTCGGTGCCCGCGCCGATCTCCTGCTCGGCCTCGTGCGCGAGTTCGGTCGCGGCCGCAGCCTTGATGAAATCCGCTCGATCCTCGCGCGTCTGTAAAAAGGAAACAATTATGCCGCGTCCCGACATCCGTCTCACCCCGGACGAGCAGGCCGTCTTCCTGCGCGCCAACCGCAAATGCGCGCTGGCCACGGTCGACCAGCACGGCTTCCCGCATATCGTCGCGATGAATTACCGCGAGCGGGATGGGGTTTATTACATGTCCTCCTACGGCAAGGCGCAGAAGGTTGTGAACGTCCGCCGCGACCCGAAGGTCGGTATCATGGTCGAGAGCGGCGGCGCCTATGCCGAGCTGAAAGGCGTTATGGTGCGCGGCGAATGCGAGATCGTCGAGGACCCGGCCACCGTTGCCGAAATCATGGGCTGGCTCGGCGAGGGACGCACCACCGAGCGCCCGGCCGGCGCTGTCCGTGCCGCCCCGAAACGGGTCGTCCTGAAAATCACGCCGCACAAAATCTTCACCTGGGACCACAGCAAGCTCGGCGGTCGGTATTAACGCTGAGACCGCGCGCCGTTTCACCCGCCGAGCCTGAAAGCCCTAAACGGCCTCGTATGGCCCCCAATCCGGCGGATGACCCGCGACAAACGTTCCTTCCAGGAAATAGCGCGGCGGTTGATAATGATTCTCCGCGGTAAACGGCGCCTGAAACTTGTCGTTCAACAGATCATTTCTTACAAAGAACGCGTTCACACCGGCAAGGCTACAGCCGACAAGGCTATAGCCTTTTGCGCTCCCCACTTTAGCAATAGCCGCCAGGGAAGCGCCCATGTAATCAGTACCAGCCCATCTGAAGCCAGGGTTGTATTGCTGCGCGATGCTTATAGGCGGAGGAAATTTTGCGTTATATTCGATAGCGATGACTCTTGGCTGCACAACGTCAATCGCCTGAAGGACGTGAATGTCGTTGCCGTCGATGTCGATCGATAAAAGATCAACTTCTTCGGTAAAATATTCACTGATCAGGCTATTGATGTTGTCGCGGTCAATGAAGGCGGCCCTCAACCGTAATCGGCCATTCGTTATTGGCTCGTGAAACTTCGCTTTTATTTGTTCTAAATGTTTCTCGTTGCCCTCGATCCATAATCCATTCCAGCCTTTGAGCAGTAATGTAAGAGAGTTGTTTTCTAAGCCATTCCCGACACCGAATTCGATGAATGTCCGCGAGGTCACGCCAATTCGGTCGAATATTTCCTGAATGATACCATCTTCGTCATTCTGCGAATAAACCTTGAACCCGTATCGCTCCAGACGCCTGTTGTCATTGTATTTGGGATCTGAAAGAACGTCTTTCAGATACCGCTCTCGCTCCATGACGGCAAGTTGGAGTAGGTGCCGTTGTATTCGGTGAAGGCGCCTTTGGATCAGTTCCTGGCTGGACAGGAAGTCGCGTCGCGTGCTCCTCGCGATGTTCAATAATCGACGGATCATCTTGCATGCTTGGCGGAGGGCTCAGCAGTTCGCCGGCCGCCGCCAAGGCCCCGTCCTCTCAAGCCGCGGCGCGGCGGCGGAATGCGTCGAGGCTGCCGGCGTGCACCAGTTCGCTCGGCAGCATGTGCCCGACGATGTCCTCGGCCATGCGGCCAACCTCGATCAGCGCGTCGAGATCGACCCCGGTGTCGATCCCCATCTCCTCGCACAGCAGCACCAGTTCCTCGGTGCAGATATTGCCGGCCGCCTTAGGCTGACCGGCGAACGGGCAGCCGCCGAGCCCGCCGACCGTCGAATTGAACTGCGTCACCCCGAGCTTCAGCGCCGCGTGCGCGTTGGCGACCGCGACGCCGCGCGTATCGTGCAGATGCAGCGCGATCTTCATGTCGGGCCAGCGATTGCGCACCTCGCCGATAACGCGCTCGATGCGCAGCGGCGTCGCCCAGCCCATCGTGTCGGCCAGCGAGAAATATTCGATCCGCGCGCCGGCCTCCCGCGCGATGTCGAGCCCGTCTTCCAAGGTGCCGACGACCTGCGCCGGCGCGATGTCGCCTTGATAGTTGCAGCCGAACGCCGCCATCACGCCGATGCGCGGCACCGGCACGTTGTTTTCGAGATGCAGCACGGTCTGTTTGCGCATTGCCGCGACGTTATCGACATGGCTGCGGTGCAGATTCTTCTGCGTGAACGCGTCCGACGCGCACAGCGAGATCGAGCCGGTGATCGACAGCTTATTGCGGAACACCAGCGCGCGGTTCAGCCCGGCGGCGTTGAACCACAGCGCCGTGTACTCGATCCCGTCCTTCGGCGTGAAGCCGGCGACAACATCCTCGGCGTCGGCCCAGCCCGGCACGATCCGCGGGCTGACGAACGAGCAGGCCTGGATATGCGTCAGCCCGGTCTCGGCCAGCGCCCGTCCATGATGGGTTTTTCCCATTGCCTCATTTCCATCCGGGATTTTCGTTATGGCCGAGGCAGAATGAACCCTCCGCCGCCGGGAAACCTGCGCGGCGCAACGGGTTCTGCGCGCGTTTGCTGCTCATTTCCTGCAGAAGCAGCAAACCGCCGCCGGAACAGGGAAAAAGTGGCCAGTCGCGCCCAGGAATTCAAACCGAGGCAGCACCCGTTTGGCAGTTCAACGACAGAAGACGATCCGGGGCGCGCGGTCCGCGATGCTGGTCGCGCTGGCGGCGATGTTCGGGCAGCAGACATTTGCCTCCGTGGGCAAGACGCTGCCGGCGATCGTGGCGCCGTTGGTTCTGGCCGAGCTGGGCGCCGATGCCGCTTGGGTCGGTGTCTATTTCGGCCTTTCCGCGGCCGCCTCGCTGGTGGCGCAGATGGGCTGCGGCAGCTTTATCATTCGCTATGGCGCCTTGCGGATGAGTCAGGTTGCGCTGGTGCTTCTCGGTGGGGGCATGGCGGCAGCCGCCGAAGGCGGGCTGTTGGGGTTCGGTGCGTCGGCTGTGATTGGCGGCGGAGGCGCGGCGGTCTCGACGCCGACCAGTTCGCAACTGCTCGGCCGGGTGTCGCCGCCGCGCCTTGCGCCGCTGGTGTTTTCGATCAAGCAGACCGCCGTGCCGGCCGGGCTGCTGATCGCCGGGTTTCTCGGTCCGGCGATGGCGGCGGCATGGGGCTGGCGCGGCGCGATGCTGGCGACTGGGGTCGCTTGCGTCTTTCGGAGCGGTGATGTTGCAGCCGCTGCGCGCCCGGTTCGATGACGACCGGGTGCCGTCGCGGCGCTTCCGGGTATCGGATTTTCCGGCGACGATCGCGGCGGTCGTGACCACACAAGATCTGCGCAACCTGTCCTTCGCCTGTTTCGCCTTCAACGGCATCCAGTCGGTATTCACCGCGTATTTCGTGACTTACCTCGTCGCGGTCGGTTACGACCTCGCCGCGGCCGGTTCGGTGTTTGCGATCGTCGTCGCGCTCGCCATGCCGTGCCGCGTCCTCTGGGGGTGGCTCGGCAGTTTTCATGTCGCGCCCCGTTTCGTCATGGCCGGGCTCGCGTTCGGCATGGCGGCGAGCGTCGCGGCGACCGGGACGTTCGGTCCGGGATGGCCGGTTATCGCGATCGGGCTGGTCGGCGCCGTCGTCAGCGCCACCGCGGTTTCGTGGCATGGCATTCTTTTGTCCGAGACGGCGCGGCTCGCGCCGGCGGGCCGGGTCGGCGCGGTGACCGGAGGGGTCCTCTCGTTCGGTCAGATCGGCGCGCTGTGCGGGCCGTTCGTCTTTTCGCTGCTGCTGTATATGACCGGCGGCTACGGTGCGGGCTGGACGGTCTGCGCGGTTCCGGCGCTGTGGGTCGGCATCACGCTGCTGCGCTCGCGGCCGGCCCCGGCTTCCTACCAGGCCGTCCAGCCGCCATCGACCAGCAGCGAGGAGCCGGTGACGAGACCGGCCGCCGGCGAGGCGAGAAACACGACGGCGTAGGCGACCTCCTCGACCGTGCCGACCCGGCCGATCGGCAGACGCCGCAACACCCATTCGCGGAATTCGGGGTTCGCGAAAAACGGCGCGGTCAGCGGCGTGTCGATAAAGGTCGGCGCGATCGAGACGACGCGCACGCCTTTCGGCGCCAGCTCGGCGCGCCATCGCCTTGGTCAGCCCCTCGATCGCGTGCTTGGTCATCACGTATACGGTGCGGTCGCGCTCGGAGCCGACATGGCCCATCTGCGAGGTCACGTTGATGACGACCCCGCCGCCGTCGCGGACCATGTGCCGCGCCGCCGCCTGCGCGACGACGAACGGCGCCTTGACGTTGAGCGCGACCATGTGGTCGAGGGTCGGCTCGTCGACGTCGAGAAAGGCTTGCGGCCGGTTGATCCCGGCGTTGTTGACCAGGATGTCGAGGCGCGGCAGCGCGGCGATCGCGTCGCGCGCCGCCGCGCTGTCGGTCACATCGAACGGCAGCGGGCGCGCCCGGCCGCCGGTTTGCGGCGATTTCCGCCGCCACTTCCTCCAGTTCGCGCGGGGTGCGGCTGTTCAGCAGCAATTCGGCGCCGGCATCGGCGAGCGCCAATGCCACGGCCCGCCCGATGCCGCGTCCCGCGCCCGTTACCAGCGCGAGCTTGCCGTCGAGCCGGAACGGGTTTTCCCGTCGCGCCGCGCCCTTGGCCATGACAGGGTCAGGCGATGATGCGGGCGCGGCACTCGCCGAAGCCGATCGGGGCATAGCCGTCGCGCCGGCAATGCGCCCGGAAGATCACCTCGTCGCCGTCTTCGAGAAAGGTGCGGGTCTCGCCGTTGTGCAACGTGATGGTCCGCGTTCCGGCGTTGCTCAATTCGCTGAGGCTGCCGTAGCCCTCCGCGGTCGGGCCGGAGATCGTGCCGCTGCCGAAAATGTCGCCGGGCAGCAGATTGCAGCCGTTGCAGGTGTGATGCGCGACGAGCTGCGCCACGGTCCAATAGAGGTCGGTCGTGTTGCTGCTGCGACATGCGGTGCGGCTCCTGGCCCTTCTCGCGCATCTGCGCGGTCAGCATCAGCGCTTCGAGCGCGATGTCGTATTGCCCGCTCTGCTGGTCCCGGTCGTCCCACAGATACGGCAGCGGGCGCGGATCGCCTGCCGGGCGCGGCGGCTGTGCGACGCGGAACGGTTCGAGCGCCTCCGCGGTGACGATCCACGGCGACACGGTGCTGCCGAAATTCTTGCCGAGAAACGGGCCGAGCGGCGGCATTTCCCAGTACTGGATGTCGCGCGCCGACCAGTCGTTGATCAGGCCGAGGCCGAAGATGTGGTCGCCGGCCTGCCCGATCGGGATCGGCTCGCCCTGCGCGTTGCCCGGGCCGATCCACACCGCGAGTTCCAGCTCGTAGTCGAGATTGCGGCACGGGCCGTAAGTCGGCGCGTCCTCGTTCGGCAATTTGCGCTGTCCGTTCGGGCGGCGCACCGGAATGTCCGATTCGCGCACCGACGAGGCGCGGCTGTGATAGGCGACCGGGACATATTTGTAATTCGGAGAGAGCGGGTTGTTCGGGTCGCGACGGCGTCCGCCATTCGCGGCGTGATGGATGCCGGCGAAGAAATCGGTGAAGTTGCCGATCGCCGCCGGCAGATGCAGCCGGCAATCGGCGGCGCGATGCAGCAGGCGATCGGCGAGCGGCTCGGCCTTGGCGCGCCCGGGTCCGTCGGCGTCGAGCAGCGCGAAAGACCTGCCGCCGCAATGCGCGGCGCGGCTCGGCGCCGAGCGCCATCAGCGGGTTCAACGTGTCGCCCGAGGCCGCCTCGGCGGCGCGCGCCGCGTCGCCGGAGAACAGGCCGGCGTCCGAGCGCGGCGCGCAGGTCGAGGATCATGTCGCCGATCGCGACGCCGCCGCGCGGGCTTTCGTCCGGGCCGCCGCGCGCGGGCTGAACACGCCAAGCGGCAGGTTCTGCAGCGGGAATTCCGGGTGGCCGTTGGCCGAAGCCGACCCAGCTCCGGCGCGCGCGATCATGGGTTTCGTCGATCATGCCTGAATCCTCCCGGAGTTGCGGCAAAACGGCGGCCGCATTCGCGCGACGCCGCCGTCCGCGGGCAGGAGTTGCTGACGAGCCGCGGCAAGCCTCACGCCGAAAACTCCAAAGCCGAACGACGCCACGATAAACCCGCAGATGATTGCGACAAGCCCGAGCGCGCCCTCATGCGGCATCGCGGCGACGACCATCGTGCCGAGCGCCGCGCCTCCCATCTGCAAAAAACCCAACAGCCCCGACGCCGTGCCGGTCAGCTCGCGGATACACGCTGACGGCCGAGGCCATGATCGCCGGATGGCTCAGCCCGTCGGCAAAGGACACGAGCGCCATCGGCACAAACAGCATCAAGACACTCAGGCCGTCCGAACCACCACCACGACGACATCCCGATCGCGGCCCCGAGGGCGAGGGCGCGGCCGCAGAGCACGAGGCGAAGGCTGCCGGCGCGCGTCGCAAGGCGGGCCGCGAGCCCGGTGCCCAGTACGTAGCACGACACCGGCAGCAGGATCATCAGCCCATAGGTGCTCGGCGGCTGATCCAGCAGGTCGAACAAAACCAGGGGGACGCTGGCGGCGAAGGTGAACCATGCGGTCGTGCGGCAGGTCCCGCTCAGGGTGAAGGCGAGATACTCCGACGAGCGCAGCAAGGTGCGGAATGCCCGTATCATCCCGGTCATCACGAATGGCGCGGGGGTTGCGAGCGTTACCGGCAGCCGCAGGACAACGAGCCGCGAGGATAACGACGCCGAGTGCGCCGAGCACGGCAAAGATCGCCCGCCAATCAAACCACTCCGTGAGGTAGGCACCGATCATCGGCGCGGCAGCCGGCACGACGGTCATCGTCATCATGAGGATCGCGACCCTGCGGGCGGCGGCATCGCGATCATAGACGTCAAGCAGAGATGGCGCGCCCGAGCACGAGCCCGGCGCAGGCTCCGACCGCCTCCAGAACACGTCCGACGGTCAGCACCGGCAGCGACCACGCCGCGCCGCACAGGAGCGTCCCGGCGAGAAACAGCACGAGGCCGGCGATCAACACCGGACGGCGGCCGAAGCAGTCGGAAAGCGGGCCATAGACGAGTTGGCCCACCGCAATTCCGGCGAAAAACAGCGTCGCAATCAGCTGCACTCGACCCGCGCCCTCGTCGAACGCACGCATCAGGAGCGGCATGACCGGCAGGAGCATGTGCAGCGCGCCGAACGCAAGCGCCGTCACCGCCGCGAGCAGAACCAGCGATGGTTTGTATCGCGGATCAACGCGAGAGGTGCGAGTCACTCCCTGCCTTTTTGGCTATTTCTGTTACCGGTGAGACTGTTGCATCGCCGCGGGTTTGGCAATGATTTACATCATTAAGCGCGCGGTGCGGTCTTCGACGCCGGTCCCAGTGCGGCGTCGGCGCGCGGCCGCGGCGACGCATTGCGGCTCGGGCCGCCGGCGGTCCGAGCGATGCCGATCACGCCGGCGGCGAGCGCGGCGGCAATAAAGCCGCCGACCACCGCGATCAGCCCGAGCGCGCTGTCGTGCGGCAGCGCGGCGACCGTGATCGTGCCGAGCGCGGCCACCGCCATCTGCAGAAACCCCATCAGCCCGGATGCGGTCCCGGCCAGCCGCGGGTAGACGCTGAGCCCGGAGGCCATCGCCGCCGGCTGGCTCAGCCCGTCGCCGATCGAGGTGAACGTGATCGGCACGAACAGCATCCAGACGCTCAGCCCTCCGAACCACCACCACGCCGCCATCCCGATCGCGGCGGCAAAGGCGAGCGCGCGGCCGCACAGCACCAGCCGCAGGCTGCCGATGCGCGGCGCGAGGCGGGCCGCCAGGCCATTGCCGAGCATGTAGGTCGCCATCGGCAGCAGGATCATCACGCCGTAAGTGCTCGCCGGTTGGTGCAGCAGGTCGGACAGCACGTAAGGGGCGCTGGCGCAGAAGGTGAACCAGGACGCGCTGCTGCATGCGCCGCACAGCGCGAAGGCGACATATTCGGGCGAGCGCGCCAGCGTCACATAGGAGCGCGCCATGCCGACGAGATCGAGCCGCGCCGGGGCCGGGTTGGTCTCGCGCAGGCGGGCCACGACGAGGGCGAGCACGACGGCGCCGAGCACGCCGAGCACCGCGAAAATCGCCCGCCAGTCGATCCATTCGGCGAGATAGGCGCCGATCGCCGGGGACACGCCCGGGACCAGCGTCATCGTCATCATGACGATCGCCAGGCCGCGGGCCGCCGCCTCGCGCTCGTAGACGTCGCGGATGATCGCGCGCCCGAGCACGATGCCGGCGCAGGCGCCGAGCGCCTGCAACACGCGCCCGGCGATCAGCACCGGCAGCGACCACGCCGCGCCGCACAGCAGGGTGCCGGCGAGGAACAGAACGAGGCCGGCGATCAGCACCGGGCGGCGGCCGAAGCGGTCCGACAGCGGGCCGTAAAACAGCTGCCCCGCCGCGATGCCCGCGAGAAACAGCGTCACGACGAGCTGCACCCGGGCCGGGCCTTCGTCGAACGCGGCGGTCAGGATCGGCAGCGCCGGCAGGACGATGTGCAGGGCGCTGAAGGCCAGCGCCGTCATCGCCGCGAGCAGCGCCAGCGACGGCTTGCCGTATTCGCGCGGATTGGATCATGCGGCGGGCGATCGGAGAGCTCGCGAGGCTTTGCCGCTGCCGTCCCGCGGCGTCGAAATTCGCCGGGTCGAGCCAGCGCTCGAACGCGTCGCGCAGCGCCGGCCATTCGCTGTCGATCACCGAGAACCACGTCGTGTCGCGGTTGCGGCCGCGCGTGATCGTCGCCTGGCGGAACAGCCCTTCGTATTGAAAGCCGAGGCGCAGCGCCGCCGCGCGGCTCGGCATGTTCAGCGAATTGCACTTCCACTCGTAGCGGCGGTAGCCGAGTTCGTCGAACACGCGGCGCATCATCAGGTACATCGCCTCGGTGCCGGCGGGCCGGCGTTGCAGGCGCGGGCTGTAGGTGATGCTGCCGACCTCGATGACGCCGAAGGCCGGGTCGATGCGCATAAAGGCGGCGGTGCCGACCGCCTCGCCGGTGGCGTTGTCGATGATCGCATGCGTCAGCGGGTCGTCGAGCCGGGCCGCGCCCTCGGCCCATTCCCGGTAATCGGCGGCCGACGCGAACGGGCCGCGCGGCAGGTAGGTCCACATCCGCCCGTCGTCCTCGGCAAAAGCGGCGAAGAGCTGCGCGGCGTGCCGCTCCGGGTCGAGCGGTTCGACGGTGCAGAAGCGCCCGGTCATCGGGGTGCGCGGCGGCGAGGGGCGCGGCGTCCATCCCGGCACCGGCGCCCCGACCGGCTGGCCGAATTCGTTGAGTTCCGGTTCCATCCCGATCCCTTTCAGCGGCCGCGAGGGCAGCCTGTGTCCGCGGGGCAAGCTATCGCGTGGCCGAGCGTCGCACGAGAGGGTTTTGCGCAAGGCAGGACGCCCCGGACGCTGTTATGGAGCCGGACGATTGCTTCCTGGTTAAGCTGCCGGCTAGGCTTGTCGCGGAGCTGATGCCGGAGAACCGCCATGCCGATCCCGTTTCTGTTTCTGCCGCCGCAAGGGGAGAAGACGCGCGACTGGGCGCGCCGGCTGGGCGAGGCCGTGCCGGAACTCGAGATCATCGCGCCCGAGACGATGGAAGGGGCCGAGCAGGCGATCGCGATGGCCGAGGGCGCCTACGGCACGATCCCGCCGAACCTGCTCGGCGCGCGCCGAGAAATCTGCGCTGGCTGCAGGCGCCGCAGGCGGCGCCGCCGGCCGGGTACTATTACCCCGAGCTGATCGCGCATCCGGTCGCGATCACCAATTTCCGCGAGATCTACAACGACCACATCGCGGCGCACATCATGAGCTTCGTGCTCGCCTTCGCGCGCGGGCTGCACGTCTATATCCCGCAGCAGCTGCGCCGCGAATGGCGGCCGATGGGGCGCGAGAGCGACGACATCGTCACGCATCTGCCGGAGGCGACCGCGCTGATCGTCGGGGTCGGCGGCATCGGCGCCGAGACGGCGCGGCTCGCGGCGTCGTTCGGCATGACCGTGATCGGGGTCGACGAGCGCCGCACCGACAGGCCGGAGGGCGTCGCCGAACTGCACCGCGCCGCTGCGCTCGACGACCTCTTGCCGCGCGCCGATTTCGTGATCCTGACCGTGCCGCACACGCCGGAGACCGAGGGCTTCATGAACCGCGACCGGTTCCGGCGCATGAAGCGCGGCGCGTTCTTCATCAATATCGGGCGCGGCATGACGACGAGGCTCGACGATCTCGTCGCGGCGTTGCGGGCGGGCGAGATCGCCGGCGCCGCGCTCGACGTGTTCGAGCAGGAGCCGCTGCCGGCCGACCATCCGCTGTGGACGATGCCCGGGGTGCTGATCACGCCGCACACCGCCGGGCACGGCCCCTATCTCGACGAGCGCCGCTATCAGGTGTTGCAGGACAACGCGCGGCGTTTCGCCGAAGGGCGCGAACTGCGCAATGTCGTCGACAAGTCGCGCTGGTTCTGAGCAGGCCTGCGCTCGACCGGCTTCCGGGGCCGATTCCGTCCGGTGCTTGAACGACGGACGACGATGAGGGCAAGGTCTTCGCGGCCGCCGTGGCGATTTCATGCTCGCGTGGGCTGGCAGCGGGCGGATGCGAAGGCGGGGCGGCAATTCGCAACCGGGTCGGCGCGGCCGGAAGCGGATTCCGGGCGTGATTCCCGCGGCGATTTCGGAAATTCTCGGTATCCCGGACCACCGTTGACCGGCGGCGGCAGTTAGCAGGCGGCGGCCGGGGCGTGGTGACGCTGCGCGGTTGTGTCGATACGCCGCGCCGTGATTCTTGCGATCCTACCGACAGTGTCGGGATCGTGTGCGCGTGACGCTCCTGTTCAAGCAGCAAAGCGTCAACAGGAGAACCCAACGTGAGAAAACGCTCTCTGAGTGCGGCCGGCGCCGTCGTCGCTGGCCGCGTTTGCATTTTCCGGCCAATGCCCAGACGCAATGCTGGTGGACGGCTATGGCTATATACACTGCGCAGCCCCGCCGGCCACGTATTACGAGCCGTGCTACAGCCGTATTACAGGCGCTAGCCTATAGGGTTGTAGCACCCCATACGCGGCGTGGAATGCCTACGACTACCGGGACTATCGTTATCAGCCCGACATGGTTGCCGTCCTACCCGGGACCGAAGCCGAGCAGCAGCACCTTCGGTCGCTACTAGCCTCGGGGGCCATCGCATCGGCGCCCTCCGTCGCGCTGTGCTGGGTCTCGCTTCTGGTAGGATACTCCGCGACGGTCCTGTGAGGAGCGGCGGATATGGAAATCCGGGTCGAGACGCGCGAGCGGCATATCGTCGTCGTGACGATCGCCAACGAGCCCCGGCGCAACGCGATGACGCGGGCGATGATGGCCGATCTGGCGGCGCTGTGGGACCGGCTCGACGGCGACGCGGAGTGCCGCGTCGTCGTCCTGACCGGGGCCGGCGACAAGGCGTTTTCGTCGGGCGCCGATCTCGGGGGCGATCTGAGCGCGAGCCCGGAATTGGCGCGCATCGTCAACCGCGCCTTGCTGAAGAACACGCCGTTCTCGAAGCCGATCGTCGCGGCGGTCAACGGCGATTGCGTCGCGGGCGGCGTCGAATTGCTGCTCTCGACCGACATCCGCGCCGCCGCCCCTGAGGCGCGGTTCGGGCTGCCCGAGGTTAAATGGTCGATCTATCCGTTCGGCGGCGCCACCGTGAAGCTGGCGCAACAGATCGGGCATGTGCATGCGATGGACCTGCTGCTGACCGGGCGGCTCGTCGATGCCGCGTTCGCCGCGCGGGTCGGACTGGTCAACCAGGTCGTCGAGCGCGACCGGTTGTTGCCGTGGGCCTTCGAGACCGCCGCGATGATCGCCGCCAACAGCCCGTCGGCAGTGCAGGCTGTGCGCACGCAGATCAGCGCCTCGATCGCCGATTATGCGCAGAGCCGCGAGGCGCTCGACCAGCAACTCGGCGACCGCGTCCGCTCGGGACCGCATTTCCAGGAAGGGGTCGCGGCGTTTCTGGAGAAGCGCCGGCCGGACTATTCATAGCCGATCTGCGCAAAGGTCTGACCGAGAGAACCAAATCTTAAGAATTTCGTGCAGACTCGTATCATGTATTGCGGAGGGCTAAGTGGCGATCGTTCATATCGATTTTCGCACGATCTCATGGGGCGGTCCCAACGAGGACGATTCCAACAACGTTTGGCAGGTGGAGGACGGAAGCAACGATCCTGGGGAGATCGTGTTGCAAGATTTCGGAACAGTGGGAACGCCGATCAACGGATTTCCTGCCCCGCCGACCATCGGCCCGGTCGCCAATCCCTACAAGTTCGTATTCTGGAACGCGACCAGCGGCGTCAGCGCGCTCGACGGCTATCCGTCGACGGGCGCAACGTTGAACATACCAAACATGTCGGGGGTCGTGCATGCCACCGCGTGGTACACGTTGCCGGGCGGAGACGGCCACGGGCCTCCGCGGCTGCGGGCGCGCACCTTCGACGTCGATTTGAACAACTTCCGCAAAGAAACGCCGATCGCCTCGGCGACCCCCGCCGGCGCCTGGCCAGGTCCCAACAATCATTCGGTGTCGACGGGAACGGAGAACGCCACGGCCACGGCAAAGAGCGCGTTGATTTATCCGGAACCGTTTCCCGAGCCAGCCGCCAGGGACACTCGCCAAATATTTCCAGAGCTGGCTGGCGATTACCGGACCGGTAACCGCCGATGCCGCTCCGGGTCACGTCGTGAAATGCTCGGCGAAGAATAGCGGGCTCGCGCTCGCGTTCTTTGGGCATGGCAAGCCCCTCGTGATCGGGAAACCTGCGGCGGGTGGCTTGATCTATGACTTTTGGGCGGAATTCTGGGGAAAGCGCGGCGCCGAGGGTACGGGTCCCTGGGGCCCGCACGGTCCGAGTGATCCCGTCGGACCGCTGACCCAGCGCTGGTTTGCAAGCCTGTCGCCGGACCAACAGCAAACCGCGCTCGGCTTGATTGCCGCGAAGCGCAATGCCGGGGGGGCCGAATTTTTGCCTTGATCGATGCGAGGCGCACGAGATCCGGACCGGGAGCACCAACGACTGTGGCCCAGAGCGGAAACCCGGATAACACGGGCGTTGCGGCGATGTCGCCGGTCTCCCCGGTGCCGGCACCCGCGGATGCAGTCACGGCGTTCGCGGCGGCGGCGAATTCCGCCAACTCCAGATCTTCGCGAGCGCGGCGCGGTAGCCCTTCGTGCTCAGACTGGAATGGAGAACCCCGTTTTTCGTCTCGACATCGACCAGTGCGATGGAACCGACGGCGAGTTGAGCGGCTGCCGCGGCGGAATCGGCGATCGGGAACAGGCAGTATTGCGGGCCCGAGCACCGGATTTTCGGAAAGCCGTCGATTTGCAGCGTGGCCGCGAGCGGCGGCGGGTCCCCGACAATCGCGATCACGCCGCTCTGCAGGTTGAGCAGCGAGCGCAAAGGAACCGTCGAGCCGCATCGGCCGGAATGTCACGATAATCGAGCAGTCGGTGCCCGGCGCCGCGCCCTCGCACTCGGCGCGCCACTCATCGGCTTGAAACTGCTCCGCCGCGGTGCTCGGGGCGGCGAATGGAAACAGCGCCAAAGCAGCTAATAGCAGCATGACGGAAGGGCAACTGCCTCGATTCGGTGTTTGCACGTGGCCTCGCAGCGATCGGTCCGAATTAACCGAGATCCGGCCTATTGTCCTGAAAAAGCTGGATTTCGCGGGACGGCTTCCGGGTCCAGGATAGCTTACGGCCTCCATCTCGCAACCGACGGTTGGTGCCGTTTGGCGCGGTTTGCTGATAGAACGAGAAATCTACAGCAGAATATACGCATTGATTGCGTCGCGATCGCCGAGTGCCCGGCATCCCGTCAGCCGAAACACATCTTCAGAGCGCACACTATAGTCGACGAATGCGGCGGAATTGCCGGCGATCTCCGGCGCACCCCCAGTATAAAATGACCTTGTCACCCCCGCGTGCCTCCCGGACCAAGTCCGGGGAGGGCGTCCAGGCCAGGCGAATTGCTGGTTGCCCTGGCTCCCGCTTTCGCAGAACGACGCTCGAATAGACAGAACCGTTCTAAAGCAAAGGCCGGGCTGCCAGCGTCCGGTACCAGACAACGTTATGGCCGCTTGACCCGTAGCCTTCAGCCCACGGACTTGATCCGTGGGCATCTCCGAGATCTGCCGGTCAACCCCGCGGATGGCGGCCCTGGAAGATCAAGTTGATCGCGTGGAACGCTTCCTGAGTGCCCTCCCTTCCCCTCTCGGGGGAAGGAAAGGTTCGACACCACAGACCGGGTCAGGCCCGGTAATACGCGAACACGACCGGGGAGACGAAGGCCCAGGTCTCGATGAAGGTGGATTTGTCGGGCTTGCGGCCGAGTTCCTCCATCGCGCCCAACAGGCAGAACCAGTTCAGGACCTCGTGCTGGCCGCTAATCCTCGATCTGGTCGGTCGTATAGCGGTGCCATTCCGCGTAGTCGCCCGTCGCGAGCGCGTCGTACAGGCGGCGGTCGGCGGCGACGTCGGGCCAGAGCTGCCAGTTCTTCTCGGTCAGGAACGAGTGCGACCACGAGGACGAGGCGACGAACGCGACCCGCCACGGGCTGTTCGCCATGACGCGCGCCGCGGCGGCGCCGACCTGCATGCAGCGATGCGGGTTCGGCCCAGGCGGATCGAGAAGCTGGGGGTCGAGGTTCTGGACCGCGTCGCGCATCGCCAGCGGCAGGCGCAGCCCGCGCGCGGCATTGACCCGGCGGCCGTAGCAATTCACCGCGAACTGCACGAGCGGGTAGTCGAAGCCGCGCCGGTCGTCGTCGAGCAGCAGCACCGTATTGAGAAACGCGTGCCCCATCGGGTGGTGCAGCGGCTTGTAGGCATAGCCGACATCGATGCCGGCCTCGATCAGCCCCGATGCCAGGTATTTGCCGGCTTCGCGGTGGCCGCGCACGCGCACGGTATGGTCGGCCGGCTCGTTCCACGGGTTCCACGGCGAGCGGCGGTGCTGCCAGGGCTGCAGATCCTGGTCGTCATAGGCCAGCACGGCGAAGGGCGGGACGATGTCCTCCTTGAAATTCTCATACTGGTCGTCGCCCCACATCACGATCAGATCGGGCTTGAAATCGTCGATCGCGCGGCGCGCCTCGGCGAAATGCGCGCGGTAGACCTCGCGGCCGCGCGCGGCGGAAGCGGCGCCCCAGTCGTTGCCGAGTTCCTCGCGCAGCGGCGCCGGCCAGTTCGCCGGGTTTTTCATCTCGGCCGGCATCGCCGGGTCGTCGAGCGCGGCCCGCATCATAAAGGTCCAATCCTCGTTCGGCCGCAGCATCAGCGGCCGATGCGTGCAGCCCACTCCCAGGATCTCGGCCACCAGTCCTCCCTCGGCAGACGTGGAATTTACCCAGGCGCAAAGACATACAAGGACGCGAGGATAAGGCAGATCAACCCCATGTGTCGCTCCGGCCGCCGCAAGGTCGGAACCATGTCGGCTGGGCCGGGTTTTCCTATGTAAACCCGCTGCACACTGCGGGAAAAAGGAACACGGAATTCGTCATGTCGGACCGGAACGCGACCCGAAAGCCGGGATCAAACCAAAAGAAGCGCCAACCATCGTGGCCGCGACGTACCAGACGAAAGCAAGGAGCACCACACCGAATCGCCGTCGACGCCGGCATCATGACGGCAGCCAAAAGCGAAAATCGCGTTGATATTGGACCATGAGGCGGTGAGGCAAACAAGAGTAAAGCTACCGCCTCACGTCTTTGAATAAATTCTCCTCCGTGACTTTATGCGGCAAGCTGCTTAGCCGCGCTGCGCGCTCGGCATCAGGTGGTCGCCCACCGGCGCGTGACGGAGGATTTCCGTCTTCAGCGGCACCGGGGCGCCGAGCCACATCGCGTATGCGGTGTGGTCGTTGTATGAGCTGTCGGTCAGCGGATGAACCAGCACATCGAGACCGTCGCGGTTCAGCATCAGCCAGGGCACGACGCTGTCGAACTCGGGCGTCTCGAAGATCACGGCGAATTGCGAGATCGGGTGCGGCCCGCGCGGCTCGTCGCTCATCGCCCCCGGCTCGACCTTGAACTTGCTGGCGAGCGTCTCGCGCAGCTTGGCGGCGGCCGGTTTGGTTTCGGCATTGTAGTAGACGTGGGCGTGGTAGCCTTTGTTTTCGGTCATCTTCTCTGCTCCTTCGGGTCAGTCGTTTTGCGCGGCGAGGCTCG
The DNA here is from genome assembly GCA_963753665.1 of uncultured Alphaproteobacteria bacterium. Taxonomy (GTDB): domain Bacteria; phylum Pseudomonadota; class Alphaproteobacteria; order ATCC43930; family CGMCC-115725; genus DATARH01. The sequence continues at coordinate 41,730 of CAVWDC010000023.1, forward strand.
CCTCGATCTTTTTGCTGATGTCGGCGCGCCATTCCTCGATCGGCTTGAAGCCCTCGCGCTCGCGGCAATAGGCTTCGGTTTCGCGGTAGAGTTCGTCCTCGGGTTTTTCCAGGTCGATCTTGAAGCCGAGCGGCTGCGGCACGTACCACGGCGTGTCGCAGAACATCTCGATCTGGTTGCCCTCCGGGTCCTGGAAATAGATCGACCAGGCGTTGCCGTGGCAGATCGGCCGGATGCCCTCGCAGCCGGCGTCGCGCACCTTGCGGTAGGCGCGCTGCACATTGGCGAGCGTGCCGACATTGAACGACACCTGCTGCACCATCGGCGGTTGCCGGATCGGTGGCGCGGCCGCGCACCAGCACGACCTGATGATGGTCGCTCGGATTGCGCGACAGGAACGTGATGCGGCCATCCTCGGCCCCGTCGCTGACGACGAACCCGAGGGTTTTCGTGTAGAAATCGATCATCTTCGGCACGTCGTGCACATACAGCCCGACATGGCTGAGGCGCGGCGCCATTTCGCTCGGCATCGGAGAATTCTCCCATCGCGGTTTACTGCTTGCACGATCAGATAGCTTCGAGCGATCATTTATCAAATCGATTGTTTATATATTCCTCATTCATGACATGGATATCCGCGCCGTCGATCTGAACCTGCTGAAAGCGTTCGACGCGCTGATCCGGGAGCGGGCGGTGACGCGGGCGGCTGCCCGGATCGGGCTGTCGCAGCCGGCGATGAGCAGCGCGCTGGGCCGCCTGCGAAAACTGTTCGCCGACGATTTGTTCGTGCGCAACCCGGCCGGCATGGAACCGACGGCGCGGGCGCGCGAAATCGCGCCGCTGGTGGCGACGGCGATCGAGCATATCGAGGCGGCGCTGAACCTCAGAACCGGTTTCGACCCGGCGGCCAGCGGCGCCATCTTCACGGCGGGGATGGCGGAATACGCCGAGGTCGCGCTGGTCGACCGGCTGGCCGGCGCGTTCGCGGCGCAGGCGCCGCGGGCGCGATTGCGGCTGACGCCGCTGAACGGCGGCGACGCCGCCGAACAGCTCGACAGCGGCGCGATCGATGTCGCCGTCGCGCATCTTCGCGCGCTGCCGGCGCGGTTCGAGTCGATGGTCCTGCTGCAGGACCCGTTCGTTCTCGTGGCGCGAAGCGGTCACCCGCGTCTGGCAACGCCGCTCTCGATCGAGGAATATGCGGCGCTCGACCACCTGCTGGTGTCGCCGCGCGGCAATACGACCGGAGCGATCGATCGCATGCTGTTGGATTTCGGGCTGAGCCGCCGCATCTCGCTGCTGGTCGCGACCTATCTGGCGGTGCCGGCGGCGCTGGCGGCGTCCGACCTCGTCGCGACGGTGCCGCACGCGCGTCGCACGGCAGATTGCCGCGACGGCCGACATGGCGATCACGCCGCTGCCGATCGATTTCGCGGCGACCGTGTCGATCGCGTGGCATCGCCGCACGGCGAGCGACCCGGCGCAGAGCTGGTTCCGCTCGCTGCTGATCGGCGCGGCACCGAGCAGGACCCGGGCAGGAGCGGGCACGATGATCCTCGCGACCGCCGGCCATATCGACCACGGCAAGACGGCGCTGGTGCGGGCGCTGACCGGCGTCGACGCCGACCGCCTGCCCGAGGAAAAGCGGCGCGGGCTGACGATCGATCTCGGCTTTGCGTATACGAGCCTGCCGGACGGCACCGAGCTGGGGTTTGTCGATGTCCCCGGGCACGAGCGGTTTCTGCCGAACATGCTGGCCGGCGTGTTGTCGATCGACCGGGTGCTGCTGATCGTCGCCGCCGATGACGGTCCCCGGCCGCAGACGCTCGAACATCTCGACGTGCTCGAACTGATCGGCGTCGCCGAAATCACCGGGGTCGTCACCAAGATCGACCGCGTGCCGCCCGAGCGTCTGGCCGAGGTCGAAACCGAGGTCGCGTCGCTGCTCGACGAGGCCGGGTACGGCGGCAGCCCGATTTTCCCGGTGTCGAGCATCACCGGCGACGGGATCGCCGCGCTGGCCGAGCATCTGAGCGAGGGCGCGCGGGCCGCCGATGCGGCGCGGGCCGCCCGGCCGGCGAGCGGCCTGTTCCGCCTGCCGATCGATCGGGCGTTTTCGCTGCCCGGCATCGGGCTGGTCGTGACCGGCACGGCGGCTGCCGGCGAGGTCGCGGTCGGCGACCGGCTGCTGGTCAGCCCGCGCGGGGTCGAGGTCCGGGTGCGCGGCATCCATGCGCACAACCGCCCGATCGAGCGCGCCCGCGCCGGCGAACGCGCTGCGCTGAACCTGGCCGGCAGCTTTCCGGAGGGCGGCGAGCCGCGGCGCGGCGACTGGGTCATCGATCCGGCGTTGCACAAGCCGGTCGGGCGCCTCGATCTCGGCATCACCGTGTCGCGCGCCGCGCCGGCGCCGCTGCGCGACGGGCTGCCGGTGCATTTTCATCTCGGGACGGAGGATGTGGTCGGCCGGCTCGCCGTGCTCGGGGCGCGGGCCATTGCGCCGGGCGAGACCGGGTTCGTGCAGGTCGATCTCGAACACCCGATCGCGGCGCTGTGGGGCGACCGCGCGATCATCCGCGACCACGCGGCGCGCCACACGCTGGCCGGCGGGCGGGTGCTCGATCCGGCAGCGCCGCGCCGCGGCCGCTCGCGTCCGGAACGGCTGGCGCGCGCTCGCGGCGCTGGCCGAACCCGATGCCGGCGACGCGCTCGAAAGCCTGGTCGCGGCGGCCGGGGTCGTGCCGCTGGCGCCGTTCGCCTGGGCGCGCAACCTGCCGCCGCCCGAGATAGAGGGGCTGGCCGATGCCGCCGGCCTCGCGCGTTTCGGGACCGGCGATGCCGCGATCGCGGTCAGCCCCGAGCGCCTCGCGCAACTCGGCGAGCGGATCGAGGCGGTGCTGGCCGAATGGCACCGCGCCCAGCCCGACGCGCTCGGCCCGACGCGCGGGGCATTGTTCGCGCGGCTGCGCGGGCAGGCGCCGGAGGCGGCGCTCGACGCGGCGTTGGCGGCGGTGATCGGGGCCGGGCGGGTCGTGCGCGACGGCGGCATGCTGCGGCTGCCGTCGCATGAGCCGCGGCTCAACCGCGACGACGAACGGCTGTGGGAGCGGGTGCGGCCGTTGCTCGCGGCCGACGGGCTGCGGCCGCCGCGGGTGCGCGAGCTGGCCGCCGAGCTGGATATCGAGCCCGAGAAGCTGACCCGGTTTTTCCGGCGCGTCGAACGCTTCGGGCGGGTCGCGCCGGTCGCGCCGAACCGGTTTTTCCTGCCCGAGACGCTGCGCGAATTGGCCGAGCTGGCCGCCGCGTTGGCCGACGAGTCGCCGGACGGCAGCTTCACGGCCGCCGCGTTCAAGGACCGCTCCGGCATCGGCCGCAATCTGGCGATCGAGGTGCTCGAATATCTCGACCGGATCGGCGCGACGCGCCGCGTCGGCGATGGCCGCGTCATCGTGCGCGCCGCCGCCGAGCTGTTCGGCTGAACCGGATCCGGACGGACTGCCGGCCTTCGGCCGGCATGCCGGCGAGCCGCCGGCGGTTCGATCGGCTCAGCCGTTCGGCCGGCGGTCGACGAACAGGGTCGGCGTGAATGTCTGCACCGCGTCGCCTTCCTGGTTCAGCGTCGTGATGCGCAGTTTGACGAGACCCTGGCCCGGGCGCGACCGCGATGACCGCGTTTCCAGCACCTCGATTTCGACGCGCAGCTCGTCGCCGGGGCGCACGGCCCGAGGCCACAGCAATTCGCCGCCGATCCCGAGAATGCCGCTGACCGGCCGGAAATCGCTCATCAGGCACAGTTTCATCGTCAGCGCCGCGGTGTGCCAGCCGCTCGCCGCCAGCCCCTCGAACAGCGATTCGCGCGCCGCCGCATCGTCGAGGTGAAACGGCTGCGGATCGAACTCGGCCGCGAATGCGGTGATCGCCGCGGCGTCGATGCGCAGGCTCGGCGACCGGTATGTCTGACCGGCGGCGATATCCTCGAAATACAGCATTTCCGAACGGTAGCGGCGCCGGTCAGGGCAGGTCGAGGCGCACCGTCACGGCCGCGCTGGCGATGATCGCGACATCGCCGGCCGCCTCGTCCGGCACGTCGAGACCGCCCTTCACGACAGTGACGCTGACCTGGCCATGCGGCAGCGCCGCCTTGACCGCCTCGGGTTGTACGCGGTCCGGCTGCTGCACGCCGATCGTGACCGCGACCTGCATCGTGCGCGAATCGATGCCGAGGCTGCGGATCAGGCTCAGCGAGCTGTGGTGGATCGCGTCCTGCACGGCGCGCACCGCCGCTTTCGTGTAATCGCCGCCGTGCAGATCGTTGCCGGTGCCGAATTCGGTGATGATCCGTTTCAGCGTCACGGCCGAGCCTCCGGCAGATCGAGCCGCACGACGGCGGCGGCGTTGGCGACGACCGTCGCGTTCGGTTCCCTCGTCATTGGCGATTTCGAGGCCGCCCTCGACGACTGTGACGGTTCCGGTGCCGTGCGGCAGCACGGCCAGGACGGCGGCTTTATCCACCAGCTCCGGGTGCGGCACGCCGATCGTGACCTCGACCCGCATCGCGTCGACCGGTTGTCCGAGCGCGTTCGCGACGCTCAGCGAATTGTGCCAGAGCGCGTCGCGCAGCGCCCGCACCGCCGCCTTTGTGTAGTCGCGGCCGCGAATGTCGGTCCCCATGCCGATCTGCAGCACCATCCGTTTCAACGCCATAGGCCGCCCTCCCGCGCTGGCGGCATGATCTCACAGCCTCGCCACGGGCGCCAGACGGGCGAAAATTGCTCGCCGCTACCGCAACTCCCGCGCGCCCCCGTAAACTGTGGCGATGAACACCCGCCGCGACCTGTTCCCGCCGATCGAGCCCTACCGCACCGGCCAGCTCAAGCTCGACGCGCGCCATACGATGTACTGGGAGGAGTCGGGCAATCGGCAGGGTCCGGCGATCCTGTTTCTGCATGGCGGTCCGGGGGCCGGCGCGACATCGGTGCATCGCCGGTTTTTCGACCCGGGCTTTTGGCGCATCGTCGTGTTCGACCAGCGCGGCAGCGGCCGTTCGACCCCGCTCGGCGAGCTTCGCGACAACACCCCTTCCCACCTCGTCGCGGACATCGAGCGGCTGCGCCGCGAGCTTGGGATCGCGGAATGGGTCGTGTTCGGCGGCTCGTGGGGTTCGACGCTGGCGCTGCTCTACGCGCAGAGCCATCCCGAGCGGGTCGCCGGGCTGATCCTGCGCGGGATTTTTCTCTGCCGCCAGAGCGAGATCGACTGGTTTCTCTATGGCATGCGCACCGTGTTCCCCGAGGCGTGGCGCGCCTTTGCCGGGTTTCTGCCGGAAGCGGAGCGGGCCGATCTGCTGGCCGGGTACTACCGCCGCCTGACCGACCCCGATCCGCGCGTGCACATGCCGGCGGCGCGCGCCTGGAGCATTTACGAGGGCGGCTGCTCGACGCTGCTGCCCAACCCCGAGACGGTCGCTGCGTTCGGCGAGGACCGGCTGGCGCTCGGGCTGGCGCGGATCGAGGCGCATTTCTTCACCGAGCACCTGTTCCCGCCCGATTCCGACCTCGTCGCCAATATCGGGCGCATCCGGCATTTGCCGGCGGTGATCGTGCAGGGCCGCTACGACATGGTGTGCCCGATTCGCAGCGCCGACGAACTGGTCCTGGCCTGGCCCGAGGCCGAGTACGTCATCGTGCGCGACGCCGGCCATTCGGCGATGGAGCCCGGCATCCGCGAGCAGCTTGTCCTCGCGACCGAACGGGCAAAGCGCTGGTAGATGAATGCTCCCGTGTGCGGTTTCGCTTGCGGCCGGCGTGATCGCCTCTAAGATGCGTTGCGGAGACCGGCCCGAACGGGTGCGACGGGGAGCGCAGCGCGCCCGTTCGCCGACCGCGCCAACGGCCAGGCTCTGGTAGGTTCGTTCGGGGGCGAGAGTGGTGATTGACGGTCTATCAACGGCGAGCGGCACGGTCCGCTGCGCTTCCGGCGCTGACGATTGCCCTGGCGACTGATGGCGTTTGTCGCCATCCGGCATCCGCAAAGGCGCAACTGAGCGTCGGTTCGCCGTCCGATCCGCCGCGCGTCGCCATCGGTGCCGGCGCTTTCGACATCACGCCCGAGCAGCAGCAGCACCGCCGGTACCGCCGCCGAATTCCGCGCCGAATACCACTTTGGCGATGTGCTGTGGTTCGTGTCGCCGTTCATCGGCGTCATGGGGACCAGCGACGCGGCGTTCTACGGCTATGGCGGGTTCGGGATCGATATCAATTTCGGCCCGAACGTGGTGCTGACGCCGAACGTGGCCGGCGGCTTTTTCGCGCCCGGTTCGGGGACCGATCTCGGGTCGTGGTGGGAATTCCGCACCGGGGCCGAGCTTGCCTGGCGTTTTGACGACATGAGCCGGCTCGGCGTTGCCTTCACTCACATGTCGAACGCCGGGCTGACCAAGCGCAACCCCGGAGAGCAGTCGTTGCTGCTGATGTACAGCGTGCCGCTGTACTGACGCTTGCCGGAACCCCGGTTATCTGAGCCGCTATCCGAGCTGCTGCAGGATCCGCGCGCAGTGGCGTCGCTCGTCGGCGAGGCCGGCATCGAGCATTTCGCGGATTTGCAAATGCAGGTTTGGGAACTGCACGGCGCGTTCGTAGGCGGTGTTGGTATCGCTTCGTTCGTGCGCATCGCGCGCAAAACGGCTTCGTCGCCAATCAGCCCGGCCATCACTACCTTGCCCTGGGTCAACATGCTCTTCATGTCGCCGCCGGAGGGCGGGACGACGCCCATGCCGCGCAGCGCCTCGCCGAGTTCGGCAGTGTGCCGCAGATGATCCTCCTTGAAGCTCGCCAGCATCGCTCGCCATTCGTGGTTCTCGAGCCGGTCGATCGCCGCCTGATACGCGTCTGCGGCATCGAAATCGAGCTGAATCAGGTCTGTGAGCAGGCTTTCGAGATCAGTCTCGGTTCCGACGGTGGTGGCCATTTGCTGTCCTCACTCGCGTTCAGTGTCGATTTCGAAAGGCTGTATCCGAATGGGTTCCAATAAAGAAAAACAACGTCTCACGATTACTTTGTTATAAGAAGGAACAGCGCTCACGATGAAGTGTTTGTGGAACGACATACCTGAGTGTATAGAGGTAGACAATGCCGGCTCTTCAATCACCCCAAGATTTGCTTGTCACGGAACTTAAACAGATCCACAGCGCCGAGCGCCAGCTGTCGCGGGTGCTGCCGCGTCTGGCGAAACAGGTCGATTCCGACCAGCTGCGCGAGATGCTTGATCGATGCCGCGAGCAAGGCGCCGGGCTGATCGAGCGGATCGAGGACGCGCTCGACGAGATGCAGACCACCAAAGGACGTGCGAAAAATATCGTCGCCGAGGCCCTGATCGAGGTCACCAACGACCACCACGACGACATTCAGAATGAGAATCTGATCGATCCGTTCGTGATCGCTGCGGTGCAGAAGACCGAGCATTACTGCATCGCCGCGTGGGGGACCGCGGCCGCGCTGGCCCGATTGCTAGAGGAGGAGAAAGTCGTCCGGACAATGGAGCAGGCCCTGGCCAACGGTAAACGCTTCGACGAGGAGATGACAAAGTTGGCGGAAGAGGACGTCAATCCGCGCATGATGGACGCGGGCGAGGAGGACGACGAGGAGCTCGAAAAGGACGAGGAGGACGGCGAAGAAGAGGCGTCCGGCGGCAGGCGCAAAGAACACGCGGCCGCTGGCCCGGGCGGAAACGGTCGGCGAAAATCACAGGGCGGTGGCAGTCGGCGGTAGACCTTACCGCGGCGTCGGCTCGGCGACCGGCTGCCTCGCTGCCACCGCGCTGACGGCAATGGCGGAAACCGCGAGAAGCGCGGCCGCCGCGGCGTAAAGTATCTGGTGCGCGACCACCGGCAACAGCGCGCCGGCGAGCAGCGGTCCGGCGCCGGCCCCGAGGTCGCGCCAAGTCGCCAGTCGCGCCAGCGCCGGCACCCGGTCGCGGCCGGGATTTTCGAGCGCGACAAGCGGCGCCGCAATCGGCTGAATGAGGCCGCGCAGCACGACCACCAGCACCGCGCCGACCCACAGCGCGCCGCCGCCGATCACGCCTAGCCCGAGCGCCGTCGTTACTGACAGCACCGTCAGAACCCGGCGGGGTCCGTAGCGCTCGGCCAGCCCGCCGCCGAGCGGCGCCAGCAGGATTTCCGCCAAATAGCGCAGCGCCAGCGCCGACCCGGCCGCGAGCGCCGCGTAGCCGGGCAGCGCCGCGGCGCCGAGCACGGACAGCCCGAGAACGAACAGCCCGTCGAGCGTCATCCCCTGGACGAACGACCATGTATCGAGCCGCGAGGGCATGCCGAAGCGCGGGCGCGGCAGCCGCTCGGGGCGACCCTCGCCGCCGCGCGGCAGCCGGGCCGCGAACGGGAAGGCGAGCAGTGCCGCTGAGGCGAGCAGCAGAAACGCCGCACGCGGCCCGGCGAACTGCGCCACCACCGCTCCCGCGATGAGGCCGCTGACCGGCCCGGCCGCGATGATCGCGCGCATCGTGCCGCTGCGGCGCGCCGCGCCTGTCGGCTCGGCGGTTGCCAGCGCCTGCGTCGCGACGTTCATCGCCGCGAAGGCGAGCCCCCACAGGAGCCGCGCGACAAGCAGCACCCAAACACCCGACCCGATCGCGTAACCGACAGTCGCCAGCAGCGCGGCCAGCGCCGCCAACAGGCAAGACACCCGCGCGCCGTGCTCGCCATAGAGCCCGGCGATCCAGCCATAGCCGGCGATCCGTACGAGACGGTTCGCGGCGAGCAGCAGACCGGCCACGGCGAGACTGACCCCGAACACGTCGTGATGCAGCGGCAGGAGCAGATAAAGCAGCGTGTCTCCGGGCTGCGCAAAGGCCAGAGTCAGCGCCGCATCGCGCGAATTTCGGTCGGCCGTGCGTGGATCGGTTTCGCTTAACGCAGTGGCGATTGCCGGTGCGCTCATGCCGCGCCGAGCGCCTCGTCGAGGTCGCGGATCAAATCGTCGGCGGTTTCGAGACCGATCGACAGGCGCACGACATCCGGGCCGGCGCCGGCGGCGAGGCGCTGTTCGTCTGAAAGTTGCCGGTGCGTGGTCGAGGCCGGGTGCAGGATCAGGCTGCGGGTGTCGCCGATATTGGCGAGATGCGAGAACAGCCGCACGCTTTCGACGAGCCGAGTGCCGGAATCGTAGCCGCCCTTGACGCCGAAGGTGAACACTGCGCCCGGTCCTTTCGGCAGGTATTTCCTGGCCAGTTCATAATAGGGGCTGGTCTTCAGACCGGCATAGGAGACCCAAGCGACGCGCGGATGGTCGGCCAGGAATTCGGCGATCTTCTTCGCGTTCTCGACATGCCGGTCCATGCGGACGTGCAGGCTCTCGATGCCGGTTAGCGTCAGAAACGCGTTCATCGGCGACAGGGTCGGGCCGAAATCGCGCAATGCCACGGCGCGCGCTTTGGTCGTAAACGCGAAATCGCCGAAATTTTCGCAGAATTTGAGGCCGTGATACGCCGGCTCCGGGTCGCTCAGCGACGGGAACTTGTCTCCGGCGCCCCAGTCGAAGCGGCCCGATTCGACCAGCATGCCGCCGAGCGCGGCGCCGTGGCCGCCGAGAAACTTTGTTGTCGAGTGGACGATCAGGTCGGCGCCCCAGTCGAACGGCCGGCACAGATATGGCGTCGCCAAGGTGTTGTCGACGATCAGCGGGATGCCGGCCTCATGCGCGACCGCCGCGACCTTTTCGATATCGACGACGATGCCCCCCGGATTGGCGAGGTTCTCGACGAAGATCGCTTTGCACCGCGGGGTCAGCGCGCGGCGGAAATTTTCGGGATCGGTCGGATCGACGAAATGGCAGGTCCAGCCGAGTTTCTTGAATGACAGGCCGAACTGTGTCAGCGACCCGCCATACAGATTGCGCGACGCGACGAACTCGTCGCCCGGCGACATCAAGGTGAAAAACACCAGGAACTGCGCCGCGTGGCCCGAGGCGGCGGCGAGCGCGGCGCGCCCGCCTTCGAGACTGGCGATGCGCTCTTCGAGCACCGCGACGGTCGGGTTGGTCAGGCGCGAATAGATGTAGCCGAAATTGTGCAGATTGAAGAGCGAGGCGGCGTGATCGACATCCTCGAAGACATACGAGGTCGTCTGATAGATCGGCGTCGAGCGCGCCCCGGTTGTCGGGTCGGGGGCGGCGCCGGCATGCACCGCCAGCGTCTCGAAGCCGTAGCCGCGATTGCCGCCGGCCGGTGAGGCGGAAGAGGCCGGGGTTTCGCGGGCGCGGCGCGGTTTCGGGGCCTGCGGCGGGCGGTTCTGGATGATGCCGCTGTTGACGCCGCTCCACGACAATTCGCCGTCCAATCGCCCGAACTCGATCTTCGGGCAGCGGTTCATGATGACTTCGATGCCGGCCGCCTCGGCCGTGGCCGCCGCTTCGTCGTTGCGGAGGCCGAGCTGCATCCACACGACCGGCGCGCCGATCGCGATCGCGTCCTCGACGATTTTCGGCGCATCAGCGGCGGGGCGGAACATGTCGACCATGTCGATCTGTTCGGCGAGGTCGGGCGGGATGTCGCGGAGCGCGGCGTAAACCGTTTCGCCGAGCAGCTCCTGGCCGGCGATGCCGGGATTGACCGGGATGACGCGATAGCCTTTGCCCTGCAGGTACTTCATGACGAAGTAGCTGGGCCGGTTCCAGTTTGACGAGGCGCCGACCATCGCGATCGTCTTGACCCGTTCGAGGATCGAGCGGATATGGGCGTCGGAATAGGAGATCGGATCGGGCTGGGTCATCGGGAGGCTCGCGCGGACCGGTACGGAGCGAGCATAGCGCCGACGAGAGGCTATTTGTTCACTTCGTTGCCCTGATATTGGGAGTTCGCCGATTTTGTCTCGGACCGACGCGTGGCGCGGCTCATCGCCGAGCCGGAGAAACCGCACTGCGCACCGTCCGGGATGGCAGTTCGTCGATCGGCGCTATATTGCGGCTGCGGGGTGTTGGAATGCGCAACGACGACGACAACGGCAATGATTTCGGGCTGTTTATGATAGCCTGGCCGGGTGCCGTAATCCTTATGATCGTGCTTATGTGGTTGATCGTCTCCATGGCAAATCGGTTCTGAGCCCGGTTCCATTTGCACGCGAACGCCGCGGCATCGTTCGATCGGTTTTCAAGCCACTGATCTGAAGGGAAGGACACAATCCAGTGCCGGATCAGTTCCTTAGAGACATGCTCAGGATGATTGCCATGCTGTTCGCGCCGATGCTTGTCGGCGCGGCGTTGATTCCGCTGCTGATGCTGGTTTTCTCGTTGCTGGGATACCCGTTTTGACCGGGCCTTACCAGCGTGCCCGGCGCCGAGCCGATTTCCCTGTTCGCAGGGAATTGTTTCGGGAGTTGCCTCGTAAGTTGTTGATAAACCTCTGATTACGCAGCGACCAACAGGGACTTTCCTCGGCCGTTTCTGGGAATTCCCCAGCCGTTACAGGGAATGTGCGGGACGCATCAGGGAAGTTCAGGTTCTAGAGCGGCGGCCGAGGTTTTGAAACATTACGGGAACATACCCCCGAAGTCAACACTTTTCGCCTTTCCGCTAATTCCCCGGCGAGCAAGACCGCAGGCTGAAGGCTGATCGGTCCTTGCTACGCCTGCTGTCGTGATCCTCGACGAAATCGTCGGCGCGATCGAACCAAGCCGCCGCAAGTGAGCTGTGCGGCTCGCGAAACAGGGCAGAACCGGGATCAGCAGCATCAGAGGTCAACGTCAGTTTCGCATTTTCGGCACCTCGAACCCGAACTGCTCACGGAAAACTTGCACGCCTCGCGGAGTGATCGCAACGGCGCGGGTCGCGGATATGCGCCGAATCCAGCCCGCCGATAGCCCATGCGAGCACATTGCCGCCCCGATCTTGCCGGCGATATGAGGCCGCCTTTCGCTCCAGTCCAGGCAAGGCCGACACAGAAGGCGGAGCGTGCGCCTGCCACCGTGCGGTTGGAGAGCATCGACGTCAATGCCGACGCGGGCGAAAAACACCACACCGCCCTCGGTAACCAGCCCTCCGTCGCTTTCCAGCGCAATGTGTCCGGCGCCGACCAGCGCGTCGGCGAGAGCGACGCCAAGCCGGCCGGCGAGGTGATCGTAGCAGGTCCGCGCCATTCGCAGCGCAGCCTCTCTCGGACCAATGACAAGCGATGGCCGGCTCGCGACCGGCGCCGATGCTACCTGCATAATGCTTTCGATCATCTGCGCGACGATCGGTGACGCCAGCCGGTGGTAGCGATGACGGCCTTGCTTCACGACGCTGATCAGACCGGCCGTCATCATGCGCGCCAGATGAGTGCTCGCGGTCTGCGGCGTGACGCCGGCAATCTGCGCCAGTTCGGAGGCGGTCAGGGCGCGTCCGTCCATCAGCGCCCGAAGCATTTCGGAGCGGCCGGGATCGCCGGCTAGCGCCGCGACTTCCGCGAAACTCGCGTGGTTGCTCATCGTCTTAGAATCCTTATTGGCGCCGGCCCAGTTCCTTTTCGCAGCGGCGCAGTCTAGCCGCTCTTCCCCCTTTATTGCTTCGATCCTCGCCGAAGCATTCGGTCGCCTGCGTCTTCATTATGCCGTCGCCAAGGCCGCAGCCGAGCCGCGAGCGGCCGCCTGTCAGGCGCGGAGAGGGAAACATGGCCACCGAGACCCGATCGCTGCCCTTCTTCGGATGGCAGGTCGTCGGCGCGGCGTTCGTGCTCGCCACGTTCGGCTGGGGTATTGGATTCTATGGTCCACCGATTTTTCTCGGCGTGATTGTCGCCACGCGAGATTGGCCGTTGCCTGTCGTTTCCGCCGCGGTGACGTCCCATTTCCTGACCGGCGCCGTGGTGGCGGCCAATCTCCCGGCCTTCTATCGCCGCATCGGCACCGAGACGGCAACGAAAATGGCGGCGCTGTGCCTGAGTGCCGGTGCCGTCGGTTGGGCGATCAGCGCCGCCCCCTGGCAGCTGTTCCTCGCGAGTCTCCTGAGCGGTGCGGGCTGGGGTGCGATGAGCGCCGCCGCGCTGAACGGCATCGTGTCGCCCTGGTTCGTCCGCAGGCGGCCGGCCGCGCTCGGCATGGCCTACAACGGCGGGAGCGTGGGGGGTGTGATTTTTTCCCCGCTCTGGGCTCTGGCGATAGCGGCGCTCGGGTTCGCGCACGCCGCGATGCTGATCGGCCTCTTGACGGTGGCAACCGTCTGGTTTCTCGCCCGGCGATGGCTGGCAAGAACACCGCGGGAGCTCGGTGCCGCACCCGATGGCGATCATCGAGCCGATCGGGCGGCGCCTGTTCGCACAGGGACGCCGCTCGCCGGATCGCCCGTTTGGCGCGATCGCAGGTTCGTGACGCTGTCAGCCGGGATGGCGCTCGGGCTGTTCGCCCAGATCGGGTTGACGGCGCACCTCTTTTCGCTGCTGACGCCGGCCTTCGGAAACCAGCGCGCCGCACTGGCAATGGCCACGGTAACAGCGATGGCGATTGCCGGCCGCACTTTTCTCGGCTGGGCCATGCCGCCGCACGCCGACCGGCGCCTCCTCGCGTGCATCGGCTACGCCGCGCAGTTTGCGGGGTCCGTCGCGTTCATTTATGCAGCTGGCACGAGCGTGCCGTTCCTGCTGCTGGGTATCGCGCTGTTCGGTGTGGGTTTCGGCAACGCGACGTCCTTGCCGCCGCTGGTTGCGCAGCAGGAATTCGCGGAGGCCGATGTGCTCCGCGCGGTTGCGCTGATGGTCGGCATCGCCCAGGCTTCTTATTCGATCGCGCCAGCCGTTTTCGGATTATTGCGAGAATTCGGCCCGTCTGTTATCGCCGCAACCTCACCCGCAGCAGCCCCGGCCATGTTCGCCACTGCCGGGCTCGCGCAAGCTCTGGCTATTTGTGTCTTCCTGTCAGGCCGCCGCCGGTAGGGATTCGTAGGATGGACTGAGCGGAGCGAAGCCCATCGCTTGCAACCCAGTCTCAGCATGGGCTTCGCTGACGCTCAGCCCATCCTACGCTCGCTGCCCTCTCCCGACATCAGAGATCGGGAGAGGGCGTGTCTTAGTATTACGCTCAGGCCGTCTTGGCGTATTTGCCGGAGACTTGCGGGGTGTAGTCGGGGTAGGCGCCGGGGGTCTTCTGCGCCGCCGCTTCATGGCATTGCAGACGGGTGCGCCGCTCCCATTGCCGCTTCAGCTCGTCCTTGATGTTGAAGGACAGCCGGCCCAGGCCCTCGATCTCGATCTCGACCTTGTCGCCGTCAATGAACGGGTTGAGGCCGCGGTGGTTGGTGCCGGTGGCGATGATGTCGCCGGGCTCCAAGCGTGTGGATCGAGGTCAGCCACTCGATGCATTGCGGGATCTTGTGCGCCATGTCGTCGGTGTTGAAGTTCTGCATCAGCGTGCCGTTGTTCCACAGCCGGATCTGCAGTTTCTGCGGGTCGCGGATCTCGTCCTTGGTGACGATATACGGGCCGATCGGCGCGAAGGTGTCGCGCGATTTCATGTGGAAGAAGCCGCCGGCCGGCAGACCGCGCGCCGAGCCGTCGATGAAGTTGGTGTAGCCGAAGACGTAGTCCATCGCGTCGGCGGCTTTGACCTGGCTGGCGCGCTTGCCGATGATCGACCGCCAGTTCGGCTTCGCCCTCGAAGATCGTCGCCGGCGCGTCGGGCAATACCATCGTGTCGCCGTTGCCGATGATCGCCGACGGGCGATTTGTGGAAGGCGTTGATCGGCGCCGGCGAACTGCGCGTGCCGTCCTCCATGTAGTTGACGGCCATGCAGTCGATGTTGGTCGGCTTCGGCAGCGGCGGGCGGATGCGCACGCTCGACAGCGGCACGCCCTGGCCCTGCGCCGCGGCCTGTTCCAGCTTCGCGCGGTAGCTCGAGAACCGCTCGATCAGGCCGCTGATCAGGTCGCCGGGGCCGACATGCGGGATGTCCTGCACGGCGGCCGACACGTCGACGACGGTGTTGTCGCCCTTCAGCACGCCGAGCTTGAAGTCGTCGAAATAGAGGATTTTCATCTGCGTTCTCCGTCGCCCTCGCATTGTTGAGCCGCGCGGGCTGTCGACCGGCGTGCCCGGCGCGAGCTTATACCGCTTCTCCGCCCGGCCGGAACCGGGATGTTTGCGCCGACGACGGCTGCGGGTAACATGACCGGTGCGCATCAGCGGGGAGGAGAACATGCCGATCGCCAAGGTTCGCGGCGTCGCGCTGAATTACGAGATACTCGGCGACGGCGGGCCGTTCGTCGTGCTGCAGCCGGGCGGGCGGCGAGCCGGGTCGTCGCTGCGGTCATTGGCGGAAAAGATCGCCGAGGCCGGCCATCGCGTCGTCATCTACGACCGCCGCAACACCGGCGCCTCCAGCATCGAAATCGACGGCGACTCGGAAAACCAGGAATGGGCCGACGACCTGAACAAGCTGATGCGCGAGATCGACGCGCGGCCCGCGTTTGTCGGCGGCAGTTCTTCCGGGTGCCGGCTGGCGCTGCTGCTGGCGCTGCAACACAAGCAGGCGGTCCGCGGCCTGTTGCTGTGGCGGGTCACGGGCGGCGCGCATGCGGCCGAGCAGCTGACGAACCAGTATTACACCTCGCACATCGAGGCGGCCCAGCGCGGCGGCATGGAGGCGGTCTGCAAGCTCGATCATTGGAGCGAGGTGATCGGGATCAACCCCGAGGCGCGCGATTCGCTGATGGCGCTCGATCCCGATGACTTTGTCGTGCGCATGACGATGTGGCGGCGCAGTTTTCGGGCCGGCGCCGAGCACCCGGTGATCGGCCTCTCCCCGGCCGAGTTGCGCTCGCTGACGATGCCGGCCTGCATCGCGCCGGGCATGGATCCGGTCCATCCGCTGGCCGCGGGTCAGGCGGCGCACCGTCTGATACCGAACGCCGAATACGCGGAGGTCGTGACCGAACAGCGAACAACGCTCGACGAGGCCTTTGCCGACTGGGACGCGCGCGAGGGGCTGCTCGCGGCGCGGTTCATCGACTTCCTGCGCCGACACGGCCGGCGATAGAGGGGCGGCGCCATAGGCCGCCCGTGATGCAAAGCGGGTTCAGGTTCACTCCCCGGTAATGTCGGCGCGACCACGCGCGCCGGCCATCGATGTCCATAGGCGGCGATAAGACCCTGACGGTTTCGCGCCGGATCGGAACCAGCTCGCATGGCGATTCCATAGACCGCGCAAAAGCGAGCAGCTTGCAACGCCGGGACCGTTAGAGTTAACGTTCGGCGAAGGTGAGATTTGCTCGTGTCGATGGCATTGATGGCAAATGAACCGAAGGCGCCGGCGCAGCTGCATCGCTCGCTGAATGAGCGATTGAAGAATGGCGACAAAGAAGGCGAGATCGAGCTGTACTACGAAATGCTCAGCTCGGGTTACTCGGTAGGCGAGATTTTGAACAGCGTCTGTCCCGTTCAAGGCAAATCCGAACAGGATCGGACGGCAGTTGCGGAACAGCCGCAATCGGGGCGCGATAGTGCGCAGACTGACTGTGCTGCCGAGGTCGCGGCTGCCGGAATTTCTCAGGCAAATGCACAATCCACTCGCGGCCTGACCCGCTTCGGCGAAGCCGAAACCCGCTGTACCGGGAAATCTCAGGGCGCGGCCTCCGAGGAGCCCGGATTGGACGGTTGGAAACTACGCTCTTCCGAAAGCTTGGCGGGTTCCGGGCCTCAGATCATCGCGTCAGCTGGCGCAGATGCCTCTGGGAGGCAGGACGCAGCCTTTGATTTCGGCGATCAGGAGAGGTTCTGGTCGCGCAAGCTTCCGAGCATAGCCGCGTCGATCGGGTTTTGGGCGCTCTATTCGGGGGCAGTTGCTTCGGCCTCGATCGCCGGTTTTTTACTCCTGCGCGGCGGCCGCGATGCAAATCCAACGACCGCCGCCGTACAGGCGAAAACCTTCTTTGGACTCGAAGCGGTTGCGATGCCGGGTGCGTCAGTAGATCGCCCAGCGTTGGTTGCGGAGGGCATGAAACCGTCGACGCAGTCGGTATCGCTACCCGGCGCACCGGATTTGGCTGTTCCGGGGGCGCTGCAACGGGTCGCGGTGGTAGATCGGGAGACGGTTTCCGCGGATCGGTTAGAGGCGGGAGCCACACAAATATCGAATGCCGCCGATCCCGATCCGATCGGGCGATTGGCGGAGCCCGCCGAAGCGCGGGCCGGCTCGGCGCCTGCTCCGCCGGTCATTCAATCCCTCTCCGCAGCTCTGGCGAAACCGACGGAAACGGCAGCGTCTCCGGACGGGGGCGAAAGAAGAAGGCGGACGAAAAGCCTCAGGCGGCAGTCACGAAGGATGCCAAAGCGACCCAGACCGGGCCCGGCGAGGCGACCGCAGCGCCGCCGCCACGAACCCACGCCGCCAATAGCCGCCACGCGCACGCGCCGCGTCGCGATGCCGGATTGCGGCGGTCGGGCGGCCGGCGAACTCGGGCAAGCTATCCGCAGCCGGAGCATGCCGCAACGCGTACTTCGCCCGGGCCCGATCGCGGTACCGGCGCTTACGACGTCGAGGTCGCCCGCGGTTATGGCCAGGGTGTGTTTGGGCCGGCGCCATATTCGGATTTGGGCAACTAGCCGGCCGGCTGCCACTTGTCGCCCGAGCGGACGAGCGGCGGGACCTCGACCGGGAATTCGTTGTCGACGGTGTATTCGTAGCAGCGGATACGGTCGATCTCCGGAAAGCCCGCGCCGATCGCGGCCAGCGCCTCGCCCAAAGTCGCGAAATCACCGGCGAAGGCGAGCCGACTATTCCAAACACCGCGCGGCGCCCGGGTCAGCATCCCGACCGTGTAGTCGTGCGTCTCGGGCATCCGGTCGAAATATGCGGTGATCTCGATGCCGACGCCGCCGGTCTGGAGCGTTTCGTCGCGCGTGACCTCGACGCGGTAGGTTTCGTAAGCCATTGCCACCTCGGAATTCGGGCGGCGCGATCTCCTCGCGCTCTCGCGGAAATGGTATGACCACTCGCGGCGGCACAGGGCAAGCAGCAGGGAGGCGGGACATGGCGCGGATGACGGGCGGCCGGGCGTTGGTCGAGATGCTGACCCGGCACGGGGTCGATACGCTGTTCGCGCTGCCCGGGGTGCAGAACGACGCGCTGTTCGTCGCGCTGTACGATGCGGGCGAGGCGATCCGGGTCATTCATCCGCGCCACGAGCAGGCCGCCGCCTATATGGCGTTCGGCTATGCGCGCGCCAGCGGCAGGCCGGGCGCCTTCGCGGTGGTGCCGGGGCCGGGGCTGCTCAACACGACGGCGGCGCTCGCCACCGCCTACGCGACGAACGCGCCGGTGCTGTGCGTTTCGGGGCAGATCCCGTCGAACCTGATCGGCCGCGGCTTTGGCCTGTTGCACGAGATCCCGGACCAGCTCGCGATCCTGCGCGGCCTGACGAAATGGGCCGAGCGCATCAATCACCCGAGCGAGACCGGCATCCTGGTCAACGAGGCGTTCCGCCAGATGCGGCACGGGCGGCCGCGCCCGGTCGCGCTCGAAATGCCGCTCGACATCATGGCGCTGGAGGGCGAGGTGGCGCTGCCGGCAGGTCGATGCGCCGCCCGCCTCCGCCGCCGCCCGACCCGGAGCTGATCGCCGAGGCCGCGACGCTGCTCGGCGGCGCGAAACAGCCGATGATCTATATCGGCAGCGGCGTGTGCCGAGGCCGCCGCCGAAGTGCTCGCGGTCGCCGAGCAGGTGCAGGCGCCGGTTGTGACCTATACCGGCGGCAAGGGCATCGTCAGCGACCGGCATTATCTGGCGCAGAACCTGCTCGCCGGCCATGAATGGTGGCGCGGCACCGATGTCGTGCTGGCGGTCGGCACGCGCTTCAACCAGCCGCAGACCCGCTGGGGCCTCGACGGCGACATCAAGGTGATCCGCATCGACCTCGACCCGGTCGAGATCACCCGCGTCGCGCGGCCGGCGGTCGGCGATCGTCGCCGACGCGAAGGAGGCGCTGGCGGCGCTCGAGCGCGACGCTGGCAGGCAAGGAGCACGCGTCGCGCAAGGACGAACTCGAGGCGCTGAAGGCGAAGACGGCGGCGCGGCTGCGCGAGACGCTCGGGCCGCAATGCGAGTATCTCGACGCGATCCGCGCCGAACTGCCGGACGACGGGATCTATGTCGAGGATTTGACGCAGGTCGGGTATGTCGGCCGGCTCGCCTTTCCGGTGTATCGGCCGCGCACGTATATCCACAGCGGCTATCAGGGCACGCTCGGGTTCAGCTATGCGACGGCGCTCGGCGCCAAGGTGGCGCGGCCCGACGTGCCGGTCGTGTCGGTCTCGGGCGACGGCGGCTTCATGTACAACGTGCAGGAGCTGTCGACCGCGGCGCTGCACGGCATCGACGCGATCGCGATCGTGTTCGCCGACGGGGCCTACGGCAATGTCCGCCGGATGCAGAAAAACGATTACGGCAACCGGCTGATCGCGGTCGATCTGCTCAATCCGAATTTCCCGAAGATGGCCGAGAGCTATGGCATCGCCGGGGTGCGCGCGCAGAGCCCCGACGCGCTGCGCCGCGAACTCGCCGCCGCCCTGAAGCGGCGCGGCCCGAGCCTGATCGAGGTGCCGGTCGGCGAGATGCCCGATCCGTGGCCGACCCTGATGATGCCGCGGGTGCGCGGGCGTTAGCGGCAGGGTCAGTTGGGCGGTAGCATCGGCTTGGCGCTGACCGGCTTGCCGCGGTTGACCCGGTGCGCACTGCGGCGGCGATGGCGCCGGTGCAGCAGCCAGATGCCGGCGGCGATCGCGACGAACACGCCGAGCAGCGCGTAGCCGAGCCAGCTCGCGATGTTTACGGCGGTGTTGAAGGCGTGCCCGAGGAAATAGCCGATCCCGACAAAAGCGGCGGCCCAAACCATCGCCGCGAGGAAATTAAGGCGGAGAAACCGCTCCCAGCGAACCGCGCTCAGCCCGAGCGCGAAAGACGAGAAATTCCGCACGCCGTAAATAAAGCGGAACGAGAGAATGAACCAGACATCGTACCGCTCCAGCCAGGACAGCGCGCTCTCGACGCCCGGGCGCCAGCTCGGAAAACGCTTGAGCAGCCGCACGCCATATTTGCGGCCCAGCCAGAAGTAGCACTGATCGCCGAGATAGCTGCCGAGCCCGGCCGACACCAGCAGCAGCCACGGGTCGAGCAGGCCCTGCGCCGCCGCGAACGCGGCGAACAGCACGATCGTCTCGCCCTCGAAGAAGGTCCAGACGAAGATAAGGAGATAGAAATATACGCCGTAATCGGCAATGAGCTGGAGGTCCATTGTCGATTACTGGCTCACTTCCGAAGTTGGGGATCGCCGGGCGAGGGCGCGCTCTCCGCGCCGTCGGCAACTCAGCCATGCTAAATCGTCCAATGATCCCGGTCGAGCGGATTCCAGCGGCTACGGCAGCCGCAGGGCTCGCTGGTGTATGGTTCGCGAAGTTTCCGACACCGTTGACGGCCTGAGGGGGCCACAAATGGAAACGCACGAAATCGCCGAACAGATTCATGAAAACGCCGAGCCGCACCGCGCACGCCGCACCGAGCCGTGACCGGTTCCGCCGGCTTACCGCCGTCTATGTCGGCGTGGTCGCGATGCTGCTCGCGATATCGGCGCTCGGCGGCGCGGAGGCAACCAAGGAGATGCTGAATGCGAACATCCATGCCTCGGATACCTACGCATTCTACCAGTCGAAGTATATCCGGCAGGTTCTTCTCCAGACCGCGGCGGAAGAACTCGAACTGACCGCGGCCGTGGCGGCCAATCTGCCGCCGGAACAGCGCGCCAAGGTCGATCAGCTCACGAAGCGCTATCGCGAGACCGCGCTGCGCTACGACAGCGAGCCGGCGACAGGGGAAGGCAAGAAGGAGCTGATGGCGCGGGCGAATCGATGGGAGCACACGCGCGACCACGCCGCCGCGCAATTGCCGAATTTCGAATATGCCGAGGCGCTGTTCCAGATCGCGATCGTGCTCGGCTCGGTCGCGATCGTGGCGGCCTCGCCCTGGCTGCTCGGGGTGAGCGGCGTGCTGGCCGCGGCGGTCTGGCGTTGACGATCAAGGCGTATCTGCTGCTGGTGCCGCTGCCGCATGGCGACGCGGCGCACGCCGTAACGGATGCAGCCGCGCCCGCCAAACCGGCGGCGCATTGAGCCTCGGCCGGGTAGCGGGCCGGGGCGCCGGGGATCAATCGGCCGCGCCTCTCTTCGTATCGATCCGGGGTAGGCGATCTCGGCGATTGTGCCGTCAGTGGCGCGGAATTTGACCGTGCCCCCGGCGGGTCCGACAGGAAGTCGCCGCCATTCGCCCGGATGCGATCGAGAACCGCCCGCCGGTTGGCGACCGCGACGCGGAAATGCTGAATCGCCGGACCGGGGCCGACCAGCTTTGCCTCGGGGTGGTCCCTTTCTCGGATTGATCTGAATCAATTCAGCCGCTGTGGTCGGCGGTTATGGTGCGATGTCCCCTGGCCAGCGGAGGCAACGCCGTGCAAGACCCAACTAAACTCCACGAACTCGCGTCGTGGTATCGAGAGTTTGCCGAACGGACGGCGAATCCGACAATTTGGGAAGCCCGGCTACGCACCGCCGAAGACCTGGATGCGGAAGCCGATCGCATAGAAACTCGGGCAATCACGCATCCTGCGGCGGATTAGGTGCGGCGATCCTCTGCTCGATGTGCCCGGCGAGTTGCGCCGGTTTGACGGCACGTTCAGCCAGCTTCGCTTGGTAACTGGATCGACCTCTCCATATCGGTGTTGGATACCGGCCGGGATGTTCCACGCAGTCGTCCCAGTCGGCATCGACCGCGCCAGCCGACGTGATCACTCCGTGAGGAGGCGGGTCAGCGATGCTCCACACATAGAGGTTCGGGTCGGCGATCTGACCGACCGATGCCGAAATGCGGAAAGTCGATCATCACCCGGGATCGACCAGAGCTTCTTCGAGCATTGGTCCGTGCTCCTGATGTTGTGTTTCGTCTCGGATATTGGCTTTCCTGGTGCTTATGATGCGCCTCTTGTCGCGGCGCCAGCGTATAGATGATGATGCAAACGCCTACCAACAGGCTTCTGCGAGCGTCTTGTCCGGGTCTCGCCTTGGTCGAAACGGCGGTCAATTCGCTCCGTTCCGTCGCCGTCGAACAGCGAGAAGACGCCGATCAAATCGACATTGCGCTCGCACAGATTGCGCCGACGCTTCGCCTCCTCCCGCTCGAAACCTATGCCTTGATTGCCTTCGTGCGAGCCGAACGCAACGCTGTTCACGCCGCCTTGCGCAGGAAGCGGTTGACGCCGTTTGCGTCCGGCGTGCGCTCGATCTCGCCCTGGCCGGCAAGGTAATGCAGATGCGCCAGCGCCTCGCCGAGCGCGAAGCCGATCTGGTGGCGGTCGAGCTGGCGGCGCCACAGGACCGGCACCATGTCGGCGGCGCTCATCGGGCGGTCGCAGGCGGCCAGCGACCTCGGCGCAGCGCTCGTCGTGATGCGCCGCCAGCTCGTCGATGCGCTGGTGGACGCCGCGGAACGGCAGATTGTGCGACGGCAGCACGAGGATGTCGGGCGGCAGCTGCGCCGCGCAGCTTCTTCAGCGACGCCAGATAGCGGGCAAGCGGGTCGCCGTCCGGCTCGTAGGCCTGCACGCTGATATTGGGGGAAATGCGCGGCAGGATCTGGTCGCCGGCGATCAGGACGCCGGTTTCCTCGCAGAACAGGCAGGCGTGCTCGGGCGCGTGCCCCTCGCCGATCAGGACGCGCCAGTCGCGCCCGCCGATCTCGATGACGCTGCCCTCGGCGATGCGCTGGTAGGCCGCCGGCACCGACGGCACGCCGCGGCGGTAATTGCCCTGGCGCTCGGCGAAAATCGCGCTGTCCTCGTCGGCGAGCCCGGCGCGCAGGGCGAAGTCGCGGCGCTGCCGGGCCGCGTCCTCGCCGCTCGTCGTGTTCATGCGCGCGTGCAGCCATTCCTTGT
This sequence comes from uncultured Alphaproteobacteria bacterium, assembly GCA_963753665.1. Lineage (GTDB taxonomy): Bacteria > Pseudomonadota > Alphaproteobacteria > ATCC43930 > CGMCC-115725 > DATARH01. The sequence goes on from CAVWDC010000023.1 coordinate 64,680, forward strand.
CGGTGGTCCACAGCGGCGCCTGCCAATGCTCGGTGAGCCAGCCGGCCATGCCCATATGGTCGGGGTGGAAGTGGGTGACGATGACCCGCCGGATCGGCCGCCCGTGAAGATGCGTCGCGAAGATGTGCTGCCACGCCTCCCGTGGTCTCGGGCAGCGTGAAGCCGGTATCGACGGCGGTCCAGGCCGGTCCGTCCTCGATCAGCCACAGATTGATGTGGTTGAGCGCGAACGGCAGGCGCATCCTGAGCCACAAAACGCCGGGCGCGATCGGGATGACCTCGCCCGGCGCCGGCGCCTCCGCGACCGGAAAATCCAACGGTCCGTCCATTCACAGCCTCTGGTATCGCAAAGCGCGCGAGGCTAGAGCCTTGCCACAGGCCGGTACAAGCGGTAAGCCCGCCGGCCAGCATTGCGCGGCCGCGGAACGAGGCGCGCCACGACGACGGTCGCGAAAGGGAGAGAGATGCGCGACTTCAACGTACCGGGCCGCTCGGCGGCGATGGCGGCGAACGGCATGGCGGCGACCTCGCACCCGCTCGCGACGCTGACCGCGCTCGACATATTGCGCGCCGGCGGCAACGCGGTCGACGCGGCGATCGCGGCGGTGGCGATGCAATGCGTCGTCGAGCCGGAAAGCACCGGGATCGGCGGCGACTGCTTTGTCCTTTATTCGAAGAACGGCGCGCCGCCGATCGCGCTGAGCGGCGCCGGGCGGGCTCCGGCCAAGGCGCATGTCGAATGGTACGCCGAGCGCCAGATCCGCGAGATCGGCGTGCAGACGCCGCACGCGGTCACGGTGCCCGGCGCGATCGACGCGTGGTGTCTGATCAATCGCGAGCACGGCACGAAGCCGCTGTCGGAGATCCTCGAACCGGCGGCCAGGGCGGCCGAGCACGGCTATGTCGTGACGCCGCGCGTCGCGCATGACTGGGCGCGCAACGAAGGCAAATTGCGCGATCCGCATACCGCCAAGGTGATGCTGCCGGGCGGAAGGGCGCCCAAGGCCGGCGACACGATGCGCAACCCGGCGCTGGCCCGCACCTTGCGGCGGATCGGCCGCGAGGGGCGCGAGGCGTTCTACGAGGGCGCGGTGGCGCGCGACATCGTCAATCGCCTGAAGGAATTGGGCGGCTTGCACGAGGAGGAGGATTTCGCGGCGCAGCGCTCGCAATGGGTCGAGCCGATCCACGCCTCGTATCGCGGCTACGACGTTTACGAGTGTCCGCCGGCCAACCAGGGCCTGACGGCGCTGATGATCCTGAAGACGCTGGAAGGCTACGCGCTCGACGGCGACGCCTTTAGCGAGGCCGACCGGCTGCACCTGATCGCCGAGGCGACCAAGGCCGCCTATCACATCCGCGACACGAAAATCGGCGACCCCGATTTCGCGCCGGTCGATGTCGAAACCTATCTGTCCGACGAATGGGCCGAGGCCACCCGCCGCCAGATCCGGCTCGACCGCGCGCTGCCGCCGCGGCACTGGGAGGGGCTCGAGCACAAGGACACGATCTACATGTGCGTCGTCGATCGCGACGGCAACGCGGTGTCGTTCATCAACTCGCTGTTCTCGGCCTTCGGCACCGGCATCATGGGGCCGGAAAGCGGCGTCATTCTGCACAATCGCGGCAGCGGCTTCCGCCTGACCCCGGGGCACCCGAGCGTGATCGCGCCGCGGAAGCGCCCGTTCCACACGCTGATCCCCGGCATGCTGGTCAAGGACGGCACCGCCGTGATGCCGTTCGGCGTGATGGGCGGGCAATATCAGGCGGTCGGACACGCGACCTTTCTGCATTATTTGCTCGATCGCGGCATGGACCCGCAGCAGGCCGCCGAGGGGCCGCGCGTCTTCGCCTATCAGGGCGTGTTGCAGACCGAGCATTTCGTGCCCGAGCCGGTGCGCGCCGACCTCGCGCGCCGCGGCCACGACATCCAGATGCTCGACGTGCCGATCGGCGGCTGTCAGGCGATCTGGATCGACCGCGAGCGCGGCGTCCTGATCGGCGGCTCCGAGCCGCGCAAGGACGGCATGGCGCTCGGGATACTGACGGTTTAAGCCTCACGGCGGCCGTCCGGCGGATTTTTCCGGGTTGGTGGCGCCGTTCGATGCGTTCGATCAGGGCATAATCGAAGCGGCGCCGGCATACCCTTTTCCGGGTGCGAACGGGCGCCGGGGAGGCGGCAGTGGATTGGGACGACACGTTTCCGATTCTGGTGATCGTCCTCCTCGCGATGGCCGCTTTCCTCGGCAGGGCGCGGCGAGAGGTGCGGGCGCTGCGCGGCGAAATTGCCGGGCTCAGCGAGAAATACGGGACGCTCGATCGCCGCATCGCCGAGCTGACCGAGCAGATCGGCGGAACCGCGGCCGGGCGAGGCGCCGCCGCCGCACTGGCGGCCGAAATTCCCGAACCCGTCGATCGAACCCGACTCCGGTCGCGGCAGAACCGGCCGGGCCCGAGCCGGTTGCCCGCTCCGCCGGTGCGCTGGCCCTGTCCCGCAGGTTCCCGAGCCCGTGTTCGCCTTTTCCGCGGATTGGGCTTATTGGGAGCAGAAGACTCGTCGAGAACTGGCTGGTTTGGCTCGGCGGCGCGGCGCTGGCGCTCGGCGGCGCGTTTCTGGTCAAGCTGTCGATCGATTACGGGCTGTTGACGCCGGCGGTGCGGGTCGTGCTCGGCGCGATGCTCGGGATCGGGCTGGCGGGCGGCGCCGAATGGCTGCGGCGGCGCGAGCCGGCCGACGCGACGGCTTCCTATGTGCCGCAGGCGCTGGCGGCGGCGGGCGCGGCGACGGTGTTCGCCGCGATCTACGCCGCGCATCAGCTCTATGGCCTGCTGCCGTCCGGCATTGCCTTCGCCCTGCTCGCGGTGACCGCCGGGGCGGCGGTCGCGCTGTCGCTGCGGCACGGCCCGCTGGTCGCGGCGCTCGGACTGGTCGGTGCCTATGTCGTGCCGCTGCTGGTCGAGAGCGACGCGCCGCACGCCCTGCCGCTGTTTGCGTATCTCGCGATCGTTACGGCCGCTTCTCTGGCGCTGTTGCGGCATCGCGCCTGGTGGTGGCTCGTCTGGTTCTCGCTCGCGGGCGCGATGCTGTGGGTGCCGCTGTGGTTCGCGGCCGCCGCCGACTCCCGCGACGGCAACCGTTGCGGTGTATCTGCTGGTGCAGTTCGCGCTGTTCGTGGCGTTGCGCCATGGCGTCCCTCGCGTCGCGTTTCTCGCCGGGACGGCCGACACGGCGCTCGTGCGGGCGGCGGTGCGCGCCGCGTTCTGGGCGGTGGCCGGGGGGCTGCTGCTGACGGCGCATGAAGATCACTTCGCGCTGACGAGCGTCGCGGCGGCGACCGCCGCCATCGTCGGCATTCTCGCCGTCGCGTACCGCGACGCGGCGCTGGACGATACGATCGCGGCGGCGGGCGCCCTGGCGCTCGCGATGCTGGCCTCATGGAACCTGCCGCTGCCCGCGCCCGATCTGAATTTCGGCGTGTTCCGCCTGGAGCCGGACCATGTCGGGAACTTCACGACCGCCGCCATTCTGTATGCCGTGCTGCTCGGCGGCGGCGGGTTTGCCGCGTTGCGACCGGGTCGCGCGGCCGGGCCGCTGGGCGGGGCTTTCCGCTGCCGCGCCATTGCTGATCCTGATCGTGGCGTATTGGCGCCTGCAGCTGTTCGAGCTTCATATCGCCTGGACGTTGCTGGCGCTGGCGCTGGCCGGCGTGGAACTCGGCGCGGCGCTCGCGGTCGCGAAACGGCGCAACGGCGAGCCGACACGAGCGAGATCGAGATCGCGCTCGCCGCCTATGCCGTCGGGGTGCTCGGCGGCACGATCGTCGCGGCCGCGTTCGGGCTCGACGAGGCGTGGCTGACCGTCGCGCTCGCGCTGCATCTGCCGGCGATCGGCTGGGTCGAGAGCCGCACCCGGGTCGCGGCGCTGCGCTGGGTCGCGCTGGCGATAGCCGCGGTCGTGCTGGTGCGGCTGGTGGCGAACCCGTACGTGCTGGATTACCCGCTCGGCGCGACCCCGGTGTTCAACTGGCTGCTCTACGGCTACGGCATCCCGGCGGCTGCTTTCATCGTCGCGACGCGGCAGTTCGGCGACACGCAGGGACGACGCGCTGGTCTGGGTGCTCGAAGGCGGCAGCGTCGCCTTTTCGCTGCTGCTGCTGACGTTGGAGCTGATCCACGCTCTTTATGGCCGGCTGACGATGGCGTGGCTCGACGATTTCGGCGGCGGTTCGGCATTGATCGCGCTGTGGCTCGCCTTCGCGGTTGCGGTGATCGCGCTTGGCGAAGCGCGGCAGAGGCCAGTGCTGCGCTGGGGCGGCCTGCTGCTGCTGGGCATTGCGACCGGGTTTTCGATTTTGTGGCAGCTGATCGGTTTTGTGTTCGGGGTGCGGACAGGCGATCTCGTCGTCTTCAACGCGCTGCTGCTTGCCGATGGGATCCCCGCCCTGATCTACGCGGTCCTGTCGTGGCTCGTCCCGCATCGGCCGGTGTTGCGCAGGATTGCGGCCGTGCTGGCGGCCGGGTACGCGCTCGCCTGGGTTACGCTTGAAATCCGGCGCGCGTTCCACAGCCGGGTCGAGCTGTTCGGTGGCAGCACCGACGTCGAATGGTACCTTTATTCGGTGGCGTGGCTCGCCTTCGCGGTCGCGGCGCTGGCGATCGGGCTGGTCCGCAACAACGATTGGCTGCGGCGCGCCGGGCTGATCGGCGTCGGCGTGGTGGTCGCGAAGGTGTTCCTGTCCGACATGTCCGAGCTGGAAGGTGTATTGCGGGCTCTGTCGTTTATCGGTCTCGGTGGCGCGCTGGTCGGGCTCGGTTACGCCTATCGGCGACTGCGCCCGCCGGCGCGGCGGAGCCGAGCGCAGCAGCCGACATAAGCGCCATGCGGCAGCGGGCGTTGCGCTCCAGGACCGCACTCCGCATCCTGAACGTCATTCACGAAAGGTGGAGGCTCGCGCGATGCACGACATCGTCATCAAAGGCGGCACCATCATCGACGGCACCGGCGCGACGCGCTTTGCCGGCGATGTCGCGATCGACGGCGAGCGCATCGTTGCGGTCGGCGGCAAGGCCGGGCCGGCGCGGCGGGTGATCGAGGCCGAGGGGCTGCTGGTCACGCCGGGCTGGGTCGATGTCCATACCCACTACGACGGGCAGGCGACCTGGGACCCGGTGCTGGCGCCGTCGTCTTGGCACGGCGTCACGACGATCCTGTTCGGCAATTGCGGCGTCGGGTTCGCGCCGGTGCGGCCGGAGCACCGCAACGAGCTGATCGATCTGATGGAGGCGGTCGAGGACATTCCCGGGCACGGCGCTGTCGGAAGGGCTGAACTGGGATTGGGAGAGCTTTCCGCGAATATCTCGACGCGCTCGCACGGCTGCCGCGCACGATCGACGTCGCGGCGCAGATCCCGCACCATCCGCTGCGCGTCTATGTCATGGGCGAGCGCGGCATCGGGCGCGAGGCCGCCACCCCGGAAGACATCGACACGATGCGGCGTCTGACCGAGGAGGCGCTGCGCGCCGGCGCATTCGGGTTCACGACCTCGCGCACCTATTCGCACAAGACCAAGACCGGCGATCTCGTCCCGGCGCACGGCGCCGAGGAGGCGGAACTGACCGGCATCGGCCGGGCGATCGGCGCGGTCGGCGCCGGCGCTTTCGGCATGAACAGCGACTTCGAGGACGAGGCGCGCGAATTCGCCTGGATGACGCGGCTGTCGAAGGAAACCGGGCGTCCGGTGTGGTTCCTGCTGACCGACCGGCCGACCGATCCGGAGCGCTGGCGCCGGCTGATGCGCGGCGTGCACCAGGCCGCGGGCCGAGGGCGGGCGGATCACGGCGCAGGTGGCGGGGAGGCCGGTCGGGGTCATCCTCGGGCACAACACGTCGATGAACCCGTTTACGTTCCGTCCGGCGTACCGCGAACTCGACAATCTGCCGGCCGACGGAACGCTGGGCTCGGCTGCGCGATCCGGCGGTGCGCGCCCGCATCCTCGCCGAGCCGCCCTCCGAGCGCGAACTGGCCCGGCAAGGACAGTTCATCCGCTTTGTCGCGACGCGCTGGGACCGCATGTTCGTGATGGGCAGCCCGCCCGATTACGAGCCGACCGAGGACAAGAGCGTCGCCGCGATCGCCGCGCGCACCAACCACACCCCGGACGAGATCGCCTACGATTATCTGACCGAAGGGCCGGAGAATTTCCTGTTCTTCCCGGTGGTCGGTTATGTGCATGGCGACCACGAGCAGATCCGCGAATTGCTGCTCGATCCGGCGACCTTGCTGGGGCTCAGCGACGGCGGCGCGCATTGCGGCCAGATCGTCGATGCCGGGCTGCCTTCCTACATGCTGGCGCATTGGGGCCGCGACCGCAGCCGCGGGCCGGGCATGAAGCTGGAGCATCTGGTCAAGATGCAGACCAGCGAGACCGCCGATTTCTTCGGGTTCCGCGACCGCGGCCGGCTGAAGCCCGGTCTGCGCGCCGATGTCAACCTGATCGATTTCGACCGTCTCCGGCTGCATCAGCCCGAGATCGTGCACGATCTGCCGGCCGGCGGCCGCCGTCTGGTGCAGCGGGTCGACGGCTACCGCGCGACCTTGGTCGCCGGCACGCCGATCTTCGAGCATGGCGAGGATACCGGCGCCCGGCCGGGACGCCTCGTGCGCAACGGGCGGTAGGAGCGAGGCCGTTTGGAGCGTAGGTGTCGGCCTATATCGGGCGACGCCGGGGTCTTATTGGTTTGCCGCATCGTCGTCCTGGCGCAGGCCGGGACCCAGGGCTCGGCCGCTGGTGCCGTTGACGGATGGATCCCGGCCTGCGCCGGGATGACGATGGGGCGCGGGATCATCGCCGAGGGCGAGATCGGTTGATGAGCGCCGCTTCGCGGAGATCGAGACGGATTTGGCCGTCATCAATTGGATGCTCGGGATTATGATCGCCGGGGTGGCGTCCCTGGTCATCAAAGCCCTAGTCATCAGAGCCTTCGCTTAAGGAAACGGACATGCCGAACGCTACCCAAGTCGATGTCGCGACCGTGCGAGGCTGGCTCGGCGATGGCGGCGAGATCGCGTTTCTCGATGTCCGCGAGGAAGGGCAGCACGGCGCCGGGCACCCGCTGCTCGCGGTCAATTTGCCGTATAGCCGGCTCGAAATCGACATCGGCCGTCTGCGTGCCGCGGCGCTCGTGCCGGGTCGTGCTGATCGACGACGGCGATGGCGTCGTTGACCGAGGCGGCGCGCCGGCTGGCGGGTCTCGGGTACTCGGCGGTGCATGTCGTGGCTGGTGGCGTGCCGGCCTGGGAAACGGCCGGTCATCCGCTGTTTCCGAGCACCAACGTGCCGAGCAAGGCCTTTGCCGAGATCATCGAGATCGACCGGCACACGCCGCATGTGACGCCCGCCGAACTCGACAAGCTGCGGCGCGACGGAACGAAGGTGGCGGTGCTCGACAGCCGCACGGTCGAGGAGTTCAACCGCTTTCACGTGCCGGGCGCGGTGACCTGCCCCGGCGCCGAGCTGGTGCATCGGTTCAAGGATCTGGTGCCCGATCCGGATACGCTGGTCGTCGTGTCCTGCGCCGGTCGCACCCGCAGCATCATCGGCGCGCAGTCGCTGATCAACGCCGGCGTGTCGAACCGGGTCGTCTCGCTGGAAGGCGGCACCCAGGCGTGGCGGCTGCAGGCGTTGGAACTGGAGCGCGACACCGCGCGCCTCGCTGGCCCCGGTCAGCGCCGCGGCGGCGGAAGCGGCGCGGCGGCTCGCGGACGATGTCGCGCGGCGATACGGCGTGCGGCGGATCGACCGCGCGACGCTGGACAACTGGCTCGGCGAGAGCGCGACGCGGACGACCTATCTGCTCGACGTGCGCACGCCGGATGAATACGCGGCCGGCCATTTGCCGGGATCGGTGTCGGCCGAGGGCGGCCAGCTGGTGCAGGCGATCGACCGCTGGGTCGGCATCCGCGGCGCCCGCCTCGTCCTGATCGACGACACCGACACGCGCGCGATCATGATCGCGCATTGGCTGATGCAGATGGGGTGGGACGCGGTCGTGCTCGATCAATCGGCGAGTCGGAGCGAGGGCGTCCCGCCCGTAGACGGGTCAGAGGCCCGCGGTCCGAATCCACTGAAGATGCCCGATGTGCCGGTCATCGGTGCGGCCGAGGCGGCGCATTGGGTCAACGAGGGCGATGCCGCTGCGGTCGCGATCATGCCGAGCGGCGAATATCGCCAGGGCCATCCCGAGGGTGCGGCGTGGGCGATCCGTCCGCGTCTCGATCGCCTGCCCGAAGCCGTGTTGCGCGCCCGCCGCATCGTCGTGTTCGCCGACGATCCGGCGGTCGGGGCACTGGCCGCCGCCGATCTGGCGGAAATCGTCGAGGGCGCCGGTCGCGCTGGTCCAGGGCGGGGTGGAGGGCTGGCGTGCCGCCGGGCATCCGTTCGCGGCCTCGCCCGACGATCCGCCCGATGCCGACCGGATCGACTACATCTTCTGGAACCACGACCGCCACGCCGGCAACCAGGAAGCGATGCGGGCGTATCTGCGTTGGGAGACGGAGTTGCCGGGCGAGATCGCGCGCGACGGCCTCGCCGGGTTCCGCCTCGCCGCCGTATAGGGAGAGACAGCAGCGGCCCGCCGCCTGTAGAATCCCTGCGCAAGCAGCGAGAGCAGAGGGCCGCGATGTCCGAGCCGTTAACTCCTGAAGACTTCGCGCTTCTCGCCGAGCGCGCCGGGCTCGACCCGGCGAAGATCGGGGCCGAGCGGTTCGAGGAGCTGCGCCAGGGCACCCGTTTTCTCGACCGGTTCCGCAACAGCGTGCGCCGGCGGCGGGACGGCAGACCGCGCGACCGCGCCGCCGAGCCGGCGCATATCTTTGTCCACCCGAAGCCTTGAGGGCGAAGCGATGGACCCGACGCAACTCTCGGCCGCCGAAGCCGGGCGCGCGATCGCCGCCGGCAGCCTGTCGCCGGTCGCGCTGACCGAGGCCTATCTCGACCGCATCGCCGCGCTCGACGGCGAATTGCATTCCTATGTCCTGGTGCTTGCGCGACGAGGCGCTGGAGGCGGCGCGTCAGGCCGAGCGCGAGATCCGCGACGGGCGCCCGCGCGGACCGCTGCACGGCGTCCCGATCGGTCTGAAGGACATCTACAAGACGAAAGGCATCCGCACGACCGCCGGGTCGCGCGTCTATCTCGACCATGTCCCGGACGAGGACGCCGAGAGCTGGGTGCGGCTGCGCGACGCCGGCATGATCCTGCTCGGCAAGCAGGAGACGCACGAATTCGCGATCGGCGGCCCCGATTTCACATTGCCGTTTCCGCCGGCGCGCAACCCGTGGAATACCGGCGCACTATCCGGCCGGCTCGTCGAGCGGCACCGCGGCGGCGGTCGGCGCGCATCTGTGCGCCGCCGGCATGGGGTCGGACACCGGCGGCTCGATCCGCGGCCCGGCGGCGTATTGCGGGCTGATCGGGCTGAAGCCGACTTACGGAAGGGTCAGCCGGCGCGGCGTCTTTCCGCTGTCCTACACGCTCGACCATTGCGGGCCGCTGACCCGCACGGTCGAGGATTGCGCGCTGATGCTGCAGGCGCTGGCCGCCTACGATCCGCTCGATCCGGCCTCGGCCGACGTGCCGGTTCCCGATTACCGCGCCGCGCTCGCCGACAGGCGGCTCGACGGCATGACGATCGGTGTGATCCGCCACTGGCACGAGGAGGATGCGGTCGCCGGGTTCGGTCCGGAGAGCGCGCCGTCGCCGACCTATGTCGCTGCGTTCGACGCGGCCTGCCGCATGCTGGAGCGCCTCGGGGCCCGGCTGGTCGACCTACGGGTGTCGCCGCTGCTCGATTTCGCGGATGCCAACCGCATCATCATGATGGCCGAGGCCTATGCGCTGCACGAGAGCGATTTCCGCGAGCGGCCGCATCTGTTCGGGCGGCACATGTTCGCGCGGATCGGGCTCGGCGCGTTTCTCTCGGCGGCGGATTACATCGAGGCCATCCGCCAGCGCCGCGAATTGTGCGTGGAGATCGGCGAGGCGCTTGCCGGGGTCGATGCGATCGTTTCCGCCAACGCGACCGGTCCGGCGCCGCGCATCGACGCGGTCGGGACCTATGCGACGTTCGAGCGCGCCTCGTACACGGCGCCGTACAACATCACCGGGCTGCCGGCGATGTCGGTGCCGATCGGGTTCGAGAACGGGCTGCCGCTGGCGTTCCAGATCGCCGCGAAGCCGTTCGACGAGGCCGCCGTGCTGCGCGCCGGCCATGCCTTCGAGCAGGCCAGCGAGTTTCGCCTGACAAGGCCGCCGCATCTCGGCGCCGCTGCCTGGCGCTCTCCGGAGCGCGTAGCGGTTGCGGATCGGCATCGTTCCGTGTCGGTTCGCGACAGCGGCATGACCGAAGATGACAGAAATTGACCGGAGCCGGGAACCGAGCGACAATTCCGGCGTTTGCAAGGGCAGCTGTCTGCGACGGCGCGGTCCTGGACCGTGCGGGGAAGGGGTCGTAGCCGAACCCTTTCCCGCTGCCGTACAAAATTCCGCGCGGCGGAATGTATGCCGCGGCCCCGATGATGATCCCGGGCAAGCGCATCGGGGTGCAGTCCGAGAAGATCGGGTCGCAGATCGCGGTTGCGGTGTTGGATGCCGCCGGTCACGGGCGAGGACCTTCTGGCCCACCCTGATCGGCGGCAGTTCCATGCGGCAGACCCGTTCCCGGGCGAGCTGTGATCCGCCGCGGACTTACGGGCGCAATCACAGGGGGCGGGACAATGACGGAAGGGCTGCGCATCTACAATCTGTTTCCGACCCTCGCCGGGTCGATCGCGGAGTGGACGGCGCAGCTGCCGCGCGATTGCCGCGATGGGCTTCAACGCGGTCTACGTCAACCCGTTTCACTATCCGGGCTTCTCCGGCAGCCTTTACGCGGTCAAGGATTACTATCGGCTGAACCCGCGCTTTCGCGGCAACGCGCGCAGCTCCGATGATGATGTGCTGCGCGGTTTTACGAAGGCGGCGGCGGGGCACGGACTGCGCGTCATCATGGACCTCGTCGTCAATCACACTGCGAAGGACAGCGAACTGACGGTGCGCCGGCCGCAATGGTTTGCCCGCGATGCTACAGGCGAAATTCAGTCGCCGTTCGCGGTCGATCCCGACGATCCGGAAAAGAAGACCGTATGGGGCGATCTCGCCGAACTCGACTACCGGCCGCCGCAGCGCGACGAGATCGTCGCGTATTTCGAGGAACTGGTGCGCCATTATGTCGGGCTCGGGTTCCGCGGCTTCCGCTGCGACGCGGCGTACAAGGTGCCGGCCGCGGTGTGGCGGCGGCTGGTCGATGCCGCCAAGACGTGCGATCCGGACGTCGTGTTTTGCGCCGAGAATCTCGGGGCGCGCGAGGAGGAGGTGCTGGCGCTCGACGGAGCCGGCTTCGACTATCTGTTCAACAGCCTGAAATGGTGGGATTTCGAGAGCCCGTGGCTGCTCGATCAGTACGAGAAATTCCGCCATATCGCGCCGTCGATCGCGTTTCCCGAGAGCCACGACACCGAGCGGCTCGTCACCGAACTGCTGGCGGCCGGGTTTCCCGGAGGACCAGATCGAGGCGCGCTATCGGCAGGCCTATGCGCTGTCGGCGGCGTTCTCCTCTGGCGTCATGATGCCGATGGGGTTCGAGTTCGGCTGGTCGCGGCGCATCTCGGTCGTGCCGAACGGCGAAGAGAACGAGGCGGAGCCGGCGCGGTTCGACCTGCAACCGTTTATCGCCGCCGTCAACCGCATGAAGGCGTCGATCCCGGCGCTCAACGAGGAAGGGCCGCAGCGCCGCCTGTCGCCGCCCGACGATCCGCTGCTCGTGCTGTTGCGGCAGACCGAGAGCGGCCCCGGGAGCAATGGTGACCGCGCGCTGATACTGGTCAACACGCAGGAGCGCGAGCCGCGCGACGTGGTTCTGCAGGGGCTGCTGTCGGCGGCCGGGCTGGGCCAGCTTGAGGGCCGTCTCGTGCTCGCCGACGCGCTGGTCGAGCTGCCTTGGGGGACGGCGAAAGCCGGTGCCGGCGCGGTTCCGCGGTCGCGCCGCTCGATGTGCGCGTGTTGCACGCCGCGCCGCGTCCGGTGCGGCTTGTCCCGATCGCGCCGTGCCCGGATGTCGGGCGCGATCCCGGCCATCGCCCGGAATGGCGACCCGACGCGCGCATTCTGATCGAGGATGTCTGGCCCGAGATCGATTCCGGCCGCTATCCGATCAAGCGGGTCGTCGGCGACGAGATCACGGTCTGGGCCGATATTTTCCGCGACGGCCACGACAAGATCGCGGCGGTCCTCAAATACGCCTTCGAGGGCGAGGCCAAGGGCGAGAATTGGCGGGAGGCGCCGTTCGCGTTCTTCGACAACGACCGCTGGGTGGCGCGTTTCCGGCCGGATCGGGTCGGGCGCTGGCGCTACACGATCGAGGCCTGGACCGACCATTTCGAAAGCTGGCGCGCCGATCTGGTCAAGAAGCAGGAGGCCGGGCAGAACATCGCGCTCGAGCTCGTCGAGGGCGGGCGGCTGGTCGAGGAGGCGATCAAGCATCGCCGAGGGCGCCGACAAGGCGCGGCTGCGAGCGATCGCCAAGGAATTCGCCGGGCCCGATACGGAAGGGCGCGCGGCGCTGATGCTGTCCGAGGAGCTGCGCGGGCTGATGGCGCGCGCCGACCATCGGCCCGACGCGGTGCGTTATCCGCGCGAGCTGGAGATGGTCGTCGATCGGGTCGAGGCGCGGTTCGCGGCGTGGTACGAGATGTTTCCGCGCAGCCAGGGAACCGACCCGAACAAGAGCGCGACATTCGACGACATGATTGCGCGGCTCGACGAAATCGCCGCGCTCGGCTTCGATGTCGTCTACCTCGTGCCGATCCACCCGATCGGCCGCGTCAACCGCAAGGGCAAGGACAACAGCACCGTCGCGCAGCCGGGCGATCCGGGCAGCCCGTACGCGATCGGCGCCGAGGAGGGCGGGCACGATGCGGTCCACCCCGATCTCGGCACGCTGGCCGATTTCCGCCGCTTTGTCGTCGCCTGCGCCGAGCGCGGCATGGAGGTCGCGCTCGATTTCGCGATCCAGTGCGCTCCGGATCACCCCTGGGTGCGCGAGCACAAGAACTGGTTCCAGTACCGTCCTGACGGCTCGATCAAATTCGCCGAGAACCCGCCAAAGAAATACGAGGACATCGTCAACGTCGATTTCTACAACCCCGACCGCGAGGGGCTGTGGCGCGAACTGCGCGACATGGTGCTGTTCTGGGTCGACCAGGGCGTGCGCACGTTCCGGGTCGACAACCCGCACACGAAGCCGGTGCCGTTCTGGGAATGGATGATCCGCGAGGTCAAGGCGCGCTGCCCGGACGCGGTGTTCCTGGCCGAGGCGTTCACCCGGCCGAAGATGATGCGGGCGCTCGCCAAGGCCGGGTTCACCCAGTCCTATACGTATTTCACCTGGCGCAACACGAAGGGTGAGCTGATCGAATACCTGACCGAGCTGACGCAGGGAGCGGCCAAGGAGTATTTCCGGCCGAATTTCTTCGCCAATACGCCCGACATTCTGCCGGTGTATCTGCAGGAGGGCGGGCGTCCGGCGTTCCGCATCAGGCTCGCGCTCGCCGGCACGCTGTCGCCGTGCTACGGCATCTACAACGGGTTCGAATTGTGCGAGAACTCGCCGATCCCGGGCCGCGAGGAATACATCCACTCCGAGAAATACGAATACAAGGTGTGGGACTGGGACCGCCCCGGCAACATCAAGCGCGACGTCGCGATCCTGAACCGATTCCGGCGCGACAACCCGGCCTTGCACGAGTTGAGCAATTTGCGGTTTCTCGATTGCCCCGACCCGAACATCCTGGCTTACGCGAAAGTGTCGGCGGACGGCGGCAACATCGTGGTCGCGGTCGTCAACCTCGATCCACATGGCGTGCATGGCGGCCACGTCACTCTGCCGTTGCACGAGTGGGGAATCGATCCGGGCCAGGAATTTTGGCTCGAAGAAGCGTTTACCGGGCATGTCGTGTCCTGGCGCGGCGAGCGGCAGCACCTTGTTCTCGACCCGCAGATCAATCCGGCGCTGCTGTACCGGGTGATTCCGGCGAGCGGGTGAGGGATGTCCGCATTTGAGTCGAAAATGCCCCTAACCTGTCCCTCCGCAGGCGTGAGGGGAGGCCGGGATCTTAGCTGAGGAGATGCAGGCGTGGGGGGAGTATTTTTTCGGTTTGTTGCCGAAGCCTTCATCGGTTGAACGTCCATGAGCCCGCCCGATGATGCACCGGCCGGCGTGCTGTCGGCCGTGGAAAGCTTCGTGCGTCCGCAGGCCGGCAGCGGCGATCCGCTGTGGTACAAGGACGCGCTGATCTATCAGCTGCACGTCAAGGCTTTTTTTGACGCCAACAATGACGGCATCGGCGATTTCGAGGGGCTGACCCGCCGGCTCGACTATCTGCAGGATCTCGGGGTCACGGCGCTGTGGCTGCTGCCATTCTATCCGTCGCCGCTGCGCGACGATGGGTACGATATCGCCGAGTACAAGGACATCAATCCGGCCTACGGCAGGATGGCCGATTTCAAGGCCTTCGTGCGCGAGGCGCACCGCCGCAAGCTGCGCATCATTACCGAGCTGGTCGTCAATCATACCTCCGACCAGCATCCCTGGTTTCAGCGCGCGCGGACGTCGCCGCCCGGCTCGCCGTACCGCGATTTTTACGTCTGGAGCGACACCGACCAGAAATTTCTCGATACGCGGGTCATCTTCGTGGACACCGAGAAGTCGAACTGGACCTGGGACCCGGTCGCGCAGGCCTATTACTGGCACCGCTTCTATGCGCACCAGCCGGACCTCAATTTCGACAATCCGCGGGTGTTCCGCGCCGTCGCCAACGTGATGAAGTTCTGGCTCGACCTCGGGGTGGACGGGCTGCGGCTCGATGCCGTGCCGTACCTGATCGAGCGCGAGGGCACCAACAACGAGAACCTGCCGGAGACGCACGAAGTCCTGAAACGGTTGCGCGCCGAAATGGACAACCGCTACGGCGACCGCATGCTGCTCGCCGAGGCCAACCAGTGGCCGGAGGACGTGCTGCAGTATTTCGGCGACGGCGACGAATGCCACATGGCGTTCCATTTCCCGCTGATGCCGCGCATCTACATGGCGGTCGCGACCGAGGACCGGCACCCGATCACCGACATCATGCGGCAGACGCCGGAAATCCCGGAAACCTGCCAATGGGCGATCTTTCTGCGCAACCATGACGAGCTGACGCTCGAAATGGTGACCGACCGCGAGCGCGATTATCTGTGGAACTACTACGCCGCCGACCGCCGCGCGCGGATCAATCTCGGCATCCGCCGCCGCCTCGCGCCGCTGATGGAGAACGACCGGCGCAAGATCGAGCTGCTGAACG
The DNA here is from genome assembly GCA_963753665.1 of uncultured Alphaproteobacteria bacterium. Lineage (GTDB taxonomy): Bacteria > Pseudomonadota > Alphaproteobacteria > ATCC43930 > CGMCC-115725 > DATARH01. The sequence continues at coordinate 80,114 of CAVWDC010000023.1, forward strand.
GGCTGTTGCTGTCGATGCCGGGCACGCCGGTCCTCTATTACGGCGACGAGATCGGCATGGGCGACAACGTGTTTCTCGGCGACCGCGACGGCGTGCGCACGCCGATGCAGTGGTCGTTCGACCGCAACGGCGGGTTCTCCCGCGCCGACCCGGCGAGCCTTTACCTGCCGCCGATCATGGATCCGGTCTACGGGTTCGAGGCGGTCAATGTCGAGGCGCAGACGCGCTCGCCGGGATCGCTGTTGAACTGGACCAAGCGGCTGATCGCGGCGCGCCGCACGCGCCAATCGTTCGGACGCGGCACGCTGCGCTTCCTCTATCCCGAGCAATCGCAAGGTCATCGCCTATCTGCGCGAGTATGACGGCGAGGTGATCCTCGTCGTCGCCAATCTGTCGCGCACGGCGCAGGCCGTGGAGCTCGACCTCTCGGATTTCCGCGGCCGGCAGGTTGTCGAGGTGCTGGGACGCAGCGTGTTCCCGCGGATCGGCGAATTGACATATCTGCTGACCCTGCAGGGCCACAGCTTTTATTGGTTCGAATTGGTCGCGACCGCCGAAAGCGAAGCCGTCGAGGCGGCGTCCGCCGGAATTCGTCACGCTGGTCATGCCGCACGGCTGGAACGATCTGTTCACGCGGCACAACCTGCCGCAGCTCGAACGCGACGTGATCCCGGCGTTTCTGCCGCGCCAGCGCTGGTTCGGCGCCAAGGATCAGAGGATCCGCTCCGTGCGCATGCTGGCCGAGCGGCGAATTGCCGGCCGCGCCGTGGCGAGCCCGCCGATACCCGGCCAGCCGGCTATCTGCTGCAGGTGATCGAGGCGTCGCTGTCGGGCGGCGAGCGGCAGCATTATGCCTTGCCGCTGGCCGCGTGCTGGTCGCCATCGGGGAGCGACCTGCGCAATACGCTGCTGCCGGTGACGCTGGCCGAGCTGCGCCAGTCCCGCCGCGAGGGCGCGCTGGTCGACGCGGCTTCGCAGGAAGGCTTCGCGCTGGCGTTGCTCGGCGCGATCGAGCGTCAGGCCGATGTCGCCGATGATACGCGCGCATGGCGGCCAGGACGCGATCCGTTTCCGACAGACGCCGCTATTCGCGGATGCCGCTCACGCCGGAGCGGCTCGTCGTGCGGCGCCTCGGGGCCGAGCAGTCGAATACCTCGGTGCTGTTCGAGGAATACGCGGTGCTCAAGGTCTATCGCCGCCTGCAGCCGGGGATGCACCCGGAGATCGAGATGGGCCGGTTCCTCGTCGAGCGCGCCGGTTTCGCCAACACGCCGCCGCTGCTCGGCACGATCGAGATGTCGCTGCGAGCGCAAGGCGATGCCGAGGAGGCGGCCTCGACGATCGCGATGGGGGTGTTGTTCGGGTTCGTCCGAAATCAGGGCGACGGCTGGACGAGGCGCTCAACTACCTCTCGCGCTATCTCGACGACGCGCTGAACGAAGCCGCCCCTGGCGCGGCGCCGCCCGACCGGGAAGTCGAACTGCCCGACCCGGATCATTTCTTCCTGGGCTTGGCGCGGCAGCTCGGGCTGCGTACCGGCGAGATGCACCGCGCTCTGGCCGAATTCGGCGGCGACGATCCGGCCTTTGCGCCAGAGCCGATCACCCGCGACGACATCGCCGCGTGGCGACGGGAATTGCAGGAATCGGCCGAGGACATGTTCGTCCGGCTCGGCGCGAGCCGCGACACGCCTGCCCGAGCCGGTGCGCGAAATCGCCGATCAGGTGATCGACGCACGGGATCGGCTGGAAGAAGCGATCCGGCGACTGGCGCCCGACAATATCTCCGCAGTCAAGTGCCGGCACCACGGCGACTATCACCTGGGGCAGGTGCTCGCGGTGCAGAACGATTTCTACATCATCGATTTCGAGGGCGAGCCGTCGCGGCCCGTGGCGACAGCGGCGGCGCAAGAACTCGCCGCTGCGCGACGTCGCCGGGATGATCCGCTCGTTCGATTACGCCGCCAGCGCGGCGGTGCGGCATATCGCCGAAACGCGACCGGCCGCGTTGCCGCGCGCCGCCGCGCTCGCCGAGGCCTGGCGGCAGCGCGCCGTCGACGGCTTCCGTGCCGCCTATCGCAAGGCGACGCGCGGCTCGCCGGTCTATCCGGCCAACAAACTGCAAGGGAAGGCATTGGTGGATTTCTTCACGCTCGAAAAGGCCGTCTACGAAGTGAATTACGAGCTGGCCAACCGGCCGGGCTGGGTGTCGATCCCGCTCACCGGCATTCTTCGCGTACTCGCGAAGACCGGCGGACACAGCTAGGCGGGAGAGCTGAATGCCTTATCGTCCCAGCGCCGAAGTCGAGGCGATCGTCAACGCCCGTCACGGCGACCCGTTCGCCTTTCTCGGCATGCACCAGAGCTCGGCCGGTCTTTACGTCCGGACGTTCCTGCCCGATGCCGAGAGCTGTCGCGGTCATCGAAAGCGCCACCGGCCAGATCGCCGCGCGCTGCGAGCGCATCCACCCGGCCGGGCTGTTCGTCGCCAGCATGGCCGACCGCCGCGAGATGTTCCGCTACCGGCTGCGGGTGCGATGGGGCGGGCACGAGCAGGAATTCGAGGACGTCTACCGCTTCGGGCCGGTGCTCGGCGAGCTCGACCTGCACCTGCTCGTCGAGGGCAATCACCTCGCCAGCTATCAGAAGCTCGGCGCGCATCCGATCGTGCATGAGGGCGTCGAGGGCGTCGGTTTCGCCGTCTGGGCGCCGAACGCGCAGCGGGTCAGCGTCGTCGGCGATTTCAACAACTGGGACGGCAGGCGCATGCCGATGCGGCGGCGGCACGCCGGCGGCCTGTGGGAGATTTTCGTGCCGGGGCTGCGCCCGGGGCAGCTCTACAAATACGAGCTGATCGGCGCCGACGGCGGCTCTGTTGCCGTTGAAGGCCGATCCGTATGCCGAGCAGGCCGAGCACCCGCCGGGCACCGCCTCGATCGTCGCGCCGCCGTCACGCCATCTGTGGCAGGACGGGTCGTGGATCGGCGAGCGCTGGCGCCGCCAGGAGCGCGACGCGCCGATCTCGATCTACGAGGTCCATCTCGGGCTCGTGGCGGCGCAACGAGCGCGGCGGCTATCTGACCTATCGCGAACTGGCCGAGCAGCTCGTGCCCTACGTCGCCGATCTCGGGTTTACCCATATCGAGGTGCTGCCGGTCACCGAGTATCCGTTCGACGGGTCCTGGGGATACCAGCCGATCTCGCTGTTCGCGCCGACCTCGCGGTTCGGCACGCCCGACGATTTCCGGGTGTTTGTCGATGCCTGCCACCGCGCCGGTCTCGGGCTGCTGCTCGACTGGGTGCCGGGCCATTTCCCGACCGACGCGCACGGTCTCGGGCGCTTCGACGGCACCGCGCTCTATGAGCACGCCGACCCGCGGCAGGGCATGCACCGCGACTGGGATACGCTGATCTACAATTACGGCCGCCGCGAGGTCGTCGAATTTCCTGCTGTCGAGCGCGCTTTATTGGCTGCGCGAGTATCACATCGACGGGATCAGGGTCGATGCCGTCGCCTCGATGCTTTACCTCGACTACAGCCGCAAGCAAGGCGAGTGGATCCCGAACGCCTATGGCGGGCGGGAAAACCTCGACGCGATCGCGTTCCTGCGCCGCATGAACGAGCTGGTGTTCGGCGAAGGCACCGGCGCGACGACGGCGGCCGAGGAATCGACGGCGTGGCCGATGGTGTCGCGGCCGGTTTATGTCGGCGGGCTCGGCTTTGGCTACAAATGGAACATGGGCTGGATGCACGACACGCTCAACTACATGTCGCTCGATCCGATCCATCGCAAATACCACCACAACAATATGACCTTCGGGTTGCTCTACGCCTATCACGAAAACTTCATCCTGCCGCTCAGCCACGACGAGGTCGTGCACGGCAAGGGGTCGCTGATCGGCAAGATGCCGGGCGACCGCTGGCAGAAATTCGCCAATCTGCGCGCCTATTTCGCGTTCATGTGGACGCATCCCGGCAAGAAGCTTTTGTTCATGGGCGGCGAGTTCGGCCAGGAGCGCGAGTGGAACCACGATTGGGGGCTCGACTGGGGTTCGCTCGCCGACCCGCTGCATGCCGGGGTGCAGCTTGTCGTGCGCGATCTGAACCGGCTCTACCGCGCGACGCCCGGCGCTGCATCAGCTCGATTGCGAGCCCGAGGGTTTCGCCTGGATCGACGCCGCCAACGCCAACGAGAGCGTGCTGTCCTATGTCCGCCGCGGCCGCGACCCGAACGAGCTGGCGGTGATCGTCTGCAATTTCACGCCGGTGCCGCGGCATGATTACCGGATCGGCGTGCCGCGCCCGGGACGCTATCTCGAGCGCATCAACACCGACGCGGGCGTCTATGGCGGCAGCGGCGTCGGCAATGCCGGCGCGGTCGAGGCCGAGCCGCATCCGATGCATGGACACGGCCAATCGTTGCGGTTGCAATTGCCGCCGCTCGGGGTCCTGATACTGACGCTTGCAGCGTAAGGATACTCCCGAAAATGCGATCGGCCCGGGTGTGGCCCGGACAACCCTATCCGCTGGGCGCGACCTGGGACGGCAAGGGCGTCAACTTCGCGCTGTTTTCGGCGCATGCCGAACGGGTCGATCTGTGCCTGTTCGACCGCTCGGGCAATCACGAGGAAGCGCGGATCCGGCTGCCCGAGTACACCGACGAAGTCTGGCACTGCTATCTGCCGGAGGCGCGTCCGGGGCTGCTTTACGGCTACCGGGTGCACGGCCCCTACGAGCCGGCCGCCGGCCACCGCTTCAATCCGAACAAGCTGCTGCTCGACCCCTACGCGCGGGCATTGTCCGGAACAGCTGCGCTGGAACGACGTGCTGTTCGGCTATCGGGTCGGCAGCCCGCGCGAGGATCTGTCGTTCGATCGCCGCGACAGCGCCCGCTTCATGCCGAAATGCCGCGTCGTCGAGAGCGCCTTCACCTGGAACCACGACCGCCACCCGCGCACCTCGTGGGAAGAGACGATCATCTACGAGATGCATGTGCGCGGCTTTACGATCCGCCACCCGGCGGTGCCGCAGCGCGAGCGCGGCACCTTCGCGGCGCTCGCCTCGCCGGCGGTCATCGACTACCTGATCGATCTCGGCGTCACCGCGGTCGAGCTGTTGCCGGTGCACGCCGCCGTCACCGAACGCCCGCTCGCCGAGCGCGGCCTGGTCAACTACTGGGGCTACAACACGATCGGGTATTTCGCGCCCGATCCGCGCTTTCTGCCGGCCGGCTCGATCGCCGAATTCAAGACCGCCGTCAAGCGCCTGCACGAGGCCGGCATCGAGGTCATTCTCGACGTCGTCTACAACCATACCGGCGAGGGCAACCACCTCGGGCCGACGCTGTCGTTCCGCGGCATCGACAATCTCTCCTATTACCGGCTGCAGGCCGACCGCCGCTTCTATCAGGACGTCACCGGCACCGGGAACACGCTGAATCTCGATCATCCGCGCGTCATGCAGATGGTCTTCGACTCGCTGCGCTACTGGGTCGAGGAGATGCATGTCGACGGGTTCCGCTTCGACCTATGCACGACGCTTGGGCGGGAGCACGGGGATTATAGCCAGGACGCGGCGTTTTTCGATGCGATGCGTCAAGACCCCGTCGATGGCCCAGATCAAGCTGATCGCCGAGCCGTGGGATGTCGGCCCGTTCGGCTATCAGCTCGGCAATTTTCCGCCGGGCTGGGCCGAGTGGAACGGCCAGTACCGCGACGGGGTCCGCCGCTTCTGGAAGGGCGACAAGGGGCTGGTGGCCGAGATGGCGTCGCGCCTCGCCGGCTCCTCCGACATTTTCGGCTATCGCGGCCGGCGGCCCTGGGCCAGCATCAATTTCATCACCGCCCATGACGGCTACACGCTGCAGGACCTCGTCAGCTACGAGCAGAAGCACAACGAGGCCAACGGCGAAGACAACCGCGACGGGCACGACGCCAATTTCAGCTTCAACGGCGGCGTCGAGGGGCCGACCGACGATCCCGCGATCGTCGCGTTTCGCGACCGGCAGAAGCGCAACTTCATGGCGACGCTGCTGCTTGTCGCTCGGCGTGCCGATGCTGCTGGCCGGCGACGAATTCGGGCACACGCAGCACGGCAACAACAACGCCTATTGCCAGGACAACGAGATCTCCTGGCTCGACTGGGAGAATATTCGCCCCGAGGACGCGGCGCTGCGCGATTTCGTCCGCTACCTGATCCGTTTCGCCGGCGAACACCGGGTGTTTTCGCGGCCGCGGTTCTTTCGCGGCGAGATGCTGTCCGAGGCCGGTCTCAAGGACATTACCTGGGTCACGCCGGCCGGGGTCGAGGCGGCGGCCGAGGATTGGGCCAACCCGGTCGCGCTGTCGCTCGGCTATGTGCTGTGCGGCGCCGCCGGCGAATTCTATACGCGCGGGCGGGCAGCGCGACATCGACGAAAGCTTTCTGGTGATGATGAACGCCTATCACGGCGATCTCGATTTCCACTTCCCGAAGCTGCCGACGCCGCTCGTGTGGGAAGCGCTGGTCGATACCGCCGAGCCGACCGGCCGCGCCGAACCGGGGCGGATCTGGAAACCGGGCGAAGCGTATCTGCTGCGCGCGCATTCCTTTGCGCTGTTCATCAACCGCGCGCCGACGCGCCACGCCGGAACTGCACGGCGGGGCAGGCGAGCCGACCGATTGCAGCCGTCTCGCAGTCCGACCGCGCCCGACGCGGAGGACGGCTGATGCGGCGGCATCATCCCCTGCCGTTCGGGGCTGAGATCGTCTCCAGGGGGGCGTGCGCTTCCGGCTGTGGGCGCCGCGCGCGACGAGCGTCTGCGCTGGTGCTGGAAGAGGAGCGAGGCGGCGGTGCCGATCCCGATGCAGCAGGAGCCGGACGGGTGGTGGTCGGTGACGACCGACCGCGCCGCCGCCGGCTCGCGCTATCGCTACCGCGTGGACGGCGGCGACTACCCCGACCCGGCTTCGCGCTATCAGCCGGACGGCGTGCACGGCGCCAGCGAGGTCGTCGACCCCGGCGCCTATCGAGTGGTCCGATACCGGCTGGCGCGGCCGTCCCTGGGAAGAAATCGTCATCTACGAGCTGCATCTCGGGACGTTTTCCGAGAGCGGCGATTTCGCCGGCGCGATTTCCCGGCTCGACGATCTCGTCGCGCTCGGCGTGACCGCGGTCGAGCTGATGCCGATCGCGCAATTCCCGGGGCGGCGCAACTGGGGCTATGACGGCGTGCAGTTCTATGCGCCGTCTTCCGCCTACGGCCGGCCCGAGGATCTGAAGGCGCTCGTCGAGGCGTGTCACGCGCGCGGCCTCGCGATCCTGCTCGACGTCGTCTACAACCATTTCGGCCCCGAGGGTAACTACCTGCACGTCATCGCGCCCGATTTCTTTACCGAGCGGCATCACACGCCGTGGGGGGCGGCGATCAATTACGACGGCGTCGCGAGCCGCCCGGTGCGCGACTTCATGATCGAGAACGCGCTCTATTGGCTCGAGGAGTACAATTTCGACGGGCTGCGCCTCGACGCGGTGCACGCGATCATCGACGACAGCGATCCCGACATCCTGACCGAACTGGCGCAGACCGTGCGCCGGCGCATCACCGACCGGCCGGTGCATCTGGTGCTCGAAAACGACGCGAACGAGGCGCGCCGCCTGCGCCGGCGAGAGGGGCGGCCGGTCGGCTACACGGCGCAATGGAACGACGATCTGCACCATGTGCTGCACGTCCTCGCGACCGGGCGGACCGGCGGCTATTACGGCGATTATTCCGAGGAGCCGATCGCGCTGCTCGGCCGCGCGCTGGCCAGCGGCTTTGTCTATCAGGGCGAACCGTCGCCGTATCGCGGCGGCGAACCGCGCGGCGAGCCATCGGGCAATCTGCCGCCGACCGCTTTCGTCTCGTTCCTGCAGAACCACGACCAGATCGGCAACACGCCGTTCGGCGAGCGCATCACCGCCGACGCGCCCGAGGCGCTGGTCCATATGGCGGTCGCGATCGTGCTGCTGTCGCCGCAGATCCCGCTGCTGTTCATGGGCGAGGAATGGGCGACGGCGCGGCCGTTCATGTTCTTCTGCGATTTCGAGGCGGAACTGGCCGAAGCGGTCCGGGAGGGGCGCAAGCGCGAGTTCGCGCAATTCGCCGAATTCGGCGAGGCGGCGGCGCAGGGCCGCATCCCCGACGCGACGGCCGAGAGCAGCTTCGCGGCGTGCCGGCTCGACTGGTCGGAGCGCGAGCGCGAACCGCACCGGACCTGGCTCGAGCGCTATCGCCGACTGCTCCGGGTGCGGCGGGAGGCGATCGTGCCGCGTCTCGCCGGCATCGGGCCGGGCGGCGCGTTCCGGCGGCTCGGACCGGCGGCGCTGCGGGCCGAATGGACGCTCGGCGACGGCGCGCAGCTCGCTGCTGCTCGCCAATTTCGGCGATGAGGCGGTTCCGCTCGGTGAAGCGCCGCCCGAGCGCCAGCGAAACCTGCTGTACTGCACCGCGCCCGGAGCCGCCGCGCGGCAGTATCGCGCCGGCCTGCGCCGCCTTTTATCTGATCCCGTCCGTAAGCGAGACGCGGTGAGCCGGCTCGACGCCGCTGCGCCGCGTCGCCGGTCTGCTCGGCATCGCGACCAATCATGTCGATGCGTTCGGCAAGCAGGCACGAGGCCGATGAAGAAACACTGTCCCGGCTGATCGCGGCGTTCGGTCTGCCGGCCGACCCGAAACAGGCCGCCGCAGCGCTCGACGAGGAACGAGAACGCGGCGCCGTTCGGGCTCGACCCGGTCCACATCCTGGATCAGGACGACCCCAGCCCGGTGCTGCCGCTGCCGCGGCCCCCGCAGGGCGGTGTCGAATGGCATATCCGGCTTGAGGACGGCGGCGAGCGGCGCGGCCGCAGCGAGGCGGCGTGCTGCGCCTGCCGGGCGGATTGCCGCTCGGCTATCACCGTCTGGCGGTCGCGGCGGGAGCCGAATGTAAAAGCCGAGATCGACCTGATCGTCGCGCCGCGATCATGCCATCTGCCGGAAGGATTGCGGCCGGGGGCGCGCAGCTGGGGGTTGACGGCGCAGGTTTACGGGCTGCGCAGCGAGCGCGATTGGGGCATCGGCGACTTCACCGAACTCGATACGCTGTGCCGCCGGGCCGGCTCGCTCGGCGCCGCCGCGGTCGGGGTCAACCCGCTGCACGCGCTGTTCGCGGCGGAGCCGCGCCATTTCAGCCCGTACTCGCCGTCGAGCCGCGTCTGGCTGAACTACCTCTATATCGACGTGACCGCCGTGCCGGGTTTCGCCGAGGACCCGGCGGCGCAAGCCCTCGTCGCCGCCGGCGGCGATAGCCGCGGCGCGCGACGCCGATCTTGTCGATTATGCCGCGGTCGCCGCCGTGAAGCGCCCGGTCCTGGAAGCGCTGTTCGAGCGCTTTTACCGCAACGAGATGTGCTCGGGCAGCGCACTCGCCGAGGATTTCCGGAATGTTCCGCGAAGCGGGCGGGCAGATCCCTGGCCGATTTTGCGGTCTTCGAGGCGCTGCACGAGCATTTCCTGCGGGAAGGCGGCGAGTTTTCCTGGCATTCGTGGCCGGCGGCGATGCGCGATCCGCGTTCGGCCGATGTCGCCGAATTCGCCCGGGACCATGCCGACCGCGTGATGTTCTTTCAATACCTGCAATGGATCGCCGATCGCCAGCTCGGGCACGCGGCGGCGAGCGGGCGTGAGGCGGGTCTCGCGATCGGGCTGTATCGCGACCTCGCGATCGGGGCCAATCCGCACGGCGCGGAGGCCTGGGCGGACAATGAGCTGGTTGCCGCCGGGGCGTCGATCGGCGCGCCGCCCGACCCGCTGAGCCGGTCCGGCCAGAATTGGGGGCTGGCGCCGTTCAACCCGCTGGTACTGCGGCGGCGCGGCTTCGCTCCGCTGATCGCGGCGCTGCGCGCCAATATGCGGCATGCCGGGGTCTTGCGGATCGACCATGTGATGGGGCTGCGCCGGCTGTACTGGATCCCGAGCGGCAGCGAGGCGACATCGGGCGCCTATGTCGAATATCCGTTCGAGGAGGTGCTGCGGCTCCTGGCGCTCGAAAGCCGGCGGCACGGCTGCGCCGTGGTCGGCGAGGATCTCGGCACCGTGCCGGACGGGTTTCGCGAGACGATGCAGGCCGCCGGGGTGCTGTCGTATCGCATTCTAGCTTTCGAGCGTCGCGAGCGATGGCAGTTTCAAGCCGCCCGGGGAGTACCCGGCGCTCGCCGCCGCGTCGGCCGCGACCCATGATCTGGCCACCTGAAAGGGTATCTGGCTCGGGCGCGACATAGAATGGCGTCGGCGGCTCGGGAGCCTATCCCGACAAGGAAGCCGAGGCGGCCGAGGCCGAGGAGCGACGCCGCGACCGGCTGCTGCTGCTCGAGGCTCTGGCCCGCGAGGGGCTGCTCGCGCGCGAGCGGTTCGGCGCGTATCTGTCGGATGACGGCGAGCCGCAACTATGACGCGCGAACTGGGCGAGGCGATCCTCGTCTATCTCGCTCGCTCGCGGGCCCGGCTGATGCTGGTGCAGCTCGAGGACGTCGCCGGCGAGTGCGAGCAGGCGAACCTGCCCGGCACCACCGACGCGCACCCGAACTGGCGCCGGCGCTTGCACGTCCGGCTCGATGACTTGCTCGCCGGGCCGGAGATGGCGCGGATCGCCGCGCTGGTCGACGGAAGCGCGACGCCGATCGGCCGCCGATAAGCAGGTCCCTGAGCCGGCCCCCAAGCCGGCCCGATGAGCGAGACGGGCACGGAAGCGGCCGCGATTCGCGCAACCTACCGGCTGCAATTCCACAAGGGGTTCACGTTCCGCGACGCCGAGGCACTCGTTCCCTATCTTTCCCGGCTTGGGCGTAAGTCATCTGTACGCCTCGCCGCTGATGCAGGCGCGGCCCGGCTCGACGCACGGCTACGACATCGTCGACCACAACCGGCTCAACCCCGAGATCGGCACCGAGGCCGAGTTCGAGGCGCTGGTCGCGGCGCTCGCGGCGCACGGCATGGGGCTCATCGTCGATATCGTGCCGAACCACATGGGGGTCGGCGGCGCCGACAACGCATGGTGGCTCGACGTGCTCGAATGGGGCGAGAATTCGCCCTATGCGCCGTTTTTCGACATCAACTGGGACCCGATCCGCGACGATTTGAAGGGCCGGGTCCTGCTGCCGGTGCTCGGCGACCAGTACGGCGCGGTCCTCGAAAGAGGCGAGATCGCGCTGCGCTTCGATCCGGGCGAGGGCAATTTCAGCGCCTGGTATTACGAGCATCGCTTCCCGATCTCGCCGCTGTCGTATCCCGACATCCTGCGCCATGGCGGCGCGCCGCTGAGCGAACTGGCCGGCGCATTTCAGGCGCTGCGCCGCGCTGCCGGCGCAGGCGGCGCACCAGCGTGCCGCTGCGATTGAAGCGGCAGCTGGCCGAGGCGGCCGCCGATCCCGAGACGGCGGCCGCGCTCGATGCCGCTGTGCGGGCCTTCGCCGGCGATCCCGGCCGTCCCGAAAGCTTTCGGCGGCTGCACCGCTGCTCGAGGCGCAGGCCTACCGGGTCGCGTACTGGCGCGTCGCGACCGAGGAAATCAACTACCGCCGCTTTTTCAACATCAACGACCTCGCCGGGCTGCGCATCGAGCTGCCGGAGCTGTTCGAGGCGACGCACCGGCTGATCCTCGGCATGGTCGAACGCGGGCAGGTGCAGGGGCTGCGCATCGACCATATCGACGGGTTGTTCGACCCGGCCCGGTATTGCGCGACGCTGCGCCAGCGCGCCGGCGACGGACACGTATATCGTCGCCGAGAAGATCCTGGCGCGCTACGAGCGGCTGCCCGATTGGCCGATCGCCGGCACGACCGGATACGATTTCGTCAATCAGGTGCTCGGGACTGTTCGTCGATGCGAGCGCCGAGGCGGCGATGACGCGCCTCTATCGCCGGATCACCGGGCGCCGCGAGGATTTCGACGAGGTTCTGTACGCCGCGAAGCAGCGCATCATGCACGTCAACCTGGCGAGCGAGATGAGCGTGCTCGCCCGCCGCTTCCATCGTCTGTCGATGAGCGACTGGCGCACCCGCGACTTCACGCTGACGCAGCATGCTGACCGCGCTCGAGGAGGTCGTCGCGGCGTTCCCGGTCTATCGGACCTATGTCTCGGCCGAGGGCGCCGGCCCCGACGACCACCGCTATATCGAATGGGCGATCGGGCTCGCCAAGAAGCGCTGGGCGACCGAGGACACGACGATCCTCGACTTCATCCATGGCGTGCTGATCGCCGATCTGCCCGGACATCCGTTGTCGGCCGACGTGCTGCGCACCGCGATGCAGTTTCAGCAGGTGACCGGCCCGGTCATGGCCAAGGCGTTCGAGGACACCGCCTTCTACCGCTATTTCCGGCTGCTGGCGCTCAACGAGGTCGGCGGCGATCCGCGCCGGTTCGGCACGTCGTGCGCCGCGTTTCACCACGTCGCCGCCGAGCGCGGCCAGGCATGGCCGCAGGCGATGCTGACGACGGCGACGCACGACACGAAGCGCGGCGAGGATGCCAGGCTGCGCATCGCGCTGCTGTCGGAGATGCCGCGCGAGTGGGGACGCCGCGTCGCCGGCTGGATCCGCCTCAACCGGCGCCACCGCGGCGACATCGACGACGAGCCGGTGCCCGACCGCAATGTCGAATACCTGTTCTATCAGATGCTGGTCGGCGTCTGGCCGCCGGGTCTCGATCCGGGCGACGTCGAAGGCGATCATCGGCGTTGGCCGAGCGGGTCGAGGCGGCGATGATCAAATCGGTGCGCGAAGGCAAGGAGCGGTCGAGCTGGAGCTATCCGAACGCGCCTTATGAGGCCGGGGTGCAGCGCTTTGTCGCGCGGCGTGCTCGATGCCGCGCAGGCCCAACCCGTTTCTTGTCGATTTCGCCGCCTTTGTCGGACAGCTGGCGCGGCCGGCGGCGATCGCCTCGCTGGCGCAGCTCGTGCTGAAGCTGACCGTCCCCGGCGTGCCGGACATCTATCAGGGCGGCGAGTTGTGGGATTTCAGCCTGGTCGACCCGGACAACCGCCGCCCGGTGGATTGGGCCGAACGGGCGCCGGCTGCTGGATGAGATGTCCGACGCGAGCTCTCGCCGAGCTGGCCGAGCATTGGCGGGACGGCCGCGAAAAGTTGTTCGCGACGGCGCGGCTGCTCGGCTTGCGGCGGGCCCGTCCGGCGCTGTTCGCCGCGGGCGATTACCAGCCGCTCGAGATCGGCGAGGGCCGCAATTCGGATCGCGTCTGCGCCTTCTCCCGCCGCCGCGGCGACGAGGTGCTGGCGGTGGCGGTGCCGCGGCTGACCTTCGGCCTGTTCCGCGACGGCGGTCCGGCCGATTTCGGTGCGACCGATATCGCGCTGCCCGCCGTGCAGGTGTGGCGCAACGTCTTCACCGGCGAGGCGATCGAGGCGCGCGATCGCGTTCGGGCCGCCGAGCTGTTCCGGCAATTTCCGGTCTCCGTGCTGGTCGGGACGGTGCAGGGCTGATCTGCGCGGTCCATCGTGTGATCCGGCTTGCAAATGCGAATGCTTCGCATTACAGGCTGGACTTATGGATTGGTCCGATAGGCACACGGCGCATCGCGCAGCCCGCGCGCGCGCTTCGGCTTCGCGGCGCATCGAGGAAGTCGCGGTCGCGCTGCGGCCCTATCTGCCGTTCGTCCATGGCGCGATGGCTCTGGCTTTTGTCGTGCTGATCGCGGCGCCGGTCGTGCTGCCGGCGAGCGAGGTCGCGCGCGCGATGGGAGAGGCGGCGCGGTTTCTGATCTGGACCCTGTGGTTCCCGCTGGTCTTTCTGTCGGTGCTGGTGACCGGGCGCAGCTGGTGCGGCGTGTTGTGCCCGATGGGGGCGGCCTCCGAATGGATGAACGGCATCGGGCTGAAGCGGCCGGTGCCGGCTTGGCTGCGCTGGGAAGGCACGCCGATCGCGAGTTTCCTGATCGTTACGATCCTCGGCCAGACGGTCGGGGTGCGCGATTATCCGTCGGCGATCCTCGAAGTCTTCGGCGTCACGCTGCTGGCGGCGCTGGCGATCGGCTATTTCTACGGCCAGGGCCAGCGAAAGCGCGCGTGGTGCCGGCACGCCTGCCCGATCGGGCTGCTGCTCGGCGTCTTCTCGCGGCTCGGGCCGGTCGATCTCGTGCCCAAACGGCCCGAGGCGGGCGGGGACGCGTATGATACGCGCGGACTGTGCCCGACGATGATCGATCTGCGGCGCAAGACCGAGAGCCGGCATTGCGTGATGTGCGCGCGCTGCGTCAGCCCCGAAAAAAACGGGCGGGCTGGCGCTGCGGCTGCGCGCGCCGGGCGTCGAGATCGCCGAGATCGCCCGGCGACACCCGGCGGCATCGGAGGTGTGGTTCCTGTTTCTCGGCACCGGCGTGGCGCTCGGCGGTTTTCTGTGGCTGGTGCTGCCGCAATACCAGACGCTGCGGATGGCGCTGGTCAATTGGGCGATGGGCAACGGGTACACCTGGCTCGGCGAGCCCGGACCGTCCTGGCTGATGGTGGTGCATCCCGAGGCGCGCGAGGTCTTTGTCTGGCTCGACTTCCTGCTGATCACCGGCTGGATGATCGCGGTGATGCTGGCTGCTGGCCGGCGCGCTTGCGGTGCTGCACGCGGCCGGCGCGTGGATCGCGGGCCGGTTCGGGGCGACGGGGAGTTTCCGCGACCGCTTCGTCGCACTGAGCTATCAGGCGGCGCCGGCCGCGATGATCTCGCTGCTGCTCGGGCTTGGGGTCGATCTGTTCAAGCTGCTGCCGGACGCTGCGGCGCAGCCGATCAAGATCGCCGCGCTGGTCGGCGCGGTGGTGTGGGGCGCGGTTCTCGGACGGCGCATTCTGGCCGGAATGGGGTTGCGCGGCGCCGGCGCCGCGGCCGTCGCTGCTGCCCTGCGTCGCGGGCGGGGCGGTCATCATCGCCGCATGGTGGCCGGCTGTTGTCGGCGGCTGATTTTTTTCGGCCTCGAATGCAAATGCGTCGCATTTACCGATGATCAGGAGGGGAAGCATGCTAGCAAAAAACTGCTGCTGCGGTCATCGGGTTTGCTGCGCTGGCAGCCTCGATTCCAGGCGCCGTCGCGGCCGAGGTCAAGATCGGCGAGAGCATCGAAAAGAACGGCATGGAGATCGGCGCCGTCTATTTGCAGCCCGTGATGATGGAGCCGATGCTGCCGGGCATGCACGAACCGGCCGATATTCATCTCGAAGCCGACATCCACGCGGTCAAGGACAACAAGAACGGCTTCGGCCCCGGCGATTGGGTGCCATATCTCGGCATCACCTACCGCGTCTCAAAGCAGGGTTCGCCCTGGGTTGGCCTCGGGCGCGTTCATGCCGATGGTCGCCTCCGACGGGCCGCATTACGGCGCCAACGTCAAGCTCGACGGTCCCGGCAAGTACAAGCTGCTCTATCACATCCTGCCGCCGGTCTATCAGGGCTTCTATCGCCATGCCGACAAGGAGACCGGGGTCGCCGAATGGTGGGCGCCGTTCGATGTCGAATGGGAATTCAGCTTCGCCGGCACCGGCAAGAAAGGCAGCTACTGAGCACGCGGCGCATGTCTCTTACAGCGATACGCACCGGCGGCGTCGGCCTGCTGGCCGCGGCGGCGCTGGTCCTGACCGGCATCGCCGGGCTGGCGCAGGAGCCGGTTCCGAAGCCGAGCCGCCTCCCGGTGCTGAAGCCGGACGGCCGGCCGAGCCGGTCGAGGCCAGACCGCCTCGCGAGCAGACGCTGTTCGAGCGATATGGGAGGGCTGCGGCCCGAATTGGAAAAGTACGGCATCGATCTCGGCCTCTGCTATATCGGCGAGACGTTCGGGGTCGTTCGTGGCGGCGTTAACCAGGGGGCCATTTACGAAGGACAGGCCGGGGCATCTGTTACGGCCGATCTCGACAAGATGCTCGGCTGGACCGGCGCGAAGACCTATGCCAATGCGCTCCAGATACACGGGCGCGGCGCGTCGCGCACCTTGCTCGGCGGCAATCTGGAGACAGTCAGCAATATCGAGGCGCTTGCCGACCACCCGGTTGTACCGGCTGTGGCTTCAACAGAGCTTCCTCGACGATCGCGCGTCGATTCTCGCCTGGGCCAGATCGCGGCCGACGACGAGTTCATCACCAGCGACACCGCCGGCGGGCTGATCAACGGCACGTTCGGCTGGCCGGCGCTGACCGCGGCCGATGTCCGCGGCGGCGGCCCGGCCTATCCGCTGCCGCAGCTCGGGGTGCGCCTGCAGGTCAAGCCCGCGGCCGATCTGACGCTGCGTGCCGCCGCCTTCACCGGCAATCCTGGTGGGACACAACTGTCCCAGCGGCGACCCGCAGCAATGCGACCCGCACGGAGTGTTGTTTCCGTTCAGCGCCGGGACCCTGTGGATCGGGGAGATCGCGTACAGCGCCAACAGCGGCAAGGGAGCCGCCGGATTGCCCGGTGTCTACAAGCTCGGCGGATGGTACGAGACCGGCCCGTTTCCCTGGCAGCTCGACCCGGCGGTGAACAAAAACAATAATGGCGGCGTGTACGCCGTCGTCGACCAAGGGATATGGCGGCGGCCGGGCAGCGAGGACCAGGGGCTCAATTTCTTCCTGCGCATGGGCGGCGCGCCGTCCGACCGCAATTTCCTCTCGTTCTACGCCGATGCCGGGATCGGCTTCCACGCGCCGTTTGTCAGCCGACCCGACGATGTCGTGACCTTGGGCGCGGCCTACGGCAATATCAGTGCCGACGCGGCGCGCGCCGATCGTCTGGCCGGCCCGCCGAATGTCGTGCGCAATTACGCGGCGGTGATCGAGCTGAGCTACAAGGCCGCCGTGGTGCCGGGCTGGACCGTGCAGCCCGATCTGCAATACGTCATCAATCCCGGCAACAATTTCGAGAGCCCGAGCGGCACCGAAACAGTCCCGAACGCGCTCGTCCTCGGCTTGCGGACCACGCTCGCGTTCTGAGCTATCATGCCGCCGGCTGTTCGGGGAGGCGGCGCCGCGCAATGACCACGACAGGAACGGCTCGGTTTCATTATCGGCTCGGCGCCAACCAGCCGGCGGAGAGCGCGACGGCGCGACGGCTGGCCGAGATGGCGGCGGCGATCGAGCGCGACACCGGCGGCGCGTTGCGGCTCGATGTCTATCCCGAAAGCCGTCTCGGTCCCGATCCGCAGATGTTCGCCGACCTGCGAAGCGGTGCGCTCGAATTGTACCTCTCCGGCGCGCTGCTCGGCGGGGTCGCGCCGACCAGCGCCTTGCCGTTGCTGCCCTTCGCATTCCGTGACAGCAAAGCCGTTTTTGCGGCGCTCGACGGCTCGCTCGGCGATCGCATCCGCGGCGAGCTGGCCGGCGCCGGGTTCCACGCCTTCCGCCGCTCGTTTCAGAACGGCTTTCACCACATGACCAACGATGTGCGCCCGATCGAAACGGCCGCCGATTTCTCAGGGTTGAAGATCCGCACGCCGGGCGGCGAGATCGCCGCCGATTTCTTCCGGACGCTCGGCGCCGATGCCGGCATGGTGCCGTTCAGCGGCATGTACGACGCGCTGAAGGCGAAAACCTTTGACGGGCAGAGCGATCCGCTCGGCGTCGTGCTGTCGTTGCGGCTTTACGAGGTGCAACGCTACCTGAGCCTGACCGCGCATTGGTGGACCGGCTTTACGCTGCTCGCCAACGCGAACGCCTGGAGCGCGCTGCCCGCCGATATTCAGGCGGTGGTCGAGCGTCACGCCGAGGCCGCCGCGCTGGCGCAGCGGGCCGATATCGAAGCGGTCAACGCGGCGGGAGCCGAAGCGCTAGCGCGGCACGGGATGGTGGTCAACACCGCCGATACCGGCAGCATCCGCGCCAAGCTCGGCGAATTTTACACGCGGTGGCGAGCGCGATTCGATCCGGCGGCCTGGCGTCTGCTCGAAGAAGCGGCCGGCGGCCTGCCCGGCTGAACCGGCGCTGCGGAAACAACGAGAAGCGGCCACGATGACCCAAAAGGAATTGCCGGTATGGCGCTCGATGCTGTTCGTGCCGGTCACGCAACGGCGCTTTGTCGACGGCGCGGCGAAGCGCGGCGCCGACGCGATCATCCTTGATCTGGAGGACGCGGTCGCCGCGTCGGAAAAGGAGCGGGCGCGCACCCTCGTGCCGGAGGCGGCGGCGATCGTGTCGCGCGGCGGCGCCGATGTCGTCGTGCGCATCAATCGGCCGATGCGGATGACCGTGCGCGATCTCGAAGCGGTGATCGGACACGGCGTTCACGCGGTCGCGCTGCCGAAGGCGGAAAGCGCGCGAGCACGTCCAGCTCGTCGCCGAGATCATCGACGAGTTGGAGGCCGAGCGCGGGATCGCGATCGGCACGACGAAGATGCTGGCGATGGTCGAGACCGCCTCGGCCTTCTTTCGCATCGCCGAAATCGCGCGCGCCCATCCCCGCCTCGTCGCGCTGAACCTCGGGGCCGAGGATTTCGCGCTGTCGGCCGGCATGCTGCCCGAGGCCGAGGGGCTGTTCATGCCGAAGCAGACCTGCGTCTTCGCGGCGCGCGCCGCCGGGATCATGCCGATGGGGTTTGTCGGCACCGTTGCGGATTTCAGCGACCTCGACGGATTCCGCGAGACCGTGCGCCGATCGCGGCGGCTCGGGTTTGTCGGCGCCAGCGTCATCCATCCGAGCCAGATCGCGATCCTCAACGAGGAATTCCGCCCGGGTGCCGCCGAGATCGAGCACGCCCGCCGGGTCGTCGCCGCCTATGACAAGGCGCTGGCCGAGGGTGTCGGCGCCGTCACGGTCGACGGCAAGATGATCGACGTGCCGATCGTCGAGCGCGCCAAACTGCTGCTGCAGCGCGAAGAGGCGATCGCCGCTCGCGAGGCGAAGAAGCAAGCCGCCGTGGTTTGAGGGCGAATGGCCGCAGGAGGCCGTCGGACTTCAGCGGAACTTCGACGGGCCAGCGCCTGTTCCGGATCGCTATATGGCCTCGCACCCGGGCCGAAGCGGAACCGGTGATTTCATGTCTGGCAGCCGGCAGAAGAGAAAAGCAAACGACGCGGCAATCCCCTGGTACAAACAAGCGATCATCTATCAGCTTCACGTCCGGGCGTTTTTCGACTCGACCAATGACGGTATCGGCGACTTCGGCGGGCTAGCGCAGAAGCTTGACTACATACGCGATCTCGGCGCCGATACGATCTGGCTGCTGCCGTTTTACCAGTCGCCGCTGAGCGACGACGGTTACGACATTTCCGACTACAAGGAAGTGCATCCGGCTTATGGTACGCTGGACGACTTTCGCGATTTTGTCGAACAGGCGCATGCCCACGGCCTCCGTGTCATAATCGAGCTGGTCGTCAATCACAGCTCGGACCAGCATCCGTGGTTTCAGCGCGCCCGCCGCGCCCCGCCCGGCAGCCCCGAGCGCGATTTTTATGTTTGGAGCGAAACCGGACGCGAGTTCGAGAATACCCGCATCATCTTTCTCGACTCGGAAGTGTCGAACTGGACCTGGGATCCGTTAGCCAAGGCGTATTATTGGCACCGGTTCTATGCGTATCAGCCTGACCTCAATTTCGACAATCCGCTCGTCGTTCGCGAAATTAAGAAAATCTTGAATTTTTGGCTCGACCTCGGCGTGGACGGGTTTCGCCTTGACGCAGTGCCGTATCTCGTCGAACGCTATGGGACGAGCAGCGAGAATTTATCGGAGACGCACAGTATTCTGAAACTGATCCGGTCGGAGGTCGAACGCCGCCGCCCCGATTGCCTGCTGCTGGCCGAAGCGAACCAGGCCGCGGAGGATACGCTGCTCTACTTCGGCAGCGGTGACGAATGTCACATGGCGTTTCATTTTCCGCTGATGCCGCGCGTGTTCATGGCGGTGGCGCGAGAGAACACCGCGCCGATTGTCGACATCGTCGAGCGGACACGCGAGCTGCCCCCGGGCTGCCAATGGGCACTGTTCCTGCGCAACCACGACGAGTTGACGCTCGAAATGGTCAGCGAGGATGAGCGGCAATATTTGTGGGATTTCATTTGTGGGATTTCTACGCAACTCACCGCCGGCTGCGCATCAATCTCGGCATCCGGCGCCGTCTGGCGACGCTCCTGAACGGGGACCGGCGGCGGGTCGAACTGCTCAACAGCCTGCTGTTCTCGCTGAATGGCACGCCTATCGTCTATTACGGCGACGAGATCGGCATGGGCGATAACCCCTTTCTAGGCGATCGGGACGGGGTGCGGACGCCGATGCAATGGTCGGCGGACCGCAATGCCGGGTTTTCCCGTGCCGACGAGGTGGCGGTTTACCTGCCGCCGATCAGCGACCACCGCTTCGGATATGAGGCGGTCAATGTCGAGCAGCAGCGCCAGCTGCGTTCGTCGCTGCTCAACTGGATGCGCTGGATCATCCGGGTGCGCCGGGGACACCCGGCATTCGGGGGCGGCGACATCGTTTTTCTTCGTTCGGAGAACGATAAGCTACTGGTGTATCTGCGGCGGGACGAGACTGAGGTGCTGCTGTGGGTTGCCAATCTGTGCGAGACCGCGCAGGCGGCCGAAATCGATTTATCCGAGTGGGAAGGCCCTGTTCCGATCAACGTGTTCGGCGGCTGCCGCTTCCCGGCGATCACATCGCGGCCGTACCTCGTGATGTTGCCGGGGCACGAATTCCTGTGGCTCAAGCTGGCCACCGAGGCCGAAGTTTCGGACACACCGTGCGTGCTGCTCGATGCGTCGGACCGTCTCGACCTGCCGGCGCCGGATCGCCCGCTGCCGCCGCGCCCACGTGAACGCAAGGTAAGCAGGAGGAGCGGAACCGCGCCACGGCGGGAATTCGGGCCAACGACGAAATCGCCGCCGCGGGGTCGCCACCGTTGATCAGCGCGCGATCGGCGCTGGCGGCGTACCTTGCTGCTGCTATCCTGAGCGCCGACCGATCGGAGCGGGGACATGAGCGGAGACGGACGGGCGTTGCGCAGTTTTCTGTTCGCGCCGGGCAATCACGCGCGCCGGGTCGAGAAGGCGCTGTCGCTCGATGCCGACGCGGTGATCCTCGACCTTGAGGACGCGGTCGCGACCGCCGAGAAACCGGCCGCCCGCGATGCGGTGGCGGCGGCGTTCGCGCGGCCGCGGCGCGGCCTGCTGTATGTCCGGGTCAATGCCGTCGATACCGAATTCTGCTACGGCGATCTGGTCGCGGTCGTGCGGCCCGGTCTCGACGGCATCATTCTGCCGAAGGTCGAAAGCGCCGCCGGGCTCGCCACGATCGACTGGCTGCTGGCGCAGCTCGAACGCGAGCGCGGCTTGGCGCCGGGCGGCATCGACCTGATCCCGATCATCGAGACGGCCGCGGGCCTCGACCGGCTCGGTGGCGATCCTGGCGGCCGGCACGCGGGTCCGGCGCGTCGCCTTCGGCGCCGGCGATTTCACGCTCGACGTCAACATGGTCTGGAGCCGCGGCGAGAGCGAGCTGGCCCCGGCCCGCGCCGCGATCGTCACGGCGTCGCGCGCCGCCGGGATCGAGGCGCCGCTCGATACGGTCTGGGTCGATCTGACCGATCCGGACGGTCTCGAAGCCTCGGCGCGCACCGCGCTTGGTCTCGGCTTCCAGGGCAAGATGTGCATCCACCCGGACCAGATCGCGATCGTCAACCGCGTCTTCACGCCGACCGACGCGGAAATCGCCTTCGCCGAGCGCGTCGCGGCGGCGTTCGCCAAGGCCGAGGCCGAGGGCAGCGCGGCGATCCAGCTCGACGGCAAGTTCATCGACTACCCGATCGTGTACCGGGCGCGGCGGGTGTTGCAGCGCATCGCTGCGATCCGCGCGCGGGAGTGGGGCAATGACCGATGACCCGGCCGATCCGGCCGGGGCCGCTCGACGGCGTCAAGGTGCTCGATTTGTGCAGCTATCTCGCCGGGCCCTATGGCTGCACGCTGCTGGCCGATCTCGGCGCCGACGTGATCAAGATCGAATCGCCGCAGGGCGACATGCTGCGCCAGTTCCCGTCGAGCCTGCCCGGCGAGAGCCGCTTCTTCCTCGGCACCAACCGCGGCAAGCGCGCGCTGGCGCTCGATCTGAAGCAGAAGGAAGGGCTCGCGGTCCTGCACCGCATGGTCGAGAGCGCCGACGTGCTGGTCGAGAATTTCCGCCCGTCGGTGCCGGCGCGGCTCGGGATCGACTATCCGCGCCTCAGGGCGATCAACCCGCGCCTGTCTATGCCGGGCTGACCGGCTATGGCGACGCGGGGCCGCTCAGCGAGAAAGGCGGGTTCGACCAGGTATTGCAATGCCTCTCGCGGGATGGCGGTGTTTCAGGGCGGCGGCGCGGACAAGCCGCAGCTGGTGCTCGGCTCGGTGCTCGACTATTTCACGTCGGCGCTGCTCGCCTACGGCGTCGCCGCCGCGCTGTTTCAGCGCGAGACGCAGCGGCAAGCGGGCAATATCTCAGCCTGTCGCTGCTGCGCAGCGCGCTGACGATCCAGGCCGGCCGCTTTGTCTGGGCCGAGAGCGAGGGCCGCGACGTGGCCCGCGATTCGGGAACCGGCGGGCTGACCGGCATCCATCCGACAAAGCAGGGCGCGCTCTATATTTCGGTGCATTCGAACCATTTCTTCGCGGCGCTGTGCGAGCTGGTCGGCCGCCCGGAGCTGGCGAGCGACCCGCGCTGCGTCTCGATGCGCAGCCGCGCCGAGCATGCCGCCGACCTCGTGCCGGAAATCCGCGCCGCGCTCGCGTCGCGCACCGCGCTCGAATGGGAGGAGATTTTCGGCGAGCGCGTGCCGTGCGCGGCGGTGCGGCCGATCGAGGACATGTTCGACCATCCGCAGGTCCTCGCCGAGGATCTCGTCACGACGCTCGACCATCCCGTTGTCGGCCGCTACCGGACGATGACGAAGCCGGTCAAATTTTCGGAGACGCCGGGACCGGCGACCGACCGCCGCGCCGGTCTTCGGCCAGCACAGCGACGAGGTTCTCGCCGCGCACGGCTATTCCGACGCCGAGATCGCCGCATTGCGCGAGCGCGGCGTCGTGCGCTGAGAAGCGGCCGTTGTCGGTGCGTCAGACGCCCGATGCCGCCGGCTTCGACTCGACGCCCGCGTCGTGGTGGCTCGTTACCTCGAGCCGGGTTCCGCGGACGCCGGCGACGACCACCGGTGTCCCCTCCGCAAGGTCGGGCCCGTCGGCGAGCCATACCGTATCGCCGATCCGCACCTTGCCGCGCCCGTCGGCGAACGCCTCGGCTACCGTGCCGCGGGCGCCGATCATCGATCGTCGCGGCGTGTTCAGCGGTACCCCGCCGTCGCGATCCGATTCCATTCGACGATAGACGAAATAGCCGCCGATACAGCTCACCGCCGTCGCGGTCGCGAACGTCGCGAGCTGGCCCTCGAACACCATCCCGGTGCTGGCCGCGGCAATCCCGGTTACCGCCGCCCCGAGCGCGATCCACATCAGATACGCCCCGGGCACAACCATCTCCGCGAGTGCCAGGACGCCGGCCAGGACGATCCAGGCCCACCACGGCCAGACCCAGGTCAGAATGCCGCTCATCCCGGCTATTCCGCCGGCCGCGCGGTAATCTTGGCGAGTTCGGCGATGCCGGCGATCGTCCCGACCAGCCCGCCGGTCTCCATCGGCATCAGCACGAGCCGGGAGTTGGGCGAGGCTCCGATCTGCTGCATCGCCTCGACATATTTTTGCGCGATGAAATAGTTGAGCGCCTGCACATCGCCTTCGGCGACCGCCTTCGACACGACCGCGGTGGCTCTCGCCTCGGCTTCGGCGAGCCGTTCGCGCGCTTCCGCCTCGCGCCGCGCCGCCTCGAGCGTCCCCTCCGCGGCCAGGATCTGCGCCTGCTTGGCCCCCTCCGCCTCGAGGATCGCCGCCTGCTTCAGACCTTCGGCGCGCAGGATCGCGGCCCGCCGCTCGCGATCGGCGGCAAGCTGCTTGGCCATCGATACCTGCACGTCTTCCGGCGGGCGCACGTCCTTCAGCTCGACGCGGGTGATCTTGGTACCCCACGGCTCGGTCGCGGCGTCGAGCACCCGCAATAGCCGCTCGTTGATCTCGTCGCGCTTCGACAGCGTCTCGTCGAGATCGAGGGCGCCGATCGCGGTGCGGATATTGGTCATCGTGATGTTGCTGACCGCCAGTTCGAGGTCGCGGACCTCGTAGGCGGCGCGGCTCGGCATCGATTACCTGGTAAAAGACGATGCCGTCGACGACCACGACGGCATTGTCCTTGGTGATGACGTTCTGCGGCGGGATTTCCAGGACGGTTTCCTGAACGTTGATCTTATGGCCGATCGCATCGATGAACGGGTTGATCAGCCGCAACCCCGGCGACAGCGTGACGCGGTAGCGGCCGAAGCGCTCGACGGTCCACTCGTAGCCTTGCGGAACGGTGCGAACGCCGCGCGCCACCACCGCCAGCACAATGACCGCTACGACCCCGAGGAATATCAGAATCCCGTTACCCATCCCGCTTCCCCGGTGTGGCGCCGCGTCTCGACCGCGGCTCGCGTCGGCCGTCGTGCTTCGCCGCGAGCCGGTACACATGTTTACCGCGTGCGCTTAATCATGCGTAATTACTGGGAAGCGAAGGTCACCGCGACGCCGGTTGCCGCGCTGTCGGGATTTTTGAACACCGTGCTGAACCCTGTCGTAGCGCCAGGGGCCAGCGAGAAACGGGGAGGGTCGATCACCTGCGAGGCGACCTCCGCGTTGTTGCCGTCGCGCAGCGCGACGCGCAGCCGCGGGATCTCGCGCGCGGTCGGCGCGGTGTTTGTGATCTTGCCGTTGACGACAAGCGAGTCGGGGGTGCGCGCCGGGTCCACCGTGACCCGCAGCCCGGCGCCGGCCGAATCCGCGAGCCGCACGCTTCGGTAGAACGGGATCGCCGACGGCCAGGTTTTCATGATCGGGTCACGCGCCAAAATCGCGATCAGCACAAGCCCGAGCACTAGACCGGTCAGCACGAAGCCCGCGATGCGAAAGCGGCGATGGCGCTGCCGCTGCCGGCCGCTTCGGTCGTCTTCGGATCGCGATCCGGCAAGGGCTCGCGCAAGCTCTGCGGTGGTGGCGGCGGCGCCGACCGACGGCGCGGGCGTTTCGAACCGTCGGCTCTGCGCGCAGTCTCTCGATCGTCTGCCGCGGCGGGGCCGGCGTTGGCGCGCCGAGGCGTTGCGCGCCATCGGTTCCGGCGGCGTCTCCGCCGCTGCCGTGGCGATGTCGGCAACCGGCTCCCGGATCGCCGCGACCTCGGGCTGATAATGCCAGACCTTGCCGCATTTCGTGCAGCGAACGTCACGGCCGTCGGCGCCGCCGAGCGCCGCGTCGGCGACGGTGTAGCGGGTATCGCAATCCGGGCAGGTCAGGATCATCGCGACGATCGTCCGGGATTGCGCCGGTTACGGCCGGCGGCGCCGCTTGAAAGCTTGCCGGGCGAAGCGACGACGGGCTCGATCAGTGGCAACGTGCTGACTTTGTTACCCGGTGTCATCGCGCGGTAATAATTGCGGATTTCCAAGCGATTTGTCGATCCGTGGCAGTATGCTGCGAGCCGGCCCGGCGTTGACTTGCCAGCCAAGGGCCGGCAGGCTCGCGGCGGCCTCGAAACGTCAGCAAATTATAGGGGAGTGAGCGCGAATGCATGCCCGGTTCGGGGCGCCCGCGTGATACCGCGCCGTGGCGGCCGCTGATCGGCCCAAGCGGGCGGCGCGGCTGTCGGCGCTGCTCGGCGCCCGCTGCTCGAAATTCGCGACCTCGCGCTGCGGTTCGGCGGCATCGTCGCGCTCGACGGCGTCTCGTTCGCGCTGAACGAAGGCGAGATTTTGGGTCTGATCGGCCCGAACGGCGCCGGCAAGACGACGCTGTTCAACTGCATCAGCCGCCTCTACAGGCCGAACCGGGGCGACATCCTGTTTGCCGGCCGCTCGCTGCTGGACCGCCGCCGCATCGCATGGCCGAGATCGGGATCGCGCGCACATTTCAGAACCTGGCGCTGTTCGGCCCGCAATGCGTTCTCGACAATGTGCGGATCGGCGGGCATGCGCGCAGCCGCGGCGATTTTCTGACCGACGCGCTGCGGCTGCCCGGCACGCGGCGCCGCGAGGCGGCGCTGACCGATACCGCCTGGGCGCTGCTCGACATGCTCGATCTGCGCGATGTCGCGCTGCGTCCGGCTTCCGGCCTGCCGCTCGGCACCCGCAAGCGGGTCGAGCTGGCTCGCGCGCTGGCCGCCCAGCCCAGCCTGCTGCTGCTCGACGAGCCGGCCGGCGGGCTGACGCACAGCGAGGTCGGCGAGCTTGCCGGGCTGATCCGGCGCATCCGCGACGAGCGCCGCGCGACCGTGCTGCTCGTCGAGCATCACATGCAGCTCGTCATGTCGGTGTCCGACCGGGTCGTCGCGCTCGATTTCGGCCGCAAGATCGCCGAGGGGACGCCGGCCGAGGTGCAGCAGGACCCGGCCGTCATCGAGGCCTATCTCGGGACCGGGACGAACGCCCGCGCCCGGAGGCCGCGCGATGATGCTGGAGGTCAGCGGTCTCGACGCGTTCTACGGCGAGGCGCAGGCGCTGTTCGGGGTCGGCTTCGCTCTCGACGACGGGCAGGTGCGCACGCTGCTCGGGGCGAACGGCGCCGGCAAGACGACCGTGCTGCGCGCGCTGTGCGGCATGGTCCGCACCGACGGCGACATTCGCTTCGACGGGCGCCGGATCTCGGGCTGGGCGACCGAGGACATCGTGCGGCTCGGGATCGCGCACGTGCCCGAGGGGCGCGGCACGTTCACGACGCTGACGGTCGAGGAGAATCTGCAGCTCGGCGCGATGGCGCGGCGCGACCGGGCCGGGATCGCCGCCGACATCGAGCGCGTCTATGACCAGTTCCCGCGCCTCAGGGAACGCCGCGCGCAGCAGGCCGGCACACTGTCCGGCGGCGAGCAGCAGATGCTGGCGGTCGGGCCGCGCGCTGATGCTGCGGCCGCGGCTGATGCTGCTCGACGAGCCGTCTTTCGGGCTGGCGCCGCTGATCGTCGAGGAGCTGTTCGCGATCCTGCGCCGGGTCAACCGCGAGACCGGCGTGGCGATGCTGATCGTCGAGCAGAACGCGGCGCTGGCGCTCGAAATGGCCGAGCACGCCTATCTGCTCGAAACCGGCCGCATCGTGATGGACGCGCCGGCCGCCGTGATCGGCGCCGACAAGTCGATCCGCCGGGCGTATCTGGGGTATTAGCGTGCGGATCGCTGGGACGACTGCTCGCGGTCCAGAATACCGAACTTATAGCAGCGGCATGGAACTCCTTCTGCAACAAATTCTGGCGGGGCTGGCGACCGGCGCGATCTATGCGACGATGGCGCTGGCGGTGGTGATGATCTACCAGGCGATCGACCATCTGAATTTCGCCCAGGGCGAAATGGCGATGTTCTCGACCTTTATCGCCTGGCAGCTGATCCAATGGGAGCAGCCCTATTGGGTCGCGTTCGTCGGCGCGGTGGTATTGTCGTTTGTCGGCGGCGTGTTGATCGAGCGCGTGTTGTTCCGGCCGCTGCACAATGCGCCGATTCTGAGCCAGATCGTCGCGTTCATCGCGCTGTTCAGCATCCTGAACAGCCTCGCCGGTTTCATCTGGGACTTCAACATCAAGACGTTCCCGACGCCGTTCGGCAACAGCCCGCTGTTCGGAAGCAACCTTATCGGCACGCATCAGGCCGGCATGATCGGCGTGACCTTGGCGATGCTTGGCGCTGCTCTATCTGTTCTTCCGCGGCACAAGGCTCGGTCTGGCGATGCGCGCCGCCGCCGCGAACCCTGAAATCGGCGCGCCTTGTCGGCATCCGGGTCGGCTGGATGACGGCGCTCGGCTGGGGCATGGCGGCCGCGATCGGCGCGGTGGCCGGCATGCTGATCGCGCCGGTCGTGTTTCTCGAACCGAACATGATGCTCGGCGTGCTGCTCTACGGCTTCGCCGGCGCCGTGCTCGGCGGGCTGACCAGCCCCGGCGGCGCGGTGCTCGGCGGGTTCGCGGTCGGCGTCATCGAGAACCTGGCCGGCGCCTTCATTCCCTATGTCGGCCGCGAACTGAAGCTGACGATCGCGCTGGTGCTGATCGTCGCGGTGCTGATGGTGCGGCCGAGCGGCATTTTCGGCCGCCGCGTGGTGACCCGCGTATGACCGCGCCCTCGCAGGATATCGGGATCGCGCGGCCGGAAGACGCCGCGCCACGGGCGGCAACGCGGGCGCTGACGACCCGGCGGCTCGCGATCGCCGCCGTGGTGATCGCGGCGCTGCTGGTGCCGCTGTTCGTGCGCGGCTTCGTGACGTTCCAGCTGACGCTGGTGATGGTCTACGGTCTGGCGATCCTCGGCCTCAACCTGCTGACCGGGTTCAACGGCCAGTTCTCGCTCGGGCACAGCGCGTTTTACGGCATCGGCGCCTATACCGCGGCGATCCTGATGGACCGCTGGGACGTGCCGTATTACGCGACGCTGCCGGCGGCCGGCGCGGTGTGCTTTGTCGTCGGGTTCCTGTTCGGGTTTCCGGCGCTGCGGCTGCAAGGGATCTATCTCGCGCTGGCCACCTTCGCGCTGGCGACCGCGATGCCGCAGATCCTGAAATTCGACCCGCTCTCGCCGTTTACCGGCGGCGTGCAGGGGATCGTGATCCTGAAGCCCGACCCGCCGTTCGGCCTGCCGATCGACGCCGACCAGTGGCTCTATTATTTCACGCTGGCGGTGCTGCTGGTCATGTTCTGGGCGGCCGCGAATTTGGTCCGCAGCCGCAGCGGCCGCGCGATCATGGCGATCCGCGACAGCCCGATCGCGGCGGCGGCGATGGGCATCGACACCGCGCTGTACAAGACCGTGACATTCGGCGTCAGCGCGCTTTACACCGGGGTCGCCGGCGCGCTCGGCGCGATCGCGGTGCAGTTCGTCGCGCCGGACAGCTTCACGTTCCTGCTGTCGATATCGCTGCTGGTCGGGCTGGTGATCGGCGGGGTCGGTTCGATCCCGGGGAGCCTCGTCGGCGGCGTTTTCGTCATGTTCGTGCCGAACATCGCCGAGGCGGTCTCGACCGGGCTTGCCGGGGCGATCTACGGCGTGATTATGCTGCTGGTTATTTTCGTGATGCCGTCCGGGGCGGCCGGGTTTGCGCGCCTCGCGCTTGCCTGGGCGATCCGCGACACGGCATCGCCCAGTGTAAACCCGGTACAAATCCGAACGGAGGTCCAACAATGACCCGTCTGACCCGCCGCACGATCCTCGCCGCGGTCCCGAGCGCGATCGCGCTCGGCGCGATGCCGGCTTTCGCGCAGAAGAAATACGATACCGGCGCGAGCGACAGCGAGATCAAGATCGGCCACACGAACCCGTATAGCGGCCCGGCCTCGGTCTATGGCGTGATCGGCAAGACCGAAACCGCGTTTTTCAACATGATCAACGAGCAGGGCGGGGTTAACGGCCGCAAGATCAACTTCATTTCCTATGACGACGGCTACAGCCCGCCGAAGACGGTCGAACAGGTGCGCAAGCTGGTCGAAAGCGACGGGGTGCTGCTGTTGTTCAATACGCTCGGCACGCCGACCAACACCGCGATCCACAAATACTGCAACGCCAAGAAAGGTGCCGCAGCTGTTCGTCGCGACCGGCGCCACCAAATGGGGCGATCCGAAGCATTTCCCGTGGACGATGGGCTGGCAGCCGAACTATCAGAGCGAAGGGCACATCTATGCGACCTACCTGAAGGAGCATCACCCGAACGGAAAGATCGGCATTCTGTATCAGAACGACGATTACGGGAAGGACTACGTCAAGGGGTTGAAGGACGGGCTCGGCGACAAGGCGAAAGCGATGATCGTTTCGGAGCTGCCGTACGAAACAAGCGACCCGACCGTCGATTCGCAGATCGTCAGCCTGAAGGCTTCCGGCGCCGATGTGTTCTATAATGTGACGACGCCGAAATTCGCCGCGCAGGCGATCAAGAAGGCCGCCGAGATCGGCTGGAAACCGGTGCATCTGTTGAACAGCGTCTCGAATTCGATCGGCGGCGTGCTGAAGGCCGGCCGGTCTCGACAATGCCGAAGGCGCCCTTTCGACATTCTACTTCAAGGATCCGACCGACCCGACCTGGCAGAACGATTCCGGCTACAAAGGCTGGCTCGCCTTCATGGACAAATACTATCCCGACGGCGACAAGACGAGTTCGTTCACGGTCTATGCCTACACCGTCGCGCAAGGCCTGATCAACGTGCTGCAACGCTGCGGCGACGAGCTGACCCGCGACAACATCATGAAGCAGGCGGCGAACATCAAGGATCTCGAACTGCCGATGCTGTTGCCCGGGATCAAGGTGAACACCAGCCCGACCGATTTCTTCCCGATCGAGCAGCTGCAGATGGCGCGCTTCGACGGCAAGGGGTGGAAGCTGTTCGGCCCGATCCTGACCGGCTCGGTGCAGTCATGACCTGGCGTCGCTGCCGGTAAATCGGGTGCCGCGACGGACGTGAATTCCCTGCGGGCAGGGAATTTTTTTCCGTTCGGCGCCGGCTTCAGTCGGATTTTTTCAATTTCGGACAGAGAGTTGGCGGGCGTCGGGCCGGTTTTCCGGCGCGGCGAAGCAGGGAAACCGGCGGACCCGAACAGCGAATTTTCGCAGCCGATCTGGGAATTTCCACAGCCGAGCAGGGAACCGCACCAGCGCATCGCCGCGCCTCTTCGCGTGTGAACCAGGGCGCAGTATGCAATGCGAATGCGGCAATTTTCGCGGCGTTCAAGCTGGCGCCGCGGGCCAGGGCGAGGACGGGCCCGGGTCTTGGGCGGTTGGTGTTACAGAAGGTCGCGCAGCATCGCGACGAGCGGCTTGTCGGCCGGCGGCATCTCATAATCGCCAAGCCGCGCCGGGCGCACCCATTTGAGGCGCTGGCCCTCGCGCGCGGTGACGATCCCCGACCATTTGCGGCAGACATAAAGCGGCATCAGCAGATGGAAATCGGGATAGGCGTGCGACGCGAAGGTGAACGGCGCGAGGCAGCTGGCGTGAACGTCGATCCCGAGCTCCTCGGCGAGTTCGCGGATCAGCGCCGCCTCCGGCGTCTCGCCTGGCTGCACCTTGCCGCCGGGAAATTCCCACAAGCCGGCAAGGTGCTTTCCGGGCGGACGCTCGGCCAGCAAGACGCGGCCGTCCGCGTCGATCAGCGCGACCGCCGCGACCAGGACGATCGGCTTCGGATCAGCTCCGGTAGCTGCCGTTGATGTCGACATAGCCGTGCGTCAGGTCGCAGGTCCACACCGTCGCGCGTCCCGGGCCGATGCCGAGATCGACCCCGATCGTGATGTAGCGGCCCTGCATGTGCTCGGCGACCGGGGCTTCGTCATAGCCCGGCACGGGACCGCCCTCGGCGGCGATTTGCATCCCGCCGACCGAGATCGACAGGCGGTCGCGTTCGGCCTTCTCGCCGGCCTTGCCGACCGCCATGACGATGCGGCCCCAATTCGCGTCGCCGGCCGCGATCGCGGTCTTGACCAAGGGCGAGTTGCCGATCGCGAGCCCGATGCGGCGCGCCGCGTCGTCGCTCTCGGCGCCGCTGACGTCGATCGTGACGAATTTCTCGGCCCCCTCGCCGTCGCGCACGATCTGCGTCGCGAGGTCGACCATGACCGTGTCGAGCGCCCGCCGGAAATCGTCGAGGCGCGGGTCGTCGGAGCTGGTGACCGGCGCGTGCCGCGCCTGCTGCGTCGCGCAGAGCAGCACCGTGTCGCTGGTCGAGGTGTCGCTGTCCACCGTGATCGAGTTGAACGACGGCACCGTCGCCGCCGACAGCAGCCATTGCAGCACCTCGGCCGGCAGCGCCGCGTCGGTGAAGATGTAGGCGAGCATCGTCGCCATGTTCGGGCGCGATCATGCCCGAACCCTTGGCGAAGCCGTTGAGCCGCACGGTCGTGCCGTCGATCGTCGCGGTCGCGGTGGCGCCCTTCGGAAACGTGTCGGTCGTCATGATCGCGCGCGCCGCCGGCTCCCAGTTCTCGGCCGACAGCTTTTCGACGCACTTCGGGCAGCGCCGCGACGATGCGGTCGGGCGGCGGCGGCTCGCCGATCACGCCGGTCGAGGAAATGAACACTTCGCGTTTGGTCGCAGCCGAACAGCCGCGCCTGGCCTCGGCCGCGGTGCCTCGACCACCTGCCAGCCGGCGCGCCCGGTGAACACGTTGGCGTTGCCGGAATTGACGACGATCGCCCGCACCGTGCCGCCCGGCAGGCATTGCCGGCACCACACAACCGGATGGCCGGGGGTCTGCGACAGCGTGAACACGCCGGCGACGGTGCTGCCCGGCGCCAGTTCGGCGACCATCAGATCGTTGCGCCCGCTGTAGCGGATGCCGGCTTCATGCGCGGCGAGACGCACGCCGGCGATCGGCGCCAGGGCCGGAAAACGCTCGGGGGCGAGGGGGGAGACGGCGGCCATCGGTTCGGACTCCGGGCAAGGCGGACAGGTTCGGGCCGGCGACATGTTGCATATCGGCGCGCGGCTCACAAGCCGCGCGCTTGTGCCTGCAGTCAGTCCGGATTTGCTTCGTCGCGGTCCGGCTCATTTTGGGCCGCTGACGGCCTCTGTGGCCCGTCATTGCGACCTGCGGATTTGATCCAAGCTGGAGCGGCCGTCGAATACCTGCGCGTTGGCATCCGCTAAATCCGACCGACGTGCTCGTAGAACGCGGCGAGGAAGGCTTCTTTCTGTTCGTCGAACGGGGCGTGCCCGGCATTCGGCAGCACGACGAGCCGCCGAACCGGCGTATCACCGTCCGATACGGCCTCGCCGAATTAAGGCGGCTACTATGTGGGCGGCCTCGCTCCGATTAGCAGCGGTTTCGGCACTGCTCGATCCGGTGCACGTCCAGTTTGCGACAGCCCCGTCGAATTGCTGCAAATGCCTGTCGGCCGGATTAGTCGCCTAGGCAGTCGTCACCGATCGCGCGGTTTCGATTACGCGACGGATCTGAACCATGGACTTGGCGAGCGGTCAGCGAGGACGGCCATGCCGGCTTTCTAATGCGTCGATCTGATCGGCTGGAATGTGCCGCTTCAGGTCGCGCGGAATAGCGTCATCATGATACGGTCGTTCACCAATGCCGACAAGTAGCCGGGCAATTCAGCAACCACGTCTGCGGCGATGCCAAGGGTGCGTTCGGCATTTCTCAAGTCGTCCCAAACTGCGAAAAGGTAATGGCCACGGGATTTCGATACACGCGCCGCATCCCGGAAGGATCCGCTGTCGGGGAACGACATGACACCGAATGCAGATGATTAGGTCGAAGCTCTCGTTCGGGAAAGGTAGCTGCATCGCATCGGCATGTTGCCAGCTGATATTTGTCATCCAGGATTTAGTGCGTGCACGATCAGTCGTCGACTGGTTGAGATCGGTAGCCGTGATGCTCACGTCAGTCGGCAAACTCCGCGCCAGAGCTCGTAAGGACGCCGGTCCCGCCGCAGTCTCCAGGATGCGGCGCGGACTTAATGCTTTGGCGCGATCAGCCAAATATCCAACATCGGGCGCAAACAGCAACGGGACGAGATACCGGTCATAAAGCTCGCGCGTAAGTCGTCCCGAACGCGCGATCTGTTTCGTTCGGCATTGCCATTCTCCCCCAGGAACATTTCAACGGCTCCGGGTCAGCGAGTGGTCTAACAACTGAGCCAAATTCTCTCTCCGAAAGGAGCAATCCGGCATCTGCCGAACAGAAGATACCTGTAAGCTCGATTGAGGTGCGGAGACGGGCAGGTCAGCGAAAAGATCGCGGGTCAGGCGACCTGGCGCAAGGTCAGGCTGTGCCAGACTTCGGACAGCGCCGCGACCAGCGCGTCGATATCGGCGTCGGTATGCAGCGGCGTCGGGGTCAGGCGCAGCCGCTCGGTGCCGCGCGGCACGGTCGGATAGTTGATCGGCTGCACGTAGATCCGGTGCCGCTCAAGCAGCATGTCGCTCGCCGTCTTGCACAGCGCCGCGTCGCCGATCAGCACCGGCACGATATGGCTCGGCGACGGCATGACCGGCAGCCCGGCCTGCGCCAGGCGGCGCTTGACGAGCGCGACGCGGTTCTGGTGCCGCAGACGCTCGGCCTCGCTCTGCTTTCAGGTGGCGCACCGCGGCGAGCGCGCCCGCCGCCAGCGCCGGCGGCAGCGAGGTCGTGAAGATGAAGCCCGGCGCGTGGCTGCGCAGGAAATCGATCGAGCGCGGCCGAGCCGGCGACATAGCCGCCCATCACGCCGAACGCCTTGGCCAGCGTGCCCTGGATCACGGTCGGGCGCTCGGGAACGCCGTCGCGCTCGGCGATGCCGCCGCCGCGCGGTCCGTAGAGGCCGACCGCGTGGACCTCGTCGAGATAGGTCATCGCGCCGTAGCGGTCGGCGACGTCGCACAATTCGGCGATCGGCGCGATGTCGCCATCCATCGAATAGACCAATTCGAAGCACACGAGCTTCGGCTGCTCGCGCGGGCAGGGCGGCGAGGCGGCGTTCGAGATCGTCGGGGTCGTTGTGGCGGAAGATCTGCTTCTCGGCGCGGCTGTTGCGGATGCCGGCGATCATCGAGGCGTGGTTCAGCGCGTCCGACAGCACGACCGTGCCGGGAATTTCCTGCGCCAGCGTCGACAGCGCCGCCTCGTTCGCGACATAGCCCGAGGTGAAGACGAGCGCCGCCTCGCGCCCGTGCAGATCGGCCAGTTCGCGTTCGAGTTCGAGATGCAGGTGCCCGTTGCCGGAGATGTTGCGCGTGCCGCCGGCGCCGGCGCCGAGCGCCTCGATCGCCCCGGTCATCGCGGCCAGCACGTCCGGGTGCTGGCCCATGCCGAGATAGTCGTTCGAGCACCACACCGTGACTTCGGCGCCGATCCGGTGGTCCCAGGCGCGCGGAAACCGGCCGCAGCGCCGTTCGAGATCGGCGAAGACACGATACCGCCCCTCGGCGCGGAGCGCGTCGAGGCGTTGTTTGAAAAAGCCGTCGTAGTCCATGTCGCCGCCGCCTGGAAGGGAGGTCACGATAACAAAGCCGCGCCGTGCCCGCCATGCGCGCTGTGTCGCGCCCGCATTCCGGGCGCCGATCAGCCTGTCGCCGCCACTCGGTTCCATCGATCCAGATCATACAAACCGGTTCCGCTCAATCGGCCAAATGACGGTACAGCTCGCCGGCAGGCGTGACCACCCGGTCGAGCCGATTGCAGGCCGCGATCCAGCCGGTGCGATGCTGGCTGCGGATCTCCGAATCGGCGAAATTCTCGTGGCGCAGCGTCAGGACCGTCCCGCCCTCCGAACCGTCGATCTCGACCGTGACGAGGGTCGGCGCCATGTCCGCGAAGGCGCCTTCCCAGCTCCAGGTGTAGACGAGCCGCCGCGGCGGCGTCACTTCGAGGAACTCGCCGCGCACCGCGACGCGTTCGCCGCCGCCGATCCGTCGCATTTCGATCCGGTAGGTTCCGCCGGGGCGCAGATCGATCTCGATGTCCCCGGCAATCCAGCCCGGCGGACACCACCATTCGCGCAGCGCCGCAGGCTCGGTCCAGGCGCGGAAAACGCGGTCGGGAGAAGCGCGGAACCGGCGTTGCAGCGCGATCCCGGTTCCCGCGCGGTCCTGTTCCGGCTGGCCCGCCTGTGGTGGCGGATCGCATGCCTTGTCCTCCCTGTCCAGATATTCGCCGAGGGCGTCGAGCTGGCGGTTCCAAAACGCCCGGTGCTGCTCGATCCAAGCCGCGGCATCGGCCAGCGGCAGCCGCGACGAGCCGGCAATAATGCACGCGCCCGACTTTCCACCGGACGATCAGGCCGCACCGTTCGAGCACGCGCCAGATGCTTCGAGATCGCCGGCGCCGAGACATCGTACGGCGCGCCGAGTTCGCGTCACCGAGCACGGCCCCTGCGCCAGCCGCTCGACGATGCCGCGCCGTATCGGGTCCGACAGGGCGGCGAAAATCTCGTCGAGCGGCTTGCGTTCCGTGGCGGACGGCGATCGGGGCGGGTCGGGTGCGGGCAGACCCGGGCTGCAATCGTTCGGTCCCGGCGGCTACGGGACATGCGCGTGCGGTCATTCGGCTGCGGCCGCGGACGGCGCCTCCACGATGTCCCATTTCAAGCTCTCCGAGGCCGCCATGACGTCCGCCCGTTCGGGTTCGGGCACCCCGAGCGCATCGAAGCTGGCGACGAGGTGTCGCAGGAAAATATCCCATTCCTGCAGCGTGATCCCAAGGCCCCGATGCGACGACTTCATATCGGGACCGGCATAGAACACCGGGCCTTCGAACGCGGCGCAGAGAAAATCAACCAGAAGCTGCTCGCCCTTGCGCCGGCTGTCGACGGATTTGCCCTTCCAATACACCCATAGCGTCGGATCATTATACAGCCGCGGCATCAGGTCGGCCACGAAGGCGGCGATCGCGTCATAGCCGCCGAGCCGCTTATAGAGAGACTCGCGGGCGTGGGCCGAGGCGCTGGGGTCGAGCATGTCCGTTCCTCCCGTTCGTAGCTCAACACTTAACTATAGGTTAAGCGATGTGCCATTCGGAAGGCGGCGTCAAGCGGGAATTTTCGCCGGGATCGTTATTTCGCCGGCGCGCACACGAAGGTCGCGCGCGCCGGCAGCAACAGCGGGCAGTAGTGCGAGGATAGTAGTCGGTATCGACGCGGCTCGGCCGCGGTGCCGGCGGGGCATTCCTTCTGCGCCTCGGCCTGCGCGGCGTCGCGGGACGTGGTGCAGCGCGTTATAGCAGATCGCGACGCGCGGCCCGGCGGGCTGGTCCGGCGTCGCGCCGGGCCGGCACCGTCGGGTACGGACCGAACGCGCCGCAGCCGGCCAGCGCCACCGCGCCGAGCAGCGCCAGCGTTACGCCGGCGCCGCCGCTCGCGGGCTCACGCGGCCTCGGCCAGCGCGCGCTCGGCGAACAGCGCCGCCGCCATCAGCCTTGCGTCGTCGCCGATCCGGCCGACCAGCTGGATGCCGGTCGGCAGCCCGCTGTCGTCCCCATACGGCCGGCATGGTCACGCACGGCGCGCCGAGCAGGGTCCACATCCGGTTGAACACCGGGTTTCCGGTATAGCCGAGACCGCGCGGCGCCGCGCCGGGAGCGGCCGGGGTCAGCATCGCGTCGCACGATCCGAAAAACGCATCGAGCCGGGCGCGCGCCGCCGCGGTCTCGGCGATGGCGGCGTCGTATTCGGGGGCGCCGACCGTCAGCCCGGCATCGAGAAGCTGCGCCAGCGGCGGCGACAATTCGGCGCTGTGCAGCAGCCGTTCGTGGGCGAGGGAGCGGACCAGCTCGAACCCCATGATCGCCTGCTGCGCCTCGGTCAGGCGCCGGTGCTCGGCCGGCACGGCGATATCCTCGACGCGCGCGCCGGCGCGTTCGAGAGCGGCGCGTGCCCGGTCGAGCGCCGCCGCCGTGTCGGGCTCGGCCTCGTCCCACATCGGCGTGCGATAGAGGCCGAAACGCGGCGGCGCCCCGGGGGGCGCGATGTCGCGCAATTCCGGCCGTCCCGCGACGACGCCGGCGAAAAACGCCGCGTCGGCGACATTGCGCGCCATCGTCCCGATCGTGTCGAGGCTGTCGCACAGCATCTTGACGCCGGCGCGCGGGATCGTGCCGAAGCTCGGCTTGTAGCCGACGATGCCGCAGAACGCGGCCGGGCGGATCACCGAGCCGGCGGTCTGCGTGCCGAAGGCGAGCGGCGCCATGAGGTCGGCGACGGCGGCGGCGGAGCCGCTCGACGAGCCGCCGGGCGTGTGCTCCGGGTTGCGCGGGTTGGCGGTCTTGCCCGGCGTGAAACAGGCGAATTCGGTCGTGACCGTCTTGCCGAGCACGATCGCCCCGGCGGCGCGCGCCAGGGCGACGCAGGCGGCGTCGGCAGCGGGACGATGGCGGGCATAGATCGCCGAGCCGTACCCGGTCGGCATGTCGCCGGTGTCGATCAGGTCCTTGACCGCGATCGGGATGCCGTGCAGCGGTCCGCTCGGGGCCGACGCATCGCAACGCCGTGCCGCGGCGAGCGCCGCCTCGGGATCGAGATATTGCCAGGCGCCGACGACAGGCTCGCGCGCGGCGATCCGTTCGAGGCAGGCGGCCA
This sequence comes from uncultured Alphaproteobacteria bacterium, assembly GCA_963753665.1. Lineage (GTDB taxonomy): Bacteria > Pseudomonadota > Alphaproteobacteria > ATCC43930 > CGMCC-115725 > DATARH01. The sequence goes on from CAVWDC010000023.1 coordinate 118,196, forward strand.
TCAGCGCCTCGGCGCTGAGCCGGCCGGCGGTGATCCGTTGCGCCGCCTCGCGGGCGGAGAGGGACAGAAGATCGGGCATCGGACGCTCCTGGCTGGTTTCCCCAACTCTAACACCGGCGTCGGTCGAGTGGACTCGCCTCTCTGACGGCACATCGAAAGCAGATAAAATTTTATTAAACGAAACATATAATTCCACTCGTTAACCCTAACGGAAGGCGCCAGATGCGATAGTCTCTATCTCCGTAGTCGGGATTTTTAACAACTCTTTTGAGGCCTATCGTGCCTTCGCGAATGTTCTCGGGAAACGCAATGCCGCGAATTTCCTCATCTTTAACCTCATTCCGTGCCCCGTTGCATCTAACGGTAGTAAAACACACATGTCGTTCTTTTTTACAGAGTTCGGCAAATATCACGAAAAATGCAACTAAACTATACCCTCCATTAAAAGCCAAGCGGGTGATTTATATTAATCTTTTCGATATGGCACAGTCGTTGCACTGCATTAAGGGCGGGAATGTCCCGCAATGAGTGGAGAAGGAAATGCTCGGTCGTTCTCTTTTGGCTTGGACCACGGCAAAGGGTGCCTGGGCGGCTGTGACGGTTGCCGCCGCGGTGATGGCGTCTGCCGCTGCGCTCTGCCCGGGTTCGGCGCACGCATTCGTCACCGGGGTTCCTGCGAGCTTTACAATCGGCGACAAGCTGTTCGACTCGTTTACGTGCACCGGTGCCTGCGGCCTTGTGCAACGCTGTTGCGTACGAGCCAATTCCGCCGGGAGGCGCGTTCCCGTACGGGGTTCGAATTTAATCCCGGGTCCCTCACCAACACGTAACCATAAACACAACTCTCGATATCCTTTTAGGATATCACGTGTCGGTGATCGGTGGGGGGACTCGGATTACCGACTTCCATCGTCACGAGCAATGCCGTGGCATCGGGTAGCGGTACGGTGACAGACACTCTTGGAGATTTTTAGCGCTCTAAACGGCGTGCTGGCGCCATTGTCCACGGACTCCGCCAGCATGGCTTCAGCTTCCACACCGACCTTCCCAATGGGCCTTATCCCAAGTGTGGATATTCGACGACATAGGCGGCCACTGTCGGAGTAACGGCGGGTACCGCTTCGATCAGTCGGCTCGATAAGAGTCGTCACGCAGACGGTCCCTGAACCGGCCTCTCTGGCGCTGCTCGGCTGCCGGCTCTGCTCGGGTTCGGGCTGTTCCGGCGTCGGCGCAAGGCGGCGTAACCAGCGCCAAGGAGCACCGTAATAACCGATACCTTACTCGACAATGGCGCCTCCGGCGCCATTGTCATGTCGCGGCTGCCGTCGCCGTGCCGATCAGCGTTGGCGTCAACAATTCCTGCTCGCCCGAGCCTGCCTCTCTCGCTAGAATTACCGCGGAAGGATCTCGCGGGCCGCCGAACCAAGCCCGCTTGGCCCGCAACGGTACGGATGATCATGGCCCAGCATGGCCTCCGCGAGGACGAGGCCGCGTCTCGCCGGACGGCGGCGCTGATGGGCTTTGTCGTCATTCTCGTGCTGGCGATCGCCGGGGTGCTGCTGTTCCGCGAGCTGCGCGTCAGCACCAGCATCGAGGATTGTCTGATGGCCGGGCGGCGCAACTGCGCGCCGATCGAGGCGCCCTCGCACCATCGCATAGCCGGCTAGCGGGCGGGCGGCGGCTGCCACCCGGAGCCTCAGCCTCCGGCGTACCACAGCGCAATCAGCGCGACCGTTCCGAGGACGATGCGGTACCAGGCGAAGACGCCGAAACCATGCCGGGAGACGAACTCGACGAGCCAGCGCACGACGATCAGCGCGGCGAAAAACGCGATGACAAAACCGACCGCGATCACCGCGCCATTGTCGAAGGAGAGTTCGCCGCGGCTCTTGTAGAGGTCGTAGGCGGAGGCGCCGAACATCGTCGGGATCGCGAGAAAAAACGAGAACTCGGTCGCCGCCGGGCGGCTGACGCCCAGCATCAGCGCGCCCATGATCGTCGCCCCGGCGCGCGAGACGCCCGGGATCATCGCCAGGATCTGACAAAACCCGACGCCGAGCGCGGTGCGCAGCGGCATCGCCTCGACGATGCGGATCCGCGGCAGCGGCCGTATCCGCTCGATCAGCAGGATCAGAAAGCCGCCGATCACAAGGCTGACCGCCACCACCCAAGGCGAGAACAGCACTTCCTTGATGAAGCGGTGCAGAAAGACACCCGCCACCGCGGCCGGCAGGAACGCGACAACGATGTTCGGCGACAAAGCGCTGCGACGAAGGATCGGTCAGCAACCCGGCGACGGCGCCGAACAGCCGTTCGCGGTAGACCCAGCACACCGCCAGGATCGCGCCGAGCTGGATCACGACCTCGAAGACCTTGCTGCCCGGTCCGGTGAACCCGATCAGTTCGGCGGCGAGGATCAGATGGCCGGTCGAGGAGACCGGCAGAAACTCGGTCACACCCTCGACGATGCCGAGGATGACGGCGGAAGCGAACAGGGGGTCGAGCATGTCTTGTCGGGGCTGCCTCGCTCGGCAGCGCCTGCCGATCGCGGCGCGGCGTAGCCGAACGGAACGGCGCCTGTCAATGCCGCTGCGCCCACTCGATCCGCGCGACGGAATTCGAAAGGCGGGTTGGCCAGTCCGCGGGCACAACCGTACGCGTGGTTGCGAACCGTTTTCCGATCCACCGATGAGCGTATCGCGTATTCGCGATCAGCGCCGTGCGGTTGCTCGCCGGATCGCCTCGATCGTGTTCGTCACGATCAGCGCGACGCCCGGCGTGCCAAGCGCGGCGCTGGCCCGGCTCGGGTCGCCATTGTCTCCCTCGCCGGGCCTGAGACGGTCGCCGCGCACGAGGCTTGGGTCGAGCGCCATCATCAACGATGTGTCGGCGAGGCCGGCATGGGTGCCGATTTCAGCCGCCGGATAACCGCTCTTTTCCAACAGCTTCGCGAAACCGTGCGTGCTCTCGTCGTAGTACTCCCGGATCGCATGCGCGCGCGCCGGCGTTTTCGCCCATTCTCGGTTGAGCCGCGTTGCCACCGCGGCGAGGTCGTTCTGATAGGAGCCGTGATCGCCGATCAGCACGATGTCGCGAAAACCGTGCCGAGCGAGACTGCGCGCCGCGTATTCGACGATTTTCTCGAACGCATCCTGCGGCGCCGTGATCGTGCCGGGGAACTGCATGTGCCCGGTCGGCGGGTCGAGCCCGCCTTCCGGCACATAGGGCAGGACCGGTGCGACGAGCGCGTTGCCCAGCCCGGCCGCAATCTTTCCGGCCAGCAGCCTGACCCGGACATTGTGCTTGCCGATCGCCATATGCGGCCCGTTTTGCTCGGTGCCGCCGACCGGAATGATCGCCGTCGTCTTGCCCGCGGCGATCGCGTCGCGCAGTTCGGTCCAGGTCAAATCCTCGATATACACGCTTGCCGGGGCGGCGATGCACAGGGCCGGTATCAGCGCGAACAAAACCAAGAGCAGCAGGAGCGCGCTTCTGCTCGCGTCGTCGAGTAATGGTCCGCTACACCGCCTGCCGGTTTCAAGCTGCGAAGCCGGTGTCTCGCCTTTGGCCGCCCGGCTTCACGCCATCTGCCCGTCAGGCGTAGATCTTGACCAGCTCGGCATGCGCCCATTTGACCGCGTCTTCGGGCGCCATGCCTTGCACCGCCTTCGCGTACATGTCGCTGATGAGGTATTTCGAGATGACCTCGGCGGCCTTGCGGGTCGACGGGTCCGGCGTAACCGGCGAACCTGTCCGCTCTCCGCCGCGGTGCGGAACGGCGCCATGATCGGGTCTTCCTTCCACAATTTGTGGTTTTCCCACATCTTGGTCGGGCCGACCGAGAAGCCCTGCTGCGTCACCCACCATTGCTCGTAGATTTTCGGGTCATGGAACCAGCGCAGGAAATCCTTCGCCGCCTTCTGGTTCTTGCCATAGGCCATGACCATGTCGGCGAACGGCACATGCCAGCTGAATTGCCCGGCCGGCCCTTTCGGCAGCGCCGTATGGAAGATGTCGTCCCGCAGCGGCTTGCCGTCCGCGGTCTTGTACGAATCGGGCTTGCGTTTCGAATTCGATATAGATCGAGGCGCCGTTGTTGGTGGCGCTGATCGCGCCGGAGAGAAAGGCGCGGTTGTTGCCCGAATCGTCCCAGGCGAGCCCGCCTTCGTCGCAGGCATCCTTCCACATTGCGACGGCGAATTTGACCAATTCGAGCGTGGCGGGGCTGTCGAGCACGACCGTCTTGCCGTCGGCCTCGACCTCCTTGCCGCCCCACGACCACAAATACGGATACCAGAACGCGTTGGCGTCGCCGAACGCGTGCGCCAGCGTCTGGCCGAGCGGACGCCCCTTGGCCTTCAGCTTCTTGCCGGCCTCGCGCCATTCCTCCCAGGTCGCCGGATATTTCTCCGGCCCGTAGCCGAGCTCGTCCCACCACGAGGTGCGATTGGCGATCTGCAGCCCGACGATCGTGTTCGGCACAGCAAGCCATTTCTTGCCGTCGTACGCGATCGCTTTCGAGGTTTCGTAAAATCCGCCCTGGGTTTTGTCGATCGCGTCGCAGATGTCGCTGACATCGACGACGCTGTCGGCATAAAGCTGCGCCCAGTTGTTGATCGCGCCGATGATGTCGGGGCCGGTGCCGGACGACACCGCCGAGGTGACGCGCGCCTGGATCGTCAACCCGTCGACGCCTTCGAGGTTGATCTTGATGCCGAGATCCTTCTGCGCCTGTTCGTTGATCTTGGTCCGCATGGTCTGGTCGGACAGCGGCACGTAATCGGACCCCCTGACCCAGTGCAGCGTCGTGCCCTGGGCGAAAGCGGGCGCCCGGCCGGATGCCAGAATGCCGGCCAACCCGCCGGTTGCGGCGGCCGCAGCGCCGGCTCCCGAAAGCTGCACGAAGCGGCGTCGATCGATGCGCGTCATCTGCTGTTCCTCCCCTGTGTAGAAGGCGTGTCGTTGCGAACGAAGCGCATCCGCCGTCCGGTTGACCTCGAGTTGCTGCGGCCGTCCACGCAATCGCGCCAAACGACGCGCGCGAACGTTCTGCTACGAGTAGATCTTCACCAGCTCGTCATGCGCCGCCTTGACCGCGTCCTCGGCCGGCATGCCCTGGATCGCCTTCGCGTACATATCGACGATGATGTATTTGGTCGTCACCTCCGCGGCCTTCTGCGATCGGCGGGCCGGCATAGCCGGCGAGGCGTCCGGTGACCGGGATCTTCTTGAACGGCGCCAGCACCGGATCGAGGTTCCACACCGCATGGTCCTCCCAGATTTTGGTGGCGCCGGCGGTATAGCCCTGCTGCGAGGTAAACCATTGGTCGAACACCGGCTTCGAGCGGATCCAGCGCATGAACTCCTTGGCCGGCTTCTGGTTCTTCGAATATTGCATCAGCATGTCGGTGAACGGGCCGGGCAGGTTGAACTGGCCTCCGGAGCCGGCCGGAATGCCGGCGTGCAGGATGTCGTCCTTCATCGGCTTGCCGGCCTCGGTCAGGTATGAATCCGGCTTCTTCTTCGCCTCGATATAGATCGACGCGCCGTTGTTGGTGGCGCTGATGCTGCCCGACAGGAAGGCGCGGTTGTTGTTGGTGTCGTCCCAGGCGAGCCCGCCCTCGTCCATCGTCTCCTTCCACAGCGGCACGGCGAACTTCACCAATTCGATCGTCTCCTTGCTGTTGAGCACGACGGTCTTGCCGTCGGCTTCGACCTCCTTGCCGCCCCACGACCACAGATAGGGATACCACCATCCCGGCGCGTCGCCGAAGGTATGGCCGGCGGTCTGGCCATAGGGATGGCCGGCCGCCTTCAGCTTTTTGCCGGCGGCGCGATACTCGTCCCAGTTCTGCGGGAATTTGTCCGGGAACCCGGCCTCGGCGAGCCACGACTTGCGATAGGCGACGAGGCCGCCGCCGACGCACCACGGCAGGCCGATCCATTTGCCTGCCGACCGTGCGCGACGGTCTTGTTGACGTCGTAATACCCGCCCTGCTCCTTGCCGATCTCGTCGGCGAGATCGCCGACGTCGGCGAGGCTCGCGGCGTAGAGCTGCGGCCAATTGTTCAGCGCCAGGATGATGTCGGGGCCGGTGCCGGACTGGATCGAGGAGGTGACGCGCGCCTGGATGTCGTTGGCGTTGATCGTTTCGATATTGAGCTTGATCCCGAGCGCCTTCTGCGCCTCCTGCGTGATCTTGCCCTTCAGCAGCTGATCGGAGGCGGGCACGAAATCGGCCCAGCGCAGCCAGTGCACGGTGGTTCCCTGGGCATAGGCCGGGGCGCGCCCGGCGGCCAGGATCGCGGCCAGACCGCCGGACCCCGCCGCCGCGGCGAGGCCGCCCGAAAGCTGCACGAACCTGCGGCGGTCGATGCGGGTCATCGCGTCTCTCCCCATTTCTCCGGATGTTGCCGCTGGATGGTAGAGAGCGGCATGGCACCGCACAAGACCCGTTGCGGCCCGCGGGTCTTCGATCGCCGATGAATTTTAGTTATCCCTGCAAGGGACTGACGCCGTTTTAGATCGCGTTTTCGGTCTGGTCGTCGAAGAAGTGGATGCGGTGCGGGTTGACGCCGAGGCGGAGCTTTTCGTGCACCTTGGCGGTGGCGGTCGGCTCGACCGAGGCGACCATCGTCACGCGCCCGACCGCGATGTCGAGCAGGATTTCGGAGCCGAGCCGCTCGACGACCTCGACGACGGCGTCGAGCGTCAGTTCGGCCGGGTCGGCCTCGGAGGCGAGGTGCAAATCCTCCGGGCGTATGCCGAACGTCACGTCGCGGCCGGCATAGCGTCCGAGGCGGTCCGTCATCGGCGCCGGCACCTTGAGGCGGATGCCGTCGCCGATCGCCCAGAGACCGCCATTCTCGGCCTCGATGTGGACCGGCGCGAAGTTCATCGCCGGCGAGCCGATAAACCCGGCGACAAATCGGTTGGCCGGCTCGTTGTACAGCTCCATCGGATCGCCGACCTGCTGCACCCAGCCGTCGCGCATCACGACAACGCGGTCGCCCAGCGTCATCGCCTCGACCTGATCGTGCGTCACGTAAATCGCCGTCGTGCCGAGCCGCTCGTGCAGTTTTTTGAGTTCGACGCGCATCTGCACGCGCAGCTTCGCGTCGAGGTTCGACAGCGGCTCGTCGAACAGGAACACGCGCGGATGGCGCACAATCGCGCGGCCCAACGCGACGCGCTGGCGCTGACCGCCCGACAGCTGACGCGGCTTGCGCCGGAGATATTCGTGAATGCCGAGGATCTCGGCCGCCGTCATGTACCCGCTTGCTGGATTTCGGCCTTTGTCGAATTTCCGCATTTTGAGGCCGAAGGCCATGTTGTCGTAGACGCTCATATGCGGATAGAGCGCGTAGTTCTGAAACACCATCGCGATGTCGCGATCCATCGGCGCCAGATCGTTGACGACCGTGATCGTCGATCAGAACACGTCCCGAGGTAATGCTTTCGAGGCCCGCAACCATGCGCAGTGTCGTCGTCTTGCCGCACCCGGAGGGACCGACCAGAACGACAAACTCCTTGTCGTGGATGTCGAGATTGACATCCTTGACCGCATGCACCTCGTCGTATTTCTTGTTGAGGCTGCGCATCACGACCTGAGCCATCGGCGCCTATCCCTTTACCGATCCGGTGATACCGGATACGTAATGTTCGACAAAGAACGAATACACAAACGCGACCGGGATCGACCCCAACAGGGCGCCGGCCATCAGCTGGCCCCAGTAGAACACGTCGCCGCGCACCAGTTCCGATGTCACGCCGACCGGCACGGTCTTCTGCTCGGGCGAGGACAGGAACACCAGCGCATAGATGAATTCGTTCCACGACAGCGTGAACGCGAAAATGCCGGCCGACAGGATGCCCGGAATCGCGATCGGAAAGATGATGTACATCATCGCTTTCCAGCGCGGCGCGCCGTCGATGCGGGCGCATTCCTCCAGCTCCTTCGGAATGGACTTGAAATAGCCCATCATCAGCCAGGTGCAGAACGGAATCAGGAAGGTCGGGTAGGTCAGGATCAGCGCCCACGGCGTATCGCCGAGCTTGAAATTGCGGATGATGTCGGCGAGCGGGATGAACAGCAGGGTCTGCGGCACGAGATACGTTATGAAGATCCCGGTGCCGATGCCGCCGGCAAACGGGAATTTGAGGCGCGACAGCGCGTAGCCGGCGAACAGACCGCAAATCAGCGAGATCACCGTCGATGATATCGCGATGATCATCGTGTTCAGCAGCCACGTCGTGAACAGCGTCTCGGTCAGCAAGTCGCGGACATGAACGAGGGTCGGGTTGCAGCGTCCAGAACGGCGTGTAGTTCGCCGCGTTCCACGGACGGTACAATTCGCTGTCGGGCCGGAAGCTCGTGACGATCATCCAGTAGAACGGAAACAGCAGCCCGATGACGAACAGGATCAGCGGGATGTTGTAGAATACCCAGGTGCGCCAGCGTGCCCCTTCGATCATGGCAACAGACCCCGCTTAACTCGTCATGCCGCGTCGCTACCCGGCGTGAGCGCAACGTCCAGACGAGCAACCGCCGGAGATTTTGGACGACCGCCCGGATGCGAGAAATGGGTCCCGGCCTTCGCGCGGGAATGACGAGTTGGAAATCATGGCTCAGACCGTCTCCACCCGGCGGATATACAAAAGCTGGATGATGACGACGAGCAGCAGCACCGGGAAGATCGCCAGCGACACCGCCGCTCCCTCGCTCAATAAGCCCGGTGCCGACGCCGATCTGATAGGCATAGGTCGCGAACAGATGCGTCGCGTTCGCCGGTCCGCCGCCGGTCAGCACATAGACCAGCTGGAAATCGGCGAAGGTCTGGATCACCGAGAACAGCACGACGACCATCGTCACCGGCAACAGAAGCGGCCAGGTCACATGGCGGAACCGGTTCCACGCCCGGGCGCCGTCGATTGCCGCGGCCTCGTGCAATTCGGGGCTGATCGTCTGCAATCCGGCGAGCAAGGTGATCGCGAAGAACGGCACGCCGCGCCAGATATTGACGATCATCACCGAAATCATCGCCAGATCCGGGTCGCCAAGCCAATTGATGCGGCCGTGTATCAGCCCGAGGTGGAACAGGATCCAGTTCAGGACGCTGAAGGTCGGGTCGAACATCCATTTCCAGGCGAAGGTCGACAGCACCGTCGGGATGATGAACGGCAACAGGATGAAGGCGCGCACGAACGCCTTGCCGCGGAAATGCCGGTTCAACAACAGCGCCAGCCAGAGCCCGAGGGCCAGCTTGAACACCGTCGTGACGAATGTATACAGAAACGTATTGTAGACCGCGACGCGGAAGATGCTGTCGTTCCACAATTTCTCGAAATTATCGAGACCGACGAAATGGCCCGGGACGCCGACCTTCGTATCGGTCACCGCGAGCAGCACGCCCATCACAAACGGATAGGCGATAAACAATCCGAGCAGCACGATCGTCGGCAGCAGCAGGGCGGTCGGCGAGCCAGCGCTCGTCTTCGAGGACCCGGGTGATCGGGCCGCGCCGCGGCAGAGCGGTGTAGCTTGCCGTACGCGCCGCCTGGTCGATTGTTGCCATCGTGCGTTCCTCCCGGCGCGGCTTCGGAGTCTAGCCGTAAATCTTCACGAGCTGTTCGAGCGCCAACTTGGCCGGGTACTTGGGCGCCACGCCCTGGATCGCTTTGCGTGGACCCTATTACGTCGAGTGACGCGGCGACGCATGAAACGCATCCTCCCCACAGCGCCTCGCTAAAGCCCGTTTTGGCGCCTCTGGGCCGATCTTTAGAGGGAACCGCGCCGCCGCACAAGGGGTGGTCATATGTTAAAGGCCGTGCCAGGGCATCACGATGGAAGGTTTGCGGCGATTGTCGATTTGCGTCTTCCGACCCGAACACCCTCATCTATCGCGGTCAAACGTGCTTTAATCCGCTTGCCGTCGCGCTGGCGCAGTCGAGCACGGCAACCGCGAACCGGGATGATACCGGGCTGAAGGAGACAACCATGAACCGCAAGGACAGCGAGGATCTCGTCCGGGTCGGGCCGGGCACCGTCATGGGCGAATTGATGCGGCAATACTGGATCCCGGCGGCGATGTCGGCGGAGCTGAAGGCCGACGGCGACCCGATGCGGCTCATGCTGCTCGGCGAGAAGCTGATCGCGTTCCGCGACAGCTCCGGGCGGGTCGGGATCATGGACCACAAATGCCCGCACCGTTGCGCCTCGCTGTTCCTCGGGCGCAACGAGGAGAACGGCATCCGCTGCATCTATCACGGCTGGAAATTCGACGCGGACGGCAATTGCGTCGATACGCCGAACCTCGCCGGCAATCCCGGATTTCAAGAACCGCATCAAGGCCAAGGCCTACCAGGTGGCGGAGCGCAACGGCCTGGTCTGGGTCTATATGGGGAAGCGCGCCGAGGCGCCGCCGCTGCCGCAGATCGAGGCGACATTGCTGCCGGAAAGCGAGGTGACGATCTCGTTCGTGCAGCGCGAGTGCAACTGGCTGCAGGCGCTGGAGGGCGATATCGACACCTCGCATTTCGGCTTTCTGCACGCCGGCGGCATCGAGCCGGAGATCGTGCCGGAGGACAGCCTGTTCCGCTTCACGGTGACGAACCGCGCCCCGGACTACCACGTCACCGATACCGACGCCGGCACGATGTACGCCGCCTATCGCGAGGCCGAGCCGGGCCGGACCTACTGGCGCTTCGCCAATTTCATGCTGCCGTTCTGGACGCAGACGCCGCAGGGCAAGTTCACCGAGCATCTGCACAACCGCGCCTGGGTGCCGATGGACGACAACCATACGATGTTCGTCAGCCTGGTGTGGCGGCGGCACCCGCCGTCGATCGGGCCGGACAAGCACGGCCGCACGATGCCCGGGTTCCAGCGCGCGTTCGACTACCTGCCGAACACGACCGACTGGTACGGACGATGGCGGCTGCGGGGCCGGCCCGAGAACGACTGGCTGATCGACCGCGACGCGCAGCGGCACGGCGGCAACTACACCGGCATCGAGGGCATCCACGCGCAGGACCAGGCGGTGACCGAGAGCATGGGGCCGATCACCGACCACCTGTTCGAGCATCTGGCGCCAAGCGACCGGATGATCATGGCGACCCGCCGCCGGCTGCTGGAGGCCGCGCGGGCGTTGGCCGAGCACGGCACGGTGCCGCCCGGGGTGGACGAGCCGGCGCTCATGTACCCGGTCCGAAGCGGCGACTTCGTCACCGACGCGCGGCTCGGCTGGCGCGACGCCTACGACCGCGAGATGCGCGCCGCGGTCCGTCCGCTGAAGATGGCGGCGGAGTAGTCGCATGAGCAGGCTCGAAGATTACGCGAACAAATATCCAATGCGTCCGTTTCGAGCGGCGCGGCGGCATTCTGCAGATGACGCTGCACACCGAAGGGGATTCGCTGCGCTGGGGGTTCGGGCCGCATGGCGAGCTGCCCGAGGCGTTTCACGATGTCGGCGCCGACCGCGAGAACCGGGTCGTGATCCTGACCGGCACCGGCGCCGAGTTCTCCGGGCCGCGCGCGACCCCCGGCACCTCGTCCTTTCCGACCCGCCCGCCGGCCGACCGCATCGACCGGATCCATTGGGAAGGCCGGCATCTCTTGATGCGGCTTCTCGAAATCGAGGTGCCGGTGATCAGCGCGATCAACGGTCCGGCCTGGCGTCATTCCGAGATCCCGCTGCTGTGCGACATCGTGCTCGCGGCCGATACGGCGCAGTTCCAGGATTCGGCGCATTTCCCGTCGGAGGTCGTGCCCGGCGACGGCATGCACATCGTGATGCCGCTGCTGCTGGGCCTCAATCGCGGGCGCTATTACCTCTTGACCGGGCAGACGCTCGATGCGCAACAGGCGTATCAATTCGGCCTCGTCGCCGAAATTCTGCCGCCCGACCGGCTGATGGCGCGCGCCTGGGAGCTGGCCGAGGATCTCGCGAAAAAGCCGACCCTGGCGTTGCGCTATACGCGGCTGCTGCTGACCGAGTACCTGCGCCGCCAGATGCACGATCTGCTCGGCTACGGGCTCGGCATGGAGCTGCTGGCGCTGCTCGAAAAACCGGAAGCGCAGCCGTGACTGCCGCCGTCGCGGCCATGACGAATGTCCCGCTGCCTCAGCGCAGCCGCGGGGCCGCGCGCATCAGCCAGACCAGCGGCACGCCGGCCGCGGCGGTCAGCGCCAGCAGATAGAACGAATTGATATAGCCGATCATCAGCGCCTGCTGCTGAACCTGGCCGGCCAGCCGCATCAGACCGTCCGACGGTTTCCGGGTTCCACGATCGGGCAGCCCGGGAAACGAGAGGGTCTTGTTGTAGGGTGAGACGAACTCGGTCAGACGCGAGTAGTTCGCCGCAGCCGACCGCACGAGCAGCACCACGGTCACCGAAATGTAGAGGCTCGAGCCGAAATTGCGCACCAGCGTGAAAACGCCCGAGGCCTCGGTGATCTGGTGCGCCGGCAATGTCGCGAAGGCGAGCACCGTCATCGGCGTGAAGGCGAGCCCGAACCCGAACCCCTGCAACGTATTCGTCCAGAACACGTCGAAGCTGCCGACATTGATGTCGAAGCCGGACATCGACCAGGCGGCATAGGCCTGCAGCACACAGCCCGGTGGCGACCGACAGCCGCGGATAGCGGCGCGAGAACGGCACGACGACCAGGAACGCCATCCAGTTGCCGAGACCGCGCGAGGCCAGCAGCAGCCCGATCGCGCTGTCGGGATAGTTGCGCAAATCATGCAGCATGCCGGGTATCAGCACGAGGCTGGTAAAGGCCAGCATCCCCATGAAGAACGCGATCACGAGGCCGATCGCGAAATTGCGGTCCAGCAGCAGCCGCAAGTCAAGGAACGGGCGGGCGGCGGTCAGGCTGTGCGCCAGGAAAATCCAGAACGCGACCGCCGCGATAAAGGCTTCGAGGCAGATTTCGGGCGATTCGAACCAGTCGAGCCGCTGTCCCCGGTCGATCATCAACTGCAGACCGGTGATCGCCACCGAGAGCGCGAGGAACCCGGTCCAGTCGAGCTGCGTGCGGCTGCGGTCCTTGTACTCCGCCAGACAAATCCAGATCAGCACCATCGCCACGATGCCGGGCGGCACGATCATGAAAAAGGCGGCGCGCCAGTTGTAGGCTCTCGGCCATGACGCTGCCGAAGATCGGGCCGAACACCGGGCCCATGACGCTGCCGGCGCCCCAGATCACCATCACCGCCGTGTGCAGGTGGCGCGGGAAACGTCGCGAGCACGATGCCCTGGCCCATCGGCATGATCGTCGCGCCGAACAGGCCCTGGCCGATGCGGTACAGAACGAGGGTTTCCAGGCTGTCGGCCATGCCGCACAGGAACGACGACACCGTAAAGCCGAGCACCGAATAGAACATGACGTTGCGCCAGCCGAGCCGGCTCGCCAGCCAGCCGGTCATCGGCGTCGCGACCGCGGTGGCGACGAGGTTCAGCGTGATGACCCAGGAAATCTCGTCCTGCGTCGCCGACAGGCTGCCGCGAATCTGCGGCAGCACGACATTGGCCAGCGTGATCGTCATGCCGAACAGCAGCGTCGACATCTGCACGGTCAACAGGACCATCCATTGCCGCAGGCCGATGCTGAACAGACCGGGCAGCGGCGGGGCGGCGCTCGCGGGGGCTCGCGCGGAGAGGCGGCCCCGGTCTTCCGCGACGGCGCTGCGACGCGGGTTGTGTCAGCTATCGACAAAACGGGCTACCGGGCTCGAACGCGGACCACATTCCCCATCGCGACGCAACGCTGCCGCGCCATGCCGCGCATTGCCGCGATTTTGGGCAATTCGCGATCCTATCGCTCCGCCCGAATCGTGACCACCGGAGGCAGGCGCATGACGCCTACCCGCTCGGCCGCGCCGTGTGTATTGTGCGCCGCCTCCGCGTACGGGGTGCTTATCGAGGGCAGGGCATGGCGCACGGCATGCATTTCTTCATGAACCCGGGGCCGACGAATATTCCGGACCGCATCCTGCGCGCGATGGACCGCGGCGCGATCGACTTCACCGGGGCGGAATTCAAGGCGATCTCCGAGGAGTGCTTCGCCGGTCTGAAACGCGTGTTCAAGACCGAGGGCACGATCCTGGCCTATGCCGCGACCGGGCATGGCGCGTGGGAGGCGGCGCTGGTCAATCTGTTCTCGCCGGGCGACAGAATTCTGGTCGTCGAAAGCGGGTTCTTCTCGCTGAACTGGGGGATGCGCGGCGAGGCGTTCGGTCTCGACGTCGAGACATTGCCGAAGGACTGGCGCCATCCGGCCGACCCGGCAAAGCTCGAAGCGCGGCTGCGCGAGGATCGCGAGCACCGCATCAAGGCGGTGCTGCTCGTGCATTGCGAAACCTCGACCGGCGTCATCAATCCGGTCGCCGAACTGCGGCGGGCGATCGACGCGGCAGGGCACCCGGCGCTGTTCCTGGTCGATACGATCTCCTCGCTCGCCTCGATCGACTTCCGGATGGACGAATGGGGCGTCGATGTCGTCGTCGCCGGCTCGCAGAAGGGGCTGATGCTGCCGACCGGCATGGCCTTCACGGCGGTCAGCGCGCAAGGCGCTGGAAGCGAGCGCCGCCGCCAAATTGCCGCGCGTCTATTGGGACTGGCAGCGGCTGCTCGGGCGAAGGCTCGCAGGCCTATTGGAACGGCACGGCGCCGGTGCATTTCTTCTACGGTCTGCGCGAGGCGCTGCGCATGCTCGAGGAAGAGGGGCTCGACAACGTCTTCGCCCGCCATCAGCGGCTGGCCGAGGCGACGCGCGCGCGGTGCGCGCCTGGACCGGCAATCGCGGCCCCGAGATCTATTCCGTCGAAAAGCAGGCGCAGTCGAACACGATCACCGCGGTCCTGGTGCCCGAAGGCTGTGACGCCGACGCGGTGCGCCAGATCGCGCTCGACCGGTTCAACGTGTCGCTCGGCGGCGGGCTCGATCGACTGAAGGGCCGGGTCTTCCGGATCGGCCATCTCGGCGATCTGAACGAGCCGATGCTGATCGGCGCCATCGCCGCGGTCGAGATGGCGCTCGAGGCGGCCGGCGTGCCGCACGGCAAGGGCGGCGTCAACGCGGCGATGGCGTATCTCGGCTGTCACGAATAGCCGCTATGTTGCGGCCGGCGTTTGACCGCCGGCGCCCTCCGCCTCCATCATGCCGGGCGGCGTCGCTCGAAACGCCTGGATCCGAGAGGGGAGGGAGACCGGTGAGCCGTCCGCGCGCTGCCGACGATTTCACGACGATACGCGCTCGCCTGGAGGAATTGCGCCGCGAGCGCGAGCAAAGCCTGTCCGGTCAGGAAGCACAGCCGGCGCGATCCGGTTCGCGGCGCGGCGAAAGCGACGCCGAACGGCGCCGTCGCGAGCGGATCGAGGGCCTGCCGCCGCCGTGGGTCCCGACGATTTTCGTCAGGAAGCCGCGATGCGTAGGGACACCAGACTCGCCGCCTCAGCGGGACGCGGCTTTTGCCGGCATGGCTGCCTTGTGCGCCGCCTTCCTGCCAGCGCCCGGCCTTTTTCAGCGCGTCGGCGACCTCGGGCGGCATGTACTTCTCGTCGTGCTTGGCGAGGACGCTGGTGGCGGCGAACACGCCGTCCGCGCGCAGCCGGCCTTCGGCAACGACGCCCTGGCCTTCGCGGAACAGATCCGGCAGCACGCCGTCATAGACGACCGCGACGGTTCGTCCTGCCGTCGGTGACGCGGAAATCGACGCCGTGCCCGGTTGGCTGACGCCGCAGGCTCTCGCGGTTCGACGAGCCCGCCGATGCGGATGCGGCGGTCCGGGCCTATCGCCTTTGGGCCGATCGACTTTTCGGCCAGATCGCTCGGGCTGTAGAAGAACACGAGGTTGTCGTTGAACGCCGCCAGCACCAGCGCGGTCGCCGCGGCGAGCAGGAACATTCCGACCCCGAGCGCGATCAGCCGCCGCCGCTTGCGCGTCATCGGCTGCGGCTCCGGGCGCTGCCGCTGATCGGGCCGCCGCTGCAAGCGGTCGAGAGAAGTCTCGCTGATGCGATGGGCGCGCCAGGAGTGCCAGGCGAGACCGCCGAGCACCGCGCCGGCGACCGCATAGGCCGGCCACACGAACGCCGCGTATCCGCCCATCGAACTCCACTGGGCGACAGCCAGTGGGCAGCTCCGGCAGAATGCTCTCCATGACGGCGGCCTCAGCGCAGCGCCGGGCGGGCGGCGGGCATCGCCGCGTCCGTCCTGATTTCGGCGCTCGATTGCCGGCGCATGGAGACGCAGCGCCTCGATCTTGCGCTGGTTGAGCGCGGTCCGCATGCGCAGCAGCAGCAGCCAGACGAACAGCAGCGTGAACGCGACCGCCATCACCAGCAGCGGCAGCAGCATCGACGTGGCGATCGCGGGTCCGCCGATGCGGACGACGCTGGCGGGCTGGTGCAGCGTGTTCCACCAATCGACGGAGAACTTGATGATCGGCAGGTTGACGACGCCGACCAGGGCCAGCAGCGCCCCGGCGCGCGCGCCACGGCTGCGGTCGTCGAACGCGTTCACCAGCGCGATATAGCCGAGATAAAGGAAAAACAGCACCAGCACCGAGGTCAGCCGCGCGTCCCACACCCACCACGCGCCCCACATCGGCCGCCCCCACAGCGAGCCGGTCGCCAGGCAGACGAGCGTGAAGGCCGCGCCGATCGGCGCCGCCGCCTGCCCCGCGATCTCGGCCAGCGGATGCCGCCAGACCAGCGCGACCGCGCTCGACACCGCGACGAACAGATAGACCGACAGCGCCATCCAGGCGGACGGGACATGGATGAACATGATCCGGACGGTTTCGCCCTGCTGATAGTCGGGCGGCGCCACGACAAGCGACCAGACGAGGCCGACGCGCCAGCACGGCAGCGGTCGCGGCTCCGAGCCACGGCAGCACCGCCCCGCTCACGCGCATGAAGCGCGCCGGATTGGCCAAGCGGGTCAGCATCGCGCCGCCTTTCTCGTCGGAAGCCGCATCAACACCGGTATATTTAGCGTGTTTCCGCGGGCGCGCCAGCACGAAGCCGGTGCGCGGAAGGCCGCAGCCGAAGCGCTGTCGAGCCGCGTCACTCGAGCGCCTGGCGCAGCGCGGCGGCGGTGGCGAGCGGCGCGAGCGGCAAGGCCGCCAGCGTCACGGCGGCGAGCAGCAGCAGGTGAGCGCGCGCGCCGTCCGCGGTCAGCGTCGCCTCGACCGCTCCGGTCCCGAAGATCAGCAGCGGCAGGTACAGCGGCAGGACCAGCAGCGACGACCAGAACGCCCGGCCGCCGCGCGCCCAGGGTCAATGCCGCGGCAATCGCGCCCAACAGGCTCAGCGCCGGGGTGCCGAGCAGCAGACCCGCGACCAGCGCCGGGATCGCCGCCGGATCGAGGCTGACGAACACGGCCAGCAGCGGGCTGATCAGGGTCAGCGGCAAGCCGGTCGTCAGCCAATGCGCCGCCGCCTTGGCCAGCACCGAAATTTCCAGCGGCGTCGCCGAGATCGCGATCAGGTCGAGCCCGCCATCGGCGTGATCGGCGGCGAACATGCGGTCGAGGCTCAGCACGGCGGCGAGCAGCGCCGCGGTCCAGATGATCCCGCCGGCGATGCGGCCGAGCAGTTCGGGCTCCGGTCCGACGCCGAACGGAAACAGCAGCACGGTCAGCACGAAAAATCCGAGCACCAGCCCGACATCGCCGCCTTGGCGCAGCGACAGCCGGACGTCGCGGCGCAGCAGCCCGAAAAACGCCGCCATCAGCGCGCCGCCGCCGCGCATCTCACCAGGCGCAATTCGAGCGCATGCGCGCGGCGACGACCGCGTAATCGTCGAGCCGGATCGTCTGCCGCGTCGGGCAGCGCCAAGGGCTGATGCGTCGCGACGGCCAGCCGGCCGCCTGCCGCCCGGTGCTCGGCGATGGCGGTCATCAGCCTGACCTCGCCGTCGCCGTCGAGCGCGGCGGTCGGTTCGTCGAGCAGCCAGACAGGGGAGGGGGCAGCGATCAGCCGGGCCAGCGCCAGCCGCCGCCGCTGCCCGGCCGAAAGCAAGCGGCACGGCCAGTCGGCCGCCGCGGCGAGGCCGAAGCGGTCGAGCGCCGCCTCGATCGCCGGGGCCGCCGCGCCGCGCAGCGCCGCCCAGAAGGACAGCGTCTCGCGCGGGCTCAGCGCCGGCTTGATCGCGTCGAGATGGCCGGCATAGTCGATCGCGGCGCGATAGCGCGCCGGATCCGCCGCGACCGGCTGGCCGGCCCACAGCAGCCGCCCCTCGGCGGGGGCAAGCAGCGTCGCGAGCAGGCGCAAGCAGGCTCGACTTGCCGCTGCCGTTGCTGCCGGTCAGCACCAGCGCGCCGCCCGCCGGCAGGCGAAGGTCGAGCCCGGCGAAGACGAGCCGCCCGCCGCGCCGGCAGGCCAGCCCTTCGCCGACAAGATCGTCGTCGCTTGCGATCGGACCCGGCACGTCATGCAGCTCCCCGGAAATGCGGCCCCGCCTTGCTCGGGCCGTGCGCTCGGCGCATCTCAGCTTCGGCCGGCGATGATTGTCGATCAGCGCATCGAGCAGCGGCGCCAGCCTGGCATAGCCGATCTCGCTGAAATGCAGCCGATCCGGCGATACTTCCGCCGTCAGCATTCCCTGTGCATCGAGCAGCGCGCCGCCGATATCGGCATAGAACACGGACCGGCGGTCGGCGCAGCCGGAAATCAGCCGGTTGACGGCGACTACCTTGCGCCGCAGCTCGGAATCGGGCGAGGCGCCGCGCGGCAGCAGCCCCAGCAGCAGGATCGGCGTCTCGGGCAGCCGTTGCCGCAGATACAGCAGGTTGGCGCGGATGCCTTCGGCGGCCAGTTCGGGCGAGCGCGGCGGGCCGTCATAGGCCAGATCGTTGGTGCCGATCAGCAGAATCACCAGGGCAGGCGGCGGGCCGTCGAGATTGCCGTTCCGCAGCCGCCACAGCAGGTTTTCGGTCCGGTCGCCGCTGACCCCGGCATTGAGGACGCCGCGCGGCTGCATGTGCTCGCGCCAGACACGCGGCGCGTCGTGCGGAAAGCGCTCGGTCAACAAATCGCCGAGAAACAGCACGCGGTGCGGCGTGGTCCTGACCTGCTCGTTGATCGCCGCGAACCGCTTCGCGGGCCACGCGGCGACGCGCGGCGCCGGCCGGGGAAGCGCTTCCGATGTAAAGGCGGCGCAGGGCAGCGTCGGCTGTGCGGCCGCGGCCGGGTTTCCGCACGGCAACGCCAGGACGCAACAGAGGATTGCGGTTGCGATCCGGCTCGGCATTCGCCGTCTGGCGATGGTCAGCGATCCGGGGACAGCGCAATCGCCGCGACGACATCGCGCAGGCTGGGTGCCTGATCGAGCTGCGACAGCGATTGGTGCAATCGCTCGACCTGAGCCGGCGGGAGCGCGCGGCCGGCGCAGTTCGCGAATTTCGCGTGCAATGCCTCGGCCGGGAGCGGGTTGTCGGGGCCGCGGCCGAGCGCGCTGCCGATCCGCTTGCGCGAGCGTGCGCCCGTCGTCGAAGCGTGATGCGGATTTCGGCGCCGAGCGGCTCGCCGCCGCCGTCGGTCGCTTCCGGGAACGGCGCGGCGTGGATGCGCCGCATCAGCGCGCGCACGGCCGGGTCGCGGAACGCCTCGCCCTCGAAATGCTCGAGCACGATGCGGCCGTCGAGCAGGGCGCGCGCCAGGCAGTATTGCACGCTGAACTTCGCGTCGAGACCCGATTGCGGGTCGGGCCGGTCGGTGTGGGCGAGGCGGCGCGGATGGGTCCGCGAATTCGATGCGCGCCACCTTCTCCGGCACGATGTCGTGCTCGGCGCGCAACGCCAGCATCGCGTCGATCGCCGGGTGCGTGCTGCCGCAGCACGGATGCTGCTTGATGCCGAGGCCGGGCGAGACGATGTCGTAGGGCCGCCCCCAATCGGCGAGGATCGCGTCGGCATCGAAATTGCCGGCGCCGTTGAACACCACGCAGAAAGCCCTGCTTGTGTTCGAGCGCGGCGTCGTTGGCGGTGAACCCCTCGCGCGCCAGCATGCGCCGCGAACAGGCCGTTGCGCGCGGTGTGCCCGACATGCAGCGGCTTGGTCATCGTGCCGAAATTGGCCTTGATCCCGGATGCGAGCGAGGCGGCGATCGCCAGCGCCTGCGCCGTTTTCGCGCGGTCGAGGCCGATCAGGTGACAGCAGGCGGCCGCCGCGCCGAACACGCCGAGCGTCGCGGTCGGGTGCCAGCCCTTTTCGTAATGGTGCAGGTTGACGCCGCGGCCGATGCGGGTCTCGGTCTCGAACCCGGCGACATAGGCGGCGATGAAGTCGCGCCCGGTGCAGTCGAGGATTTCGCCCAGTGCGAACAGCGCCGGCACGATCGGCGCCGACGGGTGCCCGCCCATCGAATTGCTGACATCGTCGAAATCGAGCGCATGCGCCGCGGTGCCGTTGATCAGCGCGGCGTCGAGCGGCGCGGCGCGGCGATCGGTGCCGAAGATCAGGCATTCGCCGGCCTGGCTGCCGGCGCTCCCGCGCCGAGCACGCGCGCGACGATCTGCGCGCACGGTTCGGCGGCGCCGGCCAGCGTGACGCCGACCGTGTCGAGGATCGCCGCCTTCGCCCAATGCACTGCCTGCTGCGGCAGATCGGCGTAGGAGATGCGGCCGATTCGGTCGGCTATTCCGTCGATGATCGTCGTCATTGTCACCCGCCTCGAACCGGCGCACGCCGCCGTGCGCTCGGCATGCTTCACCGCGGCCATTCCCGCGTCAATGCCCGACCCCGCGATTGACGCGGCGGCCGGCCGGCTGTAGCGTCCGCCCGCCGCCGATAGCGGTGTGGGTTTCGCCTTCCCATATAGAGGAAGGCCGGCTGGTCCGCGAGTTTCGCGCGCCGGCCTTTTGGTCATTTCGAGGTCGGGTTTGCCATGTTCGACGCCCTCAGCGATCGCCTGAACGATGTCTTCGACCGGCTGCGCCGGCAGGGCGCGCTGAGCGAGGACGATGTCGCGACCGCGATGCGCGAGATCCGCGTCGCCTTGCTCGAAGCCGATGTCGCGTTGCCGGTGGTGCGCGATTTCGTGAATAGCGTGCGCGAGAAGGCGATCGGCCAGGAGGTGGTGCGCTCGGTGACGCCGGGGCAGATGGTCGTCAAGATCGTGCACGATCATCTGGTCGAGGTGCTCGGCGGCGGCGAGGCTCGCCCGCAAGGGCGACGGCATCGACCTCAACGCGACGCCGCCGGTCGGCATCATGCTGGTCGGGCTGCAGGGGTCGGGCAAGACGACGACCTGCGCCAAGATCGCGCTCCGGCTGAAGAACCGCGAGCGCAAGAAGGTGCTGATGGCCTCGCTCGACGTGCAGCGTCCGGCGGCGCAGGAGCAGTTGGCGCAGCTCGGGCGGCAGATCGGCGTCACGACGCTGCCGATCGTGCCGGGGCAGCGTCCGGTCGAAATCACCAGGCGGGCGCTCGAGGTCGGGCGGCGCGAGGGCTACGACGTCGTGATGCTCGACACGGCGGGCCGGCTGCACGTCAACGAGGAGCTGATGCTCGAAGTCGCGGCGGTGCGCGCGGCGGCGACGCCGCATCAGACGCTGCTCGTCGCCGACGCGATGACCGGCCAGGACGCGGTCAATGTCGCGAAGGCGTTCGGCGAGCGCGCCGGCATTACCGGCATCGTCTTGACCCGCGTCGATGGCGACGCGCGCGGCGGCGCCGCCTTGTCGATGCGCGCGATCACCGG
The DNA here is from genome assembly GCA_963753665.1 of uncultured Alphaproteobacteria bacterium. Taxonomy (GTDB): domain Bacteria; phylum Pseudomonadota; class Alphaproteobacteria; order ATCC43930; family CGMCC-115725; genus DATARH01. The sequence goes on from CAVWDC010000023.1 coordinate 139,907, forward strand.
CAAGCCGATCGTGCTGATCGGCACCGGCGAGAAGATCGACGCGCTCGAACCGTTCCACCCGGACCGGATCGCGGGCCGCATCCTCGGCATGGGCGACGTGGTCAGCCTCGTCGAGACGCGCTTCCGAAACCGCCGACGAGGAGGAGGCCGAGAAGCTCGCCCGCAAGATGGAGAAGGGCAATTTCGACCTCGACGATCTCGCCGCGCAGTTCCGGCAGATCCGCCGGATGGGCGGGATGAGCGGCATGCTCGGGATGCTGCCCGGGGTCGGCAAGATCAAGAAGCAGATGTCCGACGCCAATATCGACGAGAGCATCATCAAGCGCCAGGAAGCGATCATCGGCTCGATGACGAAGCCCGAGCGGCGCAACCCGAAGCTGTTGAACGGCTCGCGGCGGCGCCGCATCGCGACCGGCTCGGGCACCTCGGTGCAGGACGTCAACCGGCTGCTGAAGCAGTATCAGGACATGGCCGGGATGATGAAGAAGATGAAAAAGCTCGGGCAGAAGGGCCTGATGCGGCACGGGTTGTCGGCGATCCTGCCGCAGGGTTTGCGGCATTAGGCGATGTCCAGCATCCCCGGTGACGAAATTCGCGAGGTCGGGCATGAGCGCTGTAAGCCCATGCGCCATGTTGCATCCCGACTATCCCGCTGGGCATCGCTGCGCTCAGTCCTTCCTACAGAGAGGACCTGTATGTCCCTGAAAATCCGGCTGGCCCGCGGCGGCGCCAAGAAGCGGCCGTTCTATTCGATCGTCGTCGCCGACTCGCGCAGCCCGCGCGACGGCCGCTTTATCGAGAAGCTCGGCACCTACAACCCGATGCTGGAGCGCGACCATGCCGACCGCGTGACGTTGAAGGAGGAGCGCATCCGGCATTGGCTCGGCGTCGGGGCGCAGCCGACCGAGCGGGTGGCGAAATTCCTCGGCGATGCCGGCGTCGATCGAAAAGCCGGCGATCCGCCAGACCCCGATCAAGTCGGCGCCGAAGGCGAAGGCGCAGGAGCGCGCCAAGGCCGCCGCCGAGGCTGCGTCCGCCGCTTCGGCGGCGCCTGATCGGCTAGACCCGGTTGCGCGCGGGCTTGCGAGATGAGCGCGCAGGACAGGCGCGTCTGCGTCGGCGTCGTCACCGGGGCGCATGGGGTGCGCGGCGCGGTGCGGCTCAAGAGCTTCACCGCCGAGCCCGAGGATGTCGCCGGCTACGGTCCGCTCGAAGACGAGCGGGGCGAGCGGCGCTTCGCGCTGCGCATCGTCGGCAGCGCCAAGGGCGTGCTGATCGCCGCGATCTCCGGGATCGACGACCGCGACCGCGCCGAGGCGCTGCGCGGGCTGCGCCTTTATCTGCCGCGCTCGGCGCTGCCGCCGACCGAGGAGGAGGAATACTACCACGCCGACTTGATCGGGCTCGACGCGGCGCTTGCCGACGGCACGCCGATCGGCACGGTGCGCGCGGTGCATGATTTCGGGGCCGGCGACACGCTCGAAATCGAGCGCGCGAGCGGGCCGCCGGTCATGGTGCCGTTTACCCGGGCCGTCGTGCCGGTGGTCGATCTCGATGCCGGCCGTCTGGTGATCGATCCGCCGCCGGGTCTGCTCGACGAAGCAGCGCCGCAGCGCCGCGGCCCCCACCCTAACCCTCCCCCGCTTGCGGGGGAGGGAAGGGAGGGGGTAGAGCCGCTCCGGCTGCGGAGACGGGGACGCCGCGAGCCCGCGCGCCCGCGTCGTGGCGAGCGGAGCGGAGCCGACGCATGACCTGGCGCGCGACGGTGCTGACGATCTTCCCGGAAATGCTGCCGGGGCCGCTGGCCTATTCGCTGGCCGGCAAGGCGCTCGGGCCGGGATCTGGCGGCTGGAAACGGTGGACATCCGCGATTTCGCGCGCGATAAACACCGCTCCGTCGACGATGCGCCGTTCGGCGGCGGCCCGGGCATGGTGATGCGCCCCGACGTGCTCGACGCGGCGATCGCCGGCGCCGGCGGGACCGGGCCATTGCTGCTGCTGTCGCCGCGCGGGCGTCCGCTCGACCAGGAAACCGTGCGGGCGTTTGCCGAGGGGCCCGGGGTCACGCTGATATGCGGGCGCTTCGAGGGCGTTGACGAGCGCGTCATCGAGGCGCGGTCGATCGAGGAGATAAGTCTCGGCGATTTCGTGCTGTCGGGCGGTGAGCCGGCGGCGATCGCGCTGATCGACGCCTGCGTGCGGCTGCTGCCCGGGGTGCGTCGGGTGCGCCGAGACGTTGGACGAAGAGAGTTTTGCCGCGGGTCTGCTCGAATATCCGCATTACACGCGGCCGCAGGTGTGGCAGGGTCGGGCGGTGCCGGAGGTGCTGGTATCGGGCAACCACGCGGCAGATCCGCGAGTGGCGGCGGGCGCAGGCGGAGCGATTGACGCGCGAGCGGCGTCCCGATCTGTGGCGGCGCTACCTCGCGGCGCAGGACGGCGGCGAGTTGAGACGAGAGGGTGAAAAAAGATGAATATCCTGCAGCAGCTCGAAGCCGAGCAGGTCGCGAAACTGGTCGCGGCGCGCGCCGGTGCCGCCGTTTCAGCCGGGCGATACGGTGCGCGTCAGCCTGCGCGTCGTCGAGGGTGAGCGCGAGCGCATCCAGGCCTTCGAGGGCGTCTGCATCGCCCGCAAGAACGCCGGGATCAACTCGAATTTCACGCTGCGCAAGATTTCCTACGGCGAGGGCGTCGAGCGCGTCTTCCCGCTGCACTCGCCGCGCATCACCGCGATCGAGGTCGTGCGCCGCGGCGCCGTGCGCCGCGCCAAGCTCTATTATCTGCGCGGCCGCCGCGGCAAGTCGGCGCGCATCGCCGAACGCGCCCGCGACGACAACCGCCGCGAACGCCGCGCTTCGGCCGAAGCCGAGGCGTGAGGCGGCGACGAAAGAATTTCGGCTCGTCACTTCCGCGCAAGCGGGCGTCAGGGCAACCGGCCGACCTTGGACCCGCTGGATGCCCGATCTCGCGGGCACGACGTTGAGCTGTGGAGAGCAGCATGACCCGACCGCGCACGTTGTTCGACAAGATCTGGGACAGCCACGTGATCGCCCCGCAGGGCGAAGGCACCTACCTGATCTATATCGACCTGCATCTGATCCACGAGGTGACGACGCCGCAGGCCTTCGAGGGGCTGAAGCTCGCCGGGCGCAAGGTGCGCCGCCCCGACGCGACCTTCGCGGTCGCCGACCACAACATCCCGACCGGCAACCGCGCGGCCGGCATCGACGATCCGGAGTCGCGGCTGCAGGTCGAAACGCTCGAACGCAACGTCGTCGATTTCGGCGTGCCGTATTTCCCGATCGACAGCCTCGACCAGGGCATCGTCCATATCATCGGCCCGGAGCAGGGCCTGTCGCAGCCCGGCATGACGATCGTCTGCGGCGACAGCCACACGGCGACGCACGGCGCGATGGGGGCGCTCGCCTTCGGCATCGGCACCTCCGAGGTCGAGCACGTACTGGCGACGCAGACGCTGATCCAGGCCCACGCCAAGAACATGCTGGTCGAGGTCAACGGCACGCTCGGCGCCGGGGTCAGCCCGAAGGACGTGATCCTCGCGATCATCGGCAGGATCGGCACCGCCGGCGGCACCGGCCACGTCATCGAATACGCCGGCAGCACGTTCCGCGCGATGTCGATGGAAGGCCGCATGACGGTCTGCAACATGACGATCGAGGCGGGCGCCCGCGCCGGCCTCGTCGCGCCGGACGAGACGACCTTCGCCTATGTCAAGGGCCGGCGCTACGCGCCGAAGGGCGAGGCATGGGAGCAGGCCGTCGCCTATTGGAAGACGCTGCCCTCCGACCCCGGCGCGCATTACGACAAGAAGGTGTCGCTCGACGCCGAGCGAGATCGCGCCGCACGTCACCTGGGGCACCAACCCGGAGCAGACCGCGCCGATCACCGGCAAGGTGCCCGATCCGGCCGAGATCGACGACCCGATGCGCCGCGCCGCGGTCGAGCGCGCGCTGCAATACATGCAGCTGAAGCCGAACACGCCGCTCGCCGAGATCCCGGTGCAGCGCGTCTTCATCGGCTCGTGCACGAACAGCCGGATCGAGGATCTGCGCGCCGCCGCCGCGATCGCCAGGGGCCGCCGCGTCGCCGATGGGGTCGGGCGATGGTCGTGCCGGGGTCGGGCCACGTGAAGCACCAGGCCGAGCAGGAGGGGCTCGACCGCGTCTTCCTCGAAGCCGGTTTCGAATGGCGCGAGCCGGGCTGCTCGAACTGCATGTCGATGAACAACGACCGCGCCGAGAATGGCGAACGCATCGCCTCGACCTCGAACCGCAATTTCGAGGGCCGCCAGGGCAAGAACGCCAAGACCCACCTGGTCGGCCCGGCAATGGCCGCCGCCGCCGCCGTGACCGGGCATCTCGCTGACGTGCGGGATTTGAGGTGACCTTGGGGTGATCGGCCTCTAATGCGCGTCAACCCGGTGCGGTGGGGCCGATCTGGCTCTGATGCTGGCTAAAACGTATGCGGCTTTCAAAGCTGCCGAGGTTGATGAGGATCGGGCGCAGGCGGCTGCCGAGGAACTGGCTGCGTTCGAGACACGGTTCGTCTCGATCGAGAGCGGCATCTCGCATATTGACGGAAAGACGACGGCTATCGAAGGTCGAATGACCGGTATCGAAGCAAAGATCACTGTTATTGAAGGCAAGTTTAGCGTGCTCGTTGTAGGCGGTCGGCATCAACGCCGCCGCGACGATCGCCATCCTGGGCGTGCTGCTCCGTCACGGATGATCGCTCATAGGGAAAAGATTGCTGGCGGGAGTGACATGGAAAAATTCACGCAGCTGACCGGTGTCGCGGCGCCGATGCCGATGATCAATATCGATACCGACAAGATCTTCCCGGCGATCTATCTGCGGACGATCAAGCGGACCGGCTCGTCGCAAGCATCTGTTCGAGGAGGTCCGGTTCCGCGCCGACGGCTCGGAGAACCCGGATTTCGTGCTCAACCAGGGTCCCTATCGGCAGGCCAAGATCATCGTCGCCGGCGACAATTTCGGCTGCGGGTCGAGCCGCGAGCACGCGCCGTGGGCGCTGACCGATTTCGGCATTAGCTGCGTCATCGCGCCGAGCTTTGCCGACATTTTCTACAACAACTGCTTCAAGAACGGCCTGTTGCCGATCGCGTTGCCGCAGGAGACCGTCGATCAGCTGATGGACGATGCCCAGAAGGGCGCCAACGCGGTGCTGACGATCGATCTCGAAAGCCAGACGATCACCCGCCCCGACGGCGAGACGGTGCATTTCGACATCGACCCGTTCCGCAAGCATTGCCTGCTGAACGGCCTCGACGACATCGGCCTGACCGAGCAGAAGGGGGCCGACATCGCCGCCTATGAGCAAAAGACGCGCGCCGAACGGCCCTGGGTGTTCGGGATGGCGCAGGCCGGGGCCTAGACCGAGTCAGCTTCCCCGCGGTCCCGGACTTGATCCGGCGACCCACGTCTTCCTCTCGCGGCACCGCCTGTAGACGTGGATGGCCGGGTCAAGCCCGGCCAAGGCGGATTCTGCCACCACTGGCGAGCGCCGCTGACGACGGCAAACCGAAGTGCAGATGGCTCAAACACACGGCTCCAACCGCAAAATCCTCGTTCTCCCCGGCGACGGCATCGGCCCCGAGATCATGGGCGAAGTGATGCGCGTGATCGAATTTTTCGATCGCCGCAACATCGCACGGTTCGATGTCGGCGAGGGGCTGGTCGGCGGCGCGGCGTACGATGCGTCCGGCGTGCCGCTGACCGACGCGACGCTGGCGCAGGCGCAGCAGGCCGATGCGGTGCTGTTCGGTTCGGTCGGCGGGCCGAAATGGGAGAGCCTGCCGTTCGAATTGCAGCCCGAGCGCGGCTTGTTGCGGCTGCGCAAGGAGATGGATCTGTTCGCCAATCTGCGCCCGGCCGTGGTGTTCGACGCGCTGGCCGACGCCTCGGCGCTGAAGCGCGATCTGGTCGCCGGGCTCGACCTGATGATCGTGCGCGAACTGACCGGCGGCATCTATTTCGGCGACCCGCGCGGCATCGAGACGCTGCCCGACGGGAGCCGCCGCGGCATCAATACCGAAGTCTATACCGAGGCCGAGATCGAGCGGGTCGTGCGCGTCGGGTTCGACCTCGCGCGGAAGCGGCAGCGCCGGCTGACCGAGGTCGACAAGGCAAATGTCATGGAATCGGGCGTGTTGTGGCGCGAGGTCGCGCGGCGGGTGCACGCCGACTACCCGGATGTCGAATTGTCGTTCATGTACGCCGACAATTGCGCGATGCAGCTGGTGCGCCAGCCGAAGCAGTTCGACGTGATCGTCACCAGCAACCTGTTCGGCGACATCCTGTCGGATTGCGCCGCGATGCTGACCGGATCGCTCGGCATGCTGCCCTCGGCCTCGCTCGGCGCGCCCGACGCGACCGGGAAGGCGCAAGGCGCTCTACGAACCGGTGCACGGCAGCGCCCCGGATATCGCCGGCAAGGGCGTCGCCAACCCGCTCGCCTGCGTGCTGTCCTTCGCGATGATGCTGCGCTATTCGTTCGACATGCCGGACGAAGCGGCTCTGGTCGAGAACGCGGTCCGTGACACGCTCGCCGCCGGAACCCGCACCGCCGACATCGCGCAAGCGGGATGCCCAGCCGGTGCCGACCCGCGTCATGGGCGACGCGATCCTGCGCGAGCTTGAGAGACGGGCGTAGCGTCCGGCGGCTGCGCCGGAACCGCGCTTCAGCGCGTGGAGACCGTGCCAGCAGATGGACGGTCGACAGGAACATCTGAAAGCCTGCGTAGGAGAGCCAGAGGCGCCGCGAACGCAGGAAATCCAGTCCCAATATCAGGTCTATGCCGCGCAGCCGCAGGTCGGTGACGACGATTTCCGGGTCGTTCAGCCTGATGTTGCCCACCGTCAAGCTCGCGAATTGATGGATGCGCGAGGTGAGCTGGCCGCCGCCGAAGCCTCTGGTGACCCCCGGCCGGTCGCGGGCCAAAACCGCATCCGTGAGCCCCATCGCACGGGCCGTCGCCGTGGACAGCGTGGTTCGATCCGCCCCGGTATCGATCGTCGCGGTGATCTTGCGGCGATCGAGCTGGACCGGAAAAAACATGTGTCCATTGATAGCCGACCGGCCAATCTCGATTTTGCTGTGAGCATCGGCCCAATCCGGCATGCAGGTCCCTCTCTCGTACAACCACATTCGTTGATGCGGCAGATCGAGATCGATATCGAACTTGCCGAGCACATCTGTTCCAAGGAAGCCGTCAGCTCCCATAAATATCGGCGGCAATGTGGTTTTCGCGACCATCGCGCGCCGCCAAGGAATATCGACGCCGCCGATCGTAAGGCTCTTGAATTCGATATCCTGGCTCTGGACGGCCGCCGCAACACCTTTGAGCTGGCGTTGAAACTGAATCCGCGGCGCCTTTCCCCCAATGCGTTCCGCGGCGCTGCTGGTCAGAACCGTTCTCTCCGCGCCGGTATCCAAGATCAGTCTGAGTGCTGCGCCATCGGCGAGCGCGGTGACGAGCGCGAAGCCGTTCACGTTCTCCAACGCGATCGGTTTGTTTGGCACCGCGCTGCAACCCGCGGCGCCGCGCGAATATTCCGGTGCGGCTGCGGCCGGAGCCGGGTCGGCGACAAGCGCCATTCCGATCAGCAGCGCCGCAAACAGCCCGCCGCGCCAGCGGGTAAACGGCCCGACACCCTGTCCGCCCCGACGAGCGGCCGTTGCCTTAGGTAGTCGGGCGGAACCTCGACCGATCCCGCCTGACGGCCCCACTCGACGCTAGGCGCAGGCCGCCACGGCCCGCCGCGCCATCACGTTTACGAGATGGGCGCGGTATTCGGCGCTGGCGTGAATGTCCGAGTTCAGGTCGTCCGCCGGGATCTGGATGTCCTTGATCGCGTCGGGCGTGAAATTGCCGGCGAGCGCGGCTTCCATCTCGGGCACGCGGAACACGCAGGACCCGGCGCCGGTAACCGCGACCCGCACGCCGGCCGGCGTCTTCGCGACGAACACGCCGACAATCGCGTAGCGCGACGCCGGGTTGCGGAATTTCTGGTAGTTGGCCTGCTGCGACTTTCGGGAAGCGCACGGCGGTGACGATCTCGCCGGGCTGCAAGCGCCGTCTCGAACAGGCCGGTGAAGAAGTCGTCCGCCGCGATCTCGCGCTTGTTGGTGCGCACCGTCGCGTTCAGCGCGACGACGGCGGCCGGGTAGTCGGCGGCCGGGTCGTTGTTGGCGATCGAGCCGCCGATCGTGCCGCGGTTGCGCACGGCGGGGTCGCCGATCATGCCGGCCATCGCCGCCAAGGCCGGGATCGCGCGCTTGACGACATCCGAACGCGTGGACATCGCCGTGCCGGGTCATCGCCCCGATCACGACCGCGTCACCTTCCTCGCGGATGCCCTTCAATTCCGGTAATCCGGCGAGGTCGATCAGCTGCGTGGGCTTCGCGAGACGCAGCTTCAAGGTCGGAAGCAGGGTCATGCCGCCGGCGACGAGCCTTGCGTCCTCATCGCTGCCGAGACGGCTCGCGGCGTCGTCGAGGCTCGTCGCGCGGCTGTAGTCGAATTCGTACATCGGGCCTCTCCCCTTACCCGTCATTCCCGCGCAAGCGGGAATCCAGGACGCCGCCGATCCGTCGCGTGCCCTGGACCCCCGCTTTCGCGGGGGTGACGATATTGTGTTGATCGCATGGTCTTCATGCCGCGGTGTGTGCCTATTCCGCCGCCGTCCGGGTCTGGCGTTCCTGGATGATCTGCCAGAGATGGTGCGGCGTCGCCGGCATCTCGACATGGCGCACGCCGAGCGGCGACAGCGCATCGACGATCGCGTTGGCGATCGCCGCCGGCGCGCCGATCGCGCCGGCCTCGCCGCAGCCTTTGACGCCGAGCGGGTTGTGCGTGCACAGCGTCGTGTTGGTCGACAGCTTGAATTCCGGGAAATCGCCGGCGCGCGGCATCGCGTAGTCGTTGTAGGAGCCGGTCAGCAGCTGCCCGGTCTCCTTGTCGTAGACGCAGCCTTCGAGCACCGCCTGCCCGATGCCCTGCGCGAGCCCGCCATGCACCTGCCCGGCGACGATCATCGGGTTGATGATGCGGCCGAAATCGTCGGCCGCCGTGAAGTTGACAACCTCCAGATGCCCGGTATCGGGATCGATCTCGATCTCGGCGATATGCGCTCCCGATGGGAAGGTGAAGTTCTTCGGGTCGTAGAACGCGGTCTCGTCGAGCCCCGGCTCCAGCTCGTCATGCGGGAAATTGTGCGGCACGTAGGCGGTCAGCGCGATCTCGGCCAGCGTCTTTTCGCGGTCGGTGCCGGCGACGCGGAAATTGCCGTCCTTGAACTCGATATCGGCCTCGGATGCCTCGAGCAGATGCGCCGCGATCTTGCGTCCCTTGGCGATCACCTTGTCCATCGCCTTGACGATCGCGCTGCCGCCGACCGCCAGCGAGCGCGAGCCGTAGGTGCCCATGCCGTACGGGATTTTGGCGGTGTCGCCGTGCACGATCTCGATCGCTTCGAGCGGCACGCCGAGCTGGTCGGAGACGAGCTGCGCGAAGGTCGTCTCGTGGCCCTGGCCGTGCGCGTGCGAGCCGGTCAGCACGGTGACGCTGCCGGTCGGGTGCACCCGCACCGCGGCCGACTTCGAACAGCCCGGCGCGCGCGCCGAGCGAGCCGACAACGGCCGACGGCGCGATGCCGCAGGCCTCGATATAGGTGGCGATGCCGATGCCGCGATACTTGCCGCGGTTCGCCGGCCGCCTGCCGCCGCGCCTCGAAGCCGGCGTAATCGGCGGCGTCCAGCGCCATTTGCAGCGTCGTCTGATAGTCGCCGCTGTCGTATTGCAGCGCGACCGGCGTCTGGTACGGGAAAGCGTCGGCCGGGATGAAGTTGCGGCGGCGCAGTTCGGCCGGGTCGATCCCCAACTCGTCGGCCGCGACATCGACGATGCGCTCCAACAGGAACGTCGCCTCGGGCCGGCCGGCGCCGCGATAGGCATCGACCGGCACGGTGTTGGTGAACACCGCCTTGGTCTCGACATAGATCGCCGGGGTCGTGTAGGTGCCGGCGAGCAGCGTGCCGTACAGGTAGGTCGGGATGCAGGTCGCGAAGGTCGACAGATAGGCGCCCATATTGGCGACCGTCGAGACCTTCAGCGCGGTGAACTTCGCGTTCGCGTCGAGCGCCAGTTCGACATGCGTGACGTGGTCGCGGCCGTGCGCGTCGGACATGAAGCTTTCCGAGCGCTCGGCGGTCCATTTCACCGGCTTGCGCACCTTGCCGGCGGCCCAGGTGACGATCGCCTCCTCGGCGTAGTGATAGATCTTCGAGCCGAACCCGCCGCCGACATCGGGCGCGACGACGCGCAGCCGCGCCTCCGGGATGTGCAGCACGAAGGCGCCCATCAGCAGCCGGATCACATGCGGGTTCTGGCTCGTCGTGTAGAGCGTGTATTCGTTGGTCGCGCGGTCGAACTCGCCGATCGCGGCGCGCGGCTCCATCGCGTTCGGCACGAGCCGGTTGTTGACGAGGTCGAGCTTGACGACTCGGGCGGCCCTGGCGATCGCGGCATCGACCGCGGCCTGGTCGCCGAGGTGCCAGTCGTAGCAGACATTGCCGGGGGCCTGCTCCGGCCAGACCTGCGGCGCGCCCGGCTTGCACGGCCTCGGCCGGATCGACCACCGCCGGCTCGACGGCGTAATCGACGGCGATGTTCTCGGCCGCGTCGCGCGCCTGTCCGAGGCTTTCGGCGATCACGACCGCGACCGGGTCGCCGACATGGCGCACCCGCTCCGACCGCGAGCACCGGATGCGGCGGCTCGGCCATCGGCGAGCCGTCCTTCGAATTGACCAGCCAGCCGCACGGCAGGCCGCCGATCTCCGCGGCTTCGAGGTCCTTGCCGGTGAAGACCGCGACGACGCCCGGGCGCGGCGGCCGCCGCGCTCGTGTCGATGCCGTTGATCCGCGCGTTGGCGTGCGGGCTGCGCAGGATGAAGGCGTAGAGCTGCCCGGGCCGGTTGATGTCGTCGGTATAGGTTCCCTGTCCGGTCAGGAACCGGTAGTCCTCGCGCCGCCGGACGGGCTGGCCGATCTCGGGCATTGCCGCTACTCCGCCGCCACTCCGTGGGCGGGCGCCGGGGGTGTTTCGCCGCGCATCATCGCCGCCCCGGCGATGATCGCCAGGACGATGTTGTGATAGCCGGTGCAGCGGCACAGATTGCCTTCGAGATACTCGCGCACCTCGCGTTCGGTCGGGTTCGGGTTGTTCTTCACGAGGTCGAGCGCGCTCATCACCATGCCGGGCGTGCAGAAGCCGCATTGCAGCGCGTGGTTCTCGCGGAAGGCTTCCTGCATCGGGTGCAGCGTGTCGCCGTTCGCGACGCCCTCGATCGTCAGCACGTTGGCGCCCTCGCATTGCACCGCGAGGATCGTGCAGGCTTTGACCGCCTCGCCGTTGATATGCACGACGCAGGCGCCGCACTGGCTGGTGTCGCAGCCGACATGCGTGCCGGTGAGGCCGAGATGCTCGCGCAGGAGCTGCACCAGCAAGGTGCGCCCCTCGACGGTGGCCGTCGCCGGCTTGCCGTTGACCGTCAGGCTCACCGCTTTCTGCATCGCAACCCTCCCTTGTTCTGCTCACCCCGGGCGCTCGCCTCCGGCGCTCACCCGGGCGCCCGCGCGCGGCCCGAGTTTCGTGCGCCGCCCGCCTCCGGTCAAGGTGCTGGTGAAATCGCAGAAATTCGGGGCGCCGCCGATGCGCTGATGCGAACTGGGCGCTTGCGGCCGTCGCGCGACATTTTCTATCGTCACGATCTGGACTGCGGCGGCGCCTGTCGCGATGGCGAGCCGGACCGGTTGGGGGGTGTGCATGCAGTCACGGCTTAAGCCTCTGGCGAGCAAGGCGGCTGCTCTGCTGTGCGTGTTGTTCCTCGCCGGGTTCGACAGCGCTCCGCGGTCCGGGCAGGTCCTCGACGAAGCGCGCGCGGCGGGCCGCGACGCAGCCTCGTTTCCGGCCGCCGACGAAGACTATTTCCACGACATGGACGGCGGGGTCGCGCTGACCCCGGACGAGATCAAGGGCCGCAACACGTGGCTCTTATGGACCGGCGGCAACGACCGTTTCTGGGACGGGATGACCACGAGCACGTTCGGCGCGTTCGATCTGCTCAAGATCGTCGCGTATGACCCGACCAAGCAGGCCGACCGCGACCGGCGCTGGAGCTATCTCGGCGTGATCAACGAGCCGTGCTTCGATGCGCCGAGCAAGCCCGACCCGGACCGCTTCGGTCTGATGCTGGACGTGCGGCGCGCCGATTGTCCGGCCGACCCGTTCGCCGACGAGAAGAAATACCCCGGGGTCAAGATCGGCGCGCGCGGCGCGACCGTCCCGGTCGGGTCCTATTATGGGTTTCCGACCGGCATCGTCGGGCTGCGCCTGTTCCCGAACCCCGATTTCGACGAGGCCGCGGCGCAGCACTGGGACGCGGAAAAATATTTCACCGACCCGTCCTACTACAACGACAAGAACCTGGTCCGTCCCTACCGGGTCGGAATGTCGTGCGGGTTCTGCCATGTCGGCCCCAGTCCGACCAACCCGCCGGCGAATCCGGCCCATCCGGAATGGGCGAATTTGAGCTCGATCGTCGGCGCCCAGTACATGTGGGTGGACCGGCTGTTCGTGTACAACGCGGACCCCAAGAACTTCATGTATCAGCTGGTGCACACCTACCGGCCGGGCGCGATGGACACCTCGCTGGTGTCGACCGACTACATCAACAATCCGCGGACGATGAACGCCGTCTACGACCTCGGCGCGCGGCTCGACATCGCCCGGCGCTGGGGACAGGAGACGCTGAAGGGCGGCGAGCTGAAGAACAAGCAGTTCAACGATTTCGTGTCCAGCGGACCGCTGACGCAGTTCTTCGAGCAGCCGAACACCGTGTGGACGCCGCGGATCTTGAAGGACGGGTCCGATTCGGTCGGCGCGCTCGGCGCGCTCAACCGCGTCTACTCTGAATATCGGCCTGTTCAGCGAGGAATGGCTGCTGCACTTCAACCCGGTGGCCGGCGGCAAGCCGATCACGCCGATCGAAATCGCGGTGGCGCAGCGCAACTCGACCTATTGGCAGGCGACCGAAGCGGCGACGCCGCAGACCGCGCTGTTCTTCCTCAAGGCGACGAATCCCCATCACCTGAAGGACGCGCCGGGCGGCGACAAATACCTGACCGCCGACCAGGCCGTCCTCGATCGCGGCAAGCAGGTTTTCGCCGATACCTGCGCCCGCTGTCATTCGAGCAAGGCGCCGAAGCCGGCCGCCGGTCTCGATCCCGGCGGATGCGCCGGGCCGGATTACATGGCCTGCTGGAACCGTTACTGGGCCTGGACCAAGACCGACGATTACAAGCAGCAAATGCGGGCGATCGTCAGCGCTCCCGATTTCCTCGACGGCAATTTTCTGTCGACCGATCTGCGGGTGCCGGTGACGCTGCTGCAGACCAACGCCTGCAGCCCGCTGGCGACCAACGCGCTGGGCGGGAACATCTGGGACAATTTCTCGTCGCAGTCGTACAAGAACCTGCCGTCGGTCGGCCAGATCACGGTGCACGATCCCTTCACCGGCGAGCCGCGACCCTACGACATGCCGGCCGGCGGGCGCGGCTATACGCGGCCGCCGTCGCTGATCAGCCTGTGGTCGACAGCGCCGTTCCTGCTCAACAACAGCGTCGGCCCGTTCGAGCAGGACCCGTCGGTCGATGCGCGCATGCGCGTGTTCAACGCCTCGATCGAGCAGATGCTGTGGCCGGAAAAGCGGGCGCATGACAAGGTGCTCGGCGACAAGGTGCCGGGCGTCATCGACCGCACCACGGCGCGCAGCGAGATCCGGATACCGTCGGGGTTCGTTCCCGACCTGCTGCGGCCGGTGAGCGGGCCGTTGCACGACCTGCTGCCGCAGCTGTTCGACGAGAACGGCGACATCACGATCGGGCCGATCCCGGCCGGGGTGCCGGTCAATCTGCTGTCCAATCTGCGGCCGATCTCCGAGTCCAGCAATCCGATCGAGCGGCTGAGGCATGTCGAGCAAGTCATCCGCCTGCTGATCCGGCTGAAGCACGACATGCGGTCGCTGCCGGAGAACGCGAGCGACGAGGAGCTGCGCGCGAAATTCGCCGATCTTCGCGAGCCGATGCTGGAGCTGAGCAAATGCCCCGATTTCGTCGTCAATCGCGGCCACTATTTCGGGACGGCAACGCAGAACCAGGAGCCGCCGCTCAGCGATGACGACAAGCGCGCCCTGATCGAGTTCCTCAAGACCTTCTGAGCCGTCGGCGCGGCAATGGCGGCGGACGCGGATGCCGATTGCGATTATGTCGTGATCGGCTCGGGCGCCGGCGGCGGCACGCTTGCCGCCCGGCTGGCCGAGGCGGGCATGCGCGTCGTGCTGCTCGAAGCGGGCGGCGATCCGCTGCGCGAGACCGCGCCGGGCCTGCCCGAGGACTACGAGGTGCCGGCGTTCCATCCGCTCGCCTCCGAGCATCCGGCGATGCGCTGGGATTTCTTTGTCCGCCACTATACCGACGACGCGAGGCAGCGGCGCGACCCCAAGTGGCGCCCGCGAGGGAATTCTCTATCCGCGCGCCGGCACGCTCGGCGGCTGCACCGCGCACAACGCGATGATCCTCGTCGCGCCGCATGACAGCGACTGGGACGGCATCGCGGCGCTGACGAACGACCCGTCATGGCGCGCCGCCAACATGCGGCGTTACTGGAAGCGGCTGGAGAATTGCCGCTACCGGCCGCTCTGGCGCCTCCTCGACCGGTACGGCATCGATGCGACCGGGCACGGCTGGACGGGCTGGCTCGACAGCGAAGTCGCGTTGCCGCGGGAGGCGCTGCGCGACGACGAGCTGGTGGACCTGGTGATGGGCTCGGCGCGCACGGCGACGCTTGCCGCCAGCCATCCGCTGCGCAGCCTGCGCACGCTCGTCTTTGGCGCGGCCGACCCGAACGACCGCCGCTTTGGCCGCGGCGGGTTCGAGGGCGTCTGCTATACGCCGCTGTCGACGGCCTCGCATCAGCGCGTCGGCGCCCGCGAGCGGGTTCTCGATGTCGCCGCGCGGCATCCGGAGCGGCTGCGGATCGTGCTGCATGCCCTCGCCACCCGCGTCATTTTCGATGAGCAGGATCGGGCGGTCGGCGTCGAGTACCTCGACGGCGCGCATCTTTACCGGGCCGATCCGGCCGCGCCGGCGATGCGCCAGAGGGGCAACCGGCACGCCGCGTCGGGTCAGCGCGCGGCGGGAGGTCATCCTCGCCGGCGGCGCCTTCAACTCGCCGCAGCTGTTGATGCTGTCGGGCATCGGTCCCGCCGCGGAGCTGCGCCCCCACGGCATCCCGGTGCGGGTGGATTTGCCGGGGGTCGGACGCAACCTGCAGGACCGCTACGAGATCGGCGTCGTCAATCGGCTGAAGCGGCCCTGGGCGGTGCTCGACGGCGCCCGCTTCGAGCGCGACGACCGGCTGTACCGGGAGTGGCGCGAGCAGCGGCAGGGCATGTACATCTCGAACGGCGCGGCGATCGCGCTGGCGCGGCGCTCGGCTCCCGACAAGCCGGACCCCGACCTGTTCCTGATGGCGCTGCTGGCCCGGTTTTCCGGGCTATTACCCCGGTTATTCGCGCGAGATCGTCGAACACCACGATTATCTGACCTGGGCCATCCTGAAGGCTCACACGGAGAATCGCGCCGGCAGCGTGACGCTGCGCTCGGCCGATCCGCGCGACACGCCGGAGGTGAATTTCCGGTATTTCGATGAAGGCGACGACAGGGCAGGGGACGATCTGCGCGCGGTCGTTTCCGGCATTCGGCTGGCGCGCCGGCTCGTCGAGGCGCTGAACCGCTCGGA
The DNA here is from genome assembly GCA_963753665.1 of uncultured Alphaproteobacteria bacterium. Classification (GTDB taxonomy): domain Bacteria; phylum Pseudomonadota; class Alphaproteobacteria; order ATCC43930; family CGMCC-115725; genus DATARH01. Next base: position 155,810 of record CAVWDC010000023.1, read on the forward strand.
ACGGATTGCCGAGGAGGAGCTGCCCGGCGCGCATCTGCAGACCGACGCGGAGCTCGCCGAATACGTGCGCGACAACGCCTGGGGGCATCACGCCTCGGGCAGCTGCGCGATCGGCCCGCGGGAGCGAAACGGCGTGCTGGCGTCCGACTTCACGGTGCACGGCACGCGCGGTCTGCGGGTCGTCGATGCCTCGGTGTTCCCGCGAATTCCCGGCTTCTTCATTGCCAGCGCCGTGTACATGGTCGCGGAGAAGGCGGCTGACGTGATCCTGAGCGACGCAAGCGAAAACGGAATGGGGGCCGCCGCCGAGTGAGGCTCGCCGAGCCTGGCGGCTTGGCCGGCGATCAGATCGGGAAAATCAGCGATAGCGGCACATTGGTGGCGTCGGTGACGACGACGCGCTCGGCAAACCGCAGATCGCCCGCATCGTCAACGACACGGTCATAGATGCGGCCGCACAGGAACACGGAGGAGGGCTCGTTCAGCATCGTTTGAAACAGCGCGAAGCTGGAGGCGAGCCGCAGCCCGTCGGGTCCGGTCTGCCGCAGACAAGGCGCTCCGGCAATGCGGCGGATCAGGCGCGGGGCGAAGACAAGCGCCTCGCGCAATGCGACGACCCGGTCGGCCAGCATCGCGCGGCTCTCGCAATAAACCATCGTCGCCGGCAGGCCTTGCGTCGAAATTCTCGCGCGGCAGAACCTTGTAAATGCCGTTTTCGGTAAATAATTCGGGCCAGCGCTCCCACTCCTGTTCGTCGAGCGCGTCGTCATAGGCGGCGTAAAGATCAGCGAGGCGCATTCGCAGTTCTATCGGCGCGTCCAGACCCGGGGCGGCGATCATGCCGGTTGCCGCCTATAGCCCCATCACCGCGCGGTAATGCCGATACATGCCGCGGATCAGCGTTTCGGTCACCATCGTCGGCGCGTCGGCGACATCGCGCCCGCCCAGTTCGACGACGCAATCGTGCTCGTCGTTGCCGGCTATGCCGGCCTGCGACATCAGCATCGCCTCGCTGTCGTCGATCGAGACGAGACCGGCCGGGCCGAACAGATTGGCCTGGCGCATGCGCCGCTCGCGTAATTTCGGCGGGTCGTCGGCATAGGCGAAGACGGTCCACACCAGATCGAAATTCTGCGGATCGAGCGGCACGATCTGACGCACCGCCAGCGCATTCGACTGCTGCTGCACGATCAGGTTTGGCCACAGGGTCTGCATGACCACGGTGGCGCCGCCGGGAAACTCGCGCACCGGATCGATCAGACGCGGGTCCTGCAACGTGAAGCGCTCGCGAAACGAGCGCATCTGCCCGGTCGCGCCGTGTCATCGCCGCGGGGTCGCCGCTCGGCGCGGCGGCTGACCAGCACCGCGTGACGGCCGGTCTCGTCCATCTCCATCGACAATTCCTGATCGGCGCGAAACAGCCCGAAGCTGATCAGAAACACATGCAAGAGGCTCGCGTGATACGGGTCCTTGATGTTTTCCATCATCAGCTTCCAGTTGCTCGGGATGCGCTGCCGCATATAGCCGAGCACCTCGAGCTTGCGACCGTCGAAGACGCGGTCGAACTATCCGAGCATCTTCGGCCCGAGATAGGTTTCGAGCGTCTCGTTCGGCTGCGCGAAGCTGGCGAAGACGACGCCGTTGCGGCATGCGACCGCAAGGCTTTCGAGCCCGTGTTCGTCCCGGTCGAAATCTGCCGGCATGCCGCCCTTGCCCTTGTAGCCGCGGCGGAACGGCAGACCGAGCAATTTGCCGTCGAGATCGTAGGTCCATTGGTGATAGGGGCAGACGAATTCCTTCACCGTGCCGCGGTTCGTCATGCAGAACTGCATGCTGCGATGGGCGCAGCGGTTGACCAGCACGTGTCACCGCGCCGTCCTTGTTGCGGACCGCGACGACCTCGCGGGCGCCGAGCCGGCTGCGCTTGAAATCGCCGGGATTGGGGATCTCGGCTTCGAGGCAGGTGTAGAGCCACGACGGCCCGGAAAAGATCAGCTCCTGCTCGCGGGCGAAAATGTCGGGGTCGGTATAGACCCAGTTCGGCACCCGCGCCGCCGCCTCCGGCCAACGCCGCGACAAGCCGTTTCCCGCAGCTCCGCCATCCGCCATGAACCGCCTCCGCCGCCGAACCGCCACGCCGACTCGCGATGCCGGCAAGCGGCATCGTCGCTATTTTAGAGCTCCTGCACAAGCCGCAACCAATGGCCGGTTTTGCCCCTTAAGAGACCCGCCGATTGCACACGCCTAGCCGGCTCAGTTCGGGTGGACGAGTGGTGCATACCGGCGCTTCGCGGTATAGGATTCCCCAACTGCGGATAACGCCATGCAGGCGGGGTCTGTCGGGCCGAATTGTCTAAGT
>CAVWDC010000024.1:0-19684 GCA_963753665.1 uncultured Alphaproteobacteria bacterium
CGGTAAAGCGTTCTCTTGAGGCGAGGAGCCGACGATGCGCGAACTGACATACAGCGAGGCCGCACTCGAAGCGATCGCCGAGGAGATGCGGCGCGATCCGAAGATTTTCTACATGTCGACCGACGCGATCGGTCCGCTGTTGAAGGAATTCGGGGAAACGCGGATCAGGACGACGCCGATCACCGAGGCCGCCTTTACCGGCATCGGCATCGGCGCGGCCGGCTGCGGTTTCCGCCCGATCGTCGATTGGCGGCAGGTCACGTTCTGCTTTGTCGCGATGGACCAGATCGTCAACCAGGCCGCGAAAATCCACTACATGTTCGGCGGCCAGGTGGCGTTTCCGATGCTGTTCCGCGCCTCGGTCGGCGGCGGCGGCAAGGTCGCGGCGCAGCATTCGCAATCGCCCTATTCGATGTTCATGAATGTCGCCGGGCTGAAGATGTTCCTGCCCTCGACCCCCTACGACATGAAGGGGCTGCTGAAAACCGCGATCCGCGACAACAACCCGGTCATCTCGTTCGAGTCGAGCCGGCTGATGGCGGTGAAGGGGCCGGTGCCGGACGAGGACTACACGATCCCGCTCGGGGTTGCCGACGTGAAGCGCGAGGGCAGCGACGTGACCGTCGTCGCGCTCGCCTGGCTGGTGCACGAGGCGCTCGCCGCCGCCGAGGAGCTTGCGAAAGAGGGGATTTCGGTCGAGATCGTCGATCCGCGCAGCCTCGTGCCGCTGGACGCCGAAACGATCCGCAACTCGGTGCGCAAGACCGGCCGGCTCGTCATCGCCGACGAGGCCGGGCCGACCGCCGGCTTCTCGGCCGAGATCGCCGCGATCGCGACCGAGGACGCCGCCACCTTCGCGCGGCTCAAGGCGCCGGTCAAACGGGTCTGCGCGTTGCAGGTGCCGATCCCGTACAGCCCGGTGCTCGAAAACCACGTCTTCCCGGACCGCCACCGCATCATCGCCGGGGTGCGCGAGGTGCTCGAGGCGGCGCCCGGAGCGGCGGCGTGAGCTGGACGATGGCGCCGCTCCGGGTTTCTCCGTCATCCCGCGCAAGCGGGAACCCAGGGCCCCACACCGCGCTGCCCTGGGCCCCCGCTTGGCGGGGGTGACGCCTCTGCGCATTGAGATGCCGCCCCGATAGTCGTCGCCGACAGCATCACCCGGATCGGACCCGAGGCCGCAGGCGCGGTTGTCGTCAACGCCTCGCATGGCGGCGTCTATGCCGCCTATCTCGCGGCCAAGCTCGCGCGCCGTCGCGGCGATCTTCAACGACGCCGGGGTCGGCCGCGACCGCGCCGGGATCGGCGGCCTCGACTATCTGCAGGAACTCGGCATGCCGGCCGCGACGGTCGGCCACGAGACCGCGCGGATCGGCGACGGCGCCGACATGATGGCGCACGGCGATCATCACGCATGCGAACGCGCTCGCCGCCTCGCTCGGGGTCGGCCCCGGCCAGCCCTGCCGGGATGCCGCCGCCCTTCTGCAACAGGCGCCAGCCCGCCGACCGCGCGCCGCCCGAGGCGATCGAGGGGGCGTTCCTGCTGATCTCCGGATGCGCCGCAGGTCTGGGCGCTCGACTCGGCGTCGCTCGTCCTGCCGGAACACCAGGAGCGCAATCGTCGTCACCGGCTCGCATGGCGGGCTGCTCGGCGGCAGGCCCGAGACCGCGCTCAAATACGACGTGCGCGGCGCGCTCTACAACGACGCCGGGATCGGCAAGGACGACGGCCGGCATCTCGCGCCTGCCGGCGCTCGATGCGCGCGGCATTGCGGCCGCGACGGTCTCGGCCGCCAGCGCCCGCATCGGCGACGCGCGCTCGACCTACGAGGACGGCATCATCAGCCGGGTCAATGCACGCGCCGCCGCGCTCGGCCTGCGCGAGGGCATCAGCGCCCGCGAGTTCGTCGCCGGGCTGCGCCGCGCGCCAGTATCATAAGGAGCGATCATGGCCGCCACGCTGCAAAACCGCCCGTCGGGCACGATGACCGGCGGGCGGGCGCTTGCCGAGATGCTGCGCCTGGCGGGCGCCGGGCCGATGTTCGGCATGGGCGGGTTTCAGCTGCTGCCGTTCTATGACGCGGTCGGCCTCGTCGGCCTCAACCACCACCTGATCAACGACGAGCGCTGCGGCGCCTTCGCCGCCGACGCCTATGCTCGCGTCACCAACCGGCCCGGCATCTGCGACGGCACCTTAGGCCCCGGCGCGACCAATCTCGTCACCGGGCTGATCGAGTCGCTCAACGGCGGCATCCCGATCGTCGCGATCGCCGGCGACACGAACCGCGCGCATTCCTGGAAGAACATGACGCAGGAATGCCGCCAGGCCGAAATTTTGAAGCCGGCCGTCAAGGAGCTGATCCGCGTCGAGATGACGAGCCGCGTGCCCGAGCTGGTGCGGCGCGCCTTCGCGGTGGCGACCTCGGGACGGCCCGGCCCGGTGCTGCTCGACGTGCCGGAGGATGTCGCGCACGGCGTGCACGATTTCGCGCCCGAGGACTTCGTCATCGACGAAGCGACGCTGAAAGCGCCGGCGCGCCGCATCCGCCCGGACCGCGCCGACATCGAGCGCGCCGCGCGGCTGATCGCGACGGCCAAGCGGCCCGGTACTGCTGACCGGCGGCGGCATCCATCTGTCGGAAGCCTGGGGCGCGCTGACCGCCTTCGCCGAGGCGCAGTCGATCCCGGTCGCGCATACGATGAGCGGCAAGGGCGGCATCGCCTGCGCCAACCCGCTCAATCTCGGCCTGTTCGGGCGCTATTCGCGCATCGCCAACGATCTGATCGAAGCCTCGGACTGCCTGATCGTCGTCGGCTGCAAGCTCGGCGAGATCGCGACCAAGCGCTTCGCATTGCCGCCGCGGCGCATCCCGGTCATCCATCTCGACATCGTCGCCGAGGAGATCGGCCGCTGCATTCCGGCCGAAATCGCGCTGTGGGGCGATGCGCGCGCCGGGCTCGACGACCTCGCCGAGGCGCTGTCCGACAGCGCCGCCGCCGCCCGCTCGGCGCGTGCCGATCATGTCGCCGAGATCGCGCCGCGCATGCGGAAATGGGAGGAGGACGCCGCGCCACGGCTCAATTCGCGCGACCGTCCGGTGCACATGGCGCGGCTGTGCCGCGAGCTGAACCGGACCCTACCGGCCAATTCGATCCTCGTCGCGGACGGCGGCTTTGCCGGTCATTGGACCGGCCTGCTTTACGACACGAAGCAGGCGGGACGGCATTTCATCCCGGACCGAGGCTTTGCCTCGATCGGCTACGGGCTGCCGGGCGGAATGGGGGCGTGGCTCGCCGCGCCCGACCGTCCGGTTGTCGCGATCAGCGGCGACGGCGGGTTCAACATGATGCTCGGCGAACTGGAAACCGCGCGCCGCATCGGCTGCGGCCTGACCGTGATCGTCGTCAACAACGCCGCCTCGGGTTATGTCAAGGCATTGCAGCACGTCATGATGGGCGGCCGCTATCAGTCGGCCGACCTCGTCGAGATGGACTACGCGGCGATCGCCCGCGCGATGGGCTGCGGCGGCATCCGCGTCGAGGACCCCGAGGCGCTCGCGCCGGCGCTGCGGCAAGGCATCGAAGAACGCGATCGTCCGACGGTGATCGATGTCGTCGTGACCCGCGACCCGGCACAAATGCTCCCCGCGGTCGACAACCGCACCGTCGAGATCAAGCAAGGCGATCGCGTCGCCTGACGGCTGCAACGACTCTGCCGCGGCGCGACATCATCCCATTGGCTCCCGTCACGCCCGAGCCGATCGCTCGGGTAGCTGGCATATCGCTTGCAGGTAAGCAGCCGAGGGTCCGGACGCCAATCGACGGACCGGAGCGGCAGGGAGCTGATGTTGAAAGTGACGATGAACCCAATCCACGCAGGCAGTGGGAAGCGGCGCATTGCGCTGCTGTTCGGCGCAATTCTGGCCATCGGTGCGGTGGATGCACAAGCAGCGGGCACTTTGACGGTCGCGATGACCGCAGGCGATCTGCCGGCCACCACCGGCAACCCGGATCAGGGCTTCGAGGGGTATCGGTTTGTCGGGTACAATTTATACGATTCGCTGGTGCTGTGGGACCTGTCGGGGAAGCACGCCGACAAGGCGGCCGACATCAAGCCGGGTCTCGCGACCGAATGGCAGGTCGATGAGGCCAACCCGAAGCGCTGGATCTTCAAGCTGCGCAAAGGGGTCAAATGGCATGACGGCTGCGAGTTCACGGCCGATGACGTGATCTGGAACTGGGGGTATTCGGCCGACGAGAAGGCGCCGCAGTTCAACCCGGCGCAGTTCGCCCAGACCCGGCCATATCTGGTTAACACCGCCGGCGTCACGAAGATCGACGACTATACGGTGGCCTACGAGACCAAGGTGCCGGACGCGCTGTTCCCGTACGAGATCAGCTATGTGCTGTTGGTCAGCCCGTGCCGCGCCAAGGAAGTGAAAAACGACTGGCAGGCCTACGCCGAAAAACCGTCGGGCACCGGTCCGTACAAGTTCGACAAGGCGGTGCCGCACCAGCGGATGGAACTGGTGCCGAATACCGCGTACTGGGACAAGGACCGGGTGCCGAAACAGGACCGTCTCGTGCTGGTGCCGATGCCGGAAGCCTCAACCCGAACCGCGGCGTTGCTGTCGGGACAGGTGAACTGGGTCGAGGCGCCGTCGCCCGACTCGATCGACCGGCTGAAATCGGCCGGAATGCAGATCGTCACCAAGATCTATCCACACAACTGGAGCTACCAGCTCAATCACATCAACGGGCCGTTCAAGGACAAGCGCATCCGCCAGGCGGCGAATTACGCGCTGAACCGATCCGACATGAAGGAGATGCTGAACGGGCTGATGCTCGAAGAATATGCGACGGTGCCGCCGTCGACGCCCTATTACGGCAATCCGAAGCGCTATGAATACGACCCGAAAAAGGCGCAAGCGCTGCTCAAGGAAGCCGGTTGCCTGCCGTGCAAGGTGACGCTTCGCGATCTCGACGTCGGGTTCCGGGCAGATGCAGCCATTGCCGATGAACGAACTGGTCAAGTCGCAGATGGACGAGGCCGGGTTCGATGTGAAGCTGCAATCGATGGATTGGAACGCGCTGTTGCAGGTCGGCCGCGCCGGCGCCGAAAAAAATCCGGATATCAACGCGATCAATATCAGCCGCCAGACGCAGGACCCGTACAACGCGCTGATCCGGCATGTCTGGAGCGCGCAGAATTCGCCGAAGGGCGCCAATTGGGGACACGCCGGCAATCCCGAAATGGACAAGCTGATCACCGCAATTTTCGCCGAGTTCGACGACGCGAAGCGGTTCGCGCTGCTCAAGCAACTCAACGAGATGATGAACGAGGACGCGTCGCTGATCTTTGTTGCGCACGACCTCAATCCGCGCGCCCTGTCGCCTAAGGTGAAAGGGTTCGTGCAGGCGCAGAGCTGGTTCCAGGATCTGACGCCGGTGACGGTCGCGCCGTAGGCGTCAGCAACCCGTCGCGTCATACCGGCGAAAGCCGGTATCCATCCGGCAGCCGCACGGGCGGCTGAGAAATGGATCCCGGCCTTCGCCGGGATGACGCGGGAGAGGCATCGCCACACGCTCCGTCTCATTGACGACTACAGTCCGACGAAAGGTTCCGTTCGTGGGCAAATACATCCTTCGGCGCATCCTGTACGCGATCCCGATTGCGTTCGGCGTCAGCGTCGTGTGCTTTTCGCTGGTCTATCTGGCGCCGGGCGACCCGCTGCAAACCGTGGTGCCGCCGGACGCCACGGCCGAAACGATCGAGATCATCAAGCACGCCTACGGCTTCGACAAGCCGCTGCCGTTGCAGTTCCTGATCTGGCTCGGGCGGGCGCTGACCGGCGATTTCGGCATGTCGATCGCCACCAAGCTGCCGGTGCTCGACGAGATCGTGCTGGCGCTGTCGAACACGGCGATGCTGGCGGCATTCGCGGTGCCGCTGGCGTTCTCGCTCGGCTTTGCGATGGGGGCGCTGGCCGGGTCCTTTCCGGGAACCTGGATCGACCGGGTGGTGACCGGCGGTGCGGTATTCGGGGTGAGCCTGCCGAATTACTGGCTCGGCATCGTGCTGGTCATCGTGTTCGCGGTCGAACTCTCGGTACTGCCGGCTACCGGAATGGGATTGCAGGGATCGAGCGCGTTCAACCCATTCGACCCGAGCGATGCCCGGTTTCTGATACTGCCGGTGGTGACCTTGTCGATGGTTCCGATCGGCATCCTGTCGCGCACCACGCGCGCCGCCGTCGCCGAATTGCACAACCAGGAGTTCGTTCAGACATTGCGGGCCAACGGTCTGTCGGAATGGACCGTCACAAGACATGTCATAAAAAACGCGCTGCCGCAGGTGCTGGCGGTCATGGGACTGCAGTTCGGCTATCTGCTCGGCGGGTCGATCCTGGTCGAGACCGTGTTCACCTGGCCCGGCAGCGGCTTTCTGCTCAGCAAGGCGATCATCAATCGCGACGTGCCGGTGCTGCAGGGCACGATCCTGGTGCTGTCGCTGGTGTTCGTCGCGACCAACCTGATCGTCGATCTGCTGCAATCGTTGATCGATCCGCGCATCCGCCGCGCCTGACCTCGGAGCGCTTGCAATGTCCGACACCGCGGTCACCAACAACGCGCTCGACGTTTTCGACGAACAGGCGGCGCCGGCCACGCGCGTGCGAGGCTACTGGCAGTCGGTCGTTGTACCGGCTGCGGCACGATCCGGTGACACTGGCTTTTGGGGCGGTCGTTCTGCTGATCGTGCTGGCAGCGATCTTCGCGCCGCTGATCGCGCCGTTCGATCCGTACAAGGAAAGCATCGTCGGCCGACTGAAGCCGCTCGGCTGGCGCGGCCACCTGCTCGGCACCGACGAACTCGGCCGCGACATGCTGACCCGGCTGCTTTATGGCGGCCGCGTATCGCTGCTGATGGGCGTCGTGCCGGTCGCGATCGCGTCGGCGATCGGCGGCGGCCTCGGGATCATCGCCGGTTTTGGCGGCGGGCGGATCAACACCGGCATCATGCGCACGATGGACGTCTTTTACGCGTTCCCGTCGGTGCTGCTGGCGGTCGCGATCGCCGGCGCGATGGGCGGCGGCATCGTCAACGGCATGCTGGCGCTGACGCTGGTGTTCATCCCGCCGATGTGCCGCGTCGCCGAGACCGCGACGACGCAGGTCCGGGCGCTCGACTTTATCGAGGCCGCGCGCGCCAGCGGCGCGGGGAGCCTGACGATCATCCGCCATCACGTGCTCGGCAACGTGCTCGGCCCGGTTTTCATCTATGCCTCGTCATTGGTCAGCGTCAGCATCCTGCTGGCCTCGGGCCTGTCGTTTCTCGGCCTCGGCGTGCGGCCGCCGACGCCGGATTGGGGCCTGATGCTGAGCACATTGCGCCAGTCGATCTATGTCGTGCCGGTTGTCTGCGCGCTGCCCGGGCTGGCGATTTTCATCACATCGGTATGCTTCAACCTCGTCAGCGACGGGCTGCGCGCGGCGATGGATGTTCGGATGTAGCCGGTCGGATGTGATCGGCCGGATCGAGCGCGAGGGAGTTTCCGATGCCTGACGGTTTGCTGGACGGCTTGCTGGACCCGCGCGACCGCGGCGGCCCGCTGCAGCCGATGCTGATCGTGCGCGATCTGAAAAAACATTTCCCGGTCAAGGGCGCCCGCGGCAAGGCGGTCCAGGCGGTGGACGGCGTCTCGTTCGACGTGAAAAAGGGCGAGACGCTTGGGCGTCGTCGGCGAGTCCGGCTGCGGCAAATCCACCCTGGCGCGGCTGCTGCTGCATCTGCTCGCGCCCGACGGCGGGGAACTGGTGTTCGACGGCGACGCGGTCGGCAAAGCGGACGGAATTCCGGTCGACGCACTGCGCCGCCAGGTGCAGATGGTGTTCCAGGATTCCTATGCCTCGCTCAACCCCCGCATGCCGATCCGCGACTCGGTCGCGTTCGGGCCGTTCGTCCAGGGCAAGGCAAAGGCGGCGGCGCGCGACATCGCCCGCGAGACCTTGCGCAAGGTCGGCATGGACCCGGAACTGTTCGGGCCGCGCTATCCGCACGAGCTGTCCGGCGGGCAAAAGCAGCGCGTCAACATCGCGCGCGCCCTGGCGACCGGCCCGCGCATGGTGATCCTCGACGAGCCGGTATCGGCGCTCGACAAATCGGTCGAGGCGCAGGTCCTCAATCTGCTGCGCGCGCTGAAGCGGCAGTTCAACCTGACCTATGTCTTCATCAGCCACGATCTCGGCGTCGTCCGCTATATCAGCGACCGGGTGCTGGTCATGTATCTCGGGCGGGTCGTCGAACTCGGCCCGGTCGATGCGGTGTTCGAGGAGCCGCGCCACCCCTACACGCGGGCGCTGCTCGCGTCGCGGCCGTCGATGGACCCGAGCCGGCGCATCGACGAGCCGCCGATCACCGGCGATCCGCCGAACCCGATCGACCCGCCCTCGGGCTGCCGTTTTCACACCCGCTGCCCGTTCGCCGAGCAGGTATGCCGCGAGGCCGAGCCGGCGCTGCGATCGGTGCGCCCGGTCGGGCCGAGCACGTCGCCGCCTGCCACATGCTCGAACCCGCATTCGGGCCACAGCCGCCTCGGCGTCGGACGGAGCTGAATTCATGGACGGAATTGAGTACGACCGTCAGCGGCGTCGAACCGCTTGCCGAGATCCGCGATCTCAGCGTGCGCTTCGTCAGCCGCGAGGCGACCGTGCACGCGGTCAACGGCGTCAGCTTCACGGTCAACCCCGGCGAGGTGCTGTGCATCCTGGGCGAGTCCGGGTCCGGGAAAAGTGTGACGTTGCGGGCGCTGATGCGGCTGCTGCCGCCCCGCCGGACACGGATCGAGGGCAGCGTGCGGGTCTGCGGCGAGGATGTGCTGGCCATGCCGGGATGGCAGTTGCGCGACTTTCGCGGCGGCCTTGTCTCGATGATCTTCCAGGAGCCGATGACCGCGCTCGATCCGGTCTACACGATCGGACAGCAGATCGGCGAGGTCGTGCGCCGCCATACCGGGGTCGGCCGCGCTGGCGGCGCGCGCCCGGGCGCTGGAGCTGCTCGACCTCGTGCGCATCCCGTCCGCGGAGCGCCGGCTCGACGCCTACCCGCACGAATTGTCGGGCGGCCTGCGGCAGCGCGCGATGATCGCGATGGCGCTGTCGTGCAAGCCGCGCCTGCTGCTCGCCGACGAGCCGACGACGGCGCTCGACGCGACCGTGCAGGTGCAGGTGCTGATCCTGCTGCGGCGGCTGCAGCGCGAGTTGGGCATGGGCATGATCTTCGTGACGCACGATCTCGGCGTCGCTGCCGAGATCGCCGACCGCGTCGCGGTCATGTATGCCGGCCGCATCGTCGAGAGCGGCCCGGTGGCGCGAGGTGCTCGGCGCGCCGGCGCACCCGTATACGGCCGGGCTGCTGGCCTCGACCGTGCACGGCCAGGCGCGCGACCGCGACATCGAGGCCATTCCCGGCAGCCCGCCCGACATGCGGCGTCTGCCGCCGGGCTGCGCCTTCGCGCCGCGCTGCGCCAGGCGGATGCCGGAATGCCGCGAAGCGGTGCCGTCGCCGCGCTTTCCGGCGCCGGGGAGGATGGCGGCGTGTATCGCCGTAGCGGAACGCTCCCCGGTCGCGGCCGCAGCCGGGGTCGACGACCGGCCGTTCGCTATCGCGCCAGCGCCGCCGTGATCGCGGTGACCAGCGGCTTCATGAAATATTGGCCGGCCGGCACGATCGTCGGGCTGACGCCGTGGCGTTCAAGCTCCGAGGCCACGACCGGGCCGACCGCGGCTGTTGCGGTTCGCTGCAGCGCGGTTGTCAGCCGATCCGTTTCGCCGCGTTCCCGGGCGAGGTCGAACAGACGCCTGGCCTGCGAGGCGCTGGTAAAGGCGACCGCGTCGATCCCGCCGGCCGACGATCTTCTCGATCAGCTCGGCGAGCGCGTCGTCGGACGCGGCGGCGGCGTAGGCGTACGGGGTGACCGGATCGGGCAAGGCGCCGGCGGCTTCGAGGAAATCGGTGAGGCGGCTCGGCGCGTCCGGGTAGAGCTGCACGGCGACTCGCCGGCCGCGCAATTCGAGGCCGGACAGCACGGCGATCAGGCCTTCTGTTGTGGCTTCTTCGGCGCGCAGCTGCGGCGCCAATCCGAGCGCGCGCAACGCCCGAGCCGGCTTCGGGCCGCGGATGATTGTCGTCGTGCGGCCGAGCGACAGCGACGAAATCGGCGCCGATGCCGGTGCGTCGCGCCAGCTCGTGCAGGCGGCTCAGCCCCTCGCCGGTCAGCAGCACCAGATAATCGGCGGGGTCGGCGATAAACCGCTTGATCCAAGCCAAGACCGGGGCGGGGTCCGCCGCATCGACGATCGCCACCGCCGGGACACTCACGACGTCAGCGCCCTGCTCGCGCAGCATCTGCGCGAGCCGCTCGGCCTCGCGCGTCTCCAACAGCGCGATGCTGCGGCCGGAAAGCGGGCCCGCCTCGATCCGGTCATTCATCGCCATGGCCTCGCCGCAAGCTGCCGGGTCACGCCGACAACATTGCGCCCGGCGAGGCCCGGTGCAAGATCGCGTGCAGTTCCGGCAGGCACGAGCCGCAATTCGTCCCGGCCCGCAGCGCCGCGCCGATCTCGGCGACGCTGGTCAGTTTCCGCTGCGCGATCGTGTCGTGCAGGGTGCGCAGGCCGACCCCGAAACAGGCGCAGATCGTCGGGCCGGTTTCGGCCGGAGCCGCGCCGCGGAGCGTTCCGGCCAGGATTTTCGTCCGCGCGTCCGGGTCGATTTCGCTGCCGAGCAGCGATCGCCACCGCGTCGCGCGAGGGTAGCCCAGCCGTATTGCGCGACAGGAACAGGCAGGCGTCCAGGCAGCCCGGCGACAAAACTCGCGTAACGGAACGCGCCGCGCGCCGGATCGGCATAGATCACCAGTTCAGGCGCGGATGATGCCGCGTCGAGCAGGTCGAGCACCCAGCTTTCGGTGCCGCGGCCGCTCGGCAGCGGCGCCCAGCCGGCCAAGTCGAAGACATGGCCCTGCGGCAACGGCACGCGCGCCCAATAATATGCGCCGCTCGGCAGATTATCGCCGCGCCGCACGCCAGACCGCGCCACAGCGGCGCGATCGGCGTCACCCGCACCGCGGTCAGCTTCAGTTCGGGCTGGCCGGAAACCGGGTCGGTCGCGGCCTGCACCAGCCGGCCGATCGGCCCGGCGGACGAGAACGCGTCGGTCCAGTGCATCGCCGCGAAAACTTCGCCCCGGCGCTGCGCCGCGGAGAGCCGCACCGGCAGCACCGTTTCGCCGTGCGCGCTCTCGACGCGGGCGAGACCGCCCTCGACCAGATCCAGCCGCGCCGCGTCGTCGGGATGCACATCGAGCAGCGGCTCGCGCTGGTGCGCCATCAGACGGGCGAGGCGGCCGGTGCGCGTCATCGTGTGCCACTGGTCGCGGATGCGGCCGGTATTCAGCAGCAGCGGCAGATGCTTGTCGGCGACGGAGGCGGGCGGGCGGTACGGGGTCGGCACGAAGCGGGCGCGGCCGTCGTCGGTCGGAAACGGCTCGCCGTCGCCGAATAGGCGTTTGGCGCGGAGGAACGCGAGCCTGCTCCTCTCCCCGACCGGGGGAGAGGGTCGGGGTGAGGGGGCGGACGCCCGAGCCGTCGCCGAGACCCACCTCACCCTCCCAGCGCTGCGCGCTGGGCCCCTCCCTCTCCCCCCTGAAGGGCGGAGAGGGGTTTATCCGGGGCAGCGGCCACTGTACGGGCGAGGGCGTCGTATTCCTCGTCGCTCAGCCCGGACAGCGCGCTTATGTCGAAGACCCGGCTGCCCGTCGTTCTCGAAACCGGACAGCGCGGCGTGCTCGCGGAAGATGTCGGCGGGGCGGCGATACGGGAAGGCGGCTTCCCAGCCCATCCGCCGCGCGACCTCGGCCAGCATCCACCAGTCCGGCCGCGCCTCTCCGGGCGGCGCGCGGAAGGCGCGCTGGCGCGATATCAGGCGCTCGGAGTTGGTGACCGTGCCGTCCTTTTCGCTCCAGCCGGCGGCCGGCAGCACGACATCGGCGAAGCGCGTCGTGTCGGTCGGCCAGCAATCGCTGACGACGACGAACGGGCACGCCGCCAGCGCCTCTCGGACGCGCGCCGCGCGCGGCATGCTGGCGGCCGGGTTGGTGCCGAGCACCCACAGCGCCTTGACCCTGCCATCGAGCATCGCGTCGAACAGCTCGACGGCCTTGAGGCCGGGCTGGGTCGCGATGCCCGGCGCGTTCCAGAAGCGGCTGACACGGTCGATATCGGCCGGGTTCGCGAAACTCATATGCGCGGCGAGCTGGTTCGCGAGACCGCCGACCTCGCGCCCGCCCATCGCGTTCGGCTGCCCGGTCAGCGAGAACGGCCCCATGCCGGGGCGCCCGATGCGGCCGGTCGCGAGATGGCAGTTGATGATCGCGTTGACCTTGTCGGTGCCGGCGGAAGACTGGTTCACCCCTTGCGAATAGAGCGTGACGCTGCGCTCGGTGCCGGCGAACCAGTCGAAAAATGTCGCGAGGTCGCCGGGATCGACATCGGCGATCCGTGCCGCCTCGGCGAGCGACGGCACGGAAGCGCGGGCGGCCTCGACGGCGGCGGCAACGCCGGTCGTGCGCGCGCCGATCAAAGTCGCGATCACAGGCGCCGCTATCGACCAGATGAAGCAGCAGCGCCGCGAACACCGCCACATCGGAACCGGGACGGATCGCGAGATGCAGATCGGCGATGTCGCAGGTCGCGGTGCGGCGCGGATCGATCACGACGACCTCGGCTGCCGCGCGCCTCTTTCGCGGCGGCGAGGCGCTGGTACAGCACCGGATGGCACCACGCGGCATTGCTGCCGACCAGCACGACGAGATCGGCCTCCTCGATGTCCTCGTAAATGCCGGGGACGACATCCTCGCCGAACGCGCGGACATGCCCGGCGACCGACGACGCCATGCACAGCCGCGAATTGGTGTCGATATTGGCGGTGCCGATAAAGCCCTTCATCAGCTTGTTGGCGACGTAATAATCCTCGGTCAGGAACTGGCCGGAGACGTAGAGCGCGACCGCGTCCGGCCCGTGCTCGTCGATCGTGCGGGCAAAGACGCCGGCGACCAGGTCGATGCGCCTCGTCCCAATCCGCCCTGACGCCGCCGATTTCCGGGTACAAGAGGCGCCCGGTATCGTCGAGCGTCTCGGCGAGCGCCGCGCCTTTCGAGCACAGCCGCCCGCGATTGGCGGGATGCTCCGTGTCGCCGGCGATCGTGCCGTCCGCCGCGACGGTCAGCCCGCAGCCGACGCCGCAATAGGGGCAGGTCGTGCGCACCGTCGTCCGCGACCGGGCCGGCCTCGATCATGCCGCCTCCCAGCGCGGCGCGTCGGCCGTCCTCGCAGGACGGGAGCAGCAGCAGGATGCGGTCGCCGTCGAGCCGCACCGTCACCGTGTGGGTGCAGCCTTCGTCGGGGGCTTCGGCGCGTCCCGTCGCCAATTCGATGACCCAGCCGTGCAGCGGGCAGGCGACCGCGCTGCCCTGCACGATGCCCTCCGACAGCGGGCCGCCGCGATGCGGGCAGCGGTCGATCAGCGCGAAGATTTCGTCATCTCCGGTGCGGAACACCGCGACCGGCGGCGATCCGTCCGGCCTGATGACACGCCGCGCGCCGCGCCGCGGGATGTCGTCGAGGCGGCCGATCTCGACCCAGCACTCCCCCGGCATCGTACTGTCTCACTCCACCGCGGCCAGCGCGCGGTATTCATGCGCGGCGGCGCCGGCGGCGCGCTCGGCCCAGGGGTCCTTCTGCACGAAGCTCTGCGCGAACAGGAAGCGCCGGTGCAGCGCGCGTCGCGCGTCCGGATCCTCGACGATCCGGCGGCGCACGTAGTCGATGCCGACCCGCGCGACCCAGGGCGCGGTGCGTTCGAGATAGCGCGCCTCCTCGCGGTAGAGCTGCAGGAACGCGCCGACATGTTCGAGCACCTCGGCCTCGGTGGCGACCCGCGCCAGAGGGTCGGTGACGCGGACCTCGACCCCGCCATTGCCGCCGACCACGATGTCGTAGCCGGCATCGACGCAGACGACGCCGACATCCTTGATCGTCGCCTCGGCGCAGTTGCGCGGACAGCCCGAGACCGCGAGCTTGACCTTGTGCGGCGTCCACGACCCCCAGCACATCTTCTCCAGCTTGACGCCGAGCCCGGTCGAATCCTGCGTGCCGAAGCGGCACCATTCGCTGCCGACGCAGGTCTTCACGGTGCGCAACGCCTTGCCGTAGGCATGGCCGGAAACAAGGCCGGCGGCGTTCAGATCGGCCCAGATCGCCGGCAGCTGCTCCTTCTTGACGCCGAGCAGGTCGATGCGCTGGCCGCCGGTGACCTTGACCGTCGGCACGCCGTATTTCTCGGCGGCGTCGGCGATCGCGCGCAATTCGCGCGGGTTGGTCAGCCCGCCCCACATCCGGGGAACGACCGAATAGGTGCCGTCCTTCTGGATGTTCGCGTGCACCCGCTCGTTGACAAAGCGCGATTGCGGGTCGTCGCGGTAGCGGTCGGGCCACGCGCACAGCAGGAAATAGTTCAGCGCCGGACGGCACTTCTGGCAGCCGTCGGCGGTCTTCCAGCCGAGCGCCTCGCGCACCTCGGCGATCGTGGTCAGCTCGCGTTCGATGATCGCGCGGCGCACCGCGTCGTGCCCGTGCTCGGTGCATTTGCACAGCGGCGGGTCGTCGGACCGGACCACCGCGCCGCCGGTGACATGCGCCAGGAGCGCCTCGACCATCACGGTGCACGAGCCGCACGAGGCCGACGCCTTGGTGTGTGCCCGCACCGCGTCGAGCGTCGCCAGCCCCTTCTCGCGGATCGCGCGGCAGATCGTGCCTTTCGCGACGCCGTTGCAGCCGCAGATTTGTTCGCTGTCGGCCATCGCCGCGACATCGATCCCCGGCACCGGCGCGCCGGCCGCTTCGGCAAAGGCGCGGCCGAAGGCGAGCTGGTCGCGGAACGCCGAAACATCGGCCTTGTCGCGCATCAGCTGCACGTACCAGGGACCGTCGCCGACACTGCCGTAAAGCACGCATCCGACGATCCTGTCGTCGCGCAGCACGACCTTCTTGTAGACGCCGCGCTTGGCGTCGTGCAGCGTGATCTCGTCGTCGTGCTCGTCGGCGGCGGCCAGCGCGCCGGCCGAGAACACGTCGATGCCGGTGATCTTGAGGCTCGTAAAGACCGGCGGCGGGACATAGACCGCCGCCTCGTCGCCGGCGAGGCGGGCGCCGCACACCTTGGCCTGCTCCCAGATCGGCGCGACGAGGCCGAACACTGCGCCGTTATGCTCGATGCACTCGCCGACGGCGTAGATATCGGATGCGCTGGTGCGCATGTCGTCGCCGACCAGGATGCCGCGGTTGACATCGAGACCGGCGGCGCGCGCCAGGTCGATATTGGGCCGAATGCCGATCGCCAGCACGACGAGGTCGGCCGGGATCTCGCGCCCGTCGGCGAGGATCACGCCCTCGGCCTTGTCGGTGCCGAGGATTTCCTCGGTCTGGCCGTTCGTGAAGAACGCGATGCCGCGCGCGTCGAGGTCGCGGCGCAGCAATTCGCCGGCCGCGGTGTCGAGCTGCCGCTCCATCAAGGTCGGCATCAGATGGACGACCGCGACCGACATGCCGCGCCGCTTCAATCCCCAGGCCGCCTCCAGCCCCAGCAGGCCGCCGCCGATCACGACCGCGCGGCGGTGGCGCTCGGAGGCCGCGATCATCGCCTCGACATCGGCGATGTCGCGGAAGGCGTGGACCCCGGGGAGGCCGAGACCCGGGATCGGCGGCGCCAGCGGCTTCGATCCCGTGGCGAGCAGCAGCTTGTCGTAGCGCGACGGTTTCGCCGCTCGCGAGCGTCACCGTTTTCGCGGCCGGGTCGATCGCGGTCGCCGGATCGCCGGCGACCAGCCGAATGCCGCGCTCGTCATACCAGTCGAGCGGATTGATGACGATGTCGGCGATGCTTTTGTCGCCGGCCAGCACCGAGGACAACAGGATGCGGTTGTAGTTCGGGTGCGGCTCGGCCCCGATCACGGTGATGTCGTAGCGATCGGGCGCACGGGCGAGCAGCTCCTCGACCGTCCGCATCCCGGCCATGCCGTTGCCGACGACGACAAGGCGTTCGCTGAGCGGTTCGGGCGCCCTGACATGCGGGTCCTCGCCCCTCAGACCCGGGCCGTCGCAAGGCTTGGCGCCCGCGCCGCCAGGAAGCTCTTGCGCATGTAGTACCACCAGGTCAGCGCGATGCAGCTGACGTAGAACGCGAGGAACACCATCAGCGCGAGGTGCGGGCCGCCGGTGCTGGCGATCGAGGCGCCGAAGCCGCGCGGGATCAGGTAGCCGCCGCAAGCGCCGATCGCCGAGGTGAAGCCGAGCACGGCGGCGCTTTCGATGCCGGCCGCCTTGAGCGCTGCCGCGCGGCCATCTTCTCCGCACCCATGTGCCCCGCGCAGCTTTGCTTCGCGGAAGATCGACGGGATCATCCGGAAGTCGAGCCGTTGCCGACCCCGGTGGTGATAAACAGGATCAGGAACATCGTCAGGAACGCGGCAAAATCTTTCGTCTGAACGGCGTAGATGACGCCGATGGTCGCCACGCCCATCGCAACGAAGTTCCAGAACGTGACGCGGGCGCCGCCGAGCTTGTCGGCCAGCAGTCCTCCGAGCGGGCGCGCCACCGAACCGACCAGCGGTCCGAGAAAGGCGACGGCGACCGTGATCTCCGGAAACTGCGTCTTGATCAGCAGCGGAAACGCCGCCGAATAGCCGATGAACGACCCGAACGTCCCGACATACAGCCAGGACATGATCCAGGTGTGCTTGCGCCTGGTGATGACCAGCTGATCGCGAAAGGTCGAACGCGCCGCGGTCAGATTGTTCATGAAACAGAACGCGCCGATAACCGCGATCGCGATCAGCGGCAGCCACATCAGCCCGGCATTCTGCAGATAGAGGCCGCCCGGCCCCGGCTCGGCCAGGTAAAGCGAGACGATGCCCGTGCCCATCAGGATCGGGGTCAGCAACTGAACGCTGCTGACGCCGATATTGCCGCCGGCCGCGTTCAGTCCGAGCGCCCAGCCCTTCATCCGGTCGGGGTAGAAGAACGAGATATTCGCCATGCTCGACGCGAAGTTGCCGCCGCCGAGCCCGGCCGTCGCGGCGGCAAGCAGCATCAGCCAGAACGGCGTGTCCGGCCTGCTGACGAAATACGCCAGCGCGATCGTCGGGATGAACAGCAGCATCGCGCTGACGACCGTCCAGTTGCGCCCGCCGAACCGCGGCACCGCGAACGTGTAGGGAAACCGCATCAGCGAGCCGATCAGCCCCGGCAACGCGACCAACTGGAAAAGCTGGTCGGTCGTGTACGGAAAGCCGGCCTGCGGCAGCTTGGTGGCGACGATGCTCCAGACCAGCCAGATCGAAAACCCGAGATGTTCGGCGATGATCGACCAGATCAGGTTGCGGCGGGCGATCCGTTTGCCGCGCGTTTCCCAGAACGCCTCGTCTTCGGGCCGCCAATCCGATATCCAGCTCGTGTTCCGTTCGCGCATCGAGATGTCCTGTTTCGCCGAGTGTCACCTGGCCCGCCGCGGCCGGTGTCGGACCGGGCAGGTGTCGATGCGAAACAGCAGCAAATGCCATGCCAGGGGTTTTGCGGCCGGACGCCCCAAGGGTCCGCGCAGCGCGTGCCGATCCCCGACGCGCTTGACGCGATGCTCTCGAATTGAGCGCGCTGCCGAATTGTGCGCAGCTGCCCCGAATTGTCGCGCTGTCACTGCTCGGCGACGCGTTCCGCGTCGCGGCCGTTGCGTGAAAAATCGTTCCAGCCGGGGAAAGCACGGTCCTCGTATCGATCGCCGGCGCGGCAGGCATCGGCGTCGTCGCCGATCCCGCTCGAGACCGGGGAACCGGTCCGGTCGAAACGCGGGATCAGCGCGGAAGGAGCAGCGGCGATGGGATACGAAACGATCCTGTACAGCGAGGACGGACCGGTCGGGACCCTGACGCTGAACCGTCCCGACGACGGCAACATGTTCACCGAGACGATGTGCCACGAGGTGCGCGACTGCATCAACGCGATCCGCCGCGAGACGCGCACCCGGGTCCTGGTCATCACCGGCGCCGGCGACCGCTTCTTCTGCATCGGCGGGCGCAAGGCCGGCATGCCGGACACACCGCTTTACGCCGGCGTGCTGCCGACGCTCGACATGTACGAGAGCATCGAGCGGCTGCAGAAGCCGGTCATCGCCTCGGTCAACGGCTATGCGGTCGGCGGCGGCAACGTCCTGCAGGTCATGTGCGACATCACGATCGCCAAGGAAAGCGCGATCTTCCGCCAGGTCGGCCCGATGATGGGCAGCTTCGACGCCGGCTTCGGCACCTGGTATCTCGAAGACCTGGTCGGCAAGAAAAAGGCGAAGGAGATCTGGTTCCGCAACCCGCGGATGACGGCGCGCGAGGCTCTGGAAATCGGCATGATCAACCAGGTCGTGCCCGACGACCAGCTCGCCGCCGCGACGCGCGAGATGGCGCTCGAAATCGCCGAGCGCGGCGCCTTCGCGCTGGCCTCGATCAAGACCGCGTTCAGCGCCCGCCACGGCGGCGTCGGCGGCCTCGCCCGTCTCGCGCACGATCTGCTGCTGCGCTCCTACCTCGACAGCGACGAATCGCACGAACTCGGCGACGCCTTTGCGCAGAAGAGAAAGCCGGATCCTGAAAAGTTCGGACACTGATCTTTATCAGCGTCATAATTTCTTTAAGCGTCATAATTTGAAGTTGATCGGGGAAACCGAAATCTTTCCGAATGGGCGATGACTGTACATAAGCGACAGTAGAACTCGCCGTCGTCCAGAGTTTCATTTCCGGTTGGATCGGATATTTTGCCGCCACAGCTGTTTGCATAAGCAACGTCAATCCAAATCAAATGGAGGCGCCGCATGCACGGCTATAATCTCGTTGCGATCTATCCGACTCTTGAAGAAGCCCGCCGCGTCAGCGATCGGCTGCTGGCAGAGGGCCTGACCGTGATGGCGGTGATCAAGGTGGCCATGATCTTCCGCATGTGGTCGCCAGTCGCTCCCTGTGCCCCCGAATGCACACCCTGACGACCGCGTGAACGGCCGACGGTCGTTGGCACGCGTAACCTCCTCAGGATCGTGATACACGAGAGAAGACCAATTGCGACGCCGAGAACGCTAGCTGTTGTCCCTAGTCCGGTACCTTGTGGCCTAGCGACTATACCAGCGTCAATAACACTTCGGCGGAAAAACGGATCTGCACGATTTCGGGCGGATGAGACGAGCGCGAAGCTAACCTGGATGGGCCTGACCGCAGGCGTACGACACCAGAAGCCTGCCGCCGCCGCACGGTTGGTTGCTCGTTCCGGGGTCCGCGTCGCCGCGGGGCACATCATCCAGGATCGGAGCGTCCTTGGGTAAGCAGGACTGTTGCGATCTCCCAGCACGTCCCTCCTTCGCGCTTCCCCGGCTCCACCACTGTTATACCGCCCGCGAACGTCGCAGATCTGCCAAACCAGCAAGGTCCCTGCTTACGGAACTCTTCCGGCCGTAAACCCCGAGCGTCAGATAAGCGTCCCTTTCCAGTCGTCACATAGGGCCGGGAAAATTAAACATTCACCCCTATACAGGCAGT
>CAVWDC010000025.1:0-82781 GCA_963753665.1 uncultured Alphaproteobacteria bacterium
TGCTCAGATCGAGCCCACCAAAATCCTCGCCGGTCTCGGCCAGCAGCAACACGAACCCAGGCACGGAAATAAACAGGAAAACCCGCCGATGACGAGCGGCATAAAATCGCCCGGCCCCGAGCCTATCGACAAATCTCGGCATTTTCACGACAGTTCCTCGGTCAAATCGTAGCGGCTCCTCTCAGGATGTGCTCCGGCGACAAGGCGACGCCAAGCGTAGAGTATGACGCGAGCCGTGGCGAAATCCTGAATCAGGGAGCGGCGGCGTCGGCGCAATCGACCAGTGTGGTGCGGAGGCTCGGCGCGGAGAAAGGACCGGCGCGGAAAAATAATTGACTGTAGCCAAATTCACGCAGGTTAATGAAATCGGGAAGCGGTTCGGTTTACAACGGCGCGCTCCTGAAACCCCGTATCGGGGGAAGTGCGATGCAGTACGTTGTCGAGGTTTGCGTGAGCGATCGCAGGCTGGTCGACTCGATGGCAGACATGCGGACTTGGCTCGACCACCAGCGGATCGAGCCGCTCGGGTTTCGTCACTGCCGCGACCGCGCCCGCATGATGTTTCAGGTCGATTTCGACAATGAACCGGACGCGATCGGGTTTGCGCGGGCTTTTGGCGGACGGGTGGTTGGGGAGGGCCGGCGACCCTGGCGGCAGCCGGCTTGAAGGAGGTCGCCGAATAACGCTGCCATAATGGCTCGCCGCAGCCAGAGCGCGGGGCGGTCGCCGAGTGCGGCTCTGCGCAGCCCTCGAACGCCGTCGGCTCTCACGCGCCGGCAGCGCCTTTGGGCTGGCAGATGGCGCGGGTCGAAGTCGGCGCGGATGAACGCGATGACGTCGGCGACCGGGCCGATATCGCCAAACCGTTCGGCCGTCTCGTCGACCCGCTCGCTCAGCGTCCCGCCGGAAGCGAACAGGACCTGATAGGCGGCCCGCAGCGCCTGAATGTCCTCGCGACCATAGCCGGCGCGCTGCATCCCGATGATGTTGAGGCCGGTGAGGCGCGCCCGGTTGCCGATGACCTGTCCGTACGGAATGACGTCGCGCTCGACGCCGGACATGCCGCCGACCATCGCGTGCCGGCCGATGCGGACAAACTGGTGCACCGCGCTCAGACCGCCGAGCCGGGCATACTCCTCGACAACGACATGGCCGGCTAGCGTGGCGTTGTTGGCCATGATGACATAATCGCCGATCTGGCAGTCATGCGCGACATGCGCCCCGACCATCAACAGGCAGTGGTCGCCGATCCGGGTCACCATCCCGCCGCCCTCGGTCCCGGTATTGATCGTGACGTGTTCGCGAATGGTATTGTCGCGCCCGATCACCAGCGATGACGGCTCGCCACGGTATTTAAGATCCTGCGGCTCGAAGCCCGATGGCGGCGAACGGAAAGATCCGGGTCCGTTCGCCAATCGTCGTCCGTCCGTCGATCGACGACATGCGCGCGCAGTGAAACGCCGGACGCAAGGACGACGTCAGGCCCGACGATACAATACGGGCCGACCACGACATCCTCGGCAAGCGTGGCGCCGGCGGCGATGATTGCGGTCGGGTGAACCCGTGCCATCGCGGACCCGGCTAGTCGTCCAGGATCATCGCGGCGAAGACGGCTTCGGCCATCAGCCGGCCGCCCACCTCGGCGCGGCCCTCGAATTTCCAGACATTGCCGCGATTGCGCTGCTTGGTGACGCGAACATGCAGAACGTCGCCGGGGAATACCGGCCGGCGGAAGCGCGCGTTGTCGACGCGTCATGAAATAGACGAGCTTGCCCTCGGCTTGCGGCCCGAGCGTGTGGACGACCAGCACGGCCGCGGTTTGCGCCATCGCCTCGATGATCAGCACGCCCGGCATGACCGGGCGCGCCGGGAAAGTGCCCCTGAAAATACGGCTCGTTGATCGTGATGTTCTTGATGCCGGTCGCGCGCGCATTGGCGACGACATCGACAACCTTGTCGATCATCAGGAACGGCTGACGGTGCGGGATCATCTGCATGACCCGCTGGATGTCGATCTCGACTGGCTGGCTCGGACCCCGGCGCTTGCGGCGCGTCCCCAGCGGAGACCGGATTGCAGGCCGGATCGATCATCGTCCGTCCTTATTCCTCGCAAGACGTTGCAGAATCGCAACCTGCTTCATGAACAACCGCATCGGAAGCGCCGGGATGCCGCTGACGGTCTCGCCCGCCGCGACATCGCGCATCAGCCCGGCTTTCGCCGCGATGCGCGCGCCGCTGCCGATCGTCAAATGGCCGGCGAGCCCGGCCTGTCCGCCTGCCATGACAAAATCGCCCAGCCTGGTGCTGCCCGAAATCCCAACTTGGCCGGCCAAGACACAGCCGCGCCCGATCACGACATTGTGCCCGATCTGGACCAGATTATCGATCATCGTTCCCGGGCCGATCACCGTGTCGTGCCCGGAGCCGCGGTCGATCGTCGTGTTGGCGCCGATATCGACATCATCGCCGATGATGACGCGCCCGAGTTGCGGGACCTTGACCGGGCCGCTCGGATCGGGCGCGAAACCGAACCCGGCCTGGCCGATGCGCACGCCGGGATGCAAGACGACCCGGGCGCCGATCAGACAATGGCTCAGCGTCACGTTGGCCGCGATCCGGCAATCATCGCCGATTTCGACCGCCGCCGCGATCACCGTATTCGGGCCGATCCGGCACCGCGCGCCCACGCGGACGCCAGCCTCGATGACGACATGGGCCCCGATTTCGCAATCCGCCGGAATGGTCGCGGTCGGATCGATGATCGCGCTGGGCGCGCGTCCCGGCCGCGGCCCGGCGTCGGGATAGAAGGCCCGCGCGGCCCGCGCGAATGCCTTGTACGGCTCGCGCGCAACCAGCAGCGCCATCCCCTCGCGGGGCCTTGTCCGCGGCCCGCTCGTCGACAAATGCCGCCCCGGCGCGCGACCGGACAAACGCATCGGTATATTTGCGGTTGTCGAGAAACGTGACGTCGCCGGGACCGGCGGTTTCGAGCGGCGCGACATCCTCGATCAGCCGCCTGCCATCGTCCGGATCGAGCAGGCGGGCGCCGGTCAGTTCGGCAAGCGCGGCGAGGCTGTGTGGTCCGGCCCGATCAAAGAAGCGGGGATCGGCCATCGCCGCTTACTCTCTGTCGGCGACACGCCGCTACTGCTTTTTCTTGGGTTGCGGCTTGGCCGGTTGTGCCTCGGTGCTCGCCGCCGGCGTCTCGGCGGCGAAGCTGACCGTGAGCGTCGGCAGCTGTTCGTCGAGTTTTGCCAGCACCTGATCGGTCACATCAAAACTGTTGTCGAACAATACCAGTTCGCTGCGCTGGAATACCAGATTGGCTTTCCGGTCCTTGGCGATTTCGGTGATGATCTTCAGGATGACGCTCTGTATGCTTTCGAGCGCTTCGGCATTGGATTTTTCCAGCGTCTGGCGTTTGCCCTGAACGCTGTGGTCGAGTTCGTTGACTTTCTGCTGGAATTCGCGGCCCTTCTTGTTCAGCGCTTCGGCCGACAGTGACGCCTGCTGACGCTGCAGCGCGTCGCGCTCGCGTCGCAACGCCTCTTCCTGCTGCGAAATCTCTTTCGCGTACTCGCTGCGCTTCTGCTCGATCTGCTGTCGCACCATCTTCGCCGATTTCGAGTTCTGCAGCAGCGACTGCACGTCAACCACCAGCACATTCAAGGTCGGTGGAGCGGCCGGCGGCGGACGGCGCCTGCTGTGCCTCGGCGTAGCCGAACGCGCAGAAGATCAGAGAAAGCGAGATCAGCGGGGCGATGCCCGCGCGCATAAACGACATCAGAACCTCGTACCGAAACTGACATGAAAGATTTGCGTCTTATCGAACGATTCTTTCTTAATTGGATAGGCGACATCGAGGCGGATCGGCCCGACTGGCGATTTCCAGGTAACCCCGACGCCGGCGCTGACGCGCAATGCCGCCGTATCCTTCACGTCGGGCGGTACGCCGCCGGTCGCGGCGAGTTGTTGCGGCGTAAACGTCTGGTTCTTCACATCGGTATCGCCAGAGCGTGCCGAAATCCGTAAAAATTCGCCCGCTAATGCCCAACTCCTTGGGCAAGGGGAGCGGAACGCCGAGCGCGACCGTGCCGATATAATATTTGTTGCCGCCGAGCGGATCGCCCGACACGATGTCGCGCGGTCCGACACCGGCCGCCTGCGAAGCCGCGCAAATTGTCGCCGCCGACAAAAAAATTATCCTGCAGGAACACAGGGTCTCCGCCCCAGCCGAAAATATAGCCGGCCTCGCCTGTAAGGCTGAGGACCCACTGTGGCACGATCGAATAATAATATCCGACATTGGCCTTGTTGCGCAAGTACCGGACACCAAAACCCACGCCGGCGAAGTCGTTGCCGATCGACGCGATAATAACCATCGGTCGGCTCGAGCCTGTTGTCGCGACGATCGTACAATAGGACTTGGCCGATGGCGGAGGTCTGACGCGTGCCTGCCTGTAGCTGAATGAACAGCGAGGCGTCGCTCGCGACATCGGTAATGTCGTCGGAACGGGCGGTATATTTCCAGGTCTGGCGCAGATTTTCGGTGATCTGATAGCCCGCGCGCAACGCGCCGCCATACGAGGTCTGTTGATACGCCGGTGTCCCGCCACTGAAGAAACTGCGTGGTCGGGCTGGTCTTGATCGCGAACAGGTCGACGCCGGCGGCGATGTTCTTGTCGAGAAAATACGGCTCCGTGAAGCTGATATCGACCTGCTGCGAGCGGAACGACAGCACCGTGCCGAGCCTCAGATCCTGGCCGCGGCCAAGGAAATTTCGCTCGCGTACGTGAACGTCGACAAGCGGGCCGTCGGAGCTGGAAAAGCCGACACCCAGCGACAACTCGCCGGTGGATTGCTCTTCGACGTCCACGACGATGACCGTGCGGTCCGGCGCCGATCCCGGCGCGTTGGTCACCTCGACCTTCTTGAAGAAGCCGAGATTTTGGATGCGCTCCTTCGAACGTTGCATGCGGGCGGTGTTGAACGGGTCGCCTTCGACAAGGCGGAACTCGCGGCGGATCACCTTGTCCAGCGTACGGACATTGCCGGTGATGTCGATCCGCTCGACATAGACGCGCGGCCCTTCCTGCACGCGAAAATTGATATCGACCGTATGCTCCTCGCGGTTTCGCGTGATTTCGGGCCGGATTTCGACGAAGGCATAACCGCGGTTTCCGAGCGCATCGGTCAGCACCGAGATCGAGCGCTCGACCGCTTCGGCATTGTACCAGTCGTCGGGCCGTACGGTCAGTAACGGCAACACCGCTTCGCGCGGCAAATCCTTCAGCGCGATATCGACGTCGACCTTGCCGAACCGGTAACGCTCGCCTTCATCAACCGTGAAGGTAAGAATGAAGGCGTCACGGTCCGGCGTCAGCTCGGCGACCGCGGAGACGACGCGGAAATCGGCGTAGCCTTCGGAAAGGTAGAATTTCCGCAACAGCTCCCGGTCGTAGGCAACCCGGTCGGGATCGTAGTTATCCGATGTCGACAGGAACCGATACCAGCGGCTCTCCTTCGTCTCGATGGCGCCGCGCAGCGTGGAGTCGCTGAACTTGCGGTTGCCGACAAAGTTTATCGCGCGTACCCCGGTCGATGGCGCCTTCGTTGATCTCGAAAACGACATCGACCCGATTCTCCGGCAGTTGAATGATCTTGGGCTCGACGGTCGCGGCGAAGCGGCCCTGACGACGATACAACTCGATGATGCGCCGGACATCGTTCTGCACGCGGGTGCGCGTATAGACCACCCGGGCGCGCGCCTGGACTTCCGCGTTTAGTTCCTTATCGGAGAGCTTCGAATTTCCCTCAAAGGCAATGCGGTTGATGATCGGGTTCTCGACGACCCGGACGACCAGCGTATTGCCCTCGCGAACCAATTTCACATCGGCGAACAGCCCGGTCGCGAACAGCGCCTTCAGGGAGCGGTCGACCCGCTCCGCATCCCAGGCATCGCCCGGCTGCAACAGCAGATAGGATCGCACCGTTTCCGGTTCGATACGCTGGATGCCCTCGATCCGCACATCGGCGATCGTCCCTGCCGCGCGCGGCTTCGGGCGGCGCCTGAGGCGGTTGCCGCTGCGCCAGCAGCCGACGACAAGCCGCTCGCGGCCGCCAGACTGAGCGGCAAACACCGCCACCCAGCGAAACGTTGCGCGATTCGCCCCCAAAACCCCCCACCCCGACGGTTTGCGCTTGCCGCAACCTCGGATCAGGTCACAAAGCGCTTCACAAGATCGACGAGCCCTGTATGCACAAGGTCGTTCCAGGTTGCGAAAACCATCAGCGTCAGCACCAGCGCCAGCCCGATGCGGAAACCATATTCCTGCGCGCGCTGCCCCAGCGGTTTGCCGCGGATCGCCTCTGCCGCATAAAACAGCAGGTGCCCGCCGTCAAGCACCGGCACCGGGAACAGGTTGATCAGCCCGAGATTGATCGACAGCACCGCCATGAACCAGAGCAGCGGAACCACGCCGCCCTGGGCGACTTCGCCGGACAGCTGGGCGATGCGCAGCGGGCCCCCCGAGCTCCTCGGAACCGCGGGTTCCGACAATCATCTGCCAGACCGCATGCAGCGTCGTGGCCGACAGGTTCCAGGTTTCGCCGACCGCGCGGACGACGGCGCTTGCCGGGTCGCGGGTGATATATTTGGGCGCGCCACCGCGAACGCCGAGCTGCCCGACCTCTCGGCGGCCGAGCCGGTCGTTCTCCTCGACGCGGGTCGGCGTGACGCGCAGATCCACCAGCTGGCCGTCGCGGCGGACCACCATCGCCATCGGCACGCCGGGATTGAGCCGCACCACCTGCTGCACGTCCTCGAACCGTTCGACCGTCTGCCCGTCGATGCTGACGATCTCGTCGCCGGCGCGGATCCCGGCCGCCTCGGCGGCGCTTCCCGGGATCACCTGCCCGACCTCGGCCGGCGTGAACGGCTGGCCGTAGGTCATGAAAAGCAGCGCCAGCACGACGATCGCGAACACGAAATTGGCCGCTGGTCCGGCCGCGACGATCGCCGCGCGCTGGCCGAGCCGCTTGCAATGGAACGAGACCTCGCGCTCGGCCGCGGTCAGCTGCCCGGCGCGAGCGGCCGGCAGCCCGGAACTCGCATCGGCGTCGCCGAACATCTTGACGTAGCCGCCGAGCGGGATCGCGCTGAACTTCCACCGCGTGCCGGCGCGGTCCCACCAACCGAACAGCTCGGGACCGAAGCCGATCGAGAAAACCTCGATTCTGACGCCGTTACGCCGGGCGACCAGATAATGCCCGAGCTCGTGGACAAACACGAGCACGGTCAGGACGAGCAAGAAAGACGCCGACGTAGAGCGCCCCGCCCTGCAGAAAGGAAAGCAAATGGTTCATCCGATATCCGTCAATCGGCACCGCGCGATTGGCGGCTACCGGCGATGAGTTTGGCCGCCACGTCGCGGGCGGTGCTATCGAGATTGTAGACGTCTTCGAGCGAATCAAGCTTCACGGGCGGGATCCGCTCGAGCGTACGCTCGACGGTCGCCGCGATGTCGAGAAAACCGATGCGCCCCTCGAGAAAGGCATGCACCGCGGTCTCGTTGGCGGCGTTCAGCACGGTCGGACTGCCGCCGCCGCGCCGCAGAGCTTCGCGCGCCAGGCGCAGCGCCGGAAAGCGGCGCGGATCGGGCGGCTCGAACGTCAGGCGTCCGATCTCGGCGAGATCGAGCCGCTTGGTCGGGGCCTGCGCGCGTCCCGGCCAGCCGAGTGCGTAGGCGATCGGGGTGCGCATGTCGGGCGAGCCGAGATGGGCCAGCACCGAGCCGTCGCAATAGGTCACGAGACCATGCACGATCGATTGCGGATGGATGACGATGTCGATGCGCTCGTCGGGCAGCTGGAAGAGATGATACGCCTCGATCAGCTCGAGCCCCTTGTTCATCAGGGTGGCCGAGTTGACCGAAATCTTCGCTCCCATGTTCCATGTCGGGTGCGCCACCGCCTCGGCCGGGGTCGCGGCGCGCATGCGCTCGTAGCTGTGCTCGCGGAACGGGCCGCCGCTGCAGGTCAGCGTGATTTTCTCGATCCCCTCCACCCGGGAGAAATCGAAGCATTGCCAGATCGCATTGTGCTCGCTGTCGACCGGCAGCAGCGTCGCGCCGTGCGCCGCGACCTCGCGCATGAACAGGCTGCCGGCGGAAACCAGCACCTCCTTGTTGGCGAAGGCGACCATGCGTCCTTGCCGCACCGCCGCCAGGGTCGGCTCGAGCCCGGCGGCCCCGACGATCCCGGCCATGATCCAGTCGGCCGGGCGCTCGGCCGCTTCGACCAGCGCCGCGCGGCCGCACGCCACCTCGATGCCCGAGCCGGCAAGCGCCTCCTTCAGCGCCGGGTAGTCGGCCGGATCGGCGACCGCCGCGAAACGCGCATCGAGAGCCCGCGCCTGCTCGGCCAGCAGAGCGGCGTTGTGGTTCGCGGTCAGCGCCTCGACAGTGAACAGGTCGCGGTTGCGCAGCAACAGATCGACCGTGCTGCGTCCGATCGAGCCGGTCGAGCCGAGGATGCTCACGCGGCGCGGCCAGCTCTCGGCCCGCGCGGCCTCCGCGGGGATGCGATCGGGCTGTCGAGCGGCTTCCGCTCCCGGCGTCGCCGCGACCGCTGCGATCGCCGCCGTCATGACCAGGCCAGCACGCTGCCGCCGCGCAGGGCGGTGACAAGGGCCACCGCCGGGATGACGGCCAGCAACCCGTCGAGCCGGTCGAGAAGGCCGCCATGGCCGGGGATCAGATCGCTCGAATCCTTCACGCCGAACCTTCTTTTGGCAGCGGACTCCGCAAGATCGCCGAATTGACCGACGATCGCAAGTCCCGCGCTCAGCATCACCAGCGGTAGAACCGCCGTTCCATCGAGCAGCCACGCGGCGGCCCAGCCGGCGAGCGCGGCGCAGAAGACGCCGCCGAGAAGCCCGGCCCAGGTCTTGCGCGGGCTCCAGCGCGGCGCCAGACGCGGACCGCCGATCCGGCTGCCGAAGGCGTAGGCGCCGATGTCGGTTGCCCAGACGATCGCCAGGATCCACAGCAGCGTGGCCCGCCCGGAGCCGTCGCGCTGCGCCAGCCACAGCAGCAAAACGCAGGGCAGCGCGATCCACAGGGCGCCCGATGCGAGCCAAACCGGGTGGGTGCCGTGCTCGCGCCGGGCGATCATGAAAACGGCCGCCGCGCCGGCCACGGACAGTCCGATCCCAACCCCGATTGCCGCGACCGCCGCCGCCGCGACCGCCGCCAGAACCGCGGCGACCAGGACAAGGCCGCTCGGCCGCAAGGCGAAGATCCCGGTCCGCATCGCGCCGCGCTGCCGCCGGCCGCGGATCGTCCGACCCGGCACAGCCGGCTCCATTCCCAGGCCATCACGGCGGCCGCGGCGGCCGTCAGGACCGGCAGAAACGGCCAGCCGAACCAGACCGCGCCGATCGCGATCGGGGCGAGAACGAGCGAGGACAGAATGCGCAGCTGGAGGGCGCGCAGACCAGGCCCGGATCGCACGACAGGCTCAGCGGGAGCCGATCGATGCACCGTAGCGGCGCTCGCGTCCGCCATAATCGGCGACCGCCTGCTCAAGGTCGGCGCGCCCGAAATCGGGCCACAACGTCTTCGTGAAGACCAGCTCGGCGTAGGCGCACTGCCACAGCATGAAATTGCTGATGCGCTGTTCGCCGCTGGTGCGGATCAGCAGGTCGGGCTCCGGCAGCTCCGAGGTGAACAGGTGTTTGCCGACGGCCGCCTCGTCGATGCCGTCCAGCGCAAGCTTGCCTTCCATCACCTCGGCCGCGATCGCGCGCGCCGCGGCGACGATTTCCGCGCGCCCGCCATAGGACAGCGCGATCGTCAGGTTCATGCGGTCGTTGTCGCGGGTCAGGGTCTCGGCGTTGCGGATCATCGCGGCGATGTCGGCGGCGAGCCGGTCGCGTTCGCCGATGACCCGCAGCCGCACGCCGTTGCTGTGCAATTCGGCGATTTCGCTGCGCAGGTAGTGCCGCAACAGGCCCATCAGCGAGTTCGACCTCATCCGGCGGCCGCTTCCAGTTCTCCGACGAGAAGCCGAACAGCGTCAGATAGGGAATCCCGAGTTCGCCCGCCGCGACCAGCGTCCGGCGCACCGCATCGGCACCCCGCCGATGACCGGCGACGCGCGGCAGGCCGCGGGCCTTCGCCCAGCGGCCGTTGCCGTCCATGATGATCGCGACATGCCGCGGCACGCGCGGCGGCGGGGCGGAGAGGCTCATCAGACCTGAAGGATCTCTTTGTCCTTCTGGCTCAGCGTCTCGTCGATCCGCTTGATGTGGTTGTCGGTCAGGTGCTGGATGTCGGTCTGCAGCTTGCGCTGCTCGTCCTGGGAAATTTCGCTGTCCTTTTCGAGCCGGCGCAGCGCCTCGATCCCATGTTGGCGCACCTTGCGAACCGCGACGCGCGCCTGTTCGGCATATTCGGCCGCCTTGCGCGTCAGCTCGCGCCGCCGTTCCTGGTTCAGCTCCGGGATCGGAACGCGGATCGTCTGGCCCTCGGTCTGCGGGTTGAGGCCGAGCCCCGATTCGCGGATCGCCTTGTCGACCGCCTTGACGACGCCGCGGTCCCATACCTGCACGGTGATCAGGCGCGGCTCCGGCACGTTGATGCTGGCGACCTGGTTGAGCGGCACCGGATTGCCATAGGCGGCGACCCTGATCGGCTCGAGCAGGCTCGCCGAGGCCCGCCCGGTGCGCAAGCCGCCGAACTCCTTGCGCAACACCTCGATCGCGCCGTCCATCCGGCGCTGCAGATCCTTCAGCAGTTCCTCTTGCGCCATGGCGTGCTCCCTCGCGCTCCTCGATTCGGACACGGGTTAGTCGATTGTACCGCGTGTTCGATGATCGTGTATCGCCCCTTTCCCTGCACGATTTCGGCGAACCCGCCATTATCGAAGATCGAGAACACCAGGATCGGTATCAGGTTTTCGCGCGCCAACGAGACCGCCGAGGCGTCCATGACCCGCAGGTCGCGCGCCAGCACATCCTGATAGTCGAGACGCTCGAAACGCCGTCGCGCCCGCCACCCGGTGCGGATCGGCGTCATAGACGCCGTCGACCTTGGTCGCCTTCAGCAAGGCGTCGCAGCCCATTTCGGACGCGCGCAGCGCCGCCGCCGTATCGGTCGTGAAAAACGGGTTCCCGGTGCCGGCGCCGAAAATGACGACACGCCCCTTTTCCAGATGACGCAACGCGCGGCGGCGGATGTAAGGCTCGCAAACCGATTGCATCGAGATCGCCGACTGCACCCGCGTGGTGATGCCGCGGCGTTCTAGCTCGTTTTGCATTGCCAGCGCGTTAATGACCGTCGCCAGCATGCCCATGTAGTCGGCCGAGGCGCGTTCCATGCCGGCCGCGGCGCCGGATATGCCGCGAAAGATATTGCCGCCGCCGATCACCAGGCACAGCTCGACGCCGAGCCGGTGCACCGACTCGACTTCCGCCGCCACGCGGGCGACCATCGCCGGGTCGAGCCCGTACTCGCGCTCGCCCATCAGCGCCTCGCCGGAAAGCTTCAGGAGCACCCGGCGGTATTTCAGCGTCCGCGGCGGCTCGTCGGTTTCGTCAGCATTCATCGATCGCCGCCCCTGCCGCCGTGGTCGTCACCGTATACCAGCCGCATCCGGCAGGATCATCGGATTCGGTGTAATTTACACCCGCGTTAGAGCCGGCCGGGTCGAGGGGCGTCGAATGGCGCTATCCCAACCGGCTCCGGGCGGAACACGCGGAGCGCATTCCCTCTCCCGCGGCGAGGGCGGGTCTTCCGGCTCAGCCCTTCAGCGTGGCCCCGACCTCGGCGGCGAAATCGGAGGGCGGCTTCTCGACCCCTTCGCCGAGCGCGAGGCGGACAAAGCCGGCGACCCGGATCGGCGCGCCGGCCTCTTTCGCCGCCGCCTCGACGACCTTGGACACCCGCGTTTCGCCGTCGATCACGAAAACCTGATCGAGCAGCACCGCTTCTTCGTAGAACTTGCGCAGCCTTCCCTCGACCATGCGCGCGACGATCTCTTCCGACTTGCCGCTGCCGGACGCTTGTTCGCGCAAAACCGCGCGTTCGCGGTCGAGCGCCGCCGCCGGCACCGAGGCGACATCGAGAAATTGCGGGTTGGCCGCCGCGACATGCATCGCCAGCTGGCGGCCCAGTGTCGCGAGCGCCTCGCCGGAAGCCTCGGATTCGAGCGCCACCAGCACGCCGATCTTGCCGAGACCCGGCGCCAGCGAATTGTGCATGTAGGAGGCGACGACGCCGCGCTCGACCGCGAGCCGCGCGGCCCGCCGCAGCACCAGGTTCTCGCCGATGCGACCGACCAGCTCGGTCAGCTCCTCGGCGACGGTGCGGCCGGTGCCGGGATATTCCGTTCGCTTGAGCGTCTCGACATCGCCGTCGCCGGACACGGCGAGCCCGGCGACGGTGCGCACGAATGCCTGAAACAGCTCGTTGCGCGCGACGAAATCGGTCTCGGAATTGACCTCGACGAGAGCGCCGGCGAGATTGCGCGTCGCCGCGCCGATCAGACCCTCGGCGGCGACCCGCCCGGCCTTTTTCGCCGCCGCGGCGAGCCCCTTCTTGCGCAGCCAGTCGACGGCCGCCTCGATTTCGCCGCCGGTTTCGCCGAGCGCGCGCTTGCAATCCATCATCCCGGCGCCGGTCTTGTCGCGCAATTCCTTGACCAGGGAAGCGGTTATCTCCGCCATTCTGACGTCCTCTCATTCGATACGATCACCGCGGCGGGCCAGCCGCCGCGCGCGATGCATTTGCCGCGGCAAAAATTCCGCCGCCGGGCAATACAGTGGCGCGGCCCTTATTGCGCCGCGGGTACGGCTTCGGGTTCCGCCGTCTCCGCCTCACCGGCCTCGCCCTGTTCAACCTCAGCCAGATCGGCGCCGTCGTGCAACTCCGGCACGGCCTCCTCGGGCAGTTCGGCAGGCAGCTCGGCGCGGGCCCCGATATCGACGCCGGAGGCGGTCAGCTCGGCCTGCAGCCCGTCGAGCACCGCGCCGCTGACCAGATCGCAATACAGGTGAATGGCGCGCATCGCATCGTCGTTTCCGGGGATCGGGTAGGCGATGCCGTCCGGCGACGAGTTCGAATCGAGCACCGCGACGACCGGGATGCGCAGCTTGTTCGCCTCCTGCACCGCGATCGCTTCCTTGTTCGTATCGATCACGAACAGGATGTCGGGCAGCCCGCCCATTTCCTTGATCCCGCCGAGCGCGCGTTCGAGCTTGTCGCGGTCGCGCGTCAATTCCAGCAGCTCGCGCTTTGTCAGCCCGCTCTGCTCGACGGTGATGCGCTCTTCAAACTCGCGCAGCCGCTTGATCGACTGCGAAATCGTCTTGAAATTGGTCAGCATGCCGCCGAGCCAGCGGTAGTTGACGTAATACTGCCCGCAACGCTTGGCCGCGTCGGCGATCGCCTCCTGCGCCTGCCGCTTGGTGCCGACGAACAGCACGCGGCCGCCGCCGGCCACGACGTCGCGGACCGCCTCTAGACCCTGCCGCAACAGCGGCACGCTCTGCTCGAGGTCGATGATGTGGATGCCGTTGCGGACGCCGAAAATGTACGGCGACATCTTCGGGTTCCAGCGCCGCGTGTGATGGCCGAAATGCACGCCGGCTTCGAGAAGCTGGCGCATCGAGTACTCGGGCAATGCCATTGTCCGTCCTTTCCGGTTTGCCGCCGCAGGGGAAGATCGCCCCCGATATTCGGGTTTCGACACCGGAGCGGTCGCGCATCAGCGCACCGCAAGCCCTGCGTGTGGGGTTTACGCGCCGATTAGGTAAGACCGCGCGCCGGGTTTGGCAAGCTCGGTACGGCGCGGGAGGGCTGCCGGCGAGGATCGCGGCGGCGCGGCGGTGCGCAGTCGCGGGCTGATCATGTTCGGCGTGACCCCGGCCGACCTCGGCTAGCACGGGGTTGAGCGCGCCCGTCACCCGGCGCAATATCGGCACCGCATTGGAGGAGCGCGATGCGGGACGCGACGGCGGAGCGGCAGGAAAGCATCGCGACACGAATGGCGGTGCTGGCGGACGTCGTCAATGCCGATCCGGCGCTGCTGCGTCGCGGCTGCTATCTGAATACGGTTTGCCAGCTCGATATCGGCGCCGATGAGTTCCGTCTGCGCATCGTCGATGGCCGGATTGCCGAGACTACGACGCGGCCCGTTCGTCAGGCCGTCGGCGACGTTCGCGATCTCGGGCGAGGCCGAAGTGTGGCGCCGGCTGCTCGCTTCCGACCCGCCGCCCGGCGACCACGACCTGCTCGCCTTCGTCAAGCGGCGGGAGGTGCGGCTGACCGGCGACCTGCATCCGCTGATGTCGCATCTGCTCTACTTCAAAGGCGTGCTCGGGCATTTGCGGGAGGCGGCGACATGAGGCGCGATCGAGCCGGTCATCGGCCGCTATCTGCACCTGGATCATGCCGGGCGGCGTTACCGCATCTACTTCGAAAGCGCCGGGCAGGGCATTCCGCTCGTCTGCCTGCATACTGCGGGGTCCGACACCCGGCAGTATCGCGGTCTGCTCAACGCCGCCTCGGTCACCGAGCGGTTCCAGGTGATCGCGTTCGACCTGCCTCGTCACGGCAAGTCGTCGCCGCCGGCCGGCTGGCAGGACGAGGAATACCGGCTGACCGCCGATGCCTATACCCGCATTATCATAGCGTTTATCGCCGCGCTCGGGCTGGAGCGGCCGGTCGTGATGGGTTGCTCGATCGGCGGCCGGGCCGTGCTGCATCTGGCGTTGCGCCATCCGTGCGAGTTCCGGGCGCTGATCGGCCTCGAAAGCTCGGCGCATGTCGATCCGTATTACGACACGAACTGGCTGCACCGCCCCGACGTACACGGTGGCGAGGTCGCCGCCGGCGCGGTCTCCGGTCTGGTCGCGCCGCAAGCGCCGGTCGCCGACCGCTGGGAAACGCTATGGCACTACATGCAGAGCGGCCCTGGCGTCTTCAAGGGCGACCTCTACTTCTATGGCATCGATGGCGATCTGCGCGGCGAGACTGGGCCGCATCGACACCGCGACCTGTCCGCTGTACCTGCTGACCGGCGAATACGATTATTCCTGTACCCCCGAGGACACGCTGGCCGTGGCGCGTGCCGTGCCCGGGGCGAATGTCACCGATCATGAAAGAACTCGGGCACTTCCCGATGAGCGAAAATCCCCCCTTGTTCCTGTCCTACCTCGAACCGATCCTCGCCGAGATCGCGGGACACGATGAGTAGGGAGCAGGTTGAGCGGCAGTATTTGCCGACGCGCTTTTTGCTAGACGCAGCTATGGATTATGCTTCGGCACGTTGCCTGTTGCTCAATGGGTTACCAGGAGGCTTTCCGCTTGCGGCGAGAGCGAGTGACAAGCTACTCAAGGGATATCTGCTACATTTGGATCAAGACTTTCCCACGCGGCGCTTTTCGCACAAGCTTTCAAAGCTGTTGTTTGAAGCTGATAACTCATCTCCTTCGCTTAACATATCGTGCTTTTCCAGTTTTGCGCAAAAGTTTGAAAAATATTATTACGCAAGCTACGCGGACGATCCCCATTGGCCTCAATCGATGGACACAAGGGAACTTGCTGAGCTCGACGAATTCACGATGGTTTTGAACGAAAATCTAGCATACACTGGAGCTGAGAAGTTCCGAGTGGGCCTCTATGCTCTAGCGACTTTCTCACTAAATCCTCTAAACAAACCCACTCCGATCGAGCGGTGGCTCAAATACCAGAATGAAGCTCTGGCAAGACGTTGGTCGGAAATTGAAGCCGAGTATTACAAGGTATAGAGCGCACACCGATCTGCCCTTCTGATCAGATCACGGAGTGGGCACCGCCGGACGAATGAGGAGCATCAGATCATGAAAATCACTGCAATCGAGGACCTGCACTGCGATGCCGGCTGGCGGGTCAATTCGTTCCTAAAGATCACCACCGACGAGGGCATCGTCGGCTGGTCGGAATACATGGAGGGGTACGGCGCGCAGGGGCTGACCGGGATCATCCGGAAGATGGGCGAGCGCCTGATCGGCCAGGACCCACGCCCGGTCGAGCGCCACTCGGCCTGGTTCTACGCCGCGACACGGCAGGCCGCGGGCGGCGTCAAC
The DNA here is from genome assembly GCA_963753665.1 of uncultured Alphaproteobacteria bacterium. GTDB lineage: Bacteria > Pseudomonadota > Alphaproteobacteria > ATCC43930 > CGMCC-115725 > DATARH01. Next base: position 16,130 of record CAVWDC010000025.1, read on the forward strand.
GCGATGGCGATCGCCGCGATCGAGAACGCGCTGGTCGATATCAAGGCCAAGGCGCTCGGCGTGCCGGTGTATGAGATGCTCGGCGGCCCGATCCGCGACCGGCTGCTGTTGTACTGGTCGCATTGCGGCACCTACCGCGCCCGCCATGCAGCGCAGACCAGGGAATGGATGGGAGTCGAGCCGATCCGCAACGCTCGACGACATCGTGCGGCTCGGCGCCGAGGTGAAGGCGAAAGGCTTCAAGGGCCTCAAGACCAACATCATCCGCTTCGACGGCGAGCGGCCCTATATTCACGGTCCCGGCACCAACGCCGCGCCCGGCTATCCCGAGCTGAACATTCGCAAGGCGGTGGTCGATGCCGCGTACAACCAGCTTTCGGCGTTCCGCGAGGGCGCCGGCCCCGACGTGTCGCTCTATCTCGACACCAACTTCAACTACAAGATCGACGGCTATATGAAACTGGCGCGCGACCCTGGAGCCGCTCGATCTGGCGTGGCTGGAAATCGACATCTACGACCCGGCGGGCCTGGCGCTGATCCGTCGCTCGGCGCGGACGCCGATCTCGTCCTGCGAGTTGCTCTACGGCAAGCGCCAGTTCCGGCCGTATTTCGAGAACCAATCGGTCGATTACGCGATCATCGACGTGGCGTGGAACGGCATCCTCGAATTGGTCAAGATCGCCGCGATGGCCGACGCCTACGAGGTCAATGTCGCGCCGCACAATTTCAACGGCCATCTCGGCAGCCTGATCAGCGCGCATTTCTGCGCCGCCGTGCCGAACTTCAAGGTCATGGAGATCGACATCGACGACATCAAGTGGAAGGATGAGATCGTGACGGCGCCGCCGGTGATCGAGGACGGCCATCTCGTCTTGCCGAAAGCTCCGGGCTGGGGCGCCGATGTCAACGAGGAGTTCGTCCGCGCCCACCCGCCGCGGCGGTGACGATATCCGCGGGTGTGCAAGAGGGAGAAAACGCCATGGCACGCATCAAGCATATCGCGCTGGTGACCGACGACCCGGCGAAGACCGCCGAATTCTACGTCAAGCATTTCGGCCTGACCGAATTGTACCGGCGCCCCACCGACACCGGCGACAAGGGCGTGTGGCTCAGCGACGGCTACATCTATTTCGCGATCCTGAAATACGGCGATACCGATGCGCCGAAACTCGGGCCGAACCAGACCTCCGATCTGCGCGGCATCCACCATATCGGTTTCCAGGTGGACAACCTCGAAGCGGCGAAGCAGGAGCTGGAGGGAGCCGGCGTTAAGCCGGTGCCGATGCCCGCCGGGACGCGAGCGGGCCGCGACCCCGATGTCCGAAATGGGCGCGGTCAATCTGAAATATCTCGGCCCCGACGACGTGCATTTCGACGTGCGCCAGCAGGGCTGGGACGAAATGGTCGAGCTGGCAATGCCGCGCTACGAACTGACCCCGGTCAAGGAAGAGGCGGCGGAGTAGCACCTGGGGCGTTGTCGCTTCAAGTTGAAGCGTCGTTCCCGCCAAAGCGGGGACCCAGGCGGCCGGCCTGCGGTGGGGCGCCAAGATCAAGATAGAGGCGCCCTGCTGCGCTAAGATCGGTAGCAGTCGTGACCCGCTGTTTCAAGCGGTCGTATAATCGGTTGCGGTCTGTAGTCATCTGTGTGGCCTGCGTGGTCCCGCTTTCAGACGCAAGCCCACAGCGCCTTGAGATCAACGCCAGCCGCCTGTAGTCGTTCGAGCAGTGGCGGATCGATCACCTCGTCCCGCAGCAGGTATCCAGCACTTCATACCAGAAATCGCGCCCCATCGCCTTGCTGCGAACGCCTGTCGCCGCCCGGATAAGCTGCCGCGGTCAGCGTTTGCTCCCGCTCGAACGGCGTGCCGCGGAACGTGTTGCCCAGCGCTCGCAAGCGCATCGAAGGCCGGAAAGTTCGGGTTGGAATAGCGTTCTCAATGCGGCGAATGCCGCCGAGGACGGAGCGCTGCAATCCCGCTTCCCACCGGCCCGGCGGCGGCGCAATCTTCCCTTCCAACCGCGCCGACAAACGAGAGAGGAGACAAGCCATGGCGGTCGTATTGGGAACGGACGGATACCGCTACGAGGTGCGGGACAGTTGGGCCAAGCTGCCGCCCGGCATGGAATTCAACGCCGATGTCGCGGCTGTCGGGGTCGACAAAAACGATAACGTCTACGCCTTCAACCGCGGTATACACCCGATGTGCGTGTTCGACCGCGACGGCAATCTGCTGCGCACCTGGGGCGAGGGTGTGTTCGTGCGGCCGCACGGCGTCTTCATGGCGCCCGACGAAACGATCTGGCTGACCGATGACGGCGACCACACGGTCCGCCAGTGCACACTCGACGGCAAGGTGCTGCTGACGATCGGCATCCCCGGCAAGCCGGCGCCGTATATGAGCGGCGAGCCGTTCCACCGCTGCACTCACACCGCGATGTCGCCGGATGGCAACCACATGTACATATCGGACGGCTACGGCAATTCGCGCGTCCACAAATACACCCCGGACGGCAAGCGCGTTATGTCATGGGGCGAGCCGGGCACCGATCCGGGCCAGTTCAACATCGCGCACAACATCTGCTGCGATCCGGACGGCTGGGTCTATGTCGCCGACCGCGAGAACCACCGTGTCCAGGTGTTCGATGGCAATGGCAAATACGAGGCGCAGTGGAACAACATGCACCGCCCCTCGGGTCTGTTCATGGAGGCTGGCACAAAGACGCCGCGCTTCTTCATCGGCGAGATCGGTCCCGACATGGCGGTCAATATCGACCTGCCGAATTGTGGGCCGCGGGTCAGCATCTACACGCATAAGGGCGAATTGCTGGCACGGCTGGGCCATGCGCATGCCGGGCTCAATCCGGGCCAGTTCATCTCGCCGCACGGGATCACGGTCGATTCGCGCGGCGACATCTATGTCGGCGAGGTCTCCTTCACGAACTGGGGCCGCCGAGTCCGCGCCCGCGGCGAGGAAATTCCGCCGGGTCTGCGCAGCCTGCAAAAGCTGGTTAAGGTGAGCTGATGCCATGTCGACGGAGCGCAAGCCGACAACGGCTGCTGTCAATTCCCGGCGATGGGGAAGGCGGGCCGCCTCCGGAAAGGGGGAGGCAGCCCTTGATTATGCCGGTTTTTGGGCAAAGCCCCGGGGTGATGCGGAAGTTATGATATGAGCAATCCGGCCTTCACGTTTGATCACGTCCACATCATCAGCGAGAACCCGCACATCTCGGCCGCCTGGTATGTCGAGATGTTCGGCGCGACGATCGCCGCCGACACGGTGGCGCGCGGCGCGCCGCAGATTTTTGTCGAGCTCGGCGGCATGACGATCCTGATCCGCGGCAGACGGCCCGGCGAAGATCCTGTCGCGGCGCGACCAATCCGGCTCTATGGCGATTTTTCGAGCCACAACGCCTGGGGCACCGACCATTTCGGGTTTCTGTACCGGGGCGACCTCGAAGCCTTCTGCGCCGGACTGAGCGCCAAGGGCGTCACATTCCCAGTCGGACTGAAGCGCGGCGTCAACGGCAGCCTGCTCTGCTACGTCGCAGCGCCCGACGGTGTCAGCATCGAACTGATGCAATGCTGAAGCCGCGCCCGGGCGCTATAGGAACATCGCCGAATATTGCCGTAGTGTCATTTTCAGCAGCAGGACCCAAACCGTCATCGCATAGAGGCCAAGCCAAGTCGACAGGATGATCGCGTCGAGAGGCACGGACGACAGCAGCGCCCTACCGAGGATCATCGACGCGATCGCGCATAGCAGAAACAGCTGGGTTCTGTCGGAACGGTGCAGCGCCGCATACGCGGCCAGGAACCCGAACGAACTCGCGATCGCCCATCCTGCGGCGACGTCTCCCAACTGCGGCAAGCTCATTTCCGGCCAGATATAAGTGATGCCGGACCCGGCGAGGTCGATAACCCCGCCGATCAGCAGCGGCCAGCCGAGCCGGAACGCCAATCCCCACCCGCCCGGCGACAGCGCCAGAATGCCGTCGACAAACGTGTAGGCGGCGAACAGCCGGATCGTCGCCACATCGTTGACGCCAGGCCACAGGAAAGCGGTTCCGAACAGGAAGGCGGCCAAGGTGCGCAGCGCCAGCGACAGGCGGTGGTCTTGCAGAAGCTCGGCCCCGGGCTGCATCGGCCGGGCAAGAAGGGCGAGCACCCGGTCGCGGCGATGCGCCGGCCGGGCGGGGAAGTCGTCTTCGGGGGCAACCATCAAGAATGCCGATCCTACGGAAACCAGGCCCGTTCTTGTACCACACTGCCGCGTGCCGCACTGCCCTGCGGCGCGCTGGCTTATAGCACGCCGGCAGGCGGAGGCTGCGACAGTGCGCGGCCGATGAACGCGAGCCGGGGTTCGGCCTGCCCCTTGTCTCCAGGGTCGACGGCTTTGCGCCGTGCGCTTGTAACTCGGCGCACTTCATGGTTTATCGAAAACCCTGCCGCCGCCCAGCCGCATACGGACCGCGGAACACGGATCATGACAGACAGCATCATCGTCGATACCGCGACCCGCATCTTCGCCGATCTGTGCGAGCCGGCGACGGTCAACGCCGCCGAGGAAGGCACCTGGCCGAAAGCGCTGTGGGACGCGCTCGAGGAATCCGGTCTGACGCTGACCTGGGTCCCCGACACGCTCGGCGGCGCCGGCGCCGAACTGCTCGACGGGTTCGCGGTGTTGCGCGCCGCCGGCCGCGCCAACGCGCCAGTGCCGCTCGCCGAAACCTTGATGGCCGGCTGGCTGCTCGCGCAGGCCGGGATCGAAGCCCCCGCCGGGCCGATGACGATCGCCCCGATCCACGCCGATGGCCATATCGAGCTGGCCGACGGGCACATTGCGCGGCCGGGCGCGGCAGGTGCCGTTCGCGCGCAATGCCGGGCATATCGTCGTGCTTGCCCGGCAGAACGGCGGCGCGTCGGTGGCGCTGGTGCCGGCCGAGCGCGGTCGCGATCAGCCAGGGAACGAGCCTCGCCGGCGAGCCGCGCGACACGGTGTCGTTCGACGGCGCGAGCGCCGACCGCCGTCGCTCCCGCCGCCGGTCTCGATATGGCTGGCATCGTGCAGTTCGGCGCCGCGGTGCGCGCGCAGCAGATGGCCGGCGCGCTCGAACACATTCTCGACCAGTCGGTGCAATGGTCGCTGGACCGCGTCCAGTTCGGCCGCCCGATCGCCAAGTTCCAGGCCGTGCAGCACAATCTGGCGCAACTGGCCGGCGAGGTCGCGGCGGCCGGCGCCGCCGCCGACGGCGCGCCCAGGCGATCGCCGACCACGGCGTCGGCAACGAGACGACCGCCGCCGAGGTCGCGATCGCCAAGGTGCGGGTCGGCGAGGCGGCCGGCAACGGCGCCGCGATCGCGCATCAGGTGCACGGCGCGATGGGCTTTACCTACGAGCACTCGCTGCACCAGGCGACGCGGCGGCTGTGGTCGTGGCGCGAGGAATTCGGCAACGAGGCGCATTGGGCCGAACTGCTCGGCCACATGGTGGCGGCGCGCGGCGCCGACGCGCTGTGGCCGTTCGTGACCGGAACCTGATGCCGCGCGTCAAGTAGTTGGTCGTCATTCCCGCGCAAGCGAGAATCCAGGGGCATACGGTACTTCGGTTGCCCTGGACCTCCGCTTTCGCGAGGGTGACGGATCGGGGTGGGGCATAAACGTCGAGAGAAGCCGATGGCCTACAATTTCCATTTCGATCCCGTGGACCTCCCGCCCGAATGCGAGGAATTGCGCCAGGAGGTGCGCGAATTTCTGCGCTCCGGAGATCGAGGCCGGCACGTTCTCGCCGCATTCGGCGCGGACCCCGTTCGCGGTCGCCAAGGCCTTCGCGCGCAAGGTCGGCGAGCGCGGCTGGATCGGCATGACCTGGCCGAAGCCGTACGGACACGAGCGCACGTTTCTCGAACGCTACGTCGTGATCGAGGAGATGCTGGCGCACCGCGCCCCGACCCGCGCCTTCTCGACCGCCGACCGGCAGAGCGGCCCGATGATCCTGCGCTACGGCCAGCCCGAGATCAAAGACACGATCCTGCCGCGCATCGCGTCGGGCGAATTGTGCTTCTGCATCGGTTTGTCGGAGCCCAATTCCGGCTCGGACGTGTTCGCCGCCTCGACCCGCGCGACCAAGACCGACGGCGGCTGGCTCGTCAACGGCCGCAAGATCTGGACCATCAACGCGCATAATTCCGATTACATGATCGCGCTGTTGCGCACCTCGCCGCCGACCAAGGAAAACCGCCGGCACGGGCTGACGCAGTTCCTGATCGCCTGCAAATCGCCGGGCATCACGATCCGCCCGATCATCAACCAGACCGGACAGCACGATTTCAACGAGATCTTCTTCGACGACGTGTTCGTGCCCGACCTGCACCTGATCGGCGAAGTCGATATGGCCTGGAAACAGGCGACCGACGAATTGGCTTATGAGCGCAGCGGCCCCGACCGCTGGCTCGAAACCTTTTCGGTATTGCAGGAGCTGGTGCGCCGCGCCGGCCCCGAGCCCGGCGAACGGCTCGCCGAAGGGATCGGCCGCGAGGTCGCGCATCTGGCCACGTTGCGCCGCATGTCGGTCAGCGTCGCCGGCATGCTGCACGCCGGCAAAACGCCGGGGGTGGAAGCCGCCGTCGTCAAGGATCTCGGCACCAACTGGGAGCAGGCTTTGCCGAACAAGGCGCGCCTCCTGGCGCCGCGCGACCGGCGATGGGGCGCCCGACAGCAACGACGACCGCTTCGAGGAGGCGCTGCGCCACACCACGCTGATCGCGCCGAAAGTCACGATCCAGGGCGGCACCCGCGAAGTCCTGCGCGGCATCATCGCCCGCGGCCTGGGATTGCGGTAAGCGGAATATGGCGGAACACTGAAGAGTACCCCCGTGGCCGGGCTTGACCCGGCCACCCACGTCTTTTCCCTCTCGGCAGACAAGCCGGACAGAGGCCGCAGATGGGCGGATGGGTTTACATCATGACCAATCGGCCGAACGGCACGTTATACGTCGGCACCACGGTAGATGTCGCGCGCCGCGCCTGGGAGCATCGCGAGGGCGTCGCCGACGGCTTCACGAAGAAATACGGCTTGAAACGGCTCGTCTATGCCGAATGGTACGACGACGTCCTACGCGCGAAACAACGCGAATTGAACATCAAGCACTGGCGCCGCGCGTGGAAGGTACAGCTGATCCATCGCGACAACCCCTTTTGGGAGGACCTTTATGACCGCCTCACGTAAAGACGTGGGTGGCCGGGTCAAGCCCGGCCATGGGGCCATTGTCAAGATCGGGTATACGAAATGCTATTGATAACCGATACATCGTGCAGAAGAACGTGGCCGTACATTTTATTTGCCATCCTTTTATTTGGCCCTTTGGCCCTGTTTTGGACTAGCATCATTCCCGTCAAGAGCCGGGCACGCAGTGACATTCAAGAGAATCGTGAGCTGCGTCCTACAATATCTTGGTCATACCGGATGACAAACCTTCTGTTGTTATTTCCGATCTACGCCCTAATTCTGCTTGGTGTCGCGTGTTTGAGCTGGTTGAGAGTGGCGCAGATCGAGTGACTCCTTTCGCTCGGATGCCGCGGAACCGAGAAATATATGGAAACCGATTTTTGAGATGGATTCTGGGTTCGCGGCTGTGTGGCGCCGCAGAATGACTAGGAAGACTGAATGCCCGATCTTCGTCCCCTCCTGGCCCCGACAGCGTCGTCATCGTCGGCGCAGCGGCCGACGACTCGTTGCGCGGCCGGCTCACCAAGCAGTTGATCGAGCACGGCTATCCCGGCCGGGTCTATCCGGTGACGCGCAGCCAGAAGGAGGTGCTCGGGCACCAGGCCTACGCAACGGTCGCCGAAATACCGGAAGCGGCCGACCTCGCGATCATCCTGGTCCCGGCGGCGCATGTCGTTTCGACGATCGAGCAATGCGGCGCGCGCGGCATCAAGGCGGCGGTCGTCATCAGCTCCGGTTTCGCCGAGGAGAAAACCGAGGAGGCGGCGGCCCGCGACACTGCATTGCGCGACATCGCCAAGCGCACCGGCATGGTCATCGCCGGGCCGAACTCGGAGGGCCTCGTCAATCCGCTGCGCCCGCTGGTCGCGACATTCAGCCCGGTGTTTCACGACCACACCGTGCCGCTATTGCCGGAAGGCAGCCGCGCCCGGCCGATCGCGGTCACCTGCCAGTCGGGCGCGCTGACCTACGCGTTTCTGTCGCGCGGCCGCGACCGCCAGCTGCAATTCACCTATCAGATCAGCGCCGGCAACCAGACCGTGCTCGAAGCTCACGATTATGTCGATTGGGTGCTCGACGCCGGCGGCGCCGACATCTTCATGTGCTATCTCGAAGGCATTCGCGACCCGGCCCGCTTCCGCGCCGTCGCCGACAAGGCGGCCCGCGCCGGCAAGCCGATGATTGTCGCCAAGGTCGGGCGCTCCGACGCCGGCCGCCGCGCCGCCGCCTCGCACACCGGCGCCTTGGCGCATGCCGGCTCGGCCGACGACGCGATCTTCCGCCATCACGGCATCATCCGCGGCGAGGATCTCGACCACATGGTCGATGTCGCGACCGCCTTCGCCTACTGCCAGCCGCCGCGCGGCAACCGGGTCGCGATCATCACCGGCTCCGGCGGCAGCGCGGTGTGGATGGCCGACATCCTGTCGGCGCACGGTCTCGAACTGCCGGTGCTCGAAGAGGACATCCAGCGCCGGCTGATGGCGATGCTGCCGTCCTACGCCTCGGCGCTGAACCCGATCGACGCGACGGCGCAGGCGATCGGCGAGGTCGGCTATGCGCCGCTGGTCGAGCTGGTGCGCCAGTCGGAGCGGATCGACACGATCCTCTTGATCAGCTCGCTCGCCAACGAGAGCCGCGCCAGGAAAATGGCCGACGAGCTGGCGCCGATCACCGCGACGCTCGACAAGGCGATCCTGATGGCGACCTACACGACGGCAAGCCCGGCCGCGATCGCCACGTTGGCCGGCGCCGGCATCGCCTGCTACACGTCGATGCCGAGCTGCGCCCGCGCGATCCGTGCGCTCGTTGATTACGCCGCGTTCCGCGAGCGCCTCGCCCGCCGCGCCGCCGAGCCGCCTCCGCCGCCGGTGCGACGCGACGAGGTCGCGCGCGCTCTGTCGCTGCCCGGCTCGGTGCTGACCGAACACGGCTCGAAGGCGCTGCTCGCGCGCTACGGCGTGCCGTTGCCGCCCGAGGCGCTGGCCAAGAGCGAGGACGAGGCGGTCGCGGCGGCCGCGAAGATCGGCGGCAAAGTCGCGCTGAAGGTGCAATCCCCCGACATCCTGCACAAGACCGAGGCCGGCGCGGTCATCCTCGGCCTCAGCGGCGACGATGCGGTGCGCGACGGCTACCGCACGGTGCTGTCGCGCGCCAAGGCGGCGCACCCGAACGCGCATATCGAAGGCGTGCTGGTGCAGGCGATGGCGCGGCCCGGCATCGAGATGATCCTCGGCGTCACCCGCGATCCCGATTACGGCCCGATGCTGATGGCCGGGCTCGGCGGCATCCATGTCGAGGTGTTGCGCGACGTCGCTTTCGCGCCGGTGCCGCTCGGCCGCGACGACGCGGTGCGGCTGCTCGGCGAACTCCGCGGCGCGGCGCTGCTCGACGGCGTGCGCGGCGCCAAACCGGCCGACCGCGAGGCGCTGGTGGACCTGATCGTCGCTCTGTCGCGCTTCGCCGCCGACCACGCCGAGGCGATGGCCGAAATCGACCTCAACCCGGTCATCGTCCACCCGGACGGGCGAGGGCCTGACCGTCGTCGATGCGCTGATCGTGAAGCGCTAGAGGAGCACCCGAGCAATGGCCGATTACTACCGGGCTTCACCGAAATCGCCGTCACGACCGACGGCCTGGTCGCCGACGGTCGAGATGCGCCGGCCGCCGCAACAATTTCTTCGACGCCGCGCTGATCGCCGAGATCAGTCAGGCGTTCGAGCGCATCGATGCCGACCCGTCGGTCCGCACGATCGTGCTCGCCGCCGAGGGCCGTCATTTCTGCGCCGGCGCCAATTTCTCTCAGCGCATGGACACTGGCACGGTGCAGGAATCCGCGCGCAGCGGCGGCGGAAGGCATCTCTACAAGGAAGCGATCCGGCTGTTCCGCGCGCAAAAGCCGGTTGTCGGCGCGATCCACGGCGCGGCGATCGGCGGCGGGCTCGGCCTCGCGCTGGTCCCCGATTTCCGCGTGACCTGCGAGGAGGCGCGGTTCAGCGCCAATTTCAACCGGCTCGGCTTCCACCCCGGTTTCGGCCTGACGGTCACGCTGCCGCGCCTCGTCGGGCCGCAGCAGGCGGCGCTCTTGTTCTATACCGGACGGCGCATCTCCGGCTGCGGAAGCGGTGCGGATCGGTCTCGCCGACCAGCTCGTGCCGCAGGCCGAAGTGCGCAGCGCGGCCCAGGCCCTGGCGCTCGAAATCGCGCAATCCTCGCCGCTCGCCGTGCTCTCGACGCGCGAGACATTGCGCCGCGGGCTGATCGACGCGGTCGAGGCCGCCACCGAGCGCGAACTCGTCGAACAGGACTGGCTGCGCCGCACCGAGGATTTCGGCGAAGGCATCAAGGCCTACGCCGAACGCCGCCTGCCCGATTTCAAGGGGCGCTAAGACAAGGCGTAGGGCGGATTAGCGCAGCGTAATCCGCCGTCTTCATCCGGCCGAATGGCGGGTTACGCTTCGCTCACCCGCCCTAGGATTGACCTCGGCTAGAACCGGTTGCGCAGCGCCGCCAGAGCAAGGCGCCAGCTTTGCAGCGGGTCGGGAACGGCCAATTCAGGCGCGAACGGGTTGAAGCCGGCCCGCTTCAAGCCGCAGCAGAAACCGATCGGCGATCACCGCCGGCAGCAGCGCCGCGCAGCGCCCGCCGCGGCGTTTGGCCCCTGCGTTGCCGTCCGGCCGCAAGATGCGCCGCCGCCGCCTCGGCCAGCTCCGCGACCGCTTGGCGCAGCAGCCGGCGTGTCGCGCCGCCTGGCATAGGTCGCCGGATCGAGCCCGACCCGCGCCGCGATATCATCCGGGATGTAGCGAGCGTCCGGAAGCGGCGTGGAACGGCATCGCCCGCAGCAGCCCGGCGAGCGCGTAAGCGATGCCCGATTTCGCGCGCGGCGGCAATCGTTCTCGGCGCGGCGGTCCCGAGCGCCTCCAGCGCGAGGAACAGCAGCGCCGAAGAGGTGCCCTCGGCATAATCGACCAGCGCCGCGAGATCGGCGGGCGGCGCATCGGCAAGGTCCAGCTCTCGCGCATCGATGATCCGGTCGAAATGCGCGCGCGACAGCCCGCACGCAGCGATCGCCGCGACGAGCGGCTGTACGACCTCGTGCCGCCGGGCTGGCGCTCCGGCATAGGCGGCGTCCACGACCTCGCGCCACCATTGCAGCCGGATCTGCCCGAGCATCGGCTGGGTCACGGTTTCCCGCACCCGCGCGACCTCGTAATTGAAGGCATAGAGCGCAAACAGCGCCTCGCGGCGGTCGGACGGCGCGAACAACGCGGTCTGATAGCGATCGCGATCGTGACGGCGCACGATCGCGCCCACGGCTGATAGACCCGGCCCCGACAGACCTCGCGCCGACAAACCGGAGGAGAAACCGGGCGCGGCGGCGGCGTCAGGCACGGGATCAGGCACACGCCCCTTGCGCGTTTCGGCGCTCACACTATCCTGCATCCTCACCGATGCCCGCCGACCACCTGTCCACAATCAACCCCAGGTAAAAGGACGGAAAGGACAATCATGGCTTTCGAACTGCCCCCCCTCCCTTATCCGAAAAACGCGCTCGAACCGCACACCTCGGCGCAGACCCTCGACTTCCATCACGGCAAGCACCATCAGGCTTATGTGACCAATCTCAACAATCTGGTCAAAGGCACGCCGATGGAAAACCAGTCGCTCGAGGAGATCATCCGGGCGACCGCCAACGACCAGTCCAAGACCGGCATCTTCAACAATGCCGCGCAGGTGTGGAACCACACCTTCTTCTGGAACTGCATGAAGCCGGGCGGCGGTGGAAATCCGAGCGGCGACATCGCCCAGGCGATCGATCGCGACCTCGGCGGGCTGCAGAAATTCAAGGACGATTTCAAGGCGCGCGCCGTCGGCCAGTTCGGCAGCGGCTGGGCCTGGCTTGTCGCCAACGGCGGCAAGCTGTCGATCACCAGCACGCCGAACGCCGTCGATCCGCTGGCGCAGGGCCAGACCGCGCTGTTGACCTGCGACGTCTGGGAGCACGCCTATTATCTCGACTTCCAGAATCGCCGGCCCGATTTCGTGCAGGCTTTCCTCGACCACCTGATCAACTGGGACTTCGTCGCCCAGAACCTCGCGAAGGCGAAATAGCGAGGGCTGGCAAAACGGCCTGGATCATCCCCGGGTCAAGCCCCGGGGATGCTCCGATACGGGCTGAATTTGCGTCGGCTGGCCTCGCGGCACAGCCGGCCGCGCGTAGTCTCGGCGCGGTTCTTCGGAAGGAGGGGTTTATGCCACGGGTTCTTGTCATCCACGGCGCCGGCATGAACATGCGCGGCAAGGTCCAGACCGAGATTTTCGGGCCAATGACCTTGCCGGAATACGACGAGCGCATTCGCGGCTACGCGCGCGATCTCGGTCTCGATGTCGAGATCTTTCACTCGAATATCGAAGGCGAGATCGTCAACCGGCTGTACCAGGCCAATGACGGCGGCATCGACGCGGCGATTTTCAACCCGGCGGCGTTCGGCTCCGGCTACCCGGCGCTGATCGCGGCGATTTCGCAGGTCAAGTTCCCGACGATCGAGGTCCACATCTCGAACCCGATCCGGCGCGGGCCGGCATCGCAGACCGCCGCGGTCAGCCAGGGCGTCGTCGCCGGGTTCGGCATCGCCGGTTACGAACTGGCGCTGCGCGGCCTCCGCGACCTGCTGGCGAAAAAGTAGCCGAAACCGCCGCCGCCGGACGGCCCCGGCCCGAACGCCGAAATCAGTGCTCGAGCACGATATCGACGCGCCGTTCGGCGACGCTGGGGTCTTCCGAGCCGGTCTGGCCGATCGGGACCTGCTTCACCATCGCCGGGTTAACCCCGTCATGTTCGAGTTCGTCGGCAACGACTTGGCTGCGCGTCTGGGCGAGGTAGTGGTTCGCCTTCTGCGAGCCGGTAGCGCTGGCCCTGGCCTCGACCCGGATGGCTTTTGCGTTCGTCTCCTGGCCTTCTTGGCGGCGTCGGCGATCACGCCGCGCGATTTCTGCGTCAGATTGGCGCTGAATTCGTCGAAATAGATCAGAAAGCGGTCGCTTTCCTGGGCAAATCCTGGCTGCGCCAGCGCGGCGGAGGCGGCGAGCAGCGCGGCGAACAGGAACGGCCTTCGGGTCATGGACATGGAAGCGGAACCATCGGGATAGTTGCCAACCGGCCGGGACAGTAGCGGAACTGGTTACGCCGCGCCATTGCACGCGACGGCGCGAGGGCTGACCGCCTGGCTCGCCGACAGGGGCTTGCCGACAGGCGGCGCGCGTGGAACTCTGCGCCCGAGACGGTTCCGGTCAGATCCAGGGGAGGCGAGATGCGCATTGTCATCGTCGGTCAGCAGGCTTTCGGCAAGGCCGTGCTCGACGCGTTCATCGCGCGCGGCGACGAAATCGCCGGCGTGTTCGCGGCGCCCGAGCGGCCCGGAGCGCGCCCCGACCCGCTCGTCACCGCGGCCGAGGAAAAGAAGCTTTCCGTCTACCGCTTCCCGAAATACTCCGACCCCGAGGCGCAGAACGCGTTGCGCGAGCTGAACGCCGATCTCGGCGTGATGGCCTATGTCCTGCTGTTCGCGCCGCCCGAATTCTGCGCGATCCCGAAACACGGGATGATCCAGTTCCACCCGTCGCTGTTGCCGCTGCATCGCGGCCCGGCGTCGATCCCGTGGGCGATCATCCGCGGCCGCGGCGAGACCGGGCTGACGATCTTCCGCCCGACGCCGGGGCTCGACGAGGGGCCGGTCATTTTGCAGAAGCGGGTCGCGATCGGGCCGGACGACACCGCCGCCTCGCTCTATTTCGACAAGATCTTCCCGCTCGGGGTCGAGGCACTGGTGCAGGCGGCCGATCTGGTCGTCTCCGGGCGCGCCACCGAGTGGACGCAGGACGAAAGCCAGGCGACCTACGAGGGCTGGGTGCGCGCCGCCGAATCGCGGATCAACTGGGCCAGCCATGTCGATTTCGTCTATGATCTGATCCGCGGCTGCAACCCGGCGCCGGGCGCCTGGACGACTTTCAAACCTCCAGGCAAACCCGAGGACGGCCCAGAGGGCGTCGAGGCGCAGAAGCTCTATCTGTTCGACGCGAAGAAGATCATGGCGCCGACTTTCGGCGCGGTGCGCGGCAAGAAGATCGGCGAGGTGGTCTCGGCCGGCCCCGAGGGGCTGCGCATCCTGGCGCAAGGCGGCTTTATCGAGGTCTCGCGGTTGCGTCTCGGCGACGGCGCCAAGGTCAAATCGAGCGAAGTGGATATCCCGGTCGGGACGATACTGGGCGGGTAGTCCCGCTCATGCGGGAACCAGCTCCCGATAAAGCGCCTGGTATTGCCGGGCCGAGGCGGTCCAGCTGAAGTCGCGGGTCATTCCGCGCTGCATCAGCCGACGCCAGGCGGCGCGGTCGCCGTAGAGCGCGGCGGCCCGCCGTATCGCGTCGAGCAGACCCTCCGGCGTTTCGTCGTCGAAGGCGAAGCCGGTCGCAGTGCCGTCCGCCAACGTCGCCTCGGTCGCGTCCACGACCGTATCGGCCAGCCCGCCGGTGCGGCGCACGACCGGCGGCGAGCCGTAACGCAGCGCATAGAGCTGCGTCAGACCGCACGGCTCGAAACGCGACGGCACGAGGATGCTGTCGCTGCCGCCGATGATCAGGTGCGACAGCGCCTCGTCATAGCCGATTTCGACGCCGATCTTGCCGCGATAGGTTTGTTCGGCGGCCCTGAAGCCGGCTTCGAGCGCGGCGTCGCCGCTGCCGAGCAGCACGAGACGGCCGCCGAGCGCGAGCAGGCCAGGCAGCGCCGCGAGCAGCAGGTCGAGGCCCTTCTGCGGGGTCAGCCGGGTGACGGCGCCGAATAGCGGCCCGCCATCGTCGGCATCATCGAGGCCGAAGCGGCGGGCGAGGGACTCCTTTGCGTCCGCTTTATCGGCAAGGTCCTCATCATCGGCCGAATACGGAACCGGCAGAAACGGGTCGTTTTCCGGCGACCACACTGCCGGATCGACGCCGTTGAGGATGCCGGTCAGATCGGCGGCGCGGGTGCGCAGCAGCCCGTCGAGGCCCCAGCCGAAAGCCGGGGTCTGGATTTCGCGCGCGTAGGTCGGGCTGACCGTCGTCAGCCGGTCGGCGTAGAACAGCCCGGCCTTGACGAAGGCCAGCCCGCCATAGAACTCGACCCCGTCCGTCGCGAAAAAATTGGGCGGCAGCGCCAGATCGGCGAAAAACGGGGCCGGGAAAAACCCCTGATACGCGAGATTGTGCACGGTGAAGACGCTCGGCACGGCGGCGCCTTGCGCGCCGCAGATAGGCCGGGGCGAGCCCGGCGTGCCAGTCATGGCAATGCAGGAGGTCGGGCCGCCATGCCGGGTCGGCGCCCTGCGCCAGCGCCGCCGCCGCCCAGCCCAACAGCGCAAAGCGCCGGTGGTTGTCGGGCCAATCGCTTCCGTCCGGCGCCTGATACGGCGTGCCCGGCCGGTCATAGAAGGCCGGGTGATCGACGAGGTACACGGCGACCGCGCTGTCCGGCAGACGCCCCAGCACGATCCGCACCCGTTCGACGGCGAACGGCGTCCGCAGCCTGGCGATATCGGTCAGCTCGAAGGCGTCGAGAAATTCCGTGAAGCCGGGCAGCACAAGGCGCACGTCGGCGCCCAGCGCATGCAGCGCCGGCGGCAGCGCCGCCATGACATCGCCGAGGCCGCCGGTCTTGACCCAGGGATACAGCTCGGCGGCGGCATGCAGGACGCGCAGCGGCGCGGGCGCCCCCGAATGCGCGCGCGGCCGGCGCAGCCATGGAATCGGCGTGGCCGGGACGGCGTTGCGAGGAGACATGCCGCAACGGTGATTTCCATGACATCGCAAGGCTCTGACAGGCTCGGCGGGAGCGGACCGGCACAGGCATTAGCCGATCCGGCCGGCAATAACGAGGCCGAATACGGATCGGGCAACGGCCCGAAAATCCGGCGACTTCGCGCGCACAATCTGGCCGAGAGTCGCGCTAAAGCGAGCGCGGCGCGGCGCGCGCGGCGGAACCGGCTCGCGCCGGCGCCTTGCGTGGGCGGGCTTTCGAGCGGCTTGCGGCGCCGCGTTTGGCACCTCGCTTGCCACGCGAAAACCGCCGCGCGATCCAGCGCAGCGCCGCGATCCCGTGTCCGTCGGCGAACAGACCCAGCGGCAGCAACACCAGCCCGAGCGTCATGACGAAGCTGGCGAGATACTCCCAGTCGGCGAATTCGCCCACGACCACGATAAAGGCCGCCTATCAGCCCGAGGCCGAAGATCAGCAGCGCCGCTTTGGTGTAGCGCAGGGGCCGAAGCAGCCGCCGAACATCATCGCCTCCGACCGCGACGGCCGATGCCGCGGCGCGCGCCGCATCGAGCCTAGAGCGAAGCCGCCACCGGCATGACCCGCTCCGCGAAAAGGCGCATCGAGCGTTCGACCGATGTCCAATTCGGGTCCGCCGAAATTCATCAGGCAAGCGATCTCCCGCACGCCGAACTCGGCATATCGCGCAATCCGGTCGATGCACTCGGCCGGTTCGCCAATGATGAAATGCTCGGCATCGACCTCGGCCGGAGAACGCGCCGTGTCGCCGAGGCGCCGTGACGTTCTGGTGACCCCACGCATCGTAAAGCCGCAGGAAGCGCCGGGAAAAGAACTCGACCGCGCCGGCCTTGGAGCCGCCGTCCGGCACGACATGAACGATGCGGTTCAACGTCGTCGATTTTCCCGACGGGTCCTTGCCGAGTCGGCGCAATTCGTCGTTGTACACCCCGATGAATTCGAGGAATGTCGGCGATGCGCTGGGTCGTGCTGATCAGAAATTCATCGCCGAGCCGAGCCGCTCGCCGGATCGCGGCGTCGACCGTGCCCCCGACATAGATCGGCGGCGCCGGATCCTGCAGCGGCCGCGGAAACAGCTTGAACTCGGTCAGTTGCGACAGGCTGTTTTCCAGCGTGACCGGCTCGCCGGTCCATACGGCCCGGATCAGGGCGAGGCCGTCGCGCATCCGCCGCACGCGCTCCCCGGGCGGCACCGCGAACGCCCGCAGATCGCTCTCGGCGTAGCCGGCGCTGACCCCGAGCCGCAGTCGACCGCCGGACATGACATCAACCATCGCGCCGTCTTCCGCGACGCGCAGCGGGTGGTAGAGCGGCAGCAGCAGCATGTTGGTGCCGAGGCCGATCCGCTTGGTGCGCGACGCGAGCGCCGCAAGCGTCATCAGCGGCGACGGATACATCGCCGCGCCGGCGTGGTGCTCGTGCGCCCACAACACGTCGAAACCCAACGACTTCGGCCAGCTCGGCCTGGCGCAGCATGGCGTCGAACCGGGCTTCCGACTGGACCGGAGACAGACCGAAGCGCAAGATAGCCTCCTTCCCCGCCCTGCGGCGCCGTACGCGATCGCCGCTCGCGGACGGATGCGAGCGGCGATCGGCCTCAATCGCAACATTGGGATCGGACTATTCCGCGGCCGGCGCCTTCGCGGCGAAACGCGGGTAGTTGGTGTCGTCGACAAAGGCCTCGTCGCCCTCGGTCGGCAGGTTCTCGACGAAGTCGAGACCAGCCTGGATGTTCTCGCCCCACACTTCGCGCGGCAATTCGTACAGCACCTCGACGCCGTAGCCGTTCGGGTCGCTGATATAGAGGCTGTGCGTCATGCCGTGATTGACGCGGCGGCGGAACTTGACCCCGTTCTGGCGCAGCCACGCGAGCTGCCGCAGCCACGCCTCGCGGTTCGGCATCGTGATCGCGATGTGGTTGATCGCGAGCGGCATGTCGAACATCTGCCAGTCTTCCGGCGGCTTCGGCAGGTTCGGGTTCTCGACCAGCGCGATGTCGTGGTGGTTCATCTGCCCGCTGTGGTCGCCGCTGTAGAAGCGCATGGCGCGCCGGCTCGACCGTCCGACCTCCTTGAAGCCGAGGATCTCGGTCCAGAAGCGGTGCGACTCTTCGATGTCGCGGACATTGATCACGAGGTGATTGATGCCGCCCGGGGTCACGGCCTCGGTCGGGGCCGGAGGGGCTATCGGGGTGGTGCCGTCAGCCATCGTTTTTCTCCAAAGAACTCTCGGATGAACTCTCACCAAAGTATAGGGCCGGCCCGCCCGATTTGCCAGCGGACGGCGCCGCGATCGCGTCCGCGGTGCCGGCGTCGAGGCGCCGCTACGACGCCTTCATCTCGATATCCTCATAGGCCGGCCACGGGCTGAGATAGATGTCGCCGATCGTGTCCTTGACGACGCGTGGTCCGACGCCCATCAAAGCGCGGAAATCGTAGATCGGCGCGAACATCATGCGGTCGATCGTCAGCTGCTGGATCTTGTGCAGCATCTGCTTCCCGCTTCTTCGGGTCGCGCTCCTTCGCCTGCTTGAGATAGATTTCGTCGATATCGGGATAACCGCCCTCGGCATAGCCGCCTTTCGAATACATGAAGCTTTCGACCCGGCGTCGCGGCGTTGCCGGCGGCGCCGGCGCCGGTCATGTACAGGCCGTGGAATTTGTGCGCCTTCCAGTCGGCGTAGAACGCGGCCCGCTCCATCGGCGCGTAGCCTGACGCGGATGCCGGCCGCGTTGAGGTCGTTGACGACGGCTTCCGCGGCGGTCGGGAAACCCGGGATCGCATGGAACAGGCCGGCGTCGAAGCCGTTCGGATGGCCGGCCTCGGCGAGCAGCTGCTTCGCCTTTTTCGGGTCGTACGGGAACGGCGGGACCTGCAGCGCGAATTCCATGACGCGCGGCACGATGACGCCCGCCGGCGGGCAGTAGCCGAGGCAGGCGACCTTGCTGATCCCCTCGCGATTGATCGCATAGCCGACGGCCTGCCGCATCCGATATCGTGCCACGGCGATTTCGGGTCCCACTGGTCGGGAAACTCGATCCACTGGCACGAGGCGTGCTTGCTCGGGACGATGCGGGTTCCGGGATTGTCGATCAGCCCTTGCGCGGCGACGCTTTCCAGCGCGGCCGCGATGTCCGCCTCGCCGGTTTTTACCATCAGCGCCCGCGAATCGACATCGGGCACGCTGCGCATGACCACGTTCTTTACATTCGGCTTTTTGCGCCAGTACTTGTCGAAGGCTTCGAACACAACCTCGATGCCCGGCTGTCGTGCTGACGAATTTGTACGGACCGGCGCCGACCGGTTTTTGCTTGAATCCGTCGTCGCCGATTTTTTCGATGTATTTCTTCGGTACGATCAGCCCGGCGGCGCTGGCCGTGCTGCCGTAGAAGGTCATGAAATCGGGCCAGACCTCCTTCAGATGAAAGCGGATGACTGCGCGGATCGACGATTTCGACCGACGCCACCTTCTCCTTCATGATCGTGGCGCCGGCGCCCTGATAGCGGTCGAAGCTGAACTTGACGTCCTCGGTGGTCAGCTTGTCGCCGTTGTGGAACGTCAGGTTCGGACGCAGCTTGAATTCGTAGGTCAGCCCGTCTTCGCTTTCCTGCCACGATTCGGCGAGCGCCGGACCCATATTGGTGCCGGGATAGGCGCGCACCAGCGCATCGTGCAGCGCGTACAACACGCCAAACGGCGTGATCTGCGGCGGCGCGGCCGACGGGTCGAACCAGGCAGGCGATATCGTCACGTGAAACGCCAGGACGAATTTGTCCGGCTCGGAGGCGGCGAGCAGCGCGGGGGCGCGCAATATCGCCGGCGCCGCCGCCAGCGAGGCGACAAGGGCGCGGCGGGATAGCCGGTTACGAAGCGGGGCCACGGATTTCCTCCCATTCTGTCGATCTTAAGGGTTGAATCGCAGCATGGGACGCGCGCCCGACAGCCGTCAAGGCGGCGCAGACAGCAACAAGGTATCAGCGAGACGATCCGCGCGACCATCACTCGCGCGGACCAGCAAGTGCGGCGGAACCCGTTTCAGAGAGTTGTCCGCGGCGCTTCCGTCGAGCAGCGCCCGAACCGGCGGAGCCGCGCCGTTTCAGGCGGATGTGAGTTTCAGCCCGGCGGCGCGACGTAGCCGTAGCGCAGGTTGCTGCGCCCGGGGCCGTTCGCGACATAGTCGGCCTTCAGCGCCGCGAAGCGGTCATGGCGGGTCAAATCCGCCTGCTTTTGCAGCCCGTAGAGGCCGGCCGTGTTGCCGCTGAGGATCGCCGTCTTGACCGGGCCATCGGCGGGGCCGAGCGGCGCGAAACCGTATTTCTTCTGCATGTCCTCGGGGATTTCGAGACGGCGCAGCCCTTCGATCTGCCATTGCGGCGCGCCGGTCCACAGCGCATCGCTGCCCCACAGAACGCGGTCGGACTCCCAGGCCCTTGACGAGCATGCCCATCAGCGCCGCGGCGAGCCGCGGCTCGGCGACCGCGGTCCACGCGAAAAGCTGCCCGAGATCGCCGTAGACGTTCGTCACGCCGTATTTTTCCGGGATCTCGGCGAGATCGCTGGTCCACGAACTGCGGCCGGTGCGGTCGAACTCGGCCATGCCGTCGGCGGGTTTGCCGCCGACCCAGCGATAGGCCGAGTGGTAGATCAGGAAATTGAGCTGCGGCCAATCCTTCGCGGCCTTTCCGACATCGCTGACATCGGCATAGGGGCGCAGACGCGGAAATTTCTCCTCGGTCGCCGGCGCGAACAGCCCCTTGTGGATGCAGACGTTCTTGATCCCCGACTTCGCCGCTTTCTCGTAAAACGGGTACATCAGCTTTTCGTCGTCGAGGCGATACGGGTAATGCGCCAGCTCCTTGTGCGTGTTGTCGCCGACCGTATAGCCCTTCCACGAATCGGGCTTGAAGCGCTCGATCGCCTCGTCGACCTGGTCGAGCCAGCCCGGCCAGCCCGGCGTGATCGTGAAATGCGCCAGCATGCGGCGCGAGCCGGCTTCGCGATTGACCCGCTCGCGCGTCGCGAAGACCTGTTCCTGCGGAATAAACCAGTCTTCCGGCACCTCCGACGGCGAATTCGACAGCAGCGCCACCTTGGTGTCGCTGTCCATGTAAATCTCTTTGAGATAATTATTGTACTTCAGGTCGTCGATGGTTTGTTCCTTCTCGGCCAGCGACTTGTTCCAGCCGAATTTGCCGACCGCCTCGCGTCCCTTGACGAACCCGGTAAGCCTGGTGTCGTCGCGCAGGAAATGCGTGTGCCCGTCGACGACGAACTGGCCGGACAGCGACTGGGCGCGCGCGTCGGCCATGTCCGGCGTCGCGGCCTCGGCGGCGCTGGCCTCGAACAGCGGTCCGAAAACCTGGTTCATCGCGACGAACGACGCCGCCATCCCGGCCGCCGTCTGAAAGAAGCGGCGGCGCGACAGCCCCTGCCGCCTGGCGAGCGTATCGCCGAGATCCTTCAGCCGCGCCTCGACCTCGCGCTGCTTCTCGGTCTGCGGCACCGGGACGTATTCGTCGCTCGACACGATCTGCGTCGGTACCGGCGACGGAAACGAGCAGGTCTCGGCCGGAAGCAGCGCGCGCAATTGCCGGTCGGTCAGGAATTTCATGGCAGCCTCCCCGAGAGCGCGACGTCATTCCGCGCACGATCGCGCGGCGGCGCTCCTCGAGCAGGATCATACCTCGGTTCGCGTGGCCTCGAACCACCCGAAAAGGTGGTCGCGCGGACGCGAAGCGGCGGCTTGCCGCCGGATCGCGAGCGCTGTCAGTCGTTGCGCGCGCAGCAGCAGCGGCAATGGCGCAACCGGCGGCAATCCCGGCCGCCAGATACAGCAGCGTGCGACCCCATCCGCCCCGGCGATCGGCCCGGATCGACATCGGTTCTGGTCGGGATGGAGGTCGCCCGAGGCGATGCCGGCGACGACTTCGGGCTCGGTTTCCTTCGTCGTCGCGTCCGAAGTCGGCGCCAAACCGGCGGTGTCGTCGCTCATCACGTCGCTCCCTGTTTCCGCTTGCTGTCGAGGTCAACGGCTCTCGCCGCAAAAGGGTTCGCCGGGCGCAAAACTTGTCTTGCGGTTGACGGAAGTCGGCCCGGCTCGCATAGCTTCGCGCGACGCCCTATTTGCCGTTCTGGAGATAGCGATGCGGGTTTGGACGTTGGGCATGTTGGCGCTGGCCTGGGTCGCCGGCAGCCGGCGCCGCGGCGGCAACCGAGCTGCGCGCCGAAATGCGCCGGGCGACGCCGTCCGGTCCCGGCGAGGCGGTCGGCACGGTGACGATCGCCGACAGTGCGCAGGGCGCGGTCATCAAGACCGACCTCAAGGGCCTGCCGCCGGGACCGCACGGGTTTCATGTGCATGAGACACAGCTCGTGCGAACCCGCGACAGCAAACGGCCACGACCGTTCCCGCCGGGGCGGCCGGCGGGCATTTCGACCCGGAACACACCGGCAAGCACGCCGGCCCGTAGGGCGAGGGCCATCTCGGCGATCTGCCGGTGCTGCAGGTTGCCGCCAACGGCAGCGCCGACCGAGACGCTGACCGCGCCGCGCATCAAGGAGGTCTCGATGCTGCGCGGCAAGGCGGTGATGATCCATGCCGGCGGCGACAATTACAGCGATCAGCCGGCGCCGCTCGGCGGCGGCGGCGCCCGCATCGCCTGCGGCGTGCTGCAATAGAACCTACAGCGCGTCCGCGACAGCCGCATGGTAGCGCCGCAGCGCGGCGAGGTGGTCGGCAAGGCCGTGTCCGGCGATGCGCCGATGGTGGCGGCGGTTGAACGTTGTCGTCAGGCACAGATGCGTTGCGCCCTGCCCTTTCCAGAAGCGCGCCTCCGCGGCCCAATCCGCCTCGCTGCCCGACCCCATCGACACCCAGACCTCGATCCCGATCTGCGCCGGATCGCGCCCGGCCTGCTCGGTCAGCGAGCGCAGTTTGGCGAGCACCTCCTCGGCCTCGCGTCCGGGCGGGTAGGCGTTCGGCATCCAGCCGTCGCCGATTTTGGCGATGCGTTCGAGGGTGCGCTCGTGATGCCCGCCGAACCACACCGGCACCTTGCCCGAGGCCGGGCGCGGGTTGATCCCGGCATCCTCGATCGTGTGCCAGCGTCCCTTGAAGCTGACATGCGGTTCGGCCCACAGCGCCTGCATGACCCGCACCTGCTCCTCGGAGCGGCGGCCGCGATTGTGGAAATTCTCGTTGAGCGCGACGAACTCGACGTCGTTCCAGCCGACCCCGATCCCGAGCCGGAACCGGCCGCCGCACAACACGTCGAGGCAGGCCGCCTGTTTCGCGACCAGCGCCGTCTGGCGCTGCGGCAGGATCAGAACGCCGGTCGAGAAGCCGAGCTTGCTCGTGCACCCCGCCAGATAGCCGAACAGCACGAACGGATCGTGGAACAGATCGTCGTTGGTGTTGCGGTCCCAGCCGGGACGGCTCGCCGCGTTGACGCCGAGCACGTGGTCGGCCGTCTCGATGAAGTCGTACCCGATCACCTCGGCGGCCTGCGCATATTCGCGCACGACCCCCGGATCGCCGCCGATATCGCCCAATGGCAGCAGCGCGCCCAATTGCATGATCCTCTCCCCGGATTGGGTTTCTTGCGGCATCGTATAACAATCCCTGCCGTGTCCGGCCGGGAGTTTTTCACAAGCACGAACGTTCCCCGGCCTAATCGAAGCGGGAGGCGGGCATGAAGTCGGTACGAAACGGCCTGGCGGGCGCGGCCCTGCTCGCC
Organism: uncultured Alphaproteobacteria bacterium; assembly: GCA_963753665.1. Classification (GTDB taxonomy): domain Bacteria; phylum Pseudomonadota; class Alphaproteobacteria; order ATCC43930; family CGMCC-115725; genus DATARH01. Next base: position 39,923 of record CAVWDC010000025.1, read on the forward strand.
GGCGCGGCGGCGGTGCAGCCGGTCCCGCCGGAATGCTTCTGGACCGGCGCCGCTTGGGCCTGCTGGACGCATCCGCTGTTCCCGGGCGTCACGCTTGTTCCCGAGGCGAACCCGTACCGGGCGTGGATCGCAAGAATGGGGCGGACCCGGGTGGCGGTTTTACGGCTGGCTGCGCGATGTAGCCCGCAAGCCGCCGCTGACCGCGGCTTTTCCATGGTTCAGCGCGGCGCGGCGGCGGAGGGATGGAACAGCTGCTCGCCGCCCATCCGGTAGGCGCCGATCGCCTGCCTGCCCTTCCGGCCCGGCGAGCCATTCCGCGAGGCGATGCGCCGCGTCGAGCTTGGCGCCGGAATGCGTCTGCGGGTTCAGTTCGATGACGTCGTAGCGGTTGATCAGCTTCGGATCGCCTTCGATGACGATCGACGAGCGGCTCCTTGTTCTTGAAGCTGAGCCAGGTGCCGCGATCGGACAGGGTATAGGCCGGCATCGCCGAGGCCGCGTTGAGCGCCTGCCCCATTCCGCCGCCGATTTCGCGATACCAGCTCCCGGCGCCGCTTTTCGGATCGAGCTCGGCGGCCTTCCATAGCCGCAATTCCAGCGCGTTCGTGCCGCTGCGGTCGCCGCGCGAGACGAACGGCGCCTTGGCCGCGGCGATCGCCTTGAACGCCGCGACGGCGTCGCTGCCGCCCTTGATCTTGCGCCGGATCGGCCTGCGGCCCGACAACGATGAAATCGTTCCAGGCGATCTGCCGCGGCTTCAGGCCGTGACCCTCGCCGACGAATTTCTGCTCCGCCTCGGGATCGTGGACGAGAACGAGATCGGCGTCGCCGCGCCGCGCGGTATCGAGCGCCTGGCCCGTGCCCTGCGCCAGCACATGCACGGTGATGCCGGTGGCCTTGGTGAATTGCGGCAGGATCGCCGCGAGCAGCCCGGAATTGTCGACCGAGGTCGTCGAGGCCAGCCGGATTGTCTGCGTCTCCTGAGCGGCGGCAGACCCCGGCCCGGACAAGCCGGGCAGTACCGCGGCCGCGGCGGCCAGCCAGACGGCGAACAGAATGCGCGTCATGGAAATCCCCTTATCCTTATTGCGGGCGCCCGGCCAGCGCGAAGGCGGCGGCGCTGATCAGGATCGTCAACCCGATCAGCACGAGGCCCAGACCCAGCGCCAGCGGCAGGTCGCCCTTGCTGGTTTCGAGCACGATCGCGGTCGTCATCGTGCGCGTGTAGCCGGCGATGTTGCCGCCGACGACGATGATCGCGCCGACTTCCGACATGGTCCGGCCGAGACCGGCCAGCACCGCGGTCAGCATGCCGAGCCGGCCCATCGCGAGCAACGCCGCGACCGAGCGCCATCTTTGTCGCGCCGAGATCCATCAGCGGCTCGCCGAACTCGCGCCACAGCCCATCGGCGGCGCGATGGGCGAGCGCGGTGATGATCGGCAGCGCCAGCACGGTTTGCGCCACGATCATCGCCTCCGGGGTGAACAGCAGGCCCAGAAACCCGAGCGGCCCCGAGCGCGACAGCAACAGGTAGAGCACGAGGCCGACCACCGCCGGCGGCAGGCCGAGCAGCGCGTTGACGAGGACGATCAAGGCGCGCCGGCCGGGAAACCGCCAGATCGCCAGCAGCGTCCCGAGCGGCAGCCCGAGCAGCGCCGCCGCCGCGGTCGCCGACAGGCTGACCCGCAGCGACAAGGCGATGATTTCCCACAATTCCGGGCTGGCGAAGGCCGCCGACAGCATCGCAAAAATCCCCGTGGCGAAAACCCCGATGCGGCGGTTGGGCTTGCCACTACACTCGCGCGCCGCCCAGAGGCAAGCCAGGGGGCAAACCGGCGCTGCGCCGAAATCCGCGTGCTGGAACACTGAAAACGTCTGGCGCGACCGCTAGCGATCCGCCCGGTACAGGCCGCAGACAGCATTGCGAAAAGATCAGAGCGGCCGGCTCGGCTCACCGCTACATTCGCGCCGCCGAACCGGTTCGGCGACGCGCAGCCCCTTACCCGCCGGCCGCTTCCGGCGGTCATCAACAACGAGGACCTACGTATGAAGAGTCTGGTGCGTATTCTATTGAGCGCGGCCGTCGCGCTGCCGCCGCTGCTGGCCGGCGGGGCCGCGGTCGCGCAGAAATCCGGGCGGCGTCTTGCGGGTCTTTCACCGCGACAGCCCCAGCAACATGTCGATCCACGAAAACGGCACGATCTCGGTCTTGGCGCCGATGATGGGGGTGTTCAACAACCTCGTCGTCTTCAACCCGCACGAGAAGCTGAACCGGCTCGACAACATCGTCCCCGATCTCGCCGAGAGCTGGAGCTGGAGCGAGGACGGCAAGGATTTGACCTTCAAGCTGCGCCAGGGCGTCAAATGGCATGACGGCAAGCCGTTCACCTTCCGCCGACGTCAAATGCACCTGGGACCTGCTGCAGGGCAAGGCCAATGAAAAACTGCGCCTCAACGCCCGCGAGGCGTGGTGGGACAATCTCGACAATGTCACCGCCGACAACGAATATCAGGCAACCTTCCACCTGAAGCGGCCGCAGCCGTCCTTTATCGCCTTTCTCGCCTCCGGTTTCACGCCGGTCTATCCGTGCCATGTTCCGGCGGCGCAGATGCGGCAGCACCCGATCGGCACGGGGCCGTTCAAGTTCGTCGAGTTCAAGCCGAACCAGTCGATCAAGGTCACGAAGAACCCGGATTACTGGAAGAAGGGGCTTGCCCTATCTCGACGGGATCGAATGGACGATCATTCCGAACCGCTCGACCCAGATGCTCGCCTTCGTCGCCGGCAAGTTCGACATGACCTTTCCCTATGAGGTCACGGTGCCGACGCTGAAGGACATTCAGAGCCAGATGCCGGACGCGGTCTGCGAAATCACGCCGACCAATTTCGCGCCGAACGCGCTGATGACGCGAAAGCCGCCCTTCGATAATCCGGAGCTGCGCAAGGCGGTCGCGATGACGCTCGACCGCAAAACGTTTGTCGACATCCTCGGCGAAGGCAAAGGCGATATCGGCACGGCCGTGATGCCGGGGCCGGAGGGACAGTGGGCGATGCCGAAGGAGATGCGCGAGACGCTGCCGGGCTACGGACCCGACGTCGAAAAGTCGCGCGAAGAGGCCCGCAAGATCATGCAATCGCTCGGCTACGGCCCGAACAAGCACCTCGCAGGTCAAGATCTCGTCGCGCAACCTGCCGGATTATCGCGACGCGGCCTCGCTGCTGATCGATCAGCTCAAGCACATCTGGATCGACGGCGAGCTCGAGCTGGTCGAAACCGCGAACTGGCTGCCGAAGCTGGTGCGCGGCGACTTCGTGTTCGCGCAGAGCGTCTCGGGGGCCGGCATCGACGATCCGGACCAGACTTTCTACGAGAATTACGGCTGCAACTCGAACCGCAACTATACGAAGTACTGCGATCCCGAGGTCGAGAAGATGATCGACCAGCAATCGATCGAAACCGATCTGGAGAAGCGGAAAAAGCTTGTCTGGGAGATCGACCGCAAATTGCAGGAGGCGGTGGTGCGGCCGATCGAGTTCTACATGCGCAAGGCGACCTGCTGGCGGCCCGAGGTCAAGGGGATCACGGTCATGGCCAACAGCTCCTACAACGGCTGGCGCATGGAAGACGTCTGGCTCGACAAATAGGCCGATTGGGTGGCGCGGCGCCGAAATTTTGACGGCGCCGCGGCCGCCTTGCCGCGCCAACCTCAAGTGAGCGCGGTGCTGGGTCGCAGCCCAACCACTGGATTATGGGCGTCGGGAGTTTTAATCTAAAAACAGGCATAAACGAACCGGACATCTTCGAGATGCGGGCACCGCCGGCGCCGCCTTCGCACGATCTCCCGACCCTCGATCGCGACGCAACTCGAAGCCTTGCGCCGCGTGCCGGCCGGCGCGGCCGCGCTCAGCGCCGCGGCCGTGTTGCTGCTGCTGGTAGCGTGGGTGTTGATCTATCTCCTGATCTACCTGCCGCGCGGGACGATCGGATAGCGCGATGTCCTGGACCGAACACGATGTGGTTCGCTCCGAACTGCGCTGGGCGGCGGCGGTCATCGGGTTCGTCGCGGTGCTGTTCGCGCTGACGCTTTTCGCGGCGCTGGCGCTGCACCGCAACCCGCCGTCCAACGCCGAGCGGATCGACCCGAAAACGCTGCATCTCTCCGGCGAATTCACCGAACCGAACCTCGGCACCCGGGTCGAGCCAAACGGGCAGATCACGGCGCGCATCGTCGCGACCCAATTCGCCTTTGTTCCGAACTGCGTCGTCCTTCCGGAAGGGCAGCCGGTGACATTGCGCCTGGCGAGCCCCGACGTGATACACGGCATTCTCGTGGCCGGCACCAACGTGAATACGATGGTGGTGCCCGGCTATGTCAGCCAGGTGCACACGGTTTTTCGCAAAACCGGGGACCTGCTGATGCCGTGTCACGAGTTTTGCGGATTCGGGCACAGCCAGATGTGGGCGCGGGTCCGCGTCGTGCCCGCCGATCAGTTCCGGCCGGACGCGCAGGGGAGAGCGAACTGTGGTTCGTAACAGGGGGCTTGTCCTCGCGCATCTGTGGCTGGCCTTCGCCGTATTCGCGCTGGCTGCGGTGCTCGGCGTCTGGCAGATGTGGGTGCGCAGCCCGCTGCAGCGCGCCGTTCGCCGCACCGGAGACGTATTTCACGTCGGTGACGGCGCACGGCACTGGGATGGCGTACGTCCTGACGCACCTTTTTCATTATGGGGTTCGGCTATTTCGTGGCCGAAACGGCGCTCGGCCGCGATCTTCCCTGGCGTCAAGGCGGCGTGGGCCGCCTACGCGTTCGCCGTGATCGGCACGGTCATGGCCGTCGTCACGGTGCTGACCGGCCACGCCGCGGTGCTGTACACGTTCTACCCGCCGCTGACCGCGAGCGCGTTCTTCTATATCGGCCTGGTGCTCGTGGTCGTCGGCTCGTGGGTCTGGTGCGTCATCATGCTCGTCGCGATGGCGCGGCTGGAAGCGGGACAACCCCGGCCGGCCGGTGCCGCTCGCGATGTTCGCAACCGTCGCGAACGCGATCATGTGGCTGTGGACGACGCTGGGAGTGGCGGCGGAGCTGCTGATCCAGGTGATCCCGGCAGCGTTCGGATGGACCGAAACGATCGATGTCGGACTGTCGCGGACCCTGTTCTCGTGGACCTTGCACGCGATCGTCTATTTCTGGCTGTTTCCGGCCTATATCGCGTTTTACACGATGGCGCCGGCAGCTGCCGGAGGTCGCCTCTACAGCGATACGATGGGGCGGCTGAGTTTCGTGCTGTTCCTGCTTTACAGCCTGCCGGTCGGACTGCACCATTTGTTCATGGACCCGGAGCATTCGACCGGGTTCAAGTTCATCCAGAGCTTTCTGACGTTTCTCGTCACGATCCCGACATTATTGACCGTGTTCACGATCGCCGCGTCGTTCGAGATCGCCGGACGGCTGCGCGGCGGAACCGGGCTATTCGGTTGGCTGCGGACGCTGCCTTGGGATCGCCCGATGGTGCTCGCGACGGGTCTGGCGTTCTTCATGCTGTGGTTCGGCGGCGGCGGCGGCCTGATCAACATGAGCTACGGCATGAACGCGATGGTCCACAACACGTCGTGGGTCACCGCTCATTTCCACCTGATCTTCGGCGGCACGGTCGTCATCATGTATTTCGCGATCGCGTACGAGATCTGGCCGGCGCTGACCGGACGGCGACCCGACGCGATCGCGCTGGCATGGCAGCGCCGGCAGCTGTGGACCTGGGCGATCGGCATGCTGGTCATGACGCTGCCCTGGCATTGGCTCGGCCTCAACGGCCAATGGCGGCGGGTGGCGCATTTCGACTATTCGGACCCGGCGCTTGCCTGGTGGGGGCCGTGGGTCGTGGTCAGCCTGCTCGGCGGCGATCCTGCTGGCTGGTCAGCGCTTTCCTGTTCGTCTGGAACCTGGCGCGGCTGCACGAGAGGCCGGTGCAGGTTGGCGCAGCGCGGCCCTCGGTAGCGTATGCCGTGCCGCTTCACCGCGGTCGCGCGCGTCCCGGCCGCGCTGAACGGCTTTGCCCTGTGGAATGTCCTGGTTCTGGTGCTGATGCTCGTGGCCTATGGTTGGCCGATCGCGCAGTTCGCGGTCTATCCGTCTCCGGGGGCGGTGATCCACCGGGTCGGCGGCGCGGGATAGCGAGCCATGAGCGCCAGCGGCGACACCGATCCCAATGACAGGTCATGGCGGCTCTGGGGAGGCGTCGCGGTCGCCGCCCTCCTGGCTGTCGCGGTCGTTCTCGGCGTTGTCGTGATCCCGATCGTGCAGGGACAGGCCGGCGGGATCGATCCGTGGACGGCAATCTGCCGCGCGATCGGGATTGCGCCGGGTTCGCCGGCCCGCCCGACGCCGAGTTCGGAATCACCGCCCTATCCGGTCAGCCGCGTTTCATGGACCGATGCGACGTTGGACGAGCTCTACCGGGCGCAGCGCAAGGACGGCGAGGCGCTTGCGCAGGAGCGTTGCATTGCGTGCCATACCGTCGAGGGCAACACCCCCGACCCGACGATCCCGCGCAATGCCGGGCAAAGCCGCTTCGCGATCTATAAGCAACTGCACGACTACAAGAGCGGCGCCCGCGTTTCCGATGTCATGACCCCGCTGGTGGCCGATCTGAGCGACAAGCAAATCGCCGATCTGGCGGCGTTTTACGGCAAGCTCGTCCGCGGCGCGATCGACCCGGAGCGGGCTTTCCCGCCCTATGTCGGCATCGAGATCGAAAATCTGGTGACGAAAGGCGATGTCGCCCGCGGCATCCCGCCCTGCATTTCGTGTCACGGTATCGGGGCCGGCGGCCCGATCGAGACGCCGACGATCACCGGCCAGTACGCGCAGTATCTCGAAGCCCAGCTTGCCGCCTTCGGCGAATAGCCAGCGTCACAACGATATCTATCATCGCATGCGCAGCATTGCCTCGCGCCTGACCCCGACCGAGATGAAAATGCTGGCGATCTACTATTCCGGCCAATGAATCGCGCCGGAAGGCTTCTTGACCGCGCGAGCGATGATCGCGATATTGGCGATATGAACGACATCGGTCACGATCTCGGGACGACTACGACCACCCCATATCGCGGGGTGTGCGGAGGTCGTGCGCGCTGAACCAGCAGCATCGTTCAATCCGAGAACCCCGCCGGCAACGGACGGGGTTTTTTGCTGACAAATTCGCCCCGTCCGGCGGCGCTCCCTAAGGGGCATAGCGACGGAGCACAGCTTACGATGAGCGACATATCCGAAGACCTACGATCCTCGCGGACGGGCGGCTCTAGCCAGCCCGGTCGCCGTGACGCTGCCCGACGGCAGCCGCCGCGAATTTCCGGGTCCGGTAACCGGCGCCGATGTCGCGGCCGCGATCGGCCCCGGTCTCGCCAAGGCGGCGATCGCGGTCAAGATCGACGGACGCGCGCGCGACCTCGCGAGCGTGATCGACCGTGACGCCGCCGTCGCGATCATCACGCGCGACATGCCGGAGGGGGTCGAGATCCTGCGCCACGACGCGGCGCATGTGATGGCCGAGGCGGTCAAGGAGCTCTACCCGGAGACGCAGGTCACGTTCGGTCCGGCCACCGAGACCGGCTTTTATTACGATTTCGCGCGCGAGACGCCGTTCACGCCCGACGATCTGTCCCGGATCGAGGAGCGGATGCGCGAGATCGTGCGCCGCGACGAGACGATCACCCGCGAGGTCTGGGACCGCGACCGCGCCGTCGCGTTCTTCGCCGGCATCGGCGAGCGCTACAAGGCCGAATATATCGGCGAGATCCCGCAGGACGAGGAGATCAGCCTCTATCGCCAGGGGAATTTCGTCGATCTCTGCACGGGGCCGCATCTGCCCTCGACCGGGCGGCTCGGGCAGGCGTTCAAACTGATGAACGTGGCCGGCGCCTATTGGCGCGGCGACCCGAAGAACGCGCAGCTGCAGCGCGTCTACGGCACGGCATGGCCGAGCCAGAAGGAGCTGGACCAGTACCTGTTCCGCCTCGAAGAGGCCGAGCGCCGCGACCACCGCAAGCTCGGCCGCGAACTCGACCTGTTCCATCTGCAGGAGGAGGCGGTCGGCAGCGTCTTCTGGCACCCGAACGGCTGGACGCTGTATCGCGCGATCGAGGCCTATATGCGCCGCCGGCTCGAACAGGCCGGATACCAGGAGGTCAGGACGCCGCAATTGCTCGACCGCAGCCTGTGGGAGGCATCGGGCCATTGGGAGAATTTCCGCGAGAACATGTTCATCGCCGAGAGCCGCGACGAGCGCGTGCTCGCGGTCAAGCCGATGAACTGCCCCGGGCATGTGCAGATCTTCCGCAACCGGCTGCGCAGCTACCGCGAATTGCCGCTGCGGCTGGCCGAATTCGGCAGCTGCCATCGCAACGAGCCGTCCGGCGCGTTGCACGGCATCATGCGGGTGCGCGGCTTCACGCAGGACGACGCGCATATCTTCTGCACCGAGGCGCAGGTCACGCCGCGAGGCCATCGCGTTCTGCGAGTTGCTGCTGTCGGTCTACCGCGATTTCGGCTTCGAAGAGGTCGCGGTCAAGCTCGCGACACGGCCGGCGACGCGCGCCGGCAGCGACGCGGTCGTGGGACGTCGCCGAGCGCGACCTGGAGGAAGCGGTAAAGGCCGCCGGGCTTTCCTATACGCTCAACCCCGGCGAAGGGGCGTTCTACGGGCCGAAGCTCGAATTCGTGCTGCGCGACGCGCTCGGGCGCGACTGGCAATGCGGCACGCTTGCAGCTCGATTTCGTGATGCCGGAGCGGCTCGGCGCCGTCTATGTCGGCGAGGATGGCGGCGCGGCATCGGCCGGTCATGCTGCACCGCGCGATCCTCGGATCGTTCGAGCGCTTTATCGGCATCCTGATCGAGCATTACGCCGGCAATTTTCCGCTGTGGCTGGCGCCGGTGCAGGCGGTCGTCGCCTCGATCACCGAGGAGGCGGCGCGCTTATGCCGAGGAGGTCGCGGCCGAGTTGCGGGCGCCGGGACTGCGGGTCGTGACCGACACCGGCGGCGAGAAGATCGGCTACAAGGTGCGCGAGCACAGCCTGGCGAAAATCCCGGTGATCCTCGCGGTCGGCCGCCGCGAAGCCGAAGCGGCGCAGCGTCTCGATGCGGCGTCTCGGGAGCCCGGCGCAAGAGGCTCTTGCGCTTGGCGAACTCGTCGCTAGATTGAAAGATGAGGCAAGCCCGCCCGGCTGAGCCTCGCCGACTCGCGATGGTGCGGTCGGCTGTATTCAACCATTCAGTGGAGAACGTACATACCAAGACCACCGATGAACGTCGCCCCGACCCGCGAGGGTCCCCGCGTCAACCAGGAGATTGGCGTCCCGCGCGTACGCCTCGTCGATGAGCGCGGCAACATGGTCGGGGTGGTTGGGCGCAACGAAGCGCTCGACATGGCCGCGAATGCCGGTCTTGACCTGGTCGAGGTCGCGCCGAACGCCGACCCGCCGGTCTGCAAGATCCTCGATTACGGCAAGTTCAAATACGAAGAACAGAAGAAGAAAAACGAAGCCCGCAAGAAGCAGAAGATTATCGAGGTCAAGGAAATCAAGCTGCGCCCGAGCATCGACGACCACGATTACGACGTCAAAATGCGCGCCATGAACAAGTTCATCGAGGAAGGCGACAAGGTCAAGGTCACGATGCGGTTCCGCGGCCGCGAACTGGCGCACCAGGACATCGGCATGAACGTGCTGATACGCGTCAGGGACGACCTGGACGCGATCGCCAAGGTCGAGCAGATGCCGCGCATGGAAGGCCGCCAGATGGTCATGGTCATGGCGCCGCGGTAAGCGCTCCGGCGGCGCCGGCTGTCGACCTTGGCCGAGGGAGGAGAACGCGTCCCGAGCGGCCGCGCGGCGCCGCACGCGGGTTTGACGGAACTCTCGATCGGCTGATCCCGATCCTCCGGACGGAGACTGCGGAGCGGCAGCGAGATCTTCGAGCGGAATGTTCGCCCGAACCGCGCCAGCGCCGCGGCGCCTGACATGACTGTTCGGAGAAAGCCTTGTATAGCCTGCAGGGATAGTGATCGCTTTACTTAAGGTAAAATCCGGCTCACCCTTCGCGCGTTGGCAGACAGCATCCTCGCGCGTCCAGACGGCTGACATTCGGAAATGCCTACCGATCCAGACGGCAAGCGGCACGGTGGGGCTACGCGCCAACTCTTTCGGAGGAAGAGCAATGGCTAATTCCGCACAATACCGCTTTGGGTTGGGGTGGGTTCCGGATTTGCCGGACCATCGCGATCTTGCCTATTCGGCGCCACTGGCCCGTTTGCGGGCAATGCCGCCTTCCGTGGACCTGCGGAACCAGTTTCCGTCGAGCCCCTACGACCAAGGCCCGATCGGCAGCTGCACCGCCAACGCGATCGCCGGCGCGGTTCAGTTCGATCGCGCCAAACAAAAGCAGCAGCCGGATTTCATACCGTCGCGCCTGTTCATCTATTACAACGAACGGTCGATGGAACACTCGATTGCGTCCGATGCCGGGGCGATGATCCGCGACGGCATCAAGAGCGTCGCTAAGCAGGGTGTCTGTACCGAGAAGACTTGGCCTTACGAACCGATCGAGGCCAATCCCGACACGCACCTCTTTCCGAACTCATAGCCCGCCGAGAACCAAACCGCCGGCGGGTGCTTATAGCGAAGCAACGCACCACAAAGCGGTTGCGTATTACCGCGTCCAACAATCGTTGGCGCAGATGAAAGGCTGTCTGGCCGAGGGCTTTCCGTTTGTCTTCGGCTTCACGGTCTATGACAGCCTTTACGATGCCAGCGGCAATCCGAAAGCCGTGCTGCCGATGCCAAGCGGCGCCGACAACGTTCTCGGCGGACATGCGGTGCTGGCCGTCGGATATGACGACTCGAAGCAGCTTTTTACCGTCCGCAACTCCTGGGGACCGGCGGTGCAGGACCACGGGCATTTCCATATACCGTACGCCTACTTGACCGACGACAACCTGTCCTCCGATTTCTGGACGGTACGCGGCATGAACGGCTGATCGGAGGGGGCGTTGCGGCTGACGTGCTGACGCATGTCGGACATAAAGCCGCCTGGGGCGTTAGCGTTGGCGCTGCTTTTGATGGTGACAGGCGGTCAGATGGCTTCGGCGCAATCGCCCCCTTCAGCCGCAACCGTAACCGATGACGGTTCGGCCGCTGCGGACGTAGAGGCTCGGGTTGGACAGAAGCTCGATGTCAGGCTTCGGGCCAACCCGAGCACCGGGTATACCTGGCGATATCAGCCCGATCCACCGCCTCTGTTGCGATTGACGTCGCGCCGTTTCGAGCCGAGCGCTGACCATACCCCGCCGTTGCCAGGCGCGGGCGGGGTACAGGTATTTGCTTTTGAAGCAACCGTCGCCGGCGCCGCCCACCTCCATTTTGAATACCGCAGGGGCGAGGCGGGTGACCCGGTCAGGAGCTTCAATCTGGGGGTAACCGTGCTCCCTTAAGGCAAGCCCTCAAGCGATGACCTTCGCCTCGCGCAGCTCGCGCAGCGTACGCCTGATCGTAGCCAAGCAGCGACGAAAGCAATCTCGTCGGTGTGCTCGCCGGGGGTCGGCACGTGGCCGACGCGGCCCGGCGTCTTCGACATCTTGATCGTCGCGCCGGGCACGTGAATTTCGCCGGCCAGCGCGTCCGGCATCTTGACCAGCATCTCGCGCTCCCACAGATGCGGGTCCTCGGCCGCCTGCGGGATCGTCTTGACCGGCGCGACCGGAATCTCGGCGGCAAGCAGCGTCGAGACGACGTGATCGACGGTGTTCTCGGCGCACCATTGCGACACCGCCACCTTGCGCGGGTCTTCGAGCCCGGCGCGGCTGGTCCAGCCGGCGACGTCGGCATTATCGTCGCCGGTGGCGATGCGGATCAGCTTGGTCGCCATGGCCCGCCCCGAGGCCGAGATCACGACATAGCCGTCCTTGCATTTGTACGGCGGCCGGCCGCCCTCGCCGCCCTCCTGGCCGGTTGCGAGATAATAGGACAGGGGGATCTCGACCATCGTGAAGCCGCTGATCGAGAAGGCAGCAATCGACGACCTGCCCCTCGCCGGTGCGGTCGCGGTGGCGCAAGCGCCGCCAGCGTGCCGATCGTCGCGTGCAGTGACGTGTAGCGATCGACCAGCGACGTCGCGGCGCCCAGGGGCTGGCCGACCGGCTTGCCGGTCAGGCTCATCAGCCCGCTCATCGCCTGCCCCAGCGGGTCGAAAGCCGGCCGGTCGCGATAGGGGCCGTACTGCCCGAACCCCGACACCGAGCACAGGATGATGTCGGGCTTCAGCTGGCGCAGCCGGTCGTAGTCGAAGCCCATCTTCTCCATGACGCCGGGGCGGAAATTCTGCAGCACGATGTCGGCGGTCGGCACCAGCGCGGCGAAAATCTCCTTGCCGCGCTCGGTGCGCATGTCGAGGCACAGGCTCTTCTTGCCGCGGTTGTAGACCGTGAAATAGACGCTCTGCCCGCGCACCATCGGCTCCGATTTGCGCGTCTCCTCGCCGCCCAGTTTCTCGATCTTGATGACCTCGGCGCCGAGATCCGACAGGATCATGCCGCCGCGCGGGCCGGCCTGATACCGCGCCAATTCCAGAACCCTGATGCCTTCGAGTGCTCCGCCCATCGCGCCTGCTCCGAAAAAATGAAGCCGTCGTTTCATTCGGCTGGCATATTGCGCCCAGCAATACGCCGAAGGGAAGGAGTGCCTCGGATGGCATACGAATACATCATCAGCGAGCGGCTGGACGGGGTCGCTCTGATCACGCTGAACCGGCCAGAGAAACTCAACGCGCTGAGCTTTCCGCTGATGGAGGAGCTGGACCGGGCGCTGACCGGATACGAGGTCGGACGACGACATCAAGGCCGTGATCCTGACCGGGGCCGGCGAGCGCGCCTTCTCGGCCGGCGCCGACATCCACGAGATGGCGGGGCTCAGCTCCGAGGAGCTGGCCCGGCGCAGCGACACGCGCGGCCGCATCAGCTGGCACATCGCGAGCTACACGAAGCCGCTGATCGGCGCGATCAACGGGCTCGCCTATGGCGGCGCGGCGCTGCTGTCGTCCTCGCTCGATCTGCGCATCGGCTGCGAGCGGACGCAGTTCCGTTTTCTGGCGGCGAGCTACGGGCGGGTCAATTCGACCTGGTCACTGCCGGCATTGGTCGGCATTCCGAAGGCCAAGGAGCTGCTTTACACCGGGCGGGTCGTGCCGGCCGACGAAGCCGAGCGCATCGGTTTGTTGAACCAAGTCGTCCCGGCCGCGAAGCTGATCGACGCGGCGGTCGAGCTGGGCCGGATGATCGCGAAGAACGATGCGCGCATGGTGCAGGGCATCAAGCGCCTGTTGCACGAGGGCATGGGGCTCGATTGGCAGGGCCGCTACGACCTCGAGGACGAGGCCCGCGCGACGTATTTGGCCGCCGGCCATCCGCGCGACGGCTTCAAGGACTTTCTGGCGCGCAAGCCGGCGCGGTGATCTGCTAGGGAGGCAAATTCCCTGCGAGCAGGGAATTTTTCCGCCCGGCACCGGCGTCCGTTGGGACTATCCGTTTGCAGCCATTTAGTTAGACCCTGTCGGTCAGGTTTTCCGGCGCTATGAACAGGGAAGCCGGCGGACCCGAACAGGGAATTTTCGATAGAAGAACCGGGAATTGCAAGGAACGCATCGCCGCGCCTATTGGTATTGGCTCAGTTTGAAACTTCTGGCCGATAAACTGGCACGCAGCCTCCGCTATAGTCTCTGATTGCGTTGCGGGCTGACTGCCAGCCCGGGGAAGTACAGCGCGATTACCGTGCCCCTCCATCGTTTCGGGTTTCGTCCGGCCAAAATAGAGGTCAACAAGAGATGGAACACGTATTACAATTGGCCGCCCTCTTCTTCGCTGCATTAGCCACCGGTGGATTGATGGTCAACTGGATAGGGCTTGGACGCGCAATGGCTCGCCTGTCCGTATCGACTTATGTTGAATTCCATCAAGCGACCAACCACACGTTCGATCCCTACATGCCGATCGTGGTTGTGGGCGCAGTGTTGGGGGGTATTGTGCTCGCAATTCTTTATCGAGGGATTCATTCGCTTTCCGGCGAATTGGCCATTGCTGGATCTGTCTGTTATGCCGCCGTGATAGCGATCGGCTTGCCCACATGCGTCCGGATCAATAAACAGGTCGCACGCTGGGCAGTTCAGAGCCCGCCCGATGACTGGACGCTCATTCGCGCCCGTTGGATTCGATTTCACATTGTCCGCACTCTCTTTTCACTTCCAGCACTGGCCTGCTACATTCTTGCTTGTCTTGTCAGTCGATGAGCCGCTATGCACGGGGTTTCGGCAGTAAGTCCGCAGAATTTTTACTAATGCTCTGGATATCAACCGGCCCAGGCATGAGCCTGAAACGGTGCTTCCAAGATGAGCACCACGCCGAATCAATTTCAAACCTGGTGCACTAGCCGCCTGCTTGTGCGCCATTTGTGCCGCAGTATGCAATGCGATTGTGGCTATTTTTGCGGCGTTCCGCCGGCGCCACGTTCCATGTCTATGATGGGCGCGACGCCTTGGCTGGCGAGAGCCTAGGCGGGAAGCCGCTCCCAGACCGCGCCGGCGTCACGCTGGGCCGCGGACGACGCGATGCGGAAACAGCTTTGCAGCACGTCCGCGAGGTCGGCGGCATCGGCGAGCGTGCGTCGTTCGGCGCGGCCGTCGCGATGGCGCACCGTGAACTCGCGGTCGAGCAGCGTGTAGCGCCGGTCCGGCTCCGGACGCGCCATCAACAGGTGGTTCGTGAACAGGCTTTCGGGGTGCGTCGCGGTGAACCAGTTGGCCTGCTCGTAATCGATCGGAAGCTGCGGATGCGGCAAAAAATGGTAAAGCCGGGTCCAGTCGCCGTCGAGCCGCGCCTGCAATTCGATCTCGCCGTCGTTTGCGACCAGCCGGTGCGGTTCGTGCGGCGTTTCCTGCTCCAGTCCGGTCTCAAGCCGCAGCGGCGCGGTCAGGGTCAGCCCGCCGAACCCGACATCGGCGAGAAACTCGCCCTCCGGCAGCATGACCCGCAACAGCACGTGGCTGCGCGCCGTCGGATCGCCTTCCGGCCGGCCCCACAGCACGCGCGCGGCCAGCCCCTCGACCGAGAAGCCGAGCGCGCCCAGCGCGTGCCGCAGCAGCGTGTTGTGCTCGAAGCAATATCCGCCGCGCCCACCGCCAACCAACTTAGCGACCAGCGATGCGGTATCGAGCCTAACGCCGCGCCCGAGCAGCACGTCGATATTCTCGAACGGGATCGATGTCGCATGCGCTGCCACCACACCGCGCAGCGCCGTGAGCGTCGGTTCGCGCGGCCCGCTGTAGCCGATCCACTCGAGATAGGCCCCGAGATTGTCGTCGCGCAGCGGCATCGTGAACCCCGGCTATACGTTGCGGCGTTCGCAGCATCGGCCTAGTTTCCCGCCAGGATCAAGATCGATCGTGGGACCGGGCCGCCATGACCAGTGCCGACCGCTATGTCGATACCGAACGCGGCATCATCAGCCGCGAGATTTTCGTTAATGACGGCATTTTCGCCGAGGAACTCGAAAAACTGTTCGCGCGCGCCTGGCTGTTCGTCGGGCACGAGAGCCAGATCCCCGAACCCGGCGATTATTTCACGTCGCGCATGGGCACCGAGTCGGTGATCCTGTGCCGCGACAAAACGCGGCGTATCCATGTGTTTCTGAACACCTGCCGGCATCGCGGCATGAAGGTGTGCCGCTACGACCAGGGCAACACGCCGCTATTCACCTGCCCCTATCACAATTGGAGCTACGCGACCGACGGCAGGCTGGCCGGCGTGCCGATGCACAAGGAGCTTTACCCCGATCTCGACCGCTCCGAGTGGTCGCTGATCGAGGTGCCGCGCATGGTCAACTACAAGGGCGCGATCTTCGCGTCGTGGGACCCTGATGCGCCCGAGTTCGTCGATTATCTCGGCGACGCGAAGGACCATCTGGATCAGGTGCTCGACTGCCGCGACGGGCGCGAAGGCGGCTCCGAGGTGTTCGGCGGCGTGCATAAATGGATCATCCCGGCCAACTGGAAATTCGCGGCGGAGAATTTCTGCGGCGACACCTATCACAATCCGAGCCACCGCTCGGTCGATCTGATCGGCATCGGCCCGAGTTCGGCGAAAGGCGGCGCGGCCGGACGGCGCGACAACGAATATCAGGGCGGCCAGCACGTCTGGGTCAGCTTCCCGTCCGGGCACGGCGTCCACAGCGTGTGGATGCCGCCGAACCCGCCCTATGTCGAAACCTTTCAGGACAATAAGATCGTCGCCGATTATTTCCGCCACTGCTACCACGAACGCACAGCGCCGGCTCGGCGACAAGGCGCGGTTGTTGCCGTTCACCGGCACGATCTTTCCGAACAATTCGTATCACGGCCGCCAGCCGCGCGCGCTGTGCGTCTGGCATCCCGGTCAGCGCGACGCAGACCGAAGTGTGGCGCTTCTTCCTCGTCGATCGCGATGCGCCGTCCGAGGTCAAGGAGCTGCTGCGCCGCTATTACATGCGCTATGCGGGCCCGGCCGGAATGACCGAGCAGGACGACATGGAGAACTGGAACTACGCAACCGCGGCGAGCCGCGGTACGGTCGCGCGGCGCTATCCGTACAATTACCAAGCCTCGCTCGGCCGATCGCGCGACAACGACCCGGTGCCGGGCAATGTCAGCACGCAGGTCACCGAGGAGAACGCCCGCGGCTTCTACCGCAGCTGGCAGCGTTATCTCGACGGCGCCGACTGGCCCGCCCTGATCGGCCGCCCTGCCCAGCCGGAGAGGCGGGCCGCCGCCGAGTAACGGTCGCCGTCGAGAACCCTCGTCACCGTGACGGCGGATTGCGCCCCTGCAGCGCGCGCCACACCTTTTCGGCGGTGGCCGGCATCTCGATCGCCGGGGCGCCGAACGAGGCCAGCGCGTCGTTGATCGCGTTCATCACCGCCGGGATCGCGCCGATCGTGCCGGCCTCGCCGACGCCCTTGACGCCGAGCGGGTTGCGGTCGGTCGGCGTCGCGTTCTCGCGCAGCTCGAAGCGGCAGAAATTGTCGGCCCGCGGCATCGCGTAATCCAGAAACGAGCCGGATTAGCAGCTGTCCGTTCTCCGGGTCGTAGACCAGGTTCTCGAGCAGCACCTGGCCGAGCCCCTGGACGATGCCGCCGTGGATCTGGCCCTCGCACAAGAGCGGGTTCAGCATCGTCCCGACATCGTCGACGGCGCAGTAGCGGGTCAGCGTAACCTCGCCGGTGTCGGCGTCGATCTCGACCTCGCAGACATGCGCGCCGGACGGAAATGTCGCGGCGTTCTCCGGCCCGAAATTCGAGCGCTCGGTAAACCCGACCTCGATGTCGTCCGGCAGCTGCGCCGACTGGAACGCCCGGCGCGCGACCTCGTCGATCGACACCGCGCGGTCGGTGCCGGCGATCAGAAACCGGCCGCGCTCGAACACGATGTCGTCGGCTGCCGCCTCCATCATATGCGCCGCGATATGCCGGCCCTTCTCGATCAGCCGGTCGGCGGCGCCGACGATCGCCGAGCCGGCGAGCTGCGCCGAGCGCGAACCGAACGTGCCGATCCCCATCGTCACGAGGTCGCTGTCGCCCCAGCGGTAGCGGATCTTGTCGGCGTCGATGCCGAGCTTCTCCGACAGCACCTGCTTGAAGGTCGTCGCGTGGCCCTGGCCGTGATCCATGCTGCCGGTCAGCAGCACGACGCCGCCGGCCGGGTCGAAGCGGATCTCGGCGTGCTCGTAATCCCGCCCGCCGGTCGCCGCCACCGTGGTCGCCACGCCGATCCCGAGCAATTTGCCGCGGCTGCGCGCCGCCGCCCGCCGCTCCGCCACCCGGTCCTAGGCCGCCAGGTCCATCGCGTCGCGCAGGTTCTTCGCGAAATCGCCGCTGTCGTAGGTCTGCCGCATCGGCGTTTCGTACGGCATCGCGCTCGCCGGGATCGTGTTGCGGCGGCGCAGCTCGGCCGGGTCGATGCCCAATTCCCTGGCCGCCTTCTCGATGATGCTCTCGACGACGTAGATCGGCTCGGGCCGGCTGCCGCCGCGATAGGGCGCGGTGGTCATCGTGTTGGTCAGCACCGCCGTGACCTCGGCGTGCACCGCCTCGAACGTATAGGTATTGACCAGACACCCCATGCCGATCGTCAGCGGTATGGTCGGCCGGTCGGTCGAGTAATAGGCGCCGATCGACGACACCCAGCGGGTGCGCAGGGCGAGGAATTTGCCGTCCGGCCCGAGCGCCAGTTCCGCCTCGACGACGCTGCCGCGCGCCTGCTCGTCGCTCTGCAGTCCCTCGCCGCGCTCGGCGATCCAGCGCACCGGACGGCCCACTGCCTCCGCGGCCCATAGCGACAGCGCGTATTCGGGATAGCAGCCGCCTTTCATGCCGAAGCCGCCGCCCATCGTGTCGCAAACGACGCGCAGCTGATGGTGCGGCACGCGGAAGATCTGCCCGGCCAGCGCCGCCCGGATCTGGTGCACCGACTGCACCGTGCAGCGGATCGTGTAGCGGTCTTCGTCGCGGTCGTACTGCGCGAGACAACCGCGCGGCTCCATGCTGTTCGCGGTCACCCGGTTGACCACGATCTTGTGCCGCACGATGCGCGCCGCGCGCGCGAACGCCGCGTCGGTCGCTTGCCTGTCGCCGGCCTCGACCGTGAAGGCCTCGTTGCCGGGATTGTCGTCCCACACCGCAGGCGCGCCGGGCGCGGCCGCCGCCTCGGCCGAGACGACCGCCGGCAGCGGTTCGTATTCGATCGCGAGCAGTTCGGCCGCGTCCTTCGCCTGGTCCAGCGTCTCCGCGACGATGAACGCGACCGGCTGGCCGACATAGCGCACCCGCTCCTGCGCCAAGCAGCGGCTGCGGGCAGACATGGGCCGGCGCGCCGTCTTTCTTGCGGCGCGGGATCAGCGGCCGCAGCGTGCCGAGGCCGCGCCGTTCGAGATCGGCGCCGGTCAGCACCGCGAGCACCCCAGGCGCGGCGCGTGCCCGCTCCGCGTCGATCGACACGATCCGGGCATGCGCGTGCGGCGAGCGCACGACATAGCCGCCCGCGGTCGCCTGGCCCCGATCGCCGGCACGTCCTCGACATAGCGTCCGCGTCCGGTCAGCAGCCGGAAGTCTTCTTCGCGCGGTACTCTCTGCCCGATCGCCAGAACGCTCATGCCCGTCCCCGCTGTAAATCAGGACCGATGCTATCGCTCGACCGCAGCCAGGACAGCAGAATTTGCGAACCGAAGCGCCGGTCATCAGCGGATTTGATATGCTGCATGACCTCGGCAACGCCGCAATTCGGGGCGAGCCGTCGCTCGATAAAGGAGAAGCCGTATGCCCGCAACTCAGCTCGACAAGGCGAAGCAATTCCGCGCGCTGCACGAGGCGCCCGACGCCTTTGTTGTCGCCAATGTATGGGATGGCGGCTCGGCGCGAATGATGGCCGCGCTCGGGTTTGCGGCGCTGGCGACATCGAGCGGGGCGTCGGCGGGCTTGCTGGGCCGGCGTGACGGAAGGGTCACGCGCGACGAGGCGATGGCGCAGGCGCGCGTGATCTGCGAGGCCACCGACCTGCCGGTCTCGGCCGATCTGGAGAAGGGGTTCGGCGACACGCCCGAAATCGTGGCGGAGACGATCAGGCTCGCGGCCGGGGCGGGGCTGGTCGGCTGCTCGATCGAGGACGCCAGCGGCAACCCGGACGCGCCGATTTTCGAGCTCGGCCATGCGACGGAGCGGATCGCGGCCGCGGTCGAGGCGGCGCGGGCGCTGCCGTTCCCGTTCACGCTGACCGGACGGACCGAGAATTTCCTGCGCGGGCGGACCGATCTGGACGACACGATCAAGCGGCTGAAGGCCTACGAGGCGGCAGGCGCGGACGCGCTGATGGCGCCGGGGCTGCCCGATCTGGACGCGGTCCGTGCGGTGTGCGCGGCCGTCGGCAAGCCGTTCAATTTCATGGTCGGCATCAAGGGCAAATCGTTCACCGTCGCGGCGCTGGCGGCGGCCGGCGTCAAACGGATCAGCCTCGCGACCTCGCTCTATCGCGCGGCGATGACCGGGCTCATGAACGCCGCGAAGGAGGTGCGGGAGCACGGCACATTCGGCTATATCGACACCTCCCTCGCCACGCCCGACATGAACGCATTCCTGCGCGAGTAGCACTGGTCCGGACTTGTTGGCGTAGAATTGCGCCGATAACCGGAGGAGGCGCTGTCATGGCGAAAGGTGTGCTGATCGCGGCGATGGATTTCTCGGCCTGCCCCGAGGACGAGTTCCACGACTGGTACGATCTGGAGCACGTGCCGGAACGGCTGCGCGTTCCCGGCTTCATCAATGCGGAGCGCTGGATCGACATCGGAAATCCGAAGGTCTCGGTCGCGACCTACGATCTCGACACGGTCGGGGTGCTGCACAGCCCGCCGTATCTGGCGATCGCCGGCGCGAACTCGTCGCCCTGGACAAAGCGCACCCAGCGCTTCCGCAAGAGCCTGATGCGCTACGAAGGCGAGCAGGTCCTGCCGGGCGACGCCGTCGCCCCGAGCAACGCCGGCGGGCTGCTGCTGGTCGGGATGACCCCGGCGGCCGAGGACGAGACCGCGTTCAACGCGTGGTACGACACCGAGCACGTCCCGGCGCTCGCCCGCGTCCCCGGGGTGCTGTGCGCGCGGCGCTACCGGACGAGCGCCGGCAGCCCGAAATACGTTGCGCTTTACCACCTGGCATCGCCTGGCGTCGTCGAACTCGGCGGAATGGAAGCAGGCCAGCGGGTCAACCCCGATGCCACAGCAGGTGCGCGAGCGGATCAGCAACCGGCTGCGCTTCGTCTGCCGGCCCTACGCGCGCGCATAGACCTGCGCGCGGCGATAGCGGCTGATCCCGGGGCAGCCGCCTTACCGGCGCGATCGCACGAGGGTGGAGCAACGGCGATGGCGAAAACGCGCGGCACCGGCCTGTTGATGGTATGGACCGACATTGACGAGGAATACGAGGCCGAATTCAATCGCTGGTATGACGAGGAGCATCTCGCCCGGCTGCTGGCGGTGCCGGGTTTCCTCAGCGCCGGGCGCTATGCCGCGCTCAAGGGCGGGCCGAAATACCTCGCGATCTACGAACTCGAGGACCACAACGTGCTGCGCAGCGCGGCCTATCTCGACGCGGTGAAATATCAGCCCTCGCCCGAGCGCACGAAAATCGGCACCAGCCGCGTCGGGCGCAATTTCCTGCGCAACGCCTATCGCCAGATCTTCCCGATGCACACCGACCCGATCGAGCAGACGATGGAATTGGCTCCGGTCCTGCAGATGGGCCGAATCGACATCCCGGCCGCGGTCGAGGAGGAGTTCAATGACTGGTATAATACGGTATACATCCCGACTTACTTGACCGTGCCGGGAGTTCTGCGCGCGCGCCGCTTTGTCGCTGTCGAAGGCCAGCCGAAATATCTGACTCTGTACGAGTTCGAACACGCCCAGGTGCCGGAGAGCGAAGCCTGGAGCAAGGCCGGGCGAGTAATCCCTGGACCCGCCGGATGTCGCCGAACCTGCGCCACGATGTCGGTTCGCCGGGCGTCTACCGCCGCATTTTCCCGAAATGAAGGCGCGGCGCGTGCATTCTGGGACTGCTATTGCCTAACTCGGCCCGATTCACAATGGGTATCACTGGCGCCGGTCAGTCTCGATCGGCGAAATCATACAAAACCGCGATGATCGTCGATCCATCGATGGCGACGGGCGAAGGCGGGGATGCTGATAACAGTCGCCATCTGTACTTTGAACCGGGCCGAGTCGCTGCGGCTGACACTCGCATCGTTGGCCGCGATGCGGGTTCCGGCTGATCTCGATTGGGAGTTGGTCGTTGTCAACAATGGCTGCACGGACCCCACCGACGAGGTCATCGCCGGTTTTGCCGGACGGCTGCCAGTTCGGCGCGAGTTCGAGCCTCAGCGCGGCGTCTCGAATGCTCGTAATCGGGCCGTCGACGCCACGCGCGGCGATTACATCGCGTGGACCGACGACGACGTAACCGTCGACCCCGTTTGGCTCGCGGCCCACGCAGAGGCCTTTCGCCGCTGGCCGGCGGCGGTGTTCGGCGGCCCGATCCTACCGTGCTATGAAGAGCCTGCTGTCAAATGGGTCCTTGAAGCCGAGGCGCTGCTCCGCGATCCCTATGCTGTTCGCGATTTCGGCGACACGCCGCTAGCGCTCTCCGTCGCCGAAGGGCGCCTCCCTTACGGCGCGAACTTCGCAATTCGCACGACGGAGCAGCGCAGATTTCGGTACAATCCGGAACTCGGATTTGGGCCAGGGCGCCGGCGTCTCGGCGAGGAAACGCAGGTCATCCAGCGCGTCTTGCGCTCGGGCAATATCGGGTATTGGGTCCCAGCCGCTAAAGTGGCGCATCGCATCGGCCACGATCGCCAGACAAGGGGTTACATTGTCGGATACTATGCGGGTTATGCCGAAATGCGCGCCTTTCTCGGTGACAGCCGTGGCGGGGCGCTGTTGTTCGGCGTACCGCGTTGGCTGTGGCGGCAGCTGTTGCAAAGCTGGGCGCGATACCGGTTTCACCGATGGCAGTCGCCGGCCCCCGTGTGGGTGCGGAGCCTGCAAGCATACGCCCATCTCTTGGGGTTGATGCGTTATTGGAGAGCCCAGAGAGCGCGGGAAGCAAAATAGATGATTGCAGCTAACGGTCGCTCGGCGTTCAGCCGCAGCTTTCTCGCTCTCGGGATCGCCGAGCAGCCGACGAGAAGAATGTCCAAGAATTGCGGTGAATTCGCGATAAGGTGAGGTGGCCCATCGCGCGCGGGACGGAATGGCAATGATCGATGCTGCGATCTGGTCGAGGCTTGACTACAGCCGGGTTCCCTATCGGCTTTATCACGACCCCGAGCTTTACGCCCGCGAGCAGGAGGCGATCTTCCGCGGCCCGGTGTGGAATTATCTCGCGCTCGACGCCGAGATCCCCAATCCCGGCGACTTCCGCGCCGCCTGGGTCGGCGACACGCCGGTCATCGTCAACCGCGACCGCGACGGCGAGGTCAAGGCGTTCGTCAACCGTTGCGCCCATCGCGGCGCCCTGGTGCGGCGCGAGACGACGCGGAAACGCGGCCGAGCATGTCTGCATCTATCACCAGTGGTGCTACGGTCTCGACGGCAGTTTGACCGGAATCCCATTCCGCCGGGGGGTGCGCGGCAAGGGCGGGCTCGACCCGTCATTCGATATGAGCCGGCATGGCTTGCAACGGCTGCGGCTCGGCAGCATCAACGGCGCGATCTTCGGCACGCTGGCCGAGGACGCCGAGCCACTCGACGACTATCTCGGCGCGCCGATCGTCACCGAGATCAGGCGCATCCTGCATAAGCCGATAACGGTGCTCGGCTACACCAGGCAGCGTATTCGCGCCAACTGGAAGCTCTACGCCGAGAACACGCGCGACAATTATCACGCGAGCCTGCTGCACGAATTCCTCGTCACCTTCGGGCTCGACCGCGCGACGCAGGTCGGCGGGGTCAGGATGGACCCGCGCCATCGCCACAATATCACCTGGGCCGAGGCCGACAGCGATACGGAAGACGCGGCCCGCAGCGCCTACAACAGCGCGCGCATCCGCAACGACTTTCTGACCTTGCGCGAGCCCGAGCTGGTCAAGTTCCATCCGGACAGGAGCGATCGGCTGAACCTGATCATTACGTCGATTTTTCCGGGAACGGTGCTGGCGGTCATCAGCAACAGCCTCGCGATCCGCCAGATCCGTCCCCGCGGGGTCGATATGGTCGAGGTGCACCAGACGATTCTCGGCTACGAGGACGATCCGCCCGAAATGACGGCGCACAGGCTGCGCCAGGCAAATCTGGTCGGCCCGGCGGGACTCGTCTCGATGGAGGATGGCGAGGCGATCGAGATCGTGCAGCGCGCCTCGCGCCCCGACCCCGACCGCACCAGCGTCATCGAACTGGGCGGCGCCGGTCCGATCTCGGACCGCGACTACCGGGTCAACGATGTGCCGCTGCGCGGGTTCTGGTCCTATTACGCCGAACTGCTCGGCATCGAGCCCCCCGGCGCAATACGGTGAGCGCGGTGCGGTGATGTCGCGTGCCCGCTGCGGATCAGTTCGCCGTGCAGGCGCTGCTGGCGGAATACGGCGCGCTGCTCGATCTCGGCCGTTATGACGACTGGCTCGCGCTGTTCGCCGCCGAGTGCAGCTACGCCGTCGTGCCGCGCGAAAACCACGATGCCGGCCTGCCGGTCGCGCTGATCCTGTGCGACAGCCGGGCGATGCTCGAGGACCGCATCATGGCGCTGCGCCAGGCCAACAAGTACAATCTCCATACCAGCCGGCACCTCATCGGTCTGCCTCGGATCGTCGCCGCCGACGCGGATCGGATCGAAATCGAGGCGCCGTTCGCGGTCTATCAGACCGACCAGGAAGGCGAGACCCGACTGTTCGCGACCGGCCTTTACCGCGACCGCCTCGACCGCGCAGGACAAGAGCTGCGCCTCGCCGAAAAGCTGGTGCTGCTTGACACTTTCGCGGTCCCGACACTGCTCGCAACGCCGCTCTGACGCTTGCCGGCAGCACCGTACGTTTGGCCTCAAAACGGACCAAATGCTGCGGTAATGCGTGCAAAATAACGATAGGACTGGAGAAGATCAGCGCATGTCGCGAGTTCCGCGAGTAGCGATTGCATGTCAGGGCGGCGGCAGCCATGCGGCTTTCGTCGCGGGAGTTCTCGGCAAGTTGCTCGGCCCCGGTTTACGGGACCGCTTCGAGTTGGTCGCGATCAGCGGCACCTCGGGCGGCGCCGTCTGTGCCTCGCTCGCCTGGGCGGGGCTGGTCGCGGGCGGCACGGATGGTCCGAACGATGCCGTGCGCCGCTTGCGGGCATTCTGGGATGACCTTGAAGTCCATGATCTTCTGGATGCCTGGACCAATTTCTGGAGCGTTTCGTTGGCGCGGGCCCCCTTTACCGCAGAGGTGAGCCCCTACGCCTATGCACCGATCGCCGAGCCTCGATTGCGCGAACTGCTGGTGGCACATCTCGCGCTTGAGAACCTCCCGGCCGATCCCGACCGTCGGACGCGACCGAAATTGCTGATCGGAGCGACCGATATCCTTGAAGGCGAGCGTGTCGTGTTTCACGGCGAGACTTTGAAATACGACGACGTGATTGCGTCGGCCGCGGTCCCGCCGCTGTTCCGCGCCGTCGACGCGGACGGGAAGCTCTATTGGGACGGCCTCTTTTCCACCAACCCGCCGGTGCGTGAATTCATGGATCTCCCGGAAAAACCCGAGGAGCTCTGGGTCATACAGATAAACCCGCAGCGCCGCGAGACCGAACCCCGAGCGATATCCGAGATCATCGATCGTCGGAATGAACTTTCCGGCAATTTGTCACTCGGGCAGGAGCTTTACTTTATATCGAAGATCAACGATTTGCGTCGTGTGTACCCGGTGCTTGCCGAACGCTATCAGGAGATCAAGGTCCGGGTGGTCGAGCTCGGTATCGGGGCTCTCGACTATGCATCGAAGCTCGATCGCAGTCGTGAGCTGATACATCGCCTGATGCACGATGGACAGGAGCGAGCCGAGTGGTTTTTCGACGAGCGGTCGGAATGGCCCCGTCCCGGCACGATCCCCAAGACTGCCATATCGCCGGCTCGGGGACCGTGACGTTCTTCGGTAGTGTCTCAGTTCAAATGGAACAGCCATTGACGCAGGGTGTCACGCTGCACCCCCGTTCCCATATGCTTATCGGAAAGCAGGGTACGGAGCCAACATGGCCGTCCAGTTGGAAATCATCCTGATCGCCGCCGTGGTCGCCATTGGTCTGATTGTGGTTGGCGGGTGGATCAGCACAGAATTTATGATAAAGCGCCGCCGGCCAAACGACGCGGGTAAGCCGACAGGCACGCGAGTATCGCCGGACGCGCAATCGCTGCCCCCAGGTGGTTAAGGACCTGGCAAAGGGGCCGCGCAGATAGAGGCGCCTCGCCACGTGATCGGCTCGTCGGATAACTTGGTACATTCAGAACTGAGACACTACCCGTTCTTCGCAGGGCTTGTCCTGAGCTATGGATCGTCGAGCCGCTAATCCATCAGTTTCCGGGTCAGATAGGTGAATTCGAGCGCATGGCGGCGCGCCCGCTCCTGCAACGTCGCGGCGGCGGCATGCCCGCCCTCGACATTCTCGTAATAAAGGAACGGCAGGCCCATCGCCGCCATCTTCGCGGCCATCTTGCGCGCGTGGCCGGGGTGCACGCGGTCGTCCTTTGTCGATGTGACGAAAAGCGGCTCGGGGTAGGGCAATCCCGGCCGCAGATTGTGGTACGGCGAGATATGGCGCAGGAACTCGGCTTCGCCCGGCTTATCCGGGTCGCCGTATTCGGCCATCCACGATGCGCCGGCCAGCAAATGATGGTAGCGCAGCATGTCGAGCAGCGGCACCTGGATGACGACCGCGTGGAACAATTCGGGGCGCCCGGTCAGCATCGCCCCCATCAACAGCCCGCCATTCGACCCGCCCATCGCACCGAGGCGGCGCGGGCTCGTAATCTTGCGGCGGATCAGATCCTCCGCGACGGCGATGAAATCCTCGAAGGCCCTGATCCGGTCGCGTTTCAGCGCGGCGCGGTGCCAGTCGGGACCGAACTCGCCGCCGCCGCGGATATTGGCGACCGCATAAACGCCGCCCCTTTCGAGCCATAGTTTGCCGAGCGCGCCGGAATAGGACGGGGTCAGCGACACCTGAAACCCGCCATAGCCGTAAAGCAGTGTCGGCGCCGTGCCGTCGAGCGGCAAAGCCTCTGGGCGCACGACAAAATAGGGCACCGCCGTGCCGTCCGCCGAGGCCGCCTCGAACTGCTCGACGACAAGATCAGCGGTATCGAAACGCGGCGGCAGCGACTTGACCGCCTCCGCCGTTGCCGCGGCAAGGTCCGCCAGATACAGCGTGTTCGGCATCAGATAGGAGGCGACGTCGAGAAAGGCGCGCTCGTCCCGGTCGCTCCGGGTGACGAGATGCACCGAGGCGTGCTCGGGCAGCTGCAGCGTTTCGCCGATCCAGCGCCCGCCTTCGAAGCGGTACGCAACCGCGCTGCCGCGAACGTTGCGGTACAGCGTCACCAGCAAGCGGCTTCGCGTCGTCGCGACATCCTCGATCGCTTCGCGCGCGCCCGGCGCCACGACGACATCTGGTGCCGTCGTTCCGCGGCTCCACAAGGCACGCGGCGAGGTCGAGCGAGACCAGCGCTCCGGCTGGAATTTGCCTCCCGTTGTCCTGTCCGGGCCACGCCTGTTCGAGCGAGAAGATCATCTGCCCGACAACGAAGCCGCGAAAGCTCGAGCGCGACGGCACCGGCAGCCGGATCGGACCCGTCGCGTCCAGCAGGTGCCACTCGCTGTCGAAGAAGCTGACCCGGCGATTGATCAGGATGCCGCGCACCGACCCGTCCGGGTCGCGCAGGACGCTGACGCCGATGCTGACATCCTCGGGGCTGCCGCGGAAAATTTCGACGGCGCTGTCCAGCGGCATCGAAGCGGCCGAGCCGCTTCAGCACGAAAGGGTAGCCGGATCGGGTCATCGTGCCCGGTCCCCAATCGCGCGCGACGAGCAGGGTATCGGCGTCGAGCCAGACGGCGCTCTGCTTGCCCTCGGGCAGGAAAAATCCACCGCTGACGAATTCGGCGGCGGCGATGTCGAATTCCCGTCTGCTCGGCGGCATCCTTGCCGCCATCCGACAGGCTGACGAGCCGCGCGACGGTGCTCGGGCGGCAGCGACGCGGCGCCGTGAAACACCCAATTGCGACCTTCGCGCGGCCGACAGCGCATCGATGTCGAGCAGCGTCCGCCATGCCGGTTCCGGCGTCAGAAACGAGGCGAGGCTCGTCTCGCGCCAGAGACCGCGGACATGGGTCTCGTCCTGCCAGAAATTGGCCAGCCGATCGCCGAGAAACGCCGGATAGGGGATGCGATCGGCGGAAGTCAGCACATCGAGCGCGGCGCGGTAGAAATCCGCCGAAGCGCGGATCGCTTTCGAGCGCGGCCAGAGTGCGCGCATTCTGCCGCGCGACCCAGGCGAGCGCCGCCTCGCCCTCGATCTCCTCAAGCCACAGAAATGGATCGTCGTCGCTCATCGGCCGGCGCCTCTAAAGCACCTGCTTCTGTCCGGTCTCGGAAGCTCGCACGATCGCGTCGAGCAGCCGATGCCGGGTGACCGCCGCGGCAAAGCTCGGGCTGGCCGGTGTGCCCTGCCGAATGCTCTCGGCCAGACGCGCGTAGAGTTGGGCGACATTGTAGCGGGAATCCCGCTCCGTGCCGTCGGGGACCCAGCGATACCGGGCCGGGACCGGCAATTCCGCAAGGTCCTTCGCGGCACCCTGAGCGCCGCGGACTGTCAGTTCCTGACGCTGCATCGACGCGCGCGTGGTGGCGGTCAGTACAAGATCCCCGCGATCGCCATGGATCTCGAACAGGAACTCGGTGCCGCGGGTCATGCCGCCGCGGATCTGGAACGACACGACCGCTCCCTCTGCGTTCCTGCCGCCGACGATGCCGTTCACGACGAGCTGATCCGGGGTGTCCTTGGGCGACGAGTTCGCCGGTCGCCTCCAGCGGGATCCGGTCGCGCTGGCTCACCGCGAACGCGGTCAGCTCGCGGAATTCGCCGAGGCAATGACACAAGGCATCGATCTGATGCCCGCCGGTAATCGTCAGCAGATTGGCGCCGTTTGCGCGATCGGCCTGGTAGGCCCGGTCGATCGCGCGCGCCCCAATTCGGAGCAACGCCGATCATCGTGGCGGTCAGCACGCGGCCGACATAGCCCTCGGCGATCAGGTCCTTCGCGTAATTGATCGCCGGCGACATCTGACCCTGCAGGCCCACCACGTGCCGAACACCGCGGCGTTCCGCGGCATCGAGCATGCGGATGGCTTCCTCGGTGTCGCGGCCGAGCGGCCACTCGCAATAGACGTGCTTGCCCGCCTCGATCGCCGCCATCACCGGCCGATAATGATCGGGCACCTTGACGCTGACAGTGACCAGATCGACGTCCGGATGCCGCGCCAGTGTTTCGGGGTCGGAGAAGGCGAGCGGCACCCCGTAATGCCGCGCCGCTGCTTCGGCCGTTTCCTGGCGGGATCGTACAGACCGCCGCGATCTCGAACTGCGGCAGCGCGCGCAATGCCGGGATATGGGCGATCGAGGCGAACCCGCGGCTTGCGCTCGCGCCGACGATGCCGACCCGAATCTTGCTGTCATTCGCCATCAGCCCCTCCCGCGACACTCGATCCGATCTCAACCCGGCGCATGCTACGCCGGGTTGGCCGGCAAGGCATCAGGCAAGGGGGCCGCGACGCAATCGGCAACCGCGGCCGCCTCGGGAACCGCTTCGGCAGATATCGCCGAATTCCGGCTATCGACCTAGCGTTTCGGCCGACGCGACACCACCGCTATCCGCCGGGCGACGACGCGAAATTCGCCACATTGCGGGCGTATTAAATCATCGGTTCCGGCGAGTGGAGAGCGATGGCGGACGGGGGTTTGCTGTTCTTTTGCTGCAAATAGCGCCGCTCCGCCGCCGCGAAACCCGCGCGGCGCAAGGGGTCGCGCGTGCGTTTGCTGTTCATTTCCTGCAGAATCAGCAAACTGCGGCCGGAACAGGGAAAAAAGCGGGCACTCGCGCCCTGGAATTCACACCAAGGCGGCGCCTTATCTCCGCCTCGAATCGGAAGGGAGACGCCGGATGCTGATCGTCGATGGCCAGATCCATCTCTGGGAAAAAGGCACGCCGTCCCCGCAACATCAGCAGCAGCCGTTCTCAGCCGAACAGGCAATCGCCGCGATGGACGAGGCCGGCGTGGACCGGGCGCTGGTCCACCCGGTGCTGTGGGACCCGCGACTCAAACGAGTTGGCGCAGGAGGCGGTACGGAAATACCCGGAACGCTTCGCGATCATGGGGTGGTTCTATCTCGACGACCCGAACGGCGCCGACCTCGTCGCGCATTGGAAAGAGCGGCCCGGCATGCTCGGCCTGCGCTTCTATTTCAACGAGCGGCACAAGCGGGAGTGGATGACCGACGGCACGCCTCGACTGGCTGTGGCCCGCGGCCGAGCGGGCCGGCGTGCCGGTGGCGCTTGCCGCCGCGCTGTTCCTGCCGACCGTCGGCCGGATCGCCGAGCGCCACCCGGGGCTGAAGCTGATCGTCGATCACCTGGCCGTGCCGCCGGGCAGCAGCGGCGAATCCGCCTATCGCTTCCAGCCCGAGCTGTTGGCGCTCGCCAAATACCCCAACGTCGCGGTCAAGGCGACCGGCCAGCCCGGCTACGCCGAAGACCCGTACCCGTTCCGCAGCTTCCACGAGCACCTGCATCGCGTTTTCGACGCGTTCGGCCCGCAGCGGATGTTCTGGGGCACCGACATCACGCGGATGCCGTGTTCCTGGCGGCAATGCGTGACGGTGTTCACCGAGGAACTGCCGTGGCTCAAAGGTCGCGACCTCGACCTCGTCATGGGCGAAGCGCTGTGCCACTGGGTCGACTGGCCCCTCCCCGGCTGAGCGGCCCTTGGCATGTAGGATCGGTCCTCTTGTTGTCCGCTGCTGGAGTACGTTCAGCGCAGATAGCGGGCATCTGACAACCGAGGCGTCCACGGAAACCCGACTGTTAGGAGAATTCTAAATAACCCGACCTCCGCCTTGCCCACCGCCGAATACCGATCCATTGACACATGCGCCGCGGGAAGCGACGCCCGATTATTCTGTCGAATTGGGTCTGCTCGGAAGGAACAGGTGATAAGGACCGTCCGCCCGCAAAACATCACGGAGATCGTAATATGAGAGCATCACCTCGAAAGTCCCGGCCGCATACGGAGCAACAGAATAGGGCCCAAAGTACAATCTGAGACCAGCTTCAGAAAACGTGAACTCTATATCCATCCCTTCATCGAGAGTTGTGCCCTTTACCAGCCAGTCTTTTACAAAGTCATCCGCAAACCAATCAGGGTGGCTTGGATCAGATAGAGAATATTCCCCAAGCTTGCTTTTTTTTCCCCTCTCGCGCCAATGCCCCTAATTTATCCCAATGGTTACCGCCAGTTACGAAGAAAGCGGATAAGGGTAATCTGCCGATGGGCTGTAATGCGTAGTTATCGGTGCGATAAAAGTGTATTCCATGCGCTCCACCAGTGTACTCGTATATTGTGGTAACAATGCTAAGCGCAGCGTCCGAGAGAAAAGTAATTTTATAATTAGCGATGGTATCGTACGTAGCCGTGCTCTGTCTGTTCTGCCAGAGGTCAGGTTCTTGGTTGAACCTATTGGCGCGGCGCGCGTATAACAGTTCTAGAGCGCGCGCTCTAAATATGCCGTTTAGCTGATGGCAAACTTCTATACCCACATTGAGACGGTGGATCTCAGGGTAGCTTAATCGTACAGAGTAGCCAGGCAGGCCCTCCCATTCTTCTTCGATGACTTTTGTGAAAACTGAAAAATTTCCACGCGTTTCTCCGTGCTCGGCAAGAACTGATTTGTCTTGCCTAACCTCATTTAATGAGGCAACGACTCGATCCCAACCTCCGGCCTCGAAAAGATCTGCATAGTGAAGTTCGGCCATGCTTGTCGGTACGGTGCACGGCTCAAGTCGGACAGGGATAACAAATATCGAGCCTTCAGGTCGTCGCTTTCTCTGCTCGAAAAACTCTCTCAATTCGACTTGGATATACCCAGTTTTGGAGACACTGTTGTTGCTGAGACAAATAAGTGCGGCATCGCACTTGGAGATCGCCAGTTGCAATGCTGCTTTCCAGTCTTGACCAGGCTTGAGATCGTGGGTGTCCATCCACGGCTGATAGCCCGCCGCTTTTAAGTTGGCGTAAATCCGCTCGATGCGTTTTACGTCTTCCTTGGCATATGAGAGGAATACAATCACAGTTTCTACCCAGTTCAGGCTGTTTAGCGGGCCAACCGCGGCGGCACTCAAAAGGCGTGCCCCACCCCCGTAGCGCTGGTCTTTATAGCATACCGGGTCGTGCGCGGCTCGATCGACGGGCAAGGGCCGGAATTGGGGCAACTTGCGACATTGCCGTGATGCGGAAATGAAGCCTTACGTGATCTGCCACATGAACGCGAGCGTCGACGGGCGCATTCTCGGCAGCCGGTGGCGGCCCGCCGAGAACCGAATGCCGGGGCTGTTCGAGCGCCTGCACGAGCGGCTCGGCGGCGGTTCCTGGCTGATCGGCCGGGTGACCGGCAGCGAATATGCCAAGGCCGAGTCCTACCCCGATCACACCGACCGGAGCTATCCGCGGCGAACCCTGGTTCGCCCGCCGCGATGCCGCCGCCTATGGCATCGCGCTCGATGCGCGGGGCAAGATCGCCTGGGGACGGTCCGACATCGGCGGCGACCCGATCGTCGCGGTGCTGACGGAGCGGGTCTCCGACGCGCAGCTGGCAGGGCTGCGCCAGGATGGCGTCTCCTACATCTTCGCCGGCAAGGAGCAGCTCGATCTGGGATTGGCGCTGGAGATCCTGAACCGTGAGCTGGGGATCGAACGCCTGCTGCTCGAAGGCGGCGGCGGCTCGAACGGGTCGTTTCTGCGGGCCGGCCTGATCGACGAGATCAGCCTCGCGATCTGCCCCGCCGTCGATGGAGCGAAAGGCGCGCCCAGCGTCTTCAACTCCAGCGACAAGGATGCCGGCGTCGCGGCGCCGATCCGCTCAATGACGCTGGCGAGCGTCGAGGTGCTGGAGGGCGGCGCCGTCTGGCTCCGCTATCGGTTGCAAAACCGCTGATGCGCGGTGATGCCTTGTCGGTGATCGGTTATGCGGGCCGATAGGGCGGGGAGCTCCCCCGCCCTATCGGCTCGAATTCCGGTCAGGCCGGCTGACGCTGGCGGGCGGCGGGGACGGTGAAATTGCCGGCAATCAGCTTCAGCCGGTCGTCGTCGCTGTCCTGATACATCTTGCGCAGCATGTGGAAACTGGCGCCGGCGGCGGTGCCGTTCCACAACCAGTCGCCGAGCTGCCGGCTCGACGGCTTGCCCCCGGTGGAGGCGGCGCTTTCGAGATAATAGGCCTTCACATCGTCGATCGCGAAGCGCAGCAGCAGCGGCGCCGAATATCCCTCGCGCGGGCTCGCCGGCGACGCGCCGCGCAGCCACTGGGCGATGTAGCCGCCGCACTCGGGAATCGACAGGCCGCTGAGCCCGACCGTGCTGTAGCCATGCTCTCTGCGCCAGCGGGCATGCGCCCCCTCCAACGAAGCGATCTCCGCTTCCAGGCGTTGCGCCAGCGTGCCGGGCGAATCGCTGCCGGGAGGCCCGCTCGCGGCGGCTTCCGACGGCGGCGGTTGCCATGCCGGGTCGGGGCGGGCGCGCGGATCGTCGTCGGGAAAATCCTCGATCAGAACGGGACCGTCATCGCGCTCCAGGAGCCGCAGCGCTGTGAGGAGCACGCGCTTCTGGAACGCCGCATCGCCGGGCGGTCCGAACGGGCGCCCCAGCTCGAACGGCACCCACAGCGCGCGCGGCGGCTTGGTGTTCTCGGTCTGCGGCCGGATCAGGCTGATCGCGACCGACGCGATGCCCTCTTCCTCCAGGTAGTGCCCGAGCGCGCTCACGGCGCGCGTGCAGAGCGGTCAAACCGGCGGAAGAATGGCGGCGTCGACGCCGTCCTGTTTGAGGCGCCCGGCGACCTCGCGGGCATGAGATTCCATCTGCACCGGGTCGGTCGCGCCCATGAAGGAATAATGCGTGTCGGCGACCGAGCCGATCGCGCCCTCGCGCTGCCAGATCGCGCAGCCGGTCGAGCGGAAATACGACGTTGCGGTCTTCCTGGAACCCGGTGCGGTCGAAATTGATCGAGATATGGCTGATCAGCAGATCGGCCGCTTCGGTGTCGGAGGGGATCGCCCGGTAATCGGCGTCGCGGCCGCGGAACGGGTTTTCGCCGCGCCGCACCAGGCCGGCCGAGCTCACGATCGCAACCCGGCGCGCCGACAGCGGCGGCCCGCTGACCCAGGGCCGTGTCGCGAAATCGGGGCATTCCAGCTCGGCGAGGCGCTTGGCCTGACCCGCCGGCAGATCGGTAAGCCGCGTCATGCGGGCGTCTCCTGCTGGGGCCACGGGAGACACCGTATCGGCGGCGCGGCGGTTGAGCAAGAACCCGCGACCGCGCGAAATTTGTCTTCGCGCGGGATGCCGGTCGGCGCCGTTCCGCCGGTTTGCGACCGCGGCAATCCTGCCTGGGTCGCCTGCCGGGGGTCGCCTTGTGCTGCGGGCGGCGCTCGCCTAGACTCGGGTCGCGCCCGATACGCGCACCGTCGGGAACGGCGGGAGGGGAGGGAGATGCAAGCACCGATTCCGGCTCAGAAGGAGCCCTACAACGTCACGGTCGAAGCCGGAAAACGCTACTTCTGGTGCGCCTGCGGGCGCAGCGGCAAGCAGCCGTTCTGCGACGGTTCGCACAAGGATACCGGCCTCAGCCCGCTGGCGTTCACCGCCGAGAAGACCGAGGAGGTCTGGTTCTGCGGCTGCAAGGCGACCGGCGACAAGCCGTTCTGCGACGGCACCCACAATACGCTCTGACGGAAGCTCGGTGGCCTCCCGATCACGTCGGGCGGGCGCCCCGATTGTCGGCGCGCGCCCCGCGCTCGCGTTGTCGGCCCTCGTCGCCGTGTCCGCCACATTATCCGGTTGCGGGTGGTTTTCCTCCTCGTCCACCGGATCGGCGGCGTCGAGCGCCGAGGCGTGTCCGACCGTCGCGATTCTGCGGCCGCTGTCGCAAACCGCCGTGTTCGCCCCGGGAGCGGCGCGACAGCCGACCGGCGTCGCGTTCTACGGCATCCTGTCGGATGTCGAGAGCAAGTGCGTCCGGTCCGGTGATTCGGTCCGGGTCGCGCTCGATACCGTCATCATCGGCGAGCGCGGCCCCGCTTCCGGCGCGGCGACCGGCGTCGATCTGCAATATTTCGTCGCCGCGACCGGCGCTGACGACACGATTCTCAGCAAGCGCACGCTGCCGGTGCAGATAGCGATTCCCGCCGGGACGCGCCGCGCCGGGATTACCGACCACGTCGAGGAATGGGTATCGCTGGGCGGTCGCTCCCCCGCCGATGTCAAAGTCGTGCTCGGTTTCCAGCAAAGCCCTGAAGTCGTGCAGTTCTATAAAAATTTTCGCGGCCGATAAACCTGGGGCGGATCGAGGCGGCCGAGTGGGTGTTGGCAATCTTTGCCAACCGTGGCATCCTTTTGCCCAGCCAAAGAAGGCTGCATCCCATGCCAACCCGCAATATCAATCTGACGCACGAGCAGGACGAGTTCGTTGAAAGCATTGTGCGCGCCGGCGAGTACCAGAATGCCAGCGAGGCGATCCGCGACGCGGTTCGCGCGCTGCAGCAGAGGCGCCGCGAGGATGCCTTGAAGCTCGAGCGCCTGCGCCTGCGAATCGAAGCCGGTATCGACGACCTCGAGCGCGGCGAGTTCGTCGAGGTCGACGACGCAGGATCTCGAGGCATTTTTCGACGGGCTGCGCAATGCGGAGAAAAACCGCTCGGGCTGAGCCGGGCGGCAAAACTTGCCGTACGCGCGGTGCGCGAGAGCCGATTTGGATGAGCACGTGGCCGGAGAGGCGTTCCTCGCCAGGCGGCCCGTCCCGGTTTCGCGTGGCGCGCCGCGCGCAGACCGATCTGATGATCATTCTGGGCGACAGCGCCGAAAAATGGGGCGCCGAAGCGAGCCGGCGCTATGGCGTGACCTTGATGCGGGCGATGCGGCAGGTGGCGAGCAATCCGGAAGGCCGCCTGACCCGGCCTCGCCCCGACCTCAGACCCGATCTGCGCAGCTTTCATTTGCGGCACGTGCGGCAGAACGGGCGTCAGCCGGCCGTGAAGCGGCCGGTTCATGTGATCTACTATCGCGTTGTCGAGCCTGGGCTGGTCGAGATCGCGCGGGTTCTGCACGACCGCATGGAGCCGGCTCGCCAGTTCGAGGCTCCCGCGGACGAACGGCATTAGGATTTTTCGAGGCGGGTCGTTCGGGGATCTGCGCCCGGCAATTCGTGATGCGGCTGGCGTCGGTTCCGGTGCGGTGCTACACAGACCGACGCCGTATGCACGCCCGCAGGAGAGGCCGCGCCCCGAAGCTTTCGGGAGCCGCGGCGCCGAAGGAGCAACCGCCCCGGAAACTCTCAGGCAAAAGGACTGCGGGCGCCAGGGCGCTCTGGAAAGCGGCGGTCGGACAAGCCCGGCCGTCCACCGAAGGAGTAAGCCGCGAATCCTGTCCCGCCGCACGAACGAGGTGGCGCTGGGACGCGGTGAATCTCTCAGGGTAGAGGACAGAGGGGGCATCTCCCGGACGCGGTTGCGTCCGCTCATAGAGGTGCGCCCGTTGACCGAACCTCGCCGAAGCGTTCCCGTTGCGGCGCACCCCGCTTTACGACTTCCACCGCGCCCGCGGCGCCCGCATGGTCGCGTTCGCCGGCTACGAGATGCCGGTGCAGTACCCGCGGCGGC
Source organism: uncultured Alphaproteobacteria bacterium (assembly GCA_963753665.1). Lineage (GTDB taxonomy): Bacteria > Pseudomonadota > Alphaproteobacteria > ATCC43930 > CGMCC-115725 > DATARH01. The sequence goes on from CAVWDC010000025.1 coordinate 76,488, forward strand.
ATCATCGCCGAGCATCTGCACACGCGCGCAAAAGCCGGCCTGTTCGACGTCTCGCATATGGGGCAGATCGCGCTGCGCGGCGACAACGCGGCGCAGGCGCTCGAAAGGCTTGTTCCGGGCGATCTGCAAAGCCTGGCGCCCGGCCGCATGCGCTACACGCTGCTGCTCGACGAGGCCGGCGGCATCCTCGACGATCTGATGGCGACTCGGGTCGACGGCGGGCTGATGCTCGTCGTCAACGCCGCCCGCAAGGAAGCCGATCTGGCGCATCTGCGGCGGCATCTCGGCTCCGAGGTCGCGATCGAGCCGCAATTCGAGCGCGCATTGCTGGCGCTGCAGGGGCCGGCGGCCGCTGCGGTGCTGGCGCGGCTCGCCGGCGACGGCGTCGCGCGCATGAACTTCATGAGCGCGGCCGAGACTGATATCGCCGGCGCGCCGTGCTTCGTCACGCGCTCGGGCTATACCGGCGAGGACGGGTTCGAGTTGTCGCTCGCGGCGGACGATGCGGTCGCGGTCGCGGAAGCCTTGCTGCGACGAGCCGGAGGTCGCGCCGATCGGGCTCGGCGCGCGCGACACGCTGCGTCTCGAAGCCGGGCTGTGCCTCTACGGTCACGACATCGACGAGACGACGACCCCGGTCGAGGCCGGTCTTGTCTGGACGATCGGCAAACGCCGCCGCGAAGCCGGCGATTTTCCGGGCGCCGCGACGATCCTGCGTCAGCTTGCCGAGGGGCCGTCGCGGAAACGGGTCGGCATCCGTCCGGATGGCCGCGCCCCGGCGCGCGAGGGCACGGCGATAATCGATGCGGCCGGCAACCCGGTCGGCCGGGTCACGAGCGGCGGTTTCGGCCCGTCGGTCGGGGCGCCGATCGCGATGGGCTATGTCGATGTCCGCGCATGCCGCCGAGGGCGCGGCGTTGGCGCTTGTCGTCCGCGACGTGCCGCGGCCGGCGCGGGTCGCGCGGCTGCCGTTCGTCCCGACCCGCTATCACCGCGGCTGACTCGAATACCGTTCCAGGAGGAAACGAATGAGCGCAACCCGCTATACGAAGGACCACGAATGGGTCCGGCAGGAGGGCGACGTCGCGGTGATCGGTATCACCGACTACGCGCAGTCGCAACTCGGCGACGTCGTCTATGTCGAGCTTCCCGAAATCGGCCGCGCCATCGAACGGGGCAAGGAGGCGGCGGTCGTCGAATCGGCGAAGGCGGCGAGCGAGGTCTATGCGCCGGTCTCCGGCGAGGTCGTCGAGGTCAACGGCGAATTGCTCGGCAATCCGGCGCAGGTCAACGCCGACGCGATGGGCGAGGGCTGGTTCATCAAGGTGCGCCTCGCCGACCCGAAGGAACTCGATGGGCTGATGGACGAGGCGGCCTACCAGGCCTTTGTCGCGGAGCAGGAATGATGCGCTATCTGCCGCTGACCGATGCCGACCGACGCGAGATGCTGGCGGCGATCGGCGTCGCGTCGATCGACGCGCTGTTCGCCGACGTGCCGGAGGCGGCGCGGCATCCGGGTCTGCTCGACCTGCCGCGCGCGATGGGCGAAATGGAGGTCGAACGCCGCCTCGGCGCGATGGCGGCGAAAAACCTCAGCGCCGGGTCGGCGCCGTTCTTTCTCGGCGGCGGCGCCTATCGGCACCATGTGCCCGGCGGCGGTCGATCACCTGATCCAGCGCGGCGAGTTCCTGACCTCGTACACGCCGTACCAGCCGGAGATGTCGCAGGGGACGCTGCAATACCTGTTCGAGTTCCAGACGCAGGTCGCGCTGCTGACCGGGATGGAGGTGGCGAACGCCTCGCTCTATGACGGCGCGACCGCCTGCGCCGAGGCCGTCGCGATGGCCGGCCGCGATCACGCGCCGCAACAAGGCGGTGCTGTCCGGCGGGCTGCATCCGCATTATCGCGCGGTGTGCGAGACCTACGCCCGGTTTGCCGGCAATCGAGCTGGCGGTGCAGGACGCCGCGCCGGGCGGTGGCGAGGACCTCGCGGCGCTGATCGACGGCGACACGGCCTGCGTCGTCGTGCAGAACCCGGATCTGTACGGCGAGGTGCGCGATTATTCGCCGCTGGCCGAAGCCTGCCACACGGCGGGTGCGCTGCTGGTCGTCGTCGTGACCGAAATCGTGTCGCTGGGCGCGATCCGTCCGCCCGGCGAGATGGGCGCCGATATCGTCGCCGCCGAGGGACAGTCGCTCGGCAATGCGCTCAATTTCGGCGGCCCCTATGTCGGGCTGTTCGCGTCCCGGGAGAAATTCGTGCGGCAGATGCCGGGGCGGCTGGTCGGCGAAACCGTCGATGCCGATGGCCGGCGCGGCTGGGCGCTGACCCTGTCGACGCGCGAGCAGCATATCCGCCGCGAGAAGGCGACGAGCAACATCTGCACCAATTCCGGCCTCTGCGCGCTGGCCTTCACGATCCACCTGGCGCTGCTCGGCGAAGCGGGGCTGACCCGGCTGGCGCGGCTCAACCATGCGACGGCGGTCACGACCGCCGAGCGGCTCGCCGCGATCCCCGGCGTGCGGCTGGTGAACCAGGGCTTTTTTAACGAATTCACGCTGCGTCTGCCGCGCCCGGCGGCTTCGGTCGTCGAGGCGCTGGCGCGAGCGCGGCATTCTCGGCGGCATCCCGGTCAGCCGGTTCTATCCGGGCCGCGACGACCTGGCCGATCTGCTGCTGGTCGCGGCGACCGAGACCGTCACGCGAGGATGATATCGACCGGCTCGATGCCGGGCTCAGGGAGGTGCTGCGATGAACGAGTGGAGCCAGGCCTTGAGCGCGCGCGCCGTCGCCGCCGCCGAGATGCCGGCCGCGTGCGAGACGATCAGCGGCAATCGCGGGTTGCAGATCGAGGAGTCTCTGATCTTCGAGCAGGATGCGCCGGGGCGCTGCGGCGTCGATCTGCCGGAGCCGCCGCCGGTCGCGTCGCGTCTCAACGGTCTCGAACGGCGGGGGCCGATCGGCCTGCCGGGCCTCAGCGAGCCGCAGGTCATGCGGCATTTCACGCGGCTGTCGCAGAAGAATTACGCGATCGACAGCGGCCTCTACCCGCTCGGCTCGTGCACGATGAAGCACAACCCGCGGCTCAACGAGAAGCTGGCGCGGCTGCCCGGTTTTGCCGACCTCCATCCGCTGCAGCCGGAGAGCACGGTGCAGGGCGCGCTCGAACTGATCGACACGCTGGCGCATTGGCTCAAGGTGCTGACCGGCATGCCGGCCGTGGCGCTGTCGCCGGCCGCCGGCGCGCATGGCGAATTGTGCGGCATCATGGCGATCCGCGCCGCCCTCGAAGCGCGCGGCGATGCGCGCCGCCGCATCCTGGTGCCGGAATCGGCGCACGGCACAAACCCGGCGACGGCGGCGGCGTGCGGCTATGCGGTCGAGGCGATCCCGGCCAACAAAACGCGGCCGGGTCGATCTCGCCGCGCTGAAGGAAAAGCTCGGGCCCGGATGTCGCGGCGCTGATGCTGACCAATCCGAACACCTGCGGGCTGTTCGAGAACGAGATCATCGAGATCGCGCGAGGCGGTGCACGGTGCCGGCGCGTTCTTCTATTGCGACGGCGCCAATTTCAACGCGATCGTCGGGCGGGTGCGGCCGGCCGATCTCGGCATCGACGCGCTGCACATCAATCTGCACAAGACCTTCTCGACGCCGCATGGCGGCGGCGGTCCCGGCAGCGGCCCGGTCGTGCTGGCCGCCGAGCTGGCGCCCTATGCGCCGTTGCCGTGGGTCGTGCACGGCGCCGACGGGTTCCGGCTCGATCGAGCATGCCAGAGGGCGAGGCCGCGGCGACGATCGGGCGGCTGAAAGGGTTTCACGGCCAGATGGGCATGTTCGTGCGGGCGCTCGCCTACATGATGAGCCACGGCTCGGACGGGCTGCGCCAGGTCGCCGAGGACGCCGTGCTCAACGCCAATTATCTGCGCGTCAAATTGCAGGATGTGATGAGCGTGTCGTTTCCCGGCATCTGCATGCACGAGGTGCTGTTCGACGACCGCTTCCTGAAGGACACCGGCGTGACGACGCTCGATTTCGCGAAGGCGCTGATCGACGAGGGCTATCACCCGATGACGATGTATTTCCCGCTCGTCGTGCACGGCGCGCTGCTGATCGAGCCGACCGAGACCGAGAGCAAGGAATCGCTCGACCAGTTCGTCAGCGGTGCTGCGCGGCCTCGCCGAGCGCGCGAAAGCCGGGGACGCGGCCGGATATTTCCGCGCCGCGCCGCGCCTGACGCCGCGCCGCCGCCTCGACGAGACCGCCGCCGCCCGCAAGCCGGTGCTGCGCTGGCGCCCCGAGCCGGAGCGGCAAGCAGGCGGCGGAGTAGCGCTCCTGCCGACGCGGACGGTATGCCGGGCACGATCACGCTCACTCAGTTTGAGCTGCGAGGGCCGCGCTCATTTCTGTTAGGCCATGCTGTCGCTACGTACCCGCCGGCTGTCACGCCAGCGTTCGCCGGCGCCCGTCTCGCCGAGGGGCAATCTTCAAATCGAACGGGAGATCGATCATGTCGCTGCGCATCAACGACGAAGCGCCGAACTTTACGGCGGAGACGACCCAGGGGACGATCAATTTCCATGACTGGATCGGCAACGGCTGGGCGGTTCTGTTCTCGCACCCGAAGGATTTCACGCCGGTCTGCACGACCGAACTCGGCTACATGGCCGGGCTGAAAAGCGAGTTCGACAAGCGCAACTGCAAGATCCTCGGGCTCAGCGTCGATCCGGTGACCGATCACACGCGCTGGGCGAAGGACATCGAGGAGACCTCGGGCACAGCGGTCACCTATCCGATGGTCGGCGATCCCGAGCTCAAGGTCGCGATGCTTTACGACATGCTGCCGGCCGACGCCGGGACGACCTCGCAGGGCCGCACCGCCGCCAACAACGCCACGGTCCGCTCGGTCTTCGTGATCGGCCCGGACAAGAAGATCAAGGCGATGCTGACCTATCCGATGAGCACCGGGCGCAATTTCGACGAGGTGCTGCGCATCCTCAATTCGGTGCAGCTGACCGCGAAGCACCAGATCGCGACGCCGGTCAACTGGAAGCCGGGCGATGACGTCATCATCGCGCCGGCGGTGTCGAACGAGGAGGCGCAGAAGCGCTATCCCGGCGGGCTTCCGCGCGCCGAAGCCGTATCTGCGCTACGTGCCGCAGCCGCAGGGGTAGGGTAAGTTCAGCGGGGATTTTGCCCGCGGCAGAATCCGGGGGACGCAGTCATGGCAGCAGTTGGTATTGATGAGGACGGCCGGAGGCCGACGAAGCAACATCGTGCCGTAGCGCATAGGCTGCGCGAGATTGCACCGCTCCGCTCGACAATGACTGCCGTCTTTGCGGAAGGCAGATCGGCGGCGGTCAGCCGGCCTTCAGGCGCCGCGCGGCATCGACGGCGAAATAGGTCAGCACGCCGTCGGCGCCGGCGCGCTTGAAGCATAACAGGCTTTCGAGCATCGCCCGCTCGCCGTCGAGCCAGCCGCGCTCGGCGGCGGCGCGGATCATCGAATATTCGCCCGATACCTGATAGGCGAAGGTCGGGACGCGGAACGCCTCTTTCACGCGGCGCACGACGTCGAGATACGGCATGCCGGGCTTGACCATGACCATGTCGGCGCCCTCGGCGATATCGAGCGCGACCTCGCGCAAGCGCCTCGTCGCCATTCGCCGGGTCCATCTGATAGGTGCGCTTGTCGGCGGCGCCGAGCGCGGTCGTCGAGCCGATCGCGTCGCGGAACGGGCCGTAAAAGCACGAGGCGTATTTTGCCGCGTAGGACATGATCCGGACGCGGTCGAACCCGGCCTCGTCGAGCGCCCGGCGCACCGCGCCGACCCGCCCGTCCATCATGTCGCTGGGCGCGATGATGTCGCAGCCGGCTTCCGCCTGCACGATCGCCTGGCGGCACAGGATTTCTACGGTTTCGTCATTCGCGACATAGCCGTCGCGGATCACGCCGTCATGCCCGTGCGAGGTGAACGGGTCGAGCGCCACGTCGCACAGCACGCCGAGATCGGGCAACGCCTGTTTCAGCGCGCTGACCGCGCGGCACACGAGGTTCTCGGGATTGACCGCCTCGCGCCCCTCGGGGTCCTTCAGCGCCGGATCGACCGCCGGGAACACCGCGACGGTCGGAATGCCGAGCGCGGCCGCCTCGCCGGCCGCATCGACCAGCGCCGGGATCGACAGCCGGAACGCGTCGGGCATCGACGGCACCGGCGCGCGTCCGTCGTCGTCGTGCACAAAGACCGGCCAGATCAGATCGCCCGCGGTCAAGACGCTCTCGGCGACGAGC
>CAVWDC010000026.1:0-51791 GCA_963753665.1 uncultured Alphaproteobacteria bacterium
AGTCATGACCAGAAAGGAAAGTCCGCCGATCGGGACGGTCAGCGCCATGCCTTGCAGCACGCTGCCGGTCACCACGCCCCGGCGCATCGCCACATTGTTCAGTGCAAAGGTGAACGCGCCCAGAGCAGCGTAAAGGATACCGAGCAAGGAGTTTCCCTCGAAGGCCTATAGTTCCCGGATATTGAGGACTGGCGAAGCGGATGGTCGGACGGCAAAAGTGGTATTCAAAGTAGCGGCAAGACCGCGCCGATTGAAGGCGCGCTGTCCCGCCGACCGGTGAACCTGCTCAGCTACGGCTCAACGCAACTGCCTCGGTCGTCACCCGGTATTTTGCCAGTAAATTCGATCGCTCTCGCGCCGGAAAGGACACCGGATCGGCGACATAGGCCAAAAAGCGTCGGGTGAAGGCTGCGAAAGCGGCGTCGTGGCCGATCCGCAGCACGTCGGGTATCACGATCCGCCATTCCGACCCGAGGGTCTCAATGGCAATCCCGGGATAGCTCGACTGCAATGCTGCAATACGCCGCTGCAGCGCCGTACTGACATCACGATCGGGCAGGACGTAGAGCTCCGGCCGAAACCCTTCGGCGGGACCTTGCCGCACCGCGAGGCGGCAGCGAGTGCCGCGGTAGAGCGCATGATGCGTGTCGTCGCCCTGCTCGGCCTGCCAGTCCCAGCGCACCTCCAGCCGGACGTGATTTGCCGCTCACCCGGTAATCGACCCGCCCGTTGCAGAAATACTCCAGCACGTCGCGACGGATCCACGGCGCGAGGTCGTCGGGCCAACCGATCTCGCCAGTGAGCTCGCGAAATTGCGCCAGGTTCACCAAGGTTGGCCATCGGCTCGCTTCAAGGATTTCAATTTCGTGCTGCCAATCGAGCGGCTGCTCGGGAAAAAGCGTTTCGTGTACCCGATCGACCAGATGCACGCCGGTATCCGCCAGACCTTCGCCCTGCTCGGTGACATCGAAATACCAAGCGGGGCGCGGGTTCGGCAGGACGGCGACGAGCTTGCGCAAGTAATGCATGCCAGCTAGCAAGACACTCGGCTCATCTTGGGTGCCCGGGACCGGGTCGCCGAACACTTCAGGGTCGCTCCGCAGGGCCTGCAACAGCCGGACAAGCGTGTTGTGTCGCCCGGTCATCATATCGGAGAGCACCAATCCGCCGTTCCTGCGCCAAAGAAAGAGCCGCATCGAGCCGGGATAGATCCGCGGGCTCGATGATCGCGGGCTTATCGGCGAGCACGTGCAGGCCGGTTTCGAGAGCCGCGATGATCCGCTCGATCTTATCGCGGTTGCGGCCCGAGAAGATCGCAACACCGCCGGGCGGCTCGTCTCGCATCCGGTAGAGAAAATCGGGGCCGGCATGCACGTCGAGCCGCCAATCGGTGGCTGCTTGCGGCCGCTGGTTGTACCTGGCGACGCGGTTCAGGTAGTCGATCAGGTCAGGGCCAAGGGGCGCTTGAACCCGCACGAGCGGCGACAACCCCGGATACATCTCCTGCTGCACAAGCGCGGCGTGGAAATGACCGGGGTCGATGACAACGAGGTGGGTGTCGGGCATGGCAGGCGAGCAACTCCGCGCAATAATAGGAGGATGATGGCGCGATTATGCCGCTGACGAGGCCAAGCAACAGGCGGTTTTTCCGGTGTTGCTCCCGCTGGCGTGCTTGTTTTCACTGTCCGAATCAGGCGGAAAGGACCAAACGAGCTTGCACCCCGCTGCCAGTCCGCCCACCAAATGCTATTCTGCCGCGGCAGCGGCACGGGCAAAGAGTTTGGCGGCTCCTTCATCGGTGTAATATCCGCGTGCAATGTCGCGTTCCACCATCGCGGTGTCCCGCTCCGCAGCGCGCCCATACCCGCCGCCGCCCGGTGTCTAACCGCAATCCAATCTCCAGGAGCTAGCACGTAACCCTCGCCCTTCGAAAAATGCGGCGGAGAAACGAGTGCGCCGCCCTGGCTGACGAGAATTTCATTCACCGCACCAGGGCTGCCGCCGAGCAGGCCCGGCGGTCCGACGCGGCCGTGATCCATCAGAAACGAGGCTTTCGCCTCGCCGCGCAGCAGCCGGATCTGGTAGTCGACCCCAAAGCCGCCGCGATGCCGCCCGGCGCCACCTGAGCCTTCGCGCAAGGCAAACCGGTCGAACAGGATCGGGTAATGCTGTTCGAGGATCTCGACGGGCTGGGTCTTCGAGATCCCGACACTCGAGCAGCCATTGGTCAGCCCGTCGGTCTGCCTCCAGCCGCCGTACCCGCCGCCGCTGAACAGGTACATGATGTAATGCCGGTTTTCTTCGGGATCGTAGCCGCCAAGGCTGAAATTGCCGCTAGTACCGGCCGGCGCCGCAAAAAGTCGCTCCGGTATTGCCTGCCCCATCGCGCCGAACACCGCCTCCATGATGCGTTGCGCGACCTCGGCAGCGCAGCCGGCGACGGGGCGCGGATAGCGGGCATAGAGGAAGGTGCCGTCGGGCGGGGCGATGTGGATCGGCGCGAAACAGCCGGCATTGATCGGCACGTCGGGGAAAATGTGCTTCATCGCGACATAGACCGCCGATTGCGTCGTCGCCCAGACCGAGTTCATCGGCCCGCGGCACGGCGGGCTCGACCGCGACAGGTCGAAATGGATGTCGGAGCCGGAAACCGTCATGTCCAGCACCACTTCGAGCGGCCGATCGACGATGCCGTCGCTGTCCACGATCGCGGTCGCAGAATAGGTCCCGTCCGGGATGCTGTCGATGTGATCACGCATCAACCGCTCGGAACCGGCCTTCAGCTCGGCGATCGCGCATCGACGGTGTCAACGCCGTATCGGTCGAGCAATTGGGTCAGTCTCCTCTCGCCGACACGGAGCGCGCCGAGTTGTGCGCGAATGTCGCCGATCCGCTCTTCGGCGACCCGGATGTTGTTCAGCACGATATCGATGATGTCCTGGCAAATCTCGCCGCGCCGGACGAGCTTCACCGGCGGCAGGCGCAGCCCCTCCTGCACGATCTCGGTCGCCGTCGCGGAAAAGCCGCCCGGCACCATGCCCCCGGTGTCGGGCCAATGGCCGGTATTCGACAGGTAGCACCACAATCGGCGGCGGTAATAGAACGGCCGCACCATCTTGACGTCCATCAGGTGCGTGCCGCCGAGATACGGATCGTTGACCAGGATCACGTCGCCAGATTCGAGGTCGCGGCGGCGCTCGATGACCGCCTGGGTGGTGAACTGCATGACCCCGACAAATATCGGCAGCCCGAGTTCACCCTGGGCGACGACTTCACCGGTCGAGCGATCGTAGATGCCGTTCGAGCGGTCAAATCCCTCGGAGATGACCGGCGAGAACGAGGTCTTCTCGTGAACGAGATCCATCTCGCTGGCCACCTGCCGGAGGCCGTTCTGAATCACTGCCAGCGTCACCGGATCGAGCGTCATGTCACACCTACCGAAATCACCAGATTGCCCAAACTATCCACGATCGCGGTGGCGCCAGGGTCGATGACGACCGTCGTGTCGGGCTGCTCCAAAATCGCAGGACCGGAAAGCGCCGCCCCTGTCCCAAGCGAGGCCCGCTCGAAAATCGCGGTGTCGAACCAGCCGCCGTTGAAGTGCACCCGCCGCTCGCCGCTCGGCCGCGGTGCCACGGATTCGTCGATCGCCGGGGCAAAAATCGCCAGATCGACGGGAGCGCGCCGCCCGATCACGGTGGTGCGCAGGTTCACCAGCATCGCGGTCATCTCCGGCAACTCGATATCGAACCGCGTCTTGTAGCGCTCCAGGAAGTCGCCAAGCACTATGCGGGGGTCAAATCCCGGCGCGGTCACCGGCACCCGGAACACGTGGCTCTGACCGCGAAACAGGAGATCGACTTCGTGGCGCACCACGATTTCGGCCAGCGGCACGCCGTCTTCGTCGAGAAGCCGCCGTCCCGCCGCGGTTTGATCGGAGAAGCTGGCGATCGATTTCGGCGGTCGCTGCGTCGGCGAGCGGCTGCCCAATGCTTTGCACAAAATCGTGCCGCACCGGGGCAAGTACGCAACCGAGACCCGAGGTAATGCCGGGAAAGCGGGGTACCAGCACGGTCGGAATCCCGAGTTCGCGGGCGATTTCGACGGCATGTAGCGGACCGGCGCCACCAAACGCGAACAGCGCGAAATCGCGCGGATCGTGCCCTTTCTCGACCGACACCAGGCGGATCGCATGCGCCAGCTGATTGGTCGTGACGGCCAGGACCGCCGCAGCGGCATCGATTGCATCCAGGCCCAGCGGCGCCCCGATCTGTTCTTCTATCGCGGTGGCGATCGTTTCCGTAGGCGCAGCGCTGGCAACACCGGTCAGACGATCGGGGTTGAGTCGCCCGAGCAGCAGGTTCGCGTCGGTGACGGTGACGGCAGTGCCGCCTCTTCCATAGGCGATCGGCCCGGGGCGGGCGCCCGCGCTCTCCGGTCCGACCTGCAACAGGCCGGCTCGTGTGATCCGCGCGATGCTGCCGCCGCCGGCTCCGATCGTGTGAATGTCGACCAGCGGCACGCGCAACGGCACGCCATAGGCGATGTCCTTCTCCGCGCTCAGCGCCGGCTCGCCGGCTGCGATCAGAGACACATCGAAGCTGGTCCCGCCCATGTCGCAGGCGACGAGATTGGGATAGCCGGCCTGCGCGCCAATCCGCGCCGCGGCGATTGCTCCGGCGGCCGGGCCCGACATGATCGGTGTGCACGGCCAGATCGACGGCCGTGCCGGCCGCCATCATGCCGCCATTCCCCTGCATCACGAGAAGTTCGTTGCCAGCCCCGCGGCGCGCAGGTTCTGGGAGAGTCGGCCGAGATAGTGCGACACGATCGGCTGCACATAGCCGTTGAGCGCTGCCGTGCTGCCGCGTTCGAATTCACGCACCTCGCGCAATATGTCGCTGCCCAAGGTCACGAACCGGTTGGGCCAGATTTCCCGGGCAATTTCGGCGCAGCGCCGCTCATGCCCCGGGTTGGCGTACGAATGGATGAAATGGATCACCAATGCCTCGGCACCGCTGTCGCGCAAGCGATGCACTTCGCGCCGCACCGCCGCTTCGTCGAGCGGCGTCAGGATCCGGCCGGCGGCATCGATGCGCTCGGCCACCTCGGCCCGCAGGTCGCGCGGGATCAGCGCCTCGAAGCTTCCGGTCATGCCATAGGGATTCGGGCGAGTGCGGCGGCCGAGTTCGAGCACGTCGCGAAACCCGGCCGTGGTAATCAGCCCGCAGCGCGCTCCTTTGCGCTCGAGCACGGCATTGGTGGCGACCGTGGTGCCGTGCACCAGCGCGGCCACCGCGGCGAGATCGGTTTCGAGCACGGCCAGCCCGGCGATAAAGCCGACCGACTGGTCCTCGGGGGTCGAAGGCACCTTGGCGACGCGGAAGGTGCCACGCTCCGGATCGAGCGCCAGCAGATCAGTGAACGTGCCGCCGACATCGACCCCGATCTGCCATGCCATCCGCTATTCCTCGCCGTCTTGCCGCGGTTTCTCGGTCGCTCACGCGCATCAGTGCTCCAGGTCCTGCTGTGCCAGCGGCGGCGCCTCTTTCAGGTTCATGCGGCCGTCATAGATCGGCGACGCGCCGGTTGTCGGGCCGGGGTATTGCACGAAGAAGATCGTCCCGCCGGTTGGCGTGTGCATTTCATGCTCGAAATGCGGGTCGGGCATATAGGCGACCGTACCGGGGCCGTAGAGCTTTCCGGCAAACGTGAATTCGCCCTCAATGATGTACCAGATCTGCGCGAAATCGTGCCGGTGCAGCGGAAAGGACGCGCCCGGCGCGTATTTGAGAAATCCCGCATTGGGTTCCGTCGGACGTTCCGGAGCGCGCGTGAAACAGGAATTTGGTGACATTGCCAAATCGTCCCATTTCCCATTCCATGTCGTCGGCGTTCTTGAACTCGGGCGGGTGATGTGTGTCGCTCCCGCTCATCTCTCGTTCTCCTGTTTGGTAGCCGACCGGTCCTGACTTCATCCGATAACCTATCGGCGGACCGCGGTCAGACGAAACGCGTTTTGGCCCAGCCGTGCTCGACGCTATGGGCGCCGAGCCGGATCGCGTTCTTCACCGCATCCGGGTTGGTGGCATGCGCCATGACCTTGAACCCGCGCTTGCGGCAGATCTCGAAGGCAGCGCGGATCTCGTCGTCGAGCAGGAATGAGTGGGTGTGGAGGTCCCAAGCCGGCCCCATGATGCCGCCTGAAAGATTAAGCTTGATGTGATCGACGCCGTTCTTGATCTGCTCTCGGATGGCTTTCACCCAACCATAGGGGCCGTCAACCTCCAGCGCATGACCCGAGGTCAGGAAGTGTCCGCCTGTGGTGGTGAGAAAATGACCGCTGGCGAACAGCCGAGGGCCGACATGCTGCCCGGAGTTGAAGGCCCGCTTCCATGCCACGTCCATGAAATGATGCGCCCCGGCACAGCGCAGCCCGACAATGCCGGATTCGGTAAGCGCGGCCGCGAGCCGGTGGCCGAACAGGGTCACCTGATCGGCGAGCGGCATCTCGGCAAGCGACAGGTAGTCGGGATGGATATGCACGTCCCAGAGGCCGGGCATCAGGTAGCCGCCTTTGAGATCGATCACCCGCGCATCGCCGGCGCTGCCCACCTCTCCGTTTGGCAGGGTGCCGCGGATGCGGCCATCTTCGATCAGCACCGCGGTATCCGGCCGTACCTCGGGCACGACGCAGTCGATCAGGTTCGCGTGCGAAAGGATCTTCTTCATGACGGTCTACTCGGGCTGAAATCGGAGAATACTCAGCTCAACAGGGAGCCCGAAGCGCAGATCGGCGGCGCCGGCAAGCGGGGCCTAGTGGCCGTCTGAGCAACCGGCAGAGATTGGCGCAGAAGCCCCCCGCTTGTCAGCCCGCCAACCCCGTTCGCCGAGTCTGGCCGCAATGCGCGGTCCCCACCCCCGGACTGAACGCGGCTGCGGCAGTCCTGACGGCGGCATTGCCGCGGACCACCGTCGTACGCCAGTCGCACAGGGTTGAACCGCGCATCGGCTCGGCCAGGCTTGGCCGCCAGGCATGGAAAACGTCAAACTTCTTGCGAATGTCGGAAGCGGCGATGCCGTGAGGCGATGAGAGACGCCCCAGGATCGATCACCACTACCGATCACCCTGTGTCATAGTTGGGTCGCACGGAGCAGCCGGAGCCAGCGATGCCCGCAAAGCGCGCCTATGGCATGGACCAGGATTTTTATCCCTGGTCGCCGATCGTCACCCGCCCGGTCTTGCGCTGGCCGGACGATGCAAGGGTCGCGCTGGCGGTCATCGTCAATCTGGAGCATTGGGATTGGGAGATGCCGCCGGGCACGCCGCTGCCCGTCAGTCCGATGGGCGGTCCCGAGGGGCTGTGGACCGGCAACCAGCCGCAATTCCCGGACATCGGCGGCTGGGGCAACCACGAATACGGCAACCGGGTCGGGATTTTCCGCATCCTCGCCGTGCTCGACAGATACGGCATCACCCCGACCCTGGCGCTCGACAAGGCGGTGGCTGAGCATTATCCGACCCTCGTCGCGGAAGGCAGGAAGCGCGCCGCCGAGTTCATCGCGCACGGGCTGTCGCGCCGGCGCATCATCCATACCGGCATGTCCGAGGACGAGGAGCGCGACTACATCAGCGCCTCGATCGACGCGGTTGAGCACGCGACCGCCACGCGCCCGGTCGGCTGGTCCGGTCCCGATTTCCAGGAGACCCCGAACACCCCGAACCTGCTCGCCGCCGCGGGCATCCGCTATGTCTGCGATTGGGGCAACGACGAGCAGCCCTACCGGATGACCCCAAGGACCGGCGAACTCTATTCGCTCGGCGTCAACACCTATCTCGACGACAACTACATCCATCTGCACGGCAGGCGGACGATCAACGAAGTCAATCTGCTGTGGCGCGAGTGGTTCGACGGGCTCTATGCCGACGGCGCCGCCACCGGGCGGGTGATGGTATTGCACCTGCATCCCTGGATCATGGGCCAGCCCTGGCGCATCCGGCACCTCGACGAGGTCCTCGGCCACATCTGCGCCCATCAGGGGGTGTGGACGGCCACCGGCAGAGAGATCATCGAATGGTTTAGGACGCAATCTGGCTAGGCTGGCATCCATGTTCCTCGCCCAAATTCAAGGGACTAAGCAGTTTGCCACATTTACCCTCCCATACGGCGAGACCGTCGGCGGGGAGTTCCTGCTTGATGAGGACCGGACGCACCTAATCCTTTATACGCACGAGGCTCGCCTGCACCACTTGGATTGCGGGACACTGCATGCCGAGCTGCCAACTCCTGGATGCGTTTCGTTCCTGCGCTGCATCAGCCGGGGTGAACACTCCTACGGAGGGCACGGCCGGCAAGCCCATCAAGTCCATTTTTATCCGCATTATGCCACAGTCGGCGCGCGCCCCCTTTCGCCTGATACTGGAATTAGTCGGCTTAGCTTCGTGATCGATGACTTTGCGAGCATCTATGATGATTTTGACGCATTCGGCATCGATTTGGCGCCAAAAGAGCACATCACTGGGATATTAGAAACGTTGCACGCCGAGTTAGGACGCCGAATCGAGCCCGGTGATCGACCAATAATAGCTCACTATAAGGGCCGGGGCCGACTGTTCTCAGCGCCCGCTCCGTTTGGTCGTATAGGCGCGGGTGATCGCTTGCACCATGGAACGGGCAGTCCAGCCGGCGTGAGCATCAGTAATACAGTGGTAACGCATCTCGAATTCGATCCGGTGGCGAACTTCAAACAGGCAATAGAGAGTCTTGAGCCCGTTCTGCTGTTCCTGGAACTCATCGCAGGACGTCGCCAGAACTTATTGCATATAGAGCTGGAATTGGACCTGCCC
This sequence comes from uncultured Alphaproteobacteria bacterium, assembly GCA_963753665.1. Classification (GTDB taxonomy): domain Bacteria; phylum Pseudomonadota; class Alphaproteobacteria; order ATCC43930; family CGMCC-115725; genus DATARH01. The sequence continues at coordinate 8,849 of CAVWDC010000026.1, forward strand.
TCGAACTTGGACGGGCGGCGGCTGGAAGTATACTGGGTTTCACCACCAAACCGAGCACCAAAAGTGAGCGAGCGGCGGCCTCACCCCATGGATGTCCTGTTGAATGGAGGCATCCGACCGGCCGAATTTGCAGGGGTTTTGGAGCGCTGGCTTGCCGGATATCATGACCGAGGCGATGCTCGCCTGCAGTTTTCTGCAGGGTTCTCGAACGGCAATATATACGATGAGCGGCGTCTTGTTAGCGCTGCTAACATGTTCGATATCCTACCGGCGACCGCTGTTCCCAGGGACGTAGACCTGCCCAAGAACCTCAAGGAAGCGAAGACCGAGGCGAGGCGAGTTTTCAAAGCGCTTCCAAGGTCGTCCGATCGTGATAGCATATTGGATGCGTTAGGTCGCCTAGGCAAAGCGAACCTGAAACACAAAGTGCGTCACCGCGGCCAGATCGTTCTGGCAGCCATACCAGCAAATCTTCCTAACTTCTTCCCTGACTTGCCACTAGTTCTCGACGAATCAATTAATTGCCGCAACCATTACGTCCATGGGAGCCCGGCCAAAATTGATTACCGCAAGAATTTCTTTGAAACGGTGCCCTTCTTTGTGGGCACATTAGAATTCGTCTTCGCGGCGTCGGAGCTTATTGAGGCAGGCTGGAAGCTCGATGCCTGGATCGGCGGATCGACAAGATCGCATCCATTCTGTAACTATTACACCTCTTACAAAGAGAGATTGCGAGGTCTAAAGGCGCTTCTTGAACGCTAACTAGCACGCCGTTTTGACAGACGAGTTCAGATCCTTCGCAGGCAAACGGAGACGATCCATGACACTCGCGCCCGGGCGCTTCGATTACGCCCCGATCAACGACCGCCCGATCATCCGATGGCCTGATAACGCTCGCGTTGCGTTCTGGGTCGCGCCGAACATGGAGTTCTTCGAATACCTGCCGGAGAACCGCCCAGCCCAGCCCGATATCCGCTCTATTCGCGGATGGATTACGGCAACCGGGTCGGGTTCTGGCGCATGCTCGATGTGCTGAACAAACACAAGCTGCGCGCCTGCTGCTGCCTCAATCTCGAAATCCTCGATCATTTCCCCGAGATCAAGGACGCGATGGTCGCCGCCGATTGGGACTACATGGCGCATGGCCTCTACAACAGCCGGCCGATCTACGATCTGACCGAGGAACAGGAGCGCGCCTACTGGCAGGACTTCATCGCGCACCTCCAGGAGATGACCGGCAAGCGCCTGAAGGGGCGGCTCGGCGGCGACGCCGGTTATACCGTGCGGACCGACGATCTGATGGCCGAGGCGGGCTGCCTGTATCACACCTCGTGGATCATCGACGACCAGCCCTGGCCGATCAATGTCCGGGGCGGCCAGAAATTCATCTATGTGCCCTATACCGGCCAGACCAACGATGCCGGAATGCTCGCCTGGAACCGCGAGGCGGACTACTTCCAGCAGATCATCCGGGACCAGTTCGACACGCTTTATCGCGAGGGCGCCGAGAACGGCCGGGTCATGTGCCTGTCATTACACCCGCACAATATCGGCCGGCCGAACGCGGCCAAGCACCTCGACGAGGCGCTGGGCTACATCCTCGGACACGATGGCGTCTGGGCCACCACCGCCGACGATATCGCCGAATACTACCTCGCCAACTACTACGACCAGGTCAAATCCTGGACCGCCGAACGCAAGACGCGAGCCGGAGGATAAGGCGGAGGAGGGGTCATGCTGGACGATCCGATGTTCCGTCCGCTGATCGAGATTGCGCGGGACTTGCGCGAGAAGCGGGTGACCGCTCGGGAAGTAGTCGAGGCGGCGATCGCCCGACACGAGCGCTTCGGCGAACGGTTGCACGCCTACTCGCGTTGGGCGCCGGAGCAGGCCCGCGCTGTCGCGCAAGCGGCCGATGCCGCCTTTACCGCCGGGGTGGCGGTTGGTCCCCTGCAGGGGCTGCCGGTGTCGATCAAGGATTTGTTCGCCGCCACCGGATACCCCTGCTTCGCCGGGTCTAGCCGTCGGCTGCCGGCTGATCCTTGGGAACGCGATGGGCCATTGGTCGCGAGCCTGCGTCGTCAGTTCGGGGTCATCATGGGCAAGACCCACATGGTCGAGTTCGCCTTCGGCGGCACCGGCCACAACAGCCATTGGGGTGCGCCCTACAATCCCTGGGACGCGACCGTGCATCGCTCGGTGGGCGGTTCGTCGAGCGGCGCAGGCGTCAGTCTGCTGGAAGGCTCGGCGGCTCTCGCTCTCGGCAGCGACACGGCGGGTTCGGTGCGGATCCCCGCATCGATGACCGGCACCGTCGGCTTGAAGGTGACGCTCGGGCGCTGGTCCGCCGCAGGCGTGGTGCCGCTCTCCTTCACATTCGACACGCCCGGCCTGCTGGCGCGCAGCGTCTCGGACGTGGCCTACGGCTTTGCGGCGCTCGATCCCGCGGGTATCGATCCGGCCGGCTTCATCGCGCGGGCAAACGGGCGCGACCTCGCCGGGGTTCGTATCGGGATCGGCGATCCGTCTCTGTGGCGCGACTGCGATCCGGGGATCGCCGAAACGGCCGAGGAAGCGGTGAACGCGCTGGTGAGCGCCGGCGCCGTCGCGCGCGATTTCACGATGCCGGAGGCGGAAGCCGCCTACGCCGTCTTTCTCGAAGGCGGTCTCAGCGCGATCGAGCTGCGCAGCTTTCTTGATCGGGAGCTGCCGGACTGGCTCGGTCAGCTCGACCCGGTCATCGCGCCGGCGGTGCACAGCGTCGAGGCCCTGAGCGCAAGAGATTACCTGGCCCGCGTCGCGCGGCTGCGCGGGTTGGCGCGGAGCGCGGCGCCGCGCCTCGATGCCGTCGACGTGATCGCCTCACCGACCTTGTGCCTGACCCCGCCGCTGATGTCGGAGATCGAGGACACCGAGAGCCATCTGCGGATCAACAGGCGCATCGTCCGCAACACCGTCGCGGTCAATTATCTCGGGCTGTGCGCGATTACGATGCCGGTCGGACGCGACCGCGGCGGCATGCCGGTCGGGTTGCAGCTTATCGCGCCGGCCGCTGCGGAGGAGCGGCTGCTGACAATCGCCCTTGCCGCGGAGCGCGTGCTCGGCACCGCCGCCGACCGGCTCGGTACGCCACCACTGTTCGAGGCGTGAGCGGGGGAAATGCGGTCGATAACGGCCCCTAAGGCGACGGCCTCAGAACCGACGGGTAGCGCCCATTCCGCAACTTCGCCGCACCACGATGCGACTTCAAATTTGCTTGGGCTCGGAGAGCAGAATTATCGCCTTTCAGACCGACGGCGTTAAAGCCCCCGACGGACGACCATACTCGACGAGCGCTATCGGGGTGACTCCTCCTCTTGCCAGCTGCGCGGTACAGTAGCGCCTCCGTCGCTCACCTCCAAGCGAGCTGCCGGCAGCCAAAGGCGAGTGGGCAGGATGGCCAAGTTGATCGAAGGACGCGAATCTGGCTTCAAGAACAATCCGGACTACAAGATCCTGTTCGAGCCGTCGCCGCGCCGGGTGCGCGTCACCTTCAACGGCGCGACGATCGCCGACAGCACCAACGCTCATCTGCTGTTCGAGACGGGGCATGTGCCGGTCTATTACTTTCCGCGGGAGGATGTGCGCATGGAGCTTCTGGCCCCGACCGCACACCAGACCTTCTGCCCGTACAAAGGAAAGGCGTCATATTGGACGATCCGGGTTGGCGACCGGACCTCCGAGAATGCCGTGTGGGGCTATCCCGATCCTTACGACGAGGTCGCGGCGATCCGGGATTTCGTCGCGTTCTACTGGGACCGTGTCGATCACTGGTACGAGGAGGACGAGGAGATCTTCGTGCACCCCCGCGACCCTTATAAACGGGTCGACGTCCGTCGCCTCCTCGCGGCCGGTCAAGGTCATTCTCGGCGGCGAGACGATCGCGGAGACGAACCGTGCCCGCTTCCTGTTCGAGACGCGGTTGCCGACCCGCTACTACATCCCGCCCGAGGATGTGCGGATGGACCTCCTGGTGCCGAGCGACACGACCACTGCCTGCCCTTACAAAGGCCGGGCGCGCTACTGGTCGGCGCGGATTGGCGACCAGCTCTACCCCGACATCGTGTGGAGCTACCCGCAGCCGATCCCCGAATGCCCGAAGATCAAGGGCCTGCTGTGCTTCTTCAACGAGCAGGTCGACGCGATCCTGGTCGACGGCACGGAAGTGCCGCGGCCCCTCACCAAATGGTCGCGGGACTGGAAGGAACAGGCCCCATCAATCCCTGACGCAGCCGGCCCGGTCATCCGGCCGTAGGAAGCGGCTGACACCGCCGTATTGCTCGGGAAGCCGCGCAAGAGAGTGCGAGGAGGGGTCGGTCGATGTCCTTTCTGGAGTTGCGCGAGGCGCTTGCGCCGCAGGGGATCGGGAAGTCGGTGCCGCGCCGCGAGGATCGCGGCTGCTGACCGGCAGCGGGCGCTATGCCGACGATTTCAGCCTGCCGGACCAGGCTTGCGCATACATTCTGCGCTCGCCGCACGCGCATGCGCGGATCATCGGCATCGACGCGGCGGCAGCGCTCGCGGCGCCGGGGGTGCTCGCGGTATTGACCGGCGCCGACGCCGCGGAAGACGGGATTGGGCCGATCCCGCACAGCCCGGTGCCGACCAATCCGCACGAAGTGCCGCTCAAAAGCCGCGACGGATCGCCGTTCTTTCTCGCGCCGCATCCGGTTCTGGCGCTGGATGCCGCCCGCTATGTCGGCGAGCCGATCGCATTGGTCGTCGCCGACACGCCGGCGCAGGCGATGGACGCGGCCGAGCTGGTCGCAGTGAATTACGAGCCACTGCCGGCGGTCGCCCGCTCGCGCGATGCGCTGGATGCGATGGTCCTTCGTTCCACACGAAGCGGTGCCTCACGCGCCTGACCCCGGCGACGTTTTCGGCGATGACCTGCAAGGCGGCGCGCGCCCGCTCCTCGGTAACGGTGCCGCGCAGCTCAACTTCGCCGCGCACGACATGCACCTCGATGCTGGCGCGCCGCGCCCAGGGCTGCTTCGCGATCTCTTCCTTGATGCGGTCGCGGATCTCCGCATCCGGCACGAGTGCGGCGCGCCGCGGCGGCAGGCTGTTGACAAAGGCGCGGACCAGATCGGCGCGGGTCACGATGCCGACGACGCGCCCTGCCTCGACCACCGGCAGCCGCTTGACCCGCCGCCGTTCCATGACACGCACGATCTCGTGGAGCGGCGCATCCGGCCCGATCGTAACGACCGTCCTGGTCATCACATCGGCGACCTTACTGGCATGCGCCTCGGCGTAATCCTTCGCCAGCCGGCCCGGCGCGGAAAAAAATTCCAGCCAGCGCGGCCGACGCCGCGTTGTGCCGGTTTCGGCGCGATGCAGCAGGTCGCCCTCGCCGATGATGCCGACGAGCGCGCCGCTGCGGTCCAGCACCGGCAGCCCGCTGATCCGATGGTCCAGCATCAGCCGCGCCGCTTCGGCGACGTTCGTCTCAGGCGTCACGCTGACGACCGGCTGCGCCATGATGTCGGCTGCGTTCATCTCTCCTTCCTTCGAGGCGGCGGTCCGTCCCGCCGCGCCATCCTCCGATCTGCCCCTCCGCTCGGACAACCCCGCCGCATTGCGCCGCGCCGTATCAGGGCGATAGCATCGTCCTATCCGACATCGCCCCTGGACAGCGAGGGCCCATAGAGGGCATAGCGCATGAGAGCGGTTGTTTGCGAGGCATTCGGCGGTCCCGAGGTGCTGGCTGTCGCGCGAGTTGCCTGATCCGGCTTCGCCCGGACCGGGCGAGGTGCAGGTGCGCATCCAGGCGCGCGGCGTGCAATACGTCGATGTCCTGATGCTCGCCGGAAAGTATCAGTTCCGCCCGGAGCCGCCGTTCGTCCCCGGCAACGAGGGGGCCGGCGAGATCGTCGCGGTCGGCGACGGCGTTACCCGCTTCAAGCTCGGCGACCGCGTCATGAGCCGCCACCGGCTCGGCGCCTTCGCGCAGTTCGGCAATTCCCGCGCCGAGGATTGCGACCCGGTGCCGGACGGCATGGGCATCGAGGAGGCCGCCGTGTTCCGCGGCGCGCATCACACCGCCTATCACGCGCTGTTGCAGCGCGGCCGATTGCAGGCGGGCGACTGGGTGCTGATCCACGGCGCCGCCGGCGGCATCGGCATCGCCGCGATCCAAGTGGCAAAACTGTTCGGCGCGACCGTGATCGCGACCGCCAGCACCGACGAAAAGCGCGCCGCCTGCCTCGAGGAGGGCGCCGATTTCGCGATCGACTATCGCGGCGGGTTCCGCGACAAGGTCAAGGAGCTGACCGGTTCGCGCGACGGGGTCGATATCGTCTACGACCCGATCGGCGCCGGCGTCTTCGACGAGTCGCTGCGCTGCCTGCGCTGGGGCGGCCGCATCCTGGTGCTCGGCTTTCTCGGCGGCGGCCCCTCGACCCCGCGCACCAATTACCTGTTGATCAAGGGCCTCGAAGTGATCGGCGTCCGCCTCGGCGGCGTCACCGAAAACCAGCCCGAGATCGGCCGCGACAACATGCGCAAACTGGTCGAGCTCGCCTCCCAAGGAAAACTCCGCCCCCGCATCTCGCACCGCTTCCCGCTGGAACAAGCCGCCGACGCAATCCAGACCGTGATCGACCGCAAGGTGATCGGGAAAGCCGTGCTGGTCGGGTAGATAGCCGGAGCTTTTATCGCAGTAGCGTTTTCGCTGACCGTTCCGTATGCCCTAGACGTCAGCCGGGCCCGCTTGGCGCAGGCCCGGCCGCCCTTTGCTTCAGCGAGCCTCCGCCTTGACGGCGACAGGCTGCATGAAGTTCGTCACCACGTATTCGCCGATCTTGTAGCCCATGTCCTGGCCGACCTGTCACCGAGAAGCGGTAGTGGAACCCAGCCAGAATGCGCGCTTGCGAGACACTCGTCGGTGAAGGCGCGCACGTCGGTCCAGCGGTGGACGACACCCGGCAATGTCGGGCTCTCGATCGAAACCTCCGGCATCTCCGCCGTACCGAAGACTGTCTGCACCACGCCGGCGAGGCTGGCGCTGGAGATGCAATGTGCACACGGATATTCCGGATGCATCGGCGTCGGGCCGACCGGCTGCCAGGCGGCGTCGCGTTCGGTGGCCGCATTGCCGTCGAGATCGCCGTTGCGAATGGCGGTGACCGGCCGCCAGAACTCGTACTGATACTTGGCGTCGAACACGGCAATCAGCGCGTCGGCCCGCGCGGCCGCGGCGAGCGCGAACAGGCGAGCGCTATCGATGACGCTCGGCTTCTTGGCCGCGACGATCGCGGTGATGACCGGGTAATAGATTTTGCCGTCGATCGCCAGCCAGAAACGTGCGTCCTCGGTCTGCCGTGCGGAGCGCTTCGTGCTGTTGCGGCCGCCAAGATCCTTGATCTCGTTGTAGTCGGCGGCCCATTCCTCGCTGTCGAGCGCGATCGGCGGCGCCGGCCGGAACTGCGACGCGCTGGTCAGGGCGAAAGGCTTGACGCCGGACCACTGCGGCACCGCGACGGGAGCGGTCGGGACATAGACGCCCGGCGTGGTCCGTGGCCGGTAGGTGTCCGGTGCCTTTGCACCGTCGTTCGCACGGGCCTCCAGGATCTTGGCCGCGACCGCTTCGCCGAGCTTTACGCCCTCGTCCTTGTCCGCGCTGTCAGGGATGGAGGCGAGATAGGCTTCAGCGCGGCTTTCATCTCGGCCGGACCGCGCGGATCGACACTGGCGAGTACGGTTCCCGCCGCTGCCGCGGCGGCGGCCTCTTTCGAGGCGGTTGGCGTCACCGTAAGCTGCACAAGATAGGGACGGTACTTGCGCTCGATCGAGTTGACCGCATCGAACATGGCCAGGTGGGTCATGGCCATGATCCGCTCGGCCGGCGGCGGTCCCATGTTGCGGCTGACGGCAAAAGCCACCGCCTTGTCGTTCCAGTCGGTCACCACATCCGCCCGCGCCGCGATCGTCCCGAGACACAGTACGGACCGAGACCACGAGAAGTCGTTTTGCCTTCATGACTCGCCTCCCCTTTAGATTCCATTGTCATTGCTCGCATGCGCCGCCATCGCCGACCGCCGCTTGCGCTCGCGCGGAGGCCCGGTCCTTGCAGTTTGCAGGCGCAGGGTTCCAGACTTCGACGAGCGCAACTAGTCCAGAATCTGGAGCGTCGCCGAGGTTTGAATGGGCATATGATCAGCCCTGCGATGCACCGGGAGATCAAGCCATGATGCACTATCGACAGTTCTGTCCTATTGCTAAGGCCGCGGAGATCATTGCCGAACGGTGGATGCCGCTAATAATTCACGAACTGCTCGCCGGCAGCACACGGTTCAACGATATACGCCGGGGCGTGCCGCTGATGTCCCAAACCTTGCTCTCAACGCGTCTGAAGGAACTGGAGCGAGTCGGGATCGTGGAGCGCCGTGACAATGGCGGGCGCGCGCGCGAATGGCATCTCACCGACGCGGGTAAAGCGCTGGGACCGTTAATCCATCAGTTCGGCGAATGGGGGTTGCAATATGCTCAGGATCCTCTGGAGGAGGACGATCTCGATGTTACCGTGCTGGTATGGAACATCAAACGCCGCGTTGATCCTGGCGTATTTCCAGGGAGTCGCACCACGGTCCACTTCGATTTCACCGATGCACCGGAGGGCAAAAGGCTATGGTGGCTGGTGAACGAACGGGGCGCAGTCGATCTCTGTCCGTTCGATCCCGGGTTCCCGGTGGACCTTTATGTGACGACCGATTTACGCACTATGATCGCCGTCTGGTTCGGCAAGCTGGCGTGGGATGCCGGGGTGCGCTCGGGTAAGATCGAGGTGATGGGTCCGCGTCAGTTGCGAGAGCGCCTGCGGTCCTGGTTCCTCTTGAGCCCGGTTGCGATCAAGCATGAATTGACTCGGCCGAGAGAGGTGGTCGGTGCTTACTGCTGAAGCTCCCGATCAGGTGCGCGGCCGTGTCGCAATTTTTTCCCGCGTCCGATCAGCACCCGGCAGTAACCTTCTATTCCGGCGTCCAGGGCTGGTAGTCGCCGGTCGCCGGGCTGCGATGGCCGCCGCGCAGCACCGAGCCGGGCGGGTGGTACGCCAGCGGCGTCCCGGTCAGGTTCGGCTGGTGCGGCTTCTCCCACGGATACCGCGTGTCGCGGCATCGGCACCTCGTCATACCATATGGTGCAGCCAGGCGTGCCATTCCGGCGGCACCTTCGATCCTTCGGCCTCGCCCTTGTAGATGACCCAGCGCCGCTCGCGGCTGAACCGGCCGCCGCCGAGCCGCCGCGGCTTGTCGCCCTTCAGCCGGTAATAGCGGTTGCCGTATTCGTCGGTGCCGACAGGCGCGCCGCGCAGCCAAGTCAGCAGCCATGTTCCGAGCGTCGCGCCCATATCTCCCTCGCGTAAGGCCGCGGTTTATCGCACCGCCGGCCGATGCGCCGTAAAGGGCGCCTGTTGCGCAAAATCCACTAATTGGGCCCAAAGACAGCCGTGGCACTATATATTGTGGACAGGTCTAGAGCGCAGCGCTAAATTTTGGTCATCAACGCTCGGCACCGCCACATCTAGGCGGGTGTGGCAGAAGGTAGTCGCGAGGGGAGTGGGTATGCAGATTGCGCGCCGGTTCACCACGGAAGGGCCGGGACCCCTACGAGACCGTCGCCTTCCGCTCCGTCGCGAGCGAGATCCGCAACCCCGACGGCTCGGTCGTCTTCGCGGCCGAGAACGTCGAGGTGCCGGCCGAGTGGAGCCAGGTCGCCTGCGACATCCTGGCGCAGAAATACCTGCGCAAGGCCGGCGTGCCGGCGCGTCTCGCCGCGGTCGAGGAGGACGGCGTGCCGCCCTGGCTGTGGCGCCGCCGGGCCGACACGGACGCGCTCGCGGCGCTGCCCAAGCCCGAGCGCAGCGGCGGCGAGACCAGCGCCAAGCAATGCTTCGACCGGCTCGCCGGCACCTGGACCTATTGGGGCTGGAAGGGCGGCTATTTCGACGCCGAATCGGACGCCCTCGCCTTCTACGACGAGCTCCGCGTCATGCTCGCGCGGCAGATGGGGGCGCCGAACTCGCCGCAATGGTTCAACACCGGCCTCTATTGGGCCTACGGCATCGACGGGCCGGCGCAGGGCCACTATTACGTCGATCACCGCACCGGCAAGGTGCGCGCCTCCGACAGCGCCTACGAGCACCCGCAGCCGCACGCCTGCTTCATCCAGTCGGTCGCCGACGACCTCGTCAACGAGGGCGGCATCATGGACCTCTGGGTGCGCGAGGCGCGGCTGTTCAAATACGGCTCCGGCACCGGCTCCAATTTCTCGAAGCTGCGCGCCGACGGCGAGAAACTGTCGGGCGGCGGCCGCTCGTCGGGGCTGATGAGTTTCCTCAGGATCGGCGACCGCGCCGCCGGCGCGATCAAATCGGGCGGCACGACGCGGCGCGCCGCGAAGATGGTCATCGTCGACGCCGACCATCCCGATATCGAGCAATATATCGACTGGAAGGTCGTCGAGGAGCAGAAGGTCGCCGCGCTGGTCGCCGGCTCGAAACTGGCTGCGCGCCACCTGAACCGGATCATGCGCGGCCTGCCAGTCGAGCACGGCGGACCGTTCGATCCGGCGCAAAACCCCGCCCTGAAACGCGAAATCCGCGCGGCGCGGCGGGCGATGATCCCGGAGAACTACATCAGGCGGGTCATTCAGCTGGCCCGGCAAGGGCAGACGCAGATCGACTTCAAGGTCTACGACACGGATTGGGAATCGGAAGCCTACGTCACCGTCGCCGGGCAGAACGCGAACAACACGGTGCGCGTCACCAACGATTTTCTCGACCGGGTCGAGACCGGCGCCGACTGGCAGCTGACCCGCCGCACCGACGGCGCCGTCACCAAAACCATGCCGGCGCGCGCGCTGTGGGACAAGATCGCGCACGCCGCCTGGGCCTCGGCCGATCCCGGTCTGCAATTCGACACGACGATCAACGACTGGCACACCTGCCCGGCGAGCGGCCGCATCAACGCCTCGAACCCGTGCTCCGAGTACATGTTCCTCGACGACACGGCGTGCAATCTCGCCTCGCTGAACCTGCTCGCCTTCCTCAACGAGGACGGCCCAGAGGGAAGCAGCTTCGCGGTCGAGGATTTCCGCCACGCCGTCCGCCTGTGGACGATCGTCCTCGAAATCTCGGTCATGATGGCGCAGTTCCCGTCGCGCGAGATCGCGCGGCTCAGCTACGCCTACCGCACGCTGGGGCTCGGCTACGCCAATCTCGGCGGCCTCTTGATGGCCTCGGGCATCCCCTATGACAGCGACAGCGGCCGCGCGATCGCCGCCGCGATCACCGCGCTGTTGACCGGCACGAGCTACGCGACTTCGGCCGAGATGGCCGGCGAACTCGGCCCGTTCCCCGGCTTCGAGAAAAACCGCGATGCGATGCTGCGCGTCATCCGCAACCACCGCCGCGCCGCGCACGGTCATGCCGACGGCTACGATGCGCTGGCGATCGCCCCGGTGCCGCTCGACCGCGCCGCCTGCCCGCGACCGGCCGCTCGCCGAAGCCGCCGGCACGGCATGGGATGCGGCGCTCTCGCTCGGCGAACAGCACGGCTTCCGCAACGCGCAGGTCTCGGTGATCGCGCCGACCGGCACGATCGGCCTCGTGATGGATTGCGACACGACCGGCATCGAACCCGATTTCGCGCTGGTCAAGTTCAAGAAGCTGGCCGGCGGCGGCTATTTCAAGATCATGAACCGCCTCGTGCCGCGGGCCTTGCGCGCGCTCGGCTACGGCGCCGACGCGATCGCCGATATCGAGCGCTACGCCCTCGGCCGCGGCACGCTGAAGGGCGCCCCGGGGGTCAACCACGAGACGCTCGCCGCCAAGGGCTTCGACGCCGCCGCTCTCGCCGCGATCGAAGCCGGGCTCGCCGCGGCCTTCGACATCAAGTTCGCGTTCAACAAATGGACGCTCGGAGAAGCGTTCCTGACCGAAAAACTCGGCATCGCGGCCGACCGCCTCGCCGATCCCGGCTTCGACCTGCTATCCGTCGCTCGGCTTCTCGCGCGCCGAGATCGACGCCGCCAACGCCTTCTGCTGCGGCGCGATGACCCTGGAGGGCGCGCCGCACCTTCGCCCCGAGCACCTGCCGGTGTTCGACTGCGCCAGCCCGTGCGGCCGGACCGGCACGCGCGCGATTTCGGCCGAGGGCCACATCCGCATGATGGCGGCGGCGCAGCCGTTCATCACCGGCGCGATCTCGAAGACGATCAACATGCCGAACGCCGCGACGATCGAGGATTGCAAGGAGGCCTACCGGCTGTCGTGGCGGCTCGGGCTGAAGGCGGTGGCGCTGTACCGCGACGGCTCGAAACTGTCGCAGCCGCTCGCCTCGACCCTGTTCGAGGACGACGACGACGATGCCGAGGACGAGGCCGCCGATCTCTACGAGATGACCCCGGCTCAACGCGCCCCGGTCGTCACCGAAAAAATCGTCGAACGGATCGTCGAGCGTATCGAGCGCGTCATCGTGCGCGCCGAGCGCGAGCGTCTGCCGAACCGCCGCCGGCGGCTACACGCAAAAAGCCGCGGTCGGCGGCCACAAGGTCTATCTGCGCACCGGCGAATACGACGACGGAAGGCTCGCCGAGGTCTTTATCGACATGCACAAGGAAGGTTCGGCCTTCCGCTCGCTGATGAACAATTTCGCCATCGCGATCTCGCTTGGGCTGCAATACGGCGTGCCGTTGGAGGAATACGTCGAGGCGTTCACCTTCACGCGGTTCGAGCCGTCCGGCATCGTCGAGGGCAACGACACGATCAAGATGTCGACCTCGATCATCGACTACATCTTCCGCGAACTGGCGATCTCTTATCTCGGCCGCACCGACCTCGCGCATGTCGAGCCGGCCGATCTGATGCCCGACACGGTCGGCAAGGGCGCCGCCGAAACGACCCGCGTCGATCCCGCCGACGCCCGACCCGAATTTGCGCGATCCGCTGACGACCTCCGGCGCCGAGGTCGCCGAACTGATGCAGCGCGTCGCCAGCCAGGGCTTCATCCGCAACCGCCTGACGCTCGTGCAAGGCGGCGCACCCCACGCCGGCGACACGCCGGCCGCCGCAACTGCCCGCCTGGACACCAGCGCCGCGCCTTCCCCACGGGCCGACAGACGACATGCCCCTCTTCGCCGGCGCGCTCGCCGTCGCCGCGACCGTCACGGTCGAGTCGACCGCCGCCTCGCGCACCTCGCAAATCCACGAAGCCCGCATGAAAGGCTACGAAGGCGACAGCTGCGGCGAATGCGGCAACTTCACCCTCGTCCGCAACGGCACCTGCCTAAAATGCGACACCTGCGGCGCAACGAGCGGGTGTTCGTGAAAAATCGGATTGTAGGATGGGTTGAGCGCAGCGAAGTCTATGCTGACCGCTCATCGCTGGCCACTATTCCGGACACTATCAACAGAGCCTAGAATATGGACGACACACAACTCTCAGAACTGTTTTCTTCTCTTACGATTGACTTAAACGCTCTTGAGTTCGCTATAACAAATCGCCCCCTTCTTGCGCATTATACCTCGATAGAGACTTTAGAGAAGGTAATGCAAAGCGACGAAATATGGTTGTCCAACCCGTTATTTATGAACGATTTGCAAGAGGTTCGCTTCGGTATTAACCAAGGGATTAAGTTATTCTTTGAAAGCGAGGCCATAGTAGACGATGCCTGTGGATCAAAAAAGCGGGGAGATCTCTCTTCGTGATTTTTTCATAAGATATTATGCTCAGTTTGATCAGGTACATGCGTTCGATACATATGTGTTCTGTCTATCATTGCACGATGCAAAAAATACTAATGGTCTTTTGTCGATGTGGCGCGGCTATGGACGCCGCGGAAACGGCGCGGCTTTGGTGTTCAACACGGATTTCATCACGGGAGAAAATCCGAATTCGCCACTTATATTGACGAGAGTAATTTATGATACCGAAAATGGACGGGTCGAATGGTTAAAAAACAGAATGTCCCTATGGTGCCAAATTTTGAAGGCGCATAACATACCCGATGAGAAACTTTATATAGCTGCATCTCATCTATTTGAAACGATAAAGTTCTACGCTCTGAAATCGAAGCACGACGGCTTTTCGGAAGAACAAGAATGGCGAATGATATATATACCAGAGCGCGACACGAACGAAGAATTCAAAGCGCTACGGCAATTCCATTATGTGGTGGGACCGCGCGGCATGGAACCTAAGCTAATCTTAAAAATTTGCCCCATTTGGTTCTGGCGGAGATTGGAAATTCATTGATATCGTACATTCGATAATTTTGGGCCCGAGTTTATCGTCAGAATTGGCGAAACGAAGTATCCGACGAATGTTAGAGACGCTCAGAAAGCCTGAGTTTGTAGCGAAAGTGCGTGCCTCCGAAATTCCACTTCGACCCGATATATGAGACATTCATCAGGTGTAGCAAGCGTAGGGTGGATGAGCGAACCGTAATCCGCCAACCTCGCCGGCGGCAAGATGGCGGAATGCGCCGCGCTTTTCCACCCCGTGGGTGGGACCGTGTTTGATCCCTTTGAGGGAACTGTGCGTCAAACACTTCGTAAGCTCTCGCGTCAGCAAGCGTAGGGCGGATGAGCGAAGCGTAATCCGCCGATCTCGACGCGGCTCCGGTTTGGCGGAATGCGCTACGCTTTTCCGCCCTAGCCGCTGTTTCGTTCTATCTCAAGGCAGCGCAAGGTGTCAAACTCGAACGATAGAGGTCCCAGCAATTAAGTCGTAGAGGGGATCACTTTCGCGGACGATTTTAATAAGGTTGATCACTACCCAAACGATCGCCAGGATCATAGCGACCGTGTAGAAAGTTAGGAATCGTGCTGAGGCGATGAGCTCGACATCACCAACGAAATATAGATAGGCCAGAATACAAATCATCGGTAGTAATCCGATCATTGCCGCAAAATAACGAATGATGACTCTGAGCAAGGGTACACCCAGTGCGTCGGGGGTCGCCGTTGCAATCATACGTATTCGTACTGTGCGATCACCCAACGTTGCACCGGTTCGCCACGCCATCGCTATTACGTAAGCTGCCAACGCAGTCCACCCGATCCAGTCGATTGTCAATCCTTCAATCGGGCGTTGCTGAACATCGAGCCTGTATATCCTATATACAGACGACGTAACTGAACCTTGCTTGATAACCCGGCTAACTTTCAATGTTCGCGCAGTTTTCGCGCCTAAAAAGAATATTCGACATAGTTCGGCGGAATTTGATCCGCTTGGCGGTGGGGGATGAAGCGCGTCGGGCACCACCGCGGCGGGCGCACAAATGTCGTAAGTCAGTCCGCTGTCGAGTTGGATCCAGCCAGACGTCGCCGAAAAAAAGACAGCGGCTAAAGCCTGAAAGGGCAGCCATATGATGAGCGCGTCGATGAGCACCGCGATAATTCTTCGCCAGTAACCGGCACGCCTCAGCGACTGATCGACGGGCATTGCGAAAGTCCGATAAGTCAATGATCCAAAGACGTTTCCCCCGTCCTTGGCCGACATCCCCAATTTCTCAGTGTTTTGAGGGCAATGTTCATCCCAATCGACGCTCGCTGCAAGGAAATTCCATCGGCGGCTCGATGTGTCCCGGCGAGCGTGAAACGGGCTAAGCCTGGCGCAGCCAGTAGCTCGTAGCAAGCGTAGGGCGGATGAGCGAAGCGTAATCCGCCAACCTTGCTCCGGCAATATGGCGGAATGCGCTGCGCTTTTCCGCCCTACGGTCCCTGGCGAATGGTGCGAACGTGCTCGACGCGAGCGGATTTACCTTGATCCGGTCGGCGACGGCGCATAACGAAATCCTTTCCCGGATCGCTCGAAACCAACCGGCTCCCAGATGCAAAATCATCAATTATCGGCGCAGCCGCTCCGCCTTTCGACCATCCCGTTGCGCATCCATGAAGAGGCGATGCGGCGAGCCATCGCGGTGTCGCGCCAAAACAGATTCTTTCCGTTCGGTGCGGTGATCGTCCGGGCGGTCGATCATCAGATTATGGCTGTCGGGGTAAATAATGGAGCCACCAACCCGATCTGGCATGGAGAAATCGTGGCGATTAACGACTACGTTTCACGGCACGGCAACCAGAGATGGCAAGAGGTCATTCTCTACACCACCGGCGAACCGTGCCCGATGTGCATGAGCGCGCTGGCCTGGGCGCGGATCGGCGGTGTCGTTTATGGGACCTCGATCGAGACATTGCGGCGGGTGGGGATCGATCAGATCCTACTACCGGCAACTTCGGTGATCGGCGCGGCGCCTTTCTACCGAGGCGAAATTATAGGTGGCGTTCTGGCCTCCGAAACCGACGCCTTGTTCGCCAACCGCGAACGCCGTTGATCTGATGATACTGCCGAGCAGGCACAGGATGGTGTGACCGTAGCGAGGCCGATGCACTGGTCCGCCGAACGGCGCGGACGTGAGAGCCGGCACCTGGTGGATGAAACCGATAATGCGCCGTACCCAGCTTCGAGAACCATGCTCTGGCTGCCGCGCTGCCTGAGGACAAATCCGACTATTGATCGCGCCTGCTAATCGGGCGAGCATCGGGCCCGGATCAGGAGGAAGCCGGATGACATACCAGTCGATTAGCGTGCAACCGATCAGCGGCGCGCTCGGGGCCGTCGTGGACGGGGTCGATCTGTCGGAGGATTTCGACAACGCGACGGCTTCCGATCTGCACCAGGCCCTGCTCGATCATTGTGTCATCTTTTTCCGCGACCAGCATTTGACGCCCGAGCAGCATCTTCGGTTGGGACGCCGCTTTGGCACGCTCAACGTGCACGAATTTGTCGAGGCGATGCCCGGTCATCCGGAAATCCTCGTCGTCGCCAAAAACGAAAACGACAAGAAAAATTTCGGCGGGGGCTGGCACTCCGACGTCACCTATCTCGACGAGCCGGCGCTGGGGTCGATCCTGTATGCCCTCGAGGTACCGCCGTACGGCGGCGACACGATGTTCGCCAACCAGTACCTCGCCTATGAGACGCTATCGCCCGGGATGAAGCGCCTGCTCGATGGGCTGACCGCGATCCACAGCGCCTGGCAGGTTTATGGCGTCGGAGCCGATAACGACTATGCCCGCATCGAGGGGATGGGGGCGATGAAGATCCTGCGCAGCGAGACGGCGCACCGGGAAACAGAGCACCCGGTTTTCCGCACACACCCGGAAACAGGCCGGAAAGGCCTGTACGTCAACCGCAACTTCACGATCCGCTTCAAGGATATGACCGTCGAGGAGAGCCGTCCGCTGCTGCAGTTTCTTTTCGAGCACGCCGTCAGGCCGGAGTACACGTGCCGTTTCCGCTGGGAGGCGAATTCGATCGCATTTTGGGACAACCGCTGTGTCCAGCACTACGCGCTGAACGACTACGATGGTTATCGCCGGATCATGCATCGGGTCACGATCAATGGCGACAGGCCCTTCTGAGGGTCGCGAGCCGGCTCCGTAAATGTCTGAGTAAGCTGTCGTATCTTCCATCGGACGCAGCAGGCGCGGGGTGGGCTTCACGCCCTCGCGGAAAAGCCGAAGCTCGCCGCTAAAAGGGCCATATTCGCAATGCATCCTTCGCCGGTTCAAAGCGCAGCGCGGACACGGGTCGTCGCTGATATTTGCTGCAAACGGGTTCGAATGGCTGGACCGCCCTCCCCGAGGGAACCAAGCATTTCAGAGGCTTGTAGGAGGCCTTGCAACCGCCACGCGAGCATTTGCTGCAGATTCCTTGCAGGTGCAGCAAACGACCGGCGGCGCGACAACCGTGGATTGCACCATATGCCGACTGACGGTACCTAACCCGTGGTGCGCGGCGGATACCCGGCCCGAGCCAGCGCCCCTTCGATTTCGTCGAGGATCGCCGGGTCGTCGATCGTCGCCGGCATGCGGTAGTCCTCGCCATCGGCGATGCGGCGCATCGTGCCGCGCAGGATCTTCCCGGAGCGCGTTTTCGGCAGGCGATCGACAACGAGCGCGGTCTTGAAGCTCGCGACCGGGCCGATCCGCTCGCGCACCAGCGCCACGACTTCGTCCGCGACCGTCTCTTCCGATCGCGCCGCCCCGGCCTTCAGCACAACAAACCCCAGCGGCACCTGCCCCTTGAGCGGGTCGGCGACCCCCATCACCGCGCATTCGGCGACATCGGGATGCGAGGCGACGACCTCCTCGATCTCGCCGGTCGACAGCCGGTGCGCCGCGACGTTGATGATGTCGTCGGTCCGGGTCATCACGTGGATATAGCCGTCCTCGTCGATGAACCCGGCATCGGCGGTCTGGTAATAGCCGGGATAGGCGCTGAGATAGGACTCCACAAAGCGCTCGTCCTGCTGCCACAGCGTCGGCAGCGCGCCGGGCGGCAGCGGCAATTTGACCGCGAGCGCACCGATCTCGCCCCGGTTCAACTCGTTCGCCTCGCCGATCGCGTCGGCCTCGAGCACCCGCACATCCCAGCCCGGCACCGCGCGCGTGCACGAGCCGTGCTTCACCAGCAGCATTTCGAGGCCGAGGCAGTTGGCGCCGATTGGCCAGCCGGTCTCGGTCTGCCACCAATGGTCGATGACCGGCACCTTCAACGTTTCCTCGGCCCAGGCGACGGTCGGCGGGTCGGCGCGCTCGCCGGCCAGGAACAGCGCACGGAATTGCGAGAGATCGCGGGCACGGATCAGCTTGCCCTCCGGGTCCTCGCGCTTGATCGCGCGAAACGCGGTCGGCGCCGTGAAGAAGACGCGGACCTTGTGCTGCTCGATGACCCGCCAGAAGGCGCCGGCGTTGGGCGTGCCGACCGGCTTCCCCTCGTACATGACCGAGGTGCACGCCGTGGATCAGCGGTCCGTACACAATATACGAATGCCCGACCACCCAACCGACATCCGAGGCCGTCCAGAACACCTCCTCCGGCGCCACGCCATAGATGTTGCGCATCGACCAGGCCAGCGCGACGGCATGCCCGCCATTGTCACGCACGACGCCTTTAGGGATGCCGGTCGTGCCCGACGTATAGAGGATGTAGAGCGGATCGGTTGCCGCGACCGGCACGCAATCCGCCGGGCGCGAAGCGGCTTCCCGCTCGCGCCAATCATGGTCGCGCCCCGGCACGAGATCGGCGCGGCACATCGGCCGCTGCAGCACGACGCAGGCCTCCGGCTTCGACCGCGCCTCGGCGATCGCCGCATCGAGCAGCGGCTTGTACTCGATAACACGGTTCACCTCGATGCCGCACGAGGCGGCCAGAACCACGCGGGGCCGCGCGTCGTCGATGCGGGTCGCCAGCTCGTGCGCCGCGAAGCCGCCGAACACGACCGAATGCACCGCACCAATCCGGGCGCAGGCGAGCATCGCGATCGCCGCCTCCGGGATCATCGGCATGTAGATCAGCACGCGGTCGCCGGGCCTGACGCCGAGCCCGGTAAGCATTCCGGCAACACGCGCCGTCCGGTCGCGCATATCGCGATACGTGAAATGCTCGATCGAGCCGGTGACCGGGCTGTCCCAGATCAGCGCGACCCGCTCGCCATGTCCCGCCGCGACATGGCGGTCGAGCGCGTTCCAGCACGTGTTGAGCCGCGCTCCGGCAAACCAGCGGTAGAATGGCGGATTGCTGCTGTCGAGGACCCGGTCCCAGCGCCGCTCCCAATCGATCGCCTCGGCGGCTTCGGCCCAGTATTCCTCGGGCTGCTTCCAGCGAGCGGCGGTAGGTCTCGGCATAGCCCGTCATCGAATGCTCCTCGATCCAGGCCGATTCTCCGCCGATGCCGCTGCGTTGCCAAGTGATTCTCCAATCCCGGGCGGTGGCAAGGAGAATATCGGCTGCCGACTACGCGATGATGTCGGGAAGCAACTCACTTTCGATCTTCGAGATCTGGTCCTTGAGCAGCAGCTTGCGTTTCTTCAGGCGCTGCATCTGCAGCTGATCGAAAGGACCGTGTTCGACGATCCGCGCAATCACATCATCGAGGTCGCGGTGCTCGGTTCTGAGCGCTGCGAGCTTGGTTTTGAGGGCTTCGACGTCAAGATCCATCGTGCTGGCGCCGTTCGGCGCATCAAGGTCGGTGATGTTGCCGTTGCGTTCGTTATAGCACGAAATGCGCCGTTGTCATGGAGCGCAAGACCATCAAACGCGATCTCTCGCACGCCACCACCATTCGACACCCCGATCACGCGGCCGATGCAGGCAACCACGCCGCCGACATATTTTGGCGGTTTTCGCTGGCGCTGTACGCGCGGTCCGGGGTTGCCGATGCGCTGATCGCGCTGCAGAACCGCGCCGGGCTTGATGTCAATCTGATCCTGTTCGGTCTCTGGTTCGGGATGCGGCATGCGCAGGAACTCGGGCGCGATGGGTTCGCCGCGGCAGCCGAGGCTGCCGCCGAGCTGAACAACGTCGTCCGCAGCATCCGCATGCTACGTCGGCAGCTTGTCGGCGGCACCGACGACGATATCCGGTCGCTGCGCGGCGCGGTGCTGCGATTGGAACTTGCCGCCGAGCGGCAGGTTCAACGGCGTTTGGCCGCCTGCGCCGGCGTGGCGGGCGCGCGCCCGGCGACCGGTGGTCCGCGGCGCTAGCCAATCTCGCCTGCTGTCTCGGCGACGAGAGCAAGTCGGCGGAGGCCGCGATCTTGCGCCGCGAGCTCGCGGCGCTGACGCGGCGTGCCTAATCCTCGGACGCCTCGCCCCAGCGGCGGACAGTGCCGGCGTCGAGCCCGAACAGATCGAGCATGCGCCCGAGGGTGTGATCGATCATTTCGGTAATGCTCCGTGGCTTGGCATAGAAGGCGGGTACTGGCGGTGCGATGACCGCGCCCATTTCCGACAGTGCTGCCATCGTGCGCAGGTGCCCGATATGGAGCGGCGTTTCCCGCACCATCAGCACGAGGCGGCGGCGCTCCTTGAGCGTGACGTCGGCGGCGCGCGTCAGCAGCGTCGTAGTCGCGCCGGTCGCGATTTCGGCCATGCTGCGGATCGAGCAAGGGGCGACAATCATCCCGATCGTGCGGAACGAACCCGACGAGATCGGCGCGGCGAGATCGCCGATCGCGTGCACGGCGTCGGCGCGGGACCGCAATTCGGCCGCTTTCAGGTCGGTTTCAAGCGCCAGCGTCAGTTCGGCCGAGCGCGTCATCACGAGATGGGTCTCTACCGGCAATGGGCGCAACAGCTCCAACAGGCGTGCGCCGTAGATGGCGCCCGACGCACCGCTGATGCCGACCACCAGCCGCGGCCTTGCCGTATCGTTCGGCATCTAGGCGCGTTCCTGCGGGAGAAGCATGGCGGCGGTCCGACCTCTGTAATCTGACATAATGGTGACCACCTTGATGAAAGGGTTTCACGCCCTGGCCGGCGGACCGTTCCGGCGGTACCATCGGCCGCTACGACCGTCTAGCAGGAGGGAACCAGCAATGTCGGTGCAAGATCGCATCGAGGCGCTCCGCGAGAAACACGCATCGCTTGAACGCGCCATCGATGAGGAGATCCATCGTCCGCTTCCCAATCAGGACACGGTACACGATCTGAAGCGCCAGAAACTGCGCATCAAGGATGAGATTTTCGCACTGGAGCGGCAATAGCCGCATCTCGAGCACTCATGTCAAAAAGCCGGAGAGACTCCACCCTCTCCGGCTTTTTTTCGCCGAATCAAAGGTGGACGGCCGTGTGCCGAAACGGAACAAAGGTGAAAAAACGGCTCCCTTGCAGCCGATCGGCAAGGGCTTTCAGGCTCCCGTCGAGCGATTTGTTGATCGCGCTGATCGAGGAGGCCGAGAAGCTGTGGCCGCACAACGCCTCGGCCACCACCTTGACCTTGCGGGTCGAAACCCCCTGCACATAAATATCGACCAGGGTGCCGGTCAGCGCCTTCTCCGAGCGCTGATAGCGTTCGAATGCGCTGAAGAACGGTCGTTTCTCGGTCGACCTCGACGAAATCCAAGTTGAGCAGGAACTCGGAGCGGTCGCTGCCCGGGGTTGCGCCCGTGACCAAGGGCTGCAGCGCGCGCTCGAAACAGGGCTCGGCGGCAACGGCATACGCTCGGTGATGGCCAGCACCGACACCTGTACGGTGCTTGTCCTGTTTGCGCCATCGCACCCGCTCGCCGAGATCGAGCAGCGGGTGCGACAGGTTGCGACGCGTGCGCCCGAGGAGCGCACCGGCGCGGTATTTTCCGAAGGCCTGTCTGGCATCGATCGATGCCGACAGCGTCCTCGCCGCGCTCGACAGCAGCCCCGAGGGTCTCGCAACCGGCGCGGCCGGCGCTCGGCTGCGGCACTACGGTCCGAATGCGCTGGAGCGCGTGCCGCCGCGCAGCGGCTCGCAACCTTCCCGGCGCAGTTCGCCAATCTGCCTGTCGCGCTGCTTGCCGGAGCGCGGTGTTGTCACTGGCGACCGGCGGCGTCTTCGATGCCGCGGTCGCGACCGGCAGGCGCGCCGATCTCGCTGGGTTGCTTATATGAAGGCGGGCACGCCCGTGCGGCAGGTCTGGTGGGCCGGCCGGCAGCCGCATGGTCTGATATGAGAGGAACCAGATGGATTCGATCGATGAGATTCTTGCGGTCCTGCGCGATGCCGGGCAGGGGCATTACGGCGAAAGCGCGGTGACGCAGCTCGAACACGCGCTGCAATGCGCGATGCTCGCTGAGCGCGATGGCGCAACGCCGGCGCTGATCGCGGCCGCGCTGCTGCACGATATCGGCCATCTGGTTAATCCGGACGACCGAAGGGCGACCACACGCGGCGAGGACGGCGAACACGAACAGACCGGGGCCGAGTATCTCGCCCGCTGGTTCGGCGAAGAGGTCACCCGGCCGGTCTATTTGCACGTTGGCGCCAAGCGCTACCTGACCGCCACCGATCCGACCTATGCGGCGATCCTGTCGCCGGCTTCGATGCTCAGCCTCAGGCTGCAAGGCGGACCGTTGTCGGCCGAGATGGCGCAGCGTTTCGCCGCTCAGCCCGGCGCCAAGGCGGCGATAGGCCTGCGGCGCTGCGACGAGGCCGCCAAGGTACAGGGCGCGCCGACCCCGTCGCTCAATCATTTCCGCCAGTATCTTGGCTTGGCCGTGAGCCTGCGCTGACGTCACTCAACCGTCATTAGGCTGTCACGGTGGTATCACCGAAGCCAGGATAGGGTCCGTCAGTCTTCCGCCTTGCGTTCATCACGCGTTCATCACGGCGGAGGTCCCGTGGTTTGACGGACGTATGGCCGCTGGATGCTCGAAATTGACGGTCTCACGCGGCGTTTCGCAACGAAGCTCGCGGTCCATGACGTGTCGCTGCAAATCGCGCAGGGCAGCTTTGTCGGCGTGATCGGCCGCTCCGGCGCGGGGAAATCGACCTTGCTGCGGCTGCTCAATCGGCTGATCGAGCCGAGCAGCGGGCGCATCGTCTATGACGGCGTCGAGGTTACTGCGCTGCGCGGCCGCGAGCTGCGGCAATGGCGGGCGCGGGCGGCGATGATCTTTCAGCAGTTCAACCTGATCGGTCGGCTCGACGTGCTGACCAATGTCATGATCGGCCGCATCTCGACAGTGCCGCAATGGCGCGCGCTGCTTCGCTCTTTGGCCGGAGCGGGACAAGGCGGTCGCACTGGCCGCGCTCGAACAGTTCGACATGGCGGCGCTTGCGGCACAGCGGGCCGACACAGCTGTCCGGCGGCCAGCAGCAGCGCGTCGCGATCGCGCGCGCGCTGGTGCAGGAGCCGGAACTGCTGCTTGCCGACGAACCGATCGCCTCGCTCGATCCGCACAACACGCGACTGGTGATGGACGCGCTGCGCCGGCTCAATCGCGAGTTCGGGATCACTGTGATGTGCAATCTGCACGCTCTCGATGTCGCGCGCGACTATTGCGACCGGCTGATCGGTATGGCGGCCGGTCAGGTCGTCTTCGACGGCGCGCCGGCGGCGCTGACCGACGATGCGGCGCATGCCCTGTATGGCCTGTCCGACGGCGAGCAGCCGGTCGCCGCTGCGCCGGCCGCGGCGACGGGGTCGGTCGTTCCGACAAAAATTTATGGCCACGCTACCGCATAGCCAGAGGGCGACCGCCGCGTGGCTCCGGCATTTTTGAATAGGAGTAGAAGATGCTTGATCGTCGTCATTTGTTGCTTTCAGCTGTCGCCTTCGCGAGTTTCTGCGGCATCGCGCAGGCGGCCGATGACTGGAAGAAGCAGTATCCGGAACTGACCTTCGCGGTCGTGCCGGCCGAGAACGCCTCCGGGGTCGCCGACCGCTACCAGCCGTTTGTCGAATACCTGTCGAAACAGCTCGGTGTTCCTGTCAAATTGCGCGTCGCCAACGATTATGCCGCGGTGATCGAAGGCCAGCGCGCCGGCAACATCCAGATCGCCTATTACGGGCCCGCCTCCTACTCGAAGGCGTACCTGACCGGAGTCAAAACCGAACCGTTCGCGACGACACGCAACAATGACGGCGCGGTCGGCTATTTCTCGGTGATCTACGTCAAGGCCGACAGTCCCTACAAGGACATCAAGGATTTGAAGGGCAAGACGATCGGCTTTGTCGATCCGAACTCGACATCCGGCTACAACGCTCCGCGCTATTTTCTGAACAAGGCTGGCATCGACGTGGACAGCTTTTTCGGCAAGTCGATTGTCACCGGCAGCCACGAGAACGCCGTCATCGCGCTCGACAAGGGCACCGTGGATGCCGCGGCGAACTGGTGGAACGCAGATAACGACTCGAACCTGACCCGGATGGACAAGAAGGGCATGGTGAATAAAGAAGATTTCCGCATTGTCTTCAAATCCGACATGCTGCCGGGTTCGCCCTACGCGTACCTTTCGACATTGCCGGACGACCTGAAAAAAGCCATCCAGAAAGCCTTCGCCGAGGTGCCGCAAAAAGACAAAGCTGCCTTCGAGCGTCTGTCCGACGGCAAGGACAAGGAATTCGTGCCGGTCGCGCACAAGGATTATGTGGATACGGTCCAGATGATCCAATACGTGGACGAGATGCGGAAGAAGAGAAGCTGAAATAACATGCACTTTCGGGACCTGTCGAAAACATGAAATCATGGGGTGAGATAATGCGAGGAGTTAAATCTCTGGCCTTCCTCGCAACGGCGCTTGCAGCGGCGGCGCCCGCGAAGGCTGCGGTTGTGTTGATAGCCGCAGGGAGTCTGAACGGCGCCAGCGATCTGTCGGGACTGCAGCACGCCGCTCGAGAACGGCCTGCCCGGCGACATATTGGGCGGTATCGGCTCGGGTCTGGCCTATGCCGGTGGCAATACGTTTTTTACCGTGCCCGACCGCGGCCCGAACGCGACGCATTATGACAACAACGGCATCGACGATACGGTGTCTTACATAAACCGATTTCAAACCGTGACGATGCCGCTGTCCCCGAGTGCACCGGGATCGACGCTGCCGCTCACGCTAAGCCCGACGCTGACCCATACGACGCTGCTGTACAGCGCGACGCCGTTGATATACGGAACAGGCGCTGGCCTCGGCGACCAGATCGATGGCACGCCGATCGGGTCGGGCGCGCCGGCGCAGAATACCGCGAACAAGTTCTATTTCACCGGCCGCTCGGACAATTTTGACCCGGCGAAGAACTCGGGCAATCCGGACAACGCCCGGTTCGATCCCGGAGTCGATCCGCGTATCGAAGGACGGCAAGAGCGTATTCATTTCGGACGAATACGGGCCTTACGTCTATCAGTTCGACCGCGCGACCGGCGAGCGGATCAAGAGCTTCGAGCTGCCGGCTAATCTCAATGTCAGCAATCTGTCGCCGAACGGGCGATGCCGAGATCGGCGGCAATACCTCCGGTCGGACCGCGAACAAGGGGATGGAGGGCCTGGCGATCACGCCCGACGGCAAGACCCTGGTCGGCATCATGCAGGCGGCGACTGATCCAGGACGCCGCCGATCCGGCGGCCAACAAGCTGCTGCGCATCGTAACGATCGACATCGCGACCGGAGACGACGCACGAGTATGGCTATTTGCTGACCGAAGGTTCCGGGGTCAGCGACATCGTCGCGATCAACGATCACGAGTTCCTGGTCGACGAGCGCGACGGCAAGGGGCTGGGCGACGGCTCACGCCGCCCAAGTGAAAAAGCTGTTCAAGATCGACCTGACCAGCGCGACCGACATCAAAAATCTCGCCGGTCAGGCAGCCGCCGATGCGGCGGTCGGCAAAACGCCGTTCCTCGACCTCGTAACCGCACTGGAGACCGAACTCGGGCTTACCGCAACCGAGATCCCGTCCAAGATCGAGGGGCTCGCCTTTGGCCAGGACGTGCTGCTGAACGGCGATTTGCTGCACACGCTGTTCATCGCGAACGACAACGATTTCCTGCCGAGCGACGCCGGGCCGAATCGAGTTCTTCGTGTTCGGCTTCGCCGACAAGGACCTGCCGGGTTTTGTGCAGCAGCAGCTGGCCGTCCCCGAGCCGTCGTCGCTGGTGCTGCTCGCCGGCTCGCTCTTCGGGCTCGGGCTGTGGCGCCGACGCCGAGTGGCCGCGAGCGCCTGATCGGCTTCAAGACCCACTCGAGCGGTTTGCGGCAATCGCGAACGCTCGAGTGGGCGCCGCCGATCTGCAAAAATCCGGGCACGCGCGCGGCCACGCTGGATGGAATTCAGATGCACGGGCCAACGCTGACCATTCCGCGGCGTCGCCTCGATCAGCTGCTCGCCGCCTATGGCGGGGAAGTCGCCGGCGGCGGCGGCGGTCGGTGGCGGTGCTCGCGCTCGTCGCCGTGCTCGTGTGCGTCGCCGGCTGGTTTGGCGAGGTCCAGCCGGCCACGCTGGCTAATCACCTCTCCGCGCTGACGAGTTATTTCTCGCGCATTCTGCCGTCGCTGAGCCTGGCCAATTTCGTCGGCGATGTCGCCGAGTGGTACTGGAACCTCTTCGGCTGGCTCAAGCTGCTGTTCGATACCGTCCTGATCGCCTATTTGGCGACATCAGTCGCGACGGTCGCGGCCGGGCTGCTGGCCTTCGCCGCCGCCGCCAACCTGACCCCCAATGGGGCGCTGCGCTGGTGCCTGAGGCGCCTGTTCGAGTTCTGCCGTACAGTGCCCGATCTCGTTTTCGCGCTGATGTTCGTCGCCGCGTTCGGGCTTGGGCCGCTGGCCGGGGTTCTGGCGATCGGCATCCACGGCTTTGGCGCGCTCGGCAAATTGTTCGCCGAGGTCATCGAGAATATCGACCTGGACCCGGTCGATGGCGTGCGCAGCGCTGGCGGCGCGTTTCCGGCGGTCGTGCGTTTCGCGGCGTTGCCGCAGGTACTGCCGGACCTCGCCAGCTATGCGCTGCTGCGCTTCGAGATCAACGTGCGGGCAAGCTCGATCGTCGGGTTCGTCGGGGCCGGCGGGATCGGTCAAGAGCTATTCGTCGCGATCCGCAGATTTTACTACACCGATGTCAGTGCGATCCTGTTGCTGATTATCGTCACGGTCGCGCTGATCGACATTGCAACCGAACGCGTCCGCCGCCGCCTGAACCCGGCGGAGGTCGCGCCGTGAGCCATCCGCCGATCTTTGCCGCCGAGGCCGGCGCCATCCTCGCCCGCCATCGCGACGGTCTTACGGTGGCCCCGCGGCGGCCAACGCTCGCGATCGCTCCGGTGGCACTGCTGCTGGCAATGGTGTTCGCCGTCTGGTGGCTCGGCATCTCGGTCGGCCAGTTCGGCGATGGACTCGCGACGCTGGCGAAGTTCATCGCAATGATGATCCCGCCGGCAACCGGCGGTCACCTGCACCTGTTCCTGCGCGGCATGGCCGAAACCCTGGCAATCGCCTTTCTCGGCACGCTGGCTGCCGCGATAGCGGCGGTGCCGCTGGCGCTTCTCGCGGCGACGAACACCGCGCCGAGCCGGGTGCTGCGCTTTCTGATACGCCGGGCGCTCGACACGCTGCGCGGCATCGACACACTGATCTGGGCGCTCGTTTTCGTCGGTGCAGTCGGGCTCGGGCCGTTCGCCGGCATCTTGGCGATCGCGGTTTCGGACACCGGCTCGTTCGGGAAACTGTTTTCGGAAGCGATTGAGGCGACCGGAGAGCGCGCCCGCGAGAGCGTCGTCGCCTGCGGCGGTACGCCGTGGATGGGCATCCGCTTCGGTCTGTTGCCGCAGGTGCTGCCGGTTATCGCCAGCCAGGTTCTGTACTATTTCGAATCGAACACACGCTCGGCGACGATTATCGGGATCGTCGGGGCTGGCGGGATCGGATTGCAGCTCTCCGAAGCAATCCGCACTTACGAATTCGACCAGGTCGCCTTCATCGTGCTGCTGATCCTGGTCGCGGTAGCGGTGATCGACTGGGTTTCCGGCAAGCTGCGCTTCGCGATCATCGGCCGGCGTCACACCACGTCAGAAGCCTGACGCGTCACCGGGCGCCTATTTCTCCGGCTCGATCAGGCCGCGAACGAACCAGCGCTGCGCCAGCACTATGTTTCTGATCCGCGGGTCAAGCCGCGGATGACAATTTTAGAATTGAACCGACCTACTGCACCGTCTCCTCGAACTGACGCAACAGTGCGTTGCCGCGCGCGACCGCGTCGTCGAGCGCCGCTTTCGCGTTTTTCTTGCCGGCGAACGCGGCTTCGAGTTCCTCGGCGATCACGTCACGGATCTGCACCTGATTGCTCGAGATAGGTTAGGAATTTCGTGACGCCCTCATATTCTTTTGGCTTCTTGCCCGCCATGATCCACACTTGGCGCCGCCGATGATCGTGTTCTGCGGCGCGCCCGCGACATCGGGATAATAGGAAAGCTCGGTCACGCCGAACTCGAACTTCGCGCCTCTCTTGATCGCCCCGTAACGACAAGCGTGCGCTGTCGGTTCGGAAGGCGTACCGGCCTCGCGCCGATCGCCATCACGGCTGGAATGCGCAATCGACCTGGCCTATTCGCCCTGCTTGGCGTGGCACTCCGAAAACCGAGGAATGTGCAGTGCCCGGATGCAAGACACAGAGGACGGACATGCCCCCGAGCAAATACGTCAAGTGCACAGTGATTGCGGCGATATTTGTGATCGTATCGGCCCCGGCCAACGCTCAAATTCAATGGCCGCCTTACGAATACGCGCCGCAGCCCACTGTTTCCGGTCAATGGCCGTCGTATCAAACCCCGCCCTATCCTTCCAGTTATGGTTATCCGTTCCTGCGGCCGGTCCCCGTCAATCCCTACGTCCCGACGACGCCTCCTGCGTGGAGCTACGATCCCTACACGAGCGGCCAAAGCCCCTGTCCGCAGCGGCATCCGGGCGATCCGCCCTGCAGCGAGACGATGGATCCGAGTTACGGTCAGCCGAGCTACTGGCCCCGATAGCTCTCGGCACGCGTTCGCCCCGCCGCGGCAATCGGTGCCCCGTTCCGCTGCCAGCACAACAGCAAATTTGGAGTGGAGTGTACCGCAGCCATGCTCTGGGCGCAGCACAACGGCGCAGGAGTGCATATTGTCGCACCCTCCGGGGGAGGCCTAACGTGAGTTCGTGCGAACAGGTTATGCCCCCCGACAGGGGCGAAAGGGAGGAAAGCGATGACCTACGATCTTCTGATCAGGAACGGACGCGTCGTTGACGGCTCCGGCGAGCCGGCATTCCAGGCCGATGTGGCCGTGCACCAGGGCAGGATCGTCGGGGTCGGCAAGTCGCTCGGAACCGCGAACCGCACGATCGACGCCGAGGGCCGCGTCGTCGCGCCCGGTTTTATCGACCACCACACCCATTTCGATCCGCAGGCCGTGTGGGACCCGTACTGCGGCTCCTGGGTGCATAACGGCCACACCACGGTCGTCGTCGGCCAATGCGGTCAGGTCATCGCGCCGGTGCGGCCGGGCGACAGCGAGTGGTATCTCGAATTCTTCTCCGACGCCGAGCAGATCCCGCTGCCGGTGCTGAAGGCCGGGGTCGACGTGAGCTGGGAATCGGTCGGCGATTACCTGAACGCGCTCGGCAAGCGTCGCGGCATCAACGTCGGCACGCTGGTCGGCCATTCCGGCATCCGCCGCTACGTGATGGGCGAGGCCTCCGACCAACGCGTCAAGGCCACCGCGGAAGAACTGGCGGCAATGCAGCGGCTGGTCCGCGAGGCGATGTATGACGGCGCGCTCGGCTTCAGCACCGCGCCGAAGGATCGCGGCGACCCCGCCGGCCACTGCGATGACGACGAGCGCTGGGCGCTTGCCTCCGTGCTCGGCGAACTCGGCACCGGCGTCTTTCAGGTTGCCGGCGGCGCTCCGGGCGGCACCAAGCAGACCCGCGCCGTCGCCCGCGAGTTGGCGGCACGCACGGGACGGCCATCGATCTACAACTTGATGTCGGACCCGATCGGCAACCCCGAGGAGTGGCAGGAGCACCTGCGCTGGCTCGAGGACGGGTTCAAGAGCGGCGCCCGTTGCTATGGCTCGGCCCTGTCAACCGTCGCCGGCGCGATCTTCAACCTGGAGCGCGGCCTCAACGTGCCGCAGGACGAGGACATCACCGACCCGCAGGGTTTCTTCCGCGGCATGCTGACGTGGGACCGGGTCATGGCGATGCCCTATCAGGACCGGATGCGCGCCTTCCGCGACCCGGAGATCCGCAAGGCGCTGTCGGCCGAGGCGGTCGAGGGCACCGTCGCGCAGCAGGGCAGCGTGACCGACCGGCGCGGCCGCGCTCGCGGCAGCTTCAACCGCCGTTGGGACCTCGTCGAAGTGTTCATGACGACGAAGGGTCAGAACCGTCACCTCGAGGGCAAGAGCGTCGAGCAGATCGCCCAGGAGCAGAACAAGAGCATCATGGATGCCTTCCTCGACCTGTCGCTCGACGAAGATCTGCAAACCTGTTTCCAGGCGGTCGATCGCAACAAGGACCCGGCGGCGCAGAAAGAAATTCTGGGCTCGCAGTACACGGTGATCGGCACCAGCGACGGCGGCGGCCGGCCGCACACCGCCGACCGGCACGAGACCAGCACGAACCTGCTCGGTTATTGGGTGCGCGAGCAACAGGTGATGACCCTCGAAGAGGCGGTCTATCGCCTGACCGGCAAGACGGCGCTGATGCACGACATCACCGACCGCGGATTTATCGCGGCCGGCAAGATCGCCGACATCACGATCTTCGATCCCGACACGATCGCCTCGAAGCCGCGCGAGCCGACAGCGACGTTGCCGGCTGGCGGGATCGAGGTGAAACGCGAGGCGGTCGGCATCGACTACGTCGTCGTCAACGGCGCCGTATTGCTCGACAAGGGCGAACTGACCGACGCACTGCCCGGCCAGATCGTCCGCGGCCCGCTCTACCAGGCCGCCCGCGCCTGAGCTGTAATCCCTCTCCCGCATCGCGGGAGAGGGGACCAAGCGCGAAGCGCTTGGTGGGTGAGGGCATCCGCACGCCCCCCTCACCCACCTTCGGGCCCAGCCCTCAGGTACCCTCTCCCGCGATGCGGGAAAGGGCTTTTTTCTCGGAGGGACAGGCCAATGCGCCTGAAAGACAAAATCGCGATCGTTACCGGCGGCGGGCACGGCATGGGTGAGGCCGAGGCGCGGCTGTTCGCGAAAGAAGGCGCCAAGGTCGTCGTCGCCGACATTCTCGCCGATCGGGCGGAGGAAGTTGCCGCCGACATCCAGGCAAGCGGTGGCGAGGCGATCGCGGTCGGGATCGACGTGACCAGCGAGCCCGATTGGCTGGCGCTGATCGAGCGGACGGCATCGACCTACGGAAGGCTCGACATCCTGGTCAACAATGCCGGAATTTCCGGCAGTTCGGTCGGCGATCCGGACGCGCTCGACGGCTGGAACCGGATCATCGCCGTCAACCAGACCAGCGTCTTTCTCGGCACCAGGCTGGCCGCCGAGCAGATGGCCAGGAACCGCGGCGGCTCGATCGTCAATATCAGTTCGATCATGGGGTTTGTCGGCAGCGACAGCGGCCACCCGGCCTATGGCGCGTCAAAAGGCGCGGTGCGGATTTACACGAAGGCGGCAGCGGTGCGTTACGGACCGCGGGGTGTGCGGGTCAACAGCGTGCATCCCGGCTACATGCCGCCGATGCTGAACGCCACGAACCAGAACCTGCGCGCCGAAAAGATCGAGCTGACCCCGCTGCGCCGGCTGGGTGAACCGATCGAGGTGGCCTACGGCGTGCTGTTCCTGGCTTCCGACGAGGCGTCCTTTGTAACCGGCACCGAGCTGGTCATCGACGGCGGCTTCATCGCTCAGTAATCGGCGACCCCACGGCCGAGGCTCGGGAGCGCGAAAGCCGGCACGGCCGCTCATAGCCCCTTGAGTTAAAAAGGCAGCGGCCGCGCGGTTGTCATCCCGAGCGGGGCAAAGCAATCTTTGCGGCCGATACATGCCACGTCCGGGGATGCACGATGCCGACCACACTCATCAGGAATGCGGCCTCGGTCATTGCCTGGGACGCGGCGCGCGGGCGGCATGCGTATAGCCGGAATGTCGATGTTGCCTTCGCCGGCGACCGCATCGTCCATATCGGACCCAATTACACCGGCAGGGCGGACCACGTACTCGACGGCGCCAGCCGGGCGGTGATCCCCGGCCTCGTCAACATCCATTCGCACCCCGAGCACGAGCCGCTCTATCGCGGCATTCGCGAGGAGCACGGGCTGCCGAGCATGCACATGACCGGGCTCTACGAGCGCTCGCAGGCTCTGTCCGCCCCCGATGACGAGGCGCGCGCGGCCAGCGCCGAGGCCGCTTATTGCGAATTGCTGCGCTCCGGCGTCACGACCCTCGTCGATGTGTCGCCGCCGTGGAGCGGCTGGGTTGAGCTGATCGCAAAAAGCGGCCTGCGCGGCTTTCTCGCGCCCGGATACGCCTCGGCCCGCTGGTACATCGAGAACGACCGCGAGCTGCTCTACGCCTGGGACGAGGCGCGCGGGCGGCACGGTTTCTCCGCCGCGGTCACCGTCATTGACGCAGCGCTGGCACATTCCTGCGGCCGGCTCTCCGGCGTCGTGTCGCCGATGCAGATCGACACCTGCACCGAAGAGCTGCTGCGCGACAGCCGTGCCGCGGCGCGCGAGCGCGGGCTGCCGTTCACGGTGCACGCCGCGCAAAGCGTCATCGAGGTGCGCGAGATGATCCGCCGCCACGGCCAGACCCCAATCCAGTGGGCGCATTCGCTCGGGCTGCTCGGACCCGGCACGATCCTCGCGCACGCGCTTTATCTCGACACGCATTCCTGGGTCCGCTGGCACACGCGCGATGACCTGAAACTTCTCGGCGACAGCGGCACCGCTGTGGCGCACTGCCCGACGCCGTTCGCGCGCTACGGCCACGTGATGGAGGATTTCGGCGCGTATCTGCGCGCCGGGGTCGTAATGGGGCTCGGCACCGACTGCGCGCCGCACAATCTGGCCGAGGAGATGCGCAAGGCGGCCGTCTTGGCCCGCATCGCGGCGCGCGACATCACCGCCGTGACCACGGAAGACCTGTTCCATGCCGCGACCGCCGACGGTGCGACGGCGCTGATGCGCGACGATATCGGCCGCCTAGCGCCCGGCATGAAGGCCGATCTCGTGCTGCTCGATCTCGATCATCCGCAGATGCGGCCGGCGCGCGACCCGCTCCGCTCGTTCGTCTATCACGCGGCCGACCGCGCCGTGCGCGACGTCTTCGTCGACGGACAGCAAGTGATCGCCGACCGGCGCGTGCTAACCCTGGACGAAGCCGGCGCGACTTCCCGGCTGCACGCCGCTCAGCAGCGGATGGAAGCGCTGGCGCCGTCGCGCGACTACCGCGGGCCGCGACGCCGACGAAATCACGCCGCTCAGCCTGCCGGTTCTCGACTAGAGCAGCTTAGCTGATCGCCGGCAGGTGGCGGCATTTGCTAATGATCGGGGTTTGCGAGCCTGCATAGAAACCCCGCTTAAACGGTTTAACGCATAACGCAGCCTTTAGGGACTCCGCGGGTCTTGCAGTAGACGACGGGGCGGGCAACCGGTCGAGCGACGCAACCCTTTGGAACACCGACGGTCTTACAATAGACAACGGCATTTGCCGGCTCAGCATTCATTGTAACGGCCGCGCTCACCGACGCCGCTATTACAAATCCGGCGCGCAAAAGATTAACCATCCTAAACATAGCAGTTTCTCCGAGAGCGTCGCATGGCGCACAACCAAATTATAAACAGCTTTCAGCGGTCGATGCCGCCGAGGCAGAGGTATTTGACTTCGAGGAACTCCTCGATGCCGTACTTGGACCCCTCGCGGCCGATGCCGCTTTCCTTCATGCCGCCGAACGGCGCGATCTCGGTCGAGATGATGCCTTCGTTGATGCCGACGATGCCGTATTCCAGCGCCTCGGCGACCCGGAAGATGCGGCCGATGTCGCGGCTGTAGAAATACGCGGCGAGACCGAATTCGGTGTCGTTCGCCATCTTGATCGCCTCGTCCTCGGTCTTGAAGCGGAAGAGCGGCGCCACCGGGCCGAACGTCTCCTCCTTCGTGATCACCATGTCGGTCGTCACGCCGGTCAGCACGGTCGGCTCGAAGAAGCTGCCGCCGAGCGCGTGCCGATTGCCGCCGACGACGATCTTGGCGCCCTTCTGCAACGCGTCGGCGATGTGCGTTTCGACCTTCTCGACCGCCTTCATGTCGATCAGCGGGCCGATCACCGCGCCCGGCTCGAAGCCGCCGGCGACCTTCATCGCGCCGGCGGCCTCGGCGAGCCGCTTCGCGAACGCGTCATAGACGCCGTCCTGCACCAGGATGCGGTTGGCGCAGACGCAGGTCTGGCCGGCGTTGCGGTATTTCGAGGCGATCGCGCCCTTGACCGCCATCTCGATGTCGGCGTCGTCGAACACGATGAACGGCGCGTTGCCGCCGAGTTCGAGCGACACTTTCTTCACCGTGCCGGCGCATTGCTCCATCAGCAGCTTGCCGATCTCGGTCGAGCCGGTGAAGGTCAGCTTGCGCACGGTCGGGTTCGACGTCATCTCGCCGCCGATCTCCTTGGCCCCGCCGGTGACGCAGGAGAACACGCCCTTCGGCACGCCGGCGCGCTCGGCCAACTCGCACAGCGCCAGCGCCGAAAACGGCGTCGCGGTCGCCGGCTTCAGGACCATCGTGCAGCCCGCCGCCAGCGCCGGCCCGGCCTTGCGCGTGATCATCGCGGCCGGGAAGTTCCACGGCGTGATCGCGGCGCAGACGCCGATCGGCTCCTTCAAGACGACGATGCGCTTGTCGGTGCCGTGCGCCGGGATCGTGTCGCCGTAGACCCGCTTTCCCTTCTTCGCCGAACCATTCGATGAACGAGGCGGCGTAGGCGATCTCGCCCTTCGCCTCGGCCAGCGGCTTGCCCTGCTCGGCGGTCATCAGCGTCCCGAGATCGTCCTGGTTCGCCATCATCAGGTCGAACCATTTGCGCAGGATCTGCGCGCGTTCCTTCGCGGTCTTGGCGCGCCACGCCGGCAAGCGCCCGGTCGGCCGCCTCGATCGCGCGGCGGGTCTCCTCGGCGCCCATCTTCGGCACCGTGCCGAGCGTCTCGCCGGTCGCCGGGTTCTTGACCGGGATCGTCCCGCGGCCGATCGCATCGACCCACTCGCCGTCGACATAGCAATGCTGGCGGAACAGTTTTTCGTCCTGGAGCTTCATCGCCATCGCGCACCTCGCTCGCCCGCGTCCGCCCCGGGATAAAATGACGGGACAGCGTAATCGATAGGTACGGAGGGCGTCGGACAATGGCAAGGAGCGCCGGCCCGGCATCCCATTCCCGGCATTGTAATGCCGCTGCTGCACGGCATGATCCGCCGCGCCCGCAGGAGGACTCGCGCATGAAATTCGGCATTTTTTACGAGCTGCAATTGCCGCGCCCGTGGCAGCCGGGCGGCGAGCACCGGCTTTATCAGAACGCGCTCGATCAGGTCGAATTGGCCGACCGGCTCGGCTACGACTACGCCTGGGAGGTCGAGCACCATTTCCTCGAGGAATACTCGCACTCGCCGGCCCCGGAGGTGTTTCTCGGCGCGGCCAGCCAGCGGACCAAGAACATCCGCCTGTGCCACGGCATCATGCAGCTGACGACGACGCACCCGGCGCGCTGCGCCGAGCGCATCGCCGCGCTCGATCTCGTGTCGAACGGCCGCGTCGAGTTCGGCACCGGCGAGAGCGCCAGCATCACCGAACTGGAGCCGTTCGGCGTCGATTACGACGAGAAGCGGGCGATCTGGGAGGAGGCGATCCAGGCCATCATCCCGATGTTCACGCAAGGACGCCGTCGAGCATCACGGCAAATATTTCCAGATGCCGCTGCGCAACGTCGTGCCGAAGCCGGTCCAGAAGCCGCACCCGCCGTTATGGGTCGCCTGCTCGGCGCTCGAAACGATCGAGATGGCCGGACGGCGCGGCCTCGGCGCGCTCGCGTTCCAGTTCCTGTCGGCCGACGCGGCGCATGCCTGGGTGCACGCCTATTACAACGCCTTCACCAAGCGCCAGGAAAAGCTCTGCGATTACGTGACCAACCCGAACCTCGCGATCACCAGCTATTTCATGTGCGCCGAGACCGACGAGGAAGCCCGCCGCCGCGCCGACGGCATCCCGTTCTTCCAGTTCGCGCTGCGCTTCTACGGCCAGCAGGCGAACCGGCGCCGGCCCGACCCGGGCACGGTCAATCTGTGGGACGAATACGAGAAATGGAAGCGCGCCAACCCCGAGAACCACGCGCGCGCCTTGCGCGGCGGGCTGATCGGCTCGCCCGAGACCTTGCGGGAGAAACTGCGCAAATTCGAGACCTCGCATATCGACTCGGTGATCCTCTTAAACCAGGCCGGCAAGAACACGCACGAGCACATCTGCGAAAGCCTCGACTTGTTCGCGCGCGAGGTCATGCCCGAGTTCCACGCCCGCATCCCCGAGCAGGAGGAATGGAAGGCGAAGGTACTGGCGCGCGAAATCGAATTGGAGGAAATCGACACGCAGCCCTTCCGCGACCGCTACGGCCCGAACTCGGTGCAGCTGCGCCAGGTGATCGGCCCGCAGGCGGCGGAGTAAGGAACGTCATGAGTAACCGCAAAGGTCGCGAAGGGATACGCGAAGGGCGCGAAGGCGGCTTGTTCGAGTCGCGTGCAAGCACAACTTCACTCCTCCAGACAAGAGACGGGAGTGGGTCTTCGCAATGGCGCTTCGCGCCGAACAGCGGCGTCGCGTCCTTTGCGTAACCATCGCAGCTGCCTTTGCGTACTGCTACCATCGCGTCCTTTGCGTTACCTAACTACGGAGCGATAAGATGCCTGACCCCCTCCCCGCCCTCTCCCTCGTCGCCGTGCCCGGACGGCGCCGCACCACGCTCGACATCGCGAAGGAGGCCGAGCGGCGCGGCTTCTCGGGCATCTACGTCCCGAGCATCTTCGGCAACATGGCGCAGTGCACGGCGCTGGCGCTCGCCACCGAGCGCATCCCGTTCGCCACCGCGATCGCGCCGATCTACGCCCGCACGGTCGAGGATTTCGCCCACAGCGCCGCCTATATCCACGAGGTCTCGGGCGGCCGGTTCCGCTTCGGGATCGGCGTCGCGCACGCGCCCAGCCATATCCGCATGGGCGTCACGCCCGGCAAGCCGCTCGGCGACATCCGCGCCTTTGTCGAGAAATTCCGCTCCTACGAGGGGATCGGCGCATTGCCGCCGATCGTGCTCGCGGCGCTGAGAAAACGCATGGTGGCGCTGTCGGCCGAGATCGCGCAGGGCGTCATCTTCGCCAATGCCAGCCGCTCGCACATGGCCGAGTCGCTGTCGGTGATCCCGGCCGAAAAACGCCGCGACCCGGATTTCCTGGTCGCCAACATGATCCCGACCTGCATCTCGGACGATGTCGAGGCGGCCAAGGCGGTCAACCGCCGCACCCTGACCCGCTACACGATGCTGCCGAACTACCGCAATTACTGGAAGGAAGCCGGCTACGTCGAGGAAATGACCGCGATCGAGACCGCGGTCGCCGAGGGCCGCCAGAACGACATTCCCGCGCTGATGAGCGATCGCTGGCTCGCCGACGCGACGCTGTTCGGCCCGGCGTCACAGGTGCGCGACGGGGTCGCGGCGTGGCGCGAAGCCGGCGTCTCGACCCCGATCCTGGTGCCGTCCTCGGCCACCGGCAACCAGCTCAAGGCCGTCGAGGAAATTTTTCCGCGTTCGCGTGAGCCGGAATGGGCCAAGCGCATTCCGCTGCACACGCCAAATCCGTAAGATAGGCTGATCCCGGCGAAGAGCCGGGGAAGCCCATCGCCCGATCCCTGATCGGCGGGCTTCGCGCTGCTCAGCTCACCCTAAAAGGATGGAGCGGCCTTGCCGGACGGACCGAGCCCCAATGGGCCCAAGCCCAATGGACCGAAATACGACGATGATTTCTACGCCTGGACGCAGTACCAGGCCGAGGTGCTGCGCACCCTGCCCACCGCCGACAACCGCTTCGACCGCGAGCACCTCGCCGAGGAGATCGAGGATTTGGGCAGGAGCTATCGTGACGCCGTCCGCAGCCAGGTGCGGCGCATTCTCCTGCATTTCCTGAAGCTCGGCCTATTCCCCGGCGCGCGATCCGCGTTCCGACTGGATGGATTCGATCGACGATGCGCGCGCCGAAATCGAAGACAAACTGACGCCGACGTTGCGGCGCGACATCGAGGAGACGATTGCCCCGGCTCTACGCGAGCGCGCGCAAGCGGGTCGAATCCGCGATATGGAGAAGCTACGGCGAGAGGCGACGCCGCTCGAGCATTACCTACCGAATGTCCCTACACGATCGACCAGATTTTCGCCGAGGACTGGTATCCTACGGCCCCCGAACCGGCCGATGGCGCGAAGGGAGAAACCGCATGACCCAGGCACTTTCTGGCATCCGTTTCATAAGACACACGACATGTTCGATGCATTGCTGCGGATCCTGACCGGGTCCGACGACACAAATTCCGCCGAGCGCCCCGCCGAACACGACGAGCCGGCCTTCGCGCTGGCCGTGCTGCTGCTCGAAACGGCGCGCAGCGACGATAGCGTCGCCGACAGCGAGCGGCGCATCATCGAGCGGGCGTTGGCGCGGCGCTTCGGCTTGCGGCCATTCGAGACCGCGCGCCTCGTCGACGCGGCGCGGCAGGGCGCGATGCACGCCACCGATCTGTACAATTCCACCCGGATCGTCGTGCAGAATTTCTCGGAAGAGGAACGGGTCGGCGTGATCGAAATGCTGTGGGACGTCGCCTATTCCGACGGCGAGCTGACCGGCGACGAGGATGCCCTGATCCGCCGCGTCGCGGGCCTGCTCTACGTCTCCGACCGCGACCGCGGCGAAGCCAAGCGCCGGGCCCGCGAGCGCGCCCAGGGCGGCTGAGCGGTGGCGCGATGCCGCCGCCGGGCGGCAACTCGAAATTCGCCACATTGCCGGAGTATCGAATAATCGGACGCGATGGTCGGAGCGGTGGGCGAGGGGGGTTTTTGCTGTTCTTTTGCTGCAGAATCCCTCGCGCCGCCGCGAAACCCGCGCGGCGCAAAGGGTCGTGCCGGCGCTTGCTGCAGATTCCCTGCAGGAGCAGCAAACGCCCCGGAACAGGGAAAAGCGGCCGATCGCGCCCCGCAATTCGAACAAATGCAGCAGCCGGAAAGGTGTCGCGGCGACAGCAGCTGGATGGTGATAATATGAAGAGGCTTCGGGCGGATTCGCCCGTTTAGCCACAAGGAGAGGCGCTATGGACGGCGATCTCGCAAGCCGCACGCAGACAACGGGCTTGACGCGCGATCTGGCGACTCGGGCGAGCGCGGTGTCGTACGACGCGCTCCCCGAGGACGGTGCGCGAATTGGCCCGGCAATGCGTGCTCGACTATTACGGCGTCGCGCTCGCCGGCGCCGACGATCCGCTTGTCGGGATATTGCTCGACGAGCTGGCCGAAGCCGGCGGCAACCGCGCAGGCGAGCCTGATCGGGCATTCGGCGCGGCTGCCGGTGCTGTCGGCCGCGCTGGTCAACGGCGCCGCCGGCCACGCGCTCGATTACGACGACGTCAACCTGGCGATGCCGGGCCATCCGTCGGTCGCGATCCTGCCGGGGCTGATCGCTCTCGCCGAACAGCGCCGGAGCAGCGGGCGCGACGTGATCGCGGCGTTTGTCGCCGGCTACGAGACCGCCTGCCGGATCGGCTCGGCGATGCGCCCGGGACATTACGATCTCGGCTTTCACGCGACCGGCACGGTCGGCTGTTTCGGCGCCGCCGCCGCCTGCGCCCGGCTCCTGGGCCTCGACGCCGAGGCCACCGCGCGCGCGCTCGGCATCGCCGGCACGCAGGCGGCCGGGCTCAAATCGCAATTCGGCACGATGTGCAAGCCGTTCCATGCCGGCAAGGCGTCGCAGAACGGCCTGCTGGCGGCGCGGCTCGCGGCGCGCGGCTTTTCGAGCCGGCCCGACCTCGTCGAATGCGAGCAGGGTTTTGCCCTGACGCACGGCCCCGATTTCCACCCCGAGGCGGCGCTCGCCGACCCGCCGGGCGGGTTTCACATCCTGGCGAATTTGTTCAAGTACCACGCCGCCTGCTACCTGACGCACGGCCCGATCGAAACCGCCCGCGCCGTCCGCGACCGGCACGGCATCGCGCCCGAGCAGATCGCCGCGGATCACGCTGAAGCTCGACCGCAGCTGCGACCGGGTCTGCAACATCCCGGCCCCGACCGACGGGCTCGAGGCGAAATTCAGCCTGCGCCAGACCGTCGCGATGGCGCTGGCCGGAATCGATACCGCGAGCCTCGCCGCCTACAGCCCCGCCACCGCCAACGACCCTGATCTGTCGCGCTGCGCGACAAGATCACGCTCGATTTCCAGGACAACTGGCCGCAAGCCGCCGCCGAAATCGAGGTCGCGCTGACCGACGGCAGCGTATTGCGGGCGAGCCACGACGCCGGCATCCCGAGCGCCGACATCGCGGCGCAGGGCGAACGCCTCGCCGCCAAATTCGACGCGCTGGCCGAGCCGGTCCTCGGCGCCGCCCGCACCCGCGAGCTGCGCCGCGCGATCGAGGGCCTCGACAGCCTCGCCGATGCCGGCGAAGTCGCGCGGCTCGCGCAAAATAACAGCCGCATGAGATTGACCGATGCGCCGCTCCTCCCCCGCAAGCGGGGAGGGTTAGGGGGTGCGCACCGGTCTAGTCAACGGCGGTTGATAGGACGAGGGAGAGAACATGGAACTCGGGTTGCGCGGCAAAAAGGCGCTCGTCACCGGCGCGTCGAAGGGGATCGGCCGGGCCTGCGCCGAGGTGCTGGCCGAGGAAGGCTGTGATGTCGTCCTGGTGGCGCGCACCGCAGCCGATCTCGAAGCGGCGCGCGCCAAGATCGCCGGCGAGCACAATGTCGCGGTGCGCACCTACGCGCTCGACCTCAGCGACAGCCGCAACGTCGACAGGCTCGCGGCCGACTGCGCCGACACCGACATCCTGGTCAACAACGCCGGCGCGATCCCCGGCGGCAACATCGCGCAGATCGACGAGGCGCGCTGGCGCGAGGCCTGGGACCTCAAGGTGTTCGGCTACATCAACATGACGCGGCGCTTCTACGCGCTGATGGCCGGGCGCAAGGCCGGGCGTCATCGTCAACATCCTCGGCGCGGCCGGCGAGAACCCGGATTTCGACTATGTCGCCGGCTCGTCGGGCAACGCCTCGCTGATGGCGTTCACCCGCGCGATCGGCGGCACCGCGCCGCGCGACGGCATCCGGGTGATCGGCGTCAACCCCGGCCCGGTCATGACCGAGCGGCTGATCACGCTGAACCGGCACCGCGCCGAACAGCGCTTCGGCGACCCCGAGCGCT
The DNA here is from genome assembly GCA_963753665.1 of uncultured Alphaproteobacteria bacterium. GTDB lineage: Bacteria > Pseudomonadota > Alphaproteobacteria > ATCC43930 > CGMCC-115725 > DATARH01. Next base: position 50,620 of record CAVWDC010000026.1, read on the forward strand.
GGCAGGAGCTGCTGCAAGGCTACGCCTTCGGCCGCGCCGCCCACCCGCGCGAGATCGCCGACATGGTCGCCTTCCTCGCCTCCGACCGCTCCGGCTACACGACCGGCTCGATCATCACGATCGACGGCGGCGGCTGCAGCCGCAGAAGCGCGCTGTAATCCGATTCGGTCATATGTTTACAGTATAAGCCGTTTATTTGAATTGGGCAAGCGAACTTTACCGAAAGTCTGTGTCCGTATATTGGAGGTCATCCGATAGGGCTTATGATCCGACATCGCTAGATAAAACTATGGGCAAAACCCGGTATGGCAAACTGGCCCCGAATTTTGAAGTCGCTTTTCAACAAATCGCCTCACCACAAACCGCCGCCTCATCGCAACTGGTATGCTACGCCCTATGTGTTCTTTGACTTTCGTCGGTCTCACATCCTCGAGCTTGCTCTGGCTTTGGCATTAATTAGTGTAGCCATAGCACAATGTTGGGTGTACCTTCGGCAAGCTGAGATTATGCGCGAGAACATTGAAGCCACCGTTCGGCCATATGTTGCAGTTTCTATCGACCCCAGAAGCATCCGTTTTCATCAAGATCCATCTAATAAGGGCCAACGCCTGTGCGTCGATTTTACGGTTATTAATACCGGGAAGCTGCCGGCCTATACTATAATCCAAGTGGGTGTTGATTGGGAAACAAGAAAACATCCGATCCGTCGCCCTTTTGCGGTGGGCAATCAGGTCGGTGTCAGATACTTATTCGAAGGGGAGAATAGCGGAGCGATCCCGGCGTGTTCTGAGGAGCTCAGCGAAGGACAGGTCGTAGATATCAAAGCACCCGATTTAAGAAGTCTTTCCGTGGGCGTTTTAGCGCTTTACGGAAAGATCTCGTCCTACAGCGCATCATCCTACGATCTTCCATACAGGACTAGGAGTTGCAAGCTATATTCAATAGCAGGAGTCGGCGAAAACCTGAAGTTGGAGCGAGAAACGGTCTGCCCCAGGGACAATCCACCCGCTCCGCCGAACAACTTTGCCCTCTAATACTCGGGCCGTAATTAGCGCCGAAAACGGCGCTCCTATTCATTTGCGCCGGCAACGGTTCTCAGGACCGTCGCGGCCATCCGCAACGGACTGTAACGCAAATCAAGCACCAAGCCCCGCCTTCAATGCGGCGGCGCA
>CAVWDC010000027.1:0-69244 GCA_963753665.1 uncultured Alphaproteobacteria bacterium
TGCGTCCGCAGAAGCCGTAACCCTGTTCGTCTCTCTAGAATTGAGCCGTGCGCGATGGCTCGTGACATCATTATCACCGGGCAGCAGCAAGATTTCGCGGCATTCTGTTGCCGGTGGCAACGCCGGAGATCTCCTTCAACTTCTAGCCGATCTTCGCACGAAGGCAGAGCGACACATTGAGGCCACGGTGAAGATCGTCACCATTCAGGAAATCGGGTTCGACGGTTTCTGGATTCATCGCGTTCTCGAGGCGAACTCAATCGAGAGCCACGTCGTTGAAGCGGCGTCGATTGCGGTCCCTCGGCGGCGTCGACGGGCAAAAACCGATGCGATCGACGGTGAGGTGCTGCTTCGTACGCTGATGGCGTTCAAACGGGGAGAGCCGCGGGTGTGCGCGATGGTGGTTGTTCCAAGTCCCGAAGAGGAGGACCAACGTCGGCTATCACGCGAACGCAAAACGATGATCAAGGAACGGATCGAACATATCAATCGCATCAAAGGGCTGATGGCTTGCCAGGGGATCGCCGGGTTCGAGCCCATGCGCGCAAACGCGCGTGAGAAACTGGGAGAACTGCGGACGGGAGACGGACGAGCCATCCCCGAGCGCATGAAGGCAGAGATCCGACGTGAACTCGGCCGGCTCGAATTATTACGCCAGCAAATCGCTGAGGTGGAGGCCGAACGCGATGCACTGCTTCATGCCGAAGACACGCCGAGGAGTTCGCCGGGTGCTCTACTCTTGAAGATTCGGGGTATTGGACCCGAATTTGCCTCAGTGCTCTGGCAGGAAGGCCTCTATCGACGCTTCACCAACCGTCGCCAATTGGCCGCGTATGCCGGGCTGGCTCCAAGTCCTTGGCGAAGTGGCGATATAAAAAAGGAACAAGGGATCTCTAAATCGGGCAATGCCCGCCTGCGGACCACGATGATCGAGGCGGCTTGGCTGTGGCTTCGACATCAGCCGGCATCGGCGCTGAGCCGGTGGTTCCAAGAGCGCGTCAGGACCGACCGCGGTCGCCTCCGGCGTGTCTCGATCGTGGCGCTGGCGCGCAAGCTTCTTGTTGCACTTTGGCGCTTCACAACGCATGGCGAAATTCCTGAAGGAGCGTTTCTGAAGGCCGCCTGAACAACAGCATCTCAATTCCGCGAGGCTCGGCCAGCCTCTCGGATCCGGTGGGGTGAACCGTGACTTTGGCTGGCTGAAACACGCCGCTGATAAGATTGGTCGCACCCCTCCGAGCCGACCCCGAGCATGGGGAATTATGGTGCGGCTGCCGAAGGCGGCGACCGGATGTGAGGTGACGCGGCAACGCCGCTGCTATTGCGAAGGCTCGGGCCAGGATCCATAGCCGGCATCAGGTGGCACGATGTGAAAATCACCAATTGACGCCGCCTATCCTCATGTGAAGCGAAGGTTGAGGTTGCCGTGCTGGTGGTCGAGCGCTGGATATTGGCGCGGCTGCGGAACCGGCGCTTCTTCTCGCTGGCCGAGCTGAACCGCGCGATCTGGGAGCTGGTCGCCGACCTCAATGCGCGGCCAATGCGCCGCCTTGGCGTCAGCCGGCGCGACCTGTTTCTCGAACTCGACCGTCCGGCGCTGAATGAGCTGCCGGCCGAGCCCTACCAATATGCCGAATGGCGGGCGCGGCGGGTCGGGCTCGACTACCACGTCGACATCGACGGGCATTACTACTCGGTGCCGCACCGGCTGATCCGCGAGCAGCTCGACGCCCGCATCACCGAGCGCACGATCGAGCTGTTCTGCAAGGGCGAGCGCGTCGCCGTGCACCTCCGTGGCGGCGGCCGCGGCCGCCACACGACGATCCCCGAGCACATGCCGAGTGCGCACCGGCGTTACGCCGAGTGGACGATCGAGCGCATCCGCGCCGATGCGGCGGCAATCGGGACGAGCACCGCCAAGCTCGTGGCGCTGATCCTGGAGAGCCGGCCGCATCCCGAGCAGGGCTACCGGGCTTCGATCGGCATCCTGCGCCTGGCGCGCCATTACGGCGCTGACCGGCTGGAGGCGGCGTGCGACCGCGGCCTCGACATCGGCGCCCGCTCCTACGGCTCGATCCAATCGATCCTCAAGCACGGCCTCGATCGGCGCCCGCCGCCCCGGCCGGTGACGCAGGGCGAGCTGCTGCCCGATCACCCCAACATCCGCGGTCCTCGCTACTACCACTAACTGGTTCGGAGATTGAACATGCTGACACATCCCACCGTCGAACAGCTCCACCAGCTGGGCCTGGCCGGCATGGCGCGCGCCTTTGCCGAGTTCGAGGCGAACCCGACCAGCGCCGCGCTGTCGCATGCCGAATGGCTCGCGCTGCTGCTCGACCGCGAAGCCACCGAACGCTACGAACGTCGCTTGCGCGGCAGGTTGCGCTTTGCCCGGCTGCGCCATCAGGCCACCGTCGAGGACGTCGACTACCGTGCCACCCGCGGTCTCGACCGCACTCCGTTCCAGGCATTGATCGCCGGCCGCTGGATCGACGAGGCGCAGAACCTGGTGATCGAAGGACCCGCCGGCGTCGGCAAGAGCTGGCTCGCCTGCGCGCTGGGCCACAAGGCGTGCCGCGACAACCGCACGGTGCTGTACCAGCGCATTCCGCGGATGTTCGGCGATCTCGCGCTGGCCCGCGGCGATGGCCGATACCCGCGCCTGATGCGCGCCCTCGGCGGCGTCAAGCTGTTGATCCTTGATGATTGGGGCCTCGAACCGCTCGGTCCCGAGCAGCGCCGCGACATGCTGGAAATCGTCGAAGACCGCTACGGCCGCGGCGCCACCCTGATCACCAGCCAGATCCCGGTCGACCGCTGGCACGATCTGATCGGAGAGCCCACCCTCGCCGACGCCATCCTCGATCGCATCATTCACAACGCCCACCGCCTGCAGCTCAGCGGCGACAGCTTGCGCAAGCAGAACGGGCCAAAAACCACCGACGCTTGACCCCGTCCAACCACCTGTGGAGAGATCACATCCGTCCAGCGGGCGCTCCGCCACCCCGACCGACATCAATCGGAACGGCCGGCCGACTTCGATCGGAACAGGTGGCCGACATCAATCGGAATGCCCGGCCGACATCATCGGAATACGCAACCCGACGCCATGCGATTATCTGTGGTGCCGGTGCGACGGTCCCATTCCGAGCATTGGGAGCGCGTCATGGTGGCAGAGCGCCGACCCACGCTGGTGCGACGCAGACCCGGCATTTTGGGATGCCGATCTGCTGCCGGTCGACTACTTCCACCTGGTCTTCGCATCATTGCCGGCCGAGATCGCTCCGATCGCGCACCAGAACAAGGCGGGCGTCTATCGCCAAGGCCGAAGAGAGCGGCTGGCCTACTTGGATTCGTATAGAAACGCAAAATATTTGCGTTATGGTTAGCTCGTTTCCGGCATCCCGGGCGAGCGCTGTTAAGGCTCTAAACTAGAGGCGAATAGAGATGGCAGGACTGGGCGCGCCGAAGACAGGTGGACGGCAACCGGGCACGCCGAACAGGATCACGGCCGATTTGCGGGCGATGATCCTCGAGGCGCTCGATCGTGTTGGCGGCCAGGATTACTTCGTGCAGCAGGCGACAACCAATCCGAAAGCGTTCATGTCGCTGCTGGCGCGCCTGATCCCGACGCAGGTTACCGGCAAGGATGACGGGCCGCTGTTCCCCGAACTGAGCACCCAGGAACTTGAGCAACGAGTCATCACTAAGCTCGTGGCAGCGGGCATAGCCGAGGAGCAGGCCCGCGCTTTTCTAAATCAGCGATTCTGATCTCGCCGAGTTGCGGCTGGAGCACGTGCGGCGGCGTGCGGCGCGGCAAGGCGGCGAGCTTATCGGTGTCGAGGAGGGCGGAGCCGTAGACCAGCGATCAACCGAGTCCGACCGCTGATGGGAGCCTCGCCCGTCGCCGCGCATCAAGGCAGTTCTGCATGTATATATGCTCGGCTGCCTAGCCGGCTTCAGCGGTGGTAACGTCGGCCGAACTGGTTGCGGATCAAGCTTCTCTGCGGCCCATCTCGACTCGCTGAGGCCGCAGACCCGCTGATCACTCGATCGCCGACCACCCAGCGCATTGCTGGGTCGCGACACAGCCGTTCGGCGTCGTTCACATCCTCGTAGCCGGCCAGCCTCCCGAACACCGCTTGCTGCAGAAGACCCCCCAACCGATGCCGACCGTTCTTGCCGGTACGCGCATCCGCCAGCGTATCGGCACCGGTGTCGGTCAGACCGGCCGTTTCCGGCAATGGCCGGAATACAGCGCAGCTATGCGCCATGGCCGGTATGGCGCGACAGCACCACTAAGATCGTCAAATTCATGCCGCTGCCGAAGAAAGCAGGCCGTGAAGATATTTCACCTATGCCCTGCCCGCTTTTTACCGGATTCGCAGGGCCACGAACCTATGCCGCGTGGCCGGTGTGGAAAGACAGCGCGCGCGCCGAAGTCCGATTCGCGCCTTTTCCGAAGGAGGCCGCCCGACGCTGGATTATTCCCGTTGTAATCCGAGCGGACGGCGAGAGGCTTGATCGCCCGCCGCCGGGACACAACCGGGACACCAGTTGCCGCCGTGATATATAAGCCCTTGTTATAGTTGGCGTCCCCTACCGGATTCGAACCGGTGTTGCCGCCGTGAGAGGGCGGTGTCCTAGGCCTCTAGACGAAGGGGACCGCGTGCTGCCAGTTTTGCCGGACCGGACCCGAAGATAGCGGGTCGGGCATACCGGTTCAAGCGATGCCGCGCCTTTTTGCTTGCTCCGCCGGAATTGGCGGACCGACTCGCTAGGAACTCGCCGTCCAACCGATTTATTCGCGGAAATTCATGTATTGCAGCGGCTGCTCGACTTTCAGATCTCGTATGAGCCCGATCGCGGCCTGCAGATCATCGCGTTTTTTTCCGGTAATCCGCACCTCGCCCCCCTGCACCGCCGCCTGCACCTTGAGCTTGCTGTCCTTGACCTCGCGCACGAGCTGTTTGGCGAGCGTCGCGTCGATCCCCTGGCGCAGCAGAATGGCTTGCCGCAGCGTGTTGCCGGAAGCCTTCTCCGGCTTCTGGTAATCAAGCGCACCCGGCTCGATTTTGCGCCGCGTCAAATGCACCTTCAGTAGCTCGTGGAGCTGTTTCAACTTCAGCTCGTCGTCTGCGAGAAGATCTATTTCGCCTTCCTTCCGCTCGACGGTGCATTTGCTGCCTTTGAAGTCGAAACGGGTGGCAATCTCGCGGTTGATGCCTGCTATCGCATTATCCACTTCCGCAAGATCGAGCCGGGAGACGATGTCGAAGCTGGGCACGGATGAAGGACCTCTCGATGGATGATCGGCGGCATTCGGCGTGCGAGCGGATATGGGACGGCGCCGGCCGCAATGACAGACCCGCCGGCCGCAGGGTCACGAGCGGTTCTGCAAGCCGCCGCCGGTCGGCAAGAATACTGGGGGGGCGATGATCCGTTCCATCAGCGCTCGGACATCGAGGTAAAGCGCATCCTGCGGCAGCCGTTGAGGCGGCCTTGTTGTCGCCTCGTCGATCGGAGCGATCGCAGCCCATTCCGCGACAGCCCGGCGTCGCCCCGGATCGGCCAGAATGAACTCCACGGCCTGGTTCTGCGTACCGAGCGTTGGGGCGCCGTTCTCCTCGGTCAACTCGCGGTACAAGTCTATGACATAGGCCAGCGCGGCTCGCCCCAGCCGGATATTCTCGTCCGGAGTTGCCCCTTCGGTTCGCGCCATGCCACCTCGCAGGAAAATCAGGGTGTCACGACCAGGAACGCCGTAAGAACCCGGGTTCGCCAAAATTCGCTGCCAATCAACAAAGCGGCCACCCGAAGGCGGCCGCTTCGCTGTCTCGTCGTACCCGCGTCGGTTAACGCATCGTCCAATATTCGTCGACCCGCGACCGATAGGTGCGATCGTTCCAGTCCGGCATGTTGCTGGACATGTATCGCGGCGCCTGTTCGAGCCGAGTGCGGTCGGCATCGATCACATAGCCGCCCATTCTCGTGTCGTAAGTCAGCGAACGCCACGGCAGCGGATGATAGCTCTCGCCGATACCGAGAAACCCGCCGAACGACATGACGACGTATTCGACTTGCCCGCTGATTTTGTCGAGCATCATGTGATCGACCGTGCCGAGGTGATCGCCGTTGCGATTGTAGCACTCGGTGCCGTGCACCTTGGCGGACGAGATCAGGCGGTTGGTTTCGTCGGTTTCGAGCGGACGGCTTTCGGTACCGGTCCGATATGTCGCATCGCTCATGCCCGTCTCCTTTGAGAAAGATTGCGTCAAGATAAAAACAGCCGATCGACAGAAGCCGTTCCCTTCCGCCGCAATTGCGCCGAGGCGAGGCAAAGAATAATCTGCCGATTACATTAGCTGCCCGGAGAATGCGAATGCCGGTTGAATTCCGCGCCCTGAGTTCCGAGGGCTGTCGATGAGCCCGGAGCAGCAGGTCGCTTCACCCGGCGCTCGGGCCGGGGAAAATCGCTGTACGCAGCATTCCGCGACCGGGTTCGACGAAAGCCGCTATGTCCGGCTGATGCACCGCAAGACGCTAGAAGGGGACGGCCCGATCATGGCCGAAACCGCCGCCGCAGCCTGATCCGAGCCTTTAAGGCAACCGCGGCAGGATTTTCTCGGTCAGCAGCATGAAGCTGCGGTGGCTGAGCGGCGCGGCCAGCAGGTAGTCGAGGCCGATCTCCTCGCGCAGCCGCAAAATTTCGTCGAGCACCGAATCGACTGTGCCGTGGAGGATCACGCCGTCGAGATAGCGCTGTACTGGGTCGGCGCCCGGCGCGGTCGGGTCCTTGATGCCGACCGGGTTGTGCGTTGCGCCGAAATACGAGTTGACGATCCACTCGGCGCCGCGCCGCGCGACCGCCTCGGCCTCCGCTTCGGTGTCACCGAGCGCCAGCAGCCGCGCCATCGGCAGATCGCGGCCGTCGATCGAAAACCCGGCGGCTTGCAGCCGTTCGGCGTAGTAGCGCCGCTTGCGGCCGAGATCGGCGTGCGCGGAATGCGGGTCCATCAGGATCGAGAACCCTGCCCCGCGGCCCAGTCGATCGACGCTTCCGAGGTCGCCGCCATCCACACCGGCGGGTCGCGGACGCTGCAGCGGCTTCGGCAGCACCTCGACATCATCGAACCGGAAATGCGTTCCCTGGAAGCTCAGCCGCTCCTCGGTCCAGGCGCGCAGCACGATCTCAACCGCCTCGTGAAATCGCGACGTGCTCTCGTCGGGCGGCACGCCGAAATTCTCGAACTCGACCCTGGCGAAGCCGCGCCCGGCGCCCCAATTGACCCGCCCGCCCGACAGCACGTCGAGCAGCGCCACCTCCTCGGCGAGCCGCAGCGGATGATAGAACGGCGCCAGCGAAACGCCGGTGCCGATGCGCAGCCGTTGCGTGCGCGCCGCCGCCATCGTGCCCATCAAATGCACCGACGGGCACACGCTGAAACTGCTGAAATGGTGCTCGGCGAGCCACACCGCGTCGTAGCCGGTGCGGTCCATGATCTCGATTCGCTCGAGCGCGCGGGCGAAGACCGTTTCGAGCGGCACGCGCCGCTCCGGCCAGCTGAAGAATTGCAGGACACCGAGTTTCATCCGCGCCGCCCGCCGCTGTTGCCCTGATTGAGGAGCCTACTCGGTAAACACCAGCGTCGCGTTAAACGCTGCCCGCGCCGGCACGATAATCCGCTCCTGCTCGATACGCACGCCCTCGATCCCGCGCAGCCGCTCGGCGGTTCGCGCGAGCGAGGCCACCTTCAGCTCGACCGCAGCGAGATATTCGAGCACGGCCGACCGGGTCGGCCGCGGCCGTCACCAAACTCGGCGGCGATGGCGGCCGGGGTCGCCAATTCGACCCGCGCCGTTCCGGCGCCGATGATGCAGTCCCGTCCGCTTCGGCGACGCTGTCCGGCCCGAACAGCGCGGCGAACAGCGATGCCGTCCGGCGCGGCTCGGCGGTCGCCACGATAACCCGGGCGATCGCGCGCGCGCCGTTCGGGTGCGATTGCCACTCCGGCCGCCACACCAGTTCCGGGGTCAGGTGCTCGCAAAAATAGACCCGCCCCATCGCGATCCTTGCCGGGATCGAGCCGGGTCGTGCGGAACCGCGCGTCGCTGCGCTCCCCCTGGATCCCCGAGTATCGACCGGCCGCGAAAACGACTGCACCGGCAGGATCGGCAGCCCGGCGGCGGCGGCATGCGCATGCACCGCATCGGCGTCTTCGGTCTTGAACACCAGCCCGTTGAGCCCGATCGGGAACGGCGCCAGCTCCGGCCTTGTCGCGCCGCCGATCCCGAAGCCGAGCAGTTCGAGATAATCCGTCCCGAACATCATCAGGTGGTTCATCGAGCCGAGCGTATGATGTCCGCGCGGGGTCAGCGTGAAGCCGAGCGCCGCGAACTCCCGCGCCGCATCGTCCATCCGGTCGCGGACATCGATGACGACATGGTCGAGGACGGGCGGCGGCAACGTCACGTGCGGCTCCGATCCGACGGTTCGCGGGCCGCTCACGGTAGATCGCGGACCCGACATCGCAACCAGCGCCGCAACCGGCAGGGCTTGTCCCGACGGTCCGAACGCTTCCGTTCCGCGTGGCTCCTTTCTGGGGCTCCCCCAGAATGCCGTTGCCATTTCGGAGCCTGCCGAGGCGCGATGCTCGCCGTGAACATTGCTGCAGCTCGGCTCCCGAAGGCGCGCCCCGCGAGGCTCGCAGCCGGGAGCGCAAGTCGGCCTCAAACCCGGATGAACACCCTCCGCCTATAGAGAAACCCCGCCAGACCAATAGCCAGCAGCAACCCGACGATATTGGCGAAGAGGTGGCCTGCACCATGCGCGATATGCGCATCGGCGAAATCACCGATATCGCCGCCGACCAGCCGGGAGGCCAGTCTGTGGAATCTGACCACCTCCTCGACAAGATAGATCAGTATGGCATTGGCCCCGACCCAGACGAATGGCGTGGCCCAGCGCCGATATCCCCAGACATCGATGATCTGATAAAAGACGGCGAGCAACACTGCGCTAAGCCCGCCGGTAACCAAAACATATGACGAGGTCCAGATCGATTTGATAATCGGAAATTGCAGACTCCACAAATAGCCGGCCGCAACCAACGCAATGCCCGCGCCGCACAGCCAGAGCCGTTTTCCGGCGCGGGCTGATACGCGGGCTCTGTAGCAGCAGGCCGGCGAAAACGCCAAGCAGAGTGGTGCCGATTGCCGGCAGCGTACTGAGCAGGCCTTCCGGGTCCTCCTCCCCCAGCAGTTTTCTTCCGGGAAGCGCCTGCTCATCGATCCAAGCGGCGAGATTAGCTCCTCGGCTAAACGACCCCGCGCCGACACCCGGGACTGGGATGAAGGTCATCAGCGCCCAGTAACCGACGACAAGGAGAACAAACGAAACGATAAGCCCGCGCAGCCGCAAGTGCAGGAACAGCAGCGACGCAAACAAATAACAGAGCCCGATCCGTTGCAGCACGCCGAGCAACCTGATATCCGGCCAGCGATTATCGAACCCGCCGTAATAAAGAAAGCCGAGCACGATCAGCACCAAGGCACGCTGCAACACGCGCCAATGCGCGGCGGTCCTGCCCTCGCGCTCGACCAATCGCGTGATCGAGAAGGGTATTACGACCCCCACGATGAACAGGAACAGCGGGTAAAGGAGGTCGTAAAACCGCAACCCCTCCCAGGGCGCGTGCTGGAACTGTCGGGTGAGAAACTCGCCGACGGCGGCGAGGGCCGGAGCTTGACCGGACAGCATGTCCCCCAATGCCAGCCCGATCCGGTAGATGCTGACGATGCAGAGCATGTCGAAACCGCGCAGGGCGTCGATCGAGGCTATTCGCGCCGGCGCGGCCGTCGGGTGCGCTCGCGTCGGCAGCCGAGGAGCCGGCCGGATACGGCTCGGTGCGAGCTTTGCTCACGGATACGCTCATAATGGCCGGCTCGCGGACCCGGCGCGCGTGCTCGGCATGGGGGAGGGCAGCGCGGTCAGTCTCGCTTTTCGCAATATATTATATTTTTATGCGCGATAGGTGAACGAAAGCAACCTCGCCATGCGGTTTCCATTTGTTGCTGGGCTGCCTCAGTCCAAGCGCACCTGGATCGCTCACGCACGCATAAAAGCCGGGGTCTCTCCGGATCGAGGCGGATTTAGCGCGTTCAGCACGGCGCCGGTCGGCATTTCTCTCTGCTCCGGCAGCTTTCTCGGCTTCTTCCGATTTTCGCCGGTTGCCCGGCGCTGTCGAGAAACGCTCAGGCGGCCTGCAACACGGACGGCTCTGATAGAGCAAGCGGTTAATGGCAAGTGGTCGAGATCACGCGACCATCTTGGACGGTCTGACATATGGTCGTGCCCCCACCCGAATTACCAGTCGTTGTCTGTGTTACTGTGGTGGTTGAACCCGACGACCCCACCGACACCGTGTTGCTGCTGATTGAACCGGTGCCGGTATTCTGAGAGCACTGCTGGACGTTGATACCGCCTATTAGCGTGAGAAGTACAGTGTTTGAGCGAATGACTCGCCCGCACTGATAACGAGAACAACGAAAGCTAACAATAGCGTTCGCTGCATATCCTTCTCCCCTTTCCACGACCACCCAAAACAACGATTGCCACTCGCCGGGACACTACCAGCCACCGGTTCCGAGACGTCAGCGTCCGCCGCGGTCTCTGAGATGCGCCGGCGGCGGCATTCGCGGCAGCAGCGGTTCGGCGCCCGGCCTGCCGGGTCGGAGGCGTCGGCCTGCGAAGCGCGCCGGCTTTGCCGAGCTCCTCCGCGACGATTTTGCGGATATCGGAAAAGGCCTCCGGCGCGTTGAGCCCGAACGCGAAGATCTGCCGGAACGAGTCCGCGTGGTTCCAGATCGCCGCCAGCACACCGTAGCGCATATTCGGCTGCGGATGCCGCAGCGCGCATTCGACTAGCCGGGCGACATCGTTGCCGTCGAGAATGATCTCGACACGCAGCGTCGGGCTGCAGCCGGGTTCGCGCCGGCGGCGGCCGTGACGCGGATCTGCGGCAGCTGCGCGTAATAGTCTCGCGTGACGACATCCTCGGCCGGTTCCGCCTTTGCCTGCGCATTGAGCAGGACATGGTCGCGGGATTTCACCTGCATATTTGTCGCCTCCGAAAGCCGGCCGTGCCGCAGCGACTCACGACTTGCCGCTGACGAACAGCGAGACGGTGCCCGGGTCGGGGATCGCCTCGCGCGGCGGGATGCCGCTGCGATACGGGAATGTTGAAGCGGGTGAATGCCTCGATCAGCGCGGTGACGGCTTTCGAGGCGGCGCCGCCGCTCGGCGCGAACAGCGTGACCCCCGGATAAGCGGATGTGCCGAAAATCGTCGTCGTCTCGGGGCCGAGCGCTTCCCACCCGGCCTCGCGCAGAATATTGACGAGCTGATTGGCGTAGGTGAATGCCTCGGCGTCGCCCGGCACGGTCGAGACAACGGCCCGGTACGGCCCGGCCCCGCGCAGATACGTCGCGAGCCGGGAGGCGGCTTCGGGTTCGACGCGGCGGTTGCGGTACGTCTCGCGCGCCGCCCGGATCTGCTCTTGCAGATCCTCGATGCGGGCGTTCAGCGAGCGGATCGCGTCGGACACCGTGTCGAATGTCGCGGTCGGGTTCCCGCCCGGCGCTGGCGGCAGCAGTTTCCCGAGCTCGGTCGAGCCGCGAGGCGACTTCCTGCAGCCGTGCGGTCTCCGGCCGCAGCAGGTCGCGGGTGGCCGTCTGCTGCCAGATCGTCAGCCAGACGGCGGCGGCGCCGACCACGACGAGGCAGACCACCCACGCCGTCGCGCCGCACTCCCGGCACCCGCCCGCGCGCGGCGAGCAGCCCGAGCGCGCGAGAGCCAGAACCGCTCCAGTCGGCAGCCCACCACCATAGCGCCTCGATGCGCGATCGATGCGCTGTCAGCAATGTCTACTCGGTGTCCGGGACGTTGCGCTCGAGTTCGTCGAGCCACACCGCGGCATGCGAATCGGACGGCGCGCGCCAGTCGCCGCGCGGCGACAAGGAGCCGCCCGACGAGATTTTCGGCCCGTTCGGCAGGGCCGAGCGCTTGAACTGGCTCTGCTCGAAAAACCGCCGCAGAAACACGCGCAGCCAGCTGCTTGATCTCGCGCAGATCGAAGGCGCGGCGGGCGCTCTCCGGGGTGTTGGCCGGCCACGCGCCCTGCTCGGCGTCGTGCCACGCGCTCCACGAAAGGAAGGCAATCTTCGACGGCGCGAAGCCGTAGCGCGTCGTGTAGAACAGGTTGAAATCCTGCAGTGCGTAGGGGCCGACAACGCTCTCGGTCGACTGGATCGCGCCGTCGGCGCCGGCCGGCACCAGTTCCGGCGAGATCTCGGTGCCGAGAATGTCGAACAGCACCGCGGCGGTCTCCTCGCTGACATCGCCGCTGTTCGCGACAAAGCGGATCAGGTGCTGGATCAGCGTCTTCGACACCGAAGCCGTTCGGGTTGTAGTGCGACATCTGATCGCCGACGCCGTAGGTGCACCAGCCGAGCGCCAATTCCGACAGATCGCCGGTGCCGACGACCAGCCCGCCATTGTTGTTGGCGAGCCGGAACAGATAGTCGGTGCGCAGTCCGGCCTGCACGTTCTCGAACGTCACGTCGTAGAGCGGCTCGCCTTTCGCCGAGGCATGGCCGATATCGGCGAGCATCTGGTTGGCCGCCGGGCGGATGTCGATCTCGGCGCCGGTGACGCCGAGCGCGCGCATCAGCCGCCAGGCGTTGGCTTTCGTGCCGCTGCTCGTCGCGAAGCCGGGCAGCGTGTAGGCCAGGATGTTGGCGCGCGGCAGGCCGAGCGAATCCATCGCGCGCGCCGAGACGATCAGCGCCTGCGTCGAATCGAGCCCGCCCGAGACGCCGATCACGAGCCGCTTGAGCCCGGTCGCCTTCAGCCGCTGCGCGAGCCCCTGCACCTGGATGTTGTAGGCTTCGTAGCAATTGTCGCGCAGCATCGCCGGGTCGGACGGCACGAACGGAAAGCGCTCGACGCGGCGCCTGAGGTCGAGCCGGCCGGCGGGCGGCGCGAAGTCGAATTCGATGCGGCGGAACGGCGGCGTGTCTGGCCGAGCAGCCGCGCATTGTCGCCGAACGTGTTCGTGCGCATGCGCTCCTGGCGGATGCGGCCGACATCGACATCGGCCACCGCGATCTCGGGGCCGGCGCTGAAGCGCGGCGTCTCGCACAGCAACTCGCCGATCTCGAAAATGCCGGCCTGGCCGTCCCAGGCGAGATCGGTCGTCGATTCGCCGACCCCGGCCGCCGAATAGGCATAGGCCGCGAGGCAGCGCGCCGATTGCGACGCGCATAGCAGCCGCCGCATCTGCGCCTTGCCGATCACGATGTTGCTCGCCGACAGGTTCAGCAGGATTTCCGCGCCGGCGGCGGCCCCGGCCGCGCTCGGCGGCTTGCGGCACCCAGAGGTCCTCGCAGATCTCGATGTGGAACGTGAACGGCGCGGCGCCTGTCCGCGGCGAAGATCAGGTCCGAGCCGAACGGCGCCTCGCGCCCCGCCACCGTGATCGACCCGCCGCGCACGCCCTCGCCGGAGGTGAAATGCCGCCGCTCGTAGAATTCGCGGTAATTCGGCAGGAAGATTTTCGGCACGACGCCGAGCACCCGGCCCCGATGGATCGCGACCGCGCAATTGTAGAGCCGCCCCTCCCGCCGCAGCGGCGCGCCGACGACGAATGCCGGCAGCAGGTTTTCGCTTTCCGCGGCCAGCCTGTCGATCTGCGCCTCGACGGCGTCGAGCACCGCATCCTGGAACAGCAGATCGTCGATCGAATAGGCCGACAGCGACAGCTCGGGGAACACCATCAGCGCGAGTCCCCGCCGCGTCGCCGTCGCGCAGCAGCGCGAGCGCCTGGTCGCCGTTTTTCGCCGGCTCGGCGACGGCGACCTGCGGCACGCACGCGCCGACCCGCACGAACTGGTGACGGTACGGAGAAAAGAAGGACGACATCGGACAGGCTGCTCGTACGCGGCTGATTCACCGCCGCAATTTGGCGCTTCGCGATCCGCTTCGTAAGAGGCTGCCTCTTG
The DNA here is from genome assembly GCA_963753665.1 of uncultured Alphaproteobacteria bacterium. Taxonomy (GTDB): domain Bacteria; phylum Pseudomonadota; class Alphaproteobacteria; order ATCC43930; family CGMCC-115725; genus DATARH01. The sequence goes on from CAVWDC010000027.1 coordinate 14,066, forward strand.
CCGCCGTCGGCCGATGCGGTTGACTGGGCCGCCCCTCTGTTACAACGGCCGCGTCACTGGGGAGTAGCCGCCCGCCGCTGAGCGGGGCTTGCGTCAACATGCTTGGCTAGCGGCCAGCTGGCCTCGGCCATGGCGCAAGCGACCGGAAGGTTTGGCGAGACCTTTGGCATCGGTTCTCCGCACCCGGGCCGGGCGGCGGGAGCCATGCCAAGTCTCGTCCGCCGCTCGGCCCCCGGTATTGTTTCGTGCATGCTTTCCTGGTCTCGACCGGTCTCGTCGCGCTCGCCGAAATCGGCGACAAGACGCAGCTTCTCGCGTTGATGCTGGCGGCGCGCTTCCGGCGTCCGTGGCCGATCATTTTCGGCATCCTGATCGCGACGCTCGCCAATCACGCCGGCGCCGGTCTCGCCGGAATGCTGCTCGGCAGCCTGCTCACCGGCGCGTGGCTGCGCTGGGTTGTCGGGCTGTCGTTTCTGGCGATGGCGGTCTGGGCACTGTTCCCCGACAAGCCACGACGCGAGGAATGGCGCGCTCGCCCGCGGCGGCGCCTTCGTCACGACGGTCATCGTCTTCTTCCTTGCCGAGATCGGCGACAAGACGCAGATCGCGACGATCGGCCTCGCCGCCCGTTTCGATCAGCTTTACGCGGTCGTGCTCGGTACGACCTTGGGCATGATGCTGGCGAATGTCCCGGCGGTGATCCTCGGCGACAGGCTGGCCGGCAAGCTCCCGCTGAAAGCGATCCGCTACGCCGCCGCGCTCGTTTTCGCCGCGCTTGGGATCGCGACGATAATCGTCGTATGACGGCGCGCGATCGAACCAACAGCACTGGAGAACAGGCGATGGCGCGCATCGCGGTCGGCGGCTTTCAGCACGAGACCAACACCTTCGCGCCGCAACGCGCGACCTGGGACGATTTCGCGCGGGCCGACGCGTGGCCCGGCTTTGTGCGCGGCCCCGAGATGATCGCGGCGGTGCGCGGCTACAACATCCCGATCGCCGGCGCGGTCGAGCGGCTGCAAGCGCTCGGCCACGAGATCGTGCCGCTGTGCTGGTGCTCGGCGCCGCCCTCTTCCTATGTCGAGCGCGACGCCTACGAGCATGTGGCGGCGCGATGCTCGACGACCTTGCCGCCCAGGGGGCCGGCCAGCGGACGCGACGCCCGCGGAGGGAGGGATCGACGGCATCTATCTCGACCTGCACGGCGCGATGGTGGCCGAGCATCACGACGACGGCGAGGGCGAGCTGCTGCGCCGCATCCGCGCGCTGGTCGGCGAGCGGATGCCGATCGTGACGAGCCTCGACTACCACACCAACATGACGCCGGCGATGGTCGAGCATGCCAGCGCGATGGTCGGCTACCGCACCTATCCGCATGTCGACATGGCGGCGACCGGCGGACGCGCGGCGGCGCTGCTCGACCGGCTGTTGCGCGAGCGCCGGCCGCTCTACAGGGCCTACCGCCAGATCGATTTCCTGATCCCGCTCGTCTTCCAGTGCACCGACGCCGAGCCGGCGCGCGGCGTCTTTGCGCTGATCGACGAGGTCGAGCGCGGCGGGTCGGCGGCGGCTCCCGGCGGCTCGCACAACCAGGGCATCGTCGCGATCACGCACACGCCGGGCTTTCCGCAGGCCGACATCGCCGATGCCGGCCCGGCGCTCGTCGTCTACGGCCACGACCGCGAGACCGCCGAGGCCGCCGCCGACCGGATCGCCGCAGCGATCCAGGCGCGCGAGGCCGATTTCGCCGGCCGCATCTCGAGCCGGACGAGGCCGTTGCCGAGGCGCTGCGTCTGGCGTCAGGCGCGTCAAAGCCGATCGTCCTCGCCGACATTCAGGACAATCCCGGCGCCGGCGGCAGTTCGGACACGGTCGGGCTGCTGCGCGCGCTGATCGCGGCGAAGGCCGAGGGGGCCGTGATCGGCATGATCGTCGATCCGGAAGCGGCGGCGCTGGCGGCCGAGGCCGGCGAGGGCGGCGCGGCTCGATTGCGGGGTCGGCGCCAAGATCGGGTTCGCCGGCGAGACGCCGGTCGAGGCCGACTGGCGGGTGGCGCGGCTCGGCAGCGGCGTGTTCACCGGCACCGGCCCGATGTATGGCGGCGCCCGCTTCAATATCGGCCCGATGGCGCTGGTGACCGGACGAGGCGAGCGGCGTCTCGGCCGTGCTGGCCGCCAGGCGCATCCAGGCCGCCGACCAGGAGATGTTCCGCCATGTCGGCGTCGAGCCGGCGCGCGTGCCGATCCTCGCGCTCAAATCGACCGTGCATTTCCGCGCCGATTTCGCGCCGATCGCCGAGGCGATCCTGTGCGTGCGCGCGCCCGGCGCGGCGATCTCGGACCCGGCCGAATTGCCGTACCGCCATCTGCGCCGCGGCATTCGGCTGCGGCCCGCTCGGACCGGAGCGCCCCTGATGGATAAGATACAGCTAACCGGCTGTTAAGCGGATGCCGGCTAGTGTTCGGCATACGTTCTAACACGATGACAACCCGATGCACTCCAGGGTCGCGGCCGCAATGCGGGCCAACATCGAACGCCTCAGGATGGGACCGGTCCGCCAGCCGGCCGCGCACGCTCCCGGTTCAACTGGTCCAGATTTCGTCTCCTCGCGCTCGGCGCGATCGCGGCGCTCTCTATTCGTCGGTCATGCGCTCGATTTCGCCATTTTCCCGAACCGACGCGCCGTCGCATTCGGCCGGGTTCACGCTGTGCGGCAAGCCAAACCGGCGAAACTGCGTCGTCGACGGCGACACGATTCATCACGATGGCGTCATCATCCGGATCGAGGGTATCGACGCGCCCGAGACGCACGGGTTCAAGTGCCAGTCCGAACGGGCGCTCGGGATGCGCGCGACGATGCGGCTGCTCGAATTGGTCAATGCCGGGCCCTTCGAAATTGTACGGAAGGGCAACACCGATACCGACAAATACGGGCGCAAGCTGCGCGACCTGCGAACGCAATGGCCGCTCGTTCGGCGACATCCTGATCGCGGAGGGTTTGGCGCGACGATGGGACGGGCGGCGGCACAGCTGGTGCCGCTGAAGAACCTTTGCGTTGCTGAGAAAGGCCGGGCACAACGAACGGCCCCGTTTGTCGCGTTTTGATGCTACCGTTGCTGAGCAAGACACAATCCCGCGAGCGGCAATGACGATCAGCTTCGACGAGTTCATGAAAGTCGATATCCGCGTCGGCACGATCGTGGCGGCCGAACCGTTTCCGGAGGCGCGCCGGCCTGCCTTGAAGCTGACGATCGATTTCGGGTCGGAACTCGGGCTCAAGCGCTCCTCGGCGCAATTGACCCGCCATTACGACGCGACCTCGCTGGTCGGCCGGCAGATCGCGGCGGTCGTCAATTTCCCGCCGAAGCAGATCGGCAAGTTCATGTCCGAGGTTCTCGTCCTCGGCTTCCCCGATGACGAAGGCGCGGTCGTGCTGATCGGGCCGGAGCGGCCGGTGCCGGACGGCGGCCGCCTGTATTAGGTTTCGGTTGAGCCGGATGCCGGGGCTATTCGGCGAGCGCGCGGCGGAAGCGGTTTTTCAGAAACACGCCGTCGCGCGACGGCAGCACGCGCGGCGGTTCGTCGGCTTGGATCGCGACCCGCGCGAACATCGTCCGCTCGAACCGCGGCAGAAGCGCCGCGAAATCCCGCAAGCCCGCCTCATCGGTGACGTCGAACACCGCGTCGATACCGCAGGACCGCGCGACGCCGGTCAGGCTGACCCCGAACTCGGTGTGGCTCGGCTGCATGCCGGTCTCGGCGTAGCGGGCGTTGTCGAACACGACGATCGCCAGGTTCGGCGGCCGTTGCACGCCGATCGTGGCGAGCGCGCCCAGACCCATCAGCATCTCGCCGTCGCCGGTCACGACCAGCACGCGGCGCTCGGGCCGCGCGAGCGCGAGGCCGAGCCCGACCATCGACGCCGCGCCCATCGCGCCCCACAGGTAGAAGTTGCGCGTCGTCGTCGGCGACCGCGGCGGCGTCGTAGGTCGTCGAGCCGAGCCCGGTGACGAGCAGCAGGTCGCCGCGGCCGTCGAGCAGCAGTGCGCATCGCCGCGCGGCGATCGAGACGCGGGTCGTTGCCTCGGCTTGTGTCTGCCGGGCCGCTCATTTCACCCACCTCTTGGCGCCGATCAGCCGCTGCGACAGCAGCACGGCCGTCGCGAGATCGCCGTTGAACGCGATGTCGAGCGCCGCCGTCACCGTCTCGCCGGCCTCCTCGGCGCGTTCGACGCGGTACACCAGCACGTCCATCAATTCGAGCGCGGCCTGCGTCTTCGTGCCCATCGGCACCTGCCACGGGTTGAACTCGCCCCATTCGCCGCGCATCGTGACCAGCATCGTCAGCGGAAAGCGGCACGATTTCGCCAGCGACAGCAGGTTGACGCAGTTGCCGACCCCGCTCGACTGCATCAACAGCGCGGCGCGCTGTCCGCCGAGCCAGGCCCCGGCGGCGAGCCCGATCCCCTCCTCCTCGCTGGTCAGCCTGACGGCGCGGATCGCCGGATCGGCCTCGCACAATTCGATCAGCCGGCTGTGCCCGGCATCGGGCACATAGCCGACCTGCCTGATGTCGGCCGCCTTGAGCGCCGCGAAGATGTCGTCGCGCCAATCGGCGGCGGGTTGCTGCGCTTCGGCCAATCCCACTCTCCCCACTTCCCCTTCCGCAGCGCTCGGCATTGCCGGCCGCCGCACAACCGTCGAGCGACAATCGTTCGGCCGTCTGCTGCTCCTGCAGGAATTTACAGCAAACATCCGCGCGGAGACTCGTATTCTCCTCGATTCTGGCAAGGCTTTCCGCGGATCGCGCCATCCATACCGCGACATATTCGACCCGAAGAACAGCAAAGATGCAGCGACGTATGCCGGCCGGCCGTTGACCGATCCGAATTTCCGCGAGGCTAGCATGGGAATGCGGCGGATTTGGCGTCGCCGGGCACTCTCGCCGGCTCTTTACTGACAAGCGGATACGGACCCGGCTATTCTGATCCGTCGTGTGTCCGGAGGGCCGCTGGCTTCGATCCGGATCAGCGCCGATCGCGAGCGGTGCAGCGGCATTCGAGACGGTCTCCGACCGGGTCCGGGAGGTTTGATGTTCGGAGCCGAGAACGCCGGAGCGGGTGTCGCGACAATCGCCCATATCATACAAGGGGCGCTGACGCCGGTCTTCCTGCTGTCGGGCATCGCGACCCTGCTCAACGTGTTCTCGACGCGCCTCGCGCGGGTGGCCGATCAGGTGGAGGCGGCGAGCCGCGCTCTCGCGATGGCCGACGCGGCGGAAATCCGGCTGCTGGAGCGCCAGCTCAGAAACCTTTATCGGCGATCCCTGGCGCTCGACACAGCGGTCGTTCTCGCCGCGATCGGCGGGGCCGCGACCTGCGCCTCGGTGTTGACGCTGTTCATCGGCTCGCTGCGCGAGACAAAGATCGAGCAGGTGCTGTTCGGGCTGTTCGGGCTGGCGGTCGTTTCCGCCTTGGGCGGGGTGCTCGCTTTCACCGTCGAGATGATGATCGCCGGGATCGGGATCCGGGAAGAGGTGGCCGAAAGCCAACACTCCGCGAGGCGGCGGAGCGGCGGCGGGCCCGGCCATGCGGAAGCGTCACATCACGCCGGCGGGCAGCCCGGTGCATCGCGCTGAGCAGAATGTCTGTTGCGCGCCAGCCGCGGCCAGCCGCCGCCAGCCGCCGCGCCTATATCCGCCGACGCGTGCCTCGCCTCCGCGAGCGCTTCCGTCTGTATTGATTGCGGTGGGACAGCAAGGCGGGTGTGACAGCAGCCTGAACTTCCTGTAGATGAGTTGCCGTCAACCAAGGGAGAGCCGTCATGAAGGTCGTCACGCTGAAGGACATACCGGACCTGCCGGTCGAGGGCGCGGATCGGATCGAGGGGTGGACCGGGCCGGTGTCGCGCTCGCGCCAGACGATTCTGGAGTCCGGGGAATTGCCGAACTACAACTGCAGCGTCGTCAATTTCAGCCAGGGCTGCACGACCGGCTGGCACACCCATGACTGCGACCAGCTGCTGATCGTGGTGTCCGGGTCCGGCATGGTCGCCAACGAGCGCGAGCAGCGCGAGATCAACGTCGGCGACGTCGCGCATATCAAGGCCGGCGAACGCCACTGGCACGGCGCCAAGGCCGACACGACGATGGGGCACATCACGATCACGCAGGTCGGCGGCAAGGCGAACTGGGGCTGACCGCAAACCGGTCTTTGTATCGTCGTCATTCCCCGCGAAAGCGGGAATCCAGGGGCTGTCGCTCCGTCGGGTGGCTCTGGCCCCCCGGCTTTCGTCGGGGGTGACGAGACGAGAGCGGGGGCAACGAGAAAGATTGGGATTGATCAGGGCCTCCAGGTGAGCGCCCTCTACGTAGCGGCGGCCGACAGCCCGCCCGGCAGCATGGGGACCGAGACGATGAACACAGCACCCGAAAACTGGGATGCCGAGGCGGATGTCGTCGTGGTCGGGTTCGGGGCGGCGGGGTTCGCCGCCTCGGTCGCGGCGCACGATCTCGGCGCGCGAGGTCGTCATCCTGGAAAAAGCGCCCGAGGGCGAGCACGGCGGCAACACGCGGGTCGCCGGGCAGGGCTATCTGAACACCTCGGACCCCGAAAAGGCCGCCGCCTATCTGACCGCGCTGTGCGGCCCCTATACCGTGCCCGAAAACGATGGTGCGCGTCTGGGCCGAGGAGATGTGCCGCAACAACGACTGGCTCGCCGGTCTCGGCGGCGACCCGCAGGAGCATCAGCACCAGCCGGTCGGCATCGAATTTCCGGACCTGCCCGGCGCCGACTGCGTCCACAAATTCCACGACGGGCCGACCTACGGCTATTCCTACACCTGGCAGCTGTTCGAGCGGCTCGTCAAGGAACGCCCGATCCGCATCCTGTACGAGACCCCGGCGCGCGACACTGATCCAGCACGACATCACCAAGGAAATTCTCGGCGTGCGGGCGCGGCGCGGCGACAAACCGGTTCGCGTCAAGGCGCGCCGCGGCGTCGTGCTGACCTGCGGCGGGTTCGAGAACAACCAGCAGATGATCCGCGATTATCTGCCGGGCGTTCCCTATTGCTACACGTCCGGCTCGCCGTACAACGAGGGCGACGGCATCGCGATGGCGATGTCGGTCGGCGCCGATCTCTGGCACATGAACAATTACGCCGGCCCGTCGATGGCGCTGAAGGTGCCGGAAATCCGCACGAGCTTCTCGATGCAGGCACTGCATTTCAGCAAGCAGATGCCGGGCGGCATGATCGTCGTCGGGCCGGACGGACGGCGCTTCACCGACGAAAAATTCAAGACGCGGCACGGCAAGGTGCCGGTCAACGGGCGCTGGCTGCCGCTGTCGACCCCATGCCCGATGTTCATGATCTTCGATCACACGCTGTTTTCGGCCGGGCCGCTCTACGACAAGCACCCGAGCCACGGCTGGACGCAGATCGTCGAGCGCTATCCAGTGGAGCGAGGACAACAGCGCCGAATTGCAAAAGGGCTGGATCAAGCGGGCCGACAGCGATCCCGGCACTCGCCGCGCTGATCGGCGTCGACGCCGCCGCCTTGGCCGATACGGTGCGACGCTGGAACCGCTGTTGCGACGCCGGGCACGATGCCGAATTCGGCCGCACGCTGATGCTCGAACCGATCGCGGTGGGGCCGTTCTACGCCGTCGAGCTGTCGCCCTCGATGCTGAACACGCAGGGCGGGCCGCGCCGCAACGAGCGGGCGCAGATCGTGCGCCCCGACGGCACGCCGATCCCGCGCCTCTACAGCGCCGGCGAACTTGGCTCGATCTACAGCTATCTTTACCAGGGCACCGGCAATATCGGCGAATGTGCCTCGGCCGTTCGGCCGCATCGCCGGCGGCGCGAATGCGAGCCGCTGAGCCGCGAAGCAATTGGGGTTGCTAGAAGGACGGTCGAAATTCGGAACGCCGGCGTCTGGCCGGCAGCCGGCGGGACGCCGGCGGTCCCGAGCGGGGAGTTGGCCCGGATGCGCCTGCTGATCGCGATGATGAAGCACGAGACGAACACGTTCTCGCCGGTGCCGACGCCGCTCGCGCGCTTCGGGCATGGTCCGGGGCCGCTCTATGGCGAGGCGGCGATCCGCGCCTATCGCGGCACCGGGTCGGGTCTCGGCGCCTATCTCGATCTCGCCGAGCGCGAGGGCGCGGAAATCGTGCTGCCGATCGCCGCCGGCGCGCCGCCGAGCCGCCCGGTCGAGGACGCCGCCTTCGAGCACATCGCCGGCATCATCTGCGACGCCGTCCGGAAGGGCGGGTTCGACGGCATCATGCTCGACCTGCACGGCGCGATGGTGACCGAGAGCTTCGAGGACGGCGAAGGCGAACTCTTGCGCCGCATCCGCGCGATCGACCCGGACACGCCGATCGCCGTCTCGCTCGACATGCACGCCAACCTCTACGACGCGATCATCGACAATGCGACCGTCGTCACCGGCTACCGCACCTACCCGCATATCGACACCTACGACACCGCGAAGCGCGCCGGCGAGATCCTGCTGCGGGCGATGCGCGGCGAGATCAGGCCGGTCATGGCCTGGGGCAACGTGCCGATGCTGCCGCATGTCATGCGGCAGGGCTCGGACGACCACCCGAACAAGGAGTTGCAGGCGCGCTGTCGCGGCGATGAGGACGGCCGACGGAGGCGCTGCTCGCCGCCAGCCTGTTCACCGGCTTCCCGCACGCCGACATCACGCAATGCCGGGCTGTCGGCGGTCGTCGTGACCGACGGCGACCGCGCGCTCGCCGAGCGGCTGCGCGACGAGCTGCTCGACCGGGCCTGGGCCGACCGCGAGGATTTCGTCTACAAGCTCGAACCGCTCGAACAATCCCTCGCGCGCGCCAAATCGCTGGAGCCGCCGAAGCCCGGCGAGGGGCCGATCGTGCTGCTCGACCATTACGACAACTGCGCCTCGGGCGGCACGATGGACACGACCGCCGTGCTCGCCGCGATCCTGCGCGAGGGTCTCGACAACGTCGCCGCCTTCGCGATCTACGACCCGGAGGCCGTGCAGAAGGCGATCGCGGCCGGGATCGGCGCCGAGGTGGCGCTGGCGATCGGCGGCAAGATCGCGATGCCGGCGATCCCCGGCGAAAGCCGCCCGCTTGCCGTGACCGGCACGGTCAAGACGATCTCGAACGGCCGCTTCCGCAACAAGGGGCCGATGGGGCGCGGCGTCCAGATGGACATGGGGCCGAGCGTCGTGCTCGATACCGGCCGCGTCGAGATCGCGCTGATCTCGCGCCATGTCGAGCCGAACGACCTCAACTGCCTCCTGTCGCTCGGCATCGACCCGATGCAGAAGCGCTTCGTGATGCTGAAAAGCCGCATCCACTGGCGCGCCGGGCTCGGGTCGATGGCGAAGGCCGTCGTCGAATGCGCCGGCATCGGCGTGTGCACGTCGGATTACAGCCAGCTGACGTTCAAGAACGTGCGCCGCCCGATCTACCCGCTCGATCTGCCGAACCGCTGATGCGCACCGGCTACAGGAGGGACTGGAATGAACAAATACAGCTGCACGACATCGACAGTCGGCTCGATCCATTTCGTGACGCTGATCGCCGAGGATGAGCAGCAGGCAAAGGAAATGGCCGCCGCGCGAGGCGAAGGTCGGCCAGCCGCGCGGGTGGAGCGCGCGGGTTCTGGAGGCAGATGTCGCGGGGCCGGCGCAAATCATCGCGAGCGGCAGCCGGGAAGCATGAGTTTCGGAGGGATCGTCCGATTACCGCCGCCGCGGAAGACCTCGGCAGCCGTCGTTCACCGCGCCGAGCCTCGCCCATCGATTTCGCCGCGAGGGGTCGCCGCGCCAGCTGAACGCGACTAAGTAAGTAGCGACAATCGCGGATGGAGAAACCCGATGGCCCCGATGGACGGCACCGCGCAGCTGCTCGAAAGCGACCGGCGTTTTCTGGTTCACCCGCTGCACCACCCGGAGGACCACAAGACGCCGCTGCTCGTGACCGAGGGGCGCGGCGCGATGCTGCATCTCGCCGATGGGCGCGAGGTCATCGACGGCTTGGCCGGGCTGTGGAACGTCAATGTCGGGCACGGCCGCGGCGAATTGGCCGATGCCGCCGCCGCGCAGATGCGCAAGATCGCCTATGCCTCGGCCTATGTCGGCGCCACCAACGAGCCGGCGATCCGGCTCGGCGAGAAGATCGTCAAGCACGCCTACGGCAACAGCTCAGCGGTCTATTACACGACCGGCGGCGCCGAATTGAACGAGTCCGCCTTCAAGACCGCGCGCTTCTTCTGGAAGGTGCAGGACAAGCCGGAAAAGACCAAGTTCATCTCGCGCATGCACGGCTATCACGGCGTCACGATGGCGGCGATGAGCGCGACCGGCATGGCCGCGTATCACAAGATGTTCGGTCCGCTGGTGCCGGGCTTCGTACAGGTCGCGCCGCCCTACCCGTATCGCTGGCAGGGCAACGAGGAATGCGGCGTCGGCGCCGCCGAGGCGGTCGAGAAGGCGATCCTCGCGGAAGGGCCGGAGACCGTCGCCGGCGTAATCTGCGAGCCGGTCATGGGGGCGGGCGGCGTCATCGTGCCGCCCGACAGCTATTTCCCGAAACTGCGCGAAATCTGCGACAAATACGACGTGCTGCTGATCGCCGACGAGGTCATCACCGGCTTCGGCCGCACCGGACGCTGGTTCGCGCTCGGCCATTGGGGCGTCGAGCCCGACATCGTCTCGTTCGCCAAGGGCGTGACCAGCGGTTATCTGCCGTTGGGCGGCAACATCCTGTCGAAGCGGGTGCACGACGCAATCCTCGACGCGCCGCTCGACCGCCGCTACATGCACGCCGCGACCTATAGCGGCCACCCGGTCTGCTGCGCGGTCGGGCTGCGCAACGTCGAGATCATCGAGAGCGAGGGGCTGGTCGATCGCGCCGCGGTGATGGGACGCCGGCTGCTCGACAACCTCAAGCAGGAACTCGGCGACCTGCCGAATGTCGGCGACATCCGCGGTCTCGGCATGATGTGCGGCATCGAGCTGGTCGCCGACAGGGGCACAAAGGCGCCGGCGCTCGGGGTCGGGGTCAAGGTGGCGCGCGAGGCGATGTCGCGCGGTCTGCTGGCGCGTGCCCGCCCCGGCAGCGCCGAGCCGCCGGTCGGCGACACGATCTGCCTCTCGCCGCCGCTCGCGACCCCGGAGGACATCCTGCGATCGTATTCCAAAAATACTCCGCGACTCGATCATCGCCACGACGAAATAGCACACCGGTTTTGTTGGTTTTTCGGTCCGTGGGCTTTCGACCCACGGACCTGATTTAGCGGCGCTGATATAGCGCTTTCCGAACGAATGCGGAAGCACTGGAATTCACTCGATCGTCTAAAACACCACGATGGAACCTGTCAACATCGAGGGCGCATTGATCCCTTGAACCGTCACGTCGTGGTTGGGACCGAAATGAAGCACGGTAGAGCCTCCGACCACGCTGGCAGCGGCGACCAATTGAGCGGCACTGGCAATATGGATGCCGTCCAGGTTCGATGCTATTCTCAATAAATCAGTTCCCGCCTTGAAATTGACAATCGTGTCATGTCCGGGATGTAGGTCGGCAAACGTGAATGTGTCCGTCCCCGGCCCCCCTTTCATATAGTCATTGCCGTTATTGTCGATAAAGGTCGTCGCGCCGTTTCCGGCAAACAGATAATCATTCCCCGTGCCGGCGATAAGCGTTGTCGGCCCGGCACCGCCGAACAGCAGATCGGTGGCGCCGGTGCCGCCGGTCAACGTTGCCGTGCCCGTACCGACCACCGACAGTAGCGAGTCGACTGTTCGTGGCGCTGAGGATTACAGTACTGTTATTCGAAACATCGATTTGCATTTGGCTGGCCTGTAGATATTCTCCGTCGGGCAGCCGGGGCATCACATCCCACGACGGGAAGCCCTGGTAAGCCGCCACCATGCCGGCGGGGTTATGCCCCCAGGCCAAGGCGATTTGACCGGTGATAAACCCATAGGCTTCTATTGCGTTCGTTGATTGCGTATAGGTGATCAGGTCCGCCAATGCAGTTCGCGCGTTTACCGCGTAGCCCTGCACGTCCGAGGGATAGCTGGAGTGGGGAAGGCTGGTTGCATCCAGTGGATAGTCTGTGCTGTTGACCTGCGCAAGCTGCGCCCAGGTGGTGATAGGCGTGTTCGTGACAGGATCGATGTTCTTAAGGTAGTAAGCCGCGCCGTTATACGGATTGAATCCATCGCTTCCGTGGGTGTATACCCCTGAAATGAAGTTGTCCATATAACGGAGCATCTGGATAGCGTTATTCGATGCTGTTGGGATATTCATTCCCGCGATTTCCGCAAAGGCCGTCACAATATAATCCTGCATCCAGGGCCCAATTATCTGGGACTGCTGCTCGCCATACCCCATCAAGAATCCTTGAATATCGCCGAATTTGTTGTTATATCCGCCCGTCACATAGTATTGGACCAAGCCGCTCATTGTGTCATTTAACAGCTTTGGTGAAATGCGCCTTCAACGGATCGCCATCCGGGGTAAGGTAAGCGGCCTCGGCAATCTGACGCAGTGACCAGCCTATCCCTCGGGCCTCATTATTATAGCTGCCCACCCCAAGATAGATATCGCTACCCGGGATGCTGGGTGACGGGCCATAAAGGCCATTGTATTTGGATAAAGGTGGCGTGGTGAGATCGACGAAATTTGCGGCCGCCTGCAGCAGCCGGAGTTGATATTGGCTGCCGGTAATCAAGTAGGGGACGTAATTCAGATCCGGCAGGTGGGCCCTGTCGGGCGTCCACGGGTTACCGTTTGCCCCGTAGGGCGTCCACCCATTGACCGGCTGCGGTGACCAGTATGAGTATGGCCCCGCGACATTGTGCGGGTCCTGCCAGAAAGACGGATAATTTTCGCCGAGGATCAGCGTGCCCGCGCTCTCATCAAAAAGATGCCAAGGGATGCTCCCCGACGCATCGGCATTCGCCATCATGACCGCTTCGGCGGTGCTGCTCTGGCTCAACACCCACTGCGCCACCCAATTGGGCTGCGGCCCAATGTCGGCCCGCCCAGCAACCAACGGCATATACGGCTGTACTTCCGCGGTGCCCAACGGGCCCGTGCTGCCATATCCGGTGGAGCTGGCGGGGTTGAGCTTGCTGTAATCCTTCTGGATCGCCGCGCTGCTGACGCCATAGCTTTGATCGTAAGTCGGCAGTGCGGCAGCGGCGGTCAAATAAGAAACATCGTACTGCACATTCGGGTTGATCGTGCCGGCACTGTCCACCCGATGATCCCACAGCGAATAGAGATACTGTGAGACGTTGTTCGCGCTGTAGACTTGTGTACCGCCCTGGCGGATCGCTACGTCGTAGGTCAGGTCGGATTTCCCTGGGGAGAACATCCAGCTGTTGTCGAAGATGACATCGGTGCTGGTGGTGCCGTCGGCATAGGCCCGAATATCGAATTCGACCTTGAGCTTGCCGCCGTTGACCGTCGTCACCACGCTGTATTCGTTGACCTCCGGCCCGGTCAGCCAGCGCTCGACGTTGCCGGCGGTTATCGCGGCCTGCACCGCCGCCGCCGCCGACGCGTTGTCCGTGATGGTCGTGCCGTCGGCATTGCGGAACGTGAACGCCACATCGAGATTGTAGCCGCTCGCCAACAGGGCCGCGGCGCTCGGCGCCGCCGGCGACGGCATTGCCGCGATGCCCTTCGCGAGCATCAGCGCGAGGCTGCCGCCCGGGGCGATTCCGGGCGCGTTCAAGGTCAGAACCGCATGGCGCACCGAGCCGTCGCTGTTGGTCGCCTTGACATCCATCTGCACCGCGTAATCGACCCCGGCGATGCGCGCGACGAGGCTCTCGCCGGGCATTATCGCGCCCGGTTTGAAGACCTGGCCGAACGTCACATAGCCGCTTTGCTCGGCTGTCGCGCCGGTGTTTTGCAGACGCAAGCCGACAATGTCGCCGCCCTGCGGTTGCGGCGCCGTCAGAGTGAAGCTCAGCGTGGACGTTCCGGTATTGCCGGCCAGATCGGTCTGGGTGGTGGTCAGCGTATGCACACCGACGGCAATGCCAGGCGGGGTGAAGCTCCAGGCGCCGGCGCCGTCGGAAGTTGCGGTGCCGAGGATGGTGCCAGCCTCCTTGATGGTGACGAGGGTATTGGCATCACCGAAACCCTTGATCGCCGGATTCGAGGTGATCCTGTCGCTAGACGAACTGCCGTCGTCCGAAAGCAGGGCCATGCTCAGCGCCGGCGCTATCCTGTCGAGGGTGAAGGTCAGCGTCGCCGTCCCGGTATTGCCGGCCCGGTCGGTCTGGCTGGCGATCACTGTGTGTACGCCGTCGGCCAGGCCGGCTGCCGTGAAGTCCCAGCCGCCGGTACTGTTTACGGTTAGGGCGCCGAGCGTGGCGCCGCCCTCCTTGATGGTGAGCACAGTACCGGCCTGACCGGTACCCTTGATCGCGGGTTTCGAGGTAACGTTGTCGGTCGATGAGCTGCCGGTGTCCGAAATCAGGGCGATCGAGAGCGCCGGCGGCGGCGATGAACTCCCCTGCGAACTGTCGAGCGTGAAGCTCAGCGTTGCCGTTCCGGTGTTGCCGGCGAGATCGGTCTGACTGACGCCGAATACGTGCGCGCCGTCGGCCAGACCGACCGGCGTCAAGTTCCAGGCCCCCGTGCCGTCCGCCATCGCCGTGCCGAGCGTGACGCCGCCTTCCTTGATGGTGACAAGGGTGTTGCCTTGACCAACACCCTTGACCGTCGGGTTGGAGGTAATCTTGTCGGTCGATGAGCTGCCGGTATCCGCGAACAGTGCCACGCTCACCGTCGACGCCGAACTGTCGAGCGTGAAGCTCAGTGTCGCCGTTCCGGTGTTGCCGGCGAGATCGGTCTGGCTGACGCTGAATACGTGCGCGCCGTCGGCCAGACCGACCGGCGCGAAGTTCCAGGCCCCCGTGCCGTCCGCCATCGCCGTGCCGAGCGTGACGCCGCCTTCCTTGATGGTGAAAAGGGTGTTGGCTTGACCGACACCCTTGACCGTCGGGTTGGAGGTAATCTTGTCGGTCGATGAGCTGCCGGTATCCGCGAACAGTGCCACGCTCACCACCGGCGCCGCCCTGTCGACCGTAAAGCTCAGCGTTGCCGTCGCGATGCTACCGTCGCTGGCGGTCTGGCTGGCGCTCAGCGTGTGCGCGCCGTCGGCCAAGCCGGGCGGGATGAAGCTCCAGGCCCCCGTGCCGTCCGCCATCGCCGTGCCGAGCGTGACGCCACCCTCTTTGATGGTGACGAGCGTGTTGGCCTGACCGGTGCCCTTGACCACCGGGTCGGAGGTAATGTTGTCGGTCGATGAGCTGCCGGTGTCCGAAATTAGCGCGATCGAGAGCGCCGGCGGCGGCGATGAACTCCCCTGCGAACTGTCCAGCGTGAAGCTCAGTGTCGCGTTCCGGTGTTGCCGGCGAGATCGGTCTGGCTGACGCTGAATACGTGCGCGCCGTCGGCCAGACCGATCGGTGCGAAGTTCCAGGCCCCCGTGCCGTCCGCCATCGCCGTGCCGAGCGTGACGCCGCCTTCCTTGATCGTGACAAGGGTGTTGCCTTGACCGACACCCTTGACCGTCGGGTTGGAGGTAATCTTGTCGGTCGATGAGCTGCCGGTATCCGCGAACAGTGCCACGCTCACCGTCGACGCCGAACTGTCGAGCGTGAAGCTCAGCGTCGCCGTTCCGGTGTTGCCGGCGAGATCGGTTTGGCTGACGCTGATTACGTGCGCGCCGTCGGCCAGACCGACCGGCGCGAAGTTCCAGGCCCCCGTGCCGTCCGCCATCGCCGTGCCGAGCGTGACGCCGCCTTCCTTGATGGTGACAAGGGTGTTGGCTTGACCGACACCCTTGACCGTCGGGTTGGAGGTAATCTTGTCGGTCGATGAGCTGCCGGTATCCGCGAACAGTGCCACGCTCACCGTCGACGCCGAACTGTCGAGCGTGAAGCTCAGTGTCGCCGTTCCGGTGTTGCCGGCGAGATCGGTTTGGCTGACGCTGATTACGTGCGCGCCGTCGGCCAGACCGACCGGCGCGAAGTTCCAGGCCCCCGTGCCGTCCGCCATCGCCGTGCCGAGCGTGACGCCGCCTTCCTTGATGGTGACAAGGGTGTTGGCTTGACCGACACCCTTGACCGTCGGGTTGGAGGTAATCTTGTCGGTCGATGAGCTGCCGGTATCCGCGAACAGTGCCACGCTCACCACCGGCGCCGCCCTGTCGACCGTAAAGCTCAGCGTTGCCGTCGCGATGCTACCGTCGCTGGCGGTCTGGCTGGCGCTCAGCGTGTGCGCGCCGTCGGCCAAGCCGGGCGGGATGAAGTTCCAGGCCCCCGTGCCGTCCGTCAGCGCGATGCCCAGCGTGGCGCCGCCCTCCTTGATGATGACAAGAGTGTTGGGCTGACCGACACCCTTGACGACCGGATACGAGGTGATCCTGTCGGTCGACGAAGTGCCGGTGTCTCTAACCAGGGCAATGCTCAGTGGTGCGGCCGCCATCTCGGGTTTTCTCCTGCTAGTTGCTGAGCTTGCATCTATGTACAACTCTTATTATGCTTCATGCCCGCGTCAGCATGTCAAGCCTGTTGCATCCGCCGCCGATCGAGGTGACTGCCGGATCACGCGTGCGCAGGTCGACGGCACCACCCGGTCGAGCGGGCAGTCGTGGACGCTGTCCAATTCCGCTTGGAGACGGACACGAGCTTCGGCGAACTGCCGCTCTCCGCAGCTGCCGACCGATCACGCGAAGCAGCGAGGTTCTTCATTACCGGAGAGCGTCACTATTACCGGAGAGCGTCACTCCTTTGCGGTAGACGATCGAGCGGGCGTCCGCGGAAAGGTGTCGAATGTGTCAGGAACATCAGGTTACAGATCATCTCAAGACACAGGCAATCGGCTTGCTGGCGCGCGGCAATCGGCCGCTGGTGCGGATCGCGGCCAGCTAGGAATCTCGCCGTTGATGCTGCGAAACTGCCAAAAAGAGAGACCGCCGCTCGCGCCTGACGGCGCATCGCATCGCGATGGTGCCAACTGGTGGCGGCAGCCGAATCGTTAGCGTCCGCGGTCGTGGTGGTGAATCGGCGGTGAGTGACAGGTGGTATTGAATGATGCGTTTATGATGGATTTGTGACGGCCATCAGCAGCCACCGAGGACCAGATGACCGGAGGCGAGCCGAGGCCGCGCTCTCAATAGCCGTTGCGATAATTGGACAGATGGCGCTTGTCGAGCTGCTGAAGAAGCGGCGCCGTGTTGCTCGAACGGAATGACGAGTGGCTGCTCCAGCGCCGTTACAAGCACACCGAGGGAATGGCCGAACTTGCACCGCCCCGATGGTGATAATCGGCGCGGGTTGCGAATCTGAAGCACGAAGGCACGATTTCCCCTTGCATTGGCGCACGATGCGCGTATTTATCCGGCCGTTGACGCACTCGCACGTGCCTATGGCCCATGGTGGTTATGCAACGACGTAACGCGTCCTTTTTGGCAGTCTGGCCCGCCCGTTTGTCGGGAGGGGGCCGGTCCCGAGAGGGAGGTCGATATGGTTGCAATCCCGATCAGGGCCGCAGTGCCCTGTCCTGACGCCGCATTGCGCGGCACCCGCCAGCGCGGGCGGGGCGGCCGGGTTTCCGATCCAAGCAGTCTGAGCTGAGCGAGACGCCCCGACGGGCGGCCATTTAAGGCCGAACCGTCCTGTTCTCGCTGCGTCCTCGGTTCCGTGATTTGCGGCGCCGGGGGCGATTTGCTCCGCCAACCGGCGGGCGCAACCGACCGTGGCGGTCGGCGGCGCTCCGTCACTATCCGCCCGCTGCTTTTCGGAAGGTGACCCAAGACGTGAACAACAAGATCGCCCGTTTCCTGTCCGCCCATGCCCCCGAGACGCCGTGCCTCGTCGTCGATCTCGACGTAATCGCCGAGGCATACGACCTCCTGACCCGGTATCTGTCGGTGGCCAGCGTGTTCTACGCGGTCAAGGCCAACCCGGCGCCGGAGATCGTCGCGATGCTGGCGGCGCGGGGCTCGAATTTCGATGTCGCGAGCCCGGCTGAAATCGGTCTGTGTCTCGGCAACGGCGCCACCCCGGAACGGCTGTCCTACGGCAACACGATTAAGAAGGAGAGGGACATCGCCTTCGCCTTCGCACAGGGCGTGCGGCTGTTCGCGTTTGACAGCGAGGCGGAGTTGCAAAAGCTCGCGCGTCAAGCGCCTGGCGCGCGCGTTTTCTGCCGTATCCTGGTGTCGTGCGAAGGCGCGGACTGGCCGCTGTCGCGGAAATTCGGCTGCTCCCCGGAGATGGCGATCGGGCTGTTGCAGCGCGCCCGCGATCTCGGGCTCGACCCTTACGGCGTGTCGTTCCATGTCGGCTCGCAGCAGACCGATCTGACGCAATGGGACCATGCCGTCGGCGCGGTCGCGCAGATGTTCACGCTGCTTGCCGAGACCGATATCAATCTGCGCATGGTCAATATCGGCGGCGGGCTTTCCGGCGCGGTACCGCGGCGAGATCGCCTCGATCGAGCGCTATGCTCAGGCCGTAACCGACGCGCTGACCCGGCATTTCGGCAACCGGCTGCCCGAGATCATCGTCGAGCCGGGTCGCTCGCTGGTCGGCGACGCCGGCGCGATCCAGAGCGAGGTCGTGCTGATTTCCGACAAGGGCGACGGCGGCGGCAAGCGCTGGGTGTATCTCGATGTCGGCAAGTTCAACGGGCTCGCCGAGACGATGGGCGAAAGCATCAAGTACCGCATCGAGGCGCCGGGCCGCTCTGGGGCGAAGCTGCCGGTGATCCTCGCGGGCCCGACCTGCGACAGCGCCGACATCCTGTACGAGCACACCGAGTACCGGCTGCCCGCCGATCTCGCGGTCGGCGACAAGATCGCGATCCTGTCGACCGGCGCGTACACGGCCAGCTATGCCTCGGTCGGCTTCAACGGCTTCCCGCCGCTGCGTACCTATTGCATCTAAGCCGGAGGCGGCAGGTTCCACAGTTCCGTTGGATGGGCTGACCCCGGCGAAAGCCGGGAGAAGCCCATGCCGTGCAGTCGCCGCACGACCGCATGGGCTTCGCGCCGCTCAGCCCATCCTGCGAATTGCGCGCGTCAGACGGACGGCGACAGCACGTGAATTTCGCGGTTGGCGAGCAAATCGCGGGTCTTTCCGGCATAGGCCTGCATGTGCGGCGAGGCGGCGTGCGCCTTCAGATGGTCGAGGCTCTCCCATTTCTCGATCACGACGAAGGTATCGGGACCGTATTTGGCGCCGGGACCGGCCTCGGCGTCGATCGCCGGGCCGTATTCAAGGCAGCCCGCCTCGGCGTGGACCGCCGGCATGTTGGCGCGGAAATGCCCCAACACCTCGTCGCGCTTGCCGGGCCTGGCGGTTATGATGGCGATCACGTGAATCATGTGTCTTGTCCTTTGCTGCTGACGCGACCGATCGAATCGGCGCTCGGCGCAGGATAGAGAGCGCGGCTCCCCGGATACAAGCATCGGGATACAAGCATCGGGATACAAGCATGAGGATACAAGCATGACGCCGCAGGATATCGTCGCCGATCCGCCGCGCGTGCTGAGCCAGGCGCAGCGGGAACGCTATTTCGCGACAGGGTTCCTGGCCGCCGAAGGGCTGATCCCGTCCGCCTGGCTCGATCGGCTGATCGCGCTGTCAAACCGCTTTGTCGAGGACAGCCGTAACGTTGCCGCCTCGAACGAGGCCTACGACCTCGGTCCGAACCACACAACGGAGCGGCCGCATATCCGCCGGCTGCGCGCGCTGGTCGACCGCCATCCCGATTTCTGGGGCTTCGCAGCGGACTCGCGGCTGGCCGACATCGCCGCCGATCTCGTCGGGCCCGACGTCAAGTTCCACAGCAGCAAACTCAATTACAAATGGCCGGGTACCGGTGAGATCGTGAAGTGGCACCAGGACATCCCGGCTTGGCCGCACACCAATTACAGCCCGGTCACGCTCGGCGTCTATCTCTGCGACGTGCCGGCCGAGCAGGGGCCGCTGACCTGTGTCGCCGGCACCCATCGGGGGCCGATCTTCGAGCACCGCGACGACAGCGGCGCCTGGACCGGCGCGATCCGTGACCGTGACATGAAGACAGTGGATCTGGCCCGCGCCGAGGATCTGACCGGACCGGCCGGCACCGTCATCGCGATCAACTGCCGCACGGTGCATGGCTCGCGCGCCAATTTCACCGACCGTGTCAGGCCGGTCGCGCTGTTCGTCTACAGTTCGGCCGACGCATTCGCATGGATGCCGGCGCCGACCCCGACCAGCCGCACCGGCGCGATCGTGCGCGGCGCACCGGCCCGCGTCGCGCATCTCGACCCGACTCCGTGCCCGGTGCCGCCGGATTGGAGCCGCGACGGCTACGGCTCGATCTTCGCCGCGCAAAGCAGCGAGTTGGATTGAGCGACAGGACTAATCGGCGAAGCTCGACCGCGCCGCGACGGCCCAGCGTCCGCCCTGCTGCGTGACGATCCACAGTGAGCGGAAGCGGCCGATCGCCGAATTGTCGGCGCGATAGCGCGTGAACTGCACGTCGAGATGTACCTTTGTCGGACCGGCAGCGATCACGTTGCGGAAATCCCACTCGGTGTGGTGCCAGTCGCTGCCGGCGCGGTTCAGGAAATCGCCGAGATAAGGCCCAGGCGTGTCCCAGACCATCATTCTGCTGCCGGCCAGCCGGTAATGCGGGAAATGCAAGGTCGCGAGCAACCCCTTCTCGTCGCCGGCGTTCAGCGCCGCCATGAAACGGTCGAGCACGGCGAGTGCCGCCGCGACCGCCTCCCGATCGGGTTCGGCCTGGGTCTGGTCAACCGCCATGTTTCGCCTCCGGGACTGGCGGTTGCGGGGCGGCCCGGAGGCCGGCGATCGCGGAACCTACTCGGCGGCCTGCGGCATCTGCTTGAGGTCGGTCGAATAGCGCAGATGCACCGGGGAATTCAGTTCGAACGGGTTGTGGAGACCCAGCTCCTTGCCGATTTCGCGCATCGCCGGCATGACTTCCTGGCCCAACAGGCGGATGCAGGTGCGGGCGTCGGCGTTCGACACCGAGCCGTCATTGCCCCAGATGCCATAGATGCTCGGACGGGTCTCCTCGAGGACGCGGCGCAGCTTCGGGATGACCGTCTTCGGCGTGCCGAAGAAGATGCGGCCGTCGGCGACCTGCTGCTCGAAGGTCGGCCGACCGCGCGGGTTCTCCGCCCGCCCGACCGCGAATTCCACGAAGTTGCGGCGCAGCTGCGGCGAGAAATAGCCCGACGGGTTGGCCCAGACCGGATGCGCCAGACCGGTGAACTCGCCCTGCATCCAGAGGAACTGCCGGGCGTTGTGCTCGGCCTTTTCCTCGCTGTCGGAGACGTGAACCTGTTGCAGATAGCCGCGGTTCTCCGGGCCGGCCTCGTAGCCGGTCTCGAGCGCCACCTGATCGTACAATTCCCAAATCTTCTTGGTCGCCTCGATCGAGGTGTTCAGCGCGACATACGGATAGCGCTGCTTCGCGGCCCAGATGATCGTCTCGCGCGACAAGACGCCGGGGATCCAGACGCGCGGATAGGGCTTTTGCAGCGGCACGGCCCAGGGATTGACGACCCGGTGCTGGTAGTGCGTGCCCTCGAAGCGGAACGGCCCCGGCGTTGTCCAGGCCTTGACAACGAGATCGTGCGCCTCCTCGAAACGCTCGCGGTTGAAGGCCGGGTTGACGCCGGTCGCGAGCTGCTCCTGCCCGCCGCCCCGGACAAATCCCGACACGAGACGGCCTTTCGAGATCAGGTCGATCATCGCCAATTCCTCGGCGAGGCGGACCGGGTTCTCGGCCAAGGGCAGCGGGTTGCCCAAGAGGACGATCTTCACCTTTTTCGTGGCGGCGGCGAGGATTGAGGCAAAGACGTTGCATTTCGACTGCATGCAGAACGGCGCGTTGTGGTGCTCGTTCAGCATGATGCCTTCGACGCCCTGCTCCTCGGCGTAGATGTATTGTTCGAGATATTCGTTGTAGAGCCGGCTGGCCGCCGCCGGGTCGTAGTGCTTGTTCGAGAACATCAGCGCGGTGTGGCCGGTCTTGAGGCCGATATCCGCCGGATAGGCCGACATCGGCTGCTCGGTGAAATACATGACATGCATGGCGTTTTCCCTTGTCGGCAGACGCACCGGCCAGCGGCGCGCCATTTCACAAACGTAAACCTATGCCTTGGCCTCACGCGCCGCCGCCTTCATAGTATCGGCAAGCATTGTGTACGCGGCGATCCAAGCCTCCGCTACTTCGGGAGTGAAAGCCGGCCCCAGTCCTTGTTCAAGCGTCCACAGCAGGGCCGCTCCGACGGTCTCGTAGTCCGCTTCCGACACCCCATAGCCGGCATGGCGGGCACCGAGGACACGAACTGTCGGAATGATCGTTTCCGGTTGATACAGGCCATAGAACGCGGTGCCGATCATCTGCATCAGCTTTTCGCTCTGGGCGGCGATATCGCCCGAGAACAACGCGCGCAATCGTGGCTCGGTCGCGAACAGCCGTTCGTAGAACATCATCCCGGCCTGATCGGCAATCGGCAGCACAGCGGAGAAAGACTTCTGAACGGCTTCTATCTGGCTCGGGGTCATCACTGGCCTCTCTCTGCGAATGTTCTCCGGCAGGGTTCCGCCGGTCGTCAGCCCCGCTTCGCTAATTCTGGTCGATAAACGGCATCACCAGGCGCACCAGCGCATCGGGCTGCTCCATATCGATGCAATGCCCGGAATCGCGCACGGTTTCGAACCGCGCCTCGCGCAATGAGCCGGCGTAGAGTTCGCCGGCGCTCTTCGGCACGATCTTGTCGTGATCGCCCCACACGACGAGCGCCGGGGCGCGCACGCCGCCGAGCAGATGCGGCAATGTCTGCGAGTACATGTACGGCTTCCAGGCGATGCGGAAGCACATCTCGCGGCACAGATCCCAGGCGACGAGCTGATCGGTCGAGACCTCGCCGTAGACCTTCGCGAACGCGTCCTGGTCGTGGAAACCGGCGCGGGCATAGTCGATATAGCTGACGATCGCCTGGTCGAAGATGTCGCCCTCGGGCGGCTTCACTCCCATCGCCCCGACCAGCACGAGCCGGTGGAAGTCGCGCGGGGCCAGGGCCGCCATCTCGGCGGCTATCCAGCCGCCGAAGCCGAGCCCGACAAGGCTGGCGCGCTCGACGCCGAGATCGGCGAGCAGCCATTGATAAAGCGCGGCGATGTCGCGTGGGTGCCGCATCCAGTTCGGACGCTCCTCGACCCCAAATCCCGGATGCCGCGGCACGATGACGTCGAATTTCTCGGCGAGCGCGTCGTAGAACGGCAGATGGTCGACCGTCCCGATATCGTGATGCAGCACCAGCACCGGACGCCCGGCGCCACCGCGCAGGAACCGCAGCTTGACGTCGCCCAATTGAAGGTTCTGTTCGCTCCACCCCGCCATCGGCTCAACCCTCTTTTGTGAACGGCGTTCAGGCTAGCGGCGCGCCGCGCTACCGGCAATCGGTGTTACAGCATCGCAGGTTTGCGGATCGTAAGGAGGCTTTTAATATGCCAGCTTACCATCGCCCAGCACCCCCGGCCGTTCACGCTCATCTTACTGCGGCTGGCATCACTGCGCGCGGGAAGAGCCGTGCTTCGACGAGCCCGCAGACGATGTGCCCGGCTGTGATGTGCAGCTGCTGGATCAAGGGCGTCGAGTTGGAGGGCGCCCGCAGGCACAGATCGCACAACCCCGGCATGTCGCCGCCGCCGCTGCCGGTAAAACCGATCGCAACCAGGCCGCTCTGCCCGGCCGCCCGCAGCGCGCGCAGGATGTTCGGCGAGCGCCCTGAGGTCGAGATCGCGATCAGTGCGTCGCCGGGTCGCCCGAGCCCGAGAACCTGGCGCTCGAAAACCTGCTCATATCCATAATCGTTGCCGATCGCGGTCAGCACCGAGCTGTCGGTGGTCAGCGCGACGGCCGCAACCGGCGCGCGATCGTAATGAAGCCGCGACAGGAACTCGCCGGCGAGGTGCTGCGCGTCGGCGGCGCTGCCGCCATTGCCGGCGAGCAACAATTTGTGCCCGGCCGCCAGCGCGTCGGTGACGCGGTCGGCGATCGCCTCGATCGTCGCGACAAACTCGGGGTCGGCGATCGCCGCATCGACCGCGTCGCGCGCCTGCACGAGGTAATTGACGATCACGTGCGCCGCCTCGCTCATCCGTCGCCGTCGTGCCTGAATGATGGACCGGGTGTCGGGAATTGAACCCTCGCGGTGCGCTTGGGGAGCGCGCCGGTTGCCGCCTTACAATGCGCCATCGTGCCTCATTTTCCGATTTCCTATCAGAAACCTGGATTGATCTCCGCCCCACACCGATGCGCGGAGACCGCGCTGGGCCGGCCTCTCAAGCGCCGGCAGGCAGCAGTCATGACATCCTCATCAATGCGGCCCGATTTCATACCACACTGCCGGATATGGGCTGATAAAAGATCGCGGGCAGCGCAGCGGTAATCGAAATGCCCTGATTTTATCGCGACAGTCATGGTGTGGAATCATCAGCAGCCGCTACCCTGGGGGCAGGCAAAGCCGAGCCGGGCAAGGGTCCGCCTGAGGCTGATTTCGGCCGTGGCCCAGGCGCCGCCAGTCGCAGCAGCACGGGCGCGCGACGCTGAACAGCTTGTTGCGTCATGGCGATCCACGCGGCGAATATGCGTCGATAAGCGAATTTGCGGTGCTCGGTAAATCGGCCGACCACCCATGTCGCACCGGCTATCCAGACAATTAATGTTACTACACCAAGCGGGGAATGACAATTGTACCCCATGATAAGCGGCACCCTCATCAAGGGCCAATGTATCAAATAAAGAGTGAATGTGAACGACGCCAGGTAAACAATGCTGGACCGGACACGCGGATGATCAAGCCACGCGAAATGACAAGAGCGCGCGGTTGATAAGTTAAGCACAGTAAGGAATCCTATCAAATAGAAACTGGCGAAGCGCTCGGACCAATCACCATGCGAATACGACCATCCACTAAGGGCGGCCCTGAACGCGTCATCGACTGTTTCGCCCATTCCGCTTAGCGGCAGAGCGAACAATCCAATTAATGATAATCCATAAAGTGCTCTGGCGATCAGCGGGTTCAAGTGTACACTGGCATGCCAGTGATAAAGCAGTGCGCCCGCGATCCAGATCGGAAAGTACAGCAAAACCCGATCGCCCATTATGGCAAACACGACGCCCAGGAGCAGCACTCGACGGCCGCCGGTGTAGAAGAAGGCAACCGCAAACGCTACATAGTACCAGACCTCGAAAGACAACGACCAGAACGGAAAATTTCCGAAGACCTGTTCGCGAAGAGACCCCACCTCATAGGTGAATGTCAGAAACAGAGGAAGATATTTCCACCATCCGTCTAGCTGATAGGTTTGCTGCGGGGACGGATCATATGCCGCACTCAAGGCCTGCACAGCCGCTGAAATACCTATTGCGGCGAGGGCAACGGAATACACCCGGGCCAGACGGCTGATGGCGAAGGAGGAAAGTGTCCGTTCTTTTTCGCATGCAGCAAAAGCAATCACATATCCTGAAAGGACAAAAAACACCGCGACAGCATGCAGCCCGAGGGAAGTCTGGTACGGAACTATTTCGCCGATCAAATGCCGGCTGTGCGCGAAAACCACAATAGCTGCCGATGTAAATCTCACCGTGTCGAGATACGTAGAAAAGTTTTTGTCCATCGCGACCTTCTCGAATTTATCTCTCAGAGACACGAAGAACCCGCCTGAAACCAAAACGCAGCTTATCAGGAGAAAGTCTTTTATTTCCGAGGAAACCCGTCCCATCGTCGGATCGGTCGCGCACCGCTGCCACGAACCGAACGGGACGTCTTTGGTCTATTCTGTTTCGGAGTTGCCTCGCAAGCCCGCAGCGGCCGTGAGATGCCGACCGAGCGCAAACCGCCTCACACTGAGGCCGGAGACGCTATTCAGCCCCATCGGCGCGCGCCAAAGATCGCCGTGCCGACCCGGACATGCGTCGCGCCGAAGCGGATCGCGGCCTCGAAATCGGCGCTCATTCCCATGCTGAGCACCGCGAGACCGTTGCGCTGCGCGATCTCGCGCAGCAGCGCGAAATGCAGCGCCGGCTCGTCGTGCCGGTTTGATTCGGGTCCAGGCGGAATGCACATCAGCCCCTCGATCGGCAAGCCGAGCCGGTCGCGGCAGTCGCGGATGAACGCGTCGGCGGCGCCCGGGAAAACCCCGGCCTTCTGCGGCTCCTCGCCGGTGTTGACCTCGACGTAGCACGGCACGCGGCGGCCGCTCCGCTCCATCTCGCGCGCCAGTGATTCGGCGAGGCGGGGACGATCGACGGTCTCGATCACGTCGCAATGAGCCACCGCCTCCTTGACCTTGTTGGTCTGCAGCGGGCCGATCAGGTGCAGCACCAGGTCGGGAAATTCTAGCCGCAGCTGCGGAAACTTCTCCAATGCTTCTTGCACGCGGTTCTCGCCGAACAGGCGCTGCCCGGCAGCGAGCGCGGCGCGTACGACCGCCTCGGGATGCGTCTTGCTGACCGCCACCAGATTCACCGCATCAGCCGCGCGACCGGCATCGCGCACGGCGGCTTTGATGCGGCCCCGCACCGCGCTCAGATTGGCCGCGACGACTTGCGAATAGGCCGGCTCTTCCATAACGGCTCCATTCCTGGCACAAACCTGCCGATGACGCGCCGCCGTGAGGCGGCGCGAAGGGTTTTGCAATGTCTGTTACCTATTACCGCCTTCTGCTGGTGGCGGCGGCAAGTCTTTCGTTGGTGGCCGTTGGGTTGACCGCCGGCTGCGGCTCCGAACCGACACGCGAGGCGAGGGACCCCGTTACCGGCCGGCTTCCTGCGCCACCAGAGCAGCGGCAGGCGGCAATCGAGGATCCTCAGCGCACCGACGAGACATTATTCACTGTGCTCGGCTTGGCGAAGCGCAGCTCCGAGCGCGATTTCGGGCCGCAGACCGGTAACACGGTCAGCCCGGTGTTGTGGGAGGCGGCGCGCGACGCGCTCGGCTTCGCGGGGTTTTCCTCGGAGGACCCGTTTTCCGGGCTGCTTGTGACGAACTGGTATTCGCCTCCGGGCAAGCCGGGCGAACGGCTGCGGGTCAGCGTCTTTATCCTGTCGCGTGCGTTGCGCTCGGATTCGCTGTCGGTCACCATCGACCGGCAGGAGCGCAAGCCGACCGGCGAATGGGCCGACTCGCCGATATCGCGGGATGCGGTCACCGACCTCGAAACCGAAATCCTGCTGCGAGCGCGGCAAATCCACGCCGAGCGTTATCGCAGTACCTATTATAGTAAATAACCACAGCAATCGGCGGCACCCTTCCGGGTCCGGCGGCCGTGTCGGGAACAAGCATGTCGCGCTACAACTTCCGGGAAAACGAAATCAAATGGCAGCGGACCTGGCGTGAGCGCCGGTCTTTCGAGGCGCACGAGGACGAGTCGCGCCCAAAATACTATGTCCTCGAAATGTTCCCGTATCCGTCCGGCAAACTCCATGTCGGGCACGTGCGCAACTACACGATGGGCGACCTCGTGGCGCGCTACCGCCGCGCGCAGGGCTACAACGTGCTGCACCCGATGGGTTGGGACGCGTTCGGTCTGCCGGCCGAGAATGCCGCAATCGCCGGCAACGTCCATCCGGCCAAATGGACGACCGAGAACATCGCGGCGATGCGCGGGCAGCTGCAGCGCATGGGGTTCGCCTATGACTGGTCGCGCGAGATCGCGACCTGCCACCCCGAATACTACCGCCACGAACAGAAGATGTTCCTCGATTTTCTTGCGGCGGGGCTCGCCTATCGTCGCGAAAGCTGGGTCAACTGGGACCCGGTCGATCATACCGTGCTGGCCAATGAGCAGGTCATCGACGGGCGCGGCTGGCGCACCGGCGCGCTCGTCGAAAAGCGCCTCCTGTCGCAATGGTTCCTGCGCATCACCGAATTCAGCGAGGAACTGCTCGACGCGATAAAGACGCTGGACCGCTGGCCCGAGCGCGTCCGGCTGATGCAGGAGAACTGGATCGGCCGTTCGGAAGGCGCCCGGGTCAATTGGCCGATTGTCGGCGCGGAAGACACGATCGAAGTCTTCACGACCCGCCCGGATACGCTGTTCGGCGCCTCGTTCCTGGCGCTGTCGCCGCACCATCCGCTGGCGCAGAAACTTGCCGAGGACGATCCGGGACTGGCCGAATTCATTGCCGAGTGCGACCGGCTCGGCACCAGCGAGGCGGTCATCGAGGCGGCCGAAAAACGCGGCTATCGCACCCGCCTCGAAGCCGTTCACCCGTTCGACGAGAATTGGCGCGTGCCGGTCTATGTCGCCAATTTCGTGCTGATGGAATACGGCACCGGCGCGATCTTCGGCTGCCCGGCGCATGACCAGCGCGACCTCGACTTCGCGCGCAAATACGGGCTGCCGGTGATCCCGGTAATCCTGCCGCCCGGCCAGGACCCGGCGACATTCCAGATCGGCGACAGCGCCTATGTCGAGGATGGGATCGCATTCAATTCCGATTTCCTGGACGGCTTGCCGGTCGCCGAGGCGAAACGCGCGGCCGGCGAGCGGCTCGAACAATTGGGGCGCGGACAGCGCACGATCGCCTACCGGCTGCGCGACTGGGGCGTGTCAAGGCAGCGCTATTGGGGCTGCCCGATCCCGGTCATCCATTGCCCCGATTGCGGCATCGTGCCGGTGCCGGAGGACGATCTGCCGGTCGAATTGCCGCAGGACGTGTCGTTCGATAAGCCGGGTAATCCGCTCGATCATCACCCGACCTGGAAATACGTCAGCTGCCCGTACTGCAACAGCCCGGCCGAGCGCGAGACCGACACGTTCGACACGTTCTTCGAATCGTCCTGGTATTTTCTGCGGTTCTGTTCAGCGCGCGCGCCGGTCGCGTTCGACCGCAAGGCCGCCGAATACTGGATGCCGGTCGATCAGTATATCGGCGGCGTCGAGCACGCCGTGCTGCACCTGCTCTATTCGCGTTTTTTTACGCGCGCGCTGAAACGCTGCGGCTATATCGACCTCGACGAGCCGTTCGCCGGCCTGTTCACGCAAGGCATGGTGCTGCACCAGACCTATCAGAACGACGCCGAGGAATGGATTTTCCCGAAGGACGTAAGCGACGTAGGCGGGCACCTGACCGACGCTTCCGGGCGTCCGGTGACGGTCGGTCGCCTCGAAAAGATGAGCAAGTCGAAGAAAAACGTCGTCGATCTCGACGATATCGTCGACAGCTACGGCGCCGACACCGCGCGCCTTTATCTGCTTTCGGACAGCCCGCCCGAGCGCGATCTCGAATGGACTGCGGCCGGAATTGACGGCGCCTGGCGCTATGTCAGCCGGCTCTGGCGCCTGGTATCGGAGCCCGCCGTTGCACTGCCGCCGCCGGACATTCCGATGCCGCCAAACCTGTCACCGAACCTCCTGGCGCTGCGCCGCACGATCCACAAGACGACCGCCGCAGTTACCGATGATCTTGACAGGTTCCGCTTCAACCGCGCCGTTGCGCGGATTCGCGAGCTGACCAACGCTTTGGAGGAGATGCCGGCGGCGGAGCCCGACACCGGCGCGGTGCTGCGCGAGGGGCTCGAAGTCGCCACGAGGCTGATCGGTCCGATGATGCCGCATCTGGCCGAGGAAATGTGGCGGACGCTCGGGCACGAGGAGCTGATCGCCGACGCCGAATGGCCGAAACCCGACCCCGAGCTGGCGCGGGACGAACAGGTGACGCTCGCGGTCCAGGTCAACGGGAAATTGCGCGGCACGGTCGATTTGCCGCGTGACGCCGCCGCGAGCGACGCCGAGGAAGCGGCGCTGGCGCTGCCGCAGGTCGCAAGGCTGCTCGATGGCAGGCGCCCGCGAAAGATCGTCGTCGTGCCGAACCGGATCGTCAGCGTCGTCGCCTAGCGATGATGGCCTGGCCGAAGAAACCCTCTCCCGCACCGCGGGAGAGGGTGGCTGGTTATGCAAGGGGCGAGCCGGGTAAGGGTGCCGTCGGGAGCCCGCCTCACCCCAACCCTCTCGCCCAATGGGCGGGAGGGAGGTCAAGGGTGCAGACCCGTCGCGCGCTGCTCTCCACCGCCACTGCGGTTTTGCTCGCGGCCGCTGGCGGGATGCGGCTGGGCGCCGCTTTATGCCGATCGGGCGGCCGGACCGGCCGATAAGGAATTGGCGGCGATCAAGGTCGCGCCGATCCCGGAGCGCATCGGTCAGCGTCTCGCGCTGGAGCTGCGGCAATGGCTGAACCCGAATGGTGAGCCGGTTCCCTCGCGCTACGTGTTGCGCACGCTGTTGCAGACCACGCGGTTCGATCTCGGTATTCTCTCGATCGGGACTCGGGACCCGCGCGCGGTTCGACGCGGTCGCGACTTTCACGCTGATCGACATCGCCACCGGCGCGCAGCTGTTTGCGGCCACGACCCACACCGGCGAGTCGTTCGACATCCTCTCCAATTACTATTCCGATGTCGTTGCCGAGGAGGCGGTCCGCGAGCGCGCGGCCAAGGAGATCAGCCGCGACATCGTGACCCAGCTGACCGCCTTCCTGCAGCGGCGGGCGGCGCCGGCCGCCGCGGCTTCCGTGACCCGACAGAGCCATTCTCGATCGGGATCGTCCTCCTCCCGCACCGGACGATGGTCCGGCGGCGCCTCGGCCGGGTGCGGGGCGGACCCTCGCGCGCGATCTTCGCGACGGCGCGTTTTTCTTCGCGGCTACTTAACGGAAACTTAACCCGGTTCGGTGGATTCTGCCCCGTCCTTCGCAATACGGGCCGCTCGGCGCAGGCAGGAGGAGAGATCGTGGAGCACCTCACAATTCTGGTCAGTCCCGAAGGTCAATGGGTGTTGCCCGGAACATCGGATTTTTTTGCGGCATTGGGCGACCCCGATCCCGATTACGATGCGGTTTCCTTTGCCGTCAGAAATCTCGGGTTCATCAAGTTCGAGGTGATCCGGCAGTCGATCGTCGAGATCGAGCTGCATCCTCGGAACGCGGAACTTCCGGCGCTGCTCGCGGTGCAGCAGCAGCTGCTGTCCTCGGATCAGCGCCTGTTCCGGATCAAGTATTTCGATGAGGAGCTGGCATTCCGAAATTTCGTCCTCGGTCGAGGCCACGATCTCGCGCCTGTCCGAGCTGTGCCGGCCGCACTTCATGCCTTCGGCGCACGACCGGTTCCTCGTCGAGCCGCAGGATTTCGGACTGCTGTTCGAGGACGAGCAACAACGACGCTGCGCGTCATCGCGCAGAAATGGCGCGTTTCGTTCGGGCATTTCGACCCGAACATCATCACCGCTGGCGATGCGCAGCCAGCTTCTGCCGCGGCTGGCGATCATCGGCGTAAAGCCGCGGCAGAAGGATCCGGTGTGGCGCTTTATCGGCTACGGGCACGGCTGGATGGGAGAGCGAATACGTCCACAAAATGGCATCGGCGAGAAGGTCGAGGATATTCCCGACAAGGATTACGGCGAATGGGCCAGCGGCTTTTACCGGTCGGTCGCCGAATCGGGCCGGCCGCGCTACGACCTGATCAGCACGTCGATGCAGTATCGCAACGAGCAGGGCAAGCCGTGGCGTCCGGTCCGCTACGAGAGGCTGGTGCTGCCCTGGAAGACGCCGTCGGACGAAATTTTTGTCACGCTGTGCTCCCGGACCGTCAGCGGCGGCGCCGCGGCGCAAATCGTTATCCGCCTGGGAGGAGACGGCGTCCGACAACTCGGAGTCGAGGAAACTAGCGATGTCGTCATAGATGTCGTCGGCGCTGGTGTACGCGATCGCGAGGTCCGAGCCAGGGCGTGCCGGGATAGGAGATGCTGTGGCTGACATGTCGGTGGCCATAGCTTGCCGGCATGCCCCAGCTTGGCGTGCTCGCTGGTCACATAGCCGAATATCCAGTCTACCGGCCAGCGGGCGCACGCATACGCCTTGCCGATCCGCGGGACCAGGCGCGACAGATGGCGGCGGCGGTAGTCGGGCCGCACCCAGGCGATGCCGCGCGGCGATCACGATGCCGGAAATCCGCTACGCCGCCTCCGCCGTAATGATGCAGGGCTGGCCGCGATCCTCGCCGTAGAACATCGCACAGGCCTGCTCGGCCAGATTGGTCTCCCGCCAATCGTACATGCGGCCGCCGAAAGTCACGACGATCTCGCCGTCCGCGTTTTCACCCGACACCCAAAACGCATTGTCTGTCCGGCGTTGCAGTTCGATGCGCGTGTTCGGCGTTGAACATGTCGAGAAGCGGACGCCAGTTGCCGCGCGCCGCCTCCTGCCGGTTCAGGGACAGCAAGCGCGTCGAAATCGTGCCGGACCCGCAGATAACAGCCCCTGCTCGCGGGCTGCCTTGTCGCCTTCCAGCAGGAACCGCGCGAGCAGGCGCCGCGGCCCGTGCACGATCGTGATGGCGTCCGGCAACCTCAGGTTGTTTTCGGCGATGGTACTTGGATAGAAGCGGATCGAAATGTTCGAGAGGCATGGGGGAGAGCCTTCGCGAAAGCCGCCTCGGTTGCATCATGCGCAGCCGGCGGACGTTAAAGCTTCCTTAAGCTATACCCAGCCGAACTTTCGTCAACTACTAGTTCATAAAATTCTCTTAAAACTATTCCATTTGTGAAATAATAGTTGAGTCACAACGGGTTCAGCGCCCACCCGCCATCCACCACATCCCGATTTCGACTAAGGCCCAGGCGACAGCCGCGCAGAACGCGACGATCGCTCCGATCCGCAATTCACGCCGCCAGCGCGCCGCCGGCGGGTAGGCGCCCGCGACGAACAGCGCGATGACAAGCAGCATCAGCGCGGAGAGCATCTGCTGTCGCTCGAAGCCGCTCACCGCGAACTTCCCCGGCCGCCCGATCCGCCGCGACCGACTGGCCGCGCCGCGGCAAAATCCTGTAAGCTCGCGCTGCCCGGGCGGCTGGCGAGCTTCGCCGCGGTTCGCGCGTCGCGTCCGGCACTAGCCGGCATTGGAGAGGTTCTCATGGCAGGCACGGACGGCGTTGACCCGGGACGAACTGAAGCGCGCGGTCTGCGAGGCGATCGACCGCCAGGGCAACGCGATCATCGAACTCGGCGAGCGGATCCTGCACCATCCCGAAACCGGCTTCAACGAGACCCGCACCGCCGCGCTGGTCGCGCAGACGATGGCGGAGCTGGGCCTCGCGCCCGCAACCGGCCTCGGGCTGACCGGGGTCAAGGGCCGGCTGCGCGGCGGCAAGCCGGGGCCGCGCCTCGCGCTGCTCGGCGAGCTCGACAGCCTGCGCACCTCCGAGCACCCGCTCGCCGACCCGCATACCGGCGCCGCGCACAGCTGCGGCCACAACGCCCAGGTCGCCGGGATGCTCGGCGTCGCGATGGGGCTTGTCGGCGGCGGGCGCGACCGAGCACCTCGCCGGCGAGATCGTGTTTTTCGCGGTCCCGGCCGAGGAGTTCATCGATGTCGAGGAGCGCCTCGGGCGGCGCGAGCAGGGCGAGATCGAATTCCTGCTCGGCAAGCCCGAACTCGTCGCCAAGGGCCATTTCGACGACATCGACATGGCGATGATGATCCACCTCGCCTCGCACGACGAGCAGCGCACGCGCTCGTTCATCGTCGAATCGTCGAACGGCGCGGTCATCAAGCAGATCCGGTTTCTCGGCCGCGCCTCGCACGCCGGCGGGTCGCCGCAGCGCGGCATCAACGCGCTGTCGGCGGCGCAGATCGCGCTGAACGCGATCCATTGCCAGCGCGAAACCTTCTACGATCGCGACACGGTGCGCATCCATCCGATCATCACCCGAGGCGGCGACGCGGTCAGCGTCGTCCCGGCCGATGTGCGGATGGAGACGTTCGTGCGCGGCGGCTCATTGGAGGCGATCGTCGACGCCAACGCCAAGGTGGACCGCTGCCTCAGGGCCGGCGCGATGGCGATGGGCGCCGAGGTCGAGATCAACACGATCCCCGGCTATCTGCCGCAGCGCAACAGCCGCGCCATCGGCGACGTGTTCGGCGCCAATGTCGAGGCGCTGTGCGGCCCCGGCTCGTACGATCGCGGCGGCCACCGCACCGGCTCGACCGACATGGGCGACCTCGCGCATCTGATGCCGGTCGTCCACCCGTATGTCTCGTGCGCCCAGGGCAGGACGCACGGCGCCGATTTCCGCATCACCGAGCCCGAGCACGCCTATCTGACCCCGGCCAAGCTGCTGGCGATGACCGCGATCGACCTGTTGTGGGACGACGCCGCCCCGGCCCGCCAAATCCTCGCCGATTTCGAACCGGCGATGACCAGGGACAGAATACCTCGCCTTCCAGCGCGGGCTGTTCAAAACCGAGCGCTACCGCCCCACCGACCAGGCCTAGGTCCGCTTTCAGGTAGAAGGCGTCGTTCCTCGATTCGAAGTCCCCAGGGCGGCATTGCGCCGATGAACGAACCCGCTCTCGCGGGAGGGTAAACGTCGTGGTCGGTGCGGTTCTGCGGTGAGCGAGTGAACAGGAGGGCGTGACGATCGGGGCATCCCATCCCGAGCATCGAGGGTCCAGCAACCTTCAGCTCGAGAGAGGAGCCCCCGATGATCTCTCATTCTTCACCTCGCCCCGGAAGCGCGCTCCGTGCGCGCATGATCGAGGACATGAGCGTGCGCGGCTTCAGCGAGAAGACGCGCAACGACTACATCCGGAATGTGCGGGCGTTTGCGGCCTTCATTAACCGCTCGCCCGTTACCGCGACGGCGGAGGATCTGCGCCGCTTCCAGCTGCACCAGACGCAAAAAGGGATGCAGCCGCCAAGCATCAACAGCGCGGTCTCGGCCTTGCGTTTCTTTTTCACCGTGACGCTCGATCGGCCGGACCTCGCCCGGCGTCTCACGGTCGTGCGCCAGCCGCGCCGACTGCCGGCCGTGCTGAGCGTCGAGGAGGTGACGCTCTTGCTGCAGGCGGCACCAGGGCCGAAGTACCAGGCGGCGCTCGCCACCGCATACGGCGCCGGGCTGCGCGTCTCCGAGGTCGTCGCGCTCAAGGTCGGCGATGTCGATTTCGAGCGCATGCTGCTGCGGATCGAGCACGGCAAGGGGCGCAAGGATCGCCACGCCATGCTGTCGCCGCAGCTGCTCGAACTGCTGCGTGCCTGGTGGCGGGAGGGCCGGCGGCTCGGCGTGTTGCTGCCGCGCGGCTGGCTGTTCCCGGGGCGCAACCCGGTCGAGCCGCTCTCGACCCGCCAGCTCAACCGCGCCGTCCACGCCGCTGCTGAAGCTGCCGGGATCAAGAAGCGGGTGTCGCCGCATACGCTGCGGCACAGCTTCGCCACGCATTTGCTGGAGCAGGATACCGACATCCGCGTCATCCAGGTGCTGCTCGGCCACGCCAAGCTCGACACCACGGCGCTTTATACCCGCGTTGCCAACACCACGATCCGCGCCGTGATCAGCCCGCTCGACCGGCTGACACCGCCGGCCGGCGAGGGACCAAGACCGGGGGGCTAGCCGGCGGCGGTGAGCCGCCCGAGGCTGGAGGTCGCGGACGTCTTTCATCACCATGGCGCCGCCTGGCGCAAGGCCAATGCCGGGCACCTGAGCCTTGGCCAGCTTCAGGTGATGTCGGCCATCGAGAACTGCCGCTCGGCGGCCCTCGGCGGCCATGTCAAGCGCTGCCAGGACTGCGGTCACAGCCAGATCGCTTATAATTCCTGTCGTAACCGCCATTGCCCCAAGTGCCAGGGCGCGGCGGCGAAGGACTGGCTTGCCGCCCGCCAGGCCGATCTGCTGCCGGTCGGCTACTTCCACCTCGTCTTCACGCTGCCGGCCGAGATCGCACCGATTGCCTACCAGAACAAGGCGGTGGTCTACGATCTGCTGTTCCGTGCGGCGGCCGAGACGCTGCTCACGATTGCGGCCGATCCCAAGCACCTCGGCGCCCGCATCGGCTTCACCGCCGTGCTCCACAGCTGGGGCTCGGCGATGACCCACCATCCGCATGTCCACATCATCGTGCCGGGTGGCGGGATATCGCTCGACGGCACGCGCTGGGTGCCCTGCAGGTCCGGCTTTCTGTTGCCAGTGCGGGTGCTGTCGCGCCTGTTCCGGCGGCTCTTCCTGGCCGGGCTCGCCGACACCCATGCAGCGGGCCGGCTGGCGTTCTTCGGCGAACTCGGCGGGCTGCGCAGTCGGTCTGCCTTCGCCACCTATCTTACGCCGCTGCGACGGAAGAACTGGTTCGTCTACGCCAAGCCGCCCTTCGCCGGCCCCCAGGCGGTGCTCGCCTATCTCGCCCGCTACACCCACCGTGTCGCCATCTCGAACAGCCGGTTGATCGCCCTCGACGAGCACGGCGTGAGGTTCCGCTACAAGGATTACCGCCGCGACGGACGGATGCGGTTCCGTACGATGACGCTGTCACCCGATGAGTTCATCAGGCGCTTCTTGCTGCACGTGCTACCAAAGGGGTTCCACCGGATCCGCCATTACGGGCTGCTCGCCAGCGCCACCTGCAAGACCAACGTCGCGCGCGCCAGGGAATTGATCACCGCGCCGACACCGTCGATGGAGTTGCCGGCAGAGCACGATGACGCTGGCACTCCCGACCCCGGAGTGGAGCATTGCTCGCCATGTCCCTGTTGCGGCGGCCGCATGATCATAGTCGAGATCTTCAAGCGCGAGGGCGCACCTCGAGGCCCGCCACCGCCCGATGCCGCGGTCGGGACCACGTTGTCATGACCTCCTTCGCCGCCTTGTCGCAACATCCGCCCGCCGGAGCAGGCCGACCCCGGCGCCGTACTAGCGTTGCCCCAGTACCCGCAAAGGACGATGCGGTGACGCCAGTTGGTGAGCAATCGCGCCATCACGTGCAGCGGCGGCGACCAATTCTCGATCAACGATGGCCGTCCACGCGCAACGTCGCCGCCCACGCCAGCCCTCGCTGATGCTGCCGCCGATCAAATCCCCATAGTCGCCAGACCGCCCACCAGCGGCCCGCGGGTTCTTTCCTCGGAGGCTTTCGGACGCCGGCCCCCAGAACCGGTGCCATCAGCCGAAATCACCACCCGCCGGCATCCGAAACCCTTCACGATAGCGGTCATGCCAAAACCGCGGCGCCCGAAAACTTCTTACGCCGAATTTCAGTCGGCGGCCTTCCGTAGACTTCGGCAAAGACGGAGTTGAACCGGCGCAGACTGCCAAAGCCCGCCTGCATCGCGATCTCGGTCATGGGCAGGCTCGTCTCGTCGATGAGCCGTTTAGCCCGCTGCACCCGCGCAGTCTTGGCGACCTCCGAGGGACTTGCCTGTAGGTAGCGGGCGAATAGCCGCGTAAGTTGCCTTGCCCCTACACCAAGGCGCTCAGCGAGGCGTTCGACGGTAGCCCCCTCCGCATCGAGCGCGCCGTCCTCGACGATAAGCCGCAGCGCTCTTTCAACGGTCGCCCTGCTGCCGATCCATGCGCTGCAGAACGGAGCGGTCTCAGGCCGACACCGCAGGCAGGGACGGAAACCTGCCGCTTCGGCTGCCGCGGCCGATGGAAAAAACGAAACATTGGCGGACCGAGCCGGGCGCACCGGACACACCGGACGGCAGTAAATACCGGTGGTGTGGACACCGGTATAGAACCGCCCGTCATAAGTCGAGTCTCGCGCCAAGCGTGCCCGATCGCATTCTGCAAAGTCGATCGACATGGACACGATAATACTCACCCTCATGCCCATGCCCCATATCCTTTTTGGGATGGAGTCCGGTTTTGGCCAGCGATAGCAACGACCTTCCGCTAAATCTCACGGCAGTTGTTAGCGCGGTGCCCGCCTCTCTCTTAGGCAGCTTGGGCAGTAACGTGGGGTCGCGGGGGAGATGATCAGCGCGACAGGGGAGGCGTGCCCGGTAGGCAGTAAAAAGCGGGAGGTGAGATTGCAGCAGCATCGAAGCATCGACGTCGGTGACGCGACTTTGGAATGCATACTTTGCGGTTCGGGCGCACCAATCGTGTTGCTCGCGAATGCGGGCTGTAGCACCGGTTATTTTGATCAGTTGGCGCGCGTGCTGACTACCAGAGGGTTCCTGACGATCTCGATTAATATGCGCGGCGTCAGAGGCAGTTGCGGTTCTCTCGACGGCGCGACATTGCACGATCTGGCCAGTGACGTCGCCGGCGTCATCAAGGCAATCGGCTGCGGCCCGGCGCACTTGGTCGGCCATGCTTTCGGCAACCGGATCGCCCGCTGTCTAGCAGTCGATCAGCCACCGCTGGTTCGCAGCGTGACGCTGCTTGCGGCGGGTGGTCTCATCGCACCCCCGACGGGGCCGATCGGCACGCACTTTCGCAATGCGACGCAGGCCAAGATGAATGGCAGCGATTGCGTTACTGTGCTGGGGGCGCGCTGGCTCTCGCCGGCATCCGATCCGAAAATACTCGCGCGCGTCGAATGCTGGCCTGCGGTATTTATCGCGCATCTCGCGACCAGCCGGAACGTGCCCCTCGAATATTGGTGGAGCGCCGGCACTGCCCCCCTACTCGTGATCCAGGGGCTCGATGATGAAGCGGCGCCGCCGGAGAATGGGCATGCGCTGCGCGAGCAGTCCGGCGAGCGGGTGCGGGTCGTCGATCTACCTCACCCCGGGCACTTTCTGCTGTTGGAACAGCCGGAAGCTGTAGGGCGGGCCGTCTCCGGGTTTCTTGGCCGACAACGCTCCGGGCTGATGACACGCACTGATACGATGGAGAATCTCCGATGACCGACATCATCTTGCACCATTACGATACCTCTCCCTATTCGGAGAAAGTCCGGCTCGGCTTTGGGCTCAAAGGCCTCGCCTGGGCATCGGTTGAGCTTCCCCAGATCATGCCGAAACCGAGTTCTGACGGCGCTGACGGGAGGCTATCGCAAGACGCCTGTTCTGCAGATTGGCGCGGACATCTATTGCGACAGCCAATTGATCATGCGCGAACTCGAGCGCCGGTACCCCACCCCGAGCTTTTATCCCGCCGGTCGCGGCGCGGCCGACGCGCTTGCCTGGTGGGCCGAGAAGACAATGTTCCTCCCGGCCGTCAGCATCGTCGTTCGCCAAGCGGCCCGGGGTGTTGCCTGAGGGGTTTCTCCAAGACCGGGTCAAGTTCTCCGGCCGAAATATCGATCCCGTCGTAATGATGGCGGCGGTGCCCAACCATGCTTGATCAGCTGCGCGCGCATTTCGATTGGCTGGATCAGACGCTGGCTGACGGGCGCCCATTCTTGCAAGGCCCCGCCGCTAGCCTCGCCGATCTCGCCGCCTATCATCCGGCTTGGTACTTGCAGCAGAATTTCGGGCCGGCGGCGTCGCCGCTCGACGGCTTTCCGAGGCTCCAGACCTGGGCTGAGCGCATTGCGGCTATCGGCCATGGCGGCCGAAGCCAGATGAGCGCGCAACAAGCGCTTGATGTCGCAAAAGATGCCACTTCGATCGCCACGGCGACGGTCGATTCCGCAGGATCCCAACGGTCGAAAACCTGGCCAGACCGTTACCGTCACGCCGGACGATACTGGACGCGATCCGGCTATCGGTGAATTGGTCGCCTCGGACGTCCATGAGATCGTGATCCAACGCAGTGTTCGCGAGATCGGCGAGGTTTGCGTGCATTTTCCACGCGCCGGCTTTGTGGTTGCACCGGGGTAACCGGTAGTGCGCCGATGCCCAACTCACCGGCGGCCGCAAGGGCTGAAGCTTGGCGGCCGTGGAGAGTGTATGCGGCCCAGCGTCTTTAAATCGTAGATGCTCGAATAAACGCATCAACCTCAAGGACAATGTCGATGGCCAGCTTAGGAACGCGGCAGATCCTGTACGCAGATCGTCTCAAGAGCACGATCGGAACATTGCTTCTCATCCATGATCGCGAAGGACATGTTCGCGCTCTGGACTTTCATGACTTCGAGTTGCGTATGCGGCGTCTTCTCCGGTTGCATTATGGCGCGGAAGGAAATGACTTCGCTGTAGAGGACCGCGCCGCACCCACAACCATTCGGCGGGCGATCAGCGACTATTTCTCGGGCGATCTCTGCGCCGTCAATTCTATTCCCGTCACAACCGGAGGCACCTCTTTCCAGCGCGAGGTTTGGGCGGCACTAAGAACGATCGAAGCCGGCACAACGCTGAGTTATGGGGCGTTGGCGCGACAGTTGGGCCGCCCGAAATCCGTCCGTGCGGTTGGCTCGGCCAATGGCGCTAACCCGGTTGCCATTGTGGTTCCGTGCCACCGGGTCATCGGCGCTGATGGAAGTCATACCGGATATGGCGGCGGCATCAGCCGGAAGCGCTGGCTGCTCACTCACGAGGGGGTCGCTTTGGAACAGTTTGCGACGCGACGTATTCCAGAAGCGGCATGAATCCCTGAAGCAGAGTTGATGCAGTCGCGGCCGGAGCGGCTTTATCGCCCGTTGCCGCAACATACGGATGGTGAAATGAACCAAGTCGAAAAGGCCGCCCGATTTTCCGAGCTCCACGTCAAAGGCGCACCGCTGCTGCTGTACAATGCGTGGGACGCCGGCACCGCGAAATCGATCCTGGACGCGGGCACAAAGGCCATTGCGACGAGCAGCTGGGCTGTCGCGGAGGCGCAAGGTTACAGGGACGGCGAATCCATTCCCATCACAGTCGTCGAGCAGATCATTGCGCGCATCGTAAGCACGATCGATGCACCTGTGTCCGTCGACTTCGAAGGGGGCTACAGCGACGACAATGGTGCGCTGGCCGAAAATGTGACCCGCCTCCTTGAACTCGGAATCATCGGGATCAATTTCGAAGACCGCGTCGTTCAGGGCGCCGGGCTCTATCCAATCGACCAGCATGCCCGCCGGATCGCAGCCATTCGTGAAGCTGCGAGAGCCGAGGCCGTCGACCTCTTTATCAATGCGCGGACAGATCTGTTTCTGGATCAACAACGCGACCCGGCAAACTCTATTAACGACGCTCTGGACCGCGCGAAAGCCTATGCCGCCGCAGGAGCGTCCGGCTTCTTCATTCCGGGCTTGCGGGACGATGCGTTGATCGGCCACATCTGCGATGGTGTTGCGCTCCCCGTCAATGTGATGGTCATGGAAGGCGTGCCATCGACGAGGCGCTTGTCCGAGCTTGGTGTCGCGCGCGTCAGTTACGGCGCGATTCCCTATGTCCGTGCGATGAAGGCTCTCGGAGAGGATGCGCGGCAAGTCCTTCCGTAGGAAGGTCAGTTCAGCAAAGGTGACGCCGTCCTACCCCCGCAAAGGTCGGCAAAGGGGCAAAACGCGCCGAGAAGTCTAATCCAGCCGAGCCTGACCGATGGCGGCTGCACGTCCGGAAGCAGCCATCGGGCTTTTATGAGCCCCTGCTGCGTAAGGCGAGGCGGTCTATGCGGCAGATATTGTGCTCAGTGGCGCGCTAAGCCACAATAACCGGGGTCGGTGTTGAAGCGGTGGGCAGCGGGGCATGGCGGATCAGGCTGATCTGTTCGGGAACGGGCCGGCGCAGGGGAGCCTGTTCGGAGAGCGCGAGGATCGGCTGCAGGCGCCGCGGCAGAGTTATCTGCCCGACCCGGAAAAAATCCGCCGCCGCCTGCAGGCGCTGCTCGCGACGGCACGGCAGGCTGAGCGCTGCCATGGCCGGAGCGCGACGCGCGTATGTGGCAGATCGTGTTTCCGAACATGGCGAACTGGCTGCCCGACCCGGAGGCCGAGCAGCTTCGCCTCGAATTCGCCCGCGAAATCGAACGCTTGAGCCGGGTTGCCGAGCCGCCCGCCTGAGCTTCCCTTGAGGCGCGCTCCCACTTCGTCCAGCATTCGATCGCGGCGGGAAGGCCGGCATCTCCGCGGCAGGGTGCGGCACGGCGGACATCGCCGCCAATTTCGCCAAATTTACCGTCTATCATTTGCGCATCCGGAAAAGCGTCCGGCTGTCGGGAGGCCCTGGTCGGGTCCGCGATTCAATCTTTGCGGGTGTTTAGCTGTAGATTCCTTGCTGATGCAGCAAATCTCTCCAATTTACACAATCCTAGGTTGTGTGATGGAAACCCGATACGTCGCCCCGGAACAGCGCAAGCCACGGAACAGAAAGACTTTTTCGGCTAGCCGTCGCAGGGAGGATTTGTGCGATACCGACCGGCCGCGGCGCGCGCCGCCTTCTCCACGGCGATTTTCTCGCTGTTCCCCGCTGCTATCGCGCAGCCGGACGAGTTCACGCTCACCCGGCGGTTGCCGGCGCGGCGGCGATGCGGTCGAGTTTTGTCGCCATGATGAAATCGTTCTCGTGCAGTCCCTTGATCTTTTTCGTGCGCAGCGAGACGGTCGCATAGCCCCAGCCGAAGCTGATATCGGGGTGATGGCCCTCAGCCTCGGCCAGCGTCGCGGCCTGTTCGACAAACCCGAACGCGTCGCGGAAATTGCGGAAGCGATAAGTCCGCTCGATCCGCGTCGCGTCATCGAGCAAGGCTCCATTCGGGGGCCTGCGCGCCGATACTCCTCCGCTTCTTGCGGGGCCAGCGGCGGGATGCCGCCGCGGCACGGCGTGCAGCTTTTCTCGGCCAAATGTCGTTTGCATCGATGCTTTCTCCTCGTGGCGCGACCTCGGTCGGTAGCGATGTCACCTATGTGGCCAGCCTGATCGGGCCGTCCAAGCGCAGCGCAGCATCGGACCGGCAGCAGCGTCGGACCCGTCGGTGCGCTGGCAGAGAGCGAGAACCGCTACATCGGCGGCTTGACCCCGTCCTTCTCGGCGGTAACGCGACCGGTCTGCAAGCTGCCGTCCGGCTGCTTCGCCGCGATCGTCACTACGGCCGCTCCGGGTTTCAGCAGCGTTCTGTCCGCCGGAACATACGCCAGCACCGGGACATCGGCCGCCACGACGTATTCGGATTCGCCGCCTTTGTAAGTGACCTTGACGACACCGCTCGCGCCCGTCTGCGATACCGTGCCGACGGTCGCATTCGTCATTACGCCCTCCGGCTTCGCGTCCCACGGCCGCTGTCCCTCGCCGATGCCGCGCAGCGCTTCCGGAAAGATGCGGACTTCGACGGCATGGATTTTCCCGTCGGTGCCGCGCACCCCACCCGAGGCGACGAAGTCGCCTTGTTTGATGTCTTCGAGACGGCGTTTCTCGACGCCATAGATCGTCGCATCCGGCGCCAGTTTCACGATTTGGGTCGGACCGCCGGTCGTGTTGACGCTGAGACGGTCGCCGTCGAGTTTTTCGACCGTGCCGGCAACGCGCACCCGCGTCTCGTCGCCGGGAGCCTGCGCCATCGCAGGCGGAGCGATTGCCGCTCCCAGCGCAAGAAACAGCAATGCCAGTTTCCTCATCATTTCCTCCCCTGCGGATTGCCGTACCCTGGCCTCTCGGAACGGTTGTCGTGTCCCGGACATGCGGATCAGGATCGGTTTTGATCCGACGCGCCGTCCTGGGCCTTGTCGAGATCGTGATAAATCGCTTCGGCGATCGGCAGCAGCGCGTCGCGGGTGGCATGTGCCGTGACGGCGAACCCGAACCCGCGATCGATCCAGACGAAGGTGCTCGCGCCCTCCTCCTGCCGGAAGCGGAACGCTGTCTCGGTCGCCGGCGCCGCCTGCACATAGACGGTCAGCCGCGCCTTGTTCGCGTTTTCATACATGAGCTGCGCCGCGGCGTAGCCGCCCGCCGGCAGCAGGCGTCCGCCGATCAGGCTGTAGCCGAATTTCGACAGG
Source organism: uncultured Alphaproteobacteria bacterium (assembly GCA_963753665.1). Lineage (GTDB taxonomy): Bacteria > Pseudomonadota > Alphaproteobacteria > ATCC43930 > CGMCC-115725 > DATARH01. Next base: position 57,771 of record CAVWDC010000027.1, read on the forward strand.
TCCGGCGCCGTCAGGTTGCGTCCCAGGCGTTTGGAAAGCCAGCGCATCAGGTGCTGTTCGTGCGCGGCATCGACTTCGACCGGGTGCGCGACTTCAACGACGAAGGTGCGATAGGCGGCAGTGGCGTTGATCGCGACGCCGACCGCGGCGGAGCGGGACGGCAGGGCCCGGCTCGCGACCCAGCCGCTGGCGGCGCCCGCGACGAAGATCATGCCGGCCGCGGCAATCGTCCGCAGCCGGCGCCCGAGCGAGGCGCGCCGTGCGGCCTGGATTGTCGCGACGCGCAGTCGGGCCGGGATCGGCTCGGCAAATTTTGCGGCCAGCGCCAGACGCAACCTGTCGCGGTGCTCGCGATCGCGCGATCACCCGATCCTGGACCGCCGGGTTTCCGGCCAGATAGGCCTCGACCTGGTCGTATCTCGCTCCGCCGAGGCGGCCGTCGATGAAGGCCTGCAGATCGTCTTCGCCGATCGGACCGGATGCACCGACGGTCATTTCGCCCCCGGTCATTTCACCCTCCGCAGCACGGGCGCATGGCCGGTTTCGACAATCGTGCGGAAGCGCTGCCGTGCGCGCGCCAGGCGCGACATCACGGTGCCGATCGGAATTCCGAGCACCTTGGCGGCTTCCTCGTAGGACAAACCCTCGACCCCGATCAGCAGCAACAGCGACTTCTGCTCCTCCGGAAGCAGATCGAGCGCGGCCAGGGCGTTCCGCGCCTCGATCCCGGTCGACCGGATCAGGCGTGCCCGCGGACGACGCTTCGTCCAGCTGCCCGCTCGGGCCGCGTCGCCGCCGGGCGCGATAGGCGTTGATGTACAGATTGCGCAGGATCGTGAACAACCAGGCGCGCAAATCCCCCTCGCTGCGCCGCAAATACCAGCGCGACAAGGCGCGCTCCAGGCAATCCTGGACCAGATCGTCCGCCGCGTCGTGCTCGCGCACGAGACCATAGGCGTAGCGGCGCAGCGCCGGAATTTGCGCTTCGAGCAGGGCGGCGCGGTCATCCGCCGCCATGCGGGCCGCTCTTCATCGCGAACGTACCGGGAGCGCGAGCTGCCGGGCCGCTCGACCAGTCGACGCTCGGCGGAAACCGCCGAACCGCCGCCGCGTGATCACGGCGTGGCGATATGCCACGAACCGCCGACGCCGTCTCCGGTCGTATCGCCCGGCTTGGTGTCCTTCACCCAGCCGTAGAGCGGCTTGCCTTTGTAGGCCCACTGCTTCTGCCCATCGTCCCGGGTTACGACCGAGTAGCCGGCCGGCGGCGCGGCGCCGGCATCGGCCGTCAGCGGCGGCCAGTTTTCGGCGCATTTTCCGTTGCAGGCCGATTTTCCGGCGCTGTCCTTGTCGAACATGTAAAGCGTCATTCCCTTTGCGTCGGTAAGCGCCGGCCCCTTGTCGGTCTGGGTCACCTGAGGCGGTCCGGCCGCGTCAGCAACGTTGAGCGCCACGGCGAACACAAGCGCGCCGGGCAGCAACGCGCGCAAGAATGATTTTACCATCGTATCCCCAAGCGGATGATTGTTACGCCGTCAAAGACAGTGCCGGGCCGGATTTATTCCGTTCCGCCCTGCGTACAAATACGCGCCAGACCATTCCGCAACGTACGCACGTCTCCTCCATCTGGCCCCTCCGATCGATTCCGGGCTAGATTCCTAGACAAGCGCTGCCGGCAATCAGCGCTATCTCCGTCAGCCTGCCTCCGGAGGGAACGCCATGCCAGTCGAACCCCGCTCCTATCCGCGCCCGCTGCCCAATCCCGAGTGGCTCGGCAAGTTGAGCGAGGCGATCCTCGAACCCGAACTGCCGATTGTCGACCCGCACCATCATTTGTGGGACCACCCGGGCAGCCGCTATCTGCTCGACGACCTTTTGGCCAACGTCAATTTCGGCCATAACATCGTCGCGACGGTCTTCATCCAATGCCCGGAATCTCTCGGTTTGCATATAATCAGCGTAGCCGCGGAAACTTTCATTCCACCAGCCCATGTTGAGAGAATCTTTACCCGCGTGCCGCAGGCCGCCCAGCGCCTGCATGTGCATATATTCAAGATGCGCCGCGGTCAGACTGCTTGCCAGGGCGTTGTCGTTGAATTGCGGATTATGATGTGAACGGGGTATCGTGCGAATGTCCACGAGGCGTTCGATGCCATAAGAATGCAGCAAAACCAAAAAGCGCTCAATCGGCAATGTAGAATGACCGAGCGTAAAAATAGCATCTTCCGGCCAATGCGCCTCTTGTGGTAAAGGATGCTCGCTCATGGTGGACCTCGAGAGATAAGTCGCCGCGTCAATAACATCGGGCCGTACACGATCTCGGACAGTCCAAACGCCACCACCCAGCACCAGGCAGACAGGCAAGAAGGATCATCACGGCGCCCATGTTCCAGGATGTAGCACCCCGGATAATTGCGGCGGCATCGGTCAGGACGAAAACCACGACCGTTACCCGCTTGGCGGTCAGGTCGCGCCCGGTATCTCCGAGCGTAACGCCGAACATCACGCCCAGGATCATCGCACCGATCGGACCTGCCGTCAGCGCGTGAATCGCCAAATCACCGGCACTCCGACATCGGGAATTGAAGGTCTGAGCAGCGCGGTGCCGATTACCACCCGGCCATAGCCGAGGTGCAGGGTCAATAATAGCGGCTGGGGCCATATTGCATCACCGCATGTTGTGCAGCCCTGGTCAGATTCCATTTCCTTCAAGAAACCACAGCTGACGACATTCGCACATGATCGGCATTATTGATCAAAATCAAAGAATTCCTGCCCCGATATAGGTATCGTCAATCTGCCGACGAGAGAGATAGGCCCGTATTGGCTCGCTACCGCGCTTGCCGAGTTTCGGGCGAATTTTTCGCAGCACCGGCACCGAGATCGCCACTGCCGTACCTCGATTTCGGTCGGGTAAAGGAGCAAGGCTATGTTGTGGGATGCATCAGTACTCGATAGCTATGCCATTGAGGCCAGCGACGGTCGGATCGGCAGCGTCAGCGACTTTCTATTCGAAGACACCAGTTGGAAAGTTCGCTGGCTGGTAGTCGATACTGGCAATTGGCTCTCCGGTCGCAAGGTTCTCCTGCCTCTTTCGGCTTTGGGGAAGCCCGACCCATCGCTGAATCAATTCCCTGTCAAACTGACGATGCAACGGGTCAAGGACAGTCCCGATATCGACACCGATCGTCCGGTCTCTCGGCAATACGAGACTCACATTTACCGCCACTACGGGTGGAACCCGTATTGGGACAGCGGCCTCCTGCCGACAGGCGGCGGGATCGCGCTGCCGTTCATCGAGGCGCTTCCTCAATCGGAATCAGTGCCGCTAGATACGATCGCCGAAGATGCTCAACAAGGCGATCCGCATCTCCGCAGTATCAAAGCCGTGATTGGATTTCATGTCCACGCTACCGACGGTGCAATCGGCCATGTCGAAGATTTCCTTATCGATGACGCTGACTGGAGCATTCGTTATCTCAAGATCGATACCACGAATTGGTGGCCAGGCAGTAGAGTGTTAATGCCGCCATCCTCGGTTCGAAGCATCGATCGGCCGAACCGCTTAGTCCACCTCGATGTCGACCGGCAGAAGGTCAAGGACAGCCCACGCTATGATCCGTCCAAGACGGTCGATGGCGCATACGACGAAGCATTTCTGTGGTACTATGGGATCAGATGGACCGAGGCCTGAAAGCCGCTATCATCATAACACCGCTTGGCACATGGATAAGATTGCCTTTCGGCAGATGTTGACCTGGGCAGCCGCCTCGATCGGCGCCGCATCGAACAGAAAGGTTGCATTATGCCTACTCCCGACTATTTCGGATTCGACACCGACCGGTTCTGTTGGACTCTGATCCATGACGGACCCGACGCGATCGTTTACGCGGACTTCGGGGGTCTAATCCGATTTTGGAACCGCGGCGCCGAGCGAATCTTCGGTTACTCGGCAAAGGAAGCAATCGGAAGTTCCCTCGACCTCATTATGCCGGAAAACCTTCGCGAGCGTCATTGGGCAGCCTTCGGCGAGACGATGCGGACCGGAAAGACGCGCTACGGCGATGGAGACGTCCTCGCGGTGCCGGCGCTTGGCAAGGGCGGCACGCGAATCTCAATCGAATTCACGATTTTCCCGTATCGCCACGCGGATGGCACTCTGCAGGGCGTCGGGGCCATCCTGCGCGATGTCACGAGGCGGTTCGAAGAAACAAAAGCTCTACGCGAAGAGATAATAGCTCTGCGCAAAGAGGCGGCTGCCCGGCAGACAAGCCCGCCAAACACCTCATCGGGTTGAAAAGATTATCCGCGGTGATACCTCGACCATAAGGCGGCTCGACGATCCGGGGGCGTTCTAGCCAACTACTCCCGCAATCTCAAGATTATGCCGAAAAAATCCCGGCTTCTGCCGGATGCGTTCGATCAGCTTGTAAACGGCTCACCTGCTTGCTCTCCAGCGACGAGGGCGGACATTTCCGCGCCGCGGGGTTACTGCGCCGAATATTGATCCGTATCAATGCTCCGCAGAGGCGCGACATCGGGGCTTTTCTCCTAAAGTGGCAGTCATCGCTGACGCCGCTCTCTCTTTCGCACGAAGGCACCGGCGAGCGCGCGGCAGCGAAGTACGAGGTAACGTTTAGAATCGGAAGGACCGAACCATGACCGAAGGAACATCCGCGCCGAGCGGCCCCGATCTGTCCAGCGGCCTCGATTTTTCTCAGCTTGCGGACGGTGCAATGGTGCTCGGCCATATCGGGCCCGAGGCGGTCCTGCTGGTGCGACGGGGCGAGGAGGTATTTGCCATCGGCGCTTCCTGCTCCCATTACCACGGTCCGCTGAACGAAGGTCTGGTTGTCGGGGATACGGTTCGCTGCCCGTGGCACCATGCTTGTTTCAGCCTGCGCACTGGCGAGATGCTGCGTGCGCCGGCGCTCGACCCGGTCCCCTGCTGGCGTGTTGAGCGGCGGGGCAACCTGGTCTATGTGCGAGAGAAGCGGGAGCCAGCAACAGTCGCGGCGCCGCGCCCGGCGGCCAGCACATCGGGCTCGATCGTCATCCTGGGCGGTGGCGCGGCCGGCAACAGTGCCGCCGAGACGTTACGCCGCGAGGGCTATACCGGCCGCATCGTCATGCTCAGCGCCGATACCTCCGTGCCCTGCGACCGGCCAAATCTGTCGAAGGACTATCTGGCCGGCAATGCTCCCGAGGAGTGGATTCCTTTACGCCCGCCGGAATTTTACCGCGAGCACGGGATCGAATTGCATCTCGGCTGCGCGCGTCACGGCGATCGACCGCGCCGCCCGCCGTCTCCAGCTTGAGGATGGCAGTGGTCACGACTACGACAGGCTCCTGATCGCGACCGGCGCCGACCCGGTGCGCCTCAACCTGCCCGGCGGCGATCTCCCGCATGTCCACTATTTGCGCTCGCTCGCCGACAGCCGCGCCATCATCGCGCAAACCACTGCGGCGCGCTGTGCGGTGGTCATCGGCGCCAGCTTTATCGGGCTCGAAGTCGCCGCCGCGCTGCGGGCGCGGCAATTGGAGGTGCACGTCGTCGCGCCCGAGGCGATCCCGATGGAGCGGGTCATGGGGGCCGAGATCGGCGGGCTCGTGCGGACCATCCACGAGCAGCACGGGGTGCATTTCCATCTCGGCACGACCGTAACCGCGATCGACCCGCAGAGCGTGACCTTGAAGACCGGCGAGAAGCTGGCGGCGGATCTGATCGTGATGGGCGTCGGCGTACGGCCGGCGCTCGGCCTCGCCGAAAAGGCCGGGCTCGAAATCGACCGGGGCGTCGTCGTCGACCAGTATCTCAGGACCAGCGATCCCAGCATTTTCGCTGCCGGCGATATCGCGCGGTGGCCCGATCCCCACAGCGGCGAAAACATTCGCGTCGAGCACTGGGTTGTGGCCCAGCGGCAGGGACAGACGGCAGCCCGCAATATGATGGGACGGGACGAACCGTTCGACGCGGTGCCGTTCTTCTGGAGCATGCACTACGACGTCTCCATTCTTTACGTCGGGCATGCGGAAAAATGGGACGCTGTCGAGATCGACGGGGCAGTCGCGGAAAAGGATTGCCGGGCGACCTATCGTCGTGACGGCCGGGCGCTTGCCGTCGCGACCATCGGACGCGACCTGGAGAGCCTGCGTGCCGAGTTCGAGTTCGAGACCGCCCCGCACGCGCCAGCACGCCAAAAGATCGTGAGCTGAAACCATGAACCCGCTGAGATCCCTGAACGACTACGGGCAAAGTCGTCTGGCTCGACTTCCTGTCGCGCCGCTTCATCGCCGATGGTAGCCTGAAGCGACTGATCGACGAGGACGGGCTGGCCGGCGCCACCTCCAACCCGTCGATCTTTGAAAAGGCCATCGTCAACAGCCACGATTACGACCTCTCGCTCGATGCCGCGATCCGGGAAGGAAATCTGGACGAACGGGCGCTGTTCGAGCGCGTCGCCGTCGAAGACATCCGGAACGCGGCCGACGTCCTGCGCCCGGTTTACGAAGCGACCCGACACCGCGATGGCTATGTCAGCATCGAGGTGTCCCCCGATCGCGCGATGCACACCGAGGCGACCGTCAAGGAAGCGCGTCGGCTATGGCACTCCGTCGGGCGCGACAACCTGATGATCAAGGTGCCGGCGACGACGCCGGGCCTCGCGGCGATCCGGCAGCTCACCGGTGAGGAAGTCAACGTCAACATCACGCTGCTGTTCTCGCAGAAGCTCTACGAAGGCGTCGTCGAGGCTTATCTCGGCGGCCTCGAGGATCTGGTCGCGCGCGGCGGCGATCCCGGCGGGGTCGCCAGTGTCGCCAGCTTCTTTGTCAGTCGCATCGATACGGCTGTCGACAAGCTGATCGAGGCACGGCTGGGTCAGACAGCTGACGACGCGGAGCGCCTCGCACTGAGGAGCATCCGGGGTAAAGTAGCGATCGCCAACGCCAAGCTCGCCTACGAGCGCTACAAGCGCCTCTTCGCCGGGCCGCGCTGGGAGGCGTTGCGCGCGAAGGGCGCCCGGACGCAGCGGCTGCTTTGGGCGAGCACCGGAACCAAAAATCCTGAATACAGTGACGTGCTCTATGTCGAGGAGCTGATCGGCCCCGACACGATCAATACGATGCCGCTCGCCACGATAGATGCCTTTCGCGATCATGGAAAGCTGCGTGCCAGCCTCGAGGAAGACCTCCCAGCCGGTCGGCATGTCATGGAGGCGCTCGAGCGGCTCGGCATCTCGATCGACGATGTCACCGGCAAGGTCCTCGACGATGGTATTCGTGCTTTCGTGGAAGCGATGAGCAAGGTACTGAGCGCGATTGCTGTCAAGCGTGCCTCGTCGGCAATATCTGGTACTGCGGCGACGCCAATGCCCCAGGAGACCGTCAGCGTTCGGCGATGAAACGATAGAAAACCTGTTTGACGATCTCGACGAGCGCCAGATATGCGACTGTCACGCTGATCAGATAGATATAGAACAGTGGCGGTGGCGTCACAAAGCCGAACCACGAGCCCACGGGGAGGAAGGGCAAGACAGAGGCGAGTGCGACAACTCCAAATGCCATCACAATCATCAGCCGATGCGGCCGGCTTTCGAAGAATCGCCGGCGCGTGCGGATGGCGAAAACCACCAGCACCTGAGTTGTGACCGATTCTATAAACCACCCGGTCTGGAACAGCGCCTCGCCGGCACCAAACAAATATAGGGGTCTGAAGCGCAATGGAACAGAAACTCGGGTTAAGAATTTTATGCTGCCAGCAGTTCCAGTTCCTGTGGTTTCCGTAAAGGCCTGAGAATTCCCTTTGGCGGCAGGCCTTCAGGACGGAAAGAATGGCGCCCCAAAAAATTACAGCGTTCATGCCCCAGGGGCGAGAGCCGCGCTATGTCTTCCGGCAAGACCTGATAACTTTCCCTTTCAAGTTGGTCGAGGGCGGCCTGCATATAAATCGTATTCCACAAGACAAGGGCATTGACAACAAGGCCGAGCGCGCCGAGCTGTTCTTCCTGGCCCTCACGGTAACTTTGGCGCAGCTCGCCCTTTTTGCCGTGGTACATTTCCCGTGCAAGGCTGTGCCGCCCTTCGCCCCGGTTAAGTTGGGTGAGGATGCGCCTGCGGTAATTTTCATCATTGATGTAGTTCAGCATATAAACCGTTTTCGGAATTTTACCGAGTTCGGCGATGGCCGTGCCCAGAGCGGTCGGGCACTTGCTGTTGAACAATGACCGGATCAGTTCTGATGCGCTGATTGTGCCCATTTTAAGTGATGCGGCGGTGCGGAGAATGTCATCCCAATGCCGTATGAATAGCTCCGGCCTCATACAATTCCGGGAAAGAGAGTTCAAAGCGCCGTAATCAGCCCGCGGATCACAGCGCTAGAAACGGGCTTTTCCGATATCGGCCAGCCGTGGCGAAAACTGGTAACCGAGGAGCCAGAACAACCCGAACACGACTTCACTGGCCCCGGCAGTGTCAGCCATGACTTCTGTGACATTCAATGATGTTTCCTGCTCTAACAGACCTTGCAGGATATACATGGAGTCCCGCAACGTGCCGGGAATAACAATTTGATGAAAGCCAGTGAACTGGTCGGATGTGAAATTATAATAAGTGACGCCGCGCCCTCTGCCAAAATATTTGCTATTGGTTCCAGCATGAATGGTTTGCACCGGCACGACAAATCGCATGCCGTCGGCCGAGGCAACTTCGCCGCCTCCCCACGCGCCGGCGAGCGGAATGGTGGTCTGGTAATCAACAAGATGGGCACTGGCGCGAACCAGTGTCTCAGGCCGGAAATAATTCTGCATCACCCAGCTCAGCCTGTGACGCATCAGCGGCGGGAAAGATGGATCAATCACCGGCCCCAGACCAATATTGCAGGCCTGCGCCACCAGTGTGGCACACAGACTGACGGGCAGCCCTTCGGCCCGTGCATTTTGTTCGCTGACATGAGTGAATTCATCGGCAAAGCCAGTCAGGGCGTTGATTTCCAGCAAAACTTCTGGCAGGTCGACACGTGGCAGGCGACCCGACACTTCACGCCGCAGACGCGTCAGAGTGGCCGGTTCGTCAAGCTCGTCAAGGGATGACAGCAGAAAATTCCGGTTGGCATTGGCCGGGTGAAGCAGCAGTGCTGTGTTGGTATCAAGTCCGTTCCTTGTTTCCCGGTAGGAGGTATCAAGCTGCACGGCTAGGATTTTTGCGGCCTCTTCGCCTGATTTAGAGTGGCCGAGAGTATGGCAAAAGCGCGGTTTCTGTTTTTTCCAACGGACCGGGGACAAAAGTTTTTCACGCGGATCGGACCATCTGCCGCTGGCAGGAACAAAAACATCACGTCGCCGCAAGGCCGTATGCAGGCGCTCCAGGGTACAAAGCGTATAGGCCTGTTTGCTGATCTGGCCGTCTTGGCCAATGACCCGGCGCCGCCATGCTTTTGAAACGCCTTCAAGCGGTGCGATTGTCATGTCGGGATTGCGTTTCCCTTCTATGGATTGCAGGAATTCGAGAGCCCTTAACACGGCTTTGCCGCCTGATGTGCCGGAAAAGGCAACAGCCGATAAAACTTTCGGCAGAAACCGCCGTACAGCGCGGTAGTATTCAGTGATCTCCTGTTCGTAATTATCATCGGCTGGGCGCGACAGTTCAGCAACGCGCTGCGTTGCACCGGCAAGCTGTTCACGGGAAATTTGCCCGAAGATCACATCCCTCAGTTTTTCCGGTGGCACATCTTCATCCAGGATTACCTCAGAGGCCTTGCGTAAATCAAACGCTGCGCTGTCCAGATCCCGCAGGGTACGCATGCGTTTTTTCTCCCCGTCTTTCCGCGCATTCTTGAATATGCCGTCAGCCAGTGAGTCCAGAACATCCATGGCATCATCCATGGCCGTAAGTTCTGTGGTTTTTGCGAAACCCAGAAGCGTTGCTATCTGCCGGTCTTCGGGCATGCGTCTGATTGTGTGCGCTGTGCTGCGCGTGGCATGGCGGGCAAGAGAGTTCATGCGGCTTGGCGGAAACTGTGTCAGATCAATATTGCCTGCACCAAGATCTCGGATTTCTTCAACTCTTTCTAAAGCCTCCACCAACGCCAGTCCGCTGACCCGGACGGGTCCCCGGCGCAGCCGGTCAAGATGGCTTTGTCGGCTTTCTCCGGAAACTTCCAGAAGCTTTCTTAACCGGCGTTTTTGGTGCGTCAGGCGAAGCTGGCGCGTTCCAGCCGGTGGAAGACCGGCTCGGGTAAGGCCGTAGCGGGCCGCCCGGTAGCGAGTGTTGCGTAGTTGTCGGTGACGGCGATTGCGAAGCGTACACAGCGATCCGCTGGGGTGTGGGATTGAGCCTCGAAATCCATAAAGTCGCGGAGGCCGAGCCGGTCATAAACGTCGAAGGCAACATGTGCGGCACCGTTATGCGAGGTGCCGTCGCTCCGCCGGGGTCGAAGGCCACATCACGACGGAAAGGAATGCGTCGGAACCTGAGAGATCTCACGTCCGGCCACCGGCACAAGCGCCGACTGGCCCGCGTCGGGAAGGCGAGGAGCCGAAGCCGACGATGCACGGGCATGAGAGGTCAGACCCCGTCATAGTAGCGATGAAGTCGCCGAACAAAACCGGGGGACCGGCAGCGGAGGCAATGGAGCGAAGGGCGGGGACCAAGGAGAACGCGATCCAGCAACGCACGCGCCGGGCGCAGAACCGGGAAAGCGTGACACAGGCGTTGGAGCGCGTACGGAAGGCCGCAAGGCTACGGAAGAAGGAACGGTTCACCGCGCTCTTCCACCACATCACGGTTGACCTGCTGCGGCTGTCGTTTTTCGCCCTCAAGCGAGACGCGGCACCTGGTGCGGACGGCGTGACATGGCAGGACTACGAGGCAGACCTTGAGCGCAAACTCGGGGATTTACATGCCAGGGTCCATCGGGGAGCGTACCGACCGCAGCCATCCCGGCGTCGGTATATACCGAAGGCCGACGGACGGCAGCGACCGCTCGCCGTGGCGGCGCTTGAGGACAAGATCGTCCAAAGAGCAACCGCCGCCGTACTGAACCAGATCTATGAGGAAGACTTCCTCGGGTTCTCGTACGGCTTTCGGCCCGGGCGCAGCCAGCACGATGCGCTGGATGCCCTGATGGTCGGGATACGCGAAACAAAGGGGGTGAGCTGGATCATCGACGCCGACATTCGAAGCTTCTTCGACACGGTTAGCCACGAATGGCTAATCCGTTTCCTTGAGCACCGGGTCGGTGATCGACGCATCATCCGCCTGATCCAGAAATGGCTCAGGGCGGGGGTGCTCGAAGACGGATCGGTTACTATCAGTGAGACGGGAACCGGGCAGGGGTCGGTGATCTCACCGCTACTTGCCAACGTCTACCTGCACTATGTCTTCGATCTCCGGGCTGCCCGCTGGCGACGGCGGGAGGCCACCGGCACCATGATTATCACGCGCTATGCGGATGATCTGGTGATCGGGTTCGAGCG
>CAVWDC010000028.1:0-49218 GCA_963753665.1 uncultured Alphaproteobacteria bacterium
ATGCGGCCCTTCGCCTCGAAACGCTCGCGGAAGGCGCTTTCGGCCAAGCGGGAGCCGAGCTTCGGCACGATGCCGCCGCCGATATAGACGCCGCCCTGAGCCCCCAGGGTCAGCGCGAGATTGCCGGCGACGGTGCCGAGCATCGCGCAGAACATCGCGGTCGCCTCGCGGCACAGCGGATCCTGCGCGCCGATCTCGGGATCGGTGATCTGCGCCGGCGTATATGGCGCCGCCGGCACCCCGTCGAGCGCCGCCAGCCTGTAGTAAAGATTGAGGAGACCGGGTCCTGAGATACAGCGCTCGGCCGAGACATGGTCGAAACGCGCGCGCATCACGTCGAGCACCGCGCTCTCGCGATCGCTCGCCGGCGCCATCGTCGCATGTCCGCCCTCGCCGGACAGCGCGATCCACTCGGAGCCGGCGGGGACCAGGCCCGAGGCACCCAGACCGGAGCCGGGGCCGAGCACCGCGATCGCTTGGCCCGGGCGCGGCGCGCCGCCGCCGATCGGCAACCGATCCGTCTCCGCCAACAGCGGCACGGCCATCGCGAGGGCGGTGAAGTCGTTGATCGCGACGAGCCGCTCGAAACCGAGCCGGTCGCGCAGCGCCGTCACCGAGAAATTCCAGGGATGGTTGGTCATGCTGATCCGGTCGCCGGTGATCGCCGCCGCGATCGACAGGGCGCCGAGCCGCGGCATCGGCAGGTCGCGACGCGTATCGAGAAAAGCGCCGGATCGCGTCCTCGATCGTCGCGAAGTCGGCGACGGCATAAGCGTTCGTATGCAGCAGCGCACCGCCCGGCGCGACCAGCCCGAACCGGGCATTCGTGCCGCCGATATCGCCGACCAGCCAGGTCGTCTCTGTTGCCGCAAGCCCCCCGGTTCCGGCCATTACCGCCCCGCCCCCGCCGCCAGCTCCTCGACAAAACGCCGGCGCCATGCGTCGGCATCGTTGCGCCGCAGCGTCGTCATCATCGCAGCCCAGCGCTCCTTGCGCTCGCCAACCGGCATCTCGAGCCCCTGCACGATCGCCTCGGCCACCCCCTCGGTATCGTTCGGATTGACCATGATCGCTTCGCCGAGTTCATGCGCGGCGCCGGCGAAGCACGACAGGATCGGCATTCCGGGATCCTCGGGGTCCTGCGAGGCAAGATATTCCTTGACGACAAGGTTCATGCCGTCGCGCAGCGGGGTGACCAGCGCGAGCTTCGCCGCGCGGTAGAACCCGGTCAGTATGCGATGATTGAAGCTCTTGTTCAAATAGCGCAGCGGCGTCCAGTCGAACTCGGCGAAGCGGCCGTTGATGTGCCCGCTCGCCTCCTCGAGCTCGCGGCGGATCTCGCGGTACTCCGGCACGTCGGAACGCGACGGCGGCGCGATCTGCAGGAACACAGTCCGGCCGCGGGTCTGCGGGTAATGCTCGAGCAGATAGGAATAGGCCGCGAACCGCGCCGGCAGCCCTTTCGAATAATCGAGCCGGTCGACGCCAATCAGCAGCGCCCGGTCTCGGATGCTGTCGCGCAGCCGGCGATATGAGCGGGACCGTATTCGCCGCCGCCGCCAGCGAGGCGATCCCATCGACATCGATCCCGACCGGAAAGACGGCGGCGCGCACGACCTGTCCGAATGCCCGGATCGCGCCCCCCTTCAGTTCCTCGCCGCCGCACCAGCGCACGAGATAGTCGCGGAAGCCGTGCACGTCGGTGATCGTCTGAAACCCGACCAGATCATAGGCGCACAGCGCCTCGACCAGCTCGCGGTGGTTCGGCAAGAGCCGCAGCACCTCAGCGGCCGGAAACGGGGTGTGCAGGAAAAACCCGATCGTGTTGCGGACGTCCAGCCGGCGCAGCTCGTCGGCCAACGGGATCAGGTGATAGTCGTGCACCCAGACAAGGTCGTCCGGCGTCAGCATCGGCGCCAGGGCGCGCGCGAATTTGCGGTTGACGCGCAGATACCCGGCCAGGGCGCGCCGCGAAAAGCCGACCAGCGACGGCCGGTAGTGAAACAGCGGCCACAACACGCGGTTGGCATAGCCGATGTAGTAATCCTCGAAATCGCGCCGCGTCAGATCGAGCGTCGCGGCGGTGATGTTGCCGGCAGTCTCGATCTTCGGGGTCTCGCTCGGCTGCTCGGAAACCGAACCGCTATAGCCAAACCATAATCCGCCGCGGCTCTCGAGGGCGGCGCGCAGCGCCACCGCCAGCCCGCCTTCGCTCGCCTTGCCGGCCGCGATCGGACCGACCCGGTTCGACACGACGACCAGCCGCCGGCTCGGCTCGCGCGCCCGGCCGAGCCGCGCGCTTGCGTCGGCGCGGGCAAGGTACGCAGCCGCTCGTCAACCGTCATTCGTGATGCTCGCGCATAAATGGAAACCTCGCAGAAAAATATGACCAACAATGGAACGGGCCGAGCCGACAGCCGTTCCACTCGCCTCCGACAATCACCCCGTGCCGCTCCCGCGCAGCCAATCCAGCACGGCCGAGACCGAGGGAAGGGTAAAGACCGCTTGCGTCGCGGGGCTTTCCGGGCCGACCCGGACCGAGACGCCGCCGCGCCGGTTCACCTCGGCGAACCCGTCTTCGTCGGTCGTATCGTCGCCGATGAACACCGGCACCCGGCCCCGAAACGGCTTCTCGGCCATGAACGCGGCGATCGCGCGTCCCTTGTCGTGGTGGATCGGCTTCAGCTCTAACACCATCTTGCCGTCGATCAGCCGCAGCGCGGCGGCCTCCTGCCGCAGCAGGCCCGTCGACAGCCGCGCGAACCTCTCCCTCCCTGTCGGGCGCCTGGCGGTAGTGAACGGCGAGCGTCCTGCCCTTGTCCTCGACCAGGACGCCGGGCAATCGTTCCTCCAGCTCGCGCAGCGCCGGGCGCAGCCTCTCCAAGGCGGCCGCCGCCTGACGATCCTCCGACGTGTCGCCGCTCGCGACGATTCGGCCCGCGGCGTCACGGCGTTCGGCGCCATGCACGCCGGCCGCGGCGCCGTGCCAAGGGCGCAGGTAGCGGTCGAAATCGTCTATCCGGCGGCCGCTGATGACGGCCAGCGCGCCGCCGCGCTGCTGCGCCAAGTGGGTCAGCAGCTCCGCGAGCCCTTCCGGCGCCTTCACCAGCTCGGGACGGGGCGCGATCTCCAGCAACGTGCCGTCAACGTCGAGGAACAGAGCGTTATGCGGGTCGAGCGGCGGCGGCAGGGTCATGGCGAGAAAATCACCTTCGGTTCGGAACGGATGCAAGCGGCCGCGTGTTTGTGCGCCGCACAACCGGCCTCCCCGCCGAGGCCGCGGAGCTATGCGAATTTCCCAAGGCTGCCAACGAGATTTTGTCGGGGGTTGACTTCGGGCCGGCGATCATTATTTTGTGCGGTGCGGCATGGATCGCCTCTGGTGGTTCTGCCGTACGTCTTCTAGGCGTTTCCTCCCTAAACTCGGGCCGTGCTAACGCACGGCCTTTTTTTTGCCCGCGCCACGGCGCCTCTGCATCCGCGCGCTGCGCCGCGCCCTAAGCCGGCATCCGGCTACGTCGGCGTAGCGCCGGTCGCGGCGCGTCTATCGCCGCCAGTCGCTCTAAGCCTCGTCAGCCCGCCTTAAAGTGAGCAGGACAATCTGTCGGCAGGCCCGGTTTATTCCGCCGCCACGCGCGGCGCCTCGCCGAGCCGCTCGCCCATGATCGCCGCGAGATGCGCGATCAGCGCCGTCATTTCCGACGCCAGCCGCGACAGTTCCGGTTTGCGGCGGCAGCGCCGCTCGTCCATGTACAGCGCCCGGTTGATCTCGATCTGCAGCGCGTGGCGGCCACGCCGCGGATTGCCGTAATGCGCCGTCGTGAAGCCCCCGGCATAGGGCGTGTTCATCGCCACCGAGAAGTTTCGCCGGGTGAGAAACGATCGCACGGCCTCGATGATCTCCGGCGCGCAGGTCGTACCGTGGCAGTCCCCGAGCACGACATCGACCGGCCCCTGCCCGCCGACCTCGCTCGCCGCCGACGGCATCGAATGGCAGTCGATCAGCAGACAGCCGCCGAACGCCGCCTCGGTATCGAGCACCAGCTTGCGCAGGGCCTGATGGTAGGGATGGTACAGCGTCTCGACCCGTTGCCGCGCCTCGGCAAAGCGCAGCCTGCGGGCATAGATCTCCTCGCCGCTGGCGACGACGCGGGCGATCGTGCCGAGCCCCATCCGCACCCGCGGCGAGCGGATGTTGACGTAATTCGGCAGCGCGTCCGCGAACATCGTCGGGTCGAGTTCCCACGGCTCGCGATTGACGTCGAGATAGGCGCGCGGGAAACGGGCCGCGACGAGCGGCGCGCCGAGCTCGGGAGCAGAAGCGAAGATCTCGTCGACAAAGCTGTCTTCGGAGCGGCGCAGGGTCAGCGGATCGAGGCGCGAGGCGGCGAGAAATTCGTCCGGGTACTCGGCGCCGCTGTGCGGCGAGGCGAGCACGAGCGGCACCGTGCGGCTCCGAGGCCGCCGCATCTCGAACACGTTAACCGGCTGTTCCTGCCCCGAATTGTCCATTGCATGAACTTAGTCCAGCAGCTTGCCGCTGTCATCAAGCGCGGCGACGGAAGCATCGCCGAACGCTCGCTGCCGGATCCGCGTTGCCGGCACAAGCGACCGGTCGCCGCAGCCGCGGCTCTGGTGCGACCGCGTCCGCCGCGCTATCTGTTCCATCGAGACCCCGCCATCGACGCGGTCCGGGTGCACCGTCGAGATGCAGGATCGGCACATCACGTCTACCGGGGAGGTGGATCATGCCGAGAAATTTGCTGGGAGTCGCCGCTGCCCTGTTCTTCGGCTTTTATTGCGTCGCCGCCGTGGCGCAGACCGGCGGCGTCGAGGTCAAGGACGCCTGGGCGCGCGCCACGCCGGGCGGCGCCAAGAACGGCGCGGCCTATGTGACGCTGGTGTCGCCGACCGGCGACAGCTGACCGGCGTGACGAGCCCCGCCGCCAAGATGACGCAGCTGCACGAAATGGCGAACGACGGCGGCGTCATGAAGATGCGGCGAAGTGCCCGCGATCGACCTGCCGCCCGGCAAGCCGGTCACGCTGAAGCCCGGCGGTCTGCACATCATGATGATGGGCCTCAAGCACCCCCTGAAGCCGGGACAGTCGGTCCCGTTGACATTGACGTTCGAAAAGTCCGGCACGCGCGAGGTCACCGCCGCGGTCGCCAAGGTCGGCGCGATGGGACCGGAAACCCATTCCGGGGCCATGCACATGCAAAAGCAGCCGGCCCACTGACGGAGCGCGCCGCGATGACCGCCACTCCGCCCACTCGCCGCGGCCCTCGGCGCCCGAAGCCGCCGGACCGGCGCGCCGCGTTTTCTGCTGATCGCGGTCGCGCTGGCCGGATGTCTCGTGCTCGCGACCGGTCTCCTGCTGTTTATCGGGTACCGCGACAGCCCGAAGGGGCATTGCCGGAAGCCGTGCTGTCCGCCACGATCGGCGGCCCGTTCCAGCTCGTCGACCAGAACGGAAAGCCGTTCAGCGACGCCGATCTCAAGGGCAAGTGGCACCTCGTCTTTTTCGGCTATACCCATTGCCCGGACGTGTGCCCGACAACGCTCAACGAACTCGCGCTGGCGATGGACCGTCTCGGCAAGGAGCGCGACAAGGTCGGGATCGTCTTTATCACGGTTGATCCGGAGCGCGATACGCCCGAGGCCCTGAAATCCTATATCGCCAGCTTCGACGCCCCGGTGACGGCGCTGACCGGCACACAAGAACAGGTGGCCGCAGCCGAAAAGGCCTATCGCGTCTATTCCGCCAAACACCCGACCCAGGGCGGCGATTACGACATGGACCACAGCGCGGTCATCTATGTGATGGACCCGCAGGGCCGCTTCACGGCGACCTTCACGCCCGACACCGGCGCCGACCAGGTCGCCGAGCGGCTCGAAAAGCTGATTTCGTAAGTGGCTCGGAGACCGCCGATAGCCCGGCCGCTAGCGAGCGGTTCCGTGCGGGTCGCGGCTGTTTTCGTGCATGCCAGGACGGGGTCAGCCGGCAACCGTCGATCAGCTGGCAAAATTGCGGCCCTGCCATATCGGGCGACGGCTCCGCGTCGATCCCGCTTGAGTTGCATTGAGCATTGAGCCAGAACTACCGCTGCGCTTCTTTGGGGTGTTGGCAATGGCTGTGCTTGTCGAAATTGCTGTCTGGAGCATTGTTGCTTTCGGCGCTATTTTGTTCGTTGCTCTGCTGGTGGCGCATGAGGCCGGCTACTGGATCGGCCGCAGGCAAGCCTCAAGGCGCGAAACCCCCGGCGAGGGCGTCGGGGTTCTGGTCGGAGGTCTGCTTGGTCTGCTGGCATTCGTTCTGGCGCTCACGCTCAGCTTCGCCAGCGAGCGCTTCAATGACCGGCGTTCTGGAACGCTTGCCGAAACAAATGCCATCGGCACCGCATGGCTGAGGGCCAAGGCCATCGGGCAACCGCGTGGCGACGAGATCGCCGAAGATGTTGGAACAATACACAATCTTGAGAAGGACATTTGTGCATGCGCCGCCCGATCCGGCCGTCCTCGACGACATCAATAATCGAACCAACGCGCTGCAATCGGCGATATGGGAGCAGCTATCGGCGATCGTGCGCGAGCAACCCAGCCCGATCAGCGCATCGTTAATGGCGTCTCTGAATGAAGTTTTCGACATGACCACGGCTGAGCGCTTCGCCTTCGAGCTCCGGCTGCCGCCGCAGATCTTTTGGTTGCTGATCGGGTTATCAATGTTGGGAATGGCGGCGCTGGGCTATCAATTGGCGATCAGGGGAGCACGAATCCGCGTCCTGGCGGCGCTGCTCGCTTTGACGTGGACGCTCGTAATTGTCGACATCCTGGATTTGACGGCTCCGCGAATCGGCGATTTTCGCACCAGTACCGCCGTCTATGATTGGACGTGCAGGGCTTTCACCTGAAGAAGACGGCGCCCGCAGGACAATAGCGGCAGGTGTTCCGCGTTGCCGGTCGCGTCGATCGCTGGCGAGCGGACGCCCAGCTGATTTGCCTACCGAGTTCGCTGACAGGCAACGGCTCGGATTTCCCGCTCCGAACGCCATATAGGGCCGAGCATCCGCAAAACTCGCCCACTGCCCTGACAGGAGCCATGACCAGCCTGCCTGACGAAATCGCGCGCCGGCGCACCTTCGCGATCATCTCGCACCCCGACGCGGGCAAGACGACGCTGACCGAAAAGCTGCTGCTGTTCGGCGGCGCGATCCAGCTCGCCGGCGAGGTCAAGGCACGCGGCGAGCGCCGCCGGGCGCGCTCCGACTGGATGGCGATCGAGCGCGAGCGCGGCATCTCGGTCTCGTCTGCGGTGATGACGTTCGAGCATGACGGTCTCGTCTTCAACCTGCTCGACACGCCCGGCCACCAGGATTTCAGCGAGGACACCTACCGCACGCTGACCGCGGTCGACAGCGCGGTCATGGTGATCGACGCGGCGCGCGGCATCGAGGAGCAGACCCGCAAACTGTTCGAGGTCTGCCGCCTGCGCGACGTGCCGATCATCACCTTCATCAACAAGCTCGACCGCGAGGGCCGCGACCCGTTCGACCTGATCGACGAGATCGAGCAGACGCTGGCGCTCGACGCGACCCCGGCGAGCTGGCCGATCGGCATGGGGCGCGATTTTCTCGGCACCTACGATCTGTTCGGCGAATCGCTGCTGCTGTTCGAGCGCGGCCTGAACGACCGCGACGCGATCGAGGAGATCGGCGACGCCGCTCCGTGTCGGCGGCATCGACGACCCGCTGCTGGCCGAGCGCTTGCCGGACGCCGCCGTCGCGACCCTGCGCGAGCAGGTCGAGATGGCGCGCGGCCTATGCCCCGAATTCGACCTGCGACGCGTTCCGGCAGGGCCACATGACGCCGGTCTTCTTCGGCAGCGCGCTCAACAATTTCGGCGTGCGCGAATTGCTGCGCGGGGTCGCCGATCTGGCGCCGCCGCCGCGCCCGCAACCTGCCGAGCCCGCGCCCGATCGAGCCGGCGGAAGAGGCGGTTACCGGCTTCGTCTTCAAGGTGCAGGCCAATATCGACCCGCAGCACCGCGACCGCATCGCCTTCGTGCGGATGTGCTCGGGCCGCTTCCGCCGCGGCATGAAGCTGAAGAATTCGCGCACCGGCCGGCTGATGGCGGTGCAGAACCCGGTGTTCTTCCTGGCGCGCGAGCGCAACCTCGCCGAGGAGGCGTGGCCCGGCGACATCATCGGCATCCCGAACCACGGCACGCTGCGGGTCGGCGACACCCTGACCGAGGGCGCCGAGATCCGCGTCACCGGCCTGCCGAGCTTCGCGCCCGAGATCCTGCGCCGGGTCGCCATCGAGGACCCGATGAAGCAGAAGCATCTGCGCCACGCGCTGACGCAGCTCGCCGACGAGGGCGTCACCCGCCTGTTCAAGCCGGTCAACGGCAGCGGCGACTGCATCATCGGCGTCGTCGGCGATCTGCAGCTCGACGTGTTGCAGGCGCGATTGCAGGCCGAATACGGCCTCGCCACCAGGCTCGACGGCGCCCCTTACGAGGCGGCGCGCTGGCTCGACGGCGACCGGACCGAACTCGACCGCTTCCGCGACCGCAATTCGTCGGCGCTGGCCGAGGACCACGACGGCATCCCGGTATTCCTCGCCCGCAACGCCTGGGACCTGCGCACCACGACCGAGGAATGGCCCGCCCTGCGCTTCAGCGCCACCCGCGAGCAGCATTGAAATTGGATTAATCGTCACTGAATTCGGATACCCAGACGGGCGCCGCAATTTTTGCAGAGCCCGATCGATATATCGGAATCAGGGTCCAACCGGTTGTTTCAGCTTCTCCATTACCTGATCGACCGAGAAGCTCGCGGCCTTCTGACGGGGCGGATAATCCTTGAACGTCGCCAGGAACTTACCGACATAAGCCTGCGCCGGGACTAGCATGAAGGCATGGTCCAACAGCCAGTCGTAATAGGTGTTGGATGTGATGTTGGCGCGCTCATACGGGTCAAGCCGAAGGTTGAAGATCAGCGGCAAGCGCAGATGCGTAAAGGGCTCGGCCCAAATCCGCAACGTCCCCGGCGCCCTTTGCTCCGCGAACACAAACTTCCAGTTGTCGTATCGCAACCCGGTGAGATCGCCGTCGTCGGAGAAATAGAAGAACTCCTTACGTGGGCTCATTGGCTCCGCACCGGTCAAATATGGCAAAAGGTTATAGCCGTCGAGATGCACCTTGTAGGTCTTGTCGCCGACCTTATCGCCCGTAAGCAGCTGGTCCTTGATGTTTGGCGCTCCCGCCGCAGCAAGCAAGGTCGGCATCCAATCTAGGTGAGAAACAATCCCGTTCGAAACGCTACCAGGCTTGATATGCCCCGGCCAGCGGACCATCGCCGGCACCCTGTAGGCGCCTTCCCAATTCGAGTTTTTCTCATTGCGGAATGGTGTCATAGCGGCGTCCGGCCAGGAGTTCATATGCGGACCGTTGTCTGTCGAGTACATGACGATCGTATTGTCCTCGATCCCGAGCTGTTTGATCTTGTCGAGGACCGTGCCGACATTCTTGTCATGGTCGATCATCGTATCCGCGTAGGGTCCCATCCACCGCCCTGACTGGCCCAGACTTTCGGGCTTGGTGTGCGTGCGGAAATGCATATGCGTAAAATTCACCCATAGGAAGACAGGCTTGTCTGCCTTTACCTGTTTTTCGAGGAAATCGGCCGCCCGCGCCGCAATATCATCATCGATGGTTTCCATCCGCTTCTTGGTCAGCGGCCCGGTATCCTCGATCTTTTGGGTGCCATCGGCAGTTCGCGATGCTGTGAATGACGCCGCGCGGTCCAAAATTCTTCCGGAAATTGGGGAATTCCGGATCGTCAGCTTTTGGATAGTCGGGGAGCTCCGGCTCTTCCTCGGCGTTCAGGTGATACAGGTTGCCATAGAATTCATCGAAGCCGTGCGCGGTCGGCAGCATCTCGTCCTTGTCGCCAAGATGGTTCTTGCCGAACTGGCCGGTCGCATAGCCTTGCACCTTCAGCAGCTCGGCGATGGTCGGGTCTTCCTTCCTAATGCCGAGGTCCGCGCCCGGTAACCCGACCTTGCTGAGGCCGGTGCGGAGTACGCTCTGGCCCGTGATGAACGCCGCACGCCCCGCGGTACAACTTTGCTCGGCGTAATAGTCGGTGAATATCATCCCTTGTTGGGCGATCGAATCGATATTCGGCGTCCGATACCCCATCAAACCGTTGGTGTAGGCGCTGATATTTGACTGTCCGATATCATCGCCCCAGATGATGACGATGTTCGGCTGAGCTATACGCGGAAGTTGGTGACGGGCTGAGGGGATGAAGGCGGCGTATCGTGGGGGTGTTCGCGCCTCCACTTCTCCAGCGAAGGAGTGATACGCCGTGTCCGATGGTACCGTCGTCAAGCTGCTTCAACCAGGATCGTTCGCCGACCCGCTGACCGAGGTGCTGCGCAACGGTGCGCGTGCCCTGCTGGCCCAAGCGGTCGAGGCCGAAGTGGCCGAATTCCTCGCCCAGCATGCCGATCTGAAGACCGCTGCTGGCTTGCGCCGCGTGGTTCGTCACGGGCACCTGCCGGAACGCGAGGTGATGACCGGCATCGGCCCGGTCGGGGTGCGCCAACCCCGCGTGCGCGACCGTGGCGCTGGCGATGGTGCCGGGCGCGTCCGCTTCACGCCCGCGATCCTGCCGCCGTATGCACGGCGCTCGCGCAGCCTGGAGGTGCTGATCCCGATCCTTTACCTGAGGGGCCTCTCGAGCGGTGATTTCGTGGAGGCGCTTGCCGCCTTGCTCGGCAAGGATGCACCGGGCCTGTCGGCCTCGACCATCGCGCGGCTGAAGGAGGTCTGGCGCGACGAGCACAAGCACTGGCGCAAGCGCGATCTGTCGGCCAAGCGCTACGTCTACGTGTGGGCCGACGGCATCTACCTGCAGGCCCGTCTTGAAGACGCCAAGCAATGCATCCTGGTCATCATCGGCGCGACCCCGGAGGGCAAGAAGGAGCTGCTCGGCTTTACTGACGGGGCCCGCGAAAGCGCCCAGGATTGGCGCGAGATGCTGCTCGATTTGCGGAACCGAGGTCTGGCGGTCGCGCCCGAACTCGCCGTCGCCGACGGGGCGCTCGGCTTCTGGAAGGCGCTCGGCGAGCTGTGGCCGACCACACGCGAGCAGCGCTGCTGGGTGCACAAGACCGCCAATGTCCTCAACAAACTGCCGAAGAGCCAGCAGCCGAAGGCCAAGCGGTCATTACAGGAAATCTGGATGGCCGAGACCCGCCCGGCCGCCGAGGCCGCATTCGATGCCTTCATTGCCGCCTACGAGCTGAAATACGATAAGGCCGCCGCGTGCCTGGCGAAGGATCGCCAAGCCCTGCTCGCCTTCTACGATTTCCCTGCCGAGCACTGGAAACACCTGCGGACCTCGAACCCGATCGAGAGCACTTTCGCCACGGTGCGGCACCGCACAATCCGCTCGAAGGGGTGCCTGTCGAATAAGACGGCCCTCGCCATGGTGTTCAAGCTGGTCGAGGCCGCCCAGAAAAGCTGGCGCAGGCTCGATGGCCACAACCAGTTGCCCAAGCTCATTCAAGGTGTCAGGTTCACCGATGGGATCGAAGTCGCCGCCAAATCTGCGCCCTCGAAATCCCAAACCGCCGCCGCCTGATCCGTCAGGCCATCACCAAAATTCGGCGATAGCTCTGTTCGGCTTCTTGGCCTCCTGAGCAGTCGCGCTGCGCGCGTCGAATAAGCCCAGCATGGCAAAACAGGCCAAACCGAGCAGCAGCAGCCGTTGATCGGGCAAACGCATGACTTACCCTCCGTGCCAAGGAGCGGCGCAGGCCGCGGTTAGAGAACGCAAACTGCTGTTGCTGCGGTTGCCCCGATAGTCGCATTTCAATTTCGCAGGCATCCAATCATAGGCTGCGCTCGGACGCGCCGATACGCCCATCGGTCGTGTCCCGAGAGGTGGTGTAGGAGCGGTGGGTAAGTAGCCCGCCGCAGCGACCGCCACGAGTCAGGCGGCGGCGGGCTACTTATCCACGGCGGTGGTCATCGCAGGTCCCGGTAGGGTTTTGGTCGCACCCCTCAACGCGGACCAAGGACCCGACGATGACCGACGAGATGATGAGCCTTCGTACGCTGCTGGAGAAGAGCGCCGACGCCGATCTGCTGCGCGAGATGATCGGGTTTGCCGCCCATCGCTTGATGGAGCTGGAAGTCGAGACCCTGACCGGCGCGGCGCACGGGGAACGCAGCGCGGATCGGCTGACCCACCGCAGATACCATGATGCTTGGGCAACGTCGTCGCCCTGCATGGAGGCAATCATGGACCAGAGCGAGCCTGTCGGTACTTGTGACGCATCCGTCACTGTTCTCGTCGCCATCGAGCTGAGCAAGTCGGCCTGGGTGCTTGCGGTTTATGATCCGATAACCGACAAAATTTCACGACGCCGCGTCGACAGTGGTGATGCCGCCGGCCTGATCGCTACCTGTGAGAAGGCGCGTGATGCCACGGCGAGACGATCGTCTGAGACCGTCGATATCGAATGCGTATTCGAAGCCGGCTACGATGGGTTCTGGCTGCAGCGCCGCTTGGAACAGGTGGGGATCGCATGCCGGGTGATGGACCCAGCGAGCCTCAAAGTCGACCGCCGAGCCCGGCGGGTTAAAACGGACCGCATCGATGCCGAGAGCCTTCTGCGGGCGCTGCAGGCCTGGCGGCGCGGTGATCGGCAGGCCTGCAACTTCGTGCGGATTCCACGGTCGAAGAAGAGGACGCACGGCGCCCACACCGCGAACTCAACCGACTGCGAAAGGAACGGGTGGGACACGTCAACAGAATTAAAGCATTGCTCGCGCTGCACGGCGTTTCGGACTATCAGCCGCTGCGCCAGAACCGGCGCGCAAAGTTTGCCGAGCTGCGCGCAGCGGACGGTAAATCCATTCCGCCCAGGTGTCGTGCCGAGATCGATCGCGAGCTGGCTCGTCTCGAGCTGGTTCTCGAACATTCAGCTCAGGTCGAAGCCGCGCTCGCCCCCAGCGATACGGCAAATGCTGAAGAGGCGATCGCGATGGCGCTGGAAAAGTTGACCTGTGTTGGACGCGAGACTGCTGTCGTGTTGTCGCGCGAGGTGTTCTGCCGCGACTTTCGTGATCGCCGTAGCCTGGCGGCATTCGCCGGCCTGACGCCGAGTCCCTATAGCAGCGGCAGGTTGCAGCACGATCAGGGGATCAGCAAGGCCGGGAATAGCATCGTCCGCGCCCGCCTCGTCCAACTCGCTTGGCGATGGGTCCGGTTCCAGAATGCGAGCGAGATCACCGCCTGGTTCACCCAACGGACTGGCAGCGAAAGCCGGCGCAACCGACGTGTCGCCATCGTCGCCGTTGCTCGCAAACTGTTGGTCGCGCTCTGGCGTTACGCGACGCAGGGCCTCGTGCCGTCCGGCGCCAGGCTGAAACCGGCGGCGGCCGGCTAACAACGGCGGGGGAGGGCCGAGGACAAGTTCCGGACATCCGGGGTAGGCGCGTGATCGTGTAGCCGTTGGGGCCGGCATGGCCCGAACCTCGCAGATGGATCCCGCCTTCGAGCAGCTTGCACGCCGTGCATAGGGCACCTGGGTCGGCGATAGCCGAACCGGATACGAGTTGATGGCCGCAAGCGCCTGATCGACGCAAGCAGCACCTCAGATGGAAATGATGGGGCGACGCCATGGCTTGACGGAGAGCATCATACGAACGGCTATCGCGAGCGCGATTGGGAGACGCGTGCCGGAACGGTGGAACTGCGCATCCCCAAGCTCAGAAAGGGGAGCTACTTCCCGGCTTTCTCGAGCCGCGCCGGATGGCCGAGAAGGCGCTGACGGCGGTGATCCAGGAAGCCTACGTGCAAGGCGTCTCGACCCGCTCGGTCGACGAACTGGTCAAGGCGATGGGAATGAGCGGCATCTCGAAGAGCCAGGTCAGCCGGCTGTGCGGCGAGATCGACGGCAAGATCGCGGCCTTCCTCGACCGGCCCCTGGAAGGCGAATGGCCCTATATCTGGCTGGATGCGACCTACTGAAGGCGCGCCGCGACGGTCGCGTCGTCTCGGTCGCGGTGATCGTCGCGGTCGGCGTCAACAGCGACGGCAGGCGCGAGGTATTGGGCCTGGCGATCGGCGCGTCGGAGGCCGAGACCTTCTGGACCGACTTTCTGCGCAAGCTGGCGCGGCGCGGCCTGCGCGGCGTCAAGCTCGTCGTCTCGGACGCCCATGAGGGGCTGAAGGCCGGCCATCGCCAAGGTGTTGAACGCCACCTGGCAGCGCTGTCGCGTCCATTTCATGCGCAATGCCCTGGCCCATGCCGGCAAGCAAGGCCGCCGGGTCGTCGCCGCGTTCATCGGCACCGCCTTTGCCCAGGACGACGCCGAAGCCGCCCGAGCCCAGTGGCGCCAGAGTCGCCGACCAGCTGCGGCCCAAGGTGTCAAAAGCTCGCTGAGTTGATGGACGAGGCCGAGAGCGACGTGCTCGCCTACATGAGCTTTCCCAGCCTGCGCAGCACCGGCCGAAGATACACTCGACGAATCCGATCGAGCGGCTTGAACGGCGAGATCAAGCGCCGCACCGAGGTTGTCGGTATCTTTCCCAACGATGAGGCCGTCATCCGCCTGGTCGGCGCCATCCTGTTGGAGCAGCACGACGAATGGGCGGTGCAGCGGGCCCGCTACATGACGCTGGAAACAATCGCTCCATTGAGCGACGATCCCATCGTCAAACTGCCCGCCGTGGCCGCTTGACATAACCGGCCAGACCTCGCCGGAGACCACGAGATCCACCGCGCTCTTACACCACTCCCGGGGCACGATACGCCCATCGTAGACTCAGCATATACGGACGGGATTGCCGGACCATGACACTCAACCCGATCTGGTCACACAGCCTGGTCTCGCTTGGTTCACGCTATGTCGGAATGCCACGCCTTTTCGCTGCCAGGTCGTGGCCCGGGATGGCGGGTAGCGCAAATCGGCCCAACAAAACACCGCGTGCTAAACTGGAAATTCTCACAGCCCGATCCGAACGATCCTTCACTGACCCGCTCGTTCAAAGCCATCACAGAGGCGGACGGCGCATTTTGCGGGTTGTCCATCGCCCCGATGGCAACGACATTCTCGTCGCGACCACCCATTTCGATCGGGGTGCGAAACGATGATGCGGACGAGTTACGAGCCAGAGGTTGATGCGATGTTCGGATGGCTTGGCCCCGAGGGCGCCAAATCCGCTCAAACCGAGGAGGTCGCACGCGGCATCATGCTCGACTTCGATGACCGCGGCGAGATGGTCGGCATCGAGATCCTATCCGTCAGCCGGAGCACCGCAATCCCGAAAGCGGTTGCCTGACCCGCGCCTGCGCATGGCGGGTGCGCCTCTTGAAGTACCTGGCATCGACCGGTCGGCTGCGTCCCACCCGAAAGTGGCGATACGGATACCGAGATTTCAGCAGAGGAGGGAACGGAAATGGCGGAACTGACCGGCTCGGAAATCATCGCGAAATGCCTGAAGGCCGAAGGGCGTCAAGGACCTTTTCTACATCATGGGCGGCCCGATGCTGCTCACCGAGTCGAAATGCATCGACGAGGGCATCCGGATGATCGACGTCCGCCACGAGCAGGCGGCGGCGTTCGCGGCGCAGGCCTATAGCCGCGTCACGCAGCGGCCCGGCGTGTGCATGGCGGCCTCCGGCCCGGCGGCGATCAACCTCTCGACCGGTCTCGCCAACGCCCTCATCGATTGCTGCCCGGTGGTCGGGTTCGGCGGCTCCAGCCCGCTCGGCCAGTTCGGCCGGCAGGTGTTTCAGGAGATCGACCAGGTCGCGATCCTGGAGGGCTGCGTCAAATACGCGGACCGGCTCGTCAACATCAAACGCATCCCGCAGCAGGTGAATTTCGCGTTCCAGACCGCGATGCTCGGCAAGCCGGGCCCCGTTTATATCGACTGCCCGGGCGACCTGCTCTACCAGAAGATCGACGAGAGCCAGATCGATTGGAGCTATGCCGGCCGTCCGATCCTGCGGCCGCGGCCCTATGCCGAGCCGAAGGCGATCAACGCGCTGGTCGATGCGATCAACAGCGCGAAACAGCCGATCATCTGCTCCGGCGGCGGCGTGATCTGGTCGCAGGCCTGGAACGAGATGCGGCAGTTCGTCGAGAAATCCGGCATCCCGTTCTACACGACCCCGCAGGGCCGCGGCGTCGTGCCGGACGACCATCCGTATTCGTACCTGACGATGCGCTCGACGGCGTTCCGCGACGCCGATCTGATCATCATCCTCGGCACCCGGATGAATTACGTGATCGGGCACGCCGCGCCGCCGCGCTTTGGCGCCAATGCCAAGATCGCGCGCATCGAGATCGACGCCGAGGAATTGGGTCGCTCGGCGCGCAACGTCGATATCCCGGTGCTCGGCGACTGCAAGTCGGTGCTGGAGCAGCTGATCGACGCGCTCGGCCCCAATACCGCCGACAAGTTCGCCGGCTGGCGGCAGAAGCTGGCCGACGGCGAGGCCGCGAAGCGCACCGGTCCCGGCGGCAACTACCCGACCGACGGCGACATCCACCCGCTGCGGCTGTGCGAGGAGATCAAGAACTTCGCGAAGCGCGACGCGATCCTGTGCGTCGACGGCCAGGAAATCCTCAATTACGGCCGCCAGTCGATGCCGACCTTCGAGCCGGGGCACCGCCTCAATTCGGGGCCGTTCGGCACGATGGGCGTGGGCCTGCCGTTCGCGGTCGGCGCCAAGGCCGGCAAGCCCGACAAGCAGGTGATCTGCGTCCACGGCGACGGCTCGTTCGGCCTCAACGCGATGGAGCTCGATACGGCGGCGCGGCACAAGCTGCCGATCCTGGTCGTGATCAGCCTCAACGGCGGCTGGACCGCCGACCCGCAGCGCAACAAGCCCGGCCGCGACCTCGGCTATACGCGCTACGACAAGATGGCGGAGGGTCTCGGCTGCTACGGCGAGTATGTCGAGCAGCCGGAGGAGATTCGTCCGGCGCTGGAGCGCGCGCAGAAGCAGGTCGATGAAGGCCGGGTCGCGCTGGTCAACGTCAAGACCGACTACCGCGCCCGCGCCGGGACGGTCCAGTTCTCCGACTACTCAACCTGAGGCGGCACCACCGGCGGAAAGCCGGACGGCGGCGCCGTGGCGACTTTTAGGGGGAATATTATTGCGCTTAAGGCGTATCTAACACGAACCCGAGTCCGGCAGCGTGCTGCATTAGCGGATACACGGGCTCGTCATGGAAAGGGCACCCGGATGAGGCATTCATTGACGCGCGTTGCGCTGGCGATCACGGGGGCAATCATCATCAGCCCCGCCTGGGCGCAGATTCCACAGGTGGCTGCTGTCCCGCCGCAATGGCCGCCGCCGGCGACTAATCCCGGCGGCACGTTTCAACCCTCGCAGATTCAGGCGCCGACTCCGGAAGATGCATACCGGGACGGAACAATAAACCGCTGGGAGTACGAACAGCTCGCAGGGCCGCTGCCGCCGGCACTGCAAGGGCCTAGCGTGAATGGCAGCCGAGGAGGAGACGGCGGCGGCGATAAAAGCGGCAATTGAGCTGCTCGCTCGGTCCCACGGTGTCGCTTTTCATGGCTTGACCGCAGCCGCGTCTCGGTCGTCTGCGCGCCGGGGAGACGGCCGGGTTAGGCCGGATGGTTCACCGGAAATGGGGCGGTTTCGGCCGCCCTTTTTCGTTCGGATCTCGCGATACCCTCGATCACTCCGTCGCCAATGCGCGCGCGAGCTGGCTCAATGCTTCCTGATGGCGCTCGTTCGGGATCTGAGCGAAATTCCGCGCCAGTTCCAGGCACATGCGCTCGCGCGGGCTGATCGACCGCGTATCCTGTCCGTCCAGCCCATCGAAGAAATAGCCGATCGGCACACTCAGAACCTGCGCGATCTCATAGAGCCGGCCGGCGGAGATGCGATTGATACCGCGCTCATACTTGTGCGCCTGCTGATAGGTCACCCCGATCAGGTCGGCCAGTTGCTGCTGCGTCAGCCCGAGCATGATCCGCCGCTCGCGCACCCGCCCGCCGACATGGCGGTCGATGTCCTGCGTGCGCCCGGTCGAGCGACGCGACACCGCGGCCGGGACACGCTCCTCCTGCGAGTCGCCGCTATGCGACAGGCGAGCCGTGATTGTTCGGTCCTGTTCGTTCATCTCGATTCACTCGTCCAGGTTCGGGATACCAGGTGCTCGATTTTGCGTCCGGTGCGCGGCACGCTTCCGCGTTCTTGCCGCCATCTGTAACACAAGGCCGCGATCCGCGCGCTGTATTCGTTTATTGCCGCCAGCCGCACTCAACTATTGATAGGATCAAGGCAGTGTGTCAATTCTTAGACATCCTCGGCAGACCCGTATTTCCGTTCGCTCGGCAGTTCGCTATTGTCCGTCGCATCAACCGCCGCGGGAAATGCGACTCTGACGCAGGCGCCGTTCGCGCCGGTCCGGCCGGACATAGCGCCGACCCGAATCGGGTCGAGCGCCAGTGACGCGGTGATAGCCGACGGAGGTTGCGTCAGCCACGCAAACGCCGGATGATGCGCCAACCTCGGCATCAACATGCGCTTTGAGAAAGGGTGGGACGATGGCCTACGAAGGAATGATCGCGGAGACGATCGCAATCCGCGGCAACAACAACGAACCGATCTCAGCCTATGTCGCTCGGCCGTTGGGCGCGGGCCCGTTCCCCGGGATGGTCCTGATCCATCATGCGCCGGGATGGGACGAATGGTACCGCGAGACGACGCGCAGATTCGCGCATCACGGCTATGCGGCGATAAGTCACAATCTTTATCACCGCGCCGGTGAGGGCAAGGCGGACGACGTCGCCGCCAAGGTGCGCGCCGAGGGCGGCGTTCCCGATGCGCAGGTCGTCGGCGACACCGAGGGCGCCGTGCAGTGGCTGCGCGCCCAACCCTGGCTCAACGGCAAGGTCGGCGTGATCGGCACCTGCTCCGGCGGGCGCCAGACATTCCTGTTTGCCTGCAAAACCAAGAGCATCGACGCCGCGGCCGAGCTGTGGGGCGGACGCGTCGTCATGAGCCAGGAGGAGCTGAACCCGAAACAGCCGGTGGCGCCGATCGAGTTCACGAAGGACCTGTCCTGTCCGCTGCTCGGCCTGTTCGGCAACGAGGACCGCGCGCCGACCCCGGAGCAGGTCGATCAGCACGAAGCCGAGCTCAAGAAGCACGGCAAACAGTACGAGTTCCATCGCTATGACGGCGCCGGCCACGGCTTCTTCTATTACGATCGGCCGGCCTACCGCATCGAGCAGGCGCTCGACGGCTGGCAAAAGGTATGGGCGTTCTTCGGGAAGCACCTGGCGGCCTGAGCGGCGATGTGCACCTCGATCGTCGAGGTCGTCGCCGCCGACGGGGCCGGCAAGGGCAGCTGACGGGTGGTTCGAGCTGACGCACTCGGTCGTGTCGTACGACCACCCGCATCACGCGCTGCTCGAAGAGGCCATCACGATCGATTTCGTGAACCGCGCGCTCGGACCGGGCGCGCGGGTTGCCGTCGAACTGACGCTCGAGGCCGCGAAAAACCTCAGCGATGCGCTCACGCGCGCGATCGCGGCGGCGGAAATCGAGGAAGCTGAGCGCTCGCGCCGGCTGGCGTAGCCGCGACCCTGCGCTCGAACCGCATCCGGCCCGCCATCCCCGCGTGCCGGCCGGCTGCGAGGCGGATCAGGTCGCCGTATCGGGCGAGAACGCCTTGAAAGCGATGATCGTAAACGTATCCTTGACGCCCGGCAGCCGCTGCAGCCGCTCGGTCACGAAATGGCCGATATCGGCTGAATCCGGCAGATAGCACTTCATCAGCAGGTCGAACTGGCCGGAGGTCGAGTAGACTTCCGAGACCTGCTCGATCTCGCCGACCGCCGCGTCCGCGACCTCATAGGCCTGGCCGAGCTCGCACTTGACCATGACGAAAATGGTCTTCATCGCGCTCTCCCGATCGCACGGAAACCGTTCATAGCGCGAACCGGCTCCCGGCAAGACAGAATCAGACGCGAGCCACGATCTTCAAGGGTCGGGCAAGAAAAGCCGGCAGATCGTCGCCGAAACCGATGACGCGAGGCTCGTCGGCCGGGGCCGGATCGCGACGTCGCGTCGGGGCCGGCCGGTCCGCCGGGCGCTTGAACACCGCGACGTTGTCCCGTTCGGCGCGTGGCCTCCGCACGCGGTTCCGGCGCGGCCGGCGCGGTCCCGCCGCGGGCGGCGCTCGTCCCGCGACCCGCGCGCCGGACCGCGAGAGTCCGGCGCGCGCGGCGCCGCGACGCCGACGGGGACGGCTCTCCGTGGTCGTCGAGTTCGGCGGGCGCGAGGTCGGGAACAGTCGCGACCGGGATCGACTTTGCGATCAGCTTTTCGATCGCCGCGACCGACTTGCCGTCCTCCGGTGCCGCCAGCGTGAACGAGCGGCCCTGCCGGCCGGCGCGTCCGGTGCGGCCGATGCGGTGGACATAATCCTCCGCGTGGTGCGGCACGTCGAAGTTGAAAACATGCGACAGGCCCTGAATGTCGAGCCCGCGCGCCGCGACATCGCTCGCGACCAGCAGCCGGATCTCGCCATTCTTGAAGCGCTCCAGCGTTTCGGTGCGCTTCGGCTGCGGCATGTCGCCGTGCAGCGCGGCCGCCTCGAACCCGTGCCGGCTCAGCGAGCGATGAGAGAATATCGACATCGCGCTTGCGGTTGCAGAAGATCAGCGCGTTGTTGACGTCCTCGCTGGCGATCAGCCGGCGCAGCGCCTCGCGCTTGTCGCGCGGCTCGACGACGACGATCGCCTGCTCGACGGTGGCGGACGGCGACGCCGGCGGCGCCACCGCGATCTCGACCGGATCGTTCAGAAACGCGTCGGCGAGGCGGCGGATCTCCGCCGGCATCGTCGCCGAGAAAAACAGCGTCTGCCGGTTCTTCGGCAACAGGCCGACGATCCGCTCGACATCGGGAATGAAGCCCATGTCGAGCATGCGGTCGGCTTCGTCGATCACGAGAATGCGCACATCCGACAGCAGGATCTTGCCGCGCTCGAACAGATCGAGCAGCCGCCCCGGGGTCGCGATCAGCACGTCGACGCCGCGATCGAGCTTGCGTTCCTGATCGGCGAAGCGTTCGCCGCCGATCAGCAGCGCCGTCGATAGCCGGTGATGCTTGCCATAGACCTCGAACGAGGCTTCCACCTGCGTCGCCAGTTCGCGCGTCGGCTCGATGATCAGCGAGCGCGGCATCCGCACCCGCGCCCGCCCGGCGGCGAGCTTGTCGATCATCGGCAGCGCGAAGCTCGCGGTCTTGCCGGTGCCGGTCTGCGCACAGCCAAGAACGTCGCGCCCGGTGGCGACGACGGGAATGGCTTTCTGCTGGATCGGGGTGGGATTCGTATAGCCGGCGTCGAAAACCGCCTGAAGAAGCTCAGGCGACAGTCCAATTTCGGAAAAATCCATTGAGAAGTTTTTGCCTTGCCTGTGTAGGCGGGCGGATTGCCCGGTTTTCAATTGGGGATGAAGGTCAAAGAGTCAACGATTTTCTTGTTTCAATAAGATGAAAACCATGGCGCACTGCGCGACAAACAGCCGCGGAAACGATAGCCGCGGGCGCTCAGCGGCGTCGAAACTGCGGTCGCGGCGCCATTGGCGGCGGCGCTGTCGTGTCCTTGTGGCGGAAGTTGATCCGGCCCTTCGTCAGATCGTACGGGGTCATTTCGACCGTAACCCGGTCGCCGGCAAGTATCCGTATCCGGTTCTTCTTCATCTTGCCGGACGAATAGGCCAGCGTCTCGTGCCCGTTGTCGAGCCTGACCCGAAACCGCGCATCGGGCAGCAACTCGGTCACGGTGCCTTCGAATTCGATCAGGTCTTCTTTTGCCAATGAGCATTCCCCATCGAGATGGAAGGAGAGGGGACGGCTCCCTGCGCTTGCCGGGGCGTCCCCTTCGGACGACCGACGCTTAGTCCGGGCGCAGATTGACGGCCGACACCCGGCCGCGTTGCCCCTGCTCCAGGTCGTAACTCAGCTTCTGCCCCTCGTCGAGGCCATCCATGCCGGCCCGCTCGACCGCCGAGATGTGAACGAAAACGTCGGGGCCTCCGCTGGTCGGCTGGATAAACCCGTAGCCCTTCTGGGCGTTGAACCATTTGACCGTACCGGTCGCCATTAGCTTAGAACTCCAGTTAGCATCAGGCCGCCGCAAACGCGTGCGGCGGATCGAACGTCGGTTGGATCGGAGGACACGGTCCGGGCCGCTGACGGGACGCCGGCAGTGAAGCCGAACCCAAACGGGTCGACGCCCGCTACGTAAGCGGAACCGGCGATTTACGCAAGGTCCGTATGCGCGATTTCTGCCGCCGGTTTTCGGAATGCCGATCGTGGCCGATGCGCTTCGCTGCGCGCAGCGCTGATCCCGCGCATTTCCGCTACGCCATCGGGACCGATCGGTGGCAGTCTGACCCGAAGGTTGAATTCCTGGACCGCGGATCGGGACGCAAGAGGACGAGCAATGAGCGATCAGGGGATGATGAACGGCGCGGAATGGCTGGCGCGGGCATTGGCCGGCACCGGCATGAGCCATGTCTTTTTCGTGGAATCGGTGATGCGCCGCACGCTGCTGCAGCTCGGCGATCTCGGCGTCCGGCCCATTCTGGCGCATTCCGAAAAGGCGGCCGCTTACATGGCCGACGGCTATGCCCGCGTCGCCGGCCGGCCCGGCGTGTGCATGGCGCAGTCGGTCGGCGCCGCCAATCTCGCCTCCGGCCTGCAGGATTCCTGGCTCGGGCGCAGCCCGGTCATCGCGCTGACCGGCCACAAGGAACCGTCGTTCCAACACCGCAACTCGTATCAGGAAATCGCTCACGCGCCGCTGTTCCAGCCGGTGACGAAATTTTCCTCCCCGGTCTACGCGACCAGCGAATTGCCACGCCTGCTGCGTCACGCCTGGCGCGCCGCGTTGTCCGACACGCCGCGCCCGACGCATCTCGATTTCAACGGCCTGCAGGGCGATGTGATCGAACTTGGGCAAACCGCCGAACCCCCGGTCATCGAAACCGAGGCGCGGCGCATTCCGCTGCACCGGCCCGTTGCCGACGAGCGCGACATCGAGCGCGCCGCCGCGCTGCTGACCGGCGCGCGTCGCCTCGTGATCGTCGCCGGCGACGGCGCCGCCGCGTCCGGGGCCGGGCCGGAGGTGCTGGCGCTGGCCGAGGCGCTCGCCGCGCCGGTCGCGACGACGCTGGGGGCGCGCGGCATCATCCCGACGACGCACCGCCTCTCGGCCGGGGTCGCCGGCAGCTATTCGGCGCCGCCCGCCGAACCGCATCGTGCACGGCGCCGACATGGTGCTGTTCATCGGCTGCGACACCGGCGACCAGGTCACGCTGAACTGGACCGTGCCGGCGATCGACACCAGGATCGTCCAGATCGAGGCCGACCCGCTCGAAATCGGCCGCTCCTATCCGAACACGACCGGCATCGTCGGCGATCCGAAGGCGACCCTCGCCCGCCTCAACCAGATCGTCGGCCGGCCGGCCCGCGACGGCTCCTATGCCGAGGAAGCGGCGCGGATCGTCGCCGACTGGCGCGCCGGGATGGCGGCGCTGGCCGGGAAGAACACGGCGCCGATCGCCGTCGAGCGGCTGTGCGCCGAGATCACGCGGGCGTTGCCGGCCGACGGCGTGCTGGTCGCCGATACCGGCTATTCCGGGATCTGGACCGGCACGATGATCGACCTCAACGGCGCCGGGCAGACCTATCTGCGCGCCGCCGGTTCGCTCGGCTGGGCGTTCCCGGCCTCGCTCGGCGCGCAATGCGCTGCCGGTCCGCGCAAGGTCGTGTGTTTCACCGGTGATGGCGGGTTCTACTACCACCTCGCCGAACTGGAGACGGCGCGGCGCTGCCGCATCCCGGCGACCATCGTCATCAACAACAATTCCGGCTTCGGCCAGAACCTGACCGGGGTGCGCCGCATCTCGGGCAACCGACCCGGACGCGGCGAGGAGCTGATCCGCTTCGGTCCGACCGATTTCACCGAAGTGGCGCGGAGCTTCGGCGTGCGCGGCATCCGCGTCGAACAGCCCGGAGACATCGCGCCGGCACTGCAGCAGGCGCTCGCCGCCGACGAGCCGGTGCTTGTCGATGTCGTTACCGACCTCGAACCGCGCGCTCCGGAAGCCTGGTCACCGCCGCAGTCTCAGAACTGACGGCACTGATAACGCATTTAACGAGGTCGGAAAAGGGTTGGGCGCTGACGTCGACAGCGCTCGCCTTTGCGGCCTGAGAGCCTAGCGGCGTTGCATTAGCCCCCATAATGCTGTATGCGCTTATGTTCAATCGATTGATTCTGCCTTGACCGGTTTGGCAGAGAATTCAGTCGCTGGGAGGACAGCCGAGGACATCCGTTTTTTTGCCGGCAGCGGTTTGAAAACGGCGTCCACGTCGAGGCTTTTTTGAAAGCGGCGCCCACGTCGATGCTTTAACGCCTTTCAGATCGGATGGCGTCGGCTTCGACGGTCGTGAACGGTGGCCAATGATGCCGAGTGCGTCAGGAACCGACAATGAGTTAAGGTCTTCATACCTGCAGATGCTCCGGGGGAGTGCTCTGTTCGCGCGGCTGAGCGACGAGGAGACCGATGTCGTCCTCTCGCATGCTCGCATAGCTCGTTACCGCAGGGGCCAACAGATCGTTGCCAAGGGCGATCCCGGCGTAAGTATGATGGCTGTGCTGAGAGGCCGCGTTGCTATCGGCGCGACGTCGGTCGAGGGCCGGCAGGTTGTGCTGTCCGTGCTTCAAGCCGGTGATGTATTCGGCGAGATCGCGTTGCTTGACGGCAAGGAGCGCACCGCCGATGCGACCGCCCTGATCGATTGCGAGATTTTAATAATTTCGCGCCGATCATTTTGGTCCCTTTTGGAACGTCGGCTGGACCTTTGCGTCGACCTGATGCTCGTTTTGTGCGATCGCCTTCGCCATACCAACGAGCAAGTCGAAGATTTGGCTTTCCTCGATCTCCAATCACGCACGGCTAAGGTGCTTCTTCGGCTATTGGATGAGAGCGGCGTGAGCCAAACGCGGACCGCGCCGGCCACCATACGAATATCTCAGCGCGCTCTGTCAGAACTCGTCGGTGGATCGCGTGAAAGCATCAATAAACACTTAAACACGTGGAAGGACCTGGGGATCGTCTCGATCGAGAAGGGAGCAATCGTTGTTCACGACTTGGCGGTTCTCGCCGAGTATGCGCAATGAAGGCCCATGATCCAGTCGCTAGAATGTCAGGGTTGCGCCCGCATCCCGGAGCCACTGGGCCGCTTTGATCTTTCTCGAGCAGCTTGCGGCGTAAATTCTCAATTTGGAGCGGGCGAGTCGAAGGCGGTGATTTCCGCGTTCCCTTCAAGGCTCGTTCCGATCGAGGAAGTGTCAGTGGGTGCAGACGCAGTCAGCTGACCGAGCAGCTTATATACATCGGCAACATGATCCACCCTCACTAGCCGAGCGCGCCTGGTCCCACAATCTAAGTCGATGATGACTCGGTCGACACGCTGTTCCGCGAGGAAATAGAAAGTACCTGCGAGTGCGGCAGGTCGAATCCGCGCAGTGTGCAGCGCTAGAATGAGCTGATCAGAATGCTCTTCGATACAAATGAAGCCGAGTTCGAGTATTGCTCTCAACGGCGGATCGAACGCGCTCGCCCACCGAGCTACGGGATGACTTTCAAGCGCGGCTACCCGACCACTGTCATCAACAACCCATTTCATGGCGACACCCCAAAGGCAGGTGACACTCCCCGACGATACCAAGGGTCCTCTGGGTCGAATTTCTTCGGCCTTACTGATGCCATGGACCTCAAGGAGCGACCATGAGGACCGTATTCGCAGCCAGGGCTTTTGTCTGTGAGCTACTTCACACTTATTGAAAAAAAATCACTCGTTTTAGTTGTGTTAAGTCGGGATCGACGTAGTCACGCGATTGGGATCGCGACAGCCGATCCGCGTAGCGCTCGGGAGGGGCTTCAAGCACTGTCGAGCGCCAAGCAGCCGCTATAGGGTCGCTATTGCCGCACTCTCAAACGGTCGCTCGGTACCGGCGTCGGAGCCGGCCCCGGCACGCAGCTGTTGGCCAGCCGATAGGTTTCCCGGTTGGTGTGGACATTGAATTCGGGAAGACCGGGGCGAGGGTTGAATTGCCGGCGAGCGGTCAGCCGTTCGGCGAGTTCGACATGGTTGCCGATGTCGAAGAACTCGATCGCATTGCTGTGATACTCGGCGAATTCGAGAAACGCATGGGTGCGCGATGCCACGATGCGGCAGCCGAGTTCGAGGGCTTGCGAGATCGGCCCGGACGAGGACTGTCCGACTTCGAGATACGGGAACACGACCGTGTCGCACACCGCCATGCCGGAAAGAAACTCGGATTCTGCCTGCGCGCCCATGAAATGGATGCGGTCGGACAGATCCTTCGGGTGCTTCCCGAGCAGTTCCGGCAGGCCCCGATCGGCCTCGACGACCAGCCGCGGCGCGCCCTCGGCGGCGAGTTCGCCGAGCTTGTCGTACAGCGTCGTGTCGATAAAGCCGTGCTCGAAAAGCTTACTGATATACGGGTGCCGCGGCTGCCGCACAGCGATCTCCTGCGGATGCACGCCGCCGAAGACCAGCAGATGGTAGTTCTTCGGCAAATGCTGCAGCGCCTGAATAGCGGTTGCGATGCCTTTGTATTCGTTAATGAAACCGAATACCCCGATCAGCACGGCGTCATCCGGCAGCGCGTCGAGCATCGGAAATTCGCGGCGCGAGGCGCGGCTGCGCAGCCGCCTCGACCTCGTCGAGCGACAGATACGCGAGCGGGTGATCGAAGACGTCCTTGATGCCGTACAAGTAGCGGACATCGTTGCGATCGCGCCGGTTATGGACGATCGCGCTGACCTGCTTGTGTCCCTGGGCCCGCCGGAGCTGCCGCGCGATGCCGTGCGACAGCAGATGCGCCCGGCGGAAGCTCCCCTGCATCTGCGCCGCCGCCTTGAATCTGAACGTCGCGAGCGCCTTCACGAAGGCGGCGAGGTCGAATGTCGGCTGCGTCTGCAGGCTGTGAAACGTCACCGAGAGCCGCGGCGCGGCGTCCGTCAGCCAGCAGAAGCGGCGATAGATGTCCGCGCCGGAACGACCCAGGGTGCCGTATTCGAGCTGCAGATTGACCGCATCGAACTGCCGGATCGCCCGGCAGATCTCCTTCACCTGACGATCGGCCAGTTTCTGCACGCGCGGGTTCGGGCTGCGCATCAGGTACTGGTTCAGGTCGAAGACCGTGATATCGAAGATGTCATCGAGCTGACGCCGCACCGCGGCAGTGTATGCGGCGATGCCGCAAAGTTTGCTGCCGCGTCGAGACGATCGCCAGCGTTTCCTTGCGCGGCGGAGGACCGGCGACCGGGAAGGCCGGTCCGGCGCGATGCGCGACAGCGGCGCGGAATGCGAATGTCGCCATTCGTTGGCTCCCCAGGTCTCGATTGCGCATGAATATCGTCATGACAGGTGCTCGCGTACCGACTGCGCGGCCAGGCCGCCGATCCCCCAAAGCGCGAACGCGATCAGCGCGACGGTGCCGAGCGTCGCCAGCGCCGCGGATAGAGCGCCTCCTCGGGCAGGCTGGGCGGCACGAAGCTGGCGATGAACACGCGCTGCCGGTCGGCATTGGCGCGCGCCTGCTCGACGGCGCGCAACGCGAGTTGGTAGGACGCCTCGGCGAACCGCCGCTCGCTCTCAATTTGCTCGTAGTCCTCGAGGCGACGGGTCAGCCGGTCCGAGCGCGCCTCCTCGGGATCGGTCATCTCGGCGCCGAGCGAACGAAGCTGCGCCTCGAGCGCCCGAATGCGAGCCGCCAGGACCTGGATCGAGGGAGCCTCGTCGCGCATGTAGCGCTTCAGGATCGCGACGTCGGTGTTCGCCTTGACAAGCTCGTCGCGCAGCCGGGTAGCCAGCGTGCCGCTCGCCTCCGCCGCCCGAGCCGGATCGATCATCCCCTCGCGATCGCGGAACGCGCGTGTCCGGGCGAGGACGGTCTTGAGCCGGTCTTCGGCTTGCGCCAGCTCCGCGTTTGCGTGGGCCAGCGCGTCGTTCCGCGACCGCTGCGACAGCTCGTTAACCAGAGCCTCAGCAGGCCGCGACGACCGCATCGGCAAGGCGTAGCGCCTCGCCGGGATCGAAGGCGCGGACCCGCACCATGACGGTGCCGTTGGCGGTGTCGTAAACCGGATCGACCTGCCCCTTCCAATACCGCACCAGCTCTTCGATCGTGGCCGGAAGCCGACAGCCGCGACCACCAGTCGGCCTGCGGCGGCGAGAACAGCCGGCGCAGATCGAGGGCCGTTTCGATCCGGTCCACGATGGCGCGGCTGCCGATATACTGGACGAGAACCTGCGACTCGAGCGCGGCCGGCGGACCGGGCGCGGTGAGGCCGGACAGCAGCGAGGCCGGTTCGAAGCGCGGCGCCTCGGCGCTGTTGAGCGTGAAGCGAAACTCGGCGACGTACTGGTCGCTCGCCACCGCGAACAGATAGACCGCGGTCAGCAGGCTCGGAACAACGACGATCGCGATGAAGGCCAGCAGGCGCGGCGACAGGCGGGGCCGCCACCCGGCGATGGGCAGCGTCGCGCCATGTTCCGGTGCCACCGGCCCGGTCTTCCGCAGTGCCGGCAGAAAAGCCGGAGACCGGATCGCCCGGCGCCGTCGCCGCCGTCGCGACCGTTACCGGGTTGCCGGCCGGCGCGACCGGCGCAACCAGGCTGCCGCGTTGCCTCAGGTTGCGGGCGGCAAGCATCAATCTGGCTTTGTCAGCATCTTGCGGTAGCAATCGAATGCGCCCGCAACGCTGTCGAAAACTTCAAGCCGCCCGCCGGCCAGGACCGCCGCGCGATCGCAGTACTGCCGGATCGTGTGATGGTTGTGCGTCGCCAGGATGATGTCGGACGACCGCATCCGCTCGCGGAAGGCGGCGGCGCATTTGCGGCGGAAGTGCTCGTCGCCGATCTCGGTGACCTCGTCGATCAGGTACACGTCGAAATCGATCGCCAGGCAGACGCCGAAGGCGAGCCGCGCCCGCATCCCCGCCGAGTACGTATCGACCGGCATGTCGAAATATTCGTCGAGTTCGGCGAATTCCTCGACAAATCGCGCCGTCTGCTTGACGCCGGCGCCGTAGACCCGGGCAATGAAGGCGACATTCTCGCGGCCCGACAGCGCGCCGTGGACCGTGCCGCCGAAGCCGAGCGGAAACGACACGCGACAGCGGCGGCGGATCGTGCCGCGGTCGGGCGTCTCGGAGCCGGCCAAAAGGCGGATCAGCGTCGATTTCCCGGCGCCGTTGGCGCCCAGGATCCCGAAATTGTAGCCCGAGCAGAACTCGGCCGACACGTGGTCGAGCAGGACCTTGCGGCCGGCGGCGCTTCGGTACGATTTCGCGACATCATCGAGCGCGATCACAGCGCGGCGCTCAACTTGCGGCGCAGCAGGCGGTGCAGCGCCAGGCCCTGCGACCAGCGACGCGATCGCGACGACGGCGACATAAGACCGGTCCAGCCAAGGCGGCTGATACACCTCGAAAAACCCGGCGCGGAACCAGTCGATCGCGTGCAACAGCGGGTTCCACACCAGGATGTCGCGCACCCAATCGGGCATCATCCCGGGGACGTAGAAGATGCCCGACACGAAGTACAACAGCCGGGTCAGCTGCGCGTAGGTCTTCTCCCACGACCGCCAGAACACCGTCACCACCGCGTTGACAAAGCCGATGCCGCATCCGAAAGCGGCGATTGCCAGCACCGCGATCGACGGTTCCCACAAATCGTCAGGCAACGCGCGCAGCCCGATCGCCAGAAACCCGGCCAGCAGCGCGACTGCGACGATCACGTCCGTCATCACCTCAAGAAAGCCGCGCGCGGCGATGACATCGAAACTCGACACCGGCGGCAGCTGCAGCAGCGGCGCGTCGTTGATCAGCGCATGGCTCATCCCGGCGCTGGAATGGACGAACACGTGATACGGGATCAGCCCGGTGTAATAGAAGACAAGGAAATCCGCGCCGATCGGCGGGGTTCCGTGCATCAGCACGGCGAACGTCGCCGACAGCAGCGCGATGTGCAGCATCGGCTCGAGCAGCGCCCAGCCGTAGCCGAGCCGTGTGTCGGCGAACCGCGTCCGGGTTTCGCGAATGATCAGCGCGCGCACGACGCGGCGCTGGCCGCGCAGGCGCTCCAGCAGCCCGGGTTGCGGTCGTGCCGGGCGCGGTGGGCGCGCGACCCGTTCTCCGAGCACGACATACTGGCCGTCGATCGTGTCGAGCCGGTGGTTGAGCAGGTGCAGCACCGCCTCGGCCGCATCGGTGTCCTCCGGGAAGCGATGCAGCAATTCGCCGCCGGCGACGGTCGCCTCGGTGGTCAGCCCGGCGGCGAGATAAAAGCTCAGCTGCGTGCGCTTGATGTCGCGCCCGTCCGGATCGAGCCGCGCCGCGCCCGCGAGAGCCACGGCGGCTTCCGACATGTCGCCGCGGTGCCACAGCAGATGCCCGTGGTGCAGCGCGAATTCCGGATTGTCCGGCTCGGCCCGGCGGGCGCGCTCGGCGGCGTCGAGCGCGCCCTCGATCCGGCCGCACAGCATTTCGGCGCCGGACAGCACGCGCCACAGCCGCGGGGTGGCGGCTCCCACCGCTTCCCGGCGCAGCAGCGTGGCGGCCTCCTCGGCCCGGCCGCAGCGCATCAGCACCTCGGCGGCGTCGATCGCACGGCCCGGCTCGCTGCCCTCCGCTGGCCCCTGCGCCGCCGCCGACCGCCCGCATCGCCCAGTCGGCCGCTTGCTCGACGCGCCGCAGATCAATCAGCAACCCAGCCACATGCAGTGCGAATTCGGTGTTGTCCGGGGCCAGGGTCGCGGCGGTTATCGCCGGCGCGATCGCCTCCTCGACCCGACCCGCCGCCGCCAGAGCGCCACTCAGATGGCGATGGCCGTCGATCCAATCCGGGCACAGCTCGATCAGCCCTCTATAGGCGGCCGCGGCCTCGTCGTGGCAGTCGCAATTGCTGAACACCCAGGCGCAGATGCGCAGCAGCGCCGGGTCGCCTCCGGCTTCGGGAAACCCGCGCCGGACGCAGGCGAGCGCATCGCCCCGCCGCCCGTCATGCAACAGCGCCTCGGCCAGCTTGCAGTTCAGCAGTGGGTCGGGCCGAGCGGTCGCGCGATGACGCTCCACATAGCGCAAACACCTCTCCAACGCTCCGTCCTGAAGCGCCGCAAGAAAGTTGTTTGCGTCAACTTCTAGTTGTGCGTGTTCTTGCACTTGCGTGCTCAATTATTTCGTGTGTCTTCAACAAAAAATGAAACTACAGGACTATAAACAACAACCGCCTTCTATTCAACGCGAAGATTTCGATTTTCGGAATATGCGACTAAAATTAGCGAGTTTGCGACACTCCGAACAGCGACCGAATTCGGCCAATCCGGCAGGCGCACCGGCTCGCGCGGCGGCGGATCCGAGCGCCTTGCAGACGGCGCATGCGAGAAGGCGTTTCTTTGCTCGCAAAGATGCCGGCGCGTCCGTTAAGCTCCCGCCAGGGCTGCCGGCCCGCTCGGGCAATCTGTTCGTCGTCCGGCGGCGCCAGCGAGAATTGCATCGCGCCCCGGGCATCCGGCGCGGGTCGGCGAGCTGACGGAGGGAGATGATGGGTTTCGAGTTCGGGATGTTTCATGAATTTCAGCGGCCCGCCGGGATCACCGACGAGCAGGCGTTCGCGACCTCGTTCGAGCAGGTCGACGCCGCCGAGCGCTGGGGCCTCGACGCGATGTGGCTGGCCGAGATCCATATCGCGCCCGAGCGTTCGGTGCTGTCGGCGCCGCTCAGCATGGCCAGCGCGATCGCCGCCCGCACCAAGCGGATGAAGATCGGCACCGCGGTTCAGGTCCTGCCGCTGTGCCATCCGCTGCGTCTCGCCGAGGAGGTCGCGACGGTCGATCAGATCAGCCACGGCCGCCTGATCTTCGGCGTCGGACGCAGCGGCTTCCCGCGCACCTACGAAGCCTATGGCGTGCCGTACGGCGAAAGCCGCGAGCGCTTCGCCGAGACGCTCGAAATCCTCAAGCGAGCCTGGACCGAGCCGAGTTTTTCCTACAAGGGCAAGCACTACAGCTTCGAGAACGTCACGCTGACGCCGAAGCCGTACCAGAAGCCGTGGCCCGAGATCCGCGTCGCGGCGAACAGCGCCGACACCTTCCCGGCGATCGCCAAGCTCGGCCACGCGGTGTTCGTCGCGGTCCGGCTCGGCACCCTCGAGGAACTGGAGCCCAACATCACCGCCTATCGCAAGGCCTGGAAGGAAGCCGGCCATCCCGGCGAGGGCAAGGTATTCCTGCGCGCCCCGGTCTACGTCGCCGACACCGACCAGGCGGCCCTCGAGGAACCGGAAGAAAGCATCATGTACTTCTATCGCTATCTCGGCGAGCGGCTCGAGGATTCGGCGACCCGGGCCGGCGTGCGTGCCGTCGAGGACCGCGCCGCGCGCGGCCGGCGCCTGCAGGAAATCACCTACGAGGACGCGCTGCGCGAGAAGATCAT
This sequence comes from uncultured Alphaproteobacteria bacterium, assembly GCA_963753665.1. GTDB lineage: Bacteria > Pseudomonadota > Alphaproteobacteria > ATCC43930 > CGMCC-115725 > DATARH01. The sequence goes on from CAVWDC010000028.1 coordinate 32,625, forward strand.
CGTCGGTTCGCCCGAGCGCGTCACCGACCGGCTGATGGGATTGCAGGAAAAGCTCGGCCTCGACGGCATCCTGTGCGAGATGAATTGCGGCACCAAGATCCCGCACCAGCGGGTCATGAAGTCGCTGCAATTGCTGTGCGAAAAGGTCAGCCCGCGTTTCAACTGAGCGCGTTCGCCGAGATTGCTCCACGTCACTCGCAATGACACGCACCCGGTGTCATTGCGAGAAGCGCAGCGACGAAGCAATCTCGCCCGAAATCTAGACGCGGCCCCCAGTGCGGTCGTCCCGGCGCAGTTGCCGCCGGGACGACAAGCGGCCCGCGGCACCTAGCTCCGCTTGTAGCCCTCGATCTCTTCTTCGGTTTGTGAGATGGCTTCGTCCATCGGCTTCCCTTCCTGCGTGTAGCGCGCGACCAGTTTGCAGATCGTGCCCTGCGCGAACAGGTTGTTGGCAATGGCGACGGGCGCCGGATAGCCGATCATCAGCGACTCGACATCGCCGCGCGGCGGGTAGTTGTAATTCACTCCTTTCGGCGGCCCTTCTGTCTTCCACACATCGAAATTGCGCAGCTTTTCGTAGGGCGGGATGTCATAGCCCTTGCTCGCGTCGACGATCTGGTGGAACGCCGACTCGGTCGTCACATAACGGATGAAGTCCTTCGCCGCCGATTTGTTCGGCGAGAAATCCCAGATCCCGAGAAAGCCGAAATTGGTGCCGACGAAACGGCCCTTCGGACCTTTCGGCGATGGGAAATGCCAAAGCTCCTTGCCGATATCCGGCCGGTCGCGGACCGCAACGGCCCACGCCGAGGGCGGGTTCTGGATCAGCGAACCCTGACCCGAAATCCAGCCACTTGTTGTTCTGGGCGTTGTCCCAGGCAAACACGCTGTCCGGCAATTGCGGCACCAGCTTCTTGAACCACTCGAGCACCTGCTTTGTCGCATCCGAGTTGACCGTCGTATTGCCCTTCTCATCGACGAGGTAGGCGCCGTGGCTGGCAAAAACCGAGTTGACGAAATTGTTCGCATCGGTCCAGGTGCTGAGCGGCAGGCCGAACGGATAGCCGGCCTTGTTCATCGTCGCGGCCAGTTTAAGGAAGGTGTCCCAGTTCCAGTTATCGACCAGTTCCTTGTCGGGCGGCGCATCGTCTGGATACATTTTCTGGACATCGAGCCCGGCATGCTTCTTCAAGAGGTCGATACGCGCACAGGTCGGCGCAGCGATTGTCCCCTGCGAAATCGGCACAGCGTTCCAATTGCCGCCGTGAAAAGCGCCGTATTTCGAGCCCTGCAACTCCTTGCCGAATTGCTTGATGAGGCCGTTCGCAATCTCGTCGACCGCTTCGAGTTCCTCGGCATAGGCGCCGGGCATGCGCGTCGGACAAGCGCATGATGTCGTGCCCGGACCCGGCCTGCGCCTCGGCAGCGATCGTCAGGGTGAGCTTGTCCCCTTGAGAGGTGATGAAGTCGAGATTGACATCGACGTGGTTTTTGTCGCCCCATTCCTTGGCGAGCTTTTTCCAGGGTTCGTTGCCGCCCGGCACCCAGTGGTCCCACAACCCCACATCGAGCGTGCCGGCCGAGAACGCGCTGTGGATAAACGGCATGCCGAACGATTTCGCGGCCAGCGCAGTGGACCCGAGCGCCGCCGATCGCAACAGGTCCGTCTGGTGAGTGATTTCCGTTCCATAGAGACTCCTCCCGTCCGGCCGCAGTCGGCCGGTTGATTCGTCTCCCTGCGGTTTCGCGGTTGCCGCGGACAACCTTTTCGGCAACATAGAGCCTGCCATGCAGAATTTGAAGACGTTCTATGCGTTCCTAACATAAAGTTTAGGTTGGCGCTCGCAGTTCAGATACCGCCCGCTCCCTCCGGCAAATCCGGGTCTCGCCGGCAGGCGCGGCTCAATCCGCGAAAAGCACGGGGCGCGAGCACGCCTCCGGCGTCACAGCGGGATGTTGTCGTGCTTTTTCCACGGGTTTTCGAGGCGCTTGCCGCGCAGCATCTGGAGCGCCCGGCACAGCCGCTGCCGGGTCGCCGCGGGCTGGATCACGTCGTCGATAAAGCCGCGGCTGGCCGCGACGAACGGGTTGGCGAATTTCTCGCGGTATTCCTCGGTGCGCGCCTCGATCGCGGCGGCGTCGCCCAAATCGCCGCGAAAGATGATCTCGACCGCCCCCTTCGGTCCCATGACCGCGATCTCGGCCGACGGCCAGGCGAAATTGACGTCGCCGCGCAGATGCTTCGAGCTCATCACGTCATAGGCCCCGCCATAGGCCTTGCGCGTGATCAGCGTCACCTTCGGCACGGTCGCCTCGGCGAACGCGAACAGCAGCTTCGCGCCGTGCTTGATGATCGCGCCGTATTCCTGGTCGGTGCCCGGCAGAAACCCGGGGACATCGACAAACGTCAGGAGCGGAATGTTGAAGCAATCGCAGAACCGCACGAAACGCGCCGCCTTGCGTGCGCTGTTGATGTCGAGACACCCGGCCAGCACCATCGGCTGGTTCGCGACGATGCCGATCGTCGCCCCCTGCATGCGGGCGAAGCCGATCAGGATGTTGCCCGCGAAACTCGGCTGCAGTTCGAAAAAATCGCCCTCGTCGACGACCTTCTCGATCAGCTCCTTCATGTCGTAGGGCTTGTTCGGGTTGGCCGGAACCAGCGTGTCGAGCGACTTCTCGATCCGGTCCGCCGGGTCCTCGATGCCGGCCGCAATGGGGCCCCGCGTCGGTTCGAGCCCGGCAGGAAATCGACAAAGCGGCGAAATTCGATCAGCGCCTCGACATCGTTCTCGAAGGCGAAATCGGCGACCCCGGAGCGCGTCGTATGCGTGACGGCGCCGCCCAGCTCCTCCTGCGTCACGGTCTCGTGCGTCACCGTCTTCACGACATCGGGGCCGGTCACGAACATGTACGAGCTGTCCTTGACCATGAAGATGAAATCGGTCATCGCCGGCGAATACACCGCCCCGCCGGCGCACGGCCCCATCACCAGCGAGATCTGCGGCACGACGCCCGAAGCCAGCACGTTGCGCTGGAACACCGCGGCATAGCCGGCGAGCGAGGCCACCCCCTCCTGGATGCGCGCGCCGCCGGAATCGTTGAGGCCGATGACCGGCGCGCCGACATTCATCGCCTGGTCCATGATCTTGCAGATCTTCTCGGCGTGCGCTTCCGACAGCGAGCCGCCGAACACCGTAAAATCCTGGCTGAAGACGAAAACCAGCTTGCCATTGATCGTGCCGTAGCCGGTGACGACCCCGTCGCCCGGCACGCGCTGCTCGGCGATGCCGAAATCGTGGCTGCGGTGCTCGACGAACATGTCCCATTCCTCGAAGGAACCGGGGTCGAGCAATATGTCGAGACGCTCGCGCGCGGTCAGCTTGCCGCGGGCGTGCTGCGCCTCGATACGCCTCCTGCCGCCGCCGATGCGGGCCGCCGCGCGCTTGTCGTCGAGTTGCTTCAGAATGCTCTGCATGGCGCGCGGGATAGCATCAACGCTTCCCGCGAGGCCAGCCTTGGCCCGCCTCGAGGTTGCGTGCTCGAATGCTGATCGCAACGCTGGTCACGGCCGTTCCCGCCGGGCAGGATGAGCTCCAGCCAATCGTCAACGAGGGAGGATGCGATGCCGGAAGGGACTGACCTTTATAGGAAAGGCATGGCGAAGCGGCGGCAGCTGATGGGCGACGCCGCGGTGGAGGCGGCGTCAAAGGGGGTCTACGCCGACCCGGTCATGCAGAAATTTCTCGATGTCGCGGTCGAGAACGTGTTCGGCAATCTGTGGACGCGGCCCGGGCTCGACGACAAGACGCGGGCGCTGATCTGCGTCGTCTCCGACACCTGCACCGGGCGCGAACCGGAACTGGAGCTGCATCTGCGCATGGCGCTGCGCCAGGGCTGGACCGAGGACGAGCTGACCGAGGTCATGCTGCACCTGTCCGGCTATATCGGCGTGCCGATCATCCGCGAATCGATGATGGTCGCCTCGCGCGTCTTCAAGGAACACCGCGGCGAAGCCGGCGGGCGCTGAGCCTCTGCGTCGAGCGCGCGTAAGATGGCGTGGCGTCCGGCGTCCGCGGCGTCCATCCCCGGAACTCTCGCGCGGACCGACAGTTGGTTCCGATGCAGTCGAATATTCCGCAGCCGACGCGGCGATGCCGCCGCGCCGTGCTGGCAATGACGGAGACGCAAATGCGTTTTGGCCAAGGTTCCGCCCTGGGCACGCGGCCGGGCACGCGATCGCGCGCGTGGGCGGCGGCGGCGCTCGCCGGCTTGGCGGCGCTGCCGTTGACGCTCGCGCCGGCCGCCGCGCAGACGCCAGCCGCCCCACCGGCCGCTCAGACGCAGGCCGCGCCGCCCACCCAGCCGCCTCAAACCGCGCCTCCCCCGCAGCTCGAGCCGCAAAACCAGGCCGCGGCCAGCGCCATGAATTTGACCGCGCAGGTCCCGAAAAGCCTGCCGATCCCGATGCCGAGCCTGGCGCCGCTGGTCCAGCATGTCTCCGTCGGCGGTCGTCACGATCTCGGCGCAGGGCGGCGCCGACAAAATCGCCCGCAGCGAGGACGATTCCGACGACGACAGCCGCGATCGGCCCGGCGGCCTGCCGTTCGAAGACTTCCTGCGCCGTTTTTTCGACAAGCGCGGCATGCCGGAGACCGGACGCGAGTTCGTCGGCCTCGGCTCCGGGTTCATCGTCGATCCGCAGGGCTACATCGTCACCAACAATCACGTCGTGTCGAAGGCCGAGAAGATCACGGTCATCCTGCAGGACAACAGCCGTCATCGAGGCGAAAATCGTCGGCCGGGACGAGAAAACCGACCTCGCCCTGATCAAGATCGACGCGAAGGAAAAGCTGCCGTTCGTCACCTGGGGCGACAGCGATCAGGCCAAGGTCGGCGACTGGGTCGTCGCGGTCGGCAACCCGTTCGGGCTCGGCGGCACGGTGACCGCCGGCATCATTTCGGCGGTCGGCCGCAACATCAACGAGGGGCCGTATGACGAGTACATGCAGATCGACGCGCCGATCAACCGCGGCAACTCCGGCGGCCCCACCTTCAACCTCGGCGCCGAGGTGATCGGGGTCAACACCGCGATCTACTCGCCCTCGGGCGGCTCGGTCGGGATCGGCTTCGCGGTTCCCTCGAACGTCGCGAAGAACGTCGTCCAGCAGCTCAGGGAAAAGGGCCATGTCACGCGCGGCTGGCTCGGCGTCGCGATCCAGGGGATCACGCCGGCAATCGCCAAGAGCCTGGGGCTTAACGCCGACCAGCCAAGCGGCGCACTGGTCGCCTCGGTGACCCCGAACAGCCCGGCGGCAAAGGCCGGGGTCAAGCAGGGCGACGTCATCACGGCGGCCGGCGGGCATGCGGTCAAGCAGGTCGGCGACCTGCCGCGGATCGTGGCGGCGGCGCCGCCCGGGCACCCACTCGATCTGACGATCATGCGCGGCGGCAAGGAAATGAAGCTCGCCGTCACGCTCGGCGAATTGTCGGAAAACCCGAAGCAGGCGGCCGCCGCGACACCCGAGGAGAACCGTCTCGGCGCCCTCGGGATGCAGCTCGCCGCGATGACCCCGGAGCTGCGGCGCCAGTACCGCATACCGAAGGACGTCGACGGCGTCGTCGTGACCGACGTCGCCGACCAGAGCCCGGCGGACTCGGCCGGGGTTCAGCCGGGCGACGTTCTCGTGTCGGTCGACCAGAAGCCGGTCGAAACCCCGCCGAAAGCGGCCGAGCAGCTGAAAGAGGCCGCCGCCAAGGGCAATGTGCTGCTGCTGATCAACCGCAAGGGATCGAGCCAGTTTGTCGGGCTCTCGGTCGATCGCGGCTCCGAACCCGGCAAGCCGGGCTGACGCCCGCTCGCGTTCCATCTGCTGTTCGGTAGGATGGGCTGAGCGAACGCGAAGCCCATGCTGTCTCGCCGCGGCAAGACCGCATGGGCTTCCCCGGCTTCGCCGCCCTCAGCCTGTCCTACTCTTTAAGACCCGTCCTGCTCTTTAGGAATTGTGGCTTCTCCTGCGATCGGCGAACAGCCGGCGTATCCCGCTTGACAGCGGCGCCGCGCCGCGCGTCACTGCGACAAACTTGAACGCACCGATCAGGAGCCCCCGATGCCGCTCGACGCCTATCTGTATACCGGTCTGCGCAGCCCGTTCGGACGGCACGCCGGCGCGCTCGCCAAACTGCGCCCCGACGACATGCTCGCCGGCGTCATCGCCAAGGTCGTCGCCGAGAGCGGCTTCGCGCCGGAGAAGATCGAGGACGTCGTCGTCGGCTGCGCCAACCAGGCCGGCGAGGACAGCCGCTGCGTCGCGCGCCACGCGGCGCTCGTCGCCGGCCTGCCGATCGAGATCCCCGGCTCGGTGTTGCAGCGCAATTGCGGCTCGGGCCTCAACGCGATCGCGATGGCGGCGCAGGCGATCACCTGCGGCGAGGGCGACGTGTTCGTCGCCGGCGGCGTCGAAAGCATGAGCCGCGCCCCGTTCGTGATGGGCAAGGCCGAGGCGCCGTTCAGCCGCGACGCCAGGGTGTTCGACTCGACGATCGGGGCGCGCTTCCCGAACCCGAAGGTCGAGGGCCGCTACGGCGCCGACACGATGCCGGAGACCGCCGACAATCTGGCGCGCGACTTTCAGATCACGCGCGAAGCAGGCCGACACTTTCGCCGCGGGCTCGCAGAGCCAAATACGCCGCCGGCAAGGCGGACGGGTTCTTCGCCGGCGAGATCATCTCGGTCGAGGTGCCGGGCGGCCGCGCCGGTCCGGTCGCGGTGTCGGAGGACGAGCACCCGCGCCCCGGCACCGACATGGCGGCGCTCGCCAAGCTGCGGCCGCTGTTCAAGGACGGCGTGACGACCGCCGGCAACGCCTCGGGCATCAACGACGGCGCGGTCGCGATGATCGTCGCCAGCCGCAAGGCCGGCGACGCCGCCGGCGCGACGCCGATCGCGCGCATCCTGTCGACCGCGGTCGCCGGGGTCGAGCCGCGCATCATGGGGTTCGGCCCGGTGCCGGCCGCGAAAAAGGCGCTGGAGCGGGCCGGCCTGACGCTCCAGGACATGGACATGATCGAGATCAACGAAGCCTTCGCGACGCAGGTCCTGGCCTGTCTGCGCGGTCTCGAAGTCCCGTTCGACGACAGCCGGGTCAACCCGAACGGCGGCGCGATCGCGATCGGCCATCCGCTCGGCGCCTCGGGTCCGCGCATCGCGCTGACCGCGGCGCGGCAATTGCAGCGCACGCGGCGGCCGCTACGCGCTGGTCGCGATGTGCGTCGGCGTCGGCCAGGGCATCGCGACCGTAATCGAACGCGTCCAATAACGCGAACGGCAGCGACAAAATAAACGCTGTCCGCTTTCAAACCTGCTTTGTAGCAAACGGCCGGGGTTGTCCTGGCCGTTTTCTTTGGAACCTTTGTTTCTGGACCGAGCGCGTGCGAACCGGAACGGTCGATCCTTACCTTCGTTTATGGCGCGAAGATGATTTACGCCAACAGGTGGAGAATCGACATGAAAAATGGATCGTTAACCGCCGCGCTGATCGCCCTCTGCTCCGCGGCGGCAATCACCCAGGCGCAGGCGCAGCTGTCAGCCGCGCGCTTCTTAGAGTCCCGGCGACCGGCACCTCGCAGCCGGCCGTCGCGCGCAGCAGAGCGCCCGATGCGACCGAACTGGTCCGCGACGCGACCAAGGCCATCCAGGACTTCCGCAAGAACCCCGAATTCGACCGGCTTGCGGCGCAGGCCAAGGGCATCTTCATCGTTCCCACGATGGTGAAAGGATCGCTGATCGTCGGCGGCAAGGCCGGGCAGGGCGTGCTGCTGGCGCATAAGAAAGGCCGGGCAGGGCGTGCTGCTGGCGCATAAGAACGGCGCCTGGAGCGACCCCGCGTTCTTCACGCTGGGCTCGATCTCGATCGGGCCGCAGGCCGGCGCCGCGGCGGGGCAGATGGCGTTCCTGCTGATGACCGACAAGGCGCTGCAAGAATTTACCCAAAACAACAACTTTTCGCTGAACGGCAACGCCGAGTTGACGATCGTCAACTGGTCGGGTCACGCACAGGGCTCGGTCGGCAAGGGCGATATCATCGTGTGGAGCGACCTGGCCGGGCTGCAGGGCGGTTTCAACATCAGCGGCACCGACATTGTGCGCAACGACGACGAAATGCAGAACTTCTATGGCCGGGCCGTCAGCACGGAGCAGGTCATCCAAGGCCAGGTGCGCAATCCGGCGGCCGACATCCTGCGGCGTGAACTCCCGGCATAGCGCCACCGCTCCAACAGCCCATCCCGAGCGGCGGCCACAGGCGCCGCCGCTCGTTTCTGCCGGACGGGTCAGAACGCCAATGAACCAGGGTCGTCCGCCCTTCATTCCGTATCCGCCGATCGAGCGCCTGTCGGTGATCGGCGACCGGCGCACCGCGGCGACCGTGGCGGCCGACGGGACGATCTGCTGGTGGTGCCTGCCGGATTACGATGGCCGGCCGGTATTCGGTGCCTTGCTCGACGCCGAACGCGGTGGGTATTTCCGGCTCGGGCCGGCCGCCGCAGTGCTCGGTGAACAGAAATACGTGCCCGATACCGCGGTACTGATGACACGCTGGGAGCAGCCCGACGGCGTTGTCGAGTTGACCGACGCGATGCTATGGCCGGAGACCGACCGCCCGCCCGAATACCGCGACCGGCGCACGATCGTGCGCCGCCTGCGCGGCGTCAGGGGCGGTGTCCGTTGCGTCGGGTCGATCAGCGCCCGCCCGGATTTTGAGCCGCCCGCGGTCGCAACCCCGAACGGCTTCGCGCTCGAAGCAGACGGGCCGGTGCTGTCGGTCTGGTCGAGCCGTCCCGCGCTTGGCGGCTGTCCCCACTTCTCCAACGGGTTCAACCTCAACGCCGGCGACGAGGTCTGGGTCGTGCTCGGCCCCGGCGAGACGCCGGCCGAGTGGACTGTCGATCGGGCGCGCGACGCGCTGGAAGCAACCCTGGAGTATTGGAGGCGCTGGTCCGAGCACCTGAAATTTCATGGCGCGAGGGCCGACCGGGTCAAGCAATCAGCCTTGCTGGTGCATCTGCTGTCGTATGCGCCGACCGGCGCTCCGGTCGCGGCGCCGACCGCTTCGCTGCCGGAACGGATCGGCGGAAGCCGAAACTACGATTACCGGTATGCGTGGGTTCGCGACGCCTCGCTGTCGCTGTCGCTGTTGTCCGAACTCGGGTTCACCGGCGACGACGAGCGCTATCTCGATTGGCTGGCGCAGCTTCCCGCTGGCGAAAAGATGCCGTTGCAGACCGTGTACCGGGTCGATGGCGGCACCGAGGCGCCGTTGCGCAGGCGCGACGACCTCAACGGCTATCGGGAATCGCGACCGGTGCAGTTCGGCAATCCCGCGTTCAAGATGATGGAGATCGGCTCGTTCGGTTTCCTCGCGGATTGCGTGCGGAGCTATGTCGAGCGTGGCGGCAAGTGGAAAGACGAATATTGGCGGCTGATGCGGCGCGCCGCCGATTTCGTTGTCGATCACTGGCAGGAGCCCGATCGGGGCATTTGGGAACTCGAGCTGCGCTGTTTCGTCAGCAGCCGCGTCCTGTCCTGGTGCGTTCTCGACCGCGCGCATCAAGATCGGCGAGCGGTTCGGCCGCGACGATGTTCCGGTTATGGCGTGGCGCGCCGAAATGGACGCAATTCGCGCCGAAATCATGGGGCGCGGCTGGAGCGACACGATGAATTCGTTCCGCCAGCATTACGACGCCGACACGGTCGACGCCGCGTTGCTGCTGATCCCGCTTCTCGGGTTTCTCCCTCCCGATCACGAGCGGGTTCGGAACACCGTCGCGCAGATCGAGGCGCGCCTGATGATCAACGGCTTCGTCTACCGTTTCGTCGAGGAGGCCTTTCCCGACCAGGGGAAGCAGCCGCTCGGCGAGGAGGAGGGCGCCTTCGCGATGTGCACCTGCTGGCTGGCGCATTATTACGCGCAGCTTGGCCAGCAGGATCGGGCCGACGCGATCCTGCGCGCGTCGAAAGCACGTCCGCGACCGGCGTGCTCGCCGAGGCGATCGACGGCCGCACCGGCGGACAGCTCGGCAACACGCCGCTGTTGTTCAGCCAGGTCGAATACGCCAAGGCGGCAATGGCGCAAGCCGGCGTCGATCTCGACCCCGGCCCCAGCCGACGACGCTGACCGGCATCGACTGCGCCAGGCTACCGCCGTGGCCGCGGCGCGACGACGCAAAAATCGCCGCAATCGTGTGCCATATGAGGCGTTCGGCGCCGATGAATGCGGGGTGACAATTCGAGGCGGCTATTTCGCTGAACTTCCCTGTTAGGGACGGCCGAATTCCCTGCTCTGTCATCCCCAATTCCCTGTTTCCGATCGTCGGAATTCGTCGCAAGTTCTTGCCGTCAAAAGCCGAAGCGGCGCCGACGGAAGCCGTTCGGCGAATATTTCCCTGCCGGCAGGGAAATTCAGGGAAATCGGAAGCCCGGGATCACCACAGGCTTGGCTGCGGCCGGGCAATCGGCGGCGGCAGCGGGTTGAAATTCGAGCGGCGCCAGTTCCTCGAGGCGCTCGCGGCTCGGCAGCTGCGCGACCTCCCAGCCGCCGCCCAGCGCCTCGATCAGCGCCACCGCCGCCAGCAGCCGGGTCTGCGTCACATCGAGCGCCGCTACCGCATTGTTGAGCGCCGCCGTATTCGCGACCACGACAGCTCGTGTACGATACGGTGCCCGCCAGGTATTGGTTCGAGATGATCCGCTCCGCCTCGCGCGACGCAGTCACGGCGGCTTCCAGCGCGATCGCCGGCTCCTTCAGAAGACGCAGCGCCGACAGCTGGTCCTCGACATCGCGCAGCGCATCGAGCACCGTCTGGCGGTAGAGGGCGACGCTGCGGTCGAAAATGGCAACCGCCTGTTCGACCTGCGCGTGGCGCGCGCCGGCGTCGAACACGGTCTGGGCCAGCGTCGTGCCGAACGACCAGAGCCAGCCGGAGGCCAACGCCAGCTTGGTGATCTCGGTGGCGGCGGTCCCGCCAGTGGCGGACAGCGTGATGTCGGGATAGAACGCCGTCCCGGCGACGCCGATCGCGGCGTTGGCGGCCGCCATCCGGCGCTCGGCGGCGGCGATGTCCGGCCGGCGCTCCAACAGGCTCGACGGCAGCCCCGCCGGGATTTCCGGCAGCGCCGGCAGTCCGGGCGCCGGCGCAATGCCCAGCTCCGACGGCGGGTTGCCGATCAGCACGGCGATCGCGTTTTCGAGCCGTGCCCGCGTTACCCCGACCGCCTCCGCCCGAGCCCGCGTGCTCTCGAGCTGCGTCTTCGCCTGCGCGACGTCGGCGGCCGAGACGATCCCGGCATTGTACTGGTTCTGGCTGATGCGCAGCAATTCGGCATAGGCGTTCGCGGTGGCGTCGAGCAGCCGGCGCAATTCGTCGGCCACGCGAATTTGCATGTAGGCCGACGCCAGCTGCGACTGTGCCGCGAGACGGGCGGCGGCCAGATCGGCGGCGCTGGCCTGCGCCGTCGCCGCGGCGCCGCTCACGTTGGCCCGGACGCGCCCCCACAAATCGGGAACCCAGCTTGCCGACGCGGCGACCCGGAACGCACTGCCGATCTGGCCCAATTGACCCGTCGCCGCCGGTGCGCGACCGCAACGCCGAGGCATTCACGTCGGCGATCGGGAAAAACGCGGAGCGCGCCTCGGCCGTCACCGCCGCGGCGTTGCGGAACGCCGCCTCGGCCGCCGCCACGTTCTGGTTCGACACATCGACCTGGCGCAGCAGCCCGTCGAGCACCGGATCCTTGAACACCGACCACCATGCGCCGCGCTCGACCGTGTCGGCCGGCCGCGCCTCGCGCCACCCCTTCTCCCATTTGTACGAAGCCGGGACCGGCGCCGTCGGGCGGACGTATTCCGGGCCGACCGTGCAGGCGGCCGAGGCCAGACAGAGCGTCACCCAAAGACCCCGGACCATCGGCACTCGCGCAATCGGCTCCGGGAATTTATGCAGGGTCGGGCCCGATCATCCCGGCCCGGCGCCGATCGAGATCTCGGTCTCGTGCCGGTGATCGGCGCCGACCGCGTCGCCAACCGACGCGAACCCGTCGCGACGCAGCAGCTCCGCAAGGCCTGTCTTGATCCGTCCGAGCAGTCCCGGCCCCTCGAACACCAGTGCCGTATAGAGCTGCACCAGCGACGCGCCGGCGCGGATCTTCGCGTAGGCGTCCTCGGCGCTTGCCACCCCGCCCACGCCGATCAGCGGCAGTCTGCCTTGGGTCAGCCGGTACATGTCGCGCAACACCTCGGTCGATGGCGCGAACAGAGGCGGTCCGCTGAGGCCGCCGGCCTCGCGTGCATGGCGGCTGCGCAGCCCCGGCGGCCGCGCTACGGTCGTGTTCGACACGATAATGCCGTCGATGCCCGGAGGCGAGCGCCACCGCGGAAAGCGCCAACACAAGGTCGCGCAGTTTGCGGTACGCGTACTCCTCTGCCCGGCTGTGAGGTGCCTTGCCAGGCCCCTCTCGTTCCGCATGCATCCGATCGTGCGCCCTCCTCGCTGGCGGGAGCTCGAGGTGCAAGTCTCGAAAGTCGCCGTCAGCGCTTGCGGGGCAGATCCTTCTTCTCTCCCCGCGTCTGGCTGGCGCCAACCTTGGGGTCTGGCGGGGCATCCATTCCGGAAACGACCCGCAGGTTCTGTTCGAATTCTTTCAGTCGGGCGATCTCCACCTTCAGTCGGCTGAGCTGCTCGGCTTGCCCCTCCAAGAGGGACGTGAGCGACTTGTTCTCCTGCTCCAGATAGGTCATGCGCGCCAGATCCACCTCGCCGCGGAAGAGCCGCAAGACGGACGTGGTGGAGCCCACAAGCAGCACGAGGACGAGAAGGAGCGCCGCCAGGAGAAGCCGTCGCGACACACGCAGGCGGTGCATCCGTCCCGCCTCGGTGAAGGCCACGACGGTCACCGCACCCTCGAGAACCCGTGCCCAGCGGCCCAGGTGGACATCCGGTCCACGTCGCGCCTTCAGCCTCATATGCCTCTCCTCAGGGGTGTCCCGCTGCGCAGGCCTCCCCACCGGAGTCCGTCGCCCTAGGTCGCGGACCGCAGATGATCGAATCCCCCCGCGAGAACCTCCCGCCGCCCGTCCAGGCTCTCGAGCGTCGGAACCGGGGAACCGTCCAGGACCTCCCCGATCCGGGTGACAGCAACTCCCGGCAGCGCGGCATCCAAAACGGGTCGCGGGTCCACGGGACTGGTGAACAGGAGTTCATAGTCCTCGCCACCACGCAACGCCAGGTCCAAGGCGTCCCGGCCGGCCCACCGGGCGACCACACGAGCGCCGGGATGCAGGGGAACGCGGCCGACCTGGATGCGCACCCCCACACTGCTCTCGGTGCACAGATGGCCCACGTCCGAGGCCAAGCCGTCGCTCAGATCGATCATGGCCGTCGCGTAGCCCCGCAACGCCTGACCGGCCGTTAGACGAGGGGTTGGCGCGAGGTGCGCGTCCATGGCCGCTTGAATCGCGGCCTCTTCTGTCGATCGCAACCAAGATGGCCGAAGCATCCCGGCCGGCCACAGCGACCTCGGCCGCAGCCCTCGTTCCAAGGCCAAAAGTCCCGCCGCAGATCCCCCAAGGCTGCCAGTGACCCAGACGCCGTCGCCGGGTCGAGCACCCGATCGGCGGATCGCTTGCCCGGCGGGGACGGATCCAAGTAGCGTGACCGACAGTACCAGGCCGCTCTGTGAGGCGCAGGTGTCGCCCCCCGCCAGCGTGACCTCTGCAGCGGCCGCCTCCTCCTCCAATCCGGCGACGAAGGCCTCTACCTCGACGAGGCTGATATCGTGGACGGGCAGACCTAAGGCTAAGAAAGCGTGGTGCGGATGACCCCCCATGGCGGCGATGTCACTGAGATTCACGGCCAGGGTCTTACGGCCCAGCTCCCGAAAGCATCCCCACGCCCGCTTGAAGTGCACGTCTTCCAAGAGCATGTCCGCCGTGACCAGCAGGTCGCACCCGGACCGGGTCTCGAGGATGGCTGCGTCGTCCCCGATGCCGAGTCGCATCCCCGGCGACCGCTGGCGGATACGGTCACGAATCAACGCGATCAGTCCGAACTCTCCCAATGCCTCGAGCTTCGGATCCATCGAAATTCTCACACGGGAACAACGGATAACCGACAAGGACACAGTCGCCCAACCCACTTATTAACCAGCCTCTCGCCCGGTTGAGGCTGCCACGCTCCGTTGTCACAGCGCGACCTGCTCCAACGCGGCCAGGACCTCGCGGCGCAGCGCGTGAACGTCCGGTGCAGGGCGAACGACGCGGCCGTGCTCCACCAAGGGGAGGAGGAGCGGCGCCATCTCTGCTGCGCAACAGACCGGGCGCGTTGCTCCTGCCGCCACGACGGAGTTCTGCCCGCACATGGCGCAGTGGAACGCCTCCTTCCGACCCGACATCTTCCCTCGCTTCGCCACCGGCGTGCCATCGACCTCCACGATGTCCATCCCAAAATTCAGCACCGGGGCGTTGCTGATGGAGGTGCCCACCCCGTACGCATCCGCCACCGGATTCAGCCGCAGGATCTCCTCTTCGTCCAGCCCACCGCTCACAAAGAGCTTCACGTGCTGAAATCCGCGGAGGTTCAACTCCCACCGAACCTCGCGAAGGATGCCGACGAGATCCCCCCGTCGGGAGGCGGGGGTGTCCAGGCGCACCGCGTACAACTGATCGCCCAACGCCTCGGCGACCCGGACGGCCTCCACCTTTTCGTCGCCGAAGGTATCGATCAGCACCACCCTACGGATAGCGCGATCGATGATCTCGTCGAATGCCTGGGCCGCGGCCACCGTGTCGCCGAGCATCAGCACCAGCGAGTGAGGCATGGTGCCACTCGGCTCGAGCTTCAAGAGCTCGGCGCTCTTCACCACCGACACCCCATCGCAGCCGCCGAGAAAGGCATTGCGCTCGATCATGGGCGCCAGGGCGGGATGCATGCGGCGCGCTCCGAAACTGACGACAGGATGGTCCCCCGCCGCCTTTTTGCACCGGGCGGCCTTGGTTGCAACGCCCGACGCTTGGCAGAGTAATCCCAAGAGGGCCGTCTCGTACTGGGCATAGTCTACATACCGCCCCTCGATGGTCAAGACGGGTTGCAGGCTGCCAAAGATCGTGCCTTCCGGAAAGGCGCGGACGGTGACCGGCAAGTCTCGGAGCAGAGTGGCAACCTCTTCGACGCCGGCGAGGATCCCCCAGCCCCAGCCATCGGGAAAACCCTTCAGGACCACCTCGGCAACGGCCCGTTTGGTTACCTCGCGCCTCCGTAGAATTTCCAGCGTCCGGTGAAAATAGACGTGAGTGACCCGGCCTGCCTTGATCTCGTGATCCTTGGCTGTCTGAAAAAGCGATTCACTCATTGCCGCTCCTTGGCGACAGCGACAGCGAGATCCGACAGGGACAGGTGTCACTGCCGCTGGTCGCTGCTCCTGTCGCTATCCCTGTCCCTTGTCGCGGTCGTCGATCGTCCTCCGCGGCAGCGCGTCACTCAGACGGGCGAACTCCTCGAGGCTGAGCGTCTCTCCGCGGCGCATCGCCTCCACGCCGGCCGCCTCCAACGCCCCCTCTACCACCCGCGGAGGCCAACCGCCTCGGCACAGCGCATTCCGGAGCGTCTTCCGTCTCACACCGAATGCCGCCCGGATCACGGCAAACAGACGCTCGGGATCCGCCACACAGACCCGCGGAGCGTCCAACAGATCGAATCGAACCAAGGCCGACTCCACTTCGGGAACCGGGTGAAAGGCGGCGCGCGGAATGGCGAAGACGGAGCGGATCGTAGCCCAATACTGACACGCTAGCGTGAGGGCACCGTAGATCTTGCCCCCCGGCGCCGCCGTGAGTCGGTCGGCGACCTCGCGCTGCACGGTGAGGAACAAGGCGTCAAACATCTCGCGCTGGCGAACCAGTCGCAGAATCAGGGGCGTCGTGATGGAGTACGGAATGTTCGCCACAACCCGGACGTGGCCTCGCCTCGGATCGTCCCGTAGCGCCTCGGCAAAATCGAACTTCAGTGCATCAGCCAACCGCAAGGCGAATCGTTCGTCCCCGCCCAACCGTTCTGACAATGCCCGCGCGAGGCCCCGGTCCACTTCGACCGCCAGCACGTTGGCCCCCACTCGGAGCATGGCGTCGGTCAGGACGCCCGTGCCGGGACCGATCTCGACCACCAAGCCCCCCGGATTGACTCCGGCGGCGGCGACGATTCGGTCGCGCACGCGTGGATCGACGAGAAAATTCTGTCCACGGCTCCGGCGAGGCTGCACGCCATGGGCGCGCAGCAGCGCCCGCGTCTGGGACACGAGGGAGACTCGCGGCGAAACGCTACAGGTCACCCGCCAGCCGTCCGGGGAGCGTCGCTTGGGCCACGTAGATGCGGGCGAGCGGGTGGGTGGGATTGAGTTCGAGGGCGCGCTCCCAGGCAGCACGCGCTTCCGTCAGGTTGCCCATCTGGTAATGGGAAAGCGTGGCTCGCCGAGGTTCACGTACGCCTCGACGTAGTCTGGATTCAATTCCAACGCGCGACGGAGCGAAGCCGTGGCACCGGCGTA
>CAVWDC010000029.1:0-72149 GCA_963753665.1 uncultured Alphaproteobacteria bacterium
GTGTGCTGCGGTCGGTCGCGGTCATCGCCTATCCGGCGCCGGATCGCGGCGACAGCGTCGCGCGCGGCATCGCCGCGCAGTGGCTGGATCGCGGTCAGCCGGAGATCGCGATCCGCTTTCCGATGCGGCCGGGACCGCCGCCGCAGGAAATCTACCACAACGCCGCGGCGCAGATCGAAGCGGTGCTGCAGGCGGGCGACGATGTGGCCTATCTATGCGCGGGAGACCCGCTGTTGTACGGCAGCTTCGCCGGGCTTCTGGCCGCGCTCGATCGGCGCGTTCCGGTCGCGATCGTGCCCGGCGTGTCGTCGATCACCGCCTGCGCCGCGGCGGCGGGGGCGGCGCTGGTGCAGCGCGACGAGATGCTGTCGATCGTTCCCGCCACATTGCCCGAGGAGGAACTGGCCGCCGCTCTCGCCGGCATCGAGGCCGCCGCCGTGATCAAGCTGGGCCGCCATTTCCCGAAGCTGCGCCGGGTCCTGCAGCGGCTCGGAATGCTGGAAGCGGCCATGTATGTCGAGCATGCCAGCTGGCCGAGCGAACGGGTCGCCGCGCTCGCCGCCGTCGACCCGGCGACGGTGCCGTATTTCGCGACCGCCTTGGTGCGGCGCGGCGGAGCGCCGCCGTGACCCTCGACGACGTCAAAGAGAGAGTGCCGCACGGCGCCGCGATTGTCGTGCTGGGACCGGGCGGGGCCGCGCTCGGGCGCCGCGTCCGCGACATGCTGCCGGCGAGCCGAGCTGTTCGTCCCGCGCGCCCAGGCGGGCGATTCGGCTCACGCATACGATCGGCTGATCCCGCTGCTGCGCGAGCTGTTCGCGGCCGGGCGGCCGATTGTCGGGTTGTGCGCCAGCGGTATCCTGATCCGGGCGCTGGCGCCGCTGCTCGCGAGCAAAGAGCGCCGAGCCGCCGGTCGTCGCGCTCGCCGAGGACGGGTCCGTCGCGGTGCCGCTGCTGGGCGGACACCGCGGCGCCAACGCGCTCGCCCGCGCGCTCGCCGCAGCGATCGGCGGCACCGCGGCGATCACGACGGCGGGCGACCTGCGTCTCGGTTTCGCGCTGGACGAGCCGCCGCCGGGCTGGCGCATCGCCAACCCCGAGCGGGTCAAGCCGATAGCGGCCGCGCTGCTCGCCGGCGATCCGGTGATGCTGGTCGAAGAGGCCGCCCGCGCCGACTGGCTGCGCGCCGGAACCGTCTGGCTTGGCGCCGAGGGCCGGCGAGACCGCAAAATCATCGTCACCGACCGGCTGCCGCACCGGCGAACGAGAACGCGCTCGTCTTCCATCCGCCGGTCCTGGCGCTCGGCATCGGCTGCGAGCGCGGCGTCGCGCCCGAGGAAGTCGCCGCGCTGGCGCACGACACGCTCGCCGAGGCCGGGCTCGCGGCGGGTGCGGTCGCCGCGGTCGTTTCGATCGACCTCAAGACCGACGAGCCGGCGATCCATGATCTTGCGAGCGCGCTCGGCGTCCCGGCCCGGTTCTTTCCGGCGTCGCGGCTGCTCGCCGAAACCGAGCGGCTGACGATCCGCTCGGAGGCGGCGTTTCGCGCGACCGGCTGCTGGGGGGTGGCCGAGGGCGCGGCGCTTGCCGCTGTCGGACCGGACGGCGTGCTTGTCGTTCCCCGCCGCCAGTCGCGCCGCGCCACCTGCGCGATCGCTCGCGCCGCCGCGCCGCTCGATGCCGGCGCGATCGGCCGCCCGCGCGGCCGGCTTGCGATCATCGGCACCGGCCCCGGCGACCCGGCGTGGCGGACGCCGGAGGCGAGCGCGCTGCTCGCGGCGGCCGACGAGGTCGTCGGCTATCGGCTTTATCTCGACCTGCTCGGCGGCGCGATAGCCGGCAAGCGCCGGCATGACAGCGCGATCGGCGAAGAGGCGGCGCGGGTGCGGCTCGCGCTCGATCTGGCGGCCGAGGGAAGATCGGTCGCGCTGGTCTCGTCCGGCGATCCCGGCGTTTACGGCCTCGCCGCGCTCGTCTTCGAGCTGATCGAGCGCGAGCGGCGGCGCGACTGGTCGGCGGTCGCGGTCACGGTCGCGCCCGGGAGTCAGCGCGATGCACGCCGCGGCAGCGCGGGTCGGCGCGCCGCTCGGCCACGATTTCTGCGCGATTTCGCTGTCCGATCTGCTGACGCCGTGGGAGGCGATCCGCGCCCGCCTGGAAGCCGCCGCCGCCGCCGATTTCGTCGTCGCGCTGTACAATCCGCGGTCGGCCCGGCGGCCGGGCCAGCTGGCCGAGGCGGCCGAGCGTGCTGCTCCGCCATCGCCCGCCCGAGACGCCGTGCGTGATCGCCCGCAATCTCGGCCGCGCCGGCGAACATACCGAGATCCTGCCGCTCGACCGGCTGGCCCAGGCCGATCGTCGACATGCTCAGCATCGTGCTGGTCGGCAGCAGCCGCACGCGCCTCGTCCCGGGCGAGAGGCCGCGCGTTTACACCCCGCGCGGCTATTTCGACGAGCCGGCCTTGTGACGGTCCATTTCATCGGCGCCGGACCGGGAGCGCCCGATCTGATCACGGTGCGCGGATTGCGGCTCATCGAACGGTGTCCGGTATGCCTCTACGCCGGCTCGCTGGTGCCGCGGGCCGTGATCGACGCGGCGCCGGCCGGCGCCCGGATCGTCGATACCGCGCCGCTGACGCTCGATCAGATCATCGACGAGATGGCCGCCGCCGCACGAATTGGGCTGGACGTCGCCCGCGTCCATTCGGGCGATCCGTCGCTTTATGGCGCGATCGCCGAGCAGATGCGGCGTCTCGACGCGCTCGGCATCCCGTTCGACGTGACGCCGGGGGTGCCGGCCTTTGCCGCCGCCGCCGCCGCGCTGCGCCGCGAGCTGACCGTCCCGGAGGTGGCGCAAACCGTGATCCTGACGCGGACCGCGACCCGCTCGTCGCCGATGCCGCCCGGCGAAAATCTCGATCGCCTTGCGGCCAGCGGCGCCACGCTGGCGATCCACCTGTCGATCACCAATCTCGCCCGCATCGTGCGCACGCTGCTGCCGCATTATGGCGGCGATTGCCCGGCGGTCGTTGCGTATCGGGTCGGCTGGCCCGACGAGCAGCTGATCCGCGGCACGCTCGGCGGAAATCCGCGAGCGAGTGAAAGAGGCCGGCATCACGCGAACGGCGCTGATCCTGGTCGGCCCGGCGCTGGCCGGCGCCGGCAGCGAGAGCCGCTTATACGCCCCGGCCACCATCATGTCTTTCGGCCGCACCGGTCCGGCTCCATGCCTTCGGGCGGGCTTCCCGATTAGAAGCAATCCGCCGCGACCCGTTGGCGGCTGGGCCGACCCGGAGCAGCCGTGCCGTGGCTTCGGCGATGCGCGCCCAGACGCGATACGCATCGGAATGCCGCTTGTCCGCATGCTGATCGCGCCGGCGCTCGGCCACCTGCAGCGCTGCATGACCGTATTCGTTCACCAGGATCGCAGCCAATTCTCTGATTTGCTTCTCGGTCATCTCACTTATGTTAATCGACCGAGCCGTCGTTAGGTTCCGGCTCTGACCGGCCTTCGAACGGAGGTTTCTCGTGTCCTGTCGAACGTGTTAAACACCGTTGCTGGCGCACGCGCGGGGGCGATGGCAGCGCTGCAAAGGGGGCGGTCTCCGGCACGATGGATATCTCGATCGTCATCCCGGTCAGAAACGAGGCGGGCAATATCGCCCCGCTGGTTGCCGAGATCGCCGCCGCTCTGAACGGGATCGCCGCCTACGAGATCGTCTATGTCGATGACGGGAGCATCGACTCGACCGCCGCCGAGATTCGCCGGCTGCAAGCCGCGCTGCCGCGGCTTCGCCTCATTCGCCATGCGCGCAGCTATGGCCAGAGCGCCGCGATTCGCAGCGGCGTCAAGGCTGCGAACGGCAGCTGGATCGCGACGCTGGACGGTGATGGTCAGAACGACCCGGCCGACATCCCGGCCTTGTGGCGTATCGCCCAGGGGCAATCCCGGCGCGTGTGACGACCGCCCGGAGGCGCGGCTGATGATCGTCGGCCATCGCGGGCGGCGGCAGGACAGCTGGTCGAAACGGCGAGCCTCGGCGGTCGCCAACGCGGTGCGGCGCCGGCTGTTGCGCGACGACACGCCGGATACCGGCTGCGGATTGAAGCTGTTTCCGCGCGCGCTGTTTCTCGATCTGCCCTATTTCGATCACATGCACCGGTTTCTGCCGGCCCTCGTCCTGCGCGAGGGCGGCATCGTGCGCTCGGTGCCGGTCAACCATCGCCCGCGACAGCGCGGCGTCTCCAAATACGGCGTGCTCGACCGGCTCGGGGTCGGAATTGTCGATCTTATTCGGCGTGATGTGGCTGCGCCGTCGGTTCGCCGTACCCGAACTGGTCGAGGCCGACACGGCGCCCGCCGAAGCGCCGGTGCGGACGGCGGTGCGAAACCTGCACGCCGCCCGGCCGGAACCGGCGCTGCGATGAGGTTCGGCGGGCTTGCCCGGCGCGTTGTCGCGGTCGGGCTGATGGTGGCCGGCGCGGCCGCGGCATGGCATTGGCGCGGCGTGTTCGATCCGCTCGCGATCGCCGCGCTGCTCGCCGGACACCCGTTCGCGCCGCTCGGCTTTATCGTGCTGCACGTCGCGGCAAGCCTGTTTTTCGTGCCGCGCACGCTGCTCGCGGTCGCCGCCGGGCTGCTGTTCGGCGGGTGGTGGGGTCCGGTCTGGGCGGCGCTCGGCAGCCTGGCGGGCGCTGTCGCCGGGTATCTCGTCGCGCGCCATCTGTATTCGGGGTTTGTCGAGCGCGCCGATCCGACCCGGCTCCGGGCGCTGCTGGCGCGCGCCGACAATGGCGGGTGGCGCATGGTGGCGATGGTCAGGCTGCTGCCGCTGATCCCGCACAGCCTGACGAACTACGCCTTCGGGCTGACCCGGGTGAGCCTTGCTGCTTACATGATCGGCTCGCTGCTCGGCCAGTTGCCGCTGACGATCGCCTATGCCGATCTCGGCGCGGCCGGCGGGCAGGCGATGCTCGGGGGAGCCGGCTGGCATGCCGGCCTGTTCTGGCCGACCGCGATCGGACTGGGTACGCTCGGGTTGTCGCTGCTGATCCCGGTCATCGCCCGCCGTCGCATGCGCCACGAAGAAGCGGTCGCGGGCTCATAGGTTTTCGCTCGCGTCACCTCGGGAGACGGGCTGAAGCGGGCGGAAAAGCCGTCAGCCAACGCCGCGAAAATTGCCGCAATCGGGTTGCATACTGCGCCCTCGTTGACCCGCGGAAAGGCGCGGGGAATGCATTCATTCAGTTCCCTGTTCGGCTGCCGCGCTTCCCTGTTTGGCTACCGCGGCTCCCTGTTCGGGTCCGCCGAATTCCCTGTTTCCTGCGCCGGGAAAATCGCCCCAAGTATCTATTTTCTTGGAAATTCGGCACAGGCCGACCCCCCGACGAGAAAATTCCCTGCTAGCAGGGAATTTTCCTTCGCCGCCGCCTCACCACGCCGCGACATCGAGGAACGTGCTCTGGTACGTCGCGCCGTCGCCGATATCGGTGTAGCGGTCGGAGCACAAGAGGTTGATCGTGCCCTCCAGCGCCTCGCCGTCGGGCCGCTGCCCCGGCACCAGCACGACCCCGGGCAAGCACCTCGTCGCTGACCCGCAGCACGAGCCCGACCGCGCCGCGCTCGTTGAACAGCCGCACCTTGGCGCCGTCGGCAAGGCCGCGCCGCGCCGCTTCGTCCGGGTGCAGGATACAGCACGGCGGCCCCTCGCGGCGGCGCAGGAACTCGACCCCGGAATAGGCCGTGTGCGCCTGGAAATAGCCGGGCGCGGTCAACAGGCGCAGCGGCCAGCGCGCCGCATCGCGCTCCTCCTCGGGGTCGGGCCGCCAGTCGGGCATCGGCGCCAAGCCCGGCCGCGGCCAGTTGTTCCGAATAGAATTCGAGCCGGCCCGAAGGCGTCCGGAACTCCTGTGCCGTCCGGCTGCGGCGTAGCGCATCGGCCGGCCCGAGCGCAGCGCGTCGAGATCGGTCCCGGCGACGTCGCCCTTGGCGCCGTCGAACAGCGTCGCCAGCAGCTCTGCCTCGGACATGCGGAACACCGGGTCGCTCAGCCCCATGCGGCGCGCCAATTCCTGCGCCAGCCGCAAATTCGACCACGCCTCGCCCTGCGGCGGCACCGCGGCCCGCCCGTACTGCATCCAATACGTGCCGTAGGCGCGGTAGAAATCCTCGGTTTCGAGATAGGTCGTCGCGGGCAGCACGATATCGGCATAGCGCGCCGTCACCGACAGAAACGGGTCGTGCACGACCGTGAACAGATCCTCGCGCATGCAGGCCCCGGCGCACCTTGCCGGCATCGGGGCAGGTCACGGCCGGATTGTTGGCCGCGACGAACAGCGCCGCGCAGCGGCGGGTCGGTCATGGTTGAGCAGCGCGTCGCCGAGCCGCGAATGGTTGACGAGGCGGGTCTCGGCCGGTCCGGACGGCCGCCGCAGCGCGCCGTAATTCAGCTCGCACGACGCCGCCGTCAGCAGCAGCGCGCCGCCGCCGCGCCGGCCGTAGGCGCCGGTGACGCCGGGCAGCAAGCGCCACCGCGCGCAGCGCCTCGCCGCCGCGCGCCAGCCGCGTCATGCCCTCGCCGAGCCGGATGAACGACCGCTTCGCGGCGCCGTAGAGCGTGCGCAAAACCCTCGATATCGGCCTCGGCGAGGCCGGTGATCTCGGCGACGCGCGCCGGCGGGAACCGCGGCAGCACCTCGGCTTCGAGCCGGTCGAAGCCGGTCGTGTGCGCCGCGATGTAGTCGCGGTCGACCAGGCCGTCACGCGCCAGGATGTGCATGACCCCGAGCGCCAGCGCCGCGTCGGTGCCGATGCGGATCTGCAGATGCCGGTCGGCCTGCCGCGCGGTGCGGCTCTTGCGCGGATCGATGACGACGATCTCGACGCCGCGCCGCCGCGCCGCTTCGGCCTTGGCCCAGAAATGCACGTTGGTGGCAACGAGATCGGCGCCCCAGGCGACGATCAGGTCGCTGTCCTCGACCGCTTCCGGGTCGGCGCCGCCGACCGGGCCGACGGTCACGTTCCAGGCTTCCTCGCAGCACGTGTCGCACACCGTCCCGGCGATCAGCCGGCTGGTGCCGAGCGCATGGAACAGGCCGAGCATCAGCCCGCGGTTCATCTGCCCCTGATGCGCGCTGTAGGCGTAGCCGAGCAGCGCCAGCGGCCCCGACTCCGCGATGATCCGCTGCCAGCGCGA
Source organism: uncultured Alphaproteobacteria bacterium (assembly GCA_963753665.1). Lineage (GTDB taxonomy): Bacteria > Pseudomonadota > Alphaproteobacteria > ATCC43930 > CGMCC-115725 > DATARH01. The sequence goes on from CAVWDC010000029.1 coordinate 7,197, forward strand.
CGGTGATCTCGTCGAGCGCCGCGTCCCAGGTGATCGGCGCGAAGCGGCCCTCGCCCTTGGCGCCGATGCGGCGCAGCGGCGTGCTGGATGCGCTCGGGCGAATGCACGAGATCGGCGTCGCGATTGACCTTGGCGCAGGCGAACCCGGCGGTGAACGGCTGCTCCGGGTCGCCGCGCACGCGCAGCACGCGGCCGCTCTCGACGTCGGCGAGCAGCGAGCACATGTCCGGGCAGTCATGCGCGCAGACGACGCGAATCGTTTCCATGCCTTCTCGATCTGATCCTCGAACCCCGAGCGCGCCATGATGCCGGAATCGGATCGTCGATGCTAAAGCTCGCGTCGCGACCGCGCCGCAGGCCGCGACAATCAGAGCCGCCATTGCGATCGTCTGGAACCCGGCCCCGGCCAGATGCGAATATTCCCAGTGGACCCGCAGCGCTTCCCAATTCGCGGGCTGGTGCGTCCAGTCGCGGTCGCCTGATTGGCCGGGAAGGTCCAGACCCAGAAAGACGATCTGCGCGCCGACCAAGGCCTCCGAGAGCGACACAGACGGGCCAGAAAACGCGCGGCTCGGCACGGTAGAGAAAAATGAGCGCGAGCATTCCGGCCAGTTCGACCGCCAGGACATAAGCAAGGCGGTTCCACCCGGCATAGATCGTCTGGACGACGAAATACTCGTCGCGTCCCAAGCCCATCTTGTTCGGCAGCTCGAAGGCATGCGCCAGGGCGGCGCCCAGCGCAAAGCTTGTCGCCATCAGCGCGACGAAGAACGCCGCGTCTCGCGCGAACGACCGAGATCCAGCTTCCATCTTCTCCTCGCGCGAATCTACCTCCGACGGCTAACGCCGGCCGGATGCGGCTGCGCCATGCGCCGATGCGACGGATCACGTCCGGCGGGCTGAACGCCGCGGGCGCGGACGCCGAACGCGGCTTCTGCCGCACCGCCTGGAGCTTGCGCTACTCGCTGTCGGCGCCGTCCGGCTATGATCGGGCGCATCGCTCGCCACGGAGACCGAGACATGCCCGACCTGCTCGAAACCACCGAAAACGGCGTCACGACCCTGACCCTGAACCGGCCGGAGCGGCTCAACGCGCTGTCGCCGGCGATGACGGCGGGGCTCAAGGAGGCGCTCGAACGGCTCGCGACTGACCATGAGTGCGGCGCGATCGTCATCGCCGGGGCCGGGCGCGGCTGGTGCGCCGGCGGCGACGTCAAGACGATGGAGGCGCGCGGCAAGCGACCAGACGATCGAGGACCGGGCCGAGGGGCTGCGCCGCTCGCATCAGCTGCCGCTGCTGATGCGCAACCATCCGAAGGTCATCATCGGCATGATCAACGGCCCGGTCGCCGGCGCCGGCCTCGGCCTCGCGCTCGCCTGCGACCTGCGCGTCGCCGGCAAGTCGGCGCGCTTCGGCACCGCCTTCGCCCGCATCGGCTATTCCGGCGATTACGGCGGTTCGTGGAGCCTGACCCGGCTGGTCGGCACCGCCAAGGCGCGCGAACTCTATTTCACCGCCGACATCATCGACGCCGAGGAAGCCGGCCGGCTCGGCATCGTCAACAAGGTCGTCGCCGACGACGAATTGCAGGCCGAGACGATGGCGCTGGCGCGCCGCATCGCCGACGGGCCGCGCGTCGCGCTGACCTACATCAAGCGCAACCTGTTCGCGGCCGAGACCGAGAGCTTCCAGACCGTGCTCGATCTCGAAGCCGAGCATCAGGCGCGCTGCGCCTTCACCGAGGACCACAAGGAGGCGGTCGCCGCGTTCAACGAGAAGCGCCGCCCGGTGTTCAAGGGACGCTGACCGCGAGGGCGAGGGGAGGGGAGGATGGCCGGCCTCTATTTCGAGGAGTTTTCCGAGGGCCAGGTGTTCGAGCACGCGCTGACCCGCACCGTCACCGAGATGGACAACGTGCTGTTCACGACGCTGACGATGAACCCGCAGCCGCTGCATCTCGACGCCGAATTCGCGAAAACGACCGAATTCGGCCGGCCGCTCGTCAACAGCATTTTTACGCTCGGGTCTGGTGATCGGGATCAGCGTCGGCGACACGACGCTGGGCACGACCGTCGCCAATCTCGGCATGACCGACGTGCGTTTTCCGAAGCCGGTATTTCACGGCGACACGATCCGTGCCCGCACGACGGTGATGTCGGTGCGGCGCAGCCGGTCGCGCTCGGATGCCGGGATCGTCGAATTCGAGCATGTCGGCCTCAACCAGCACGGCGACACGGTCGCGATCTGCCGCCGCGCCGCGCTGATGAGAACACGCCAGACGTAATGCGGCCAGTTGTCATTCCGGGGCGGCCCGAAGGGCGGAAACCCGGAATCCATATTCCAGAGGCCGTGTTCTTGCGTTCCGGGTTCACGCCTCCGGCGTGCCCCGGAATGACACTGAGCTATTTGATAACAGCATCCCATAAGTCGAGCCAGTCTGGGTTGTCATGCTCGATAAGAGCTATCTTCCAGTCACGCCGCCATTTCTTGATTTCTTTTTCGCGCAGGATCGCCGCACTCACATCATCGTGCGTTTCGAACCAGACCAGTCGATCCACTCCCTACTTCGACGTAAAGCCGTCCATCACTTTGGTCTTGTGTTCATAAATGCGGCGCACCAAACCACTGGTGACCTCGATATAGAGCGTCCCATGCTTGCGGCTGGCGAGGAGGTAGACGTAATACGGCATGACCAGCAACCTAACCCAGGAACCCACGATGCGCTCGCTGCTGTTCGTTCCGGCCGATAGCGAGCGCAAGCTCGCGCGCGGTCTCGAATCCGGCGCCGACGCGCTGATCCTCGACCTCGAGGATTCGGTCGCCGCGTCCAACCGCCCGACCGCGCGCCGGCTCGCCCGCGAATTCCTCGAGGCGCACGGGCCGGACCGCATCCGCCGCTATGTCAGGGTCAATCCGCTGGCGAGCGGTCTCGCGCTCGACGATCTCGCGGCGACCGTGGCTGGTCGCCCGGACGGAATCCTGCTGCCGAAATGCGTCCCCGATGACGTGCGCACGCTCGACAATTATCTCTCCGCGTTCGAGGCGGCATCAGGCGCGCCGGTCGGCGCGACGCGGATCATCGCGATCGCCACCGAAACGCCGGCTGCGGTGTTCGCGCTCGGCGGCTATGGCGGGGTGTCGCCGCGGCTCGAAGCGATCACCTGGGGGGCGGAGGACCTCGCGGCCTGTCTCGGCGGCAACAACCGCACGATCGACGGCGATTACGACGGCCCGTACAAACTGGCGCGCTCGCTGTGTCTGCTGGCGGCGGCGGCGGCCGATGTCGTCGCGATCGACACGATCTACACCGATTTCCGCGACGAGGCCGGTCTCAGGGCCGAATGCACGGCGGCGCGCCGCTCCGGGTTCGCCGCGAAAATGGCGATCCACCCGGCGCAGCTCGGCGCGATCAACGAAACCTTCTCGGTCAGCGCCGCCGAGCGCGACTGGGCCGAGCGCGTCGTCGCGCTGTTCGAGGCCAACCCGGACGCCGGCACCTTGGCGCTCGACGGCAAGATGATCGACAAGCCGCATCTCGTGCTGGCCCGCCGCCTGCTCGGGTCAGCCGCCCGGCTAGCAAATCCCGAGGCCGCCGTTCGCGGCGAATACGAGCGTTGCGGCGCCGGCGGTGGCGGCCGATGCTGCACTGCACTATCTGACGCGCCATGCCTGCTTCGCCGGCCACCGCAGTTACTCCAGACCTCGCCGAAGACGGGCTTCCGATCCCGCAGCGCTATTGGAGCATGCTGACCTTGATGGTCGGCCTGGCGATGTCGGTTCTCGACACCGCGATCGTCAATGTCGCGCTGCCGGTCATCGCGAAGGATCTGCACGCCGATGCGGCCGATGCGATCTGGGTGGTCAACGCCTATCAGCTCGCGGTGCTGGTCTCGCTGCTGCCGTTCGCCTCGCTCGGCGACATTTTCGGATATCGCCGCGTCTACCGCTTCGGCCTGGTGCTCTATACGGCGGCGACGTTGATCAGCGCGACGGCGGGCTCGCTGGACATGCTGATCCTCGGCCGCGGCCTGCAGGGGCTCGGCGCCGCCGGGCTGATGAGCGTCAACACCGCGCTGGTCCGCTACACCTATCCGCGCCGCCAGCTCGGGCGCGCGATCGGCATGGTGTCGCTGGTCGTCTCGGTATCGGCCGCATCCGGCCCGAGCATCGCCGGCGCGATCCTGGCGGTCGCCCCATGGCCGTTTCTGTTCGCGGTCAATGTGCCGATCGGGGTCGTGACGTTCATCCTGGCGATGCGGCTGCTGCCGTCCACGAAACCGAGCGAGCATCGCTTCGACGTGTGGAGCGCGGTGCTGTGCGCGCTGATGTTCATGTGTCTGATCGGCGGCATCACCGGCGTCGGACACGGCCAGTCGGCGCTGCCGCTGGCTGGCGAATTCGCGGGGGCGCTGGCGACCGGCTATCTGCTGGTGCGGCGACAGCTCAACCAGCCGATGCCGCTCTTGCCGGTCGATCTGTTCCGGCGGCCGATCTTCGCGCTGTCGGTCACGACGTCGGTGTGCAGCTTTATCGCGCAGGGCATCGCGTTCGTGTCGCTGCCGTTCTATTTCCACGACGTGCTCGGCGCCTCCGCCGTCACGACCGGGCTGATGATGACGCCGTGGGCCGTGATGACCGCGATCATGGCGCCGATCGCCGGCACGCTGGCCGACCGCTATCCGGCCGGCATTCTCGGCGGTATCGGCTTGTCGATCCTGGCCGGCGGCTTCGTGCTGCTGGCGCTGCTGCCGGCCGATCCGGCGATCGCCGGACGTGCTGTGGCGCGTCGCGGTTTGCGGGCTCGGGTTCGGCTTCTTCCAGTCGCCGAACAACCGCGCGATCGTGACCAGCGCCCCGCGCGAGCGCAGCGGCGGCGCCGGCGCGATCCAGGGCACGTCGCGGCTGCTCGGGCAGTCGATCGGCGCGGCGCTGGTCGCGCTGGTCTTCGGCGCTTCCGGCGGCACGCACGGCGCCACCGCCGCAATCCTGGTGGCGGCCGGTTTCGCCGGCGCCGGCGTGTTGGCGAGCCTCAGCCGGCTGTCGAGTGCCGTACGCCGCCCGCGGATGTCCGCCGCAGTGCGCACGTTGCCCGAAGGGACCGCGGCGCGCGGACCCGCTGAGTGAGCTGCGAAAATCAGCCGGCGTATTCGGCGTCGCCGCCGTCTTGGCGGTGGGCGAAATTCAGCGTCAAAAGCCGCGCGGAAAACGCGCCGTAGGTCGTCGGCTCGTAGCGCGGCGGGTTGCCGGGTCCGACGCAGCTCGGGACGCAGGCGATCTCGGCGTCGTGGTTTGGCCCGAGAAAGAACGGGATCGCGTAGCGCGAGCGGTCGTTGCGGTTGATCACGCGATGCGGCGTCGGCTTGAAACGGTCGTTCGAATAGCGCCCGAGCATCGCGCCGGTATTGACGACAAACGTGCCCGGCACGGCGGGCGGCCGGATCCATTCGCCCTCGGCGGTGCGCACTTCAAGCCCGGGCAGCGCCGATTGGGCGAGAAACGTGATGAAATTGTTGTCGGTATGCGGCGCGAAGCCGAATTCGTTGTCGCCGGGATCGGGCTGCGGCGGGTAGTGGATCAGCCGCAACGTGCAATGCGGCTCGGCGAACGCCGCCGCGAAATAATCCTCCGGCAGGTCGAGCGCGGCCGCGAAAACCGGCACGAGGCGCCGCGTCATCGCTTCCATCGCGTTGAAATAGGCGACCGTCGCGGCGCGGAACTCGGGCATGTCCGAGGGCCAGCGGTTCAGCCCGATCAGCGGTTTGTTGTTGACGATGTCGGGGTGATCGGGGGCGCGGTCGCGCGTGATGTAGAACGATTCGCTGAAATTCGGCCTGGTGTTGCGGTTTACCGGCGAGTGCCGCACGGTCTGCCCGCCGAACGGCAGATAGCCGATATTGTACTGCCCGATCTTCAGCGCGAGTTTGCGCTCGGTCGGGAGGGCGAAAAAGCGCGCCGCCTGCGAAAACGTGTTTTCGACGAGTTGCGGCGCGATGCCGTGATTGGCGACGACGAGAAACCCGGTGTCCTCGCAGGTCCGCGCCACCGCGTCGGGCGAGTGCGGCGCAGGCGCCGCGCTTGCCTTCCAGCACCGGCCCAATGTCGAGGACCGGTATCCGGCTGTCGATCCGACCCCGGTGCCGCGCACCGCTTCGGCTGCATCGCTCATCGCCGGCTCCCGTTCCGAGTTTATCGCCGGGCGCTCGCCCTCGTCCTGTGCCGCGGCCCAGGCGGCTTGCGCCTCGGCGCGGGCGGCCTCTTCCTCTTCCTCGATCTGCCGGGTCGGGTCGATGCCGGCGGCCTGCATGCGCGCGCCTTCCTCGGACTGCGCGACATTGGCCGTCACCGTGACGCCGACCTCCGGGTGCAGCATGACGCGTACCGGATGCATGCCGATTGTCTTGATCGGCCGGTCGAGCACGATCTGCTGCTTGCCGACCGTGTATCCCGCCGCGGTGATCGCCTCGGCGATGTCGCGCACCGCGACCGAGCCGTAGAGCTGGCCGCTTTCGCCGGCCTGGCGGATCACGACGACCGTAAGGCCTTCCATTGTCTTCCGCGATTACCGTGGCGTCGGATTTGCGCTGCAGATTGTTGGCTTCGAGCTGCGCCCGCTGCGTCTCGAAATAGGCCATGTTCTCCTTTGTCGCGCGCATCGCCTTTTTTTGCGGCAACAGGTAGTTGCGCGCGTAACCCGGCTTGACTTTGACGACCTGCCCCATCTGGCCGAGCTTTTCGACGCGTTCGAGCAGAATGAGATCAACCATCGATATTGCTACTCCTTGCGGGGCGAGGCGGCGGCGCAGCCCGAGCCAGATTTCGAGCAGCCCCAAGACGGCCACCACCAGAAACGGCCAGCCGAACAGGGCCGCCGTCGTATAGAAACAGACCAGCACCATCGTCGGATGCGACAGCCGTCGCGCCGCCGCATGCAGCACGCCGAGCCCGCCGAGGCAGAACGCGACCGACAGCGCGATCATCGCGTTGATGCCGATGAAACGCGCCGCGCCGCCAAAGACGACGGCCGCTGCCGTGACTCCGAGCGCGATATGCAGCCAGATCGGCAGCTCGAGCGCGACCAGGCTTGGCGACGGACGCCAATTCGCGGAAAACCGGGCGAGCACGCCCTGCGCCAGCGCCGCGTTGACGACCGCCGTTACCATCCACGATGCCGCGACGATCCCCGGGATGATCGAGGCGAGGGTGGAGGCGACCTCGTCGCGGTTCGGCAGCTCGGTGCCGTACATGCGATCGAGAACCACGGCGAGCACGCCGCGCAGCGACTCGTGCATCGCCTCCGGACCGCCCAGCAGCAGCATCGCCGCGCCAATCCCGGCCAGCGCGTAGCCGGTCAGCCACGCCGTCAACAGGCCTGGCGGATACCAGGCATAGGTCGCCGTCGGCGCGCGGGCGGGCCAGCAGCGCCTGCCGCACCAGCAGCGCGACCGGCACCGCATTGAGCGCCGCGAACAGCGCCGCGCCGAGCAGATCGCTGACGGCCAGAAGGACCAGCGAGCCGGTGACGCCGGCGGCAACCGCCGCGCCGACTCCGAGCCACAGCCCGGCGGCAAAGAGCGGCAGCTGCGTCAGATAAACCAGGATCAGCGCGCCGGGCGTGCCGAGCATGACGCCCGACATACATCAGCCCGGCCGCGAGACCGAAGACGGCACCCACCGCCGGAGAAAGGCGGCCCATCATCCGCTCCGCCTCTGTGATTTGTCGCCCTGAGCGCCGCCGGACCGGGTCGCCGGCAGCTTACTTCACCATGTAGGGAAGCAGACCGAGATAGCGCGCCCGCTTGATCGCCCGCGCCAGCTCGCGCTGCCGCTGCGTCGAGACCGCCGTGATGCGGCTCGGCACGATCTTGCCGCGCTCGGAGACGAAGCGCTGCAGCAGGCGAATGTCCTTGTAATCGATCTTCGGTGCGTTCGGCCCCGAGAACGGGCAGGATTTGCGCCGCCGGAAGAACGGCCGGCGGGCAAACGCGCCGCCGCCGCCGCCGCCGCCACCGCGCCCCGGTCCCGATCCTGTGCTTTCCATTTACGCCTCCACCGGTTCGGCGCGGCGTGCGGCGGGAGAGGGGGTCTCGGCCCGCGGCCGCTCGCCGCCGCTCCGATCGCCGCCATCGCGCCCCTCGCCGACGTCGCGGCTCTCGCGCGGCTCGCCATAGCGGTCGCGATCGCGGCGCGGCCGGTCCTCGCGGCTGCCGCGGCTCTGCATGATCGCCGAGGGCGCCTCGTCGAACTTGTCGACGCGCAGCGTCAGATAGCGCAGCACATCCTCGCTGATCCGCATCGTCCGCTCGAGCTCGGCGATCGCCGGGGCCGGCGCCTCGATGTTGAACAGGACGTAATGGCCCTTGCGGTTCTTGTTCATGCGGTAGGTGAGGTTGCGCAGGCCCCAGTATTCGCGCTTTTTGACCTCGCCGCCCTGCTCGGCGATCAGCTGCGTAAAGCCGTCGGCGAGCTGATCGACCTGGGCGCCGGAAATATCCTGGCGCGCGATGAACACGTTCTCGTAAAGCGGCATCTACCTCGATCCCTTGTGGCTGTCGTGACCCGGAGCGCACGCGCATGCCGGGTCGAGCCGGCTCCCGAAAAAGCCGGCAAGGGGAGCGGCAGAATATAGCAAAGACCACCTCGGAAGGCAAGGCTGAAAGCCTGCCTGCCCAGCACAACCGCGTCATGCCCGGCGAACGGCCGGGATGACGACCTCGATGGTGGATGACCGGATCAGGCGCGGACCGGGACGCCCTTTTCCTCGAACAGCTGCTTCAATTCGCCGGTCTCGAACATCTCGCGGATGATGTCGCAGCCGCCGATGAACTCGCCCTTGACATAGAGCTGCGGGATCGTCGGCCAGCTCGAATATTCCTTGATGCCCTGGCGCACCGACGGGTCGGACAGCACGTCGATGCCTTTGAACTTGATCCCCATATGGCTGAGGATCTGCACCACCGCCGCCGAAAAGCCGCATTGCGGGAACACCGGCGTGCCTTTCATGAACAGCACGACCGGAGCCTCGGTCACCTGTTGGCGGATGCGGTCTTGTACGGTGGTGTCCATCTGTCGGTCCTTTGTGCTGGGCATGCGGCCCTGGCCGCAGCGCTGTCGGTGGTCGTCCTGGTGAAAATCAATCCTGCGGCGCGCTCGTCTGCAGCGCCAGCGCGTGCAGCTGGCCGCCCATGCGGGTCCCGAGCGCCTGGTACACAAGCTGATGCTGCTGCACCCGGCTCTTGCCGCGAAACGCGCTGGAGACGACATGCGCCGCATAGTGATCGCCGTCGCCGCGCAGATCCTCGATCGTGACCTGAGCGTCCGGCAGGGCCGTCCTTGATCAGCCGCTCGATTTCCGCCGCATCCATCGCCATCGCCCGCTCCCGATCAACCTTGGTGCAGTCAGCCCTGGTTCATGTAGCCCGGCAGCCAAGCCTCGTGCGCGGCCTTGAGTTGCGCGACCGATATGGCATTGCCGTCGGGTAGTGTCAACGCGGCCCCGCCGACCGTGCCTATGCGCCGGATCGGCACGCCGGCCTCCAGCGCCGCGCTCAACACGGCCTCAGAGTCGGCGGTCTCAACCAGATAGCGCGCCTGATCCTCGCCGAACAACCACGCCTGTCGCCGAGGTGCGCGGGCGGCAGCGGGTCGAGCATCACGCCCGATCCGCCGGCCATCGCCATCTCGGCGAGCGCCACAAAGAGGCCGCCATCGGAAACGTCGTGACAGGACGCGACCAGCCCGCGCCCGATCAGGTCGCGCACGAAATCGCCGTTGCGGCGTTCGGCGGCGAGATCGACCGGCGGCGGCGCGCCGTCCTCCCGTCCCTCGATCTCGCGCAGATACAGCGAGGCGCCGAAATGGCCCGGATGCTGTCGCGCCGACAGCAGCAGCGCGTTGCCCTCTCGTTTGAGGGCGAGATCGACGGCGCGGCCGGCATCGGCGATCAGCCCGACGCCGCCGATCACCGGGGTGGGCCAGATCGCGTTGCCGCTCGTCTCGTTGTAGAGCGACACGTTGCCCGAGACGACCGGGTAGTCGAGCGCCAGACACGCCTCGCGCATGCCTTCGACACAGCCGGCGAACTCGCCCATGATCTCGGGCTTTTCGGGATTGCCGAAATTCATGTTGTCGGTCAGCGCCAGCGGCAGCGCGCCGACCGCGGTCAGGTTGCGCCAGTTTTCCGCGACCGCCTGCATGCCGCCGCGTACCGGGTCGGCGCGGCAGTAGCGCGGCGTGCAGTCGGTCGCCAGCGCCAGCGCCTTGCCGGGCCGTCGCCGACCCGGATCACCGCGCGCGTCGCCGCCGGGCCGCTTGACCGTGTTGCCCTGCACGAGATGGTCGTACTGCTCCCAGATCCAGCGCTTCGAGGCGAGGTCGGGGCAGGCGATCAGCTTTTCGAGGCACGCGATCGGGTCGCGCTCGGGCAGCGAGGCCGGGTCGATGTCCGGCTCGCGGGTCGCGCCGCACCCAGGGCCGCTCGTAAACCGGCGCCTCGGTGACGAGCGGCCCGACCGGGATGTCGGCCGCGGTCTCGCCATGCATGCGCAGCACGAGGCGCCCGGTCTCGGTGACCCGGCCGATCACCGCGAAATCCAGCTCCCATTTGTCGAAAACCCGGCGCGCCGCGTCCTCGCGTGCCCGGCGCCAGGATCATCAGCATGCGCTCCTGGCTCTCGCTGAGCATGATCTCGTAGGGGGTCATGCCGGCTTCGCGCACCGGCACGCGGTCGAGATCGAGGTCGATGCCGAGCCCGCCCTTGCCGGCCATCTCGACCGAGGACGAGGTCAGCCCGGCCGCGCCCATGTCCTGGATCGCGACAATCGCGTCCGTCTGCATCAGTTCGAGGCAGGCCTCGATCAAGCAGCTTCTCGGTGAACGGGTCGCCGACCTGCACCGTCGGACGCTTCTCGGCGGCGTCCTCGGAGAATTCGGCCGAGGCCATCGTCGCGCCGTGGATGCCGTCGCGCCCGGTCTTGGCGCCGACATAGATCACGAGATTGCCGGGCCCGGCGGCGGCCGAATAGAAGATGCGGTCGGCGCGCGCGAGGCCGACGCACATCGCGTTGACCAGGATGTTGCCGTTATAGGCCGGGTGGAACTGGCACTCGCCGCCGACCGTCGGCACGCCGACGCAATTGCCGTAGCCGCCGATCCCGGCCACGACCCCGGAGACCAGATGCCGGGTCAGCGGATGGTCCGGGCTGCCGAAGCGCAGCGAATTCAAGCAGCGCGACCGGCCGCGCGCCCATCGTGAACACGTCGCGCAGGATGCCGCCGACCCCGGTCGCCGCGCCCTGATACGGCTCGATGAACGACGGGTGATTGTGGCTCTCGATCTTGAAGACGACCGCATCGCCGTCGCCGATATCGACGACCCCGGCATTCTCGCCCGGCCCGCAGATCACCCGCGGCCCCGTTGTCGGCAGTTTCCGCAGCCACACCTTCGACGATTTGTACGAGCAATGCTCGCTCCACATCACCGAGAAGATGCCGAGCTCGGTCAGGTTCGGCGTGCGCCCGAGGATTGCGCAGGCGCGGGCGAATTCCTCCGCCGCTGAGCCCGTGCTCGGCCGCGAGTTCGGGGGTGACGTTGCTGCCGGTCACCGCCTCAACTCACCAGCGCCCCAGCCAGCCCCGCGAAAAACGCGCACCCGTCGGTGCCGCCCGAGGAGCGGGTCGGTCGCGTTTTCCGGGTGCGGCATCAGCCCCAATACGGTGCGGCTGTCGTTGAAAACGCCGGCGATCGCGCGCGCCGAGCCGTTGAAATTGTCTGCGTCCGACAACCCGCCCGAGGCGCCGCAATAGCGGAACGCGACGCGGCCCTCGCCCTCCAGCCGGTCGAGCATGTCCGGGTCGGCCGTGTAGGCGCCGTCGTGATGCGCCACCGGCACGCGGATCGTCTGGCCGGCGGCATAGCCGCAGGTGAAGATCGTCTGGTTGTTCTCGACGCGCAGATGCACGTCCTTGCAGGTGAACGCGAGCGAGCGGTTCGGCAATAACGCGCCCGGGCAGCATCCCGGCCTCGCACAGGATCTGGAAGCCGTTGCAGATGCCGAGCACCGGGATGCCGCGCTCGGCGCGCGCCTTGACCTCGCGCATGACCGGCGAGTGCGCCGCCATCGCGCCGCAGCGCAGATAGTCGCCATAGGCGAACCCGCCGGGCAGGATGATCAGGTCCGCATCGGGCAGTTCCGCGTCGCGGTGCCATACGCGCGCCGGCTCGGTGCCGGTCGCGCGCTTCCAGGCGAGCGCGACATCGTGCTCGCGGTTGGAGCCGGGAAAAATGACGATCGCGGCCTTCATATGGTTCCGGGCGAGCTTGTCGGGGATCCGGGGCGGCGGTTTCGCCGGTCACATACGCAGCCCAGGACAGCGCTTCAAGCGGGTCCGCCGAAGCCTCAGGAAATCGCGCAGCTCGCGTCTGGGCTTGCCGGTGCCGGTTCGCTATCGGGCACGTCGAACGGCACGCCTTCCCCCGGGTCGCCGCCGGTGATCGTCACCCCGGTCTGAACCGGCGCCGCGTCGGGATCATGGCCCGCCTCGATCGTGCCGCCGGTCACTACCTCGCCGCGCTCCGGCCATTCCATGCGGAAGTCGCGCAATATCCGGCCGGTCCCGGCATTGACATAGATCGCCGACGACAAGCGAAAACTCCGGCCTCCGATCGCCGCGCCCGACCGGGGTTCCGGTATCGGCCCAGATCGCGTCATGGCCGCGCAGCCACGCGTTCAGCGCCGCCGTGTCGTCGTGCCTGCCGTCGCCCCACAGCACGACCGGGATCCGCACGCATTCCTGCTGCGCAGCATCGCCGGCGGAACACCAAGCGCATGCCGTCATTGCGAGGAGCAAAGCGACGAAGCATTCTCGTGCGACCTGCGTGCTGTCCATCGAGCGTGCTTCGCGCTGCTCGCAATGACTATCCATTCTGAACAACAACCACCGCCTTCAGCCGATCTCGATCGTATAGTTCTCGATCACCGGGTTGGCGAGCAGCTGGCGGCACATCTCCTCGACCCGGGCGCGCGCCGCGGCGGGATCGGCATCGGCCAGTTCGAGTTCGATCAGCTTGCCCTGGCGGACCTCGCCGATGCCGCCGAAACCCAGCGCCTGCAGCGCATTGCCGATCGCCTTGCCCTGCGGGTCGAGCACGCCGGGTTTGAGACTGACATGCACGCGCGCTTTCATCGCCAGTTCCTGTTGGGGGTCTCAATACAAATCCACATTGCGCCACGGGCCCGGCTCCGGCAGCCAGCCGGCATGGCGGAAGACCGTGCGCCGTTCCGGCGACGGCGCCGCCGGCAGCGCGATCAGCGAACTCGACACGGTGGCGAAACCGCGCGGCGTGCGAAACCGCAGTGCCGCTTCCTCCGGCTCGCCCGGCGGCACGGTGTCGTCGCTCAGAAGATCCTGCCATGCCGTCCAGTCCCCAGTATCGGGGTCGGGCGGCCCGGCGGCGGCGAAGCGGGGGCGCGCGAGGCGCAGCCGCGGCGTCATCAGCTCGTCGAGATCGCCGGCGGCGATGATTGACAGCCCGTCCGGCACCGGATGCGCCTCGATCCGCCCGGTTTCGTTCCGCCCCGGCCCGGTGTGGCGCAGCCAGAACGCATCGCGGTTGTCGGCGACGATCAGGTTGAAGCTGCGATAGGCGGCCGGGTCGAGATCGGACAGCGCCGCGGCGGCGTCGACCGCGTCGGCGTGGTCGAGCGCTTCGAGCACGAGTTCGCCGCGCGAGCGCAATCCAGCCTCGGGACCAAGCGAGCCATGCCGGTTCAGCACGGCCGCGGCGACGCCCCAATCGTTGACGCCGAGCCAGGAGCCGCCCGCCAGCAGATCGATACCGGCGACAACCTCCGGCCGGTCTGGCCAGTGTCGTCCCGGCGCCCTCGCCGGCCGCTCGATCATCTCGTCGCGGTTGGCCCCGATCACGACCGGCCAATCGTGATCGGGCCTTCGCAGGATCACCAGAGTGCACATCTATTTCCTGTTCTCGCCGGGTTTGCGGCCGCGGCCGTGATATCGTCGCGACTACCGCAAAGCGCGAGAGGCATGGAGTCCCGATTATGGATGCCTTCGAAGAACGCGAACGGGCTTTCGAGGCTCAGTTCAAGCACGATCAGGAACTGCAGTTCAAGGTCAAGACCCGCCGCAATTGGCTGCTCGGGCTGTGGGCCGCCGAACGGATGGGTCTCGCCGGCGAGGCGGCGCAGGCCTATGCCCAGGAGATCGTCGAGGCCGAGTTTGCCGGCGGCGATCACCACGTTGTCGAGAAGGTCTGCGTCGACCTGAACGCCAAGGGCCAGAGCTGCACGCCGGCCCAGGTTGAATTTGAGCTGAAGCACTTCGCCGAGAGGGCCAAACAGCAGATTATGCGGGAGTAGCGGCGCTCCGGCCCGCGTTCAAAAAAGTCGTCATGGCCGGATTTGATCGGCCAACCAAGCGCCCGGGGCAATCTCGGCATTCAGCCGCGGATGAGCGGACAAGCCGGCCATGCTTGGAGCCAATCCGCGCAACTCATCGCGGCGAGCTGTCATCGACCGGTTCCAATAGGCCGGATACATGACTGGTCCAGACCAACACGCCCGACCGCCACAAGCCGGTTGCGGTACCGTGGCCGTCCATAGATGAGGGGCAGGGATCGAAGCTTCCGATATTACTCCAGGGGCGCCGGCCTGGTTTCAGCCGACCAGCCGCTCGAACTCCGACTCGAGCGGCACGCGCAGCGAGTCGTTGATCTTGTTCAGCATGCCCATCGCGCTGGCCACGATGACGATCTCGACCCGCTCCTGCGGCGTGAACTGTTCGGTGAACTCGGTCGCGACCTCGTCCGGAATGTCGCCGGCATCGATCGTCATTGCCTGCGCGAAACGCACCGCGGCCCGCTCGCGCGAACTGAGCGCACCGCTCTCGGGATGACCGACGGCGGCGATCTTCGGCGCCGCGATGCCGAGGCCGATCAGCTGGTGCGTCTGATGGGCGGTGCAGTAGCGGCATTGGTTCGCATTCGATACGGCGAGGCGGACCAACAGGCGCATCTCGCGCGATAGCGACCCGAGTGTCATCGCCGACGACAGAAAGTCGCGCGCCGCACCCCCCAATGCCTCTGCGTGAGCACAGGCATGCACGCTGTTGATCTGCACACCGAGGCGCTCGCGTGCCGCCCGGGAGCGTGTCTGAAAGGCCGGGCTGAGCTCCTCATATGGAACGACCGGAACAAGCGCTTCGACGGCTTGGCTCATCAGGCGGACCTCCCAGACATTACCCGCGGTTTTGACCGACGTTTCTTGAAAACGCCCGCGAGGCAGGTTCGTCACAAGCGCCCCGGGTTTAATCAACCGGGACGATTTTAATGATGTTGATTCAAATCACTGCGACAGCCGCGTAAGCCGCGATCCAATTCGCGCCGCTTCCTAAATAGAAATACCAAAATCCCGGCGTGCTCCGGCACAGGGCTTGACGGATGTCGTCGTGGTGATCACAACCCCGCTGCGATCGCAGGCATCACTTTTGCCGTGCAATACGAGCGGGACGCGCTGTGCGGGCACCGACGTTGCGCCACGGCTACAGCACTAACTCGACCCACTCCTTTAGCTTGCTCTTCGGCAGCGCGCCGATCTTGGTGGCGGCGACCTGGCCGCCCTTGAACAGCATCATTGTCGGGATGCCGCGTACCCCGTATTTGCGCGGCGTCTGCGGGTTCTCGTCGATGTTGACCTTGGCGACGGTGACCCGGCCTTCCATCTCCGTAGCCAGATCGTCGAGAAATGGCGCGATCATCTTGCACGGGCCGCACCACTCGGCCCAGAAATCGACGAGCACCGGCTCGCTGGCGCGGAGCACCACCGCATCGAAGCTGCTGTCGCTGACCGGCGTCGGCTTCATTCCGTATCCTCTATCAAATGCGGTACAGACATTAGGGGAGCGGCGAAACCGGCGTCAAGGCGGCCTCCCGGTCCCGCCGCGTCGCGGCCGAGCAGCCAAGCCATGTCGATTTGCGATAGCTAGTTTTCGTCTGGCCGGCGGTCGCTATCCGGCGTGCTCCCTGGCCCAGCGGGCGACCTCGGCATGCGTCCCGAACCAGACGCCCGGGCGTGCCCGCGCTAGCCGGATCAGCTCGTCGAGGATCCAGATGCGCGAGCGGTATCCGATCACGTGCGGGTGCATCGTCAGCTGGAACAGCCCGCCCTCGTCGTAGGCCGCCTCGAACTCGCGCCGGAAGATGTCGAACACGTCCGCGGGGGGAGTGTACGGGCGCAGCGCCGAAAACCGGTTCATCATGAAATAGACCGCGTCGTCACGCACCCATTCGACCGGGAGTTCGATGACCCCGCAGGGATTGCCGTCGAGCAGCAATTCGTAGCAATCCTCATCCGACATCAGCGAGGAATCGTAGAACAGCCCCATTTCGGCGGCGATCGCCAGCGTGCTCCAGCTGAAATCCCAGGACGGCGTGCGCATGCCAACCGGCCTCGTGCCGCAGATCTTTTCGAGCGTGTCGGCCGAACGCAGCATCAATTCGCGCTCGTCGTCGTGCGGCAAGACCGAGTTCAGCTCGTAAATCCAGCCGTGAATGCCGATTTCATGCCCTTCGGCGACGATGCGGCGCTGCTCGTCGGGGTGGATCAGCGCGGTCACCGCAGGGACGTAGAAACTCGCCTTGACGCCGTGGCGCTCAAGCAGGGTCAGGATACGCGGGACGGCGACCCGGGCACCGTACTGTCCCCAGGACAGCCGCCCGATCGACTTGCCGCCGTCACGCAGGTCGCTGGTTTCATGATCGCTGTCGAACGACAGCGCGACCGCGCAACGCGCGCCGCCCGGCCATTCGCGCGGCCGCAGCGTCCGCCCGGCGCGCACCCGGTCGACCAGCCGGCGCCAGTGCTCCTCCGGCCATTGCCACGGTTCGAGATCGGATTCCGGTCGGGCCATCGCTTTTTTCTCGACCAGTTCGCCGGCGCTGCGGCGCATGTGGGTCCCGCCGGAGAAGTGGTCGGAGCGGTGAGATTCGAACTCACGACCCTCAGCACCCCATGCTGATGCGCTACCAGGCTGCGCTACGCTCCGATCCGGTCTTCCTGGCGTGGCTCGCAGGATAGCGAGAGGCGGCGTGCGGCGCAACGCGATCCCGCTTGCGGGTAGCCGCGTGATGCGTCCGGAGTTTGTCGCGGGTGATCTGTCCGGTTTTGGAACACCTCGCAAGAGGCCGATCCGGCAACTTGACGCTCAGCAACACGTTGCGCAGCAATCTCGCAGGATTTCTGCGCCGATGCTATTCTCGCCGGCATGACGAACGCGGCTCCGCGCACCGGGCAAGCTATGCTGACGCAGGTAGGGCGCGCCGCGCTGGTGCCGTGGTGGACCGCGCAGCTTCTGACCGGGACGAAATCGTTCGAGCGCAACGGCGTGATCGGCAGCCGCCGGCTCAACCAGCGCGGGCTGCATGAAGCGCGCGTGCAGCTAGCGCACGATTTGGCCGCGCGCCGCCGCTGCCGCCTTGACCGCCTCGTCTCGGCCGTGGATCGCGCCGATTTCGCACGCGACGGCTTCGTCGTCAGGCGCGATTTCCTGCCGCAACAGGCTTTCGCCGAGCTGCGCCGTCAGGTCGGGGCGTATCGCGGGCCGCTGCGCGAGATCGCCGAGGGCGACACGATCATGCGCAAGATCGCGCTCGATCCGCGCACCCTGGCAGCCCTGCCGGCGCTGGCCGGTGTCCTGCGCTCGCCGGAATGGCGCGGCTTGATCCGCTATGTCGGCAGCCGCGACGCCGAGCCGGTCGTGTGGATCCAAAGCCTGTCGCGGCATGCCTGCGACGGCCTGCCCGATCCGCAGACCGGGCTGCACGCCGACACGTTCCACCCCTCCGTCAAGGCATGGCTGTTCCTGACCGATGTCGCGGCGGACGCCGGCCCATTCACTTATGTGCCCGGCTCGCACCGTTTGACCCCGCAGCGGCTCGCCTGGGAGCGCCGCATGAGCCTCGCCGCGCGCGATTCGGCGAATGCCGAAATCCGGCAGGGATCATTCCGCATCGATCGCGACGAGTTGCGCGACCTGGGGCTGCCCGAGCCGCGAATCTTCGCGGTGCCGGCGAACACGCTGGTCGTTGCCGACACGTTCGGCTTCCACGCGCGGGGCCCGAGCGCGGGCCGCTCGCTGCGCGTCGAAATCTGGGCGTATGGAAGGCGCAGCCCGTTTGTGCCGTGGGCCGGGTTCGATCCGTGGACCGCCGCCGCCCTGGCGCGGCGCAGCCTGATCGGCTGGCAGCTCGGCGATTTGCTCGAACGCGCCGGAATCAAGCCGCATCGCTGGCGGCTGCGCACCGGCCTGTCGGCGTTCGACCCGGCCTGAACTCTCTCTGGAGACCCGCTTCGATGGCTTGGGATCCCGCCCAATACCTCAAATTCGCAGGGCCGCGATTGCGTCCGGCGCTCGATCTGCTGCAGCGGATCGATGTCGAGGCCCCTGGTGTCGTGTACGACCTCGGGGCCGGCGCCGGCAATGTCACGCGGCTGATCGCGGCGCGCTGGCCCAACGCGCAAATCGTCGGCGTCGATTCGTCGGCCGAGATGCTGGCGAAGGCGGCCGCCGAAAACCCCGGCATCGAGTGGCAGCAGGCCGACCTCGCGAGCTGGCGGCCGAGCCGGCCGGCCGACATCATCTATTCGAACGCGGCGCTGCATTGGCTCGACGGCCACGCCGAACTGATGGCGGAATTGCTGACATGCCTCAAGCCGGGCGGCGTGCTCGCGGTGCAGATACCGCGCAATTTCGCCGCGCCGTCGCATACGCTGATCACCGAGACGGCGCTCGGCGGGCCGTGGCGGGCGACGCTCGAACCGCTGCTGCGGCCGTCGCCGGTCGCCGAGCCCGCCGTCTACTACGACATGCTGGCGCCGCGCGCGGCCTCGCTCGACATCTGGGAGACCGAATACCTGCAGGTGCTGGACGGCGCGAACCCGGTCAAGGAATGGACCAAGGGAACGTGGCTGGCCCCGCTGCTCGCGGCGCTCGACGAGCCCGAGCGCAGCCGCTTCGAAGCGGCGTACGGCGAGCGGGTCGCCGCCGCTTATCCGCCGCGGCGCGACGGCAAGACGCTGTTCCCGTTCCGCCGCATGTTCCTGATCGCTGCTGCTTGATCACGGCCCAGGCGGAGGACGGGCGCAAAACAAACAGGCCGGCGCTTGGTGCGGCCGGCCTGTGATCTTTTGACGGAATACGTGGATCAGTTCGGACGCACGCCGGGATAATCCGGCGACGGGGCCACGGGACCGCTCTGCTTTTCCTGCCGGTCGCCCAATTCGCCAGGTCTTCGGGCCGACAGAGGCTTCCGACGGCCGCACAGCCTGGGTCTGCTTTTCCTGCGTCGACCCAATTCGCCAGTCTTCGGGCCGCCATACGCCGGCCGACGGGGCGACGGCTGCGGCCGGCGCCTTGGGAGCCTGTGCGCCCGGCGGCAGGGCGGCGACGTTGTCGGTCTGCGCATAGGCGCCGACCGCGACACCGGCCAGCAGACCCATACCAAGGATCGTGGACTTAATGACGTTCTGCATGGTTCGCTCCCTCCAAAGGGCGCCTTTGCCCCTGTCAGAGATAATCGGGCCGAAGTACGCAATGGCACAAATGAAGATTTTCAAAGGCTATAATGAGCCGGCCTCATTTGTGGTCGGGATCGGCGCAAGCGCCGCTTCTCGGCTGGGGCAGTGCGAACACATCGCACGGAAGAAGATCAGGACCGGGAGGCAGAATGCCGCAGCTCGCAACGTTGACGCGTCAGCCAAACCAATCGGTGCGCTTTGACAGCCTCGACCTGAACCTGCTGCGCGTTTTCGAGGCGCTCATGGAAGAGCGCAGCGCGACGCGCGCGGGGTCGCGGCTGGGATTGACCCAATCGGCGATCAGTCATGCGCTGAACCGGCTGCGTTATGTTCTCAAGGATGAATTGTTCGTGCGCGGCCCGGAGGGCATGCAGCCGACCGAGCGCGCCGCCGAGATCGCCCCGCGACTGCGCCAGGGTCTCTTGCAGCTGCAGCTCGCGCTGTCGCCGAGCGAGTTCATCCCGGAACGGACCGACCGCCGATTTACGATCGCCTGCACCGAATATGCCGGGGCCGTCATCATTCCGCCTCTGATCGCGCGGCTGCGGCGTGAGGCGCCGCACGCCTCGCTGAGCATTCTGCCGAGCAACCAGGGTGTCGCCGAAACGCTCCGCTGCGGCCGCGCCGATCTCGCGATCGGAAGCTTCCGGCGGTTCCCCGACTGGTTCGAGAGCGAGACGCTGCTGCAGGAAACCCGGATCTGGTGCCTTGGCGCCGACAACCCGGCGGCGACGGGCGAGCTGACGCTCGAACGGCTTGCCCAATTGCCGCACCTGGTGATCGCCGCGACCGGCGAGGACGAGCGGGCGATCGAGGGTTATGTCGTCGATCACGGCCTCGAGCGGCTCGTGACGCGCAGCGACGCCGGGGTGCTGCAAGGCGCGCTCGCGGCGCGCGGGCTACGCCGCGAAATCGCGGTCACGACGCCGCATTTCCTGGCGGCGCTGGCCGCGGTCAGTCATTCGGATATTGCCGCGCTGCTGCCCCGCCGGCTCGCAACCGCGTTTGTCGGCCTCTATCGCCTCGCCTTGTTCGATCCGCCCTATGAATCGCCGCCTTTCGAGGTGATGTCGCTGTGGCACCGCGAAAACGGCGACCAGCCGGCGATCGCGTGGTTGCGTCAGCTGCTGCGCGAGGTCGCGGCCGAACTGTAACCGTGCGGCGGCGGCGCCACAAGACGTCGGTGGCGTCAGTAGCCCGGCGTCCCGATCGGCTTCTCCAAGCCCCCGCTGCTGCGGCCGGTAGTAGGCGAAGCGAACCGACCCACTAGCCGCGCGGCCAAAATCGTTGACAGGAGAGGGCGCATACCTATAGTGCGCGGCTCCCGGGCGGGCCGCCGTCCGATCCATCAAATTCGTGCCGCGCCGGGCTTGCCGCGGCGGGCGCGTCAACCGATATCGGCTTCCGTCATGTTCGCAGTCATCCGCACCGGCGGCAAACAGTACAAGGTCGCCAAGGACGACGTAATCGCCGTCGAGAAGCTCGCAGGCGAGCCCGGCGCGACGGTCGAGCTCGGCGAGGTGCTGATGGTCGGCGACGGCGCCGACGTATCGACCGGCACGCCGCTCGTGACGGGCGCCTCGGTCAGCGCCGAGCTGGTCGAGCATCGCCGCGGCGACAAGATCATCGTCTTCAAGAAAAAGCGGCGGCAGAATTACCGCCGCAAGAACGGTCACCGGCAGCACCAGACCGTGCTGCGGATCACCGAGATCCGCGCCGGCGGTTAGGCTGCGAGCGGCCCAGGAGGTTCGAGATGGCACACAAGAAAGCGGGCGGCTCCTCGCGCAACGGTCGCGACAGCGCCGGCCGGCGGCTCGGCGTCAAGAAATTCGGCGGCGAGATCGTCGTCCCGGGCAACATCATCGTGCGCCAGCGCGGCACCAAGTTCCATCCCGGCGAGCGGGTCGGCATGGGCCGCGATCACACGCTGTTCGCGCTCGAAGCCGGTGCGGTGAAGTTCCACGACGGGATCGGCGGGCGCAAGTTCATTTCGGTGGTGCCCGCGTCCGGCGGAAGCCGCCGAATAGCCGCTTCCCGCAGCGACGGATATCCGAAGGGGAGCGGTCCGCCGCTCCCCTTTTTATTTCTTGTTCTGTATGAGAGCGCGAAGCAACGCACCGAAATCCGATGAAATTCCTCGATCAGTGCAAGATATATCTCAAGAGCGGCGACGGCGGCCGCGGCGCGATGAGCTTTCGCCGCGAGAAGTTCATCGAATTCGGCGGCCCTGACGGCGGCGACGGCGGCAAGGGCGGCGACATCGTGTTCGAGGCCGCGGACAATCTGAACACGCTGATCGACTACCGCTACAGCCAGCATTTCCGGGCGCAGAACGGCCGCGGCGGTGCCGGCGCCAACCGTACCGGCGCGAACGGCCGCGACCTCGTGCTGCGCGTGCCGATCGGGACGCAGGTGCTCGACGACGACAAGGAGACCGTGCTCGCCGATCTGACCCGGCCGGGTCAGCGGGTCGTGCTGCTGCGCGGCGGCGACGGCGGCTTCGGCAACGCGCATTACAAGACCTCGACGAACCAGGCGCCGCGCCGCGCCGGTCCGGGGTGGCCCGGCCGCGAATTATGGGTGTGGCTGCGCCTCAAGCTGATCGCCGATGCCGGGCTGGTCGGGCTGCCGAACGCCGGCAAATCGACGCTGCTGTCGCGGCTGTCGCATGCCAAGCCGAAAATCGCCGATTACCCGTTCACGACGCTGCATCCGCAACTTGGGCGTCGTGCGGATCGACGATGAGACCGAATTCGTGCTCGCCGATCTGCCGGGGCTGATCGAAGGGGCGAGCGAGGGCGCCGGTCTCGGCACGCGGTTTCTCGGGCATGTCGAGCGCTGCGCCGCGATCCTGCACCTGATCGACGGCACCGAGGACGACGTCGTCGGCGCCTACCGCACGATCCGCCGCGAGCTGGCCGATTACGGCCACGGCCTCGCCGACAAGCCGGAAGTGGTCGGGCTCAACAAGATCGACGCGATCGATGCGGCGGAGGTGGACGAAAAACGCCGGGCGCTGTCGCGGGAAGTGCCGCCCGGGCACGCCGGTGCTGCCGTTGTCCGGTGTCAGCGGCGCCGGATTGCCGGCGCTGGTCGGAGCGGTGTTCGAAGACGATCCGCGGCACGCCCGCGCCGAGACGTCTGGTTGATGCGGGATGAGCAAGCCTTCGA
Source organism: uncultured Alphaproteobacteria bacterium (assembly GCA_963753665.1). Classification (GTDB taxonomy): domain Bacteria; phylum Pseudomonadota; class Alphaproteobacteria; order ATCC43930; family CGMCC-115725; genus DATARH01. The sequence goes on from CAVWDC010000029.1 coordinate 29,959, forward strand.
CAACCGCGCAGACGTCGCCGGCGGTGTACCCCGCCCTGACCCTCCCCCGCTGCGGGAGAGGGGACAGGCGCCGATGTCGCGCTGCGACGGGAGGCGATCGCAGGCGAACGTCCTCCGCCGAGCGGGCGAGGGTCGGGGAGGCGTCACTCGGCACCTGTCTCCAGCGAGAAGTCAGCCGCGGAGATCTACTTCGGCCGCCGCGCTCGCGGCGGCGCGACGGCTCGTGCGTCAAGATCGGCTCCGCCCTTCTGGTGCAGGAGGACGGCGAGATCCGCCGGGCTTGGCTCGAAGCGCTGGTCGCCGATGTCGCGCGCTGCCGCGGGCGCGGGCAGGAGGTCATCATCGTCACCTCGGGCGCGATCGCGATCGGGCGCCGGCATCTCGGGCCTGCGCGGCCGCGTGTTGCGGCTGGAGGAAAAACAGGCCGCCGCCGCGACCGGGCAGATCCGGCTGGCGCACGCCTATCAGGAGGCGCTGGCGCGGCACCGGATCACCGTCGCGCAAATCCTGCTGACCCCGGACGACACCGAGGAGCGGCGCCGGCATCTGAACGCGCGCGCGACCTTCGCGCAGCTGCTGGCGTTGGGCGCGGTGCCGGTCGTCAACGAGAACGACACGATCGCCACCGCCGAGATCCGCTTCGGCGACAACGACCGCCTCGCCGCCCGGGTCGCGCAGATGACCAGCGCCGACATGCTGGTGCTGCTGTCCGATATCGACGGGCTTTATACCGCCGACCCGCGGCGCGACCCGGACGCCCGGCATATCCCGCTGGTGCATGAGATCAGCCCCGAGATCGCGGCGATGGCCGGGGCGGCGCCGCCGGGGTACAGCTCCGGCGGCATGGTCACGAAACTGGCGGCGGCGCGCATCGCGATGCAGGCCGGCTGCGCGATGCTGATCGCCGAGGGCGAGCCGCGCGGCGACCCCGTGGCGGCCCGGGCGGCGGCGGCGGGCCGCTGGCGGCGATCGAGGCCGGCGCGCGCGCGACGCTGTTTCTGCCGGGCGGCGAGCCGCGTTCGGCGCGCAAGGCGTGGATCGCCGGCGCGGTCAACCCGGCCGGGGCGTTGATCGTCGATGACGGCGCGGTGCGGGCGCTGCGCAGCGGCAAGAGCCTGCTGCCGGCCGGGGTCGTCGCGGTCGAGGGCGGTTTCGAGCGCGGCGATTGCGTCATCGTGCGCGGCCGCGCCGGAAGCGAGATCGGACGCGGGCTGTCGGCCTATGCGAGCGCCGATATCAGCCTGATCGCCGGGCACAAGAGCGATGAAATCGAGGCGATTCTCGGCTACCGTGGCCGCGACGAAATCATTCACCGCGACGATCTGGTGGTGACCGACCGGCGATGACGCCCGACCTATGATGACCGAGACACTGGTTCGCGAAGAGGCAGCGAGCGGCGATCTTGCCGCGACAATGGCCGCGATCGGGCGGCGTGCGCGCGAGGCCGCGGCGGCGCTGGCCTTGGCTTCGGCCGAGGCGCGGGAGGAGGCGCTGCGGCAGGCGGCCGCCGCGGTGCGCGCGCGGGCCAACGAGATCCTCGCGGCGAATGCCGACGACCTCGCCGCGGCGCGGGAAGGCGGCATCGGCGCCGCGTTGCTGGACCGCCTCGCGCTCGACCCGAAGCGGCTCGAGGCGGTCGCCAAGGGGCTTGAGGACATCGCCGCGCTGCCCGACCCGGTCGGGCGCACGCTCGCCGAATGGACGCGGCCGAACGGTCTCAGGATCTCGCGGGTCAGCGTGCCGCTCGGGGTCATCGGCATCATCTACGAGAGCCGCCCGAACGTGACCGCCGACGCCGGCGGGCTCGCGGTCAAATCCGGCAACGCGGCGATCCTGCGCGGCGGCTCCGAGAGTTTTTATTCCTCGCGCGCGCTGGTCGCGGCGCTGCGCGACGGGCTGCGCGCCGCCGGCCTGCCGGAGGACGCGATCCAGCTCGTGCCGACCCGCGACCGCGCGGCGGTCGGCATGATGCTGACGATGAGCGGCGTCATCGACATCATCGTGCCGCGCGGCGGCGCCTCGCTGATCGAGCGGGTAACGCGCGAGAGCCGCATCCCGGTCATCGCGCATCTCGAAGGGCTGTGCCACACCTATATCCACGCCGCCGCCGACCCGGAGAAGGCGCGCGCGATCGCGCTGAACGCCAAGATGCGGCGGGTCTCGATCTGCGGCGCGACCGAGACGCTGCTGGTCGATCGCGCCGTCGCCGGCACGATGTTGCCGCCGATCCTCGCCGATCTGCGCGCCGCCGGCTGCGAATTGCGCGGCGACCCGGAGGTGCGGGCGATCGACCCGGCCGCCGCGCCGGCCGCGCGAAGAGGATTGGCGCACCGAATATCTCGACGCGATCCTCGCGGTGCGGGTCGTGGACGGCCCGGCCGAGGCGATCGCGCATATCGAGCGCTACGGCTCGCACCATACCGACGCGATCGTGACCGAGGACAACGAGGTCGCCGAGCGCTTTCTGCGCGAAGTCGACAGCGCGATCGTGCTGGTCAACGCCTCGACGCAGTTCGCCGATGGCGGCGAGTTCGGCATGGGGGCCGAGATCGGCATCTCGACGCAGCGCCTGCCGCCGCGCGGCCCGGTCGGCGCCGCCGAGCTGACCACCTACAAATACCTCGTGCGCGGCAACGGCCAGGTGCGGCCCTGAGCAAGCACGTGAACGCGAGAAAAGCCCCTCTCCCGCATGGCGGGAGAGGGAGGGGCCCATCGCATACGCGATGGGAGGGTGAGGGTGCCGGCCACTCAGCCGTCGCCAGTCGCCCCCTCACCCCGACCCTCTCCCCCGGTGGGGGAGAGGGGGTATTTACGGAGCGGTCGCGCGAGCGCCGCGTCGGGCTGCTCGGCGGGTCGTTCAATCCGGCGCATGGCGGGCACCTGCATATCAGCCGCCTGGCGCTGCGCCGGCTCGATCTCGACGAAATCTGGTGGCTGGTGTCGCCGCAGAACCCGCTGAAGCCCAGCGCCGGCATGGCGCCGTTCGAGGAGCGCCTGCGCTGTGCGGCCGAAATCGCCGCCGCCGACCGCCGCATCAGGGTTACCGACATCGAGGCCCGGCTCGGCCCGACGACCTATACCGCCGACACGCTGAAGGCGCTGCGCCGGCGGTTTCCGCGTACCCGGTTTGTCTGGCTGATGGGTGGCGACAACCTCGCGCAAATCCCATATTGGCGCCGTTGGCAAGACATCTTTCGCACCGTCCCGATCGCCGTTTTCGCCCGGCCCGGCACATCGTCGAAAGCGCTGGCCGGGGCGGCGGCGCATCGCTTCGCCGGCGCGCGCGTGCCGGTTACGGCGTCGCGCCGGCTGGCCGACGATGGCCCCGCCGGCCTGGGTGTTTTTCCATACCCGCCTCGACCCGCGATCGGCCACGCAGATCCGGGCCGCTCGCTCAGCCCAAGCACCGCAGGAGAAAAGACCAGACGTGATGCCTGAAACGACCGCCGCCTCCATCACCGCTGCCACCCGCGCCCCGCGCCGCCGCGAGCGGCTTCCCGCCCCCGAGCTGCTGCGCCGCATCATCGAGGTGCTCGAAGACGGCAAGGCCGAGGAAATCGTGACGATCGACCTCGCCGGAAAATCGACGATCGCCGATTACATGGTCGTCGCGACCGGGCGCTCGGCCCGGCAGGTGGTGGCGCTGACCGACCATCTGGAGCAGGCCTTGCCGCGCCCGCTGCCGATCGAGGGCAAGGCGCAGGGCGACTGGGTGCTGATCGACGCCGGCGACGTGATCGTGCACATTTTCCGGCCGGAGATCCGCGCCTACTACAATCTCGAAAAGATGTGGGGCGCCGACCTGCCTGCCGACCTGCCCGGGGCCGAGCCCGCCGCCGCGGTGCTGCAATAGGCCGGGCCGATCCGCCTTTATATCCTCGCCGTCGGGCGGCTGCGCCGCGGGCCGCTTTATGAGCTTCAGGCGCTGTACGCCGGGCGCATCCTGCCGCCGCCGACGATTGTCGAGATCGAGGAAAAACGCCGCCTGCCCTCCGCCGAACTGAAAGCGCGCGAAGCCGAGCTGATCCTCGGCTGCGCTGCCGCAGGGCGCCCGGCTGGTCGCGCTCGACGAGCGCGGCGCGGCCTGGAGCAGCGTCGAATTGGCCAATCGCCTGGCGGGCTGGCGCGACGCCGGCAACAGCGCCGTCGCCTTCGCGATCGGCGGCGCCGACGGGCTCGGGACCGCAGTCATCGAGCGCGCCGACGCGGTGCTCTCGCTCGGGAAGATGACCTGGCCGCATTTGCTGGTGCGCGGCATGCTGCTCGAACAGCTGTACCGGGCGCAGCAGATCCTCGCCGGCCATCCCTATCACCGGGACTGAACCGCCGCGCTTGCCGGGGGCGGAGCGGACCCGTGTTGGCGCGGACTGCAGGCCTGCCGTAGGGTGCCGCGAGGCATAACGGGAGGGCGGCATGGGCCGGCAAATCGAGGAACTGGCGCGGTTCGTCGCGCGGACGCGGTGCGAGGACATCCCGGAGCCGGTGCGGGCGCATGCCAGGCTGGTGCTGCTCGACACGCTCGGCGTGATCCTTGCCGGCGGCGAGCGGCCGGAGGTCGCGGCGTTGCGCGAGCGGCTCGGGGCGACGGCCGGAACCGGCGCGACGGTTTACGCGCGCGGCTGGCCCGGCCATGACCCGCGCACGGCGGCGCTGCTCAACGGCATCGCCGGGCGCGCGATCGAGCTGTGCGAAGGGCTGCGGCTCGTGTCTGGGCAAGCCGCGATGCAGGTATTGCCGGCGGTGCTCGCGGTCGGCGAGCAGGCGCAATGCAGCGGGCGCGAGATGCTGGCGGCGTTCATCCTCGGATACGATGTCGTCGGGCGGCTTGCCGAGCGGGTTCACGCCGCGCCCGCTGGCGCATCAGAACGGGCAGGTGTCGCTGCTCGCCGCGGCGGCTGCCGGGGCGAAACTGCGCGGGCTCGACGCCGCCGGGATCAGCCGCGCGATGCGCATCGCGACGACATTGCTGCTGACCCCGAGCTACACGAACGCGCCGGCCGGCGCGACGGCGCTGAACGTGGCCGGCGGGATGAGCGGCTATGCCGGCGCGCTCGCCCCGGATCTGGCGCTGGCCGGGTTCGAGGCGCAGCCGGACGCGATCGAGGAGGCGCTCGGCCAGCTGGTCGGCGGCGGTTTCACGCCGGACGGCATGCTCGACGAGCTTGGCGAGCGGTGGGAGATCACGCGCAACTATTTCCGCCTTTACGCGTGCTGCAACCCGATCCATCCGGCGCTCGATTGCCTCGCGGCGGCGCTCGCCGAGCTGCGCCCCGCCCGGGCAGATCGACCCGGAGCAGGTCGAGCGGATCGAGGTCGCGACCTACCGCTTCGCGTCGGTGATGCGCAACCCGGACCCGCCGAATTATTTCGCCTCGAAATATTCGCTGCCGCATGCCGCGGCGGCGATGGTCGTGCGCGGCGGCGCCGGGTTCGCCGAACTCGACGACAGCGCTTTGCGCGACCCGGTGATCGCGGCGTTGCGCCGGCGGGTCCAGATCAGCGAGGACCCGGCGATGAGTGCGCTGGCGCCGCGTCTGCGGCCGGCGCGCGTCACGGTCACGCTGACCGACGGAAGGCAGGCGACGCACTCCCGCGACAGCCATCGCGGCGATTTCAACGAGCCTTTGCCGAGTCGGAGATCCGCGCCAAGTTCCGCGAACTGGCCGGCACCGTGCTGACCGAGGACGGCGCGCCGCGAGGTCGAGCGCGCAGTCGACCGCGTCGAGGAATGGGCCGGCGTCGCCGAATTGACCGATCTGCTGCGCCGCTCCGCGCGGGGCTGACCGCACACGCCAAGTCGTAAATTTAACCGGCCGGGGCGGCGTCGTCGATGACGAGCTGGACGGCGTCGCCGCCGCGGTAGGTGTCGCGCCGGAGGTGGCCGGCGACATGGATCGCGCGCCCGCGCGAGGCGGCGAGAAAGCGGCCGAGCGGCGTGTCGGCGACGCGGAACGCGATCGCGCTGAGACGGGCGGCGGCACTATCCCCGGACGCCGACCGCGTCGGCCAGCATGCAGCGCAGATGACCGGTGCCGACCGGCTCGACATGCGCGAGGCGGATCGCGGGGAACGCGAAGCGCGGCTCGGGATTGGCGGCGCCGAACGGCGCCAGCGCGGTCGATATGCGCGATCAGCCCGGAGGTGGCACCCGCCGCCGACAGCGCGCCGTCGATCGACAGCAGCGGGACGAGACGCTCGCGGTCGATGCCGTCGCCGAGACGCTCGGCCAGGAACGCGCGCAGCGCGTCGAGCCGGTCGGCGGCGACCGTGAAGCCGGCGGCCATCGCGTGCCCGCCGCCATTGACCAGCAGCCCGGCCTGCCGCGCCGCGATCACCGCCGGGCCGAGCGCCACGCCCGGCACCGAACGGCCCGATCCTTTCCCCACTCCGTCCGACACCGCGACGACGCAGGCCGGCCGCTGGTAGCGTTCCTTGAGCCGCGCCGCGACGATGCCGATGACCCCGGGGTGCCAGCCCTCCGCCGCCGCGAACACCAGAGCGGGCGATTGCGGGCCGGCCTCGACCGCCGCGATCGCCGCCTCCAGCGTCTCGGCCTCGATCGCGCGGCGCTCGCGGTTGTAGGCGTCGAGTCGCGCTGCCAGTTGCGCGGCTTCCTGCGGGTCGTCGGAGGCGAGCAGCCGGGCGCCGAGATCGGCGGCGCCGACCCGGCCGCCGGCATTGACCCTGGGCCCGAGCACGAAGCCGAGATGGTAGGCGTCGATCGGTTCGGTCACGCCGCCGACCGCGGCCAGCGCGCGCAGCCCGGCATTGCGGCCCTGCCGCGCGACCCGGATGCCCTGCGCGACAAGCGCGCGGTTGATCCCGGTCAGCGGGACGACGTCGCACACCGTGCCGAGCGCGACCAGATCGAGCCATTGCAGCAGGTCGGGTTCGGGCCGCTCGGCGTACCAGCCGGCCTCGCGCAGCGCCCGGTTGACGGCGACGGCCAGCAGGAAGGCGACCCCGACCGCGGCGAGCGCTCCGTGCGGGCTAGTCTCGTCGAGCGCGGTTCGGATTGATAACCGCGACGGCCGGCGGCAGCAGCGCCTCGCCGACATGATGATCGACGACGATCACGTCGAGCCCGGCTTCCCTGGCGGCGGCCAGCGGCTCGTGCGCCGTCGCGCCGCAATCGACCGTGATCGCGACCGCCGCGCCCTCTGCGCGCAAGCGCAGCAGCGCCGGCGCGTTCGGCCCATAGCCTTCGCGCAGCCGGTCGGGCACATAGACCGAGGCACGGCGCGCCGACCGCCGCGAAAAAGCGCAGCAGCAGCGCCGCCGACGTCGCGCCGTCCACGTCGTAGTCGCCGAAAACCACGATCTTCTCGCCGCCGCTGATCGCGCGCACGAGGCGGGCGACGGCCGGCGCCATGTCGCGCAGATGCGCCGGGTCGGGGAGCTGGTCGCGCAGGCGCGGCGCGAGAAAGGAAGGGGCCTCGGCCAGGCCGACGCCGCGCTGCGCCAGCAGCCGCCCGACGATCTCCGGCAGGCCGAGCCGCTCGGCGATCAGCGGCGCCGTCGCCCTCGTCGGCCGGGCGGGCGCGCCAGCGCCGGCCGCAGACCGACCGTTCAACGCCGAGAAAGGGGGGCGCCGCGATCGGCGATACCGTGCCGTCCATGTGTCATCGTCGCCGGGGCGAGGCGCCGGGTCCAGGCTACGCGGCGAACGGCTTGGTACGCCGGGTTTTAATTGCTCGCCGTCTTGATCGGCACCTGCAATTCGGCAGGAATCGGGTGCCGCGTTGATGGGCTTCGCCAAAGCTTAGCCCATCCTACACCGCGATCCTGTGCGGCATTCAGCGGCCGAGCGGGGCGAAGGGCTGCTTGCGCGTGAAATCGTGCTTGGCCTCGACATAGCGCACCGTGCCGGTCTTCGAGCGCATCACGACCGAGTGCGTGAACGCGCCGCCGTGGATGCGCCGCACGCCTTTCAGCATGCTGCCGTTGGTGACGCCGGTCGCGGCGAACATCACGTCGCCATGCGCCATGTCCAGCATCGTGTATTTGCGGTTGAAATCGGTGATGCCGAGCCGGTGCGCGCGGCCGCGCTCGTCGTCGTTGCGGAACAACAGCCGCCCCTGCATCTGGCCGCCGATGCAGCGCAGCGCCGCCGCCGCCAGCACGCCCTCGGGCGCGCCGCCGGAGCCCATGTAGATGTCGATCCCGGTCTCCGGGTCGGAGGTGGCCATGACGCCGCTGACATCGCCGTCGCCGATCAGCATGATGCGGGCGCCGGCCGCGCGCACCTTGGCGATCAGCTCGGCGTGGCGCGGCCGGTCGAGGATGCAGACGACGAGGTCGGCGACATCGAGGTTTTTCGCGCGCGCCAGATTCGCGAGGTTCTCGGCCGGCTCGGCGTCGAGATCGACGACGCCATCGGGCAGCCCGCCGCCGACCGCGATCTTGTCCATGTAGACGTCGGGCGCGTTGAGAAACCCGCCGTGGTCGGCCATCGCCAGAACCGCCAGCGCGTTGGCGGCGCCCTTGGCGGTGATCGTGGTGCCTTCGAGCGGGTCGAGCGCGATGTCGATCTTCGGGCCCTGCCCGGTGCCGACCTTCTCGCCGATGAACAGCATCGGCGCCTCGTCGCGCTCGCCCTCGCCGATGACGACCGTGCCCTCGATCGACAGGCTGTTGAGCGCCTGCCGCATCGCGTCGACCGCGGCCTGGTCGGCCGCCTTTTCGTCGCCGCGCCCCATCAGCCGCGAGGCCGACAGCGCCGCCGCTTCGGTGACGCGCACCGCTTCGAGCGCAAGATTGCGATCCATCTTGAGTTCTTCAGGCACGGTTCCTCCTCGCGTCGCCAACGCCGGTTATGCTTGCGGCCCTAGTTAAGACCAGGATAGCGCGCGGGTCACGGAGAATACTGGCGCGAACGCGACCGAGCGACCGACCGGGTCCTCGATCGCCATTCACGCCTGCTGCGGCGCGAGCCCGATGCCAGAGACGGATTTCGGTGAGCAGCGCCTCGACCGCGCCGCATGCGAAGTCGAGGCAGGTTTCGTCCACCAGGCGGCCGTCGCGGATCCTGGTTTCGGCCGCGGTGATGATGACCTCGCGGGCAAGCGCGACGCGGCTGAAGGCACGAATCGAGCGCCACCTTCATGTGTTCGAGGCAGCGGGCGCCGCCCAGCGGCCCGCGCGAGGTGGCCATGATCGCAACCGGCTTGTACGCCAGCACCGACTGGAAGGCCGGGCGCGACGCCCAGTCGATCGCGTTCTTCAGGACGCCGGGAATGCTGTGGTTGAACTCCGGCGCGCAGAACACGAGCCCGTCGGCCGATTCGATGTCGGCGAGCAGCTGCTTGACGATCGGCGGACGCTTGTCGCCCTCGAAATCCTGGTTGTACAGCGGGATCGGCGCGAGATCGTAAAGCTGCAGATCGGCGCGGCCGGCGAATGTCTCGCGCAGGGTCGCGAGGATTGCGTTCGAATAGGAGCCGGCGCGTAGGCTGCCGGACATTCCGAGAAGGACCGGGGTGGTCTCTGACATGAAGGCGCTTTCCCGTTCGGAGAACACATGGGTGGCGAGAAGATGCGCCGTCATAGCCAAACCCGCTCGCCGCTGGCAACAACCCTCGCCACTAGGTGCTGCCTCGGTTCCGTTCCGGGGCGCGAGCGCCCGTTCCCCGTGTCGCGGGGGCGGTTTGCTGTTTCTGCAGGAAAGAACAGCAAATGCGCGCGGAACCCCGTGCGCCGTGCGGCTTTCCCGGCGGCGGAGGGTGGATTCTGCAGTAAAGAACAGCAAACGCCCCGCCCGCCATCGCTCCGACCCACAGAACCGGTTGTTTGATACTCCCGCAATGTGGCGAATTTCGCGTCGTAGCCGGGCAGATCGCTGCGGTGTCGCGGCCGCCGAAAACCGAGACAGTTGCTGGGGACGAGGTTCTTCCTCGTTTCCTCATTGTCATCGGGGATTGTGAGACTGCGGGTCGGGGAATTCTCCGCTCGCGGGGAATTTGCCGTCGGCGCTGGACCGGAGAGGCGGCACCGTTTGCCCTTGTTTGGGTCGTCTTGGGTAAAGGCCGACGGGCCACTCCCTAGCGCCGAAACAGAGATTTTCCTGTTGTCGAACAGAGGATTTTGTCGGCGCAAGCAGGGAAATTAATAAGGAAACGCCCGCGCCCGCCATCCATAGCCACGAATCTGACTATGGGACAAGATCGTGGCGATTTTTGCGGTGCTTCGAGTTGGGGACACCGACGTTTGGCGCGATCGGCTTGCCTCGATCGGGGGCGGAGCTAAACGCAGTTGCGCGCAAGCGTTGGCAATCGAACGAGCACAATCGCGATTGGAGCGACGCTACCTGGAGTGGCGATGTCGAGGATTACGCGCCGGGCATTGAGATGGGTTAAACTTGCAGGGTGAGAGGATCGGTACGGTACGGTTTCCCGCCATTCGGCGGCTGCGCATGAGATGGGGGCGGCGGTGATTGTCGCGTACCGTCCGCGCATTCTGTGCGCCGGCGCGGCGCCGCCGTATCGGGCTCTTGATCGGTATCGGGTTGGGGTGTCTCGCCGGGTCCTCGGTGCTGGCCGATTTGCGCTATGAGACCGAGATTACCGGGGTCGACGATTCGGCTCTGGCCGATCTTCTCGGCGACGTATCGGAGCTGAAGAGTTTGCAGGACCGGCTGCCGGCCTCGGAGCAGGCGCTGCGCCGCCGCGCCGACCGCGATCTCGAGCTGCTCACCGACGCGGCGCACAGTCTCGGCTATTGGGATGCGCGGTTTTCCTACCAGATCGATACTCCCGCCGGAACCGGGCGAAGGGCCGGCCAAGGTAGTCGTCACCGCCGAGCCGGGGCCGCTCTATCACGTCGCCGAGGTCAACGTCCTCGGACCCGAGCGCCAGCCGCTCGTCATTCCGCGCGGCCCGGACGCGCCGCCGCTGCCGCTGCAGCCGGGCGAGCCGGCGGCCACCGAGCCGGTTGTCGCGACCGAGACGGCGCTGCTCGCGGATCTCGGACATGCCGGCCACCCGTTCGCGAAAAAGATCGACCGGCGGGTCGTCATCGACCATGCAAGCGCGCACGATGACGGTCACCTATGTGCTCGACCCCGGGCCGACGATGCGCTTCGGCCCGGCGACCGTCAGCGGCCTCGAACGGCTCGATCCCGCCTATGTCGAGCGGCGCTTCCGGTGGCGGCCCGGCGAGGCCTACGACAACCGCGAGGTCGAGGAGACGCGGCGGGCGCTGGTCGACACCGGGCTGTTCAGCGCCGTCAAGATCGAGCCGGTGCGCGATCCGAGCGATCCCGACCGGGTCGCGATGCGCGTCGAGGCGGTCGAGCGGGCGCATCGCACGATCGGCGTCGGCGCCGCCTACAACACCAGCGAGGGGGTCGCCGCGCGGGTCTTCTGGGAGAACCGCAATCTGTTCGGCCAAGCCGAATACCTGAATTTGGTGGCCGAGGGCGGGCACGCAGAAGGTGGGAGCCGCCGGCACGTTCCGTCGCCCCGATCTTTTCGCGATCGACCAGGATCTGGTGGCCCGGGCCGAGATCGCCCAGGACAACCCGGTGGCGTATGACAGCCGGTACGCGCGCCTGTCGGTCGGGCTCGAGCGCCGCTTCCGGCCTGGTCTGACCGTCAGCGGCGCCGTCAGTCTGGAAAAGGCGAATGTCGATCAGAAGGCGAACATTGCCCCGGTTGACGCATCGGAGCGCACCCAGCGCTACTCGCTGATCGGCCTGCCGCTCCTGGTGAAGCTCGATCGCAGCGACGATCTGCTCAATCCGACGCGCGGCTACCGGCTGCAAGGCGACCTCGTGCCTTACCAGAGCTTTTCCGGCCCCAATCTGACCTTTGTCCGCGAGCGGGTTGCGGGAAGCGTGTACAAGCGGCTCGGCAGCCAGCGATCGCTACGTCCTCGCCGGCGTTCGGCGGCCGTGTCGTCGATCCAGGGCGCAATCGCTCTCGGCCCTGCCGGCCGACAAGCGGATTTATGCCGGCGGCGGCGGCTCGGTGCGGGCCTATGGTTACCAGATGGCCGGTCCGCTCGATGCCAACGGCAACCCGATCGGCGGCCGGTCGGCCCTGGAGGTGAGCCTGGAGGCGCGCATAAAGGTGACGAAGACGATCGGCATCGTGCCGTTTTTCGACGCAGGCAGCTACTACACCAATGCGGTGCCGCAGCTCAGCAGAGGGATCTTCTATGGTCCGGGGCTCGGGTTGCGTTACTACACGCCGTTCGGGCCGCTGCGTCTCGACGTCGCGACGCCGCTGCGGCGGCGCTCGGCCGATTCGGTTGTGCAGGTCTATATCAGCCTCGGCCAGGCGTTCTGATGCGTCGCCGTCCCGCCTTTCGCCCGGATGTCGTGGTTCGCCGGCCGCGCGATACGCTGGCTGGCGCTTCTGCTCGTGCTGTTCGCCGTGCCCGCGGGGGGCGCCTTGGCGCTGTTCCGGACGTCGGTCGGCCTCGACATGGTCGGCCGCATCGTCGCGCGGATGGTCAGCGCGCCGGGCTACCGGATCGAGATAAGCGGGCTCGCGGGCAACTATTCCGTTCGATATCAGCGCGAAACGGATAACGGCCGCCGATGCGGACGGCGTCTGGCTGGCCCTGGAGGACGTGCATCTCGACGTCGCGCTCGGCGAGCTGTTCGGCGGTCGCCTGCATATCCGGGAGCTGACCGCGGCGAAGCTCGATGTGTACCGCGCGCCCGACATCCCCCCGGCTCCCGAGCCGGTCCCTGGTCCGAACGGTTGCGGATACCGAGCCTGCCGGTGGCGACGACGATCGACCGTTTCGCGATCGACCGCATCGCGCTCGCCGAGCCGGTGCTCGGGGAAACGGTCGCTGGCGACGCTTTCCGGCGAGGCCGTAGCGCGCGACGACGCGGCCGAAATCGCGCTGCATCTTCGGCGTACCGACGGCGTCGCCGGGGAGTTCGATCTGTCGGTTCGGCAAAGCGGGGCCGCGCCGGATCTGCGGCTGCGCCTTGCCGCGCGCGATCCGAGCGGGGTTCTGCTCGCGCGGCTGCTCGGTCGCGACGACCGGCCGCCGCTGTCCCTCTCGATCGCCGGAGATGGCCCGGTATCGGACTGGCACGGAAGGTTCGAAGCGTCGGCGGGACGGCTCGCGAACGCAACCGCCGATATCGCGCTCGCGCTCGGGCGCGGAGAGCACGCTGTCGCTGACCGGGACGGCCGCGGTCGCCAAGCTGCTGCCGCCCGAAATGGCCGCGCTGACCGGCGACAGCATGCCGTTCCAGGCGCGTGCGAGGCTGCGCGAGGACGGCGCGATCGCGCTCGATGCGCTGACGCTCGGGCTCGCCGCCGGCCGCCTCACCGCCGACGCGGTTGTCGGCCGACCCGATCGCGAGATCGCGGCGCATGTCGCGGTCAGTCTGTCCAACCTTAGCGCGGCGAGCGATCTTGCCGGCGCAGAAGGTGAGCGGCTCGGCGGAGCTGCGCGCCACGGTATCGGGCAAGGAAGACCGGCCTCGCGTGCGGATCGAAGCCAGCGGCGAGTCGCTCGGTGTCGCCGGCTCGGGAGCGGCGCGGGCACAGGCGCAGGCGACGGTCTCGTGGAGCGCGAAGCCGGCCGACCCGGCGGCGCGTCTCGTGGTCGAGGCGGATGGGGAGCTGCGCGGCCTCGTCCTGCCCGAAGCGGTGCCGCGCGATCTCGGCCGCGATCTGCGCTGGTCGCTGTCGGCCAGCGCCAAACCCGATGGCAGCCTCGTCGAGCTGACCGATCTCACCGCGCGCGGCGCCGGGATCGATGTCGCCGGGAGCGGCAAGGTCGCCGATCACGGGAGCGCGATCGACGGCCGCATCCGCGTGACCGTCGCCGAGCTTGGCGCGTTCTCCGGCCTTGTCGGACACCAGATCGGCGGCAAGCTGACGCTCGACGTAACAGCGGAGCAGCAAGGCGGGGATCGCGTGCTCGCCAAGATCGACGGCGCGGTCGCAAACCTCGATACCGGGGTTCCCGCCGTGAATGCGCTGGCCGGCCGGTCGGTCGCGATTGCCGGCTCCGCCGAGCGCGACGGCAGCGGCGTCGTGCGCCTCGACCGCCTCGCCGTGACCGGCGGCGAAATGACCATTGGCGCGAGCGGGCGCTTTGACCCGGGACCGGCAACGCTCGCGGGCAAGCTCGATGCCGATATCAGCGATCTGCGGCCGGCCGCCGCGGCGCTGGGGATGCCGCTCGCCGGTCAGGTCGCGGCCGCCGTCACGATCGAGGGGCCGGTCGGCCATCCCGCGGCTGCACGCAAGGCTCGACGGGCGCGATCTGAAGGCCGGCGCGGCCGCGCTCGATCAGCTGCGGCTCGACGCGAAGGTGGCCGATGCGATGCAGCCGCGCGCCGCGATCGACGGCAGTTTCCGCGGCGGCGGGCTGGACGGCAGCCTGTCCGTCGTGGCCGATGCCAGCGATCCGAAAGAGCTGGCGATCCGGGACTTGCTGCTGAAGGCCGAGGGCGGGGTCGTCAACGCGGATCTTCGCGTCGACCGCAAGACGCTGCTGGCGCGCGGCAAGATCGCCGCGAAGGTGCCCAATCTGTCGCCCTGGTCGCGCATCGCCGGCGTGCCGCTCTCGGGCAGTCTCGATGCGACGGCCGGGCTCGACACGCGGGCCGGGCAGGGCGTCGAGTTGAAGTTGACCGGGGAGCGGCTGTCGCAGGGCGGCGGCGAGTCCCGGATCGCGCTCGGCCGCATGGAGGTAACCGCGCGGCTCGACGATGTGCTGGGGACGCCGTACGGCAACGCCCGGGCAAGTCTGACCGGGCGTCAGCTTCGCCTCGGGCGGGCTGTCGAACGCGACGCTGACGCTCGATGCCCCGAAGCCGGGGCGCTTCGCGTTTCGCGCCGAGGCGAAGGGCCGGGTGGTCGAGCGGTTGACGCTGGCCGCGGATGGCAGCGGGGAATTCGCGCCGAAGACCGGCACGATCGAGCTGCGCGTCGCTCGCTTCGACGGCGCGCTCGGGCCGGACCGTTTTCGGCTGACCCGGCCGCTCACGATCGCGCGGCGGGGCGACGATCTGGCGCTGACCGGGCTGGCGGCGTCGTTCGGCCGCGGCAGGATTACCGGCGATGCGGCGCGGCGCGGCAATGCGCTGTCGTTGCAGCTCGCGGCGCGAGACCTGCCGGTCGCCTCGCTCGGACGGCTCGCCGGTTATCCGGGGGCAAGCGGCGCCATCGCCTTCGATGCCGCGATCGATGGCTCGGTCGCGGCGCCGCGCGGCCGGTTCAGCCTGTCCGGCCGCTCGCTGCGCTTCGCATCGGCGAGGCAAGCCCGGCTGCCGACGCTCGCGCTCGATCTTTCGGGCAGCTGGAACGGCCGCGAGATCGATTTGAACGGGCGGGTTGCCGGGGCCAAGGGAGACGCGCTCAGCCTCGCCGGTTCGGCCCCGCTGGTGCTCGATGCGCAGACGCTCGGCTGTCGCGGTACCGCCGCAGGGGCGCCTGGCGTTGCGGCTGAACGGCAGCGGCGAGATCGGGAATCTCGCCGATCTGCTGCCGCTCGGGGAGGACCAGGTCAGCGGCGCGTTTCGCGCTCGACGCGGCGGTGAACGGCACCGTAGCCGCACCCGCCGCGAGCGGCCGCCTGACCGGTCACGAATGGCCGCTACGAGAATTTCGCGACCGGCGCGGTGCTGAACGACCTGCGGCTCGATATTGTCGGCGATCGCGACCGGCTGACGATACGCGAGTTCGCGGCCCGCGACAGCGCCGAGGGAAGCCTCGCGGCGCGAGGCGGCGTTACGCTGGGCAACATCGTTCCGGGAGCCGCTGGTGGTCCCGTCGGCGAATATCTCGGTGACGCTCAAGGATTTTCGCATCGTCGGACGCGATCTGGCGGTCGTCGCCGCCAGCGGGACCGTCGCGGTCACCGGGCCGCTCGCGTCGCCGCACGTCATGGCGCGCCTGACGACCGATCAGGGCGAAGTGAACCTCCCTTCCAGCCTGCCGCCCGAGGTGACCCGCATCGACGTGGTCGAGATAAACGGCCGAGGCGGCGGGCGAGCGGGCAAGGCCGATGGCGAAAAGAGCCGCGCCGGCGCTGCCCGCGACGCTTGATATACAGGTCGCGGTGCCGGGGCGCATCTTTGTGCGCGGCCGCGGGCTCGACAGCGAATGGCGCGGCCAGCTCGCGATTACCGGCACTAGCGACGCGCCGCAGATCATCGGCAGGCTGGAGGCAATCCGCGGCACCTTCGACGTGCTCGGCAAGACGTTTCGCGTGACGCACGGCGAGATCAGCTTCGACGGCGGCGCCACGATCGACCCGGTGCTCGACATCACCGCCGAGGTCGCGGCGGCCGATATCACGGCGCAAGTGATGCTGAAGGGTCCGGTCTCGGCGCCGAAGCTGACGATGACATCGATCCCCGCCGTGCCGCAGGATGAGATCCTGTCGCGCGTGCTGTTCGGCCGCGCGCTCGGCCAGATCACGCCCGCCGAGGGGCTGCAGGTCGCGGCGACGGCGGCGAGCCTGGCCGGCGGCGGGTTCGACGTCCTCGACAAGGTGAGGGGAACTCTCGGGCTCGACCGGCTCGGGTTCGGCTCGGCCGGTCGGACGGACAGGGTGGCGCCGAACAACTCGAAGGCGGCGGCGTCCGGCGCCGCGATCACCGCCGGCAAGTATATCGCCAACGGGGTCTATGTCGGCGCGTCGCAGGGGCTGACCGCGGGTTCGAGCAAGGCCGTCGTCGAGGTCGAAGTACTGCCGCGGGTCACCGTGCAAGGCGATGTCAGCCAGAACGGCAGCACCGGCATCGGGCTCAATTACAAATACGATTACTGATCAGATGCGATTACTGAAATATTGCTGGGGAGGAAGACGATGGCAAGACTGGCCGGGAAAGTTGCGCTGATTACCGGGGCCGCCGGCGGACAGGGCGTGGCGGAAGCCGAATTGTTCGTGCGCGAGGGCGCGCGGTGATGCTGACCGACGTCGATGCGGCGAAGGGCGAGGCGCTGGCGGCGCGGCTGCGCGGCGCAGGGCGGCAAGGCCCAGTTCCGGGTTCACGACGCGGCCAGCGAACAGGACTGGATCGACACGGTCGCCGCGACTGTCGCGGCGTTCGGCGGGCTGCACATCCTGGTCAACAACGCCGGCACGATCGCGCGCCAGGGCATCGTCGACGACGACGCTCGACGCGTGGAACCGGACGATCGCGGTCAATCTGACCGGGCCGCTGCTCGGCATGAAGCATGCCGCGCCGGCGATCCGCGATACCCTGGCCCGCGACAACGCGGCAAAAAGCGGCGGCACCGGGTCGATCGTCAACATTTCCTCGACCGCCGGGCTGACCGCGCATGACGATGCCGCCTACACCGCCAGCAAATGGGGGCTGCGCGGGCTGACCAAGACCGCGGTGCTGCAATTCTCGCCGTGGAACATCCGGGTGAACTCGATCCACCCCGGGCAGATCGCCGATACCGGCTTTTTCCAGAGCGGCGGCGAAGCGTTCGCGCATGCCGCGCGCGCCGCGATCCCGCTGCACCGCCAGGGCACGCCGCAGGAATGCGCCGAACTGGTGCTGTTTCTCGCATCCGACGAAGTCGAGCTTTATCAGCGGCGCCGAGATCGCGATCGACGGCGGCTATATCGCGGCCGGGCTTGCCGGGCTGCGGAATTGGGTTCGCGGAGAGTACGGGAAACAATAATCAACCGCGGAGGCACGGAAATTACGGAGAACTACGATCCTGGAGCCTGATCGGCTCAGGTCGAGGCGGTCCGAGCCGTGAATTCAGGCTCTAAGCATGCTTTCAGCCCGCGGGCTTGACCCGCCGGACAGCAGATCTCGCCACCTCCAGCGGGGCCGGAAAATGGCGGAATACGCCCCACTCTTCCGGCTATAATCCCGTGCAGTTCAAGACCTGAGGCGAATCGCGATAGAACCAGGACAGGCGGCCTCGCATGACGAGCAGAACTTCGCGGGGGTCGTTCGCAGCGTCGCAAAACCTGCGCGCGACACTCTTGAATATCCGTGGTTCGGGATATGGCGGCACATTGAGTTCCGAGAACGCCAAGTCGACAATCGGCAAAAAATTTCTGTCGCGGTCGTCTATTTTCACAAGTTGTCGAATTTCGTCAGGAAGACGCGCCTTGACGCCGTTCGACATATAAACAATCGCGACGTTCGTCGTGCCGGAATAGAGAGACCATGATAAATACGCATCCGAGACATTGAAAAAATAGCAGAGAGGCAGGATTTCAAAGAGAACCAACAGCGCCTTTTGAGACATGTGGCTTCGGATAAGAAATATGTCTTGCAGCGTATTCGTTTTCGATCTTGCGAAAAGAATTACGACCGACAATGCCAACGCGATATTCCAGGGCCATACAATGCTGTCCCAGTTGTGGCCCAGCGGGCCCAGCGTCCAAAGCACGAAGCCGCACATCGCGAGCGCCAGGCCGATTGCCGCGGTCCGCGTTCTTGCGAAAAGCAAACCGATGCCGATCCCCATTTCTATAAAGGGCGTCATCCTGGCAAAGATACCAAACAGGCGCCACGCCTCTGCCGGAAAAACATTCTGTATCGGCGCAAGCATCCACATGAATTGATTGAAAAATTCCGGGCTCGATTTCTGCAGACCGCTCCAGAAATACACACTCGCGACACACATCTGCAAATGCTGACCGTCAGATCCCTGCCCGCGACGTCGTTGAAACGCCACGAAAAGAAGCCTAATACGGCGAGCATGAACAGATACTGATAGACCCAGGGCTGCAACCTTTCCTGATCAAGAAGAACCAGGCAGCGATGCAAGCGCAATCGCGAGCCAGATAGAATGGCCTCGGTCTGGATGACGCAATGATCCCCACCAAGGCGCCGGAAAGCAGGACCAGGAATATCCAGTCGAACGGATAGGGGATGGGCGGCAGCCCGTTCAGAACCGGCGTGAGCGGATAAAACCGGGTGCTGACCCACAACGCCGGAGAGAGGAGGAGTCCGAACAGAAACCCGAGACTGATGATGATTTTCAGCCAATAGACGCGGTTCGCCGGACCGAACACGAAACGCCTGTTGGCGGCGACGAAATTGTACCCGATCGGCAATATATGCCTGATGCCCGGAAGGCGGCCGACCGCCACGACGGGTTTCCAAGCCGGATAAGGCTCCAACAGCATTAAAATAGCCTCGGCGTTCCTGTAAACTTTGCCGTCGGCGCCGACGGACGTGCATTTCTCGTTCGACGTCCTGTCGCGTGAAAACCGGCGGCAGCGTCTCCCGTGTTATATCCTTCATTGTAAACTTGCCGCCCTTCGACGACGTATCGATTTTGTCGACGATCGCCACGCACATCGGGCAGCTACCGTCATAATATATGGTGTCTTTGTTATCAGCGTTATTGTTGCGTTCGCGAGTTATTCGAAATGTCCCTGCTGCAAAACAGACGACCGCCGTATAATTACGCATTTAATTGCATCCCCCGCAAGAACACAAAGCAATTCTCTCCATTGCCTCCTTTCGTACCTTCGTGGTGAATTGCACGCTAAAGCCAGCCCGTATCGGCCTCCAGGCCCATCAGGTATTGCCCGACGGTTTCGAAATGCTGCTGGCGGCCCTGGAGCTGCTGCGCGACCGAGTGGATGTCGCGGAAGCGGCGCTCGAACGGGTTCTCGTTGAAGATCGCGGTCGCGCCGGCCGCCTGATACAGCATGTCGACGACTTCGAGCGAGGTGTGGATCGCGAAGGTCGAGGCGAGGCGGATGCGCATCCGCTCGTCCAAGGTGATGTGGCCGCGCGCCCTGACCGCCTCGGTGATGTCTTCGAGCGAATGCAGCAGCCAGTCGCGCGCCGAGGACAGCCGCGCCTCGGCGCGCGCCACCTCGGATTGCGTCACGTTGTTGTTGCGCATCGTCTTCTGCGCGCCGCGCGGGATCTTGTCGCGCGCCAGCTCGATGAAATGCGCCGAGCGTCGCGCGGCCGATGCCGAGCGCCACCCCGGCGAACCCGGACGCGTATAGCTGGAGATTGCTGAAGCGGTACAAAAGGCTCTGCTGGCCGCGTCGGCACGGTCGCGGCGCGACAGGACATCGACCGAATAATCCTCCGGCACGAACAGGTCCTTGACGGCGTACTGGTTGCTGGCCGTGCCGCGCAGCCCGATCGTGTGCCACATATCGGTGAATTCGGTCGCGCTTTTCGGGAACAGCATCGTGCGCACGACCGGCGTGCCGTCGGGATTGAGCCGCGGCCGGCCGTCGGCCTCGATCACCGGCACATGGCAGCCGAGCCAGCTCGCGAGCTGGCCGCCGCTGGTGAAGGCCCAGGTCGCGGTGACCCGGTAGCCGCCGGGCACGGCTTGCGCCTTGCCGGGACCCGGTCCCCACGCCAGGATGCCGCGCGGCCCGCCGAAGATCTCGCGCGCCACCTCGGGCTTCAGATAGCACCGCGGTCATCGAGCAGCCGGAATTCTGGTTGACGCACCACGCCGCGCTGGCGTCGATCCTGGCGAGTTCCTCGATCACCGGCACGTATTGCGCCGGCAGCAGTTCGGCGCCGCCGAGCGAGTTCGGCAGCAGCATGCGCAACAGGCCGCGCTCGATCAGCGCGTCGATGATCGGCTCCGGCAGGCGGCGCTCGGCGTCGATCTCGGCCGCAGCGGCGGCGAGAGCAGGGGCGATCTCGCGGACCCGCGCCAGATATTCGGCGCCGCGGTTGGGCGCGCCAGCGGACCCCGCCACGTTCGACCGCTCGGCTGAACCCGCTGCCATCTATTACTCCTTCGGGTGGCGTCGCGCCGGCCGCCCTCGCCGCAGAGGCGGGGACGGAGGAGGCAGTGCAACGAGAAGCGCGGTCGCTGTCAAGCGGGCCACGGCCCGGGTGGAGCGACCGCAATTGGCGGCTGGCTCGCCTCTCTCCGCCGATGTCCCTCCTGCGGACACGCGGGGCTGTCCGGGCACGATGGCGCGGTCCCGAACGTAGAAAAGCCGCCCCGAGGGGCGGCTTTTCGTCGAAAACCGGCGGCCTTCACGGCCGCGCCGGCGCCTCAATTCAGGCGCGGATCTCCACCATGGCGGGGATCCTGGTCACGGCAGCGGTAGACCGCGGTTGATCGATAGACACAGGATCACCTCCTTTCAGCTGTTGCATCGACCAGCCGTAATGTATGGGGAAAGCCGCCCGCCTACAAGCGATTGATTGCGACGGCGGCATTCGGCCGCGTCCGTGCGGCGCGCGCGGTCCCGAGTGGGTCGCCGGCGGTCCGCGCGACGATGCCGGCAGCGCGAATTGGCTGCTCGTGGCATGATGCTCCCGGCAGATGCGAGACAATGGAGAGCGGGCGGGATGGTCGGCGATCGCTTGACGGTAAACGGGATCGAGCTGGAGGTGCTGCGCCGCGGCACGGGCGGTCCACCGAGCCCGCCGGTGCTGCTGCTGCACGGCATGGACACGGTTCACCCGAACGCGCCGTTTCTCGACCTCATCGGCCGCGAGGCCGAGATCATCGCGCCGTCCTCTCCGGGTTTCGGCAACACGAAGCGGCCGCCCGATTTCGACACGATCTACGATCTCGTGCATCTTTATCTGGCGCTGATCGACGAGCTGCCGTTCGAGCGGATCGCGCTGATCGGGCTGTCGTTCGGCGGCTGGCTGGCGGCCGAGATCGCCGTCGCGTGCAGCCACAAGCTCGACCGGCTGATCCTCGCCGATCCGGTCGGCATCAAATTGGGCGACCGCGAGACCCGCGATATCGCCGACGTGTTCAACCTGAGCCCGGCCGAAGTCAGACGGCGCGCGTGGCACGACCCGGCCAAGGCGCCGTCCTATGACGACGATGAGCGACGACGAACTGGTCATCCACGCGCGCAACCGCGAGGCGCTGTGTCTCTATGCCTGGCACCCGTGCCTGTACAATCCGCAGCTGAAGAACTGGCTCGGCCGTATCCGCGTGCCGACGCTGGTTCTGTGGGGCGAGAGCGACCGCATCGTCACCCCCGAATACGGCCGCGCCTATGCCGGGCTGATCCCGGGAGCGCGGTTCGCGCCGATCGCAGGCGCCGGGCACCATCCCGAGATCGAGCAGCCGGAGGTTTTCGCAGAGCAGGTCACCGCGTTTCTGCGCGAATAGGCTGCCGAGGATACTAGCGTCCGCGCCGGCGTTGCCGGTAGAGGGGCTTGAACGCGAACGGATTACGCACGCACACAACCGAGGCATGAACCGCTCGACTAGCAACATGCGGAACTGGCGCTCCCTTTTGCGGGAAGGCGGCGGCGCTTGCGGCGATCTCGGCACCTTTATTCCGCACGTGATCGGCGCGATCACGGTTGCCGGTCTGGCGCCGTTTGGTGTGCTGTTCGGTTTCGGCCATGTTCCTGATCGGAACCGGGCTGTTCTACGGGCTCCCCCTGCCGGTGCAGCCGATGAAGGCGGTTTCGGCCGTCATCCTGACCGATGGCTTGCGCGCCGGGAGAGATTGCGGCAGCCGGGATGATCCTTGGCGTGGTGTTGCTGGTCCTCGCGGCGACCGGTGCGATAAGTCGGTTCGCGCGCCTGATCCCGCAATCGGTCAGTGTTGGACTTCAACTCGGGCTTGGGCTGTTGATGGCAATTCTCGGGGCAAAGCTGATCCTTGAGACACCTTGGATCGGCGGTGGGGCGCTGATATTGCTGTTTCTGCTGCTGCGCGTTCCCCGCTGCCCGGTGGCACCGATCGTGTTGGCAGCCGCCATTTGCGCGGGTTGGCTCAGCGGCGTTTCCGCACCGCCTTCCTTCGCGTTCGGATGGCCGGCGCCGGAATTCGTCGTGCCGAGCTGGCCGGAGCTTTGGCAAAGCATCGAGCTGGCCGTATTGCCGCAACTGTCGCTGACGCTGACGAACGCCGTTATCGTGACGGCGGCCTTAGCGCGCGAGCTGTTCCCGATGTCGGGCGAAGCCGCGAGCGAACGCCGGCTGGCCCTGTCCTCGGGGGTTGCGAATGTGCTGCTCTGCCCGTTCGGCGCGATGCCGATGTGCCACGGCGCCGGCGGCTTGCAGGCGCAGTATCGCTTCGGCGCGCGCACCGGCCTCGCCCCAATCCTGTTCGGCTCGGCTCTGCTCGTTCTGGCGATCGGTTTCGCCGACAGCGCCGCTGCGTCTATTTGCGGTCGTTCCCGCCGGCGCGGTCGGAGCGCTCTTGATCCTGGCGGGCACCGATCTGGCCGCCTCGCGCCGCCTGTTCGATGCGAGGCCGTCCTGCTGGCCGGTGATCGCCGCAGCGACAGTGGCGACGGTGTCTCGTCAATCCCGGTCTGGGACTTGCGATCGGATGTGCGGCGGAATTTGTGCGGGCCGCGATCATGCGCCGCTTCCGATCTGCGATTTCCGAGTAAGGCGCAACCCGGCCCTGCCGCGCCCGTCCTTGACGGCGCGCGCCGGCTGCGGGGAAAGTGCGGCACGCCTGTCGCATTCGGAGGAACCCTGACGTGAGCATCGGATCCCTGCCGCTTTCCCGTTTCACCGTGCTCGACCTGACGCATGCCCGCGCCGGACCGACCGCGGTGCGCCAGCTCGCCGATTGGGGCGCCAAGGTCATCAAGATCGAGCCGCCCGGCGCGCCGACCAACGACATCACCGGCTCGCGCCGCGAGGGGTTCGATTTCCAGAACCTGCACCGCAACAAGCGCAGCCTCGCCCTGAACCTGAAAAGCCAGGACGGCAAGGCGATCTTTATGAAATTGGCCGAGAAGGCCGATGTGATCGTCGAGAATTTCCGCTCCGAGGTGAAGTTCCGGCTCGGCGTCGATTACGAATTCGGTCAAGAAGGTCAATCCGCGCATCGTCTACGGCAGCATCTCCGGCTTCGGCCAGACCGGGCCATATGCGAAGCGTCCCGGCGTCGATCAGATCGCGCAGGGCATGGGGGGCCTGATGTCGATCACCGGCCTGCCGGGGCAGGGGCCGGTCAGGGTCGGCATCCCGATCGACGATCTCTGCGCCGGCCTCCTCTTGGCGCAGGCGATCCTGATGGCGCTGATCGAACGCGAGCAGTCGGGCGAGGGGCAGTGGGTCCATACCTCGTTGCTCGAAGCGCAGATCTTCATGCTCGACTTCCAGGCCTCGCGCTGGCTGATCGCCGGCGAGGTCGCGAAGCAGGCCGGCAACGACCACCCGACCGGCATCCCGACCGGGCTGTTCCCGACCGCGGACGGGCAGATCAACATCGCCGCGTCGGGCGACAATCTGTGGCGCCGTTTCTGCGAGGCGGCCGACGCGCAGTTCCTGCTGAACGACCCGGATTACAAGACCGGGCCGCTGCGCTCGAAAAACCGCAAGGCCTTGAACGAGAAGATCGCCGAGATCACCAAGAAGCGCCCGAGCGCCTATTGGGTCGAATTGCTGAACGAGGTCGGCGTGCCGTGCGGTCCGCTGTACACGATCGACCAGACTTTCGCCGACCCGCAGGTCGTGCATCTCGAAATGGCGCGGCCGGTGCATCATCCGAAGCTCGGCGACATGAACGTGGTCGGGCAGGCGATCAACATGACCCGCACACCGGAGCCGGCCGAATTGCGCCCGACCCCCGATCTCGGCCAGCACACCGACGAGGTGCTGCGCGAATTCGGCTACAGCGACGCCGCGATCGCCGATCTGCGCGCCCGGGAAGTGGTGTGAGCAGGTTAATCGTAGCGTGGGCTGAGCGAACGCGAAGCCCGCCGGAGAGAGTCACCACGGAGGCACGGAGGACACCGAGAAGCAAATCATCCCCCTGTGTCCTCTGTGTCTCCGTGGTGAATTCTGACGTATCGATGGGCTTCGCGTCCCTCAGCCCATCTTACGGGAGAGAGGCTTGCAAGAGGAGCCGAGCCAATGCTCGACCAGCCGCTCACCTCGAAAATGCTCGCCGAGAAGGACGGCCCGATCGGCCGTCTGATCTTCAACAACCCGGCGCGCCACAACGCCGTCTCGCTCGAGATGTGGCAGGCGGTCGCGCAGATCATGGAGGATTTCGAGAACGACGACGCCATCCGCGTCATCGTCGTGACCGGGGCCGGCGGCAAGGCCTTCGTCTCGGGCGCCGACATCTCCGAATTCAAGGAGAAGCGCGCCAACGAGCAGGCCGCCGCCGAATACAGCAAGATTTCCGAGGCGGCCCGCGTGCGCCTCAACGAGACGCTTGAAGCCGACGATCGCGATGATCCGCGGCTATTGCATCGGCGGCGGGCCTCGCGACCGCGCTGTCCTGCGACATCCGCATCGCCGCCGAGGGGTCGCGCTTCGGCATCCCGGCCGCCAAGCTCGGCCTCGGTTACGCCTATGACGGGATCAAGAAGCTGATCGACATCGTCGGCCCGGCCTATGCCCGCGAAATCTTCTATACCGCGCGCCAGTTCACGTCCGACGAGGCGCTGGCGATGGGCCTCGTCAACCGCGTCGTGCCGGCCGACGAACTGGAAACCTACGTCAAGAACTACTGCGACACGATCGCCGCCAACGCGCCGCTTGACGATCCGCGCCGCGAAGCAGATCACGCGCGAGGCGCTGAAGGACGAGTCGGCGCGCGACATGGAATTGTGCCGCCGCGTCGTCGCCGAATGTTTCGCCAGCGAGGACTACACCGAGGGCCGCACCGCCTTCATGGAAAAGCGCCGCCCGGTGTTCAAGGGACGGTGAGCCTTCCGGTATACGCCCCTCACCCTCCCACGCCGCGAGCCGTGTCCTCGGGCCGCGCTTCGCGCGGACCCGTGGAGCGCGGGTCAAGCCGTGCGCTCTCGCCCGCAGGCGGGTGAGGGGCATGCCGCCGCAAGTGAGATGCCTGATATGAAACTCCCCGCCCATAACCGCTACGACTACGTCCCGATCACCCGCCGGCCGGTCTACGACTGGCCCGAGGGCAAGCGGCTCGCGGTGTTCTTCTGCAACAATATCGAGCATTTCGCGTTCGGGCGCGGTCTCGGCAGCGATTCGACCGGGGCCGACGTCGCGCAGAACCAGCGCAATTACGCCTGGCGCGATTACGGCAACCGGGTCGGCATCTGGTACTATCTCGACTTCCTCGACGAATTCGCCCTGCCCGGCGCGCACAACGTCAACTCGGCGGTGCTCGAATACTGCCCCGACATCGTCGAGCGGCTCAACGGGCGCGGCGACGAATATGTCGGGCACGGCCGCACCAATTCCGAGCGCCAGGACATCCTCTGGGAAGAGGACGAGGCCCGGCTGATCGCCGAATGCACCGAAATCGTGACCCGGCTCTCCGGCAAAAAGCCCGAGGGCTGGCTCGGGCCGTATCTGGCGCAAAGCGGCGTCACGCTCGATCTCTTGAAGGAGGCCGGCTACCGCTATGTGATGGACTGGGCGCTCGACGATCAGCCGGTGTGGATGCGGACGCGCTCCGGGCCGATCCTGTCGGTGCCGTACCCGATCGAGTGCAACGACTCGCCGGCGCAGGTCTTCCGCCGCCATACCGGCCGGCAATTCGCCGAGATGGTGATCGACCAGTTCGACGAGATGCTCGAACAATCGAGGAAATACCCGCTGGTGTTCAGCATCGCGCTGCACCCGTTCATCATCGGCCAGCCGTTCCGCCTGCGCGCCTTCCGCCGCGCCGTCGAACACATCATGGCGCACCGCGACGAATTGTGGATCACGACTCCCGGAGAGATCGCGCGCTATTGCGCGAGCCTGCCGCCGGGGACCGTGCCGGGGAGCTGACAGGCCGTCCCGTCGGAGAAGCGGGCGCGGCAACGAAACGCGGCTCGCGACCTCGGCTGACGCGGTAAACTGGCGCCGTCATTTGTAACCGACATCGATAACCGGGCATGAAGACGCTGACAGGCGCGGCTTTCCCGCTTCCGGCTGCGACGGTCGATACGGCGCATCCGGCCGAACGCGGCGAGCGGGCGATCGCTTATTGGCTGCTGCTCTGCTGCGGGATGATCTTTCGCGATGGTGGTGATCGGCGGCATCACGCGGCTGACGCTTTCCGGGCTGTCGATCACCGAATGGCAGCCGGTCACCGGCATCGTGCCGCCGCTGTCGGAAGCCGCCTGGATCGCCGAATTCGAGAAATACCAGCAGATCCCGCAATATAAGCTGCTGAACCACGGCATGAGCCTCGCCGAGTTCAAATCCATCTTTCTGTGGGAGTACGTTCATCGCCTGTGGGGGCGGCTGATCGGCTTCGTCTACGCGCTGCCGCTGGTCTATTTCCTGGTGCGGCGGCAGGTGCCGCGTCGTCTCGTGCTGCCGCTGGCCGGGGTTTTCCTGCTCGGCTTCGCGCAGGGAGCGCTCGGCTGGTACATGGTCAAGAGCGGCCTCGCCGACCGCGTCTCGGTCAGCCAATACCGTCTCGTCGCGCATCTCGCGCTGGCGCTGGCGATCTATGGCGCTGACGTTATGGATCGCGCTCGGGATACTGTCGGCGCGCGTGCGAAAAGCCCCTCTCCGCCCTTCAGGGGGGAGAGGGAGGGGCCCGTCGCGAAGCGATCGGAGGGTGAGGTGGGTGCCGGCGTCGACTCCGGCATCCGCCCCCTCACCCCGACCCTCTCCCCCGGTGGGGGAGAGGGGTCTCCGCTCGTGCTGGCGGCGGGCGGCCGAGGCGATCATCGGACTTGTCGCGCTGACGATCGCGGCGGGCGGGTTTGTCGCCGGGCTGCATGCCGGGCTGACCTACAACACCTTTCCGCTGATGGACGGCAGCTTCGTGCCGGCCGGCTATGCGCAGATTGCAGCCGTTCGCGCTGAACTGGTTCGAGAATATCGCCGCCGTGCAGTTCAACCATCGCCTGCTGGCGATGACGACGGCGGCTGCCGTCGTGCTGCTCTGGCTGGCGGGGATGCGCGCCGCGCTGCCGCGCCCGGCCCGTCTCGCGCTGCACGCGCTG
This sequence comes from uncultured Alphaproteobacteria bacterium, assembly GCA_963753665.1. Taxonomy (GTDB): domain Bacteria; phylum Pseudomonadota; class Alphaproteobacteria; order ATCC43930; family CGMCC-115725; genus DATARH01. The sequence continues at coordinate 57,728 of CAVWDC010000029.1, forward strand.
CTCGCCGCCGCGGCGTTGCAATTCGCGCTCGGGGTGGCGACATTGCTGCTCGTCGTGCCGGTCCCGCTCGGCGCCGCGCACCAGGCCGGCGCAGTGCTGTTGCTGACCGCCGCGATTGTGTTCCGGCACGCGCTTCGCCGTCGTGAATTGGACCTCGCGCCGACGCCGTCCATATAATCGCGGCACGCGATCGAATACGGCCGCGCCGCGGCGCCGGAGGTCACAATGGCAGGCGACAAGAACGCGATCGAGCGCTGGACCGATCTCGCTGCGAAGGAATTGCGCGGCAAGCCGCTCGACGAGCCTGGACTGGCGCACGCCCGAGGGCATCACCGTCAAGCCGCTCTACACCGCCGCCGATCTCGAACAAATCGACGGCGCCGGGTTCCCGTGGCGCGACGCGATCCCCGGCGTGCCGCCCTATCTGCGCGGGCCGCGCGCGACGATGTACGCCAACCGCCCCTGGACGATCCGGCAATATTCCGGCTTCTCGACCGCCGAGGAATCGAACCGCTTCTATCGCGACAACCTCAAGGCCGGGCAGATGGGGCTGTCGATCGCGTTCGATCTGGCGACCCATCGCGGCTATGACAGCGACCATCCGCGCGTCGTCGGCGATGTCGGCAAGGCCGGCGTCGCGATCGACTCGGTCGAGGACATGAAGATCCTGTTCGACGGCATCCCGCTCGACCGGATGAGCGTGTCGATGACGATGAACGGCGCGGTATTGCCGGTCTTGGCCGGGTTCATCGTCGCCGCCGAGGAGCAGGGCGTGCCGCAGGACAAGCTCTCAGGGCACGATCCAGAACGACATCCTCAAGGAGTTCATGGTCCGCAACACGTATATCTACCCGCCCGGACCGTCGATGCGCATCGTCGCCGATATCATCGAATACACCGCGCGGCACATGCCGAAGTTCAACTCGATTTCGATTTCCGGCTATCACATGGAGGAGGCCGGCGCGACATCGGTACAGGAACTGGCCTTTACGCTGGCCGACGGGCTCGAATATGTCCGCGCCGCCTTGTCGCGCGGTTTGAAGATCGACGAATTCGCGCCGCGCCTGTCGTTCTTTTTCGGCATCGGCATGAATTTCTTCATGGAGATCGCCAAATTGCGCGCGGCGCGGCTGTTATGGGCGCGGCTGATGCAACAATTCGACCCGCAGGACAAAGCGAGCCTCGCGCTGCGCACGCATTGCCAGACCTCCGGGCGTCAGCCTCACCGAGCAGGACCCGCACAACAACATCATCCGCACGACGATCGAGGCGTTGGCGGCGGTGCTCGGCGGCACGCAGTCGTTGCACACGAATTCGTTCGACGAGGCGCTGGCCCTGCCGACGCCGTTCTCCGCGAAGATCGCGCGCAACACGCAGCTGATCCTCGCCGAGGAGACCGGCATCCCGCATGTCGTCGATCCGCTCGGCGGCAGCTATTACGTCGAGAGCCTGACCCATTCGATCGCGGTCGCGGCGAGGCGCTGATCGACGAGGTCGAGGCGCTGGGCGGCATGACGCGGGCGGTCGAAAGCGGCATGCCGAAACTGCGCATCGAGGAATCGGCGGCGCGGCGGCAGGCGGCGATCGACCGCGGCGAGGAGGTCATCGTCGGCGTCAACAAATACCAGTCGGCCGACGCGGCGCATGTCGATATCCTCGATGTCGACAACGCGGCGGTGCGGACGGCGCAGATCGCGCGGCTCGACCGGGTGCGCCAGACCCGCAACGCCGGCCATGTCGAGGCGGCGCTCGGCGCGCTGACCGACGCGGCGCGGACCGGCGACGGCAATCTGCTGGCGCTGTCGATCGAGGCGACTCGGGCGCGCGCGACGGTCGGGGAAATCTCCGACGCGCTCGAAGCCGTGTACTCCCGGCACCGCGCCGCGACACAGTCGGTGGTCGGCATCTATGGCGGCCAGTACCAGGGCGACGAGGGCTTTCGCCGCATACAGCGCGAGATCGAGACTTTCGCCCGCGACGAGGGCAGACGGCCGCGCATGCTGGTCGTCAAGCTCGGGCAAGACGGGCACGACCGCGGCGCCAAGGTCATCGCCACCGCCTTCGCCGATATCGGTTTCGACGTCGATATCGGCCCCCTGTTCCAGACCCCCGAGGAAGCCGCCCGCCAGGCGGTCGAGAACGATGTTCACGTCGTCGGCGTCTCCAGCCAGGCCGCCGGCCACAAGACCCTGGTCCCGGCCCTGATCGAGGCGCTGCGCCACGAGGGCGCCGGCGACATCCTGGTCGTCTGCGGCGGCGTGATCCCGCCGCAGGATTACGATTTCCTGAAGCGCGCCGGCGTCAGCGCGATCTTCGGCCCCGGCACCAACATCCCCGCCGCCGCCGCCGAGATCTTGGGGCTGATCCGGAAGCACCGTATGGCGGCGTAAGCAAAGAAATCTCCCGGCAATGACAAAACTTCTCGATCAAGCGCTCGAAGCCGCACGGAATCTTCCACCCGCCGCTCAGGATGACATCGCCCGGCTCGTCCTCCGCCTCGCCGGCGCCGATGAGGAACCGCCGTTGTCCCTCACCCCCGAAGAGAAGGCCGCGATTGCGGCCTCGAAAGCCGCCGCCGCTCGCGGTGAATTTGCCAGCGAGGAGGAAGTGCGCGCCGTGTGGGCGAAGCACGGGCTGTGAGGCTCCGCTCCACCGGCCGGCGCTCGCCGAGCTCAGTAGATCCTCGACTATATCGTTGCCCGCTCGCCACGAGGCGCAAGGCGGGCTCAAGAATTACGTCTGATCCGAACGCAGCATTTGACAGCCTGATAGAATCCAAGTCGGCCCAGTCGAATGCTGCGGTGGCTTCCAAGGACGCTTAAGGGCTTCAGCCCGGGCATTATCGAAGCCAGCGATGAATTGTGCACTCACCGATCGCAACTTTTCATATGTATCGTAGCTGATCTCGTATTGCGCTACCTTTTTATCTTTCGTAACGATATACTTATTTCCAGAAAGAACGTTCGTTATAAAAAACTCACGTCCCTGAGCCACTCCAGGAATATCAGTTTCCTCAGGAGCATGAGAGCGAAAACCTTTTTCTAAGACTGTTTCGTGATGAGAGTGAGCGATGCCGTGCCTGATCAATTCATAATTTGGAAAGTAGCGCTCGAACAATCCTATCGCCTTGCCTAATCTATCTAGAATCGACATAAGCGCGTATCTCAGTAAGCTTCTTTAACCACCCCTTAATCTTCGCCATCACGCGGCCCATGTGATAAATTTGTAAAGCTCCATCCCTGGCTGCCATGTGTTGCCAGCCAGCTAGCCTTGAATTTTTTTCTTTCCAAGTCTCATGCTGCTCTATGGTCAGATTCCCATTAAGCGGGCCTCGTTCCTGTCTTGCCCTTCGCTGTTCGTGAGCAGAAAATTCGAACAACTCGACTGCGATGCGAAAATCTTTTGAGAACTGCTCAAGCCCGTATAGAGCCAGAGCGACGATCCAAGCCTCGTCTTGCTCCTCGTCGGACACCAAGAGCATTATGGATTGAAGAGTACCTAACCTTTCTTGCACCGGTACCTCCAGTGGACGAATTCAAGATGAATGCATTTCAGAACCAGTTTATTTCGATCAGCTCTCAAAATTCACCCTATCCCCCTAGGATGTGGGCCATCACGGTGAGATAGCACCGACATGAACACCTGCGCATCGAAGCCGTTTAGTATAAGCAGTAATGCAATATTGCGGATATGTCAAGAGAAGTTCGTAGGATGGGCTGAGCGACGCGAAGCCATGCTGTCGCGCGGTGGAGAGATGATGGGCTTCGCATGCGCTCAGCCCATCCTACCAAGTTCCGAGGCTTGCAAGCGCTTTGGGCACCCCCAGTGATCGGCAATGCGACCTGCCACCGCCGCCATCTGCCCGACGGCGACGCGAAATCTGCCATATTGCGGGAGTATCGAATAACCGGTGCCCTCAATTGGAGCGATGTCGGGCGAAGGTGTTTGCTGTTCTTTTGCTGCAAAATCCACCCTCTGCCGCCGCGAAACCCGCGCGGCGCAAGGGGTCGGCCGGCCGTTTGCTGCTGATTTCCTGCAGAAACAGCAAACCGTGGACGGAACAGGGAAAAAGTGGCCAGTTGCGCCCAGGAATCGCAAGCGAAGCAGCACCCGTTTTGGCAGCTCAACAACGTAAATTGATCAGGGGAGTGACCTACCCGGCTCTTGAGCGCCTCGCGAAAAGGCTCCATCCTCCCCCGCTACAGCCGGCGCCGCCGGCATCGCAACCGAAACGGAGAGCCGCAATGACCACCGGATGGCAGCCCTCGGAAGCCTATCCAGACCCGGCGATCGTCACGCTCGACCCGCGCTTCGACGCGATCAAGCCGCCGATGAACGCCGCCGTCGAGCGGCTGTATCGCGGCTGCCGGTGGAGCGAGGGGCCGGTATGGTTCGGCGACATGCGCTGCGTCCTGTGGAGCGACATCCCGAACAACCGCATCCTCAAATATGACGAGGAAACCGGCGAAGTCAGCGTCTTTCGCAAGCCGTCGAACCATGCCAACGGCAACACGCGCGACCGGCAGGGCAGGCTCGTCACCTGCGAGCACGGCGGTCGCCGGGTCACCCGCACCGAGCATGACGGCACGATCACGGTGATCTGCAACCGCTTCGGCGGGGTCGACGGCAAAAAGCTCAACTCGCCGAACGATGTCGTCGTCAAATCGGACGGCTCGGTGTGGTTCAGCGACCCGATGTTTGGCATCGCCGGCAATTACGAGGGCCACAAGGCCGAGCCCGAACTGCCGATGAACGTCTATCGAGTCGATGGCCGCACCGGCCGCGCGACGGTCGTCGCCGAGAACATCCCCGGCCCGAACGGGCTGTGCTTTTCGCCCGACGAAAAGCTGCTGTACCTCGTCGAGTCGCGGGCCGAGCCGCGCAACATCAAGGTCTACGACGTGGTCGGCGATGGCGACGCGCTCGCCAACCCGCGCGACTTCGCCGACCTGAAGGGCGGCAGCCCGGACGGGTTCCGGTGCGACATTCACGGCAATCTGTGGTGCGGCTGGGGCACCGGGCCGGAGCGCAACGGCGTCATGGTGTTCGCCCCCGACGGCACGATGATCGGCCACATCGCTTTGCCCGAACGCTGCGCCAATCTGTGTTTCGGCGGCGTCAAGCGCAACCGGCTGTTCATGGCAGCCAGCCATTCGCTCTATTCGGTGTATGTGAATACCCAGGGCGCGGTCGGCGGCTAACCGATCCGACCGCTCTCGTGAAGAGGTGGCGAAATGACCGTGCGCATCTACCACAACCCGCGCTGCAGCACCTCGCGCAAGACCCTGGCGCTGCTGCGCGAAAAGGGCATCGAGCCCGAAATCGTCGAATATCTGAAGACGCCGTACACCGCCGCCGGGCTGAAGCAGCTGTTGGCGCAGCTCGGCATCCCGGCCAAGGCGCTCGTTCGCAAAAAGGAAGCGGCGGCTTCCGGCATCGATCCGGCGTCGCTGTCCGAAGACGCGCTGATCCAGGCGATGGCCGAGCACCCGATCATCGTCGAGCGCCCGATCGTCGTCTCCGGTGGAAAAGCCGCGCTCGGCCGCCCGCCGGAAAACGTCTTGGCGGTGTTATAGCCGCGCCCGACAAAGGCATTCTGAACATGCAACATCGAGAGAGCGAACGGATGACGCGTCGAATGGCCCGCGCACTGGCGGCGGCTGCGCTGGCGATTGCCGCAGCAATTGCCGTCGCGCCGCCCCTATCCGCTCAGCTCGTGAGCCCCTTCGGACGGGATTCGGTCGGGATTTCCCAGGAAGATTGGACCCTGATGATGAATGCGATGGGGGCTGTCCTGGCGGAATATAAGGTCGGTGCGACACACGCCTGGAAGTCGCCGACCACCGGACGCGCAGGCGAATGGGTGCTGATGCGTACATTTGAACGCGACGGCATGAAATGCGCTCAGATAACGCATCACTTTACTGCGGGCTCGGGTTTTGATTACACGGCGCCAGTGTGCAGGGTCCCGGATGGAACCTGGAAGCTCGCTTTCTAACAGCTGTTGGAGAGCATGTTGTAGGATGGGCTGGCCGAACGCGAAGCCACTGCTGTATCTTGAAGTCGATACCGCGCTAATACCAACAGCCGTCGTCTGAAATTCGCGCGTCATTCCCGCGAAAGCGGGAACCCAGGGCAAGCGACAATTCGCCTGCCCTGGTCCCGGTTGCGGGGCGGCAAGTTATTTCACCTTACCCGATCGCGCTCAGCGGTAGAACTCAACCTTGGCCTCGCGGAACCACAGGAAATTGGCCGGCGCGGCCGAGATCGGGCCGTTGATCGCGAAGACGGCGATCTCATACCGCTCGCCGGGGTGGACGATGTTGTCGCCGAGCACGAGCCGGTGCGGCATGTTGAACCCCTGGATGCAGGCCGGGCTCGGCCTTCCGGCGGCGCGCGGCAACTCGCCGTTGACCCAGATCTCGGCGTAGTCGTCGACATTGACCCGCAATATCGCCTTGGCGCCGTCGGTCGCGAATCCCATCGCCTCGGGCGGGATCGTCAGCGTCGCGCGATACCAGAAGAACGAGATCATGCCGCCGCCGCGCCGTCCGCCGAGATCGGTCGCCGGGATCACGCCCCACGCCGAATCGTCATACCCGAGCAGTTCGGCATGCGGCTCGACATCGTAGGTCGTCCTGAACTCCGGCCGCGCATCGCTAAGCGCCGGACATTCGACAATCTTGGCCTCGATTCCGCGCCACACCGCCCCAAACGCGGCCGAGCCTTCCTCGGTCATCAGATCGACGACATGCACCGGCGGAGTCAGCGGCGCAATCGCCGGCTGCGGCGCCAGCAGCGGCGGGGCAGCCGGTGCCGCGGAAACGGTCGGTCGAACATAATGTGACGCAGCCATTCTCTTCCCCTTCAAAAGGTGTCTATCACCCGTCCCCAACCCGTAGGATGGGCTGAGCAACGCGAAGCCCATCGATGCGCGCCGGACAGTATTGGTTTTCGACGATCCCTAGAATTGCTCATCGCACGCTCTACTCTGGCACAGACTTGAGCTCAATCCAATCCGAGCGCAACATGCGCGCCGCGCAGTGGGAGGTCTTGCCATGGTGACAGAAGCAGAATTCGAATCCGACAAGGCGAAAAACATAGCGGGAATCAAAGAACTTCTCGACGGTACCGGCACCCGTCCTGTCTTGTTCATGGGTTGCGGAATTTCAAAGCGATACCTGGGTGCGCCTAGTTGGATCGAGCTTTTAAGAGCCGTAGCGTCGAAGCGAGAATAACCGATGAGGAGTTCAATTTTTTATCGCAAACGGCAGGTAACAATCCGGCCCAGGTAGGTACGTTGCTGATCGATCGATTTATGAATGGGCTTGGGGATCGGGAAGAAACACATTTCCAGCGACATATTTCACCGCTGATATGGATAAAGCTCTGTTTGTGAAACACCTTGTATCGGATCACCTTGCATCATTCGGTCCGCTTTCGAAAAATCATGACCTGAGTTATGAAATAGACCTGCTAAAGAAGGTCTCTCCATACGCTATCATAACAACGAATTTTGATATTCTGATCGAAGAACTCTTTCCAGATTTTGAGCTTGTAATTGGCGAGAAAATTATACCGATGTCGATGTCGATCCTTGGAGAGCTCTACAAAGTGCACGGAACCGTCGGTGACCCAAGTACCTTAGTTCTAACAAAAGAAGACTATGATCGATTCCGAATAAAGCGATGCTAGATTTCGAGTAAAATGATGACATATTTTGCCGAGTACCCTGTTTTCATCGTTGGATATAGTCTGGGCGACTCGAATGTGACTGAAATATTGTGCGATTTGGGAGAAGCAATTCGGGACAAAGGCGGGCTTTTGGACAATGTCTACTATGTTGAGTGGGTTCCGAAAATCTCCGACCTTCCGCATTTGCGCGAGGAGCATGCAATCGCCGCTAATCGTGGCCTTCCTCCGTTGCGAGTTCGAACTATCGTCACCTCGGAGTTCGATTGGATTTTTCAGGCACTGGCAGATCTTGCGTCGCCCGTAGCGGTAAATACAAAGGTGTTGCGTCATCTTGCAGCTAGGGTTATCGATCTCGTGCGTGTCGACGTCCCTCGAAATAAAGTAGATCTTGATTATGCTAAAATTGAAGGTCTTACTGATAACGCGGAAGAATTAGCGATGGTGCTCAGGATCGGCAATGTCTCGAATCCAAATATGGGATTCCCGTATATCTTAATGCAGGTAGGAAATCAATTGGGATATCCGTATTGGCATCAGGCGAATATCCTGTTGAAAAAAGCTAGCGCGCAGGTTGCGTTTGATATCAAGGCGTCAGACAATAAATATCATCTTGCATTCAAATCAGGCACGAAAGCTTTGACCCATAAGTATTCCGAAGATCTCGTTCTTCTGTTGAGGGGCATCCAAGCGGGGTCTAAAAGGGCGTTGGAAACAGAGATGGAGAGCGGTACTCAGCCGTAGCTTTGCGCAAAAAAATTATTTGAGAGCGCGGACGATACGGAACGCGGTACGGGCGACGCGAAAATTGCCGCAAACGAAGATTATATTGCGCTCTCAACAGGCGGAGAAGCGAAATGGCGGTTCGAGGCGGCAAATCCCTGCGGTTTCCCTGATGGGTCGGCCAAGTTCCCTGCTCGCCCGCTCGCCGTTCCGTGTTACGCGGCCAGGGAATTCCCGCGCAACTAATTGCGGTCCAAAGAAGAATCCGGCCGGAGGGGAGCCGGTCGCAAGAATTCCCTGAAAAACTCCCTGCAGGCAGGGAATTACGGCAGTGCCCCGAAAGCCGGCGGCGGTATGCGGCGCGTTGAGGCGGCTTCGTAGGCCGAGGCGATGCGCAGCACGACATCCTCGCGGCCCGGCTCGGCGCGGAATACCAGCGAGAACGGCAGACCCGGCTCGGGAAGCGTCGTCGGCGTGTCGCAGGCGGACGGCACGTAGCGCATGCGGTCCTCGCTCAACTGGAACACCGGGTCGTAGACGGTCGTCACATAGCCGGCCGGAATCAGCACCTCCGTCAGGCCGGCGTTCGGCCCGTAAAAGGATTCGGCCCGCAGATTGTTGCCGCCCGCCAGCGGGTCATTCGGTCCGCCGATCGTGGCCGGCGGCAGCGGCGTGTGCAGCCGCACCAAGCGCGTCGAGCCGGTTCTCGTAAATGACCAGCATGTCGAGCCGGCGCAGCAATTCACGCAGCATGATCCGCTCGTCGACCCCCTGGCGCCCGCCGAGCGGATTGCGCGGGTCGGTCACCTCCTCCCAATTGCGGAACGCGGCGCGCCCGTCATCGCCCCAGAATTTTGAACGCCGCGTTCAGCGCCGTGAAATCGGTCAGCGTCTCGGTAAAGCCGCGCGCCGCCCAGTCCGCCGCTCGCCGCGTCAGGTATTGCGGGATGTGGAAGCGGAAGCTCATCGCCAGCTCCTGGTCCTGGATCGTGGCGATGTCGAGATTTGCGGGCGGCGTGATGCGGCCCTCGGCCAGCTCGACCATGTAGTCGATCGGCGCCATCGTCCCGCCGCCGAAGGTTTTCCCGGGCAAGAACTCGGTCGGCCGGATCGCGCCCGCAAACTCCTTGAAGACCGGCGTGCCGTCGCGGCCCGAGCCGGAACAGCAGGTCGGGCATGAACACCGGCATCAGCCGCGCGAGGCCGGCGCGGAAATCCGGGTTCATCTGCTCGAGGTCGCGGTCGCGCTCCCATAGCGGATCGCACGATTCGACCAGCGTCGCGCCGAGCTTGTTCGCCGAGCACCGCCTTGATCTCGGCCGCTGCGGCTGTCGTGATCGGCACGGTCGCCTTGTCGCCGGGGCGCACCAGCATCGACTCCCGGACGATGCCGATGCGCATGCCCTTGAGCGACGCCGGCGGGCGTGGCGGCGTGGCGCGCGTAGCCGCCCTCCAGCACCGACGAGCGCGGCACGGTCGTGAACGGGTCGCGCGGGTCGTAATAGCCGTCTTCCGGGTCCTTCAGCGCGTCGAGCACCTTGGCGCAGTCGGCGATCGTGCGGCAGATGATGCCGCTCCGGTCGCAATAGATGTCGGCGCCGATCGCGCCGCCGTCGAAGCCGAGCATCGCCTTGTGCGGCAGGATCAGCGCCAGGCATTGTGGTTGGCGGGCCCGCGGGTCGAGGCGCGCGTCTCCTCGCCGAGGCTCGCCATCACGAGGTTGGCGCTGACCGACACCGCCGAGCCCGACGACGACCCCAGCGAGGCGGCGCGCGTCGTGTCGTAGACATTGGCCGGGTTGCCGCCCCACGAGCTGCGCTGGTAGCCGAGCACCGACGGCAGCACCTTGTCGGGCTGGTGCCGGCCGCCGGGATTGCCGGCGCGGCCGTTGTATTCGGTGCAGACCGCCTTCGCGAAGATGATCGCGCCCTTGTCGCGCAATTGCTCGACGAGGACGTGGTCGCGCGCCGGGAAATCGATGTCATAGGGAGCGTCGCCGCCGCCGGTCGTGCGCATGTCCTTCGTGTCGAACGGATCCTTGAACGAGAACACGACGCCGTACATCGGCATCTTTTCCAATGGCGGGTTGGTGCCGTACTGGGCGTCGAGTTCGGCGGCGCGTTCGAGCGCGTCGGGTAGTTGCGGAACATCTCGCAGACCGGCGGCGCGCCAGGCGGCAGCGGTCCGAGCGACGGGTGCCGGTCGAATTCGCCCTTGCAGGTCACCGAGCGCTCGCCGCGGATGTTCAAGCGTCGCCAGAGCGTTGAGCTGGCCGGCTGTCGGGCATGCCGACGATCATGCCGTATTGCTGCTGCACCGACGGGATCGGAGGCGGTCGCCTCCATGCGGCCGAATTCGAGCGGCGGCCCCTGGTACTTGTCGAGATCGGGAAGCAGCGTCGAGGCGGCGACCGTCTCGGTCGGAAACCTGAGCGGCGCCCCGGCCCGCACCGCGCCGGTCGCCTCGGGCACCGGAGCGCCGTCCGGGGTCACGAGCAGGCTGGCGACGCCGTTATAGGCCCGCACCCGCGCGATGATACTGCTGGACGACATCGACGCACGGTGGTGCGCCCGGCGCGGATCGCCTCGTGCAGCTCGTCGATCGTCGCCTCTTCGAGGCGGAAGGCTGCTTCGCCTCGATGCCGGCCTGATCGGTCATTCGGATGCCCTCCTCGCCCGCGTCCCGTGAAGTTTCAGCCGACCGACTTCGGCGCGATCAGGCCCTCGGCTTCGAGCAGCGGGAAAATGCCGCCTCCAGTCATCAGCGCCAGCAGCCGCTCGGGCACCGGCTTCGCGCGCAATACAGTGCCGGTGTCGCGATTGCGCACGGTCCAGTCCACGATCGAAATCTCCGCTGTCTGGCCTTCCTCGAACGCGGCGTGCACCCCCGGGCATTCGAGCGCCAAAAAGCCGAAACTGACTGCGTTGCGGAAGAACAGCCCGTTGATCGACTCGGCCAACAGCGCGCCAAGTCCGATATTGCGCAACGAGCGCGCCGCCGGCCGGCTCGATCCGGTGCCGAAATTTCGCCCGCCGACGATGATGTCGCCGGGGCCGATCTGATCGACCCAGCCGGGCCGGTTCGCGGAAAACACCGCGCGCGCCTGCTCGGCTTCGGTCGCGGTCAGCAGCGGCCCCGGCAGCATCAGGTCGGTGTTGACGTCGTCGCCGAATTTCCAGACACGCCCGGAAACCATCGTGCGCTCCTTGGCTCAGGCCGTACACGGAGCGAAGCGTAGCCGGTCCGTCATCCCGACAAAAGTCGGGACTGCGGCGAGAGGATGTTGCGGATCAGGTGCCGACCAGTCCGAGCTGCGGGCTCGACGGCTCGGCGAAATCGCGTTCCGGGATGCGGCCGGCGAGGCGCGCCAGCCGGCCGGCCTCGACCGCGGCGCGCATCGCGGCCGCCATCCGGCGCGGGTCGTGCGATTTGGCGATCGCGGTGTTGACCAGCACCGCGTCGCAGCCGAGCTCCATCGCCAGCGCCGCGTCCGACGCCGTGCCGATGCCGGCGTCGAGCACCACCGGCACCGGGCTGCGCGCGCAGATCAGCTCGATCGCTGCCGGGTTGGCGATGCCGCGGCCCGAGCCGATCAGCGAGCCCAGCGGCATGACCGCGGCGCAGCCGACATCGGCGAGCTTCTGGCAGGCGACCGGGTCCTCGTTGCAGTAGGGCAGCACGGTAAACCCCTTGCGCACCAGTTCGTCGGCGGCGTGCACGAGCTGCTCGACATCGGGGTAGAGCGTCTCGCGGTCGCCGATCAGCTCGAGCTTGACCCAATCGGTCTCGAGCGCCTCGCGCGCCAGCTCGGCGGTCAGGATCGCGTCGCGCGCCGTGACGCAGCCCGAGGTGTTCGGCAGCAGCCGGTAGCGGCCGCCGAGCAGGTCGACGAGGCTCTCGGCATAGCCTTCGAGGCTGATCCGGCGGATCGACATCGTGACCAGTTCGGCGCCGCTCGCTTCCAGCGAATTGAGCAGCACCTGCTGGTTCGGATAGCCGGCGGTGCCGACAAACAGCCGCGACTTAAGCGCGGTGCCGGCGATGATCAGCGGGTCGTTCATGCGGATATTCCTGTTCGGCAAATTCTGTTCAGCCGCCTTGCAGCGGCCGGACGATCTCGACCTGGTCGCCGGGGCGAGCGGTTTTCGGCCCACTCGGCGCGGCGCACGACCGCGCCGTTGAGCGCGACAGCGAGAAACCGGGCGCTCGGGTCGATGCCGCGCTCCGCGAGCAATTCGGCGACGGTCGACCGCCGGCGACCTCCGCCTCGACGCCGTTGATCTGCGCCGGTCATGCGCCCGCGGTCATTGCGCCGCCGCCGCGCCGGAGCCGCCGCCTCGGGCCGCGAGGGGCAAAGCGCTCGGGCGAGAAGGGCAGGGCGGTGTCGGGGAGCCGGCCGGTCAGGATATAGGTGCTGACCACCGCGGCGGTGACCGGCGTCAGCAGGATGCCGTTGCGGTGATGGCCGGTCGCGACGACCAGCCGGTCGATGCCGCTCGGCCCCAGCATCGGCGCGTCGTCGCGCGACCCCGGGCGGAACCCGACCCAGGTCTCGGCGATCGGCAATTCCTCGATCGCCGGCACGGCGCGCCAGGCGCCCTCGAGCAGCGCGAGCAGCCCGCCGGCGGTCAGCCGCGCGTCGAAGCCGCGCTCCTCGACCGTGGCGCCGATGACCAGCCGGCCGTCGAGGCGCGGCACGAGATAGCCGCGCGGCAGCCACAGCACATGGCGCAACAACGGCGCCGCCGGGTCCATCTGCAAGGCCAGCATCTGGCCCTTGATCGGCCGCACCGGCGGGCGGTGCGCGGGCGGGACGCCGCCGATCTCGCGCGACCAGGCGCCGGCCGCGAGCACCACGATATCGGCCCGGTCCTCGCCGCGCTCGGTGACGACGCCGGTCGCGCGACCGTTCCCGACCGTGATCTCGCGGACCGGGCAGTGCTCGACCAGCTCGACCCCGGCATTGCGCGCCGCCGCTGCCAGCGCGCGGCCGAGCAGGCGGTTCTCGACCTGATGATCGCGCGGGCTCCAGACGGCGGCGGCGATGCCGGGCTTCAGATGCGGCTCGCGCTCGCGCGCCTGCGGCCGCGGTCAGCCAGTGCAGATCGAGCCCGAGCCCCTTCTGAAAGTCGTAGGAATGGCGGAGCGTCGCCGCGTCGTCGCGGTTCAGCGCGACGACCATCGTGCCCTCGTCGCGATACTCGACCGAGACGCCGGAGGCTGCTTCGAGCTCGCGCGCGAAATCGGGCCACAGGCGCTGGCTTTCGAGGCCAGCGGCAGCAGCGGCTCCTCGCCCGGTTCGGTCTCGACCGCGGCCGCCAGCATGCCGGCCGCCGCCCAGCTGGCGCCGTGCCCGGCTTCGCCCTGGTCGTAAACGGTGACCGTGCAGCCGGCCTGCGCCAGCCGCCAGGCAATGCCGAGGCCGATGACGCCGGCGCCGATGACGACCGTCTCGGGGACGCTGCTTCGGGATAGAAAGGATGGTGCTAATGACGGACTCCCTCCACCGGGCATGCCCGGCCAGGTTCAGTGGGTCTGATCTCAGCCGCCGGAGCGACGACCGCCCCGGCGGCACCCCAGCCTCAAACTGTCATATCGGGGCCAGCGGCGCCCGGATGCAAGAATTTTCTGCGCAGCCCAGAAGCGCGATCATGCGTCCAAGTCCGACCCAGGCGCAATGCCGGGCGCCGCCTCCAAGCGGCCCGTTAAACGGTGTCCTGTTTGAGGCATCCGCCATTTACGGATAGTTTGAAGACTGATGCCGGCAAGCCGTCGGCATCTTAGGGAGGAGCCATAGAATGAAAACGACAATTGCTGCAATGCTGGCGCTGCTGGCGGGCATCGGCATCGGTGCTGGCACAATTCAGTGTCTGCACGCGCAGGCAAAACCGCCTGTCTACATGATTGCGGATAACGAGGTGACCGACCCCGAGGGGTACAAGAAAGAATATCTCCCTCTGGCCCAGCCGACCCTAAAGGCGCACGGGGCTATCTATGTCGCAGCCGG
>CAVWDC010000030.1:0-132630 GCA_963753665.1 uncultured Alphaproteobacteria bacterium
CGGACTGCGTGCCGATGCAGGCGGCGCTGACGGCGAAGAGCGGCTTGCCCGGATCGGCTCGGGGACATCGGGCAGCGGCGGCGGGGTCAGGAACCTGATGTTCGAGGTCACGTCCTCCGAGACGGCAGCGGCCCAGTCCCGCGCGACGCTGAGGCCGTTGGCTCCGACCTCGGCTGGAAAGACCAGCCCGCCGGCATAGACCTCCGGGATCTCCAGCAGATTCAGGTGCAGGGCGGTGACGATCGCGTAACCCCCTCCCCCACCGCGAAGAGCCCAGAAGAGGTCAGGCGTCGCCTCGGCGTCGACCTGACGCGGCTCGCCGTCCGCCGTCACCACCTCGATGGCGGTGACGTGGTTGCACGCGAACCCTTGGCGCCGACCAAACCAGCTAAGCCCACCCCCCAGCGTGTACCCGACCACGCCTACGTCCGGGGAGGAACCCGGAAGCCAGCAGAGGCCCTCTTCCTGCGCGGCGGCCCCAAGCTCGGCGGCGAGCACTCCCGCCTCCACTCGAGCGGTGCGGTCATCGGCGTCGATGTCGATCCCCTTCATGCGCTCGGTCTTGATCAGGATCGTCTCGTCGAGCCCAGGCAAGGAGGCCGCCCCATGTCCGGTTCCCTGGGCGGTCACCCTGAGGCCCTGCTCGCGGGCGAAACCGATCACCTTGGAGACGTCGTCGGCGCTCTGCACGAAGGCGACGGCTGCGGGATTCTGAACGGCGGCGAGGTTCCAGGCCTGGCGCGCCTGGTCCCAGTCGGAGTCGTCCGCCGACGCCACCCGTCCATGGATTGAAAGCCCTGAGAGGTCAGCCACCGGAGCGCACTCTAGCCGCCGCGCCGTTGCCAAGACATAGGATCGACGTCGGAGAGCGGGAGACTCATGTCGCGCACACTGCTTCTGGCAAGCCTGCAGCGAGCGCTCGCCGAGTCCGGTGACGGCCCCGAGCGACGCGGCGAGGGGTGGTTCGAGCGGCCGCGGAGCCGGCGGGAGGTGCTCCAGGGTGCCGCGGCGACGGTGGCGGCGGGGACGGCCTGGTCGGCCCTCGGCTGCGGGAGCTCCTCCCCGGCGGAGCACGACGAGGCGATCGTGGTCGTCGGCGGTGGGCTGGCGGGCCTCGTCTGCGCGCACAGGCTGAAGCAGGCGGGCCACCGAGCCGTGGTCCACGAGGCAAGCGATCGCCTCGGTGGGCGGGTCTGGACGATCCGGGGCGTGTTCGCGGACGGCCAGATCGCGGAGCGTGGCGGGGAGCTGATCGACAGCGACCACTACGGCATGCGCAACCTGGTCTCCGAGCTCGGCCTGACGCTCGACAACGTGATCGCGGCCGAGAAGCCGGGGACCGGCGACGTCTTCCATTTCGCCGGCGTCCACTACCCGGTGACGCAGGCGGTCGCCGACTTCCAGTCCGTCTATCCGAAGCTCAAGGCTGACATCCGGGAGACGGGCTACCCCACGCTCCACAACCGCCACAAGCCCCGCGGCGTCGAGCTGGATCACATGTCGATCGCCGACTGGATCGAGGAGAACGTGCCGGGCGGCCTCGAGTCGAACCTCGGGCGGCTGCTCGACGTCGCGTACAACACCGAGTTCGGCGCGGACATCTCAGACCAGACCTCCCTCAACCTCCTCTACCTACTCGGGTACTCGGGCGGCGGGCGGCTGCGGCTGTTCGGCGCGTCGAACGAGAAGTTCCACGTGCAGGGCGGCAACGACCTCGTCATCAGACGGCTGGAGCATGAGCTGGACGGCCAGGTCAGGCTCAACTCGGAGCTGGTCGAGATCAAGCAGCTCGACCGCGGCGCCTACCAGCTCACCTTCGACGGCGATGGCGGCACCAACAGGGTGAAGGCATCGCAGGTGGTCCTCGCGCTGCCCTTCGCGGTCATGCGGGAGTCGGTGGACTATTCGGGCGCGGGATTCGATCCAGTGAAGACCATGGCGATCGAGCGGCAGGGCATGGGCAGGAACTCGAAGCTGAACGTCCAATTCTCCGATCGCGGCTGGCGCGCTCTCGACGCCAACGGCAGCACCTACACGGACACTGGTTACCAGTCCAGCTGGGAGGCGAGTCGCGCTCAGCCGGGGCGCGCAGGGATCCTGGTCGACTACACCGGGGGGACGATCGGAGAGGATTTCGGGGGTGCTACCGCCGCCGAGCGCGCCAATCGATTCCTCGGACAGCTGGGTCCCGTGTTGCCCGGCGTCCCGGAGACATTCAACGGCCGGGCGGTGCTCGACTACTGGCCGGGGCGACCGTTCACGCGCGGCTCCTACGCCTACTACCGGGTCGGCCAGATGACCTCCTTCGCGGGAGTCGAGGGGAAGCCCAGCGGGAACTGCCACTTCGCCGGGGAGCAGACCTCCTACACCTTCCAGGGCTACATGGAGGGCGCCGTGAAGAGCGGTCAGCGAGCGGCCGGCGAGATCGTGGCCGCGCTCGGCGGCAGTCCCTAGCCGGCCCCCCTTCACGTCAGTTCCGCCGCCTGTCTCCTAGGCCCTGGCGCCTACCTGCACCACGCGTTCCGCGGCACGCCTTTGCACGGGTAGGGCATGTTCTTGAGCTTCTTGTTCGGAAGCTTGTGCATGACGACCTGCTCGCGCCGCGGATAATGGTCGTTCGGGCCGCAAGGCGTCCCGAGCAGCATCGCGTTGCACTCGACCTCGGTGACCAGATCGAGGTTCGGGTTGGCCGGCGCGGTCGGTCCACAGGCCGGGTTCGTCGATTGCAGGTCCGCGGGGGAGGTGCCGTCGGGTACGGAGTTCCCCGAGAAGCAGTTGATGGGATGCCCGTCCGTGAACGTGATCTGACCGATGTCACCGTTGGTCGCGTTGCCGAAGAACCCGTTCTCCTTGAACGTGTTGTTCTTCGCGGCGTTGCCCCAGTCGTCGTATAGGCACCCCAGCGGCCCGCCCGTCTCGACGCCACCCTCACAGTGCGCGACCGGCGGGGGGGTGTCCGAGTCGGGGAAGGGAATGAAGAGGAGGCCCCAGGACCCGTTGTGAACGAACTTGTTGTTCATGACCGTGTCGTTGCGTCCGCCCGCGATCGACATCCCGGTGCCGACCGGCCCGGCGCCTGCCGCCCCTACCCGCGGCACGTTCGGGTTGTTGTTGTCGTGGACGTAGTTGTGCATGAAGACCCAGCATGACTGCGTGTGGGTGATCGAGCTGGTGGCGCCGCCGGGGCAGGCGCCGTCCTGCGGCGAGGGGGCGTCGTCGTTGTTCTGGCTGTTCGTGTCGAAGCCGTCCTGGTTGTTGTCGAACTGGGAGTTCTTGACGACCAGCCAGCCGCCGGCGTTGGTGCCCGAGTAGCCGAGCGCGCTGTACTCCGACCAGCTCTTGTCGATCACCTGGTTGCAGACCTGCTGGCAGGCGCCGATGTAGTAACCCGAGTCGCTGAAGTTGCTGGCGTAGGTCTGGAACCACTTGCCGGTACCGCTCGAGTTGCTCGAGAAGATGCCATAGCTGGCCGCGGTCGAGTCACCCCCGTAGTAGGTCGAGGTGGCGCTCAAGTAGGACCCCTTGAACGGGCCCATGCCGATCTGCCCGGAGCCGTCGCCGCCGTTCCACCAGATCTCGTTGCCCTGGCCGCTGCTCCCCGCGAGGAAGTTGCAGACCGTGAGGTTGTCGATCCGGGTTTGGTTCGCCTTGAAGACGACGATCCCGTTGCGGCCCTGAGGCGTGCCGTCGGAGCCGTTGACGCCGAAGTTCTGAACCGCCGGATCAGAGCTGCAGTGCTTGCCCTTGTGCGGCATGGTCCCATCGACGATCACCTTCTTACGGCTCATCCCGCGGAGATGTAGCCCCTTCTTGGTGATCAATACCCCGGCGGGCGGAGGTCCGTCCTCGCTGGCCGATCCGGTGACCCGGTCGTAGCTCTCGTGATAGTCGCCGGGGCCGACAAGGATCCAGTCACCGGGCCTCGCCATGTTGACGGCGGCCTGGATCGACTTGAACTTGCCCTTGATCCCCTTGTAGGTGCCGACCCGGAGGACGCGCTTGCCATTGTGGGCCGCGGCCGGCGTCGAGGCGAACACGGCGAGAGATAGAGAGAGCAGGAGAAGCGCCGGAAGAAGACGCAGCGCCCGGTGTCCAGCCATGTGGGTTTCCTTTCAGCCCACCTGTGGGTCCGCGGACCACGATCCCAACGCGAGCTGTTGTTGCCCCACCGGCACCCTACAACCAACCAGCGGGGGTTCGGCACGACATCGCAGCCCTAGGCGGGGTGCGGCGCGGCGTCGATCGGAATCTGGGCGACGCGGTCGAAGGCGACTCTGGCGAAGACGGCTCCGGCGATCGCGGCGACGCCGCCCATCGCGAGCGCGGCGCGCGGGTCGACGGCCTCCGAGAGCCAGCCCGAGAGAGGGCCGCCGATCGGGGTGGATCCGAGGAAGACGATCGAGTAGAGCGCCATCACCCGCCCCCGCATGCTGGGCTCCGAGGCGAGCTGCAGAGACGAGTTGACGCTGGCGGCCAGGGTGACGGTTGCGGCCCCGAGGGGCGCCAGCGCGCCGATCTCGAGCGCGAGAGTCGGCGCTCCCGCGGCGAGCAGCGAGAGGATGCCGAAGACGAGCGCGGCCCCGACGAGGAGCATCGGGGTGACCGAGCCGCGCGCGCCATTGATCAGCGCCCCGATGATCGCCCCGAGCCCCATCGCGGCCACCAGCACCGCGTATGTCGACGCGCCGCCGTGGAAGGTGAACCGCGCCAGCAGTGGCAGGACGGCCTGGAAGTTGTAGCCGAGGGTCCCCACGATCGCCATCAGTCCCAGCGGGATCCAGAGCTCGGGGTCGCGGCGGACGTAGCGGAGGCCGGCGCGCACGGCTCCGGGCTCCCGCCTCGCCACCTCCGTGGGCTGCAGCCGCTCTGTGTCCATCCCGGCGAGCACCCAGATCATGAAGGCGAAGCTGGCGGCGTTGATCGCGAAGCAGGGCTCCACGCCAACCGTCGCGATCAGGACGCCCGCGAAGGCCGGGCCGATCACCCGGGCGCTGTGCACGAGGACGCTGTTCAGGCTGACGGCGTTGACCACCCTGTCGCTGCCGACCATCTCCATCACGAACGCCTGTCGGGTCGGATAGTCCACGGCGTTGACGCATCCGCGGACGAAGACCAGGCCGAAGACCATCCACGGCACCAGAGATCCCTCGGCGGCCAGGGTGAGCATCGTCAGCGGGGCGATCATGTGCAGGCCCTGCGTGAGGAGGAGCAGGCGGCGTTTCGGCACGCGGTCGGCGATCAGCCCGCCCCAGGCGCCGAAGATCAGCATCGGCAGGAACTGCAGCGCGGTGGTCACGCCGACCGCCAGGCCGCTCCCGGTCAGCGAGAGGACCACCCACATCTCGGCGATCATCTGCATCCAGTTGCCGGACAGGGAGACGAGCTGCCCGGCGAAGTAGCGGCGGAAGTTCGGGATGCTGAGACTCGCGAAGGAGCGGCCGAGTGTCTCGGTCACTCGAGCATCCCCTCCAGAAGGCCGGCGGCCCGCTCCAGCGTGCGGCGGTCTTCGGCATCCATCGCGGAGAGCCGCTTGGCCAGGTAGGCCGTCTTGCGGGCGCGGAGGCGCTTCAGGAGGTCCTTCGCCTTGGGCGTCGCGCTGAGGATCGAGGCGCGCCCGTCCGCCGGGTCCTTGGCCCTCTCCACCAGCCCGGCCTCTTCGAGGTGGCTGACGATGCGGGTAGTGGTGGGGCGCTTGATCCCCTCACGGTCGGCGAGCTCGCTCGGCGAGAGCGGGCCGTGGCGCTCGACCGTTGCGAGCGCGGCGACCTGCGAGGGGCCGAGATCGACCCCGGACTCCTGGCGTAGCCGGCGAGCCATCCGGGTAATCGCCCAACGCAAGCGCGGGGCGAGCTCTTCCTTGGTCTCGGTGGTCGAAGTAGTTTGCATCGCTAATTAGTCTAGCAAAGCACCCTTCTCTGGCGCGCGGTTAGGGCTCCCTAAGTCCGAATCTGTTAGGGTGCCCGAACCTTGAAGCCCGACCAAAGCGCTCGGAGTTCCTACACCCGCCTGGCCTGGTGGCTAAGCGGCCTCGCCGTGGTGGCCGGCCTCGTCTACCTGATGGCCACCGCCAACACCGGCCCGGCCGATCCGACCGAGCAGCACATGAGCCACGGCACCGCCGTCTTCAACTCGGGGATGATCGTCTTCCGGGAGGGCCTCGAGGCGATCCTGATCTTCGCCGCCGTCACAGCCAGCTTCGTCGGCGGTAACAAGTCGAAGCGCCGCCCGGTCGTCGCCGGCGCGATCCTCGCCTTCGGGGCGGCCGTCGCGACCTGGTTCGTCGTACAGGCCGTCCTCGACGTCGCCTCGCCCCTGGGCCCCAAGCTCGAGGCAATCACCGGCTTCCTGGCGATCGTCGTCCTGTTGATCGTCCTCAACTGGTTCGTCCACAAGGTCTACTGGTCCGACTGGATCAGCCGCCACCACAAGCGGCGCCAGAAGCTGCTCACCCAGACCGGGCCGTGGGTGCTGATCGGCCTCATCGCGCTTGGCTTCACCACGATCTACCGCGAGGGCTTCGAGGTCGTGCTCTTCCTCCAGAACCTCCAGCTCCAGAGCGGCACCTCGACGGTGCTCGAGGGCATCGCGATCGGACTCGCCTGCACCGCCGTCGTCGGCGTCCTCACCTTCTGGCTCCACCACAAGCTTCCCTACCGCCGGATGCTGGTCATGACCGGCGCCCTGGTGGCCGTCGTGCTGATGGTGATGATCGGCGGCACGGCGCTCTCCTTCATGGACCTCGGCTGGATCCCGAGAACCCCCACCCCGTTCACCGTCCCGACCTGGATGGGCACCTGGTTCGAGATCTACCCCTACTGGGAGACGATCGGCGCTCAGCTGCTCGCCGGCATCCTGGTTGTCGGCTCCTACGTCCTCGCCGAGCACGTCAAGGTGCGCCGCCGCGTCCAGAAGGGCGAGCAGCCCGCGGTCCGCGCCGAGGCGCCTCCCCCGCTCCAGACCCAGACCGAGCCCGTCTAGACGCCGACAGGCGCATAGGCTTGCGGCCGGGAATGGAAACGGACCCGGCCACCTCGAGCCCCGAAGCGGTCGAGGCCGCCTCAGGGGAAGCGGTCCGGCTGAGCGGTGCCAGCAAGACCTACGGACAGGGCGAGCTCGCCGTCCATGCCCTCAGCGCCGTCGACCTGACCGTCGCGCGGGGGGAGCTGGTCGTGATGCTCGGCCCGAGCGGGTCCGGCAAGACCACGCTCCTAAACCTGATCGGGGGAATCGAGCCGGCGAGCTCCGGCCGAATCGTGGTCGGGGGCATTGACGTCTCGACGCTCGACGAAGAGGGTCGCACCGACTTCCGCCGGAACACGGTCGGCTTCATCTTCCAGTTCTTCAATCTGATCCCGACGCTGACCGCGCTGGAGAACGTCGAGCTGGTCGCCGAGCTCAGCGGTGAGGGCAGCCGGGAGCGCTCCTCCGAGATGCTCGAAAGGGTCGGCCTCTCCGACCGGCTCGACAGCTTCCCCGCCCAGCTCTCCGGTGGCCAGCAGCAGCGAGTGGCGGTGGCCAGGGCATTGACCGGCAGCCCACAGGTGCTGCTGGGCGACGAGCCGACCGGAGCGCTCGACCTGGAAACCGGACGGACGGTGCTCGCCCTGCTGCGCCAGGTGAACCGTGAGTCGGCGCAGACCGTCCTTCTGGTCACCCACAACGCCGAGATCGCCCGGATGGCGGACCGGGTGCTGCACCTGCGAGACGGCCGCCTCGTCAGTGACGAGCGCCAGCCCTCGCCGGTGGACCCGATGCAGCTCGACTGGTGAGCACGCTCAGCGTCAAGGCCCGCCGGGATATCCGACGACAGCGGGCCCAGTTCGCTGCGATCGCGATCACGGTGCTGCTCGGGGTCGCCCTCTACGCCGCGAGCTACGACGCCTTCCGCGGACTCGAGGCCTCCTACAAGCGGGCCTACACCGACCTCCGCTTCGCGGACCTGACCGTGACCGGCGGCGACTCCGGCCGGATCGCGGCCGAGGCCAGGGCCGACGGGGCCGAGGCGGTGCAGCGCCGCACGGTCGCCGACGTCCCGATGCAGGTCGGCGCCGACAAGCTCCTCGGCCGCATCGTCGGCATGCCGGCCGCCCACCAGCCCTCCGTCAACAGGGTCGATCTCACCTCAGGCTCCTATCTGGAGCCCGGGCGACCGAACGGGGTGCTGGTGGAGCAGCACATGGCCGACGAGTTCAACCTGGCGGCCGGTGACTCGGTGATAGTCGACGGGGCGGCCGGGCCGAGCCGGGTTCCGGCGCTCGGCGTGGCCGCCTCGCCGGAGTACTTCTGGCCGGCGCCCAGCCGCCAGGACGTGCTGCCGCCGCCGAAGTCCTTCGGCGTCCTCTTCGTCCCCGAGGACCTGGCGAAGAAGCTGGCGGGCCGCACCGGGCAGAGCCAGGTCGCGATCTACTACCCCGGGGGCGATGCCGACCAGGCCCTCACCGCGAAGCTGACCGCCGCGGCCAGCTCCGCCGGCGCGACCGACGTCCTCACCCGCGCCGAGCAGCCGTCCAACAGCGCCCTGCAGGAGGACGTCAGCGCCTTCCGCACGCTGGCGATCCTCTTCCCGCTGCTCTTCCTGACCGCGGCGGCTCTCGCCGTCTCGGTGCTGATGCGGAGACTGGTCACCGCGCAGCGCCCCATCATCGGGATGCTGCGCGCGTGCGGATACAGCCGCGGCCAGATCACCCGGCACTACCTGCTCTTCGGCGTGGCGGCCGGGGTCGCCGGAGCCGTGTTGGGAGCGATCGGAGGCGTGTTGCTCGCCGGGGTGATCACCCACGCCTACGTCAAGGAACTGCTCATCCCGGTGACCGTGGTCAGCGTCTCCCCACTGACGATCGCATTCGGCATCCTCTTCGGGGTCGCGGCGACCCTGCTCGCCTCGGCCCTGCCGGCCCGCAGCGCCGCCGGGACCCCTCCGGCCGAGGCGATGCGCCGCTTCGCCCCCACCGGCGGCGGCCACCGCAGCCTGGCCGAGCGGATCGCGCCGCCGCTCCGCTCCCTGCCGGTTCGCTGGCTGATGGTGGTCCGCTCGATCGGGCGCAACCGGCTGCGAACGCTGTCCACCGCGCTCGGCGTCGTGCTCGCGCTCTGCCTGATCCTGGTCTCGTGGGGGATGATCGATACGACCGAGCTGCTGGTCGACAAGCAGTTCAACCAGGTGCAGCGCCAGGACGCCGAGGTCTTCTTCCGGCCCAGCCTGAATGGCTCCAGCCTGCAGAGCGTTCGCAAGGTGCACGGGGTCGCCAACGCCGAGCCGGGCGCCGAGCTCCCGGTGACTCTGCGCTCCGGCGATCGCCTCTACCAGACCGAGCTCGACGGCTTCCGACCGGGCACCGACATGCACGGCTTCCTGGAGCCGGGCGGTGGGCGGACCGAGCTGCCGGCCTCGGGGGCGCTCGCCGGCCAGTCGGTGGCCGGCAAGCTCGGCGTCGGGACCGGGGACTCCGTCTCCGCATCGCTCCCGGGCGGGCGGCGCGCGACGCTGCGGATCGACGGGTTCGTCGACGAGCCGCTCGGCACCTACCTCTATGCGACGCTCGACCAGGTGAGGGCGGCGGCCGGGCCTTCGCTCGGCGAGGGCAACGTCGCGCTGGTCCGCTACCGCTCCGGCGTCGACCGCGAGCAGATGCGCCGGCGGCTGAGCGCGCTCCCCGGCGCGGTGGCCTTCTACGACACCAGGGCCCTATACGACACGGTCAACAAGTACCTCGGTCTCTACTACGCCTTCGTCGGGATCATGCTCGTCTTCGGCGGTGCGCTGGCCTTCGCGCTGCTCTTCAACGCGATGACCAGCAACATCTCGGAGCGCGTCGTCGAGGTGGCCACCCTGCGAGCCGCCGGTGCGCGCCACAGCACGCTCGCCCGGATGATCACCGCTGAGAACGTGTTGATGACCCTGCTCGGGATCGGTCCCGGCCTGCTGGTGGGCTACGAGCTGGCCAGGCTCTTCATGGCCCAGTTCGACAACGATCAGTTCGACTTCAGCCTGCAGATGCGCGCCTCGACCTTCATCCTCGCGGCGGTCGCGATTCTGATCGTCTCTCTGCTCTCCCAGCTGCCCGGCCTGCGCGCGGTCAGGCGTCTCGACGTAGCCGAGGTCGTGCGAGAGCGCGCAGCCTAGATCGGGCTACGATCAGGCCATGCGCCGGCCGGGGAAGGTCGCAGCCATCGGGCTCGCTCTCGCGCTGCTGGTGGGTGGTGCGAGCGTCGCCAAGCGCAAGCACCACGGCCACAAGCAGCCGCGCGGGCCATATCCGAGCCTCGGCGGCTGTCCCGTCTTCCCGACCTCGGGGGCGCCCGCCAATGCCCCTTCGGCCGCCGACGAGTCCGCCTGGAACCAGGACATCTCCGCCGCGCCGCTCGATCCCAACTCGGCCGCGTACATCTCCTACATCGCCGCCCACGGCGGTGACCTCGTGCACCCGGACTTCGGCTCGCCGCGCCAGTACGGCTTCCCCTACTCCGTCGTCGGTAAGAAGCAGAAGCGCACGAAGGTGCACTTCACGGCCTACGGCGACGAGTCCGATCACGGCGCCTACCGCGTGCCCCTCAAGGCCCTGGTCGAGGGCGGGCAGAAATCCGACGGCGACCGCCACGTGCTCACCGTCGACGCGTCTCGCTGCAAGCTCTACGAGCTCTACCGCGCCTTCGCCCGCAAGCGCCCGAAACGCCACTGGAACGCCGACTCGGCGGTGATCTGGCATCTGCGCTCCGGGGCTCTGCGCACCGACGGGTTCACGTCGGCCGACGCCGCCGGCCTGCCGATCTTCCCCGGGCTCGTGCGCTACGACGAGGCCGCCGCCGGCCACATCAACCACGCGATCCGGGTGACGGTCGACTCGACGCAGAACGCCTGGGTCCACCCCGCCTCGCACTGCGCCGGCGACAGCAGCAACCCGAGTGCCCCGCCGATGGGACTGCGGCTCCGCCTGGGCGCGGGCTACGACATCTCCGGAATCAGCGGACCCGCGCACGCGGTCGCCGCGGCGATGAAGCAGTACGGCGTAATCGTCGCCGACAACGGCTCGAATTGGTTCATCTCCGGCACCTCGGACCGCCGCTGGTCCGACCAGAACCTCGACCAGCTCAAGTCGATCCCCGGTTCAGCCTTCCAGGTGGTGCAGAGCGCCGCCCCGATTCACGCTTGTTGACAGTCACGGGGCGCCTTGCGTGCCATTCGTGCGAATCGCCGGAGTAGCCTTGCATCGATGGAACGCTCCACTTGGACCGACGCTCGGCTAGACGATCGATTCGACCAGATCGACAAGCGATTCGATCGCGTCGATCGAGAGCTCGTAGACCTGCGGACCGAGACGCGAACCGGGTTCTCCGAATTGAGGGGCGAGATGGCCGACCTCCGTTCGACCGTGTTCCGTACGAACGTCAGTCTGTGGATTGCAATGGTCGGGCTGATCGCCGCAGTACTCGCCCGAGGCGCCTAGCTGGACGATCCGAACACGAGCCGTCCGAGTCGCCGTCTCGCTCGGTAAGCGGGGAGTATCTCGGCCGGTGAGCTCACCATCCGGACGCCGATCAGGGCGAGCGCCAGTCCCGCGACGGCGCCGATGCTGAGTGGCTGGCCGAGGATCGGCACGCCGGCGATCGCCGTTGTGGCCGGCACCAGGTAGAGGAAGCTGGTCGCCTCACCGCTCTTCTCGTTGCGCAGCAGCCAGAAGAAGAGCAGCACCGCGCCGATCGACAGGCCGAAGGTGAGCCAGGCCAGCGGGGCGAGGGCCTGCGCGGTCAGGCTGAAGCCATCGGTGAACGCCGCCAGGGGCGCGATCACGACGGCCGCGACCGCGAGCTGGATCGCGTTGGCCGCCCGCGGATCGACGCTGGTTCCGCTGGCTCGCTGCACCAGGGTCCCGCCGACGAGTCCGGTCAGGCCAATGACCGCGAACAGGAAACCAAGGGCTGACCCGCCGCCGTTGAGCTCCTCGGCGACGGCGAGCACGACGCCCGCGACGCCGATCGCCGAGCCCAGCCACTGGACGGGCTCGAGGTGCTCGTCGAGCAGGAAGGTGGCCAGCACCGCAACGAGCATCGGGCTGGATCCGGCAAGCAACGCGACCAGGCCCGCGGCAACGCCGTACTGGAGCGCGAGGAAGATGCCGACGAACTGAGCCGCCTGCAGCAGCAGGCCGACCACGACCATCTGGACGATGCTGCGCCTTTCGCGCGGCCAGGGCGCCCGCAGCACCGCCGCGATCGCAGTCATCGCCAGGAAGGCGATGCTCATGCGCCAGAACAGGATCGAAAGGCCGGAGGCGTGTCGAACGGCAAGCGTGCCGACGATGAAGCCGCTGCTCCAGACGGGGACCATCACCGCCTTGGCGAGTCGAAGCCTTGGCTGATTGCCCATCGCTAGCCCTCTCTCACGTTGGTCACTGACTAAACGCCAGGGACCGGCGGGCCGTGAGGTGGCTGCTAGTCGCCGCGAGCGGCGGCGACCAGCTGCGGCGGCGGCGTGATCGTCTTGGAGAGCACGAAGGTGTCCTCCGCCTGGGAGACGCTGATCGGTGCGGGGCTGGGGTCCCCGCTCGGGGTGATTGAGAAGCTGCCCACGATCCCGTCGGTGACGTGCGTCTTGAAGAGCGAGGCGATCGTGCCCGAGCGCGTCCCGTTCCCGGACTGGATCGCGGGCAGCAGGACCTCGGCCGCCTGCCCCGCGTAGGGCGCGAACAGCTCGAGCGGCTCGCCGCCGACCTGCGACTTGAGCTCGTTGACGAAGTCCGCGCCCTCGCCCGTGAGGCTGCTCGGCACCTTCCCCGGCAGGCTGGCGTACATGCCCTTGGTGGCGGATCCAGCCTGGTCGATCGTGTTCTGCTGCGCGAACCCGTCGGGCGCGAGCAGCTTGACCGGCCCGTCGTTGTGCCCGAGCACCGAGACCTTGTCCTTGATGATCTGCGCGCCGTTCTGCTCGAGCAGCCCGGCGAGCAGGACGGCGTCGGCTCCGGAGGCCTTCGCCTTCCGCATCAGGTCGGTGTAGCTCTTCGCCTTCTGGTTCCACTGCTCGACGCCGGCGATCTTCATGCCGAGCGACCGCGCGGCGCCCTCGAAGGTGTCGGCCTGGCCCTTGCTGGTCGGGTCACCGGCGGCGACCAGGACGAAGGGGTTCCTG
Organism: uncultured Alphaproteobacteria bacterium; assembly: GCA_963753665.1. GTDB lineage: Bacteria > Pseudomonadota > Alphaproteobacteria > ATCC43930 > CGMCC-115725 > DATARH01. The sequence goes on from CAVWDC010000030.1 coordinate 13,124, forward strand.
ACCCCCTGCTCGTTCGCGAACGTGGCGAGCCCGGCCATCTGCACCGCGTCGTTCGGCACGACGCGGATGTAGTTGCGCTTGCCGGACGGGTAGTAGACGTCGGGCTCGTTCGGCTTGCAGATACTGCCCGGCTCGGTGAGGCAGACGAAGGTGTTCCCGGGAGAGACCATGGCCAGGCCGCCGCCGGGCGCCTTGTTGAGCACCGGGATCTCGATCGCGGCGCAACCCGAGTTGTAGGTGCCGATCACCCCGATCACGTCGGGGTTGGCGGCGTAGGCCTGGGCGTTGGAGCGGCAGAGGTTCTCGTCCCACTCCCCGGTGGTGGCGAGGGAGTCGTCGCAGGCCTGGAAGGCGACCTGGGTCTTGGTGCCCGCCTGCCAGCCCTTGCGGGCCATCTCCTGGACGATCGCGTCGTTCATCTGCTTGGAGCGCTCGGCGGAGTCGCCCTGCAGCGGGAGGTCGGAGACGATCAGCTTCTGTGCGGTCCCGCTGCCGTAGTACTGGACGTCGCCGCAGTCGGCACTGATCCCCTGGACGTCACCCACGTTGTTGTCGTCACCGCCGCCGCAGGCGGCCAGCGCGAACCCGGCCGCGATGGCGGCGCAGGCGACCAGCGCGGGGACGAGGCGGCGAGGCACGGCGGGCACCCTAACCGCGCGCCCGGAGGGACCGCATCCGTAGAAGCCCGCCGTCCTCCGGGAGCTAGGCGGTGGCCTTGGCGGCCTGGCGCTCCGGGGCGATCCGGACGACGTCCCAGGCGAGGCCGAGCTTCTCCAGCGACCAGATCACGGCGGCCGACGGGTCCATCTGCCTCTTCTTCATCCCGTGCACGGCCGAGGTCGGGAAGGCATGGTGGCTGTTGTGCCAGGCCTCGCCGAACGTCGGGATCGCCAGCCAGGCGAGGTTCCGCGACTCGTCGGTCGTCTCGAAGTCGCGCTTCCCGAACATGTGGCAGAGCGAGTTGATCGAGTAGGTGACGTGGTGCAGGACCATCATCCGCACCGCGCCTCCCCAGAGCAACCCGGTGACGCCCGCCATCACGGTGCCGCCGATCGCCCAGCCGAGGAAGAAGGCGACGATGAACCCGCCTATGGCCCAGAGCAGGAAGGTCTTGTCGACGTAGCTGACGATCGGATCCTTCAGCAGGTCCGGCGCAAAGCGCTCCTTCGAGCCGCGCTGGGTGTGGATGAAGAGCCAGCCGAGGTGGGCGTGGAAGAACCCCTTGAACTGCGCGCGGACCCCCTCCCCGTGCCCGACGTGCGGGCTGTGGGGATCACCCTCCTCGTCGGAGAAGGCGTGGTGCTTGCGGTGGTCGGCGACCCAGGAGATGATCGGGCCCTCGACCGCGGCCGACCCGAGCACGGCGAGGACCGCACGGGTCCGGGGGCCGGTCTTGAAGCTCCGGTGGGTGAAGAGGCGGTGGAAGCCGACCGTGATCCCGAGGCCCGTCGGAACGTAGAGGAGCCCGAAGATGACCAGGTCGCTCCAGCGCAGCCAGCTGCCGGCGAGCTGCCAGACGACGAATCCCAGCAGCAGGAACGGGATGACCGTGAGCGCCCCTGTGATGATCCGGTCGCGCGTCTCGTGCGCGACGGGCTGAACCGCGTCGGCGAGCGGCTGGGGCTCCTTCGGCGCAGGGGAACTGGGCGGCGCCGCCGTCGGCGGGCCGGGTGGAGGCGCTGTCACTCCTGCGGCAACGTCCGACATGGGGGTCTCCTTTGGTTGGTCCTGGCCGAGTCGCTCCGACTCTCGTCGTTTCGACTCGAGTCCCGGGTGCCTGACCCTAGCGGCATTTCCTAAGGTTGTGGTGAGCGTTGAGCATCCCACGTCGCTAGGGTCGGAGCATGTCGACTGAGCCACTTGTCAACGAGATCGTGCGCGCCTTCCCTGAGCGCCCCTTCACGATCGAGCTCTGGGACGGATCGAAGGTCCCGGCGACCAACGGCGGCGGCCCGACCTTCAAGGCCCGCTCCAAGGACGCGCTCGCCTACGCGGTCGCGGCGCCGGGCCAGCTGGGCCTCGGCCGCGCCTACGTCTCCGGCGAGATCGAGATCGACGACATCGACGGCGTGATCGGCATCCTCAACGAATGGAAGCCGCCCCCCGTCGGCGCGGCCACCAAGGCGAGGCTGATCGCGGCGGCCCTGCGCGCCGCGGGAGTGCGCCGCCCTCCCCCGCCCCCCAAGGCAGAGCTCCACCTCCGCGGCCGCAAGCACACCACCGATCGCGACCGGGAGGCCGTCCGCCACCACTACGACGTCGGCAACGAGTTCTTCTCGCTCTTCCTCGACGAGTCGATGACGTACTCCTGTGCCTTCTTCTCGCGGGTCCCGCCGCCAAGGGGGTTCCGGCGCGAACCGCCGACGCTGGCCGACGCCCAGAAGGCGAAGCTCGAGCTGGTCTGCACCAAGCTCGGCCTGCAGCCGGGGCAGCGCGTCCTGGACGTCGGCTGCGGCTGGGGGAGCTTCGTCATGCATGCGGCTTCGCGCCACGGGGTCGAGGCCGTCGGGATCACCCTGTCCGAGAACCAGGCCGAGCTGGCGCGCAAGCGGGTGGCGGAGGCCGGGCTGGCCGACAAGGTCGAGATCCGCGTCCAGGACTACCGCGAGCTGGCCGGAGAGAACTTCGACGCGGTCGCCTCGATCGGGATGGTGGAGCACGTCGGCGAGGCGCAGATCGACCGCTACGCCGAGCAGCTCGCCTCGATGCTGGCGCCGGGCGGGCGGCTGCTCAACCACGGCATCTCGCGGCTGCGCCACGGCAGCGTCGAGGGCGGCGCGTTCTCCGAGCGATACGTCTTCCCCGACGGCGAGACGCTCCACGTCTCCCGCGTGATCCTGGCGCTGGAGCGGGCCGGGTTCATCTGCCAGCACGTCGAGGAGTTCGGCTCCGACTATGCCGAGACGCTGCGCCACTGGATCCGGAACCTCGACGAGAACATCGAGCGGGCGGAGGAGATCGCGGGCCCCGAACGGCTCCGCGTCTGGCGGCTCTACCTGCGCGCGGCCCGCAACGGCTTCGAGATCGACTTCACCTCGGTCTACCAAGTCCTCTGCCGGCTGGGCGCGAGCTAGCACACGGCCGGCCGAAACGCGCAGCGGATGGGCCGGCCGCTGCCGAGGTTCCGTCACCCGGGGTGCTACCGTCCCGCGCGTTAGGCCGGATTACCGGCAAAGGTGTGCGTAGCGCTCGCGTTGTTGCTTCTCGGCTTCCTCGCGTTCGCAGCACAGTTAAGAGGAGGCGAGATGCCTACCGGAACCGTCAAGTGGTTCAGCAACGACAAGGGCTATGGGTTCATCACACCCGACGATGGCTCGAACGATGTCTTCGTTCACTTCAGCTCGATCGAGGGGGACGGCTACCGTTCGCTCGAAGAGGGCGCGAAGGTCGAGTACGAGACAGAGGCCGGCCCCAAGGGCCCGGCCGCGACCGGCGTGAAGCAGGTCGCGTAGGGAGCCTCAAAGCTTCTGAACGTTGGGAAAGGGCCCGCTCCGGCGGGCCTTTTCTTTTCCGTCACGGACCCGCTACGCATGCGCAAATCTCGCGGCAGTACCGGGTGTAGCCTGGTTTAGTGATGGAGAGTTCGGCCTGGACCGGCGAAAGACTTGACGACCTGTCTGGTCGAGTTGACCGTGGTTTTGACCAGGTCGACGCACGGTTCGCTCAAGTCGATCAAGACATCCGTGACCTCAGACGAGAGATGCGCGATGGCTTCCAGGCAATCAACGGCCTGCTCTTCCGGATTGGCGGCTCGATCATCGTCGCGCTGATCGGCGTGATCGGCGCGATCCTCGCAACCGGCCACTAGCCGGTCCGCCGAGCCGCGCTCAGTCGCTCTTGGCCTGCGAGCCCGGGCGGCGAGCGGATCCTGTTCGACTGCGCCGGCGTTGCCACCGGCGCGGAGATCAGCGGTGCTTGACGCCCTCGACGACGAAGTTCGCCAGCTGCGGCCCGGTGACGGTGACGCCTTCCAGCGCCTCGTCGATCGCGTCCAGGGTGTCCTGGGAGAGCTCGACCCCGGAGGCCTCGGCGTTGGCGAAGACCTGCTCGGGCCGCGAGGCGCCGACGATGCATGACGCGACGTTCTGCTGGCGGAGGATCCAGGCGAGCGCCATCGTCGCCATGCTCAGCCCCGCCCCCTCGGCGACCGGCACCAGCTTCTGAACCGCCTCGAGCAGGTCGTCCGAGCGGTAGCGGTCCATCGCCCAGTTCATGGCGTCCGAGGCCGCGCGTGAGTCCTCCGGCGGCGGCTCGCCGGGCTTGTACTTGCCGGTCAGCACTCCCTGCGCCAGGGGCGACCAGACGATCTGCGAGATGCCGTGCTCCTCGCAGAAGGGGATCAGCTCGGCCTCGGGGGCGCGCCAGATCGCGTTGTACTGCGGCTGGGAGGAGACGAACTTCCTCGCGCCGGGCACGTCGAGCCCGGCCTGGATCTGCTCGACGGTCCATTCGCTGATGCCGATCTCGCGAGCCTTGCCCGCCTCGACCACCTCGGTCAGCGCCTCCATCGTCTCCTCGATCGGCGTCTCGGGGTCGGGACGGTGGCACTGGTAGAGGTCGACGTAATCGGTCTGCAGTCGCTCGAGCGAGGCGTCGATCTGCTTGAGGATCTGCTCGCGGGAGAGGCCGCGGTCGGTGTCCGACATCGGGAAGAAGACCTTGGTGGCGAGGATGTACGAGCCGCGGTCGAAGTCCTTGAGGACCTCGCCCCAGGCGGTCTCGGCGGCGCCGCCGCCGTAGACGTTGGCGGTGTCGAAGAAGTTGATCCCCGCCTCGAAGGCCGCCTTGGTGCAGGCCTCGGTGTGCTCGCGCTCCACCCCGGCCCCATAGGTGAGCCAGGAGCCGAGCGAGATCTCCGAGACCTCGATGTCCGAATCACCGAGCTTGCGGAAGTTCATGCGGTCCACCCTACCCAGGAGCGTGACCGGGCAAGCATCGGCGGCGGCCGAGGAGGCCGCTCAGCCGAGGCCGGCGGCCGCGCGGGCCTCCTCCCAGCCGATGTGGGTCTCGAGGCGCTCCGCCTTCCCATCCCGGAGCGTCACGAGGTGAGCGATCCGATGCCCTTCGAGCCGGACGCCGCTGCCACGACCGCGGCCCCCCGCCTCGATCAGGACCAGGTAGCGGCCCTGCCCGAGGTCGGAGACCTCACGGGGCCGCCAGACGACCTGGTCCCAGGACTCGAGCAGCTCGCGCATATTCTCCGCCAGACCCTCGTAGCCATGGAACTCACCGGCCGTCCCCGGCATCTCGGGGCTCTGGATCAACACCAGGTCCGGATGCCAGCGCTCCGCGGTCGCCCGCTGGCGCTCCTCGGCGCTCAGCGATGCGCCCTCGTTGCCGGGCGCGTAGAACCACTCCCAGAAGTCGAGTGAGGCGGGGTCCATGCCCGGCAGTATCGCCGCTGGCCAGACGTCCACCAGCGCTCAAGAAATGGTTCGGAGCCGGCCGATATAGGGAGGGTGAGACAGCACTGCGCCCAATGCCTGACCGAGGTCTACACCAACCGCGAGGTCACGCCTGCCGGCGAGACCCTCTGCTCGCCCTGCTACTCGGCGTTGTGGGGCCCCAAGGTCACTGACGAATTTCGAGGCCAGGTCCGGCTGCACACGGGCCGCCCGGTGCAGGCACGCCTGGCCACCGAGCCCGCCAGCTGAGGGGAGAGTTTCGCCGCCGCTCTCTTAGGGCGGCAGTGAGTCCCTCCCGCGCCAAGAGCAGGTCCTCCGCGGGCGCCGGGTCGCCGAACCGGAGCCTCGCGCCCGCGGACCAGCTCAAGCGCGAGGTCCAGGCGGTGCTCACCGACGAGCTCGTCGATCGCGTCCAGCCCGGCCCAGCGATCGGCGAAATCCGGCCCGGTCACCTCCGACAGCGTGTGCTCGAAACGGATCGGCGCCCGTTTCGGCGCGCGTTTCTGAGTGCTCTGGTAGTCGGGATAGAAATAGGGCGGCGTTGTCCCCGGACGCGGCCGGGCAAAGGGCAGGAACTCGGAAATCATCATCGGCGCTCACGAGCAACGCCGCGGCCAAGCCGCATCGGGTTCGGATTGTCCCCGGACAGGCCCCCATCGGTCAATTCCGCACGCGGCCGCGTTGTATTTCACCCCGCTAGCAAAGCGCCGGCAGCTGCCGGCAGCGAGCCAGCGGACGACCAGCGCCGATAGCCGCGTCGGATAGTACGCCACGCTGGAAAACAGCCAGTCCACCTTTCCGATCGCAGCCGGGTCGAGCACGAAGGCACGCCGCGGCGGTGCTCGATGCCGGGCAGTCGCGCGACTTCCGGGGCGATCGGCGTCTTGTCGACGCTGATCAGCGACGACGGGATTGCGCCATAGCGCACGCGGTGAGAGGGTTCAGCATGACATCGGAGGACGCCATGCCCGAACAACATCCGCTTCCATCGAGCAACCTTGAGGCGCTCGGCTTTGCGCAAAAGCCGCTCGAACATCTCGATCGGCTGATCCGTGAGCATATCGAACAGGGCCGTTATCCCGGTGCGCAGATCGCGCTGGCGCGCAACGGTCAGCTCGCGCTTTTCCGCAGCTATGGCGACGCGAAGGCGGTCGGCTTTGTTGTCGACCCAAAACATCAGATGTCTCCGACTACGGACGAGACGCTGTTCCTGCTGTTCAGCCAGACCAAGGTGCTAACCAGCGCGGCGGTGTGGACGCTAGTAGAGGAAGGCCGCCTGTCGTTCATGGACAAGATCAGCGATCACCTGCCCGAATTCGCCGCCCGCGGCAAAAGCGACATCACATTGCACCAGGTCATGACGCACCAGGGTGGGTTCCCGTCGGGCGATGTCAGCCGCGAAAGCTGGGCCGACCATGCCCGCATGCGCGCCGAGGTCTGCGATTTCTCGCTCGACTGGACCCCGGGTACAAGACTGCAATACCACCCGCGCGCTGCGCACCTGACGCAGGCAATGCTTCTCGAGGCAGTAACCGGGCGCGACTACCGCGATGTGATTCGCGACAACGTTTTGGCGCCGCTTGGCCTCGCCAACGACGTGTTCGTTGGCGTGCCGCAAGCCGCGCAGGGGCGCTGCGCCGACACCTACGCCAAAGAGGAGCGCGACAACTCGCCCGAATTCAAGGCTGCCGGGCTGCCGAGCGGCGGCGGCTACGCGACGGCGCGCGGCATGGCGGCGTTCTATCAGATGCTGCTCGGCAAGGGGCGGCTCGGCGGCGTGCGGTTGCTGTCGCCGCGTCTCGTCGCCTATGTGACGAAAAGCCATACCGGCGAACTTGGCGATGCCGCGATGGCCGGCATCCCGATGCATCGCGGTCTCGGGCCGCATGTGCGCGGCGAGAGCGACCGCATCCGCGGCCTCGGCACGATCGGCGCGCCGCAGACCTTTGGGCATGGCGGCGCCGGGACCTCGTATTCCTGGGCCGACCCGACGAGCGGCGTGTCGTTCACATATCTTACCAACCACATGCAGGACGACCCCTGGCATTCGGCGCGGCTCGACCGCATCGCCAATCTGGTTCACGCCGCGATCGAATGACCTGACGCCCGCCAGAGGGCGCGGGTCTGGCTTGGGAATGGCTCCTCTTTTGCTGCAAGCGACCGAATACGGCGCGGGTCCGCCTGTTGCGATCCTGCACGGACTGTTCGGGTCCGGGCGCAACTGGGCCTCGGTCGCAAAGCGTCTGGGCGCCCATTATCGGGTCATCGCCGTCGATCTGCGCAATCACGGCGCCTCGCCCTGGGCGGAGACGATGGCCTATCCCGAAATGGCCGACGACGTTCGCGCCAGCCTCTCGGCGCTCGGACATCGCCGCTTCGCGCTGCTGGGGCACAGCATGGGCGGCAAGGTCGCGATGGTGGCAGCGCTGCGCTATCCCGACACGGTCGAGCGCCTCATTGTCGCCGACATCGCGCCGGTCGCCTATCGGGCGCGCCATTCCCGCCTTGCCGCAGCACTGCGCGCCCTCGACCTTGCGGGCGTGCTACGCCGGGCCGAGGCTGATGCGAGGCTCCAAGCGGCGGTGCCGGACCCGGCGGAGCGGGCCTTTCTGCTGCAGAACCTCGTTTTCGAGGACGGGGCGGCACGGTGGCGGATCAACCTCGAGGCGATCGAGCGCGAGATGCCGACGCTGATCGGGTTTCCGGCGATGCCGCCGGGGGCTACATATAGCGGACCGTCGCTGTTCATTGGCGGCGGGCGCTCCGACTACCTGCGCCCTGAGCACGAGCAGGAGATCCGGCGTTTTTTCCCGACAGCGCGGATTGAGCGCATCGCCGATGCGGGCCACTGGCTGCACGCCGAGCGGCCGCAGGCGTTTCTCGATCTCGTCGAACCGTTTCTGACGGGCTGACCGGGTCAGACCGGGAAACCGGCACGCCGCGGCGATAGGCGAACACCGCAACGCGCCGCCTCGAGCAGGTAGTAGCGCGTCATCTGTACGATGTCGGTGCGCCAGTAGAGCTGCTCCGGTCCGTTTTCGAGCAGGTCCGGAGCAGCGAACGCATAGCAATAGGTCTCGACCCAGCGGCGTCCGCTATCGCCGGGCAGCGGCGCGTCGCGCCAGCCGAATTTCCAGCCGGCATGTTCAGCCCCGAGGCGCCAGCGCTCCAGACGCGCCGACAAGCTGTTGGCGTCGAGCGCGTCGAGAGCAGGGACGCGATAGACAACGACCAAACGATGGACATTGAGCTGCAGCTGCATCAGCAGCTCGTCGCCGAAGGCCTGAACGATGTAGTGGGCGTCGGCGGCACCGCGAACATGGCGGATTTCAACCCGGCTTCGCGCCATTTCGGCGAGCGTCACCTCGACCGGCCCGGTGTCGAAGCTCGGAAGTTCGTACTCGACCGTCTGCAAGCCCTCGAGCATTTGCCCGGTCAGGAATTCCTCGGTGCGGCGCTGGGCTTCTTCGATCGTCAGCATGTCGCGGGAAACACGGGAGGATCGCCCGATGTTCCCACCCATGCCGCAGTTCGGCGCCTACACCCCCCGTCCGGCTTACGGGCGGGGGTTTTCGTGCTGACGCTACGCGGCGGCGCGGATCGCGGCGCGCTTTACGTCACCGTCGACATACGGCTCGAACGCCTTGAAATTGCTTTCGAACCGGCCCCGCAGGCTGCGCGCGGTCTCGTCATAGCCGTGCTGGTCTGGCCAGGTGCGGCGCGGATCGAGCACATTGCTCGGGATCTCGGCAACGCTTTCCGGAACCAGGAATCCGAAATTCGGGTCCTGCCGCATCGGCGCCTCGGCGAGACTGCCGTCGAGCGCGGCACGAAGCAGCGCGCGCGTGTGTGCTATCGCCATGCGCTTGCCGACCCCATAGGCCCCGCCCGACCAACCGGTGTTGACGAGCCAGCAATCGGCGCCGTAGCGCGCGATCCGCTCGCCAAGCATCTTGGCGTATTCCGACGGATGCCGCGGCATGAACGGCGCGCCGAAGCAGGTCGAGAACACCGCCTTCGGCTCCTTGCCGAGGCCGACCTCGGTGCCGGCAACCTGCGCCGTATAGCCGGACAGGAAATGGTACATCGCCTGTTCGGGGCTGAGCTTCGCGATCGGCGGCATGACGCCGAACGCGTCGCAGGTCAGCATGATCACGTTCTTCGGGTGCGGCGCCAGCCCGTGCGGGTCGGCGTTCGGAATGAAGTCGAGCGGATAGCAGGCCCGGGTGTTCTCGGTCAGGCTAGCGTCGTCGACATCGGGCATCCGGGTCAGCGGGTCGAGAACGACGTTTTCGAGCACCGTGCCGAAGCGGGTGATCGTGGCGTAGATTTCCGGCTCGGCGGTCGGCGACAGGTTGATGACCTTCGCGTAGCAGCCGCCCTCGAAATTGAAGATGCCCCGTGGGCTCCAGCCGTGCTCGTCGTCGCCGATCAGCGTCCGCGAGGCGTCGGCCGACAAGGTTGTCTTGCCGGTGCCCGACAGGCCGAAGAAGATTGCGGCGTCACCCTTCGGCCCGACATTGGCCGAGCAATGCATCGGCAGCACGTCGCGCGCCGGCAACACGAAATTCAGATAGCCGAAAACCGATTTCTTGATCTCGCCGGCATAGCGGGTGCCGCCGATAAGCACGAGTCGCGATGCAAAATTGACGAAAATGAAGGTCTCGGAACGGATGCCGTCGAGCTCCGGGATGGCGCGGAAATCGGGGGCGTGCAGGATCGTGAAGGCCGGCTGGAAGTCCTCGAGTTCGGCCCTCGGCGGCCGGATGAACATGTTGCGCGCGAACAGGCTGTGCCAAGCGTTGGGGCTGACAACCCGCACCGGCAGCCGGTATTCGGGATCGGCGCCGGCGTAGAGGTCCTGCACGAACAACTCGCGCCCCTGCAGATACGCCAGCATCCGCTGATGCAGGCTGTCGAAGCGCTCCGGCTCGATCGGCTGGTTGATCGGTCCCCAATCGACCGTGTCCTTGGTGCCGGCCTCGTTGACGATGTATTTATCGCGCGGCGAGCGGCCGGTGTGGCGGCCGGTATTCGCGACAAAACTGCCGCCAAGGCCGACGTCGCCTTCGCCCCGCCGCACCGCGTGTTCGTAAAGGAACGGCGCCGTCAGGTTCCAATGCACCGGATGAAGATGAGGCATCCCTTGCTCGACGAGGCCGAAGCGGGGAGTACGCGCAAGCAAGCGTTTGTCCGCCTGATCCAAGCTTTCCTCCATTGACGCCGGGCATAGGCCGCGCGCTGAGATTATGAACAAGATAAGCCCGGTACATTCCCTCGGCAAGCAGCCCGATTGCGGCGAAACCGACGCGATCCACAGCTAGGACGGGTCCGGCCGTTGGCGCGCCTGCTCGGCGAGCCAGACGAGAACGCGCCGCGCCGCCGCCGGGGTCAGCGCCGGCTCGGGAAAATCCAGGCGAGCCGTCTCGCTTCCGGTGTCGCTCTGGCGCCGCAGGTCCAGCCCCTCCGGGTCGATCCCGGTCATCGACCAGCCCTCCCCGGCCCGCCCAAGCAGCCGGCGTGCATAAAGCTGCACGGCATCGGCATGATCGGCGTTCATGTGGGCGACGATCTCCGGCTCGGCGGCGGCCAGCGCGGACGCGTCGGCGGCAAACCGCAGATGCTCCCCGTCGACCCAGGCGATGCGGCCGAACCCGGCGACCAGATGGCCGCGTTCGATAGCGACGCGATAAAGATGGAAATCGGCAAAGCCGGCGTAGGCCGCGCTCGCCGGGTGTCGCGCCGCGAAGCGGGCCGCGCGATCTTGTTCATCGCAACGTTCGGCGCGTCCGAGCAGCGTCAGCCGCGGCCCGGCGAGCGGATCGGCATACCCGGCGGTCGCCTCGAACAGCAGCGACACGCGGGGATCGACGGCGAGGTTGCTTGTGTGCTGTGCCAGGTCGGACAGCAGCAGCAGCGGACTGGCGTCCATGTCGCAGGCCACCGCGACGAGCGACACGTATGGCCATCCGCCGAGGCTGGTGGCCAGCGCCGCATGGTCGCGAGCGCGGATCAATCTTCGGGCTTCGATCGCGCGCTTCGGCAAATCGTCGTTCACCAAATGCTTATTACCCGATGCTTAGAAATGATCCAACCATTCGTTTTCCGGAGGTATTACCCCGCCCAGAAAAGGAACCGCTTGCGGCGTCAAGTGTCCGCGAATCTGATCGCCACACGCCGCTTTTCGCGACCGTGCTGGCGAGCCGATCCGCGCGGTAAGAGCGAGTCCGCCGCTGCCGGCAATTCTCGCTGCCCTTTCGGTTTGCCGCGCTGCGGCCATATTTAGGCGCAAGACGACTGCTCCGGCCGCGCGCGGCACGCCGCGGAACGCGCCGCGGGGGCAACTGGGGGATGTGCCCGTGACCAGTACGATTGCACTCGTCGATGACGACCGCAACATTCTGGCGTCGGTTTCGATGGCGCTGGAGGCCGAGGGGTTCGCCGTGCGCTGCTACAGCGACGGCGCCGAGGCGCTGAAGGCGATAACCGCGCAGCCGGTCGATCTCGCAGTGCTCGACATCAAGATGCCGCGCATGGACGGCATGGAGCTGTTGGGCCAGCTGCGCCGGCAGAGCCCGATCCCGGTGATCTTTCTGACATCCAAGGACGACGAGGTCGACGAGCTGCTCGGCCTTCGTATGGGCGCGGATGACTATATCAGGAAGCCGTTTTCGCAGCGCCTGCTGATCGAGCGCATCCGCGCACTGATCCGTCGCGGCGAACTGGCGCGCAACCGGGACGAGGTACAGGGCGAGCCGGTCGTCGTGCGCGGTCCGATGACGCTCGACCCGGCTCGGCATCTATGCACTTGGCATGGCCAGCCGGTCGAACTGACCGTGACTGAGTTTCTGATCCTCAAATCGCTGGCGCAGCGCCCCGGCCACGTCAAGAACCGCGATCAGCTGATGGACGCGGCGTATGGCGAGCATATCTACGTCGACGACCGCACGATCGACAGCCACATCAAGCGGCTTCGCAAGAAGTTCAAGAACGTCGACGGAGAGTTCGCCCAGATCGAAACACTCTATGGCGTCGGCTATCGATACCGCGACCGCTGAAGCAACAGGCCAGCGATCTGAAGCCTCGACGCGGGCAGGCTTCGCTGTCGCCGGCGAAGCGTCGGCGGCCCCGGAGGCGGCGCCGCGCCGCGCAGGCTTCGCTCGCGCCGCGTCATCTCGGCATTGGCGGCTGCGATGGCCGCTTATATCGCCGCTGACGCGCCGCATCGTCGCGGTCAATGTATTGCCCCTGGCGCTGCTTGCGCTCGGCTTCCTCTATCTGGGCAGGTTCGAGGCGAGCCTGGTCGGACAGCAGATCGAGTCGCTGCATATGCAGGGCCAGATTTTCGCCGCCGCTCTCAGCGAGGGCGCCGTACTCGAACTCGGCCGATGAGGGCGAGGTCCTGCTGCCCGAGCTGTCGCGCCAGATGATGCGCCGGCTGGTGGAGCCGACCCGGACGCGTGCCCGACTGTTCGATGCGCAGGGGCGGCTGATCGCCGACAGCCGTGTGCTGCGCGGGCCCGGCGACCCGGTGCTGGTGACCGAACTGGCGCCGCCGAAGGGTTTGCTGTCGCGCCTCGTAGACGCAGTCTGCGACTGGTTTGCCGCACTCTCGCCCGCCGGCCGCAAGCAGCCCGTTTACGAGGAGGCCGAAACCGCGGCGTCTTACACGGAGGCGCGGTCGGCATTGTGGGGCGAGGGCGGATCGGCGGTTCGCCGCGACCCGCAGACCGGCGGGCTGGTCATCAGCGTCGCGGTTCCGCTGAAGCGCCAGAAGCAGGTGCTCGGCGCGGTGATGCTGTCGACCAGCGATCGCGAAATCCGCGACGAGCTGCGCCGGGTGAGGCTCGAGGTACTGCGCATTTTCGGCGGTGACGCTGCTCGTGACGGTGCTGGTGTCGCTTTATCTCGCCAGCACGATCGCGCGGCCGATCCGGCGGCTCGCGGCGGCGGCGCAGCGCGCCCGCGGCCGCGGCGGCCGCATCGAAATTCCCGAGGTCACCGGGCGCAATGACGAGATCGGCGAACTGGCCGGAGCAATGCGCGACATGACCGACGCGCTGTGGCTGCGGATGAGCGCGATCGAGAGCTTCGCGGCCGATGTGGCGCACGAGATCAAGAACCCGCTCTCGTCGCTGCGCAGCGCGGTCGAGACCGTCTCGCGCATCGGCGATCCCGAGAAACAGCGCCGGCTGATCGCGATCATCCAGGAGGATGTCGAGCGGCTCGATCGGCTGATCACCGATATTTCCGATGCCTCGCGGCTCGACGCGGAGCTGAGCCGCCTCGAATTCTCGCCGACCGATATCGCGGCGATGCTGCGTACGCTGGTCGAGATCCATGAAGCGACCCGTGCGCCGGATGCGCCGCGTCTCGTGCTCGAATTCCCCGCCGACCAGCCGGGCAGGCGCCGGCCGCTGATCGTGCCCGGGATCGAGAGCCGGCTGTCGCAGGTCTTCCTGAACCTGATCGCCAACGGCGTCTCGTTCAGCCCGCCCGGCGGCGAGATCCGCATCGCCGCGCAGCCGGACGGCCGCGCCGTTCTCGTGACGGTCGAGGATCAGGGCCCCGGCATTCCCAAGGACAAGCTGACCGCGATCTTCGACCGTTTCTATTCCGAGCGCCCGGCCGGTGAGAAGTTCGGCACCCATTCCGGTCTCGGCCTGTCGATCTCGAAGCAGATCGTCGAGGCGCATCGCGGCCGGATCTGGGCCGAGAACCGGCTCGACGCCGGACGGCCGTGTCTGCGGTGCGCGCTTCCTCATCCGCTTGCCCGGCGACCGTGAGCGGCCCGTGAGCGAGAGCATGCTGCTGCACGCGACCGCCGTCGCGATCGACGGGCACGGCCGTGCTGCTGCGCGGCCCGTCGGGCTGCGGGAAATCGGATCTGGCGCTGCGGCTGATTGACGCCGGGGCGCGTCTCGTCGCCGATGATCAGAGCGAGCTGCGGCGGCGCGGCGATGTCCTGCTGGTGCGCGCGCCGGCGACGATCGCCGGGCCTCATCGAGGTGCGTGGTCTCGGCATCTTGCGTTTCGATGCGCTGGCCGAGGCGCCGGTCCGGCTGATCGCGGATCTGGTGCCGGCCGACCGGATCGAACGCCTGCCGCCGCGTCGGACCGTCGCGATCCTCGGCATCGCCGTCCCGCTGATCGAGATCGCGCCGTTCGAGGCCTCCGCCGCGGCGAAATTGCGTCTGGCGCTGCGCGCGCTCGTTCTTTCGCCGGAACGACGACGGCAGCCGATTTCCCGCTCTGATGCGCGAATAGCGCCGTTTATCCGACGGCCGGCGATGCGAATGCCGACGCGGCACTCCGTCGCGATGCCGACTGTTTATCAAGCGTGATGACGGACGGCTCGTCCGGCGCTATACGAGTCGACCGAACCCCCATGCTTCCGCCGGTCACCCCCATGTTCCGGATCGGCGCAAGCGGCATACGGCCTTTGCCCTGCGTAGCAACAGTCCCGATTTTGAGATGACGAGCCTGATCTGCAGCGGCGGCGGCCTCGCCGCGGAGACGGCGATGGCGGTGGTAACGCCGATCGCGGCCTGCCGGACCGGACGACGGATCGGCGAGAACGCCGAAACACGCGAGCGGCGGCGCTCAGCGAAGGGGTGTCGATGATCGGCATGGTCTTGGTTACGCACGGGCGGCTGGCGGCCGAGTTCGTCGCCGCGCTGGAGCATGTGGTCGGGGCGCAGAGCCAGGTCGCCGCCGTCTGTATCGGCCCGGAGGATGACATGGAACAGCGCCGGCAGGACATCCTGCGCTCGGTCCGCGAGGTCGATACCGGGGACGGCGCCGTTCTGTTGACCGACATGTTCGGCGGCACGCCGTCGAACCTGGCGATTTCGGTCATGGACCGCGGCAAGGTCGAGGTGATCGCCGGGGTCAATCTGCCGATGCTGATCAAGCTGGCCAGTCTGCGCCAGTCCGAAGGCCTTGAGCGCACCGTTCTCGGCGCGCAGGAGGCCGGCCGAAAATACATCAACGTCGCCTCCCAGATCCTGGCGGATGCTCGCCGATGAACCCTCAGACGCATCTCGCGGCAACTGTCTGCCATCGCTCCGAACGGCGATGTGGCCGCCCGCCGCCTCGTGAAGATCTGCAATCAGAAAGGGCTGCACGCGCGCGCCGCCGCCCGCTTTGTCAAAACAGCCTCGCAATTCGAGGCGGAGGTGACGGTGCGCAAGAACGGCACCGCCGTTTCGGGGCGCTCGATCATGGGGCTGATGATGCTGGCCGCGGCTTCGGGTACCGTCATTGAGGTCACCGCGACCGGACCGGGCGCCGCCGCGGCCGTCGAGGCGCTCGCGCGCCTGATCGAATGCAAGTTCGATGAGCAGGATTGACGAGATCGACAGCGACCGAAGGAACGGCGGCACCCAAAGAACACCGGCTGACCGGCATCGGCGTATCGCCCGGTATCGCGATCGGCCCGGCCTATGTCGGCGAGCGCGGCGATCTGCCGGTCGAGGAAACCCCGATCGACGAAGCGAGGATCGAGGCCGAACGCACCCGTTTCGCCGAGGCCGTCGCGGTTTCGGCCAAGCAGCTGCGCAAGCTCCGGACACGCGCCACCGCGCTGCCCGGTTCGGCGGCCGACGAGATCGGCTATCTGCTCGACGCGCATCTCGCGATGCTGGCGAACTCGCGGCTGGTGCGTGGCGTCAATCAGCGCATCGCCCGCCAGCGCATCAACGCCGAGCGCGCGATCCAGCTCGAAATCGAGGAGATCGGCAAGTCGTTCGCGGCGATCGGCGACCCGTATCTCGCGGCCCGCATCGACGATATCCGGGTAGTTGGGACGCGGCTGATCCGCAATCTGCTGAAGAAACCTTACGTCGCCTATTCGTCGCTGACCGGCGGCGCGATCATCCTCGCCGAGGAGATCACGCCCGGCGACACGGCGCTGATGGACCCGCGCCGGATCGGCGGCTTCGCGGCCGAATTCGGCGGCCCGGACGGCCATACCGCGATCCTGGCGCGCGCTCTCGGGCTGCCCGCCGTGCTGGCGGTCCCGGCGCTGCTCGAATGGGCGCCGGCCGGCGCGCCGGTGCTGGTCGACGGGACCGAGGGCGTCGTCATCATCGATCCAAGCCCGGAGACCGTCGAGGAATACCGCGCCCGGCGCGAGGAGTTGACCCGCGAGCGCCGGGCGCTGGCACGGCTGCGGCGGGTCCCGGCGGTGACCCGCGACGGGGTCGAGATCGTGCTCGAAGCCAATCTCGAACTGCCGGTCGAACTGGAACACGCGATCGCCAACGGCGCGATGGGGCTGGGGCTGGTGCGCACCGAGTTCCTCTACATGAACCGCGAGGAATTGCCGAGCGAGGACGAGCAGTACGAGTTCTTCGCGAGCCTCGTGCGCGGCATGGAAGGCCGTCCGGTGACCTTGCGCACGCTCGATGTCGGCGGCGACAAGCTGCCCGAGGCGCTGGCCGGCTATGCCGCGTCGGACAGCGCGAACCCGGCGCTGGGGCTGCGCGCGATCCGCCTGTCGCTGCGCGAGCGCCGGCTGCTCGACACGCAGCTCGCGGCGATGCTGCGCGCCGCCAATCATGGCCCGGTGCGCATCCTGCTGCCGCTGGTCTCGACGCTGGCCGAGCTGGTGCGCACGCGCGAGGCGCTGGAGCAGGTGGCGCGCCGGCTGCGCCGCCGCAACGTGCCGATTCCGGAGAGCGCTGCCGCCGCTCGGCGCGATGATCGAGGTGCCGGGGGCGGCGCTGGCCGCCGACGCGCTGGCCGGCGAAGCGGATTTTTTCGCGATCGGCACCAACGATTTGATCCAGTACACGCTGGCGATCGACCGCACCGACGAGCAGGTCGCCTATCTCTTCACGCCGCTGCACCCGGCGGTGTTGCGGCTGATCCAGTTCGCGGTCGAGGCGGCGGCGCGGCGCGGCATCCCGGTCAGCGTGTGCGGCGAGATGGCCGGCGACCCGCGCTATGCGGCGCTGCTGCTGGGGCTGGGGCTGCGCGAATTGTCGATGTCGCCGCGCAACATCCCGCGCGTCAAGCAGCGCATCCGCAGCCTCGACATGGTGGCCGCGACGCGGCGCGCGCGCGCGATCCTGGACCAGGCCGACACCGAGCGCGTCGCCGCGCTGCTCGACGACTTCAACGCGAGCCTTGAGCGGGCCTAGGTTCCGAATTCCCTACTAGCAGGGAAGATTTGCGACGGGATCATCGGAAACCATTGGAATTCGCTTGCCTTTCCGTGAAGTTTCCCGCCACGGAGCAGGGCGGTTTCCGGGTGCGAGCAGGGTATTCACGCCGCAGATCAGGGAATTCCTCAATGTGGCCGCGTGCGTTCCGGGGCGGACGTCGAATGTGGTCTATCGAACCGACGGACCGATGACATACAACACGAAAATGGCAATTTTACCGGCGGCCGATCATGATTTCGTCGGGTGAGCGGCGCACCTTGGGCTTGACGGGAGGCGATGATGAAATTCGGCTATTTCACGCTGAGCGACAACAACTACGCCGGCAACCGGCGCGGCGCGAACCAGTTCGTCGCCGACATCCTCGACGAGGCGCTCTATGCCGAGGAGGTCGGGATGCATTCGGCGTGGATCGGCGAACATCATTTCAGCACGCTGGGCGTCCTGTCCTGCCCCGATCTGGTGCTGGCGCAGGTGGCGGCGCGCACCAGGCGCATCCGGCTCGCGCCGGCGGTGACCGTGCTGCCGCTGCACCATCCGATCCGGGTCGCCGAGCAATGGGCGACGCTCGACCTGTTGTCGGGCGGGCGGGTCGATTTCGCCGCCGGGCGCGGCTACGACCGGCGCGAATACGCGCCGTTCGGCGTCTCGTTCGAGGACAACCAGGCGATCTTCGAGGAGGGAATGGAGATCGTCCGGCGTCTGTGGTCCGAGGACGCGCCGCTGTCGCATCACGGAAAGCATTACCGGTTCGACAATGTCGCGATCACCCCGCGGCCGGTGCAGCGGCCGATCCCCGCCTATGTCGCCTCGTTCTCGCGGCCGTCGATCGAGCTCGCCGCCCGGCTCGGCTGCAACCTGATCGTCGCGCCGTTCGCCGCGGCGATGACTTTCGGCGGGCTGGCAGGTGCGCGAGCTCTATCACGAGACCTGCGCCCGGCACGGCCGAACCGGGGCGGCTGATGTGCGGCTATTTCCTGCATTTCGCCGACAGCGCGGCGGACGGAGGCCGAGGCGCGCGCCCGCCAGATCCGCTATTACAAGGAGTGCGTGATCGCCGCCTTCCCGGGCGACCCGGCGACGGCGCCGCCGAGCTACCGCTATTTCGGCGAGATCGTCGACCGGCTGCACAAGGTGCGGCCGCGAGGATCTGAGCGACAATTCGGTGCTGCTGGGCTCCGCGGCGCAGATCACCGACACGCTGAAGAAGGTCGAGGCCGCCGGCTTCGACGAGGTCATCCTCTACGTCAATGTCGGGCTGAAACCGCACCCCCAGGTCAAGGACGAGATGGCCCGCTTCATGGCCGACGTCGCGCCGGCGTTCTGAAGCGGCGGTTCGGCCTTCATGGCTGTGTTGACCACGATCGGGCGATCAGCCGCATTCAGCTTCCGGGCCACTGCTGTCAGGCGGTGTGGCAACTGGTCAGAACACCCGTTCTCGCCAACTGCCCGAACACTTATCCTGGTCTGCAGGCCGCCGAAGATCGCGACATTCGAACGGCACACTTTATGCCATACTCCTCGCCGTCAGCATCTGCCCGAGGAGGGCGAGAGATGCGCTTAATCACGGCGGCTGTGCTTTGCCTCGTGCTCTTTGCGATGGGTGCCAGAGCCGGGACCCCGGCGGAATGCGGCGCCCCGGCGGCCATGTCGGACGACTGGCCGGTTTCCCCTCCAGAGCAACAGGGGCTCGACCCGGAGCTGATCTGCGCTACTGGACCGGGGCTTGCCGAACGAACGGAAGCTGCTCCCCACGGGATTGTTGTCGTCCGGAACGGCGCGGTTGTTTACGAGCAGTACTTCGCAGGCGAGATGTCCGGATACGCCGTTCGCTATGACGCGAACACGCCGCACGACATCGCGTCCATTACCAAAGGTGTCGTCGCACTGCTGATCGGCATCGCCTTCGACCGCGGTTGGCTCAGCGATCTCAATGCGCCAGTAGTCTCGTTCCTTCCCGAATACGCCGATCTCCGAACTCCTGAGAAAGATCAGATTACCCTGCGTCATCTGCTGGCGATGACCTCGGGTCTGGATTTGCCCGAGCGCGCTATTTCCCTCGATAACTCGACAAACATCGTGCTGCAGGGAGTAAGCGCTTACGATCCGTATCGTTTCGTGCTGGCGCGTCCGGTCGAAAGGACGCCGGGAACTGCGTGGAATTACAACAGCGGCGGCGTTTGGCTGCTCGGCCTAATACTGTCGAAACTCGCGGGACAGCCAATCGAAGAATTCGCCGAAGAGGCGCTTCTCGAGCCTCTCGGGATACGGAATGAGATTTGGGGCCGCTTCCGAAACGGCGACGCGGCAACGTCCGGCGGATTGCGGTTGCGACCACGAGATTTGGCTAAGCTCGGTCAGCTCGTGCTCGATGGTGGGGTTTGGCATGGTCGGCAAATCGTCTCGGCCGGCTGGATCAAGCAGATGATTGCTCCGCAAAGCCCGCGCGAATTGTCGCTTAGCTTTGCCCGCTCCTATGGTTATCTGTGGTGGCAGGGTCGCTCGGTGATTGGTGACCACGACATCGAGTGGGTCGGCGCACTTGGCCGCGGCGGACAGCGCCTTTACGTGGTGCCGACGCTGAACCTGGTGGTGGCCGTCACGGCGGGCCTCTACATAGCGGATGGCGGTTCGCCCGCCCCGGAAAGCCTCGCGGGCGACACGGCGCTTAACTCATTCGTATTGCCCGCAGCGCTCGGGCATGCAGCGCGGTAGTCCCCAGCTCATGTCTGCTATCGGCGCAGTGGCGACGCCGTGGCCGAGCGACGCTCCGCCGGAGCGCGATCACAGAATTGACGATATAAAGATATCTTTATATGTTGGTCGCGGCGCGTCGGGTCTCTCGCATCCGTCATCCCCGGGCTTGTCCAGGGGATACACGTGGATGGTCGGGACTAGGCCGAGCGATGACGAATTGGGAAAGAGATCCGCATGCCCGAGTTTAGCGATTACAAGGTTGCCGATATTGGCCTCGCGGATTGGGGGCGGCGGGAGATCGCGATCGCCGAGACCGAGATGCCCGGTTTGATGGCGTTGCGCGACGAGTTCGGCGCGTCGAAGCCATTGAAGGGGGCGCGGATCGTCGGCTGCCTGCACATGACGATCCAGACCGCGGTGCTGATCGAGACGCTCATGGAACTCGGCGCGACGGTGCGCTGGTCGTCGTGCAACATCTTCTCGACGCAGGACCAGGCCGCGGCGGCGATCGCGGCGCGCGGCATCCCGGTCTTTGCCTGGAAGGGCGAGAGCGAGGAGGAATACGAGTGGTGCATCGAGCAGACGATGAGGCGGACCCGACGGCTGGACGCCGAACATGGTGCTCGACGACGGCGGCGACGCGACGCAGGTCATCCACGACCGCTACCCGGAAATGCTGCGCGACATCCGCGGCATCTCCGAGGAGACGACGACCGGGGTCAACCGGCTCTACGAGATGATGAAGGAGGGCACGCTGAAGGCGCCGGCCTTCAACGTCAACGACAGCGTCACGAAGTCGAAATTCGACAATCTCTACGGCTGCCGCGAGAGTCTGGTGGACGGCATCAAGCGCGCCACCGACGTGATGGTCGCCGGCAAGCTCGCGATGGTGTGCGGCTTTGGCAATGTCGGCAAGGGGTCGGCGGCGAGCTTGCGCAGCCAGGGTGCGCGCGTCCTGGTCGCCGAGGTCGATCCGATCTGCGCGCTGCAGGCGGCGATGGAGGGGTACGAGGTCACGACGATGGAGGACGCCGCGCCGCGCGCCGACATCTTTGTCACCGCGACCGGCAATGTCGATGTCATCACGCTCGACCACATGCGGCAGATGAAGGACCGCGCGATCGTCTGCAACATCGGCCATTTCGACAGCGAGATTCAGATCGACGCGCTGCGCAATTATCAATGGGAAGAGGTCAAGCCGCAGGTCGACGAGGTCGTGTTTCCGGACGGCAAGCGCCTGATCGTGCTAGCGAAGGGGCGGCTGGTGAACCTCGGCTGCGCCACCGGCCACCCGAGCTTTGTGATGAGCGCCTCGTTCACCAACCAGGTGCTGGCGCAGATCGAATTGTGGACCAATCACGGCAAGTACGAGAACAAGGTCTACGTGCTGCCGAAACACCTCGACGAGAAGGTCGCGGCGCTGCATCTCGACAAGCTCGGCGCCAAGCTGACGCAGCTGAACCCGAAGCAGGCCGACTATCTCGGCGTCGCCGGGCACGGACCGTTCAAGCCGGAATATTACCGGTATTAGTCGCCTTTGGTGGCGGGCATCGTCTCTCGGGCATTGTGATTGCTTCGCTCCGCTCGCAATGACACGAACTGACGTTCTTCATTGCGAGGAGCGCCGCGACGACGCAACCTCGGTCCGAAATCAGCTTCGGAGGCCGGAGTGCAATCCCCTGATCCGATGACCGCGCCCAACCCGCATCTGCAGGCCCGGCCGGAATGGCTGGCGCTGCGGCGGGAGGAAATCCTCGAACCGGAATTGCCGATCGTCGATCCGCACCATCATCTAGTCGATCGCGCCAATACCGGGCGCTATCTGCTGCCCGAGCTGTTTGAGGACACGAACACCGGCCACAACATCGTCGCGACCGTGTATCTCGAATGGCTGTCGATGTACCGGCAGGACGGGCCGCCCGAAATGCGGCCGGTAGGCGAGGTCGAGTTCGCCAACGGGGTGGCGGCGATGGCCGCCTCGGGGCAGTACGGCAAGACTCGGGTCTGCGCCGGGATTGTCGGACACGCCGACTTGCTGCTCGGGGCCCGTGTCGAGAAGGTGCTGGAGGCGATGATCGCGGCGGGCGGCGGACGGTTTCGCGGCATCCGCTTTATCACGGCATCGCACCCTGACGAGGCGGCGCGGGGATCGTCGGTCAACCGCCCGGCCGGCCTCCTGATGGAGCCGAGGTTGCGCGAGGGCTTCGCCAGGCTGCACTCGCTCGGGCTCAGTTTCGATGCGTGGATGTATTTCACGCAGCTCGACGAGCTGGCCGATCTGGCGCGTGCGTTCCCGGCGGCCCCGATCGTCTTGAACCATGTCGGGGGCGCGATCGGCATCGGCCCCTATGCCGGCAAGCGCGACGAGGTTTTTGCCGAGTGGCGGCGCGGCATCGAGGAGGTCGCAAGCTGCCCGAACGTGTGCGTCAAGCTTGGCGGGCTGGGGATGCGGCTGTTCGGTTTCGACGTGCACACGGGGGAAATGCCGCCCAGCTCCGAACAGCTCGCGGCGGCGTGGCGTCCCTATATCGAAACCTGCATCGCCGCATTCGGCCCTGAGCGCGCGATGTTCGAAAGCAACTTCCCCGTTGACAAGGGAAGCGGCAGCTATCCGGTGTTCTGGAACGCGTTCAAGCGCATTGCCGCGGGCTATACGGCCGGCGAGAAGGAAATGCTGTTCGCCGGCACCGCCGCCCGTTTCTACCGGCTCGACTGAGCGCGCGGGCTGACCCAACTGTGATCCGGGCACTGCGCCGGCACGACGATCGCCGGAAGATCGGCGTGGTCCGGGCGTGGTCCGATTGAGCGGCGTCGGAGCGGTGAATATTGACGGCGGCTCGGCGCATTCATGAGTCCCGTGCGTATTCCAGCCGGGTTATGCGGGCTCGTTGGGAAGATTGGCGCCATCCTCTCGGGAACTGACCGACGAATGGGCGGTGCCGCGGGCCCGCTACATGACCTGAAGCGATCGCAGCCGTTGCGCGACGATCGTATCCTCAAGCGGCCCGCCGTGACCGCCTGATACGGCCGGCCAACTCCGCCTGAGAGCGCGACAACGCCGCCGCTCCCACACACGTCCAGGGACACGATCGTCGGCGAGCCGATGCCGCGATGGCACCAGCGAACGGGACCTCGCCATCAACGTCACGGTTGCATCGCGCCAGGGTAGCCCGGCGGCGCCACGTAGCCCGGAAAGTCGGGGTTGTAGCCGATTGGCTGGGGAGCGGGTGGGGCGTAGGCCTGCGGCGGAGGCGGATATCCTGGAGGGGGCGGATATCCCGGAGGGGGCGGATATCCCGGGGGCGGATATCCCGGAGGAGGCGGTGTCGTTGCCGCCCCGATGACCGCGCCGGTCGCGCCGCCGACAGCCGCCCCGATCGCGGCCCCTCTGCCTCCCCCGGCAGCCGCACCGATAGCCGCGCCGGTCCCCGCTCCTAGCAGGCCGCCGCCGACGGCGCGCTGCCCCGGGTCGTACGGGTTCGTGCAGCCCGACAGACCGAGCACCAGGACGAGCCCGGCGGCGGCCGCGCCGAGCGTGGATTTGTGCATCGAGACGCCCCTGTTAGAAGTTGATCGCCGCGAGGTATACGCGCGCGACAGAAATTCGTCCCCGCGGCAATGGCAGGTTTCGCCGCGGCGGGCGTCTCGCCCCTAGCCCTTAGCCAGACCGGGCGGGTTCCAGCCGAGCCATTCGCAGACCGCCCGCCCCATGACGAGTTCGAGGTCGCGGCCCTGGAGCCATGGCGATTCCTCGGTGAACATCGTCACGCATTGCCGATAGCTGCACGGCATGCGCGTGATGTCGGTGCCCCAGAAGGATCGCTGCGGTCCGAACGCGTCGATGATCCGCTTTGTGTATTCCTGCACGTCGCGGAACGGATAAGGCTCGGCGGAGTAGCTCGGACCGCCCGAAATCTTGACCGCGACATTCGGCAATCCGGCGAGCGCGAGCATCTCGGGCAGATCGGCGAATGCCGCCGCGCCGGTCGCGCCACTGCCGCCGCCGGCTCGGCCGTAATGGTCGATATGCAGCTTGAGGCCGGGGTGGCGCTCGGCGATCTTGCGGAACGCCGCCATGTTGCCGCCCGCGAGCAGCCCGACCGGCAGCTTTTCGCGCTCGCAAGCGGCCCAGAACCAGTCGAGACTGCCGTCGGTCCACCAGCTCTTCTGCTTCGGCTGGTTGAACGTGAAGCGGAAGCCGACCATGCCCGGCCGCGATCGCCAGTTCCGGACGATCTCCTCGCGGTTCGGCGCTTCGAGATCGAAATGGCCGAGGATGCAGAACTTGTCGGGATGCGCCTTGGCCGCCTCGACCGCCTGTACATTGACCGCCTCGCCGAGCGTGCTGGGCGGATGCAGCACCGCCGCGTCGACCCCGGCCCCCGCCATTTCTTTCAGCGCATCGTTGACGTCATAGGTCGGGATCTGCCGGTGATGCGCCGACATCTTGGCGTTTTCCCAGATGTGTATCTGCGAGTTGACGATGAACATTGCGGTTGTCCCCTGGTTCTGAAAATCGGGCTGGTCAAGGCTCCGGGCGGCCGTCGGCCCGAGCGCCGGTTTCGAGATAGCGCGGCAGATCTCCCCACGCGTACCCCGCGGCTTCGATCCGCTTGCCGCCGACCACGAAATTCTTTTGCCGCACCTCGCGGCCGCCGAGCCGGCGATAGAAATAGCGGGCGGGATTGTCCCGCAGCACCCAGATGAGCGCCGAGGCGACGCCTTGCGCGACGAGCCGCTCGAACAGGGCGAGCAACAGCGCGCGGCCGATGCCCTGGTTCTGCCAGTCGGGCGCGACGTACAGCGTGAAAACCTCGCCGGCGTGCTCGGCGCTGTCCCGGTTCCGGCCGCAGCTCCCGAACCCGACAATCTCGCCGTCGCCGTTGACGGCAACGCGAATGTCGCGCGGCTCGCGCTCGATAACGGCCGCCCAGCCGACTTCGCGGCGCGGCGCGGAAAGGCCGACGAGAAACGGCGTCGCCAGGATGCCGGCATAGGCGGCCCGCCATGTCTCGACATCGAGTCGGGCGATGCGGCGGGCGTCGCCGGGGCGTGCGGCACGGATCGTGATCGCGCTCATGGCGACCCATTGTGCCCGGTTTTGCCGCATCTGGGGAGGGGGTAACCCGCGGCGGGAGGCGCTCGGAGCGCGCTGCGATGGACTCGCAGGCCGTCGGCGCTATGCTTGCCGCATGAAGCGATGCTTGTTTTATGTTCTGGGTGCGCCCGTGTCTGGCGGCGCTGTTTTCGACCGTCGCCCTGCCGAGCCAGGCTGCCAAGCCAAAGAAGGAGCCTCCGGCCCAGCCTGCCGCGGTAAGCGTCGTGCCGAAGACCCAATCGCTCGGCACGGTCGGGGCGTGGTCGGCCTATGCCTCGGGAGAAAAATCCAGCCGGATCTGCTATCTGGTCGGTCGGCCGCAAAAGGCCGATTCGGCCGGCATCGACCGCAAGGCGCCGGTCGCGATGGTGACGCATCGCCCGAGCGAGAACATCTCGAACGTCGTCAGCTTTGTCGAAGGCTACTCGCTGAAGAGCGGCACCGACGTCGCGCTCGAAATCGACGACAAGAAATTCGATATGTTCACCAACGACGACAGCGCCTGGGCTCGCACCGCCGACCTCGACCGGACGATCGTATCGGCGCTGGTCGCGGGACGGACCGCGACCGTCAAGGGCACTCCCAACAGCGGCAAGGCGACGACCGATGTTTATTCCCTCTCGGGTTTCACCAAGGCGCTGGCGCTGATCGACGAGGCGTGCGGGATCAGCCGTCCCGAAACCGCCGCCGCCACGCAAGCGCCCCCCGCGGAGCAAAAGGTCTCGCCGCAAACGGTCTCGGCGCCGGCAAAAGCCGCGGCGCCGAGCAAGAAGCGGTCTGCGCGCAAGACCTCCAAGAGCTCCACAGGAAGGCGTCGAAGCAGACCTCGACGAAGAAATCAGCGCAGGCGAAGGACTGAGTTTTCCGGAAGCGATGCCGGGCCCATATCTTCGCCATGTCTGTCTGTGACGAGCCAACCGCGAGCCGGCGCAATCTCGCCGGTCGCAATCTTGTGGGTTTGGGGCGGGCCGAGATCGCCGAGGAAATGGCCGCGTTCGGCGCCGAGAAGTTCCGCGCCGGCCAGCTGTGGCACTGGATCTACCACCGCGGCGTCACCGATTTCGCGGCGATGACCAACCTCGCGAAACCGTTCCGCGAGCGGCTCGCCGAACGGTACGCGCTGCGCCGGCCGGCGATCGCGACAGCGCGGACTTCGATCGACGGCACCAGAAAATGGCTGCTGCGGTTCGACGACAGGCAGGAGGCCGAGACCGTCCACATCCCGGAAAGCGACCGCGGCACGCTGTGCGTCTCCTCGCAAATCGGCTGCACACTGACTTGTAGCTTCTGCCATACCGGGACACAGCGTCTCGTGCGCAATCTGAGCGCGGCCGAGATCGTCGGGCAGGTGATGATTGCGCGCGACGCGCTTGGCGAATGGCCATCGCCGAAGGAGGACCGGCAGCTCACGAACATCGTGCTGATGGGCATGGGGGAGCCGCTCTACAATTTCGCGAACGTCGCCGCCGCGATGAAGATCGCGATGGACCCGGAGGGGCTGGCGATCTCGCGTCGCAAGATCACGCTGTCGACCGCGGGGGTCGTGCCGATGATCGCCCGCGTTGGCGCCGAACTCGGGGTCAATCTCGCGATATCGCTGCATGCGGTGACCGACGAGCTGCGCAGCCGGCTCGTGCCGCTCAACCGCAAATATCCGATCACCGAACTGCTCGAAGCGTGCCGGACTTATCCCGGATCGAGCAACGCACGGCGCATCACGTTCGAATACGTGATGCTGAAGGGGGTCAACGACAGTCCGGCCGAGGCGCGCGAGCTCGTGCGGTTGTTGAAGGGCATTCCGGCCAAGGTGAACCTTATCCCGTTCAACCCCTGGCCCGGCGCGCCCTACGAATGCTCGACCGACGCGGCGATCGCCGCGTTCTCCGAGATCGTGTTCAACGCCGGCTATTCGGCGCCGGTGCGCACACCCCGCGGTCGCGACATCGCGGCGGCCTGCGGCCAGCTCAAATCGGAGAGCGTGCGGGCGCGCCGGGCCGCGACGGTTCTCTCCCCGGCGCCCGCACCGCTTCCGGCCGCCTGACCGCGACGAGCGCAATGCGCGCACAGCTTTGAGGTGCGTGGCTTGATCTGCGTCGCCGGGGTTGCCGCCGCTTTCTATACGGCGGTCGTTGCTGGCCTGTATGTTTATCAACGGCAGCTTCTGTATCACCCCGACCGTTCGCGTCCGCTGCTCGGGGCGCTCGCCGGGCTCGGGGTCCGCGAGGTCGCCGTGCCGACCGCGGACGGGCTGTCGCTGCTCGCGTGGTATCGGCCGGCGCACGGTTCGCCGGGGGGCGAGCGCCCGGTCATCGTCTATTTTCACGGCAATGCCGGCCATATCGGCTATCGCGCCGACCGCGTCGAACGCTTCGCCCGTGAGGGCTATGGGGTGTTGATGGTCGAGTATCGCGGCTATGGCGGCAATCCGGGCGAACCGAGCGAAACGGGCCTGTTCGAGGATGCCGCGGCGGCGCTGCGCTTCATCGAGGCGCAGGGCGTGCAGGGGAACCGGCTAGTCCTGTATGGCGAATCTCTCGGCACCGGGGTTGCGGTGCAGGCGGCGGCGCAGCGCGAAGTCGGCGTGGTCGTCCTCGAATCGCCATACACCAGCATCGCGGCGGCGGCGCAATTTCACTACCGGTTCATTCCGGCCTGGTGGCTGGTGTCGGACCGGTACGATTCGCTGTCGCGCATCGCACAAGTCAAGGCGCCGATCCTGATGCTGCACGGGGCGCGCGACGGCGTCATCCCGCTGAGCCTCGGCGAGGCGCTGTTCGCCGAGGCTCCGGAGCCGAAGGAGCAGTGGATCGCGCCTGAGGCCGGGCACGCCGATCTCGTCCGGTTTGGCGCGCTCGACATCGCGGTCAGGTTCATCGAGCGGCGCGTCCGGCAAGCTGAGCCGGCGCCCAAGGGGTGAGCCGGGGCATCGCGGTGGCGGAGCGCGCCCGCGCTGTATAAAACCTGATCGGTGCATTAAACCGGGAGGGGCGCGTGATCCGTGCGGCGATGGTCGGAATCGGCCGGTGGGGGCAAACGCTGGTCGGCTCGGTGCAGGGCAAGAGCGACCAATTCCGGTTCACCGCAGGATACAACCGCACCCGCGCCCATGCCGAGGCGTTCTGCGCCGAGCACGGTCTGAGGCTCGCCGACAGTCTCGACGAAATCCTCGCCGACCCCGAGATCGAAGCCGTGGTGTTCGCGACCCCGCACAGTGAGCACGGGGTGCACGTCGAACGAACCGCCGCCGCCGGCAAGCACGTTTTCATGGAAAAGCCGTTCACCTTGGACCGGCGCAGCGCGGCGCGGGCGCTCGACGCCGTGGCGCGTGCCGGGGTCGTGCTCGGGGTCGCCTATCCGCGGCGGTTCCATCCGAACCTGCGGGAATTGAAAGCCCGTATCGACGACGGCCGGCTCGGCACGGTCGCGCATTGCTATGCCGAGCAGAACTCGCCAGCCGGGCTGTTCATGGACCCAAGCTCGTGGCGCGCCGACCCGGCCGAGGCGCCGGCCGGCGGCATGACCGCGATGGGCGTCCACAATGTCGATGCGATGATCGGGCTGTTCGGCGAAATCGACGAAGTCTATGCGTCGAGCATCCGCCGTACCGTCGCGTACAATGCCGAGGATACGACCAGCGTGATCTTCGGGTTTGCCAACGGCATGTCGGGGAGCCTCTTGTCGTGCCTGGCGACCGCGGTCAGCTACCGTCTCGCGCGTGTTCGGCAGCAAGGGATGTGCCGAGCTGGTCACGCCGAACCTCGATTTCCGCTTTACCGCGACCCCGGACGCGATGCCGACCGGCCGCCATACGCAGCCGATGCCGGAAATCATCGAGAACCGCGGCGCCAACACGCTGCTGGCCGAACTCGAAGCCTTCTCCGACGCGATAAACGGCGGGGCGGCGTACCCGATACCGGCCGACCAGATCCTGCACGGCGTCGCGGTGTTCGAGGCGATCGTCCGTTCCGCCGCGACGCGTCTGCCGGTCAAGGTGACGCGGGAGTAAGACGGGCGGAGGGCGCGGTGAAAGTCGAAACGCGGCTGCCGTTGGGGAAACTCGATCCGGGGGTGCGGGCCACCGCCGCTTCGCTCGACATAAGCGGCGTCGCTGACGACGCGCGGCTGGCAGAGGCGCTCGGCTATGACGGCATCATCACCGAGGAAACCAAGGACGATCCCTACATTGTCATGGCATTGGCGGCGCAGGCGACGAGCCGCGTGTCGCTGGCCACCGCCGTCGCGCTCGCCTTTCCGCGCAGCCCGACCGTGACCGCGATGACGGCCTGGACGCTGCAGCGCCTGTCCGGCGGCCGGTTCACGCTGGGGCTCGGGTCGCAGGTCAAGGGCCATATCGAGCGCCGTTTCGGGATGAGCTGGTCGGCGCCGGGGCCGTGGCTGCGCGAGTACGTCCTGGCGCTACGCGCGATCTGGGATTGCTGGCAGAACGGCACGAAGCTCGATTTCCGCGGCGAGCACTACAAGCTCAACCTGATGGTGCCGCTGTTCACCCCGGCGCCGATCGAGCACCCGCGCATCCCGGTCGAGCTGGCGGCGGTCAACCCGTACATGTGCCAGGTCGCCGGCGAGGTCGCCGACGGCATCCGCGCCCACCCGATAGCGACGCCGCGCTATATCGCCGAGACGATGCTGCCGGCGGTGCGCCGGGGGGCCGCGAAGACCGGCCGTGACATGTCGGGCTTTACGATGTGCGTGATGCCGCTCGTTGCGACCGCGCCCGACCGCGCCGGCCTTGACGCGCGGATCGCCGACATCCGCGCCCGCGTCGCGTTCTACGCCTCGACCCCGGCCTATCTCGTCGCGTTCGAAAGCGAAGGCTATGGCGAAGTCGCGCGCAATCTGCAGCAGCTTTCGCGGGCGCAGCGCTGGGACGAGATGGCGGCGCTGGTCGACGACGCGATGCTCGATACATTCGCCGTGACCGGCACCTATGACGAGATCGCCGCCAAATTGCGCGCCCGCTATGCCGCGGTGGCGACGGCGATCGAATTCGCGATCCCGCTGGCCGATTCCGAGGACGAAGGCCGGCTGCGCGGCCATGATCGGCGAATTGCGCGGCGCCTGACGCGATCGCCGCGACGTCACGGCGCGGCGGAGGAGGATGTCTCGACGATCCGCGGCCGAAATCCCAGGCGGCCGATCGCCGGCAGCTTCAGCGCCGGAGAAGCGGCGTCGATACCGGTCGAAAGGCCGAGCACGTTGATCTCGACACCCTCCTTGGCGGCAACGAGAATGCCGGCGAGACCATACAGCGACAGCTGAAACCCGGTGCCGCTCGGCGCCGCCGCGACCAGCGCCCCGCCCGGGAGAAAATCCTTGCCGATCGCGTTCGCCGGAAGGCTGAGGCCCAGCTCCGGCACTTGGCGCGCGACGTAGGCGGTGAAGGTGTTGCTGTTCGGCCCCGGCCAGGCGCGATAGGCGTTCGGATACGGGTAGCTCGCGACGGCGGCGCGCAGATATTTCGATGAGCGCGTCGACATCGTCGCCGCGCCGGTCGAGCAGCAGTTCGGGCCGCGCCCCGAACCAGAAATTGTCCGGGCCCATCCGGTCGATCCGCACGGACGGAGCGCCGTTCGCGACACCGAACCCGACCACCTCGTAGCGCGTGTAGCGCGGCGCTCCGGTCGGCTTGACCGCGATCCAGGTATGCACCGAAAAGACGCCGCGCCACGATACGGCCGGGGCCGCATATACCTGGATCACCGCCTCGTGCGTCGCCGCGGGGTCCGGCGCGATGCCGGTCGGATCGCGGCGCGCCTGATACCACGGCACGCCGCCGCGCGGGTCCGGCATGCAGGCGCTTACCAGGACCGGAGCGGCGAGCACCAGAAACAGCAGCAGAAAGGGGAGCAGCGTCACGGGTGAATTGGCGGTTCAGATCGACGCACGGTTAACGCGCTGATATTAATAACCCCTTGCGAGATCGACGCGGTTGGCGATCGGCAGCCCGGCCTCGCATTGGCGGATCGCGTCGCGGACCAGCGGCGCGGCGGTGGCGGGGTGCGTCTCGGCCGCGACATGCGGGGTCACGATGACGCGCGGGTGACGCCAGAACGGATGTGCCGGCGGCAACGGCTCGTCGTCGAACACGTCGAGCACCGCCCCCGACAAGCGCCCGGAATCGAGCGCCGCGAGCAGGTCGGCTTCGACCACGTGGCCGCCGCGCCCGGCGTTTACGATGGCGGCGCCTTGCGGCATTCGCGCGAACGCGCGGGCGTCGAGGATGCCGCGCGTCGCCGGGGTCAGCGGCAGCAGACAGACGACGATCTCGCTGCGCGCCAGCAGGCGGTCGAGCCCGTCCGCGCCGGCGAACGTCGCGAAGCCCGGCAGCGGCTTTTCACTGCGGCTCCACCCGGCGACGTCGAAGCCCAGCGACCGCAGCTTTTTGCCGGCATCCTGGCCGAGCGTGCCGAAGCCGAGAATGCCGACGGGACGTTCGGCGGCGTTTTTCTGCTCGCGCTCGCGCCAGACCGCTTCGCGCTGCTGCGCTATATAGTCGAGGTCCTGGCGGTGCAGCCGCAAGACCGACAGCGCGACATACTCGCTCATCGCGTCGGTCATGTACGGATCGACGAGACGGACGATCGGCACGTGACGCGGCAGGTCCGGGTCGCGCAGCAGATGGTCGATGCCGGCGCCGAGCCCGAAGATCATCCTGAGGTTCGGCAAGGTGGCGAGCAATCCCGGCTCGGGATGCCAGACCAGCGCGTATTCGATCGCGTTACGGTCGCCGATCTCGGGCCAGTAGCGGATGTCGTGCCCGCGGCAAGAGGTCGGCCAGCAACGGACGCCAGCGCGCGGTCGCGGCCGGGGTCGAGCGGAACAGGATCGCCATCGCGGAACCCCTCTGCCCGCCGCCGCTACGAGGCGCCCTCGAAAGCCGGGGACCGGACCCGGTCGCCGGGCTTGATGCCGAGCCGGGCGAGCGGTGCCGCCGTTCAGCTCCAGGACGGCGCGGGCCGGCGCGGCGGCGCCCGGTCGTATCGAGCGACTCGGGCACCCGGCGCTCGGCGATATTGATGATGCGGCCCTCTGGGTCGATAAACAGCATGTCGAGCGGGATGAAGGTGTTCTTCATCCACATCGAGGCCTGCGACGGCGTATTGAAGACGAACAGCATGCCGGCATCGGGCGCCATCTTCCGGCGGAACATCAGCCCCTGCTCCATCTGCGCCGGGGTCGTCGCGATCTCGACGGTGAATTTGTGCGCCCCGTTCGCGCTCTCGATCGTCAGCTCGCCGGTCGGAAAAGTCTGCAAGGTCTGCGCCAGGGTCGCGGGCGCGGCGACCACGAGCAACAGCAACACCGCGAACAGCGGACGGGACGGAGAGACATGGGACCCCGCATCCGAGCGATCGACGCCGCATTGTAGCAGCTTGTCGCGGCCCGCCGGGGCACGAATGCGGTTTTCCCTGCTGGCGCAGAAAATCTCGACCGAGGGCAGCGGAAAGCGGCGGATTTGCTGGGTTTATCGGCGGAATCCCCGTGCCGGAACAGGGAAGCTTCCGCCCCGGAACAGGGAAGCTATTTTCCCGATCAGGAAACCCGTTTTGGAAGATCAGGGATTTGTCGCCGCTATTCTCTTGAAACCGCGGCGCCTCTTCCATCGACCGCCGCCGATCGGCTTCAGTCGAAACATGCCGGACAAATGTGGCGGTTTTAGTGTCGCCGAGGTCACAGCGCCGGGAGAGGAATGCCAAGCGCTCGTGCGCCGACAAGACGGTGGTTGTCGTAGCTTCCGAGCTCCACCGCTTCGCCTTGCCGGCGCAGATATTCGACTGTCGCGAGGTACAGCGCATCGAGCGTCCGTATCGGCGCGGGCCATGGTTCCAACGCGCGCCAGCACCGGCTCGCTCAGTTCCAGCATTTCGATACCTGCCAGGAGCATTCGCGCTTCACCGCGCCGCTGCTCCGTGACCTGGCGGGCATACAGACGAGTCCACATTTCGTATTCCACCAAGCGGCTCGCCACCAGTTGCGAGCCCCAGAAGCCGACCGCCGGTGCTCTCGGTTCCGCCAATAAATAGGCGAGTGCGACCGAGCTATCGACGTAAGTCACCAGCGGTCTTCTCGATCCCGGTCTAGCTCTTCCATCAGTTTTTCGAGGGTGAGGCCTGGAATTGGCTGCGGTTTCGGCGGCCAGTCCGGACCGCGCATTGCGGGCCTTACCCAGCCCTCGCGAATGCCGCGCTCGATCACCGACTCGGGCTCGGCGCGCGGCGGCGCGATCTCGGCGACCGGCCGGCCCCGGTCGGTGACCACCACCGTCTCTCCGGAGGCGGCGAGCCGCACATATTCGCTAAGCCTCTTTTTTCAGGGCTTTTAGGCCGACGTTCTTTGTCCGCGGCTTCATACGCGACAAGTGGCTAGCTGGAGGCTGCTTTGTCAATCTGTCGCACGCGGGTAAAGTTTGTGCCGGGGATACTCGGCGGGCCGCACCTGATGGGCACACTGGTTGACGACAGGGTTGGCGAACTCGAACGCGAAAACGCCGAGTTGCGCCGGCGGCTCGCCGAATGTGCCGCCGAACGCGACGAAGCGCTGGAGCAGCAGACCGCGACCGCCGAGGTGTTGCAGGTCATCAATGCCTCGCCCGGCGACCTCGCGCCGGTGTTCGACGCGATGCTCGAAAAGGCGCATGCGGCTGTGCGAGCGCGCATTCGGTACGCTCTGGACCTTCGACGGCGAGATTATTCCATCCGGTCGCGCACGCGCGGCCTATCGCCGAAGACTTGTCGACGGCTGCGACAGCGGCCTCGTCAGCCCGACGCTGCATCCCGCGAGCCGACTGCTGCGCGGCGAGCGCGTTCGTCCACATCGCCGACGTGCGGACAGCGAGGTCTATCGATCCGGCATCCGCAGCGCGCGCGCACTGGTCGAGCTCGGCGGCGCCCGCACCGGCTTCTCGGTCCGCTGCGCAAAGGACGGGGTGCTGCTCGGCGTGATCGCGATCTACCGCCAGGAAGTGCGGCCGTTTACCGACAAGCAGATCGCGCTGCTGGAGAATTTCGCGGCGCAGGCGGTCATCGCGATGGAGAACGCGCGGCTGCTGACCGAGACGCGCGAGGCGTTGGAGCAGCAGACCGCGACCGCCGAGGTGTTGCAGGTCATCAATGCCTCGCCCGGCGACCTCGCGCCGGTGTTCGACGCGATGCTCGAAAAGGCGCTGCGGCCTGTGCGACGCCGCGCATCGGCTGCTTGCATCCTACGACGGCGAGCTCTTCCATCGGTCGCGGTCGCATGGCGTGCCGGACTCTGCCGAACTGCGGCGAGCAGCTGCGGCAGCGTTACATGCCGAGCCGGGCACATCGCTCGACGCGGCTGCTCAGCGGACGAAGCTGATCGTTCAGATCCCGGATATCGCGGACGAGACCGATCAGCCGACGCGCGATCGCGTACTCGGCGAGCACTGGTCGATATCGCGGCGTGTCGCACTGCCTGCGTCCCGCTGCGCAAGGACGAAGCTTGCTCGGCATATATCACGATCTACCGCCAGGAAGTGCGCCCGTTCACCGACAAGCAGATCGCGCTGTTGCAGAATTTCGCGGCGCAGGCGGTCATCGCGATGGAGAACGCGCGGCTGCTCGACCGAGACGCGCGAGGCGTCTGGAGCAGCAGACCGCGACCGCCGAGGTGTTGCAGGTCATCAGCCTCGCCCGGCGACCTCGCGCCGGTGTTCGACGCGATGCTCGAGAAGGCGATGCGGCTGTGCGAGCAACGCAAGCGGTACGATTTTCCGATCGACGGCGATCAGTCTACCGCCTGTGGCGACCCTCCGGGTTGAACTGCCCGAACTCGGGATGAGTGCCGACACGCAGCACGTTGCGCCGGGACGGACAGCCTGGTCGGACGGTCGCGTTAGAGGGACGCCGGTGCACATTCTCGATGCCTGGACGGACCCTCTTTACGGGCCGAAAGACGATCGCCAAGCTTGCCGAGCTGGCGCGCACATGCTCGGCGTACCGTTACTGCGCGAAGGGTAGCTGCTCGGCGTCATCTGTCATGGCCCGTCATCATGTCGAGCCTTTCTCCGAAAAGCAGATCGCGCTGGTGCGGACCTTTGCCGACCAGGCGGTAATCGCGATCGAGAACGCGCGGCTGCTCGGCGAATTGCGGGCGCGCACCGACGAGGTCGCGGCGTGGAACCGCGAGCTGGAGGACCGGGTCGCGGCGCAGCTCGGCGAATTGGAGCGGGCCGGCAGGCTGAAGCGGTTTCTGGCGCCGCAGCTCGCCGAACTGATCGTCGCGCGGGGCGACGAAAACATCCTCGAAACGCATCGCCGCGACATCGTCGTCGTGTTCTGCGATCTGCGCGGGTTTACCGCCTTCGCCGAGACCGCCGAGCCCGAGGAGGTGCTCGACCTGTTGCGCGAGTATCACGGCGCGATGGGGCCTGTTGTCAGCGCGTCGGAGGGGACGCTCGACCATTTCTCGGGCGACGGCATCATGGTGTTCTTCAACGATCCGGTGCCGGTGCCGGACGCCTCCGAGCGCGCGGTGCGCATGGCGATCGAGATGCGCGGGGCGGCGGGCCGATTGCAGGCGCAGTGGCGGCGGCAGGGGCGCGAGATCGGGTTCGGCGCCGGGATCGCGCGCGGCTATGCGACGCTGGGCCAGATCGGGTTTGCCGAGCGGGTCGATTACACGGCGATCGGCACGGTGTGCAATCTGGCGGCGCGGCTGTGCGCCGAGGCCAAGGACGGGCAGATCCTGGTGAGCCGCCGGGTCGCCGCCGCGGTCGAGGACACGGTGCGGCTCGAAGAAGTGGGCGACCTCGCGCTGAAGGGGCTGATGCAGGCGGTCGCGGTCTACAACGTGGCGGCCGAGTAGCGGTTTTTCGCGTACAACGCGGCGCCGGAAAAGCCGCCGGGCGGGACCCGGCGGCTTTTCGGCCATGCGCCAAAGAGGCGGTCAGGCGCGGTGGCGCCAGTGGTGGCCGGCGGCGCCGATCAGCTGGTCGGCCATCTTGCTGCTGCTCGGGCGATAGGCTGCTGTAGAGAGGCTTGAACGCAGCCAGCATACGGTCGCTGTTCTCGGCTCGCACTTTCGCGAATTGATCGCGCATCTCCAGACGCTCGACCGCATTCTTATCGCCGCGGTTCTGCCGCACGGTGGCGATCGCCTGATCGAGCGCCTTGGCGTTGTCGCGCATCGCCGCCTCGACCTTCTGCCACTGACCTTCCTGCGCCGGCGTGATCTTGAGCTGGGCCTTCAAGAACGCGATGCGCCCATCGATGAATTGTCCGGGCATCATCCGCGCCCCCGCGTGATGGTGCCCTTCTCTCGCCGCCGCGCGCGCATCGGCCGGGGCCGGGGCATTCTGCGCCAAGGCGGGCGTCAATCCGATCGCGGCAACGCCGGTGAACAGCGCCGCGGCGAGGACAGGCTTCTGTAATCTCGTCATTTCGGGACCTCTGTTTCGTTGAAAGAGCGGCTTGCGCTCCTCACCGGGTTTTTAGGGAGGGGCGGATCGGCGCATACCCGGTGAAAGGGAGACATGACAGCGATTTCATCGGCTCGTCATGTCCCTGTAATGTCGTGAGGTCCCGTTGTACGGCGGACGCGCATTTTTGGCGGCCGGTGCCGGCCGAGTTGGGGGCTCCCGGCGCGCCGGGAACTTCTATGCGCGATAGAACGGCCGGTCGCCCTTGACCGTGACGCGGTAGCCGTGGCGGCGCTGCGGGTAATAGTCCCACATCGCGTGGTGCAGGGCGCAGCGATTGTCCCAGAACGCGACCGAATTCGGCTGCCAGCGGAAGCGGCACTGGAATTCCGGCGTCTCGCAGTGGCGGTACAGCATCTGTAGGAGGGCGTCGCTTTCGAGCTGGCTCAGGCCCTTGATCGCGGTCGTGAAGTTCGGGTTGACGAACAGCGCCTTCCGGCCGGTCACCGGATGGGTGCGGACGACCGGGTGCTCGGCCCGCGGAAACTCCTGGCCGCGCGCGTCCTGCCAGCCGAAGCGGCCGCGATAGACCGGCTCGCCGTCATGGATCGCGGTCAGCCCTTCGACGAGGCGCCGGATCGGCGGCGAGAGCTTGTCATAGGCCGCGTACATGCTGGCGAACAGCGTGTCGCCGCCTTCGGGGGGCACCTCGGTCAGATAGAGGATGCTGCCCATCGGCGGCTCCGGGTCGCACGACACGTCGGAATGCCATTCCTCGCCGGCGACGTGCTTCGATTTTTCGTCGGCATGGATCGTCAGGATTTCGGGATGGCCTTCGGGCGCATTCGGCGAGGCCGGGTGGATCGCCAATTCGCCGAACAGTCGGCCGAATGCCTTGTGCTGGTCGTGCGTCAGGTGCTGGTCGCGGAAGAAGATCACCAGGTTTTCCATCAGCGCGTCGTGCACTTCCTGGAATTGCTGGTTGCCGAGCGGGCGCGACAGGTCGACCCCGGAAATCTCGGCCCCGATATAGGGCGTCAGCTTTTTGACCTGGAGCGTCTGGTATGCCATCGCCTTGTTCCTCTCGATGCGGGTTGCGGCGCTCTAGCCGAGCGAGCGGATGATACGGGCCGGGTTGCCGACCGCAAGGCTGCCGGGCGGCAGATCGCGCGTGACGACGCTGCCGGCGCCGACGACAACGCCGTCGCCGATCGTGATCCCGGGCAGCACGATCGCCCCGCCGCCGATCCAGAGCCGCTGCCGATGCGGATCGGGCGGGCGTATTCGAGCCCGGCGACGCGGGTCGCGCGGTCGAGCGGGTGGGTCGCAGTGTAGAGCTGTACCGCCGGGCCCATCTGAAGATCGTCGCCGATCTCGATCGGCGCGCAGTCGAGGAACACGCAATTGTAGTTGACGAAGGCGCGCTGTCCGAGGCGGATGTTGTAGCCGTAATCGCAGGCAAACCGCGGCTGGATATCGGCCCCGTCGCCGACCGCGCCGAGCAGCTCGCGCAGCAGGGTCGCGCGGGTTTCGGCATCGTCGGGGCCCTCGCGTTGTAGCGCGCCAGCAGACGCTGCGCACGGCGCCGCTCGGCGACCAGCTCCGGATCGCGCGCGTCATAAAGCTCGCCGGCCAGCATTTTCGCTTTTTCGCTTGTCGGCATCACCAAGCACCCGCTAGGTGTGCCGATCCGACAAGTTGTCCGTTCGGTCGGGACCGAGGAAGCTGAAGCTGCTGATGCTTTGGCGAGCCTGGAAGGACCGAATGGACCTCCACAAAAATGCGCCGCGGACGGTCGGCAGGACGAGAGATCATTGTGAGCCGGGTCATCGCCGGGCAGACCCCGAAACGGTGGGCGCTTCTTTCGGGGTCTGCGTCAAGACGGTCACTAAACGGGTCGCACGGGAGGACGAGCAGTTTCAACTTTACCCGATCGCGCTCCCGAAAGGTCAGAGACCGTACAGCGCGGCGGCGTTGTCGTGGGTCAGCTTGCGGCGCATCTCGGGCGACAAATGCTTCATCTGGCGCTCGACCGCCGCCTGCGAATTCGGCCAGACGCCGTCCGGGTGCGGATAGTCCGACGCCCATAAGCAGGTGCCCGTCGCCGAAGAACGGGATCAGCGACATCGTCACATAGTCTTCCTGGAACGTCGCCCAGATCTGCCGCCTGAACAGTTCCGACGGCTTGGTTTCGAGTTCCTTGCCGCCCTTGTCGGCCCAGAATTCCTTGCGCTTCCCACAGCCGCCAGTGGCGGTAGTCGAGTTCCTGCATCAGCCACGGCAGCCAGCCGGTGCCGGCCTCGGCCATCACCATCTTCAGCCGCGGATGGCGTTCGAGAATGCCCCAGGCGAACAGATCGACAAACGGCTCGAGGAAATTCGCCATGAAGAACTTCGTGTTCTCGAACACGCTGGCGGCCTTGCCGTTGGCGCGGCTGTTCGGGTTCGGGCCGAACACGGTGATATGCCAGGACAGGATGATCCCGCTCTCTTCGAGCGCCTGCCACAGCGGCTTCCCAGGCCCGGTCGTCGAGCTTCGGGTTGACGTTGGCGATCATCAGCGTGACCTGCCGGACGCCGCCCTTGGCGGCCAGGCGCTGCAGTTCCTTGAGCGCGCCGGACGGGGTCTCGGGCAGCATCGGCACGCCGATCAGCCGGTCCGGCGCCGCCTGGCAGAATTCCATGAGCCAGTCGTTGTAGACGCCGTAGCACGCCTCGCGCAGCGCCGGGTCGTCGGTCGAGATCTGGAAGATCGGGCCGAAGATGACCTGCGCCTCGACGCTCGTCGCGGTCCATGTCGGCGAGCCGCAATTCGGCATTGCGCCGGCCGGCGCGCGCTCTGGTCGTAGATGCCGGCGCGGTCGAACGAATTGTAGAGCGGCTTTACCGGCCGCGCGTTGCCGGTCGCCGGCGTCTTGCCGTCCCAGCGGCCCCACACCTTGCCGTCGCAGACCCACACGGCCTGCCCGTCGCGCTCCTCGACATGCGGCGCGCGGTCGCGCAGCCCGGCCGGCAGCCGCGTCGCCCACAAATCGGCCGGCAGTTGCGACAAATCCATATGGTCGTCGCACGAGATCAGCTTGTCGGACATCGGTTCCTCCCGGGAAGCGCGCGTTGCACGTCTTATACCATCATTCGGATGCCGCTGCGCGAGTACACTCGTCTCTCCGCCGTGCAAGCGCGCGCAGGCGTCGAGGTGAGGGTATTTGGCTGGTCACCCCTGCGTAATCACCTTTTTCTCGCGCAAGCGCGGCGATCTCGGCCTCGCTGTAGCCGGCGAGGTCGCGCAGCACCGCTTCGGTATGCTCGCCGATACAGCGGCGCGCGGCGCGGCTCGACCGGCGATTCCGACAGGCGCAGCGGGCTGATGATCGTCGAGAACCGGCCGCGCGTCGGATGGTCGAGATCGACGATCGTGCCGCGCTCGCGCAGATGTTCGTTGCCGAGCACCTCTGCGGTGTCGAACACCGCGCCGCAGACGATGCCGCGCCCGGCGAACGCCTTCATCACCTCGTCCTTGTTGCGCGGCAGCGTCCAGCTTTCGAGCACTTCGGTCAGCGCGGCGCCATTCCTGGCGCGGGCGGCGGCGGTGTTGAAGCGCTCGTCGTCCTTCAGTTCGGGGCGGCCGATCACCTCCATCGCCGCCCGGAACATCTCCGGATTGTCGGGCGGCACGATGATGTAGACGTAGTCGTTCCGGCCGCTGCCGGCGCAGCGCAGCAGATCGGAATAGCCGCCGGTCGCCGAGCGGTTGCCGCTGCGTTCGAGCGGCTTGCCGGTGGCCAGCGTGCCGGTGAACTTGACCCGGGTCAGGTTGAGGACGGCTTCCTGCATCGCCACCTCGACGAGCTGGCCCTGCCCGGTGCGCCCGCGCTGCACCAGCGCCGCGAGGATCGCCATCGCGAGGTGCATGCCGGTGCCGCTGTCGCCGATATTGGCGCCATTGACCATCGGTGGACCGCCGGCCTCGCCGGTCACGCTCATCGCCCCCGAGGTCGCCTGCGCCACCGGCTCGAAGCATTTGTAATCGCTGTACGGGCCGTACGATCCGAACCCCTTGACCGAGGCATAGACAATGCGCGGGTTCAGTTCCTTGACCGCGTCGTAGCCCAGGCCGAGGCGATCCATGACGCCGGGTCCGAGGTTCTCGGCCACGACATCGGCCCGTTTGATCATGCGGCGGGCGATCTCCTTGCCCTCCTCGGTCTTCAGATCGATGACCGTGCTGCGCTTGTTGCTGTTGAGCAGCAGAAAGAAAAAGCTGTCGATATTGGGATTATCCATGTTCCACAGCCGCCGCGCCCGGTCGCCGAACGGCGGCCGTTCGATCTTGATGACATCGGCCCCGAGCCACGCCAGCATCTG
This sequence comes from uncultured Alphaproteobacteria bacterium, assembly GCA_963753665.1. Taxonomy (GTDB): domain Bacteria; phylum Pseudomonadota; class Alphaproteobacteria; order ATCC43930; family CGMCC-115725; genus DATARH01. Next base: position 54,257 of record CAVWDC010000030.1, read on the forward strand.
CGTACAGGACGGCCCGGCCTGATCGTGCGTAAAGTCGATAACCCGAATGCCTTCAAGAGCTTGGGTCATTCATACCTTCCTTGATGCTGGCCGACCAGGGTAACATGACCACGCCAACACGGCCACCCTGGGCCGAAGCGGCCACCGTTTTTCGCCGACACCGCCTCGCGATGGGCGTCCACGCTGGTTGACGAGGCGGCGTCTATCGAAGGCGTAAGGCAGGCCTGGCCGCGGCCCATTCGAGCAGCGCATCCAGGGCCGGGCACATAGCCTGACCCCACTCGGTCAGTCGGTATTCGACTTTCGGCGGGACCTGAGCATAGACCATCCGCGCCACTATCCCGTCGCGTTCCAGATCGCGAAGCTGTTGGATCAACATCTTCTGCGAGACGCCGGGAATCGCCTTTTGCAATTCGGAAAACCGCAACACCGACCGATCGAACAGGTGAAAGATGATGACCATCTTCCATCGCCCTTCGAGCATCCGGAACGCGGTTTCCATGCCGGACGCGGCCATCTCCGGCGTTACGTCCGATAGCTTACCTGTGGGTGAGTACCCCACTTTTTTGTCTGTACTTGTCATGCTGCCAGTATAGGAGCACATCACACTCGTCGCAGCAACCGTGCGAAAAGGGGGCTTCTGATGGACCACTATCGCGAACTTGACGGCTGCCGAGCACTTGTCACAGGCGGTACCAAGGGGATCGGAGAAGCGGCGGCTGCCCGGCTCCGTGAGGCTGGCGCTACGGTTCTGGCAACGGCACGGACAACGCCTCCTGCACTTGGTCCAAATGACCTTTTCGTCGCTGCTGACGTTACCAGTGCTGAGGGCTGCGCCAGCATCGCGGATGCGGTGAATGAACGGCTCGGTGGCATCGACATCATCGTCCATGTCGTCGGTGGCTCGTCGGCGCCTCCCGGCGGATTTGCTTCGCTCAATGATGGTGAATGGTGCCGGGCGTTCGATCTCAATCTGCTCCCGGCGGTTCGGTTAGACCGTGCATTGCTGCCGAAGATGCTCGCACAGCATTCCGGCGTGATCATCCACGTCACCTCCATACAGCGGCAACTTCCCTTGCCGGAAGCTACGATTGCCTACGCAGCCGCGAAAGCTGCACTCTCCAACTACAGCAAAGCTTTATCGAAAGAGGTGAGCCCTAAAGGCGTGCGAGTGATCAGGGTTTCGCCTGGCTGGGTGGAAACGGATGCCGCGGTCGGCCTCGTCGAGGCAATCGCCCGCCAGAACAACACCGATCATGCAGGCGGCCGAAAGATTATCATGGACTCGCTTGGCGGAATTCCGATCGGACGACCGGCGAAACCTAGCGAGGTCGCCGATCTGATTGCCTTTCTGGTCTCTCCGCGCGCCGCATCGATCACAGGTACGGAGTACGTGATCGACGGGGGCACCACGCCCACCGCCTGACACCCGGTAGCCACAGTACCATCGACAATTCCTCAATTAGAAGGCCAGTGGTGGGCAGCTGGTCAAATCGCGTGCCGAACTTGCGGCATCACGTCCTCGGCCAGGATCTGCAACTGGTCGAGCGCGAGCGAATTCGGCATCCCGGGCCAATGGATCGAGGCGACGATGTGGTTGACGTCAAGGCGGCGGTTCAGCCGGATCATCTGCTCGGCGACCTCCGCCGGCGATCCCAATAGAAAGCGGTCCTCCAACAGCTCGGCGAATTCATGATCGAAATCGTCGCCTTTCGGCATGACCTTGTCCTGGCCCCAATCGCGATATGCCTTGTATTTATCTTCGAGATAGGGCTGTGCCCGGCGGATCGCCTCGGCGCGGGTCGGTGCGACGAATACTTCGCGGCGCATCGGCACTTCGCTCGGAAACGGCTTTCCATATTCGTCGAGCGCGCGTTTGTAGACATCCATCTGGCGCTCGATCGTTGTCATCGTGTTGTGCGGGTTGATGTACCAGCAATCCCCCATCCGCGCCGCGCGGCGGATCGCGACATCGGCGTTGGCGCCGATCCAGATCGGCGGGGTCGGCTTCTGCAGCGGCTTTACGGTGCAATTCGCGTTGTCGAGCTCGAAATGCGAGCCCTTCATCGTCACGAAATCCTCGGTCCACAGCCGCCGCACCGCTTCGAGCCCTTCCTCGAAACGCTTGCCGAGACCGGCGCGCGGCACGCCGAACGCCTTGAACTCGACATCGCGATAACCGATGCCGCAGCCGAACACGAGTTTGCCGCCCGACATGATGTCCAATGTCGCAAGCTGCTCGGCCAGATCGAGCGGCTTGTGCAACGGCAGCAGCACGAGGCCGCAGATCAGCCGCAGTTTCGGCGCGGCGGCGGCGCAATAGCCGAGAAACGGGATCTGCTGCAGATACTCGAACGGGTGCGCGCTGTAATGCGAGCCCTTGACGATGCCGTCGAACCCGACCGCCTCGGCCCGCTTCACCAGCTCCATGTCGTCACGGAAATGGCCTGTGATGTCGCCCGGCGGGTGCTGTCCCCGAACGATCAGGCTCAGCTGCATCTTCTTCGTCGCTCATTCCGGCGCCATCCCCTTGTCGGCGAGTTCCTTCCTGGCCTTGTCGTTCTTGTCGAGCGCGAGCCCCATGCCGCGCAGCACTTCGGGCGCCTTGGTGAACTGGATGTTCGAATACTCGATGATCTCGATGCGGTTGCCCCAGGGGTCGAGAAAATCGAGGAACGGCCCCTCGACCATCACGGCGCCGGCCGCTTCGGCGCGCGCCTTGACCGAGGACCGGTCGTCGACGACGAAGCCGATATGCCGCCGCTCGACGCCATCACCGCGTCCGATCCGGCACCAGCGTCAGATTGATGAACTGGTCGCCCATATCGATGAACGCGTTGCGCTCGCCCTTGCCGCGCAAGCGTGAAATCGAAAATCCGCCCGTACCATTCGAGCGCCGCGTCGATGTCGCCGACCTCGATCGCGACATGGTTGATCCCGACCAGCCGCGGCTTTCTGTCGTCACTCATATTCGGTGCTCCGATCGCTGAACAGCCTCGCGGCATTTGGCCCCACCGGCGGGGCCGGCGCAAGCCGGCGACACGGAAACTTGAAACCTCGGTGTCCTCCGTGTCTCCGTGGTGAAATTGAGCCAATATCGCTCTATCTTCGCTGCCGGGAGGGCTCGCTATGGCGGAATGGATCATCACGACCGCGGTCGGCACCGGCGAAAAGGGCTTTGCCGGCGATGGCGGGCCGGCCGACCGAGGCGCTGCTGAACGGCCCGTTCGACATCGCGTTCGACCGGTGCCGGCAATCTCTATTTCTCGGACACGTTCAACCACCGCATCCGCCGCGTCGAGGCCGCGACCGGGATCATCTCGACGATCGCCGGCAACGGCGAGGCGGGCTATTCCGGCGACGGCGGCCCGGCCACCGAGGCCGCGCTCAACGAACCCTACGGCGTCGTCGTGGACCGCGCCGGCAACGTCTATACCGCCGACCGGCTCAACCGCCGCGTGCGCCGCATCGATGCCGCCTCCGGCATCATCACGACGCTGGCCGGCACCGGCGAGGCGGCCTATTCCGGCGATGGCGGCCCGGCGTTGCAAGCGCCGGGCTGGCCGAGCCGAACGGGCTCGCCTTCGATCCCGACGAGACGGCGCCTCTATATCGCCGATGTCGCCGACCATCGGGTGCGGGTCGTCGATCTCGCGAGCGGCGTCATCGACACCTTCGCCGGCACCGGCATGGCCGAACACGGCGGCGACGGCGGCCCGGCGCGCGATGCCAGGATTTTCGGCGCCCGCGCGGTCAAAATCGCGCCCGACGGCACGGTCTATATCCTGGAACGCCAGGGCAGCAGCCTGCGCGCCGTCGATCCCGCCACCGGCATCATCGAGACGATCGCCGGCACGACCGGGCGCGGCTATAGCGGCGACGGCGGCCCGGCCGTGGCGGCCGTGTTCGACGCCCCGAAGGAGATGGCGCTCGACCGCGACGGCAGCCTGTTGATCGTCGATACCGAGAACCACGCGATCCGCCGTATCGACCGCGCGAGCGGCATCGTCACGACGATCGCCGGCGGCCGCAGGGGTGGGCACGGCGACGGCGGTCCCGCGACCGAGGCCGGGCTCGACCGGCCGCACGGCGCTGTCGTCGGCCCGGATGGCGCGATCTATATCGGCGACACGAACAACCACCGCATTCGCAAGCTCGTACGCGCGGCCTTGATCGTGCCGATATCGGATGATCCGGCTGCCGCTCGCGGCAGTCTGCGCCGGCATCGCCCTCTTCCCGAGCCCGGCCGCCCTCGCCGATCCGCTTGCGGCGGTCACGGTGTCGGGCAAGGCCGTCCTGACGATTTGCCGGAACTGGATTTTTTTCCGCTCGTGCAAGCATTACGACAAGATCGACCTGCCGCGCGGATCGCGGTCGGCGACAGGCTCGATCTCATCTTCGGCAGCAGCAGTCCGAAAAATTACCTGTTCCATGTCGTCGAGATCCGGCCGAAAGGCGAGGGCTGCCTGCTTGTTGAGCAACATCAGCAAAGGCCACGAGGATCGCGAGCGGATCGAGATAGCGCGCTGCGAGCCGGTCGCGAAACCGGCCGCCGAACCGCGATAGATCCTGCCGTTCTGACCGCGCCGGCATGCTAAGATGGCGGGCGCACGCTTGCTGCCGGACGGGATCAAGAGGCGGGAGGCGCGCTGACCCGAAGCCCTCCGACCCAGGGGAGCAGACGATGAACGACATGTCTCCGATCCGCCAAATCGCCCCGAAGTCCGAGGCGATCAGCCCGGCCAAGTTCGCGCATTTCGTATTGCGCACGGGACAGTTCGACCGGATGGCCGAATGGTACAAGACAGTGCTGGCGGCCCGCATCGTGTTTCGCGACGAGCGGCTGTGCTTCCTCAGCTACGACGACGAGCACCACCGGCTGGCGCTGATCCATATTCCGGGCCTGTCGCCGCGCGACCCCGAAAGCGCCGGCACCGACCACGTCGCCTACAGCTATCGCGATCTCGGCGAATTGCTGGCGACATACCGGCGGCTCAAGGCGCACGGCATCGTGCCGCATTGGCCGATCAATCATGGCGTCACGACGTCGATGTACTATCGCGACCCGGACAACAACCGCGTCGAATTGCAGATCGACAATTTCGCCACGGCCGCCGAGCTGGAGGGCTATTTCCAGAGCGCCGCCTTCGCCGCCAACCCGGTCGGCGTGACCTACGACCCCGAGGAGCTGTGCCGCCGCTACGAGGCCGGCGACCCGATGGCCGATCTGCTGCGCATCCCGCCGCTGCCCGAGGGCAAGACCCCCTGGGACATGCTCAGCTCCCGGCACTGAAAACAGGACGCCAACGTTCCGCCGGTCGGGTCAAGGCATCGATTGAGCTAATCAGATCGTACTTCACGCGCCGAAGATCGCGCGGCGGACCTCGACATGCTCGCCGTCGCGCGGCGTTGCCGGGTCCTGTCCGCTCGGGCCGACCGCTTCCGTTACCGTGAGCGGGTCGCTGCGGATTTCCCAGTATCGGCCCTGGCCCCAGATCGCGACCCCGCCGCCCTTTCCGTCCTCGTAATAGCCGTCGCGCAATTCGACGACCTGCCAGCCGGCATCGCGCAGCGCCGCCATCGCCTCCGTCTCGCCGACGCAGAAGAAATCGGTTTTCCCGGCACCGTCCTTGACGATCGGCGGGGTGTCGCGGCTCAGCTTGACCGCGACCGCCGGCAGCTCCGGCCGCCCGCCGGCGCTGCGGACGATGAACATCATGCGGATTGCCCCAAAAATCTTGCGACCGCCTCGGCAAACGCCCGCGGCTGTTCGAGTTCCGGGTGGTGCCCGGCCGCGTCGATCATCTCGAACCGGGCGCCCGGGATCAGCTCGGCATAGCGCCTGCCGTATTCCGGCGTCACGATGCGGTCGCTCGCGCCCCACAGCACCAGCGTCGGCACCGCGACGCGGCGCAGCCAATGCTTCAGCTGCGGGTTGTACATATGCGGCCGCCACGCATAGAGGCACAGCGAATCCCAGTTGCGCGCGAGCGCTGACCATCTCCTCGTCCGGCATCGCGTCGTCGATGCAGGCCTGCCAGCCCAGCCCGTAAACGCCGTCGGGGCGCTTGCCGGGATCGTGCCAGGCGCGCCGGTTCAGCTCGGCCGGGTTCGTGTTGAAGAAATGGACGATGTCGCGCTCCTCGCGGCCGCCCAGCTTGACGCCGACCGGATCGACCAGCACGAGCCGGTCGAGCTTCGGATGACCGCCGGCCGCGATCTCGGCCGCGACCCAGCCGCCGAACGAGAACCCGATCATCGCGACCGCGATCCGGCAGCGCGTCGAGCACGTCGCGCCAGACATGCACGAGGTCGTACATCGTGTCGAAATCCTCGGGCAGCGGCGAGCCGCCGAACCCCGGCATCGACGGCGCGATGACCTCGCCGTGCTCGGCGAGCAGATCGACAAACGGCGCCTGCGGGCTGACCGGATTGATCCCGTGCACCAGCAGGATCGGCCGCCGATCGGCGCCCGCGGCCGCGCCGCAGCACCTCGAGCTCCAGCGGCCCGCCCGCAGCATGTCGCTCACGGCACCCCCACCCCTACCCTCCCCCGCTTGCGGGGAGGGGAAGAAGGTGCCGTCGCCGCCAATTCCCTCCCCCGCAAGCGGGGGAGGGTTAGGGGGGGCTCGCCAACGTCGCTCATTTCGCCGCCGCCTGCCGCGCCAGAAATTCGGTCTCGTCCTGATCGACCGGCGGCAGGTCCCGCAATTGCGGCAGCACCTCCTTCGCCGCCAGCGTAAAGCTCTTCTCGGCCTCGGCGTGGGTCACGAGGCCCTGCCGCGTCATCATGATGATGTGCCGGATGCCGCCGACCCGCTTGCGGAAATCCTTGATCTGGCGCGCCACGGTGTCCGGGTTGCCGGCGAACATCTGGCCCTGGCCGATCAGCACCTCGGCGTCGAGATTGGTCGGGCGCGGCCGCCGCGACGCGCCGGTCCGCCACGCCGCCGGCGCCATCTCGGGCGCGAAATTGCCGGGCTGGAACTTCGACATCTGCGGCGCGCTCTTGATGCTGACGGTCAGAAACCACGCGATCTTCTGGCCGATGCGCAGCGCCTCCTCGTCGCTGTCGCCGACATAGGCGAAGGCCATGTACGAGAAGCGGTCCTCGCCGGGCGCCGGCAACCCGGCCTCGCGCCGCGCCGCCTTGTAGGCGTCGAACGCCTGCCGGGTCCGGTCATAGCCGCCGAACAGCAGCGTGTTGATGATGCCGCGCCGGCCCAGTTCGGCGCAGGTCGGCAGGTCCGAGGTCGCCGCCCAGAATTCCGGGCGCGGCTCCTGGTACGGGCGCGGCCAGATATTGACGTGCGGATGGATGAAGAACTTGCCTTCCCAGCTGAACGGGCCGTCCTGCGTCACGAGCGCCTTCTCGATCAGGTCGATCGCCTCCCATTCGCGCTCGCGGATGCGCATCGGGTTGGCGTCGCCCGACACCATCTCGGTCGCGCCCGACTTGACGAAGCCGATCTCCAGCCGCCCCTTCGAGATGATGTCGATCGTCGCGTATTCCTCGGCGATCCGCACCGGGTCGGGGCGCACCGTGATCAGCGTGCCCAATGACAGGATGCGGGACTTCTTCGTGATGTTGGCGACGACGCCGGTGATGACCGGGCTCGCCGCCCACAGATTGTTGATCCCGGAATGGTGCTCGTTGGTGACGATATGGAGGCCGAGATCGTCGCACAGCCGGTACTCGTCGAAGATCTCGTCATAGAGCCGCGCCGCGATCTTCGGGTCGCAATACCGGTTCGGCAGGCTGGCCCGCACCGACTCGGCCTGCTTCCAGCACCTCGTTCGGCACGAACGGGTAGGGGTTCTCGCAATGGTTCCACAGTTCCATGCCGCCACCTCCGAAGCTTGACGGAGCAATCTTAAGGACGCCGCCGTATAGGGTAACACGTCGATAGCCCCTCTCCGGCATTGCGGAGAGGGAGGGACCCGCGCCGGCAGGCGTGGCAAGGGTGAGGGCTAGCCGTTACCGCTTGCGGAAGCTGTCGAGCGTCACGACCTCGGCGCCGGTCTTCTCCTCGCCTTCTATCGGCAGCGGTCTCGGCGGCCTCGGGCGGCGGCGCGATCGGGGCCGGCACGATGCTGGTTACCGGGGCTGGGCACCAGGGCAGGTGTCGGGGCGGGCGCCGCTTCCGGCCGCTCCGACGGCGCGAATTCGAGCGCGAAATTGACCGACGGATCGGCGAAGCTGCGCACCGCGGCGAACGGGATCACCAGCCGCTCGGGCTGCCTCTGGAAACTCAGCGTGACCGCAGAACTTGTTCTTGCCCACCTCGAGATCCCAGAACTGGTGCTGCAGCACGATCGTCATCTCGTGCGGGTATCGCTCCCGCAAGCTCTCGGGGATCGTGACCCCGGGCATGTCGGTCGCGAAGCCGATATAGAAATGATGCGCCCCGCGCAGACCCTCGCGGGCCGCGCGCTCCAGCGCCTCGCGCACGACGCCCCGCAGGGCGCGGTCGATCATCTTCTCGTACTGATACAGATCCTGCGGCATCGCCCCTCGCCGACGACTCCGGCCCTACCGGCCGCATGCAGACAATGACAATGGAAGCGTGCGGCCAGGGAATCAAGCAGGAATCACGGCGCGAATCAAGTGAGGGGCTTCTGTTGCCCGGTGCCCCTCGGACCGCGAGTTACCTACTAGCTTCACCCCGTGAAGGGTTAGGCAGCAAGAGCCTCTGTTGCGAAGTTATCGTTCGCAGCTAAGTTTTGACCCGATAACGGCGGTATCATGCCGGGCGAAAGCATCTGCCTTTACCACGCGCGTCGAGCCTGTTTCGCCCCCGTAAAGCCGCCGGCGCCCGATTCGTCAGGCCGCCGGCGGAAACTGGTGGAGGCGCCGGGTACCGCCCCCGGGTCCGCAACGCTTATTTCGCAGGCCATTTATCGCCATAGCCGGTTGCCCGGCACCGCTGAGATATAGGGTGTCGCGGCGCAAACGCAACCGGCCGCATCGCCGGCCAGGGCGATCGCATTTGCCGAACTGCAGGTCAATTTCCCGTCTCCGCCTCAAGGGGGAGAGGGAGGGGCCTGGCGCGCAAGCGCCGGGAGGGTGAGGTGGGCATCGGCCGCGCTCCGGAATCCGCCAACTGCCCCGACTCTCTCCGCCCCCCAATGGACCATAGCGGGCGGAGGGGGAGAGTTGGAGCCGCTTTCGCCAAATGCGATCGCCCTGATCGCCGGAGGCATGCGCTACTATCGAACCGTCGGCAGCAGGCCGGCGATCAGGAGACCAATGCCGCTGACCCCCGAACAGCAGGCCGAAATCGCCGCCGCCCGCGCCGCAGAGCCACCCGACCCGCCGCGCGACCGTGCCGGCGCTGGAGGAAATCCTCTACGAGGCGCTGCCGGTGCTCGACCACGGCTTTGTCCGGGTCATCGACTACATGGGCGACGACGGCGCGATCGTGCAGGCGGCGCGCGTCTCGTACGGGCGCGGCACCAGGCGGGTCAGCGAGGACCGGGGCCTCATCAACTATCTGATGCGGCACCGCCACACGACGCCGTTCGAGATGTGCGAGATCAAGTACCACGTCAAATTGCCGATCTTTGTCGCGCGGCAATGGATCCGCCACCGCACCGCCAACGTCAACGAATACTCGGCGCGCTATTCGATCCTCGACAACGAATTCTACATCCCGGCCCCCGAGCACCTGGCCGCCCAATCCGCCGCCAACCGCCAGGGCCGCGACCGAGTCATCGAGGGCGACGCCGCCCGCCGCGTCCTCGACCTGCTGCGCGACGATGCCGAGCGCGCCTATGCCGGCTACGCCGACCTGCTCAACGAGGACGACACCGGCGCCGCCGCGCGACCCCTCCTGGCCCGGTCTGGCGCGCGAGCTGGCCCGCATGAACCTGTCCCTCAATTTCTACACGCAATGGTACTGGAAGACCGACCTGCACAACCTCTTGCATTTCCTCAGCCTGCGCGCCGACCCGCACGCCCAGTACGAAATCCGCGCCTATGCCGAGGCGATGCTGGAAACCGTCAAGCGCTGGGTCCCGCTGGCCCACGCCGCCTTCCTCGAATACCGCCTGAACGCCGCGACGATCTCCGCCACCGCCCTCGCCGTGCTCCGCCGCATGCTGGCAGGCGAGAATGTCGATCAGCCCTCAAGCGGCCTCTCCCCGCGCGAATGGCGCGAGCTGATGGCGGTGCTCGGACGGGAGAAGGGGTGATGGCGCGGAGTGGTCGCAAGCCGGCCTGCGAGGTCGATTTCTCGGATCGCGAGCAGGCGCGGGCGTGGTTCGAACGCCAGCCCGCGAGGTGTGCATTGCCTTGGCCGTGCGCTCGGCGCTGCGCGTTCTGCCGCTGATCGAAGCTGTCGCGTACACGACGTATTTTGCGCCGCGGATATCGCCCTCCCGGTGCTGCGCGCCTGCTTTGTTGCATGGGCAATCGCGGAATATCCTTCCCGGCGTGATCGTCTGCGGCGCATCGCCAACGCTGCCGCGGCTGACGCCGCCGCCATTGCCCGTCCACCGCTCGACACCGCCTGATCGCCGCCGCCGCGCAGCGGCTGCCGCGACGCCGCCGCCGACCGCCGCTGCTGACGCCGCCACCGCCGTCGCCGCAAGTTCCGCCGCTGCCATGCTGCTGCCGCCGCCGCCTACGCCGCCGCTGCCGCCGCGAGCCGCTGCCGATGCCGCCGTTCGGGCGGATGCCGTCGCGATCGAGCAAGGACGCGCCGTCGCCGAGATCGTCGCCGCCCCGTTGTGGCCCGGCGAGATGCCGGAACCGATCGCCGAAGCCTGGGATCGCCTGCGCACCTGGATGCTGCAGGATGAGGCCAACCATTGGGACCCGTGGGTGCAGTGGTACGAGCGCGTGCGCGACGGGCGTCCGTCATTCGGCGAAGCGTTCGACCTCGCCGTCGCCTCGCTGACCGACGAGCAGTGGAACGAAGAGCCGCGCCCCGCCGCCGTCAACCGCCGCATCGCCGCCCTCCTCGCCGAGCACACCCCGCCCGCTCCAGTCATTGACATCCCGCCGGATGAGGAACCCGAGCCGATCCCCCCGCAAGGCCCGGGACCGCATTTCACCCTCGGCCCCGATCTCAGGATCGCCCTCGCGGCACCCGACGGAATCGACGCGGACGGCAATAATCTTGCCCGTATTCGCCAATTGCTGCCCGTCGTCCGTCAGGCCGCCGCCGACCTCGCCGGGCATCTCAACCCGAACACGCAGCCCGAGATCGGCCGCAATCTCAATGCCTACCGCACTGCTATCGCCGGCGAGCCGGAAACGATCGCCTGGGGCATCGTCTTCGGCCTCGGCTCCGGCTCGACAACGCCGCCGCCGCCGCCCGCCGCGAGATCGAGGATCGCCTGCAACCGCCGCTCGAAGACGCCGCGCAGGAGGCGCTCGACACGGTCCTCGCGCTACACGGCCCGCTGATGCTCGCCACAAAGGAAGGCCGCGAACTGGCGGATGAGGCAGACCGCTATCATCAGACCCGTGAAGAACAAGCCGCAATTGCACGACGACGCGCGCAACGTCGCAACGGCGCTCGCAAACTCCCCCGAGATCATCGAGCCCGATGCCGCCAAGGTCACCAACGATGCCGCGGAGGCAATCGGCGAAGGCCGTCATCCCGAACGCGGCACCGTCTACGGCCTCGCAACGCTGAAGCATGCCGCGACGATCTTCATCCCCGCCGCGACACTGGCGACCTTAGCTCCAGTGGGTCTTGCCGCAGGCGGGTTGATCACCGGAGCGGCTGGCGCCGGTGTCGCCTGGGCCGGTTACGAAACCTTCAAGAAAAGCAACATGTACTCGGCCGCGATAGCAGGACTGGGACCCGTCTGGGATGATCTTTTCGGCCGGGGAGAAGCGCAGACCGTCCGACTGCTTATCCGCCTGGCGCCATTCCGAAGCTTTGTTGGCGCCAACGAAGCAGAGCTGCGGCGTATCGCCGAAAAGACCACCCAGCTCCGCTGGGCGCTCCGCTACATCGACTTCATCCTGCGGACAAACCTTGACGGCAAGTAAAGGCGGCTTGCCGGGTTGATGCATTCGGCGACCGAGCTCCCTCCCTAACCCTCCCCCGCAAGCAGGGGAGGGAAATTGTGGGCTCCGTATCAGCAGGCGACGGCAACAACCCTCCCCCGCAAGCGGGGGAGGGCAGGGTGGGGGTGCGGCCCCCGGATATGTCGGGCTCAGGGCCGGTCGCCGGCGCAGCGAGGCGAAGATCGCCGCTAGAATAGCCATATTCGCAATCCATCATGCTCCGGTTCAAAGCGCCGCGCGGGCAGGAGGTCGTGGCTGTTGTTTGCTGCAAACGGGCCGGTTGCTGGACCGGGCCGTCCTCCACAAAACCAGCACTTACAAAGGCTTGCAGGAGGCCTCACAACCTAAACGCGAGTGTTTGCTGCAGATTCCTTGCAGATGCAGCAAACGCCTCCCGACCGCACAACCGATGATTGCACCGCAGCGATATCCCGGCCCGCGCCACGCGCCCTTGCCGCGCCGCCGCCACCGGCCGATGATGCCGCGGACTGTGGCGATCGGCGGCGGAGCGGGGCGATGCGGATAGGGTTTGTCGGCGCCGGGACGATGGGCGCGCCGATCGCGGAATGCCTGATCGGCGCCGGGCATCGGCTGACCGTCTACGACGTCAGGCCCGCTGCCATGGCGCCGCTGGCAGCGCTCGGGGCGGCGCTGGCCGACAGCCCGATGGAGGCCGCCTACGCCGCCGAGGCCGTGTTTACCTCGCTGCCCGGCCCGTCCGAGGTCGAAGCCGCCGCGCTCGATCCCGAACGCGGCATCTTCGCCGGGCTGCGCCGCGGCGGCGCCTATATCGATCTGACGACCAACGCGCCCGCCACGATCCGCCGCCTCGCCGAAGCCGCCGGCAAGCGCGACATCCGCTTTCTCGACGCGCCGGTCAGCGGCCGGCCGCCCGACATGACCGTGATGATCGGCGGCCGCGAAGCCGACGTCACACATTGCCGCCCGCTGTTCGAGGCGATCGCGGCCAACATCTTTCATGTCGGGCCGAGCGGCGCCGGCTGTGTCGCCAAGCTGGTGACGCAATATCTCGGCTATACCGGCTTTATCGCCGCGCTCGAGGGCATGCTGGTCGCCGCCAAGGCCGGCATCGACCTCGATATGCTGGCCCGCATCGTGCCGGTCAGCGCCGGCGCCAGCCGCACCTTCGCCAACATCCCGCGCGGCGTCCTCACCCGCAGCTTCGCGGCCGGCGGCACGCTCGACATCGTCGCCAAGGACATGGACCTCGCCGTCGCGCTGGCCCGCGAGGTCGGGGCGCCGGGCGCGCTCGGCGCGCTCGCCCTCGACGCCTACAAGCGCGCCCAGGCGCACGGCTGGGGCGGCGAAGGCTTCCCGGTCGTCGCCCGCATCCTCGAAGCGATGGCGGGGGTGGAGATCAAATCGGGAGAATAGAAGCCGAACCCATCCGCATCCCGGCATCCTCGCCTGGATTTCGGTCCGAGCCCGTCCTAAATAGGCCGCGACCGGGTTCGTCCGGCAGGCTTCAACGTTCACGTCGGTCTTTCGCAGGACCGGGGTTTGCCCGGTCCGCTCGCTTTGCTGTGTGAGGATCATGGGGTTCAATTGCGGCATTGTCGGATTGCCGAATGTCGGCAAATCGACGCTGTTCAACGCGCTGACCGCGACCGAAGCGGCCGAGGCGGCGAATTATCCGTTCTGCACGATCGAGCCGAATGTCGGCCGCGTCGCGGTGCCCGACGAGCGGCTCGCGGTGTGCGCCCGCCTCGCGAAATCGGCAAAGATCGTGCCCACCCAGCTCGAATTCGTCGACATCGCCGGTCTCGTCCGCGGCGCCTCGCAAGGGCAGGGGCTCGGCAACCAGTTCCTGGGGCACATCCGCGAGGTCGATGCGATCGCCCAGGTCCTGCGCTGCTTCGACGACGACAACGTCGTGCATGTCGAGGGCTCGGTCGATCCGATCCGCGACGCCGAGACCGTCGAGACCGAGCTGATGCTGGCCGATCTCGACAGCCTCGAACGCCGCCTCGTCGCGGCCCAGAAGCGCGCCCGCGGCGGCGAGCGCGAGGCCCGCGCGCAGCTCGAAATCATCGAACCGGCGCTCGCCGCGCTGCGCGACGGCAAGCCGGCGCGGCTGGCGGCGATCCCCTCCGACCGAGGGCGCGAGTTGCAGGCGCTGCAATTGCTGACCGCGAAGCCGATCCTCTATATCGCCAATGTCGACGAGGCGAGCGCCGCGACCGGCAACCGCGAGAGCCGGCGGGTCGCCGATTACGCCGCGACGCAGGGGGCGCGCTCGGTCGTGATCTCGGCGGCGATCGAGGCCGAAGTCGCGCATCTCGGCGACGCCGACGAAAGGGGAGAATTCCTCGCCGCGCTCGGCCTCGGCGAGACCGGGCTCGACCGCGTCATCCGCGAGGGCTATGCGCTGCTGGACCTGATCACCTTCCTGACCGCCGGGCCGAAGGAGGCGCGCGCCTGGACGGTGACGCGCGGCACCAAGGCGCCGCAGGCCGCCGGAGCCATCCACAGCGATTTCGAGAAGGGCTTCATCCGCGCCGAGACGATCGCCTACGCCGATTTCGTCGCCTGCGGCGGCGAGCAGGGGGCGAAGGACGCCGGCAAAATGCGTCTCGAAGGCGCCGACTACGTCGTGCAGGACGGCGATGTCATGCATTTCCGCTTCAATTTATGAGGGCTGAGCGTTCGGGATCGGACCGTGAGGACCCCGAAATCGGTACGCGCCGCCGAGGAGCTGGGTCGCGTGCGGTTGTCGCCGTCGTTCTTCATGCGCGATTTCCTGCACAGCGAAATCGGCAACGTCCACAGCATCCCGAATCTGCCGGATGCCCCGGATGTGGCGATCGCCGCCGGACGCCGGTTATGCGAGGAATTGCTGGAGCCGCTGCAGGCGACCTTCGGACGGCTCGCGATCCGCTCGGCCTACCGATCACCGGCGGTGAATGCTTACGGCAACGCGCATTACCACAGTTGCGGCTCGAACGAGCGCAACTGCGCCCGCCACATCTGGGACCGGCGCGACGCGCAGGGCTGGATGGGTGCGATGGCCTGCATCGTCGTGCCGTGGTTCGCCGACCGCTACGCCGGCGGAACGCCGTGGCAGGCAATGGCGTGGTGGATACACGACCACCTGCCCTATAGCGAGCTGCAGTTCTTTCCAAAGCTTGCGGCGTTCAACATCGGCTGGCACGAACGCCCGAAGCGCCGGATATACAGTTTTATCGCGCCGCGTGGCCTCCTGACCAAGCCCGGCATGGCCAACCACGACGGCAACCATGCCGCCGAATACCGCGGGTTTCCTGCATCGGTGAGTCCTGGCCGTAACCCCGCGCTATCACCTCAGGTAGACGCACCCGCAGAGCACTATGGGGCGCGCCCATAATCGGGAACCTTCGGGGGCGGCAAGCGTGTAAATTGGGCCGAACATCTTTCGACTATCGCGATTGCGCGTGATGGACACAGCACTCCCTGAAACCCCGCCTGCGAGGCCGGACCATGCCGGCGACACCGAACCGGCCCGGCCGCGGCTCAAGCTGCATATTCCGCCGCACCATCCGGCCCCCGGCGAGCCGCCCGATTTCAGCTATGTGCCGCAATTTCCGGCCGGCGCCGTCGAGCGTCCGGACGTCGCCGTGCCGGCCGCAACAGACGCACCCGCTCGCCTACAAGCTGATCCGCGTGCTCGACCGCAACGCCAAGGCGGTCGGCGGCTGGGACCCGCAGCTGTCGCCCGAGACGCTGCGCCGCGGCCTGCGCGCGATGATGCTGACCCGCGCCTATGACGACCGCATGTTCCGCCAGCAGCGCCAGGGCAAGATCACCTTCTACATGAAATGCACCGGCGAGGAGGCGATCGGGGTCGGCCAGGCCTTCGCGCTCGCGCCCGACGACATGGTGTTTCCCGTACTTACCGCCAGCAGGGTCTGTTGATCGCGCGCGGCTGGCCGCTCTTCGACATGATGTGCCAGTGCTATTCGAACACCCGCGATCGCCTCAAGGGCCGCCAGCTGCCGGTGCTGTATTCGGCGCGGGAGGCCTCGTATTTCTCGCTCGCCGGCAATCTCGGCAACCAGTTCCCGCAGGCGGTCGGCTGGGCGATGGCGTCGGCCTACAAGGGCGACCGCCGCATCGCCGCCAGCTGGATCGGCGAGGGCTCGACCGCCGAGCCCGATTTCCACCACGCGCTGACCTTCGCCTCGGTCTACCGCGTGCCGGTGATCCTGAACGTCGTCAACAACCAGTGGGCGATCTCCTCGCACCAGGAGATCGCCGGGCGGCGAGGCGGCGACCTTCGCGGCGCGCGCGATCGGCTTCGGCCTCGCCTGCCTCCGGGTGGACGGCAACGATTTCCTCGCCGTCTACTGCGGCGACGCAATGGGCGGCGGCGCGGGCGCGCGCCAATCGCGGCGCGACGCTTGATCGAATTGTTCACCTATCGCGCCGCGCCGCATTCGACCAGCGACGACCCGAGCCGCTACCGTCCCGAGGACGAAGGGCAGGAATGGCCGTATGGCGACCCGATCGACCGGCTGTCGCGGCATCTGATTGGCCTCGGGGAGTGGTCGCCGGAGCGCCAGGCGCAGCTCGCCGGCGAAGTGGCCGACGAGGTGCGCGAGATCGGCCGCGAGGCCGAGCGCTATGGCACGTTCGACCAGGCGCCGCATTTCAGCGCCAAGACGATGTTCGAGGACGTGTTCAAGGAGATGCCCTGGCATCTGCGCCGCCAGCGCCAGGAGCTGGGGGTCTGAGCCATGCCCGAGATGACGATGGTGCAGGCGCTGAACTCGGCGATGGACGTGATGCTGGCGCGCGACCCCGACGTCGTGATCTTCGGCGAGGATGTCGGGTTCTTCGGCGGCGTCTTCCGCGTCACCGAGGGGCTGCAGAAGAAGCACGGCGAAACGCGCGTGTTCGACACGCCGATCGCCGAGGGCGGCATGATGGCGGTCGCGGTCGGGATGGGCGCCTACGGTCTGCGGCCGGTCGTCGAGATCCAGTTCGCCGACTACATCTATCCCGCGACCGACCAGCTGGTCTCGGCGGCGGCGCGGCTGCGCTACCGCTCGGGCGGCGAGTTCTGGGCGCCGATCACGGTGCGCGCGCCGTGCTGGCGGCGGCATTTTCGGCGGCCAGACGCACAGCCAGAGCGTCGAGGCGATGTTCACCCATGTCTGCGGCCTGAAGACGGTGATCCCGTCCAATCCCTACGACGCGAAGGGCCTGCTGATCAGCGCCATCGAGGACGACGATCCGGTCGTCTTCTTCGAGCCGAAGCGCCTCTATCACGGCCCGTTCTACGGCCATCCCGACCGTCCGGCGGTGCCGTGGGCCGGGCATCAGGTCGGCCGAGGTGCCCGAGGGCTACTACACCGTGCCGCTCGGCAAGGCGGCGGTCGTGCGCGAGGGCGCGGCGGTGACCGTGCTGGTCTACGGCACGATGGTGCATGTCGCGCTGGCCGCCGCCGAGGAATCCGGCATCGACGCCGAGATCATCGACCTGCGCACGCTCTTGCCGCTCGACATCGACACGATCGTCGACTTCGGTCAAGAAGACCGGCCGCTGCGTGATCGCGCACGAGGCGACCCGCACCTGCGGCTTCGGCGCCGAACTGTCGGCGCTGGTGCAGGAGAATTGCTTCTACCATCTCGAAGCGCCGATCGTGCGCGTCACCGGCTGGGACACGCCCTATCCGCATGCGCTCGAATGGGACTATTTCCCCGGGCCGGCGCGCCTCGCCGACGGCCTGCGCCGGGCGCTCGAGGGCTGAGCCGGCGACGCGAATGGGCCGCTACGTCATCAAGCTGCCGGATATCGGCGAGGGCATGGCCGAGGCCGAGATCGTCGCCTGGCACGTCGCGCCGGGTCAGGTGATCCGCGAGGAGGACCCGCTCGTCGATGTGATGACCGACAAGGCGACGGTCGAAATGCCCGCGCCGGTCGCCGGCACGGTCGTCGCGATCCACGGCGAGCCCGGCGAGAGGCGGCCGGTCGGCTCGGAGCTGGTCGTGCTCGATGTCCTCGGCGAGGGCAATGCGGCGGACGCCGCGGCTGCCGATCTACCCCCGCGAGGCACGGCATCGCGCGGCCCGCCCCTCACCCCAACCCTCTCCCCGCAAGCGGGGAGAGGGAGCGAGGCGGACGCTCGCGTCGAACGCCGGCGCCACAGGACGAAGCGGAGCGGCTGCAAATCCCCTCTCCCCGCTCGCGGGGAGAGGGAGGGGCCCGCGCCGCAGGCGTGGGAGGGTGAGGGGCAAGCGCCGCCGGTCACCGCCACTCCGATCCCGACTGCCGCGCCGTCCGGCGCACAAAGCCGCTCGCCTCGCCGGCGGTGCGGCGGCGCGCCTGGGATCTCGGCATCGAACTGCAATTCGTGCCCGGCACCGGTCCGGGCGGCCGCATCACGACGCAGGACCTCGACGCCTATGTCGCGTCCGGCTCCGGCGCAGCGCCTCCGGCCGCCGCCATGCGCGGACTCGGCGCGGCGCGACGGCGTCGAGGAGGTGCCGGTCATCGGCCTGCGCCGCGCGATCGCCGAGCATCTGCAGAAATCGAAGCGGCAGATCCCGCATTTCTCCTACGTCGAGGAGGTCGACGTCACCGCGCTCGAGGAATTGCGCGGCGCGCTCAACGAGACCTACCCCGAGCGCGAGCATCTGACGCTGCTGCCGTTCCTGATCCGCGCATTGGTGACCGCTGCCGCGGCGCACCCGCAGGTCAACGCCCGCTACGACGACGAGGCCGGCGTGCTGCACCGCCATGCCGCCGTGCATGTCGGCATCGCGACGCAGACCGAAGCGGGCTGCTGGTCCCGGTGATCCGCCACGCCGAGGCGCTCGATCTGTGGCAGAGCGCGGCCGAATTGCGGCGGCTCGCCGCGGCGGCGCGCGACGGCAAGGCGGCGCGCGACGAGCTGACCGGCTCGACGATCACGATCACCAGCCTCGGCCCGCTCGGCGGCCTCGCCGCGACCCCGGTCATCAATCACCCCGAGGTCGCGATCATCGGCGTCAACCGCATCGCCGAGCGCCCGGTCGTGCATCAGGGGCAGATCGCGATCCGCAAGATGATGAACCTGTCCTCCTCGTTCGATCACCGCATCGTCGACGGCTGGGAAGCCGCCTCGTTCATCCAGCGCATCAAACGCCAGCTCGAACACCCGGCGATGCTGTTCGTCGGCTGACCGTTTTTTCGCCTTCAAGAGAGCCCCATGGCCGGGCTTGACCCGTGGACTTTCAGCCCACGGACTTGATCCGTGGGCATTCACGTCTGTTCCCAAATCCTGGCGCGCATTTCTGAGAGCCTGGCGGTTTGCCGGGCGTGAGGTAGGGTGGCGCAGGGCCGAGGGGTGTGTGATGCGCGGCGACACAGCAGCTGGGTCGCGGCGGGCGGATTTCGCCTTGGGGGGCTCGGCATCCGAGGTCATCTTGCCGCCATCAAAAGCGGCCACCACCGCGCGCCATCGACCGGTGCATTGTGCCGAGCTCGCAATGCCGGGTCCATCTGCGCCGCGGCGTCGTCGAAATCGATCTCCTGCCCGTTATAGCTGACTGTCGTCATTCGGGCTTGCATAGCGGCCGCCGCGATCGCAAGGTAAGCCTCAACCCGAAAGCCCGTGCCGACACCCTCGCCTGGTCACGTCGACTCCGCGCCGGCGCGGCGGATCAGTTCGTAGAGCGCGACAGCCGCCGCGTTCGACACGTTGAGGCTCGGCATTTCGGGCCGGGTCGGCAGGCGCGCGAGGAAGTCGCAGCGCTCGCGCACGAGCCGGCGCAGCCCGCCGCCCTCGGCACCGAGCACCAGCACCGCGCGCGCGCCGAGATCGACCGCCGACAGCGGCGCTCGGCGCGATCTTCGTCGAGGCCGCAGCTCCAGAACCCTTCCTCCTTCAGCCGGTCGAGCGCGCGCGCCAGATTGACGACGCGGACCAGCGGCACGAGGTCGAGCGCGCCCGAGGCGGCCTTGGCGAGCGCCGCGCTCGCTGGCGGCGTGCCGTGCTCGGAAACGATCACCGCGGCGGCCCCGAACGCGGCGGCCGAGCGCAGCACGGCGCCGACATTGTGCGGATCGCTGACCTGGTCGAGCATCACGATCAGAGCGCGGCCGCTCGGTTACTGCGCCCTCGCGTCACCGCGATCGCGCGCAGGACGTCGTCGAGATCGGCCGGGTCGAGCGGCTCGACCTGCAGCGCCCAGCCCTGATGCACCGCGCCCTCGGGCAGCAGCGCCTCCAAGGCGGCGCGGTCGAGCACCTCGATCGGGTCGGCCGTCCCGCGCCGCTCGGCGCGCGACGCGGCGACCAGCGCAGCGGCCTCCGCTTCCTGTCCCGACAGAACCGCCAGGCGGCGCCAGCGCCGCTGCGGGTTGGCGAGCGCCGCCGCCACCGCGTGGCGGCCGTAGAGCCAGTCGGCGCCGCGGCGTCGCGGCGGACGGGACGGGCGAGGTGGCAGTGTTCTTTCGGGCGACCGCGGCGTCCGAAGGCGTCGGCCTGCGCGGTGCGGCGGCGACGCGTTTCTTGCCTGGCCATGTCCCGGCTCCTAATGCTTGCAGGGCAGCCGGGGAAGAGGTCCGCTTCCGCGGCGCCCTGGTCCTCAGATCCGGACCTTGATTGAAAATCTTGATCCGGGACATCGGAGACCGGAGGAGCGGATTTTCATCCTTACACTCCTCCCAGTCGCGGAGGCCAATTCCCCCGCGACACAGGGACGTATCCGAAGCGGGCGGATCGAAACAGGACGCGGCGCAGCCGTCAGGCCTCGACGACTGCCCGGCTGCCGCGCCCGTTATTGACAAAACCGGGGCAAGCCCTTATGACGCGCGGTCCGCGGCCGTGGCGCGAAACCCGGGGCGCGAAACCGGCGGCGCGCAGCTTTTCGCGACGCGGAGGGGTGGCCGAGTGGTTAAAGGCAGCAGACTGTAAATCTGCCGGCGGATGCCTACGTAGGTTCGAATCCTACCCCCTCCACCATCGCCGCTGCGATTTTCGTTGCGCGGCGCGGGGACGAAGGGCGGTTGATCGGGGTCGGCGGCGCGACTGCGGGTGTAGCTCAATGGTAGAGCTCCAGCCTTCCAAGCTGGCTACGTGGGTTCGATTCCCATCACCCGCTCCAGCTGCTCGGCCCGCCTCGGGCCCGTGATGATATGATTGCGTTTTTCTCTTGCCGATAGGATGCCGCAGCGATGGGTAAGGCGAGGTTTAGTCGGACGAAGCCGCATTGCAATGTCGGGACGATCGGGCATGTCGATCACGGCAAGACGACGCTGACGGCGGCGATCACCAAGGTTTTGGCGGAGACCGGCGGGGCGACGTTCACCGCCTACGACCAGATCGACAAGGCGCCGGAGGAGAAGGCGCGCGGCATCACGATCGCGACGGCGCATGTCGAGTACGAGACCGACAAGCGCCACTACGCGCATGTCGACTGCCCGGGGCACGCCGACTACGTCAAGAACATGATCACCGGCGCGGCGCAGATGGACGGCGCCATTCTGGTGGTCTCGGCGGCCGACGGGCCGATGCCGCAGACCCGCGAGCACATCCTGCTGGCGCGCCAGGTCGGGGTGCCCTCGCTGGTCGTCTACATGAACAAGACCGACATGGTCGACGACCCGGAACTGATCGAGCTGGTCGAATTGGAGGTGCGCGAGCTGTTGTCGTCCTATGATTTCCCCGGCGACGACATCCCGGTGATCAAGGGCTCGGCGCTGGCCGCGCTGGAGGGCAAGGACCCCGAGATCGGCCACGCCTCGATCCTCGAGCTGATGCAGGCGGTCGACGACTACATCCCGCAGCCGGAGCGCCCGAAGGACCGGCCGTTCCTGATGCCGATCGAGGACGTGTTCACGATCTCGGGGCGCGGCACGGTGGTGACCGGGCGGGTCGAGCGCGGCATCGTCAAGGTCGGCGACGAAGTCGAGATCGTCGGGCTGCGGCCGACCGCGAAGACGGTGGCGACCGGGGTCGAGATGTTCCGCAAGCTGTTGGACCAGGGCGAGGCGGGCGACAATATCGGCGTGTTGTTGCGCGGCACCAAGCGCGAGGAAGTCGAGCGCGGCCAGGTCCTGGCGAAGCCCGGGTCGATCACGCCGCACACCAACTTCATGGCCGAGGCTTATGTATTGACCAAGGAGGAGGGCGGCCGGCACACGCCGTTCTTCAACAATTACCGGCCGCAATTCTACTTCCGCACGACCGACGTGACGGGCTCGGTGAAACTGCCCGAGGGCACCGAGATGGTGATGCCGGGCGACAACGTGTCGATGGAGGTGGAACTCTTGGTGCCGATCGCGATGGACGAGGGCCTGCGGTTCGCGATCCGCGAAGGCGGCCGCACCGTCGGCGCCGGCGTCGTCGCGAAAATATTGAAATAGGAACGCGACGATCTGTCATTGCGGGCGAAGCGGAGCAATCTCGTCGAGCGCTCCGCGCATGATTGCTTTGTCCCGTTCATGGCGCTCTCGCAATGACGTCGAGAGAGCATAGGAGTGTAGCTCAACTGGTAGAGCACCGGTCTCCAAAACCGGGGGTTGGGGGTTCGAGCCCCTCCACTCCTGCCATTCCGGCGGCGCCGACCCTATATTCCGTGTGCTTGTTATCCGTGCGCCGCTCGGCGAGCGCGCCGGCGAAAGGTTTGAAACGATTCGATATGGCCAGGACCTCACCAACCGAGTTCATCCATCAGGTGCGCCAGGAGCTGGGCCGGGTCACGTGGCCGACGCGCAAGGAAACGCTGGTCACGACCGGGATGGTGTTCCTGATGGTGTTCATCGCCGCGGCGTTTTTCTTCGCGGTCGATCAGGTGCTGTCCTTTGGCGTGCGGCTGATTTACGGGCTCGGGCAGTAGGTTCGGGAGCATCGAGCATGGCCAGCCGCTGGTATGTCATTCACGTCTATTCCGGCTTCGAGAAGAAGGTCGCCGCGGCGATCCGCGAGCAGGCCGAGCAGAAGGGCGTGGCGGATCGCTTCGAGGAAATCCTGGTGCCGACCGAGGAGGTCGTCGAGGTCAAGCGCGGCGCCAAGGTCAGCTCGGAGCGCAAGATCTTTCCGGGCTATGTGCTGATCAAGATGGATCTCGACGACGAGACCTGGCATCTGGTCAAGAATACCGCGAAGGTGACCGGCTTTCTCGGCGGCCGCGGCAAGCCGTTGCCGATCAGCGACGCCGAGGCGGCCCGCATCATCCATCAGATTCAGGAAGGGATCGAACGGCCGAAACCGTCGATTACGTTCGAGATCGGCGAGCAGGTGCGGGTCTCGGACGGGCCGTTCACCTCGTTCAACGGCGTCGTCGAGGAGGTCGACGAGGAGAAGTCGCGGGTCAAGGTCGCCGTCTCGATCTTCGGCCGAGCGACGCCGGTCGAGCTCGAATACTCGCAGGTCGAGAAGGTGTGAGCACGGCGTCGGGTGCGAGCATCCCGGCGAAAGCCGGGATCCATGGGTCAGCGGGGATGCGGCGGCGGCGATGGGCCCCGGCCGTCGCCGGGGTGGGTGAGGATAGAGAATGGCGAAGAAAATCGTCGGGTTGATCAAGCTGCAGGTGCCGGCCGGCAAGGCGAACCCGTCGCCGCCGATCGGCCCCGCGCTGGGTCAACGCGGTCTCAACATCATGGAGTTCTGCAAGGCGTTCAACGCGCAGACGCAGAACCTCGAAGTCGGCATGCCGATCCCGGTCGTGATCACGGCCTATGGCGACCGCAGCTTTACCTTCGTGACCAAGACGCCGCCGGCCAGCTATTTCCTGAAAAAGGCGGCCGGGGTCGAGAAGGGCTCGCAGACGACCGGCAAGGGCGCCACGGTCGGGCGGGTCACGATGGAGCAGATCCGCGAGATCGCCGCAGCAGAAGATGGAGGATCTCAACGCCAACGATCTCGACGCGGCGTGCCGGATGGTGATCGGCTCGGCCCGCTCGATGGGCCTCGAGGTCGTCGAATAATACCGGATCAGCGGGAGCGGAACATGGCCAAGCTCGGCAAGCGGCTGAAAAAGGCTTACGAGGGGATCGACCCGAACGCGACGCCGTTGCGCATCGACGAGGCGGTCAAGCAGATCAAGTCGCGCGCCTCGGCGAAGTTCGACGAGACGGTCGAAATCTCGATGAACCTGAACGTCGATCCGCGCAAGCCCGACCAGAACTTGCGCGGCACCGTGATGCTGCCGCACGGCACCGGCAAGCCGGTGCGGGTCGCGGTGTTCGCCCGCGGCGACAAGGCGCGCGAGGCCGAGGCGGCCGGCGCCGACGTCGTCGGCGCCGAGGACCTCGTCGAGCAGGTGCAGGCCGGCAACATCAATTTCGACCGTGCCGTCGCGACGCCGGACATGATGGCGCTGGTCGGCCGGCTCGGCAAGATTCTGGGGCCGCGCGGGCTGATGCCGAACCCGCGGCTCGGCACGGTGACGCAGAACGTCACCGAGGCGGTACAGGCGGTGAAAGGCGGCCAGGTCGAGTTCCGCGCCGAGAAGGCCGGCATCGTTCATGCCGGGGTCGGCAAAGCGAGCTTTACTGACGACGCGCTGGTCGATAATGTGCGCGCCTTTGTCGGCGCGATCACGCGGGGCAAGCCGAGCGGCGTCAAGGGCACCTACATCAAGCGGGTTCATCTGAGCTCGACGATGGGGCCGGCCGTCGACGTCGATCTCGCCGGGCTTGGCGAGGAGACGAGGGCCTGAGCCTGCGGGATTCGGCCGCCTGCGGTGCGGTTCTGCCGCGCGGTTCATGGTGCCGTGAACGAGTGGAGATGATCGGTGGATCGAGCGCAGAAGCAGCTTTTGACCGCGAATCTGCGTCAGGATCTGGCCGACACGGTCTGCGTCGTAGTGACGCATCAGAGCGGGTTGACCGTCGCCGAGGTGACGCAGCTGCGCCGTCAGATGCGCGGTGCCGGTGCGCGCTATCGCGTCACCAAGAACCGGCTGGTGAAGCGCGCGCTCGAAGGGACGCGGTTCGAGGGTCTGGCGCCGCTGTTTACCGGGCCGACCGCGATCGCGTTTTCCGAGGATCCGGTGGCGGCGGCCAAGGCAGCGGTCGAGTACGCCAACCGCAACAACAAGCTGACGATCGTCGGCGGCGGCCTCTCGGGCCAGGTGCTCGACGAGGCCGGGGTCAAGGCGCTGGCGACGCTGCCCTCGCTCGACGAGCTGCGCGGCAGGATCATCGGCCTGATCAACGCGCCGGCGACCAAGCTCGCGGTGCTGCTGCAGACCCCGGCCGGACAGGTGGCGCGGGTTGCTCGCCGCCTATGCCGAGAAGAGCGGCGAATCCGGCGAGCGAGGAGGTCTGCCGGGGGCGAGGTAGCGTAACGCCGGACAAGCGCGGCGCCGAGCCGCGAGAATTGGTCGCGAGCACAGTCATTTGTAAGGCGCAATCGGGAGTGGGATGATGGCTGATCTGGGTAGGCTCGTCGATGATCTTTCGTCGCTGACCGTCATCGAGGCGGCGGAGCTGGCGAAGATGCTCGAGGAGAAATGGGGCGTCTCGGCGGCGGCGCCGGTCGCGGTGGCCGCGGCGGGCGGCGGCGCGGCGGCGGCCGCGGAGGCACCGGCCGAGAAGACCGAGTTCGACGTGATCCTCGCCGCGATCGGCGAGAAGAAGGTCAACGTGATCAAGGAAGTGCGCGCGATCACCTCGCTCGGCCTCAAGGAGGCGAAAGACCTCGTCGAGGCGGCGCCGAAGCCGGTCAAGGAAGGCGTCAACAAGGACGAGGCCGCAAAAATCAAGAAGCAGCTTGAAGATGCGGGCGCGACTGTCGAAATAAGGTAGGTCTGTCACGACCTTCTTGAAGCGCGCAGCGGCGTCCGCCCGGATTTCGTTCCGCGGCGGTGCGTCGACATCGGGATCCGCTGAGCCGGGGTGCGAGGTTTGCTCGCACGCCCGGTGTTGGCGTCTGCGCCCTGGAATTGCGGACCGCTTCCCGCAATCGGCGGGAAGCGGTCCGCCCTCATGCGAGCTTGCGAGGGCGGGGTTGCGGACAGTGACAGGAATTCCGGGCCGCCGACTTTAAGCAAAGTCGGGAGCGGCCTACAGCGAGGGTCATAAATGGCGATATCCTTCAACGGCGAGAAGCGGATCCGCAAAAGCTTCGGGCGCATCCCCGAAGTTGCTCCGATGCCGAACCTGATCGAGGTGCAGCGGAGTTCTTACGACCACTTCTTGCAGATGGGGGTTGCACCGGAAGAGCGCGGCAGTGTCGGGCTGCAGGAAGTCTTCCGATCGGTCTTTCCGATCCGCGATTTTTCGGAGCGCGCGCAGCTTGAATTCGTCCGCTACGAGCTCGAGACGCCGAAATACGACGTCGACGAATGCCAGCAGCGCGGCATCAACTACGCCGCGCCGCTCAAGGTGACGCTGCGCCTCGTCGTCTGGGACATCGACGAGGATACCGGCTCGCGCTCGATCCACGACATCAAGGAGCAGGACGTCTATATGGGCGACATGCCGCTGATGACGCGCAACGGCACGTTCATCATCAACGGCACCGAGCGGGTCATCGTCTCGCAGATGCACCGCAGCCCCGGCGTCTTCTTCGATCACGACAAGGGCAAGACCCACTCGTCGGGCAAATACCTGTTCGCGGCGCGGGTCATTCCGTATCGCGGCTCCTGGCTCGATTTCGAGTTCGACGCCAAGGACCACGTCTATGTCCGCATCGACCGGCGCCGCAAATTGCCGGCGACGACGCTGCTGCTGGCGCTCGACGACGCCGCCACCGAGCAGAAGCGCGCCCAGGCCAAGGCCGACGGCAAGAATTTGCAGCCGGGCGAGGCGGTCGGGATGTCGAGGGAGGAGATCCTCTCGGCGTTCTACGGCACGGTCGTCTACCAGCGCGGCGCGAGCGGCTGGATGACGCCGTTCCAGGAGGAGCAGTTCCGCGGCAAGCTGACTGCCGACCTGATCGACGCCGACACCGGCGAGGTCCGGGCGCAGGCCGGCGAGCGCATGACGCCGCGCCTCGGGCGCCGGCTGCGCGAGGCAGGTCTCGCCAATGTGCTGGCGCCGCATGAGGAGCTGATCGGCCGCTATTTCGCGCAGGACCTGATCAACGAGGAGACCGGCGAGGTCTATTTCGAGGCCGGCGACGAGATCACCGAGGCGGCCTTGCAGCTGCTCGAGGAGACCGGGCTTACCGAGCTGCCGGTGCTCGACATCGACCTGATCAGCCGCGGCGCCGACAGCAAGGGACCCTATATCCGCAACACCCTGGCGATCGACAAGAACGCGACCCGCGAGGACGCGCTGATCGACATCTACCGCGTCATGCGGCCCGGCGAGCCGCCGACGCTGGAGACCGCCGAGACGCTGTTCAACAGCCTGTTCTTCGACTCCGAGCGCTACGATTTGTCGGCGGTCGGCCGGGTCAAGATGAACTCGCGGCTCGGCGTCGATGCCGAGGATACGGTGCGGGTGCTGCGCAAGCAGGACATCCTGGCGATCCTCAACGTGCTGGTCGATCTGAAGGACGGGCGCGGCGAGATCGACGATATCGACCATCTCGGCAACCGGCGCGTGCGCTCGGTCGGCGAATTGATGGAAAACCAGTACCGGGTCGGCCTGTTGCGCATGGAGCGCGCGATCCGCGAGCGCATGAGCTCGGTCGAGATCGACACGGTCATGCCGCACGATCTGATCAACGCCAAGCCGGCGGCGGCGGCGGTGCGCGAGTTCTTCGGCTCGTCGCAGCTGTCGCAGTTCATGGATCAGACCAATCCGCTGTCCGAGATCACGCACAAGCGGCGCCTGTCGGCGCTCGGCCCCGGCGGTCTGACGCGCGAACGCGCCGGGTTCGAGGTGCGTGACGTGCACCCGACGCATTACGGCCGGATCTGCCCGATCGAGACCCCGGAAGGGCCGAATATCGGCTTGATCAACTCGCTCGCGACCTATGCCCGCGTCAACCAGTACGGGTTTATCGAAACGCCGTACCGCAAGGTCGACAGGACGGCAAGGTCACCGACGAGGTGATCTACATCTCGGCGATGACCGAGGGCAAATACGCGATTGCCCAGGCCAACGTGCCGATCGACGCCGAGGGCCGCATCGCCGAGGAGCTGACCAACTGCCGCAAGAGCGGCGATTTCGTGCTGTGCCGGCCCGAGGACGTCGATCTGATCGACGTGTCGCCGAAGCAGCTCGTGTCGGTCGCGGCGGCGTTGATCCCGTTCCTCGAAAACGACGACGCGAACCGCGCACTGATGGGCTCCAACATGCAGCGCCAGGCGGTGCCGCTGATCCGCGCCGAGGCGCCGCTCGTCGGGACCGGCATGGAGGAGACCGTCGCGCGCGACTCCGGGGTCACGATCATCGCCCGGCGCGGCGGGGTCGTGGACCAGGTCGACGCGACCCGCATCGTCGTGCGGGCGCAGGAAAGTTCGGCCGCCGCGTCGGGGGTCGACATCTACAATCTTCTGAAGTTCCAGCGCTCGAACCAGAACACCTGCATCAACCAGCGGCCGCTGGTGAAGGTCGGGCAGCAGGTGCGCGCCGGCGACATCCTCGCCGACGGTCCCTCGACCGAGCTCGGCGAGCTGGCGCTGGGCCGCAACGTGCTGTGCGCGTTCATGCCGTGGAACGGCTACAACTTCGAGGATTCGATCCTGATCTCGGAGCGCATCGTCTCCGACGACGTGTTCACCTCGATCCACATCGAGGAGTTCGAGGCGAGCGCGCGCGACACCAAGCTGGGGCAAGAGGAGATTACCCGCGACATCCCGAATGTCGGCGAGGAGGCCCTGAAAAACCTCGACGAGGCCGGCATCGTCTATATCGGCGCCGAGGTCAAGCCGGGCGACATCCTGGTCGGCAAGGTGACGCCGAAGGGCGAGTCGCCGATGACCCCGGAAGAAAAGCTGCTGCGCGCGATTTTCGGCGAGAAGGCGTCCGACGTGCGCGACACCTCGCTGCGGCTGCCGCCGGGCGTGTCCGGCACGATCGTCGAGGTGCGGGTCTTCTCGCGCCGCGGCGTCGACAAGGACGAGCGTGCGCTGGCGATCGAACGGGCCGAGATCGAGCGGCTCGCGAAGGACCGTGACGACGAGCGCAAGATCCTCGAACGCAGCTTCGCGGCGCGGCTCAAGGAACTGCTGCTCGGGCAGACCAGTGTCGCCGGGCCGAAGGGCATGGCGTCGGGCAGCGAGATCACCGACGCAGCTGCTGGCCGAGTACACGCCGGGCCTGTGGCGGCAGATCACGGTGCGCGACGACGCCAGGATGGCCGATATCGAGGCGCTGAAAAAGCAGATGGACGACGCCGTCCGCGAGCTTGAATCTCGCTTCGAGAACAAGGTCGAGAAATTGCAGCGCGGCGACGAGCTGCCGCCCGGCGTCATGAAGATGGTCAAGGTCTTCGTCGCCGTGAAACGCAAATTGCAGCCGGGCGACAAGATGGCCGGACGGCACGGCAACAAGGGCGTCATCTCGCGCATCATGCCGATCGAGGACATGCCGTATCTGGAGGACGGCACACCGGTCGATATCGTGCTGAACCCACTGGGCGTGCCGAGCCGGATGAATGTCGGCCAGATCCTCGAAACCCATCTCGGCTGGGCCGCCGCCGGTCTCGGCCGCCGCATCGGCGAGGTGCTGGACGGCGTCCGACATAATGGCGGGCTCGGCCAAGGCCGCACCGGATCTGCGCAAGACTGCTCGGCGAGATCTACGACGGGCAAGGCGCGACGATCGAGGCATTGCCGGACGATCAGCTGATCGAGATGGCCGGCGCGCTGACCCGCGGCGTGCCGATGGCGAGCCCGGTCTTCGACGGCGCCCGCGAGGACGACATCGTCGGCATGCTGACGAAGGCGGGGCTGGCCTCGTCCGGTCAGGTGACGCTGGTCGACGGCCGCACCGGCGAGGCGTTCGACCGCAAGGTGACGGTCGGCTACATTTATATGCTGAAGCTGCACCACCTGGTGGACGACAAGATCCACGCCCGCTCGATCGGACCGTACAGCCTCGTCACGCAGCAGCCGTTGGGCGGCAAGGCGCAGTTCGGCGGCCAGCGCTTCGGCGAAATGGAGGTGTGGGCGCTCGAAGCCTACGGCGCGGCCTACACCTTGCAGGAGATGCTGACGGTCAAATCCGACGACGTCTCCGGCCGCACCAAGGTCTACGAGGCGATCGTCCGCGGCGACGACAATTTCGAGGCGGGCATCCCCGAATCGTTCAACGTGCTGGTCAAGGAGCTGCGCTCGCTGGGGCTCAATGTCGAACTGGAGCAGCGCAGCTATTGAGCAGGCCGGAGCCGGTTCTGCAGCCGCTTTTCAGCCTCTACCGTCCTGGCCGGGCTTGACCCGGCCACCTCGCGGTCTCGAAAGATTCTCGGGTCGAGCCCGGGGATGACGAGGCGAGGAGGTACCGGTTTTGTATCTGTCACCCGCTCACGCGGGCATGACGACCCACAGGAGAGGGGTCCTCGATGAACGAGTTGATGAACATCTTCGGGCAGGTTTCGGGGCCGCAGAGCTTCGACCAGATCCGCATCTCGATCGCCAGTCCGGAGCGCATTCGCTCCTGGTCCTACGGCGAGATCAAGAAGCCCGAGACGATCAACTACCGCACCTTCAAGCCGGAGCGGGACGGGTTGTTCTGCGCCCGCATCTTCGGCCCGATCAAGGATTACGAGTGCTTGTGCGGCAAGTACAAGCGGATGAAATATCGCGGCATCATCTGCGAGAAATGCGGCGTCGAGGTCACGCTGTCAAAGGTGCGGCGCGACCGCATGGGTCATATCGAGCTGGCCTCGCCCGTTGCGCATATCTGGTTCCTGAAGTCGCTGCCGAGCCGCATCGGCCTCTTGCTCGACATGACGCTGAAGGACCTCGAGCGGATCCTGTACTTCGAGAACTACGTCGTCATCGAGCCCGGCTTGACCCCGCTGAAGCTACGCCAGCTGCTCGGCGAAGAAGAGCTGATGAAGGCGCAGGACGAATACGGCGACGACCAGTTCACCGCCTCGATCGGCGCCGAGGCGCTGCGCACGATGCTGTCGGCGATCGACCTCGTCGAGGAGAAACAGCGGCTGCGCGACGAACTGCGCGACACCGGCTCCGAGGCGCGCCGCAAGAAGCTCGTCAAGCGGCTGAAGCTGATCGAGGCGTTCATGGAATCGAACAGCCGGCCGGAATGGATGATCCTCGAAGTCGTGCCGGTCATCCCGCCCGAGCTGCGCCCGCTGGTGCCGTTGGACGGCGGCCGCTTCGCGACCTCGGACCTCAACGACCTCTACCGCCGCGTCATCAACCGCAACAACCGGCTGAAGCGCCTTATCGAGCTGCGCGCGCCCGACATCATCGTGCGCAACGAAAAACGCATGCTGCAGGAGGCGGTGGACGCGCTGTTCGACAACGGCAGGCGCGGCCGGGTCATCACCGGCGCCAACAAGCGGCCGCTGAAATCGCTGTCCGACATGCTGAAGGGCAAGCAGGGCCGCTTCCGCCAGAACCTGTTGGGCAAGCGCGTCGATTATTCCGGGCGTTCGGTGATCGTCGTCGGCCCCGAGCTGAAGCTGCACCAGTGCGGGCTGCCGAAGAAGATGGCGCTCGAACTGTTCAAGCCGTTCATCTACTCGAAGCTCGAACTCTACGGGCTGGCGAGCACGATCAAGGCCGCCAAGCGCATGGTCGAGAAGGAACGGCCCGAGGTGTGGGACATCCTCGAAGAGGTGATCCGCGAGCACCCGGTCTTGCTTGAACCGCGCGCCGACCCTGCACCGCCTCGGCATCCAGGCGTTCGAGCCGGTGCTGATCGAGGGCAAGGCGATCCAGCTGCACCCGCTGGTCTGCACCGCGTTCAACGCCGATTTCGACGGCGACCAGATGGCGGTGCACGTGCCGCTGTCGCTGGAGGCGCAGCTCGAGGCGCGCGTCCTGATGATGTCGACCAACAACATCCTGTCGCCGGCCAACGGCAAGCCGATCATCGTGCCGTCGCAGGACATCGTGCTCGGTCTCTATCACATCACGATGCAGCGCGACGGCGAGCCCGGCGAGGGCATGGCGTTCACCAATGTCGGCGAGATCGAGCAGGCGCTCGCCTCGAAGGCGGTCACGCTGCACAGCAAGATCAAGGCGCGCTTCGAAACGGTCGACGAACACGGGCAGCCGATCGTCCGGCGCGTCGAGACGACGCCGGGCCGCATGCTGCTGTCGGAAATCCTGCCGCGCCACCCGGCGGTCGACTTCGAGATGATCAACCAGGTGCTCGGCAAGAAGCAGATCAGCGACCTGATCGACCACGTCTATCGCTTCTGCGGCCAGAAGGAGACCGTGATCTTCTGCGACCGGCTGATGAGCCTCGGGTTCCAGCAGGCGTGCAAGGCCGGCATCTCGTTCGGCAAGGACGATCTGATCATCCCCGAGGCCAAGCACCGCCTCGTCGCCGAGGTGCAGGAGAAGGTCAAGGAATACGAGCAGCAGTACCAGGACGGGCTGATCACGCAGCGCGAGAAGTACAACAAGGAAGTCGACGCCTGGACCGCGTGCTCGGACAAGGTCGCCGAGGAGATGATGAAGGTCATCCGCGAGGTCAAACCCGGCGAGCCGATCAACTCGGTGTGGATGATGTCGGATTCGGGCGCGCGCGGCTCGGCGGCGCAGATCAAGCAGCTGGCCGGGATGCGCGGGCTGATGACCAAGCCCTCGGGCGAGATCATCGCGACGCCGATCATCTCGAACTTCAAGGAGGGTCTGACCGTCCTCGAATACTTCAACTCGACGCACGGCGCCCGCAAGGGTCTCGCCGACACGGCGCTGAAGACCGCGAATTCCGGGTACCTGACCCGCCGCCTCGTCGATGTCGCGCAGGACGCGATCATCACCGAGGAGGATTGCGGCACGACGCGCGGCCTGTTGACCCGCGCGGTCGTCGAGGGCGGCAACATCATCGCGCCGCTGGCCGACCGCATTCTCGGACGCTGCGCCGCGGTCGACGTGCTCGACCCGCTCTCGGGCGAGGTGGTGCTCGGCGCCGGCGAGCTGATCGACGAGGACGCGGTCGACACGATCGAGCGGGCCGGCATCGACGCGGTGTCGATCCGCTCGGTGCTGACCTGCGAGTCGCAGGTCGGGGTGTGCGGCAAGTGCTACGGGCGCGACCTGGCGCGCGGCACCGTCGTCAATATGGGCGAGGCGGTCGGCGTCATCGCGGCGCAGTCGATCGGCGAGCCCGGCACACAGCTGACGATGCGCACGTTCCATATCGGCGGCGCGGCGCAGCGCGGCGCCGAGCAGTCCTCGATCGAGGCGGCGTTCGACGGCAGGGTCGAGATCAAGAACCGCATCGTCGTCATCAACTCGGCCGGCCGTCCGGTCGTGATGGGCCGCACCTGCGAGATGCTGCTGCTCGACGAGGCCGGCCGCGAGAAGGCGCGCCACCGCGTGCCCTACGGCGCCCGGCTGTTGACCGATGACGGCGCGCAGGTGGCGCGCGGCGACCGGCTGGCGGAATGGGACCCGTACACGATCCCGATCATCACCGAGGTGGACGGCATCGCGCACTATGTCGATCTGCAGGAAGGCACCTCGATGCGCGAGGTGCTCGACGAGGCGACCGGCATCTCGTCGAAGGTCGTCGTCGATTGGAAGCAGCAGGCGCGCGGCGGCGATCTGCGGCCGCGCGTCACGCTGCGCGACCCGGGCGGCGAGGTGCTGACCCTGTCGAACGGGCTCGAAGCGCGCTATTTCCTGCCGGTCGACGCGATCCTGTCGGTCGAGAACGGGGCGCAGGTCAAGGCCGGCGACGTCCTGGCGCGCATGCCGCGCGAATCGTCGAAGACGCGCGACATCACCGGCGGTCTGCCGCGGGTGGCCGAGCTGTTCGAGGCGCGCAAGCCGAAGGATTTCGCGATCATCAGCGAGAGCGAGGGCCGCGTCGAGTTCGGCAAGGACTACAAGAACAAGCGACGCATCGTCGTCGTCCCGACCGAGGCCGAGGGCGCCGAGCAGGTCGAGTACCTGATCCCGAAAGGCAAGCACATCAGCGTGCAGGAGGGCGACTACGTCCTCAAGGGCGATCTGATGATGGACGGCAACCGCGTGCCGCACGACATCCTGCGCATTCTCGGGGTCGAGGAGCTGGCCAGCTATCTGATCAACGAGATCCAGGAGGTCTACCGGCTGCAGGGCGTGCGCATCAACGACAAGCACATCGAGGTGATCGTCCGCCAGATGCTGCAGAAGGTCGAGATCGACGATCCCGGCGATACGACGTTCCTCGCCGGCGAGCAGAGCGACCGCTTCGAGTTCGAGCGCGAGAACGCGAAGGTCGAGGCGGAGGGGCTGCGTCCGGCGACGGCGCGGCCGGTGCTGCAGGGCATCACCAAGGCAAGCCTGCAGACGAACTCGTTCATCTCGGCGGCCTCGTTCCAGGAGACGACCCGCGTCCTGACCGAGGCTGCGGTCTCCGGCCGCATCGACCAGCTGCAGGGGTTGAAGGAGAACGTGATCGTCGGCCGGCTGATCCCGGCCGGGACCGGCAGCGTCGTCGCCCGCCTTAAGGAAGTCGCCGCCGAGCGCGATCGCGAACTCGCCGCGCTCGATGCCGAGCAGGAAGAAGCCGCGACGCCGCGGCTCGAGGAGCAGCGTACCTTGGGCGCGGCCGAGTAAGTGTGTGTTCCTCTCCCGCAGTGCGGGAGAGGCATCCCGGACTCGCTCTGGGACTGCGAGGGGCTAAGCCCTTGCCCTGCGGGCTTGGGCCGCTCGGAAGCGGGCACGGGGTGTGTTGGCGCGAACGCCCCGCCCGCTAACCGCGATCACGCGATTATCAGAACAAATGCGCGCCGGTGACGATGTTCCAGGCCGCTGTGGGGAAGAAGTAACGGGGTGACGATTGGGCGGTCCGGTTCACCGCATGGTCATTCGAGCGAGCAACTCAAGACGCGGATAGGCCGAGCTTAATTTCCGCCTTTCAAGCCGCGACGTCCGCAAGAGAATTGACATGGATTTCGATCTCACCGACGAACAGCGGCTGTTGCGCGACAGCGTCGATCGGCTGCTGGCGGACAATTACACCTTCGAGAAGCGCCGGGGATACCTGGCCGAAGTGGACGGCTGGAGCCGCGCGCTGTGGTCGCGCTACGCCGAGCAGGGGCTGCTCGGGTTGCCGTTTCCCGAAAGCCACGGCGGATTCGGCGGCGGCGGGGTCGAGATCATGCTGGTCATGGAGGCGTTCGGCCGTACCCTGGCGCTGGAGCCGTATCTGGCGACAATCGTGCTGGGCGGAACCACGTTGCGGCTCGCCGGCAGCGACGCGCAACAGGCCGCGCTTCTGCCTCAAATCGCCGAAGGCAACCGACTGCTTGCCCTCGCGCATGGCGAGCGTCAGGCGCGCTACGACCTCTCCGACGTGCTGACCAGCGCGACCCGGAGAGGCGATGGCTGGACGCTCGACGGGGCGAAGAGCGTCGTCCTGCACGGCGACAGCGCCGACACACTGATCGTCAGCGCCCGCACCTCAGGCGACCGCGACGACACCACCGGCATCACGCTGTTTCTCGTTGACGGCGGCGCCAATGGCGTCGCCCGTCGCGGCTACGCGCTGCGCGACGGCACGCGAGCGGCCGAAGTCACGCTGAGCGGGGTCGAGGTCGCTTCCGATGCCGTGCTCGGCGAGGTCGGCGGCGCGTTCCCGGTCATCGAGCGCGTCGTCGAGACCGGCATCGCGGCGATGGCGGCCGAGGCGGTCGGCGCGATGGAAACGATGCAGGCGATGACCCTGGAATATCTGAAAACCCGCCAGCAATTCGGTCGGCCGATCGGCCGCAACCAGGCCCTGCAGCACCGCGCGACCGAGATGTTCGTCGCCCTCGAACAGGGGCGCAGCATGGCGATGCTGGCGGCGATGACGGTCGACCACCCAGACGCCGCCGAGCGCGCCCGCAACATTTCGATGGTAAAGGCCGGGATCGGCCAGGCGGCGCGCTTTGTGTCGCAAAACGCCGTGCAATTGCACGGCGGCATCGGCATGACCGAGGAATACGCGGTCGGCCATTATTTCCGTCGCGTCATGGTGATCGAGCACACCTTCGGCGACACGGCGCATCATCTGTCACGACTCGCGCAAACCGCGGCATAAGCCGCCCCACCCCACAACTAGGGTCCGGCACGGCATGGCCGCAATAGAGCGCGGCTGACCGCGCAGCCGGTAACGACCGCATCAGGTTGAGCGTTCGCGAGGTATGCCGGACGCCCATGACCGCCTGACCGTGCCGATGGAAACCCAGTCGTCGCGGTCCACGATCGTCATTCTGAAGCTGATCGCCGCTGCCGGCGTGGTTCTGCTTGTCTGGCTGCTCTCAAGCGTTCTCTTGATGGTGTTCGCCGCGATTCTGGTGGCAATTGCCTATCGCGCCACGGCCGAGTGGATCGCCCGCCACACCGGTATTCCGGTCGGATGGTCGCTGGCTCTCGTCGCGATCCTGTTCGTCGCGTTCGTCGCCGGCACGGCATGGTGGACCGGCGGAACGCTGCTGGACCAGCTGAACCAGCTCGTGGCGTTGCTTGTGGATCGGCTCACGTACGTCAACCATAGCTTGCAAGGAACCGAGTGGGGCGACAGGCTCGCCAACTACCTGGATTCCCAGCGGCTCTTCAGCGAGGCCCAGGCGCTTGCGCGGCAATTCGCCGGCGCCGCCCTGACGATGCTCGGCGCGGTTGGAGCGGTCGTCATCATCGTGTTCACCGCGGTTTACCTCGCGATCAACCCCAGTCTGTATTTCCGGGGATCGATCCGGCTTCTCGCCCCCGATTACCGCGACCGCGGCTCGGAGGTGCTGTCCGAAATCGGCGTGGCGCTGCGCCGTTGGTTGATCGGCCGGGCGATCGACATGGTCGTCGTCGTTATTCTGACCTTTGCTGGGCTGATGCTGCTTGACGTGCCGCTGGCGTTTCTATTAGCGCTGATCGCGGGTCTGCTCAATTTCATCCCTTATATCGGCGCGGTGCTGGGGGCCGTGCCGGCCATCATCGTCGCGTTCGGCCAGGGGCCGATGCAGGCGCTGTGGGTCGTACTGCTGTTTCTCGCGATCCAGACTGTCGAAGGCTATCTGATCGTTCCATTCATTCAGCAGCGCACCGTCCAGCTGCCGCCGGCGCTGTTGATCTTCTCGCAAACCGTTTTCGGCGCACTGTTCGGTATCCTCGGCCTGCTGCTGGCGCCGGCGCTGATGGTCGTGATCCTGATCCTGGTTCAGGCCGTGTATCTTCACGACGTGCTCGGCGACCCCGATCAGGCGCAGCGCTTCAATTCACGGCGCTGACCGCTTGCACAGGCCGGCTCGGACCCGACACTCGCGGCGAGCAGCGGCGAACGGCATGGACACTTTCGCGATATTGCCACATCTACAGGCGCTCTCGGTGGCCTATGCGTTGGCTTTTCCGATTGCCTGGGACCGCGAAAAAGGATCGCGCAGCGCCGGCCTGCACACGTTTCCCCTAGTCGCGCTCGCCGCTTGCGGCTTTGTTCAGGTGACAGAGAGCTTTGCCGCGTCCAGTCCCGAAGCGATGGCACGGATCGTCGCGGGGCTGATCACCGGGGTCGGGTTTATCGGCGGCGGCGCGATCATCAGGCATGGCAACTCGGTTAGCGGCACAGCGACCGCGGCGAGCCTGTGGACCACCGGCGCAATCGGCGCCGCGGCCGGGCTTGGCAATTACGGCATTGCCATCCTGATCTCCGCCTTCGCCTTCGCGACGCTACGCCTCATGCATCTGTTCAATTGGGCCGATCCCCGCGACGAGCCGGACAAAGGGGAGAACTCGCGCTGAGAACCTTTGCCTCCGCGCTGCGTTGAGGGCAAGGCTAGGTTCCACCGAGCGGCCAGGGGAATATGCAAGGCGAGACGCCGGATTCGGCAAAAGACGTGGGCGGCAGCATCGCTCTGGCCTGGGCCAAGGTTGATGCGTGGATCGAGGGCTTCTATTCGATATTGCCCAATCTGGTGCTGGGGCTTGTATTCCTGATCCTGGTCGCGATCGCCGCCCGGATCGTCAAGGCTGCGGTTTGGCGCGTCGGCATCCGGCGCCGCCGCCCCGACCTCGGCAATGTGCTCGGCGCGCTGCTGCAATGGACGATCGGGATCATCGGCTCGCTGATAGCGATCACGATCATCTTCCCGGGGGTCGGCGTCGCCGATCTGCTCGGCACGCTCGGCATCGGCTCGATCGCGATCGGCTTTGCATTCAAGGAGATCCTGCAGAACCTGCTGGCCGGCATCCTGATCCTGCTGCGCCAGCCGTTCCGGCACGGCGACCAGATCGTCTCGGGCGCGTTCGAAGGCACCGTCGAGTTGGTCGAGACGCGCGCCACGATCATCCGCACTTATGACGGGCGGCGGGTGGTGATCCCGAACAGCGACATCTACACCGGCGGCGTCATCATCAACACCGCGCACGACAGCCGCCGCAGCGAATACGATATCGGCATCGGGTACGGCGACGATGTCGGTCAGGCCGCGCGGGTCGCCGTCGACGCGGTCAAGAGCACGGACGGCGTCCTGCCGGAGCCGCCCCCGGAGGCGTTTCCGGTCGCCTTCGACGACTCGGCGGTGAAGTTGCGGGTGTGGTGGTGGACGGCGCCGGACCGCGGCACGGTGCTGCGCACGCAAGGCCGCGTGCTGCAGGCGATCAAGGCGGCGTTCCAGCGCGAGGGCATCGACCTGCCGTTCCCGGTCACGACCATGCTGTTTCATGATCAGACCGATGAAACCGACGGCGACCGGCAGCGCCAGCGCGAAGGATGGCCCGCCGGCGCCGATCCGCCGAAGCCGGGAAACCTGCCGCGCGCGCTCGAACGCGCCCGGCTGCGCCGCCTCACGGGGCAGCAGCAGCACGCTGGCACCAAAATGGAGATGGAAATGGCCAAGCGTGAAATGGGCAATCGGCCGGACGGCGCCCCACGAGAACGGGCGCACGGTGATGATCGACCGACGCACCCCCTATGACCGCTGCTCCACCGTGTCGAGCGCGCCGGCGCCCTCTTCCGTCAATTCGTCCAGCACGGTGATGGTCCCGTCGGTTTCGAGAACAACGGCACCGACCCGGTCGAGACTGGCATTCCCGCTGGCCCGGATCGCTGCCAATACCTCCTCGCGGGTCAATCGCTCGCGGCGCATCGCGGCTTCGAGAAAGCATCCCCGGCGATAAACCAGGGTCGGCTCGGCCTTGATCAGAGCCTGAAACCCCTCCGAGCGCACCGAGAGCCAAGCGATCGCATATTGCAGCAGTACCAGCAGCGCCAACGCCAGTACGCCTTCGGCCAGCGCGACCGATTTGCTCAGCAGAATTGTGGCTAGCGTCGAACCCAGCGCCACCGTCACGACAAAATCGAACGCGTTCAGCTTCGACAGCGTGCGCTTGCCGGAGATTCGCAGCACCAAAATCAGTGCGAAATAGGCAAGCGTCGCGATCACCGCGACCCGCAGCAACCCCGTCCAGCCATAAAAAACATCTTTTCTTCCACCGCGCGGCAGCCGATCGATTGCCGCACTAATGGTATGCCAGGCCCAGGGTCCCCGACGCGCCGCTTGGCAGGGCGGTCAAACGGTCAGTAGACCGCGCCGCGCGCCGTGATCGGCCACACGCTTTCAACCCGGTCACCGCGGATCCCGACATACCAGTCGTAGAGATTGACGGTCGGGTCGCAATGGCCGGGCACGAGCCGCACCTTGTCGCCGAGCTTCAGGCGGTTCGTCGCGCCACCGATCGCGAGGCGGCCGTGTTCGTCGGAGGCGCGCTCGTAGGTCGCGGCCGGCTCGTCCCACACGGTCGGCGGGCCGGAATCGAACGCCAATGCCTTCAAGCCGGCATCGACGATCGCGCGTT
The DNA here is from genome assembly GCA_963753665.1 of uncultured Alphaproteobacteria bacterium. GTDB lineage: Bacteria > Pseudomonadota > Alphaproteobacteria > ATCC43930 > CGMCC-115725 > DATARH01. The sequence goes on from CAVWDC010000030.1 coordinate 94,070, forward strand.
CGTCGTTCGGCCGGCTCATCACCGTCGCCCAGACGAACAGCGAATGCTCAAAGGTCTCGGTCTGCCGGCCGTCGCTGTCCAGGTTGCGGCCGTAATCGGCGTCCATGAAGACATAGGAGCCGCATTGCAGTTCGGTGTAGACGCCGCTGCCGGCCTCGAACTCGAACGTGCCGGTGCCGGCGCCGGTGATGTTGTCGCACGCGATGCCGTTGGCGCTCAGCAGGTCGCGCGTCGTCGCCGTCTTCTCTACCGCGCCGGCGATCGCCTTTTGCCGCTCGTCCCAGCCGCGCAGATGCTGCGCCGAGCCGTGATAGGCCTGCAACCCGGCAAACCGCAAATGACGGCTGTCGCCAATGCGCCGCGCCAGATCGAGCGCCGGCTCGCCGGGTTCGACGCCGCAGCGATTGCCACCCATATTGATCTCGACATGCACCGGCAGGCTCGCCACCCCGGCCTCTCCCGCCGCCGCGTCGAGATCGGCGATCTGCGCCGGGTCGTCGACGCACACCCCGACATTCGCCGTGTGCGCCAATGACATCAGCCGGCGCAGCTTCTGCCTTCCGACCACCTCGTTGGTGACCAGCACGTCGCGCACGCCGCCATAGACCATCGCCTCGGCCTCGCTGACCTTCTGCACGCAGACGCCGACCGCGCCGAGTTCCACCTGTTTCAGCGCGATCACCGGGCATTTGTGCGTCTTGGCGTGCGGCCGCAGCCGCACTCCCCGGCCGGCGACCCGCTCGGCGAGCCGCTTCAGATTGCGCTCGAACGCATCGAGATCGACAATCAGAGCCGGGGTATCGACTTCGTCGAGCGACATGCCGATCTCGGCCGGTGGACGGGTGGTCATGTCAGGCTCCGCGCTCGTGAATGACAGCACCCCAAAATGTCATTCCGAACGCAGCGGCGCAATCTCGCGCCGGCAAGGCGTCCCCCTCTCATCGAGATTCCTTGGGCGGCATCCGGCCTTTCACGTATGCATTACCGCCCCTTCGGCGGCGGCAGGTCCAACCGGATGTGCAGTTCCTTGAGGCGCGCGGGCGGCACCGGGGCGGGGGCCTGCATCAACAGGTCCTCGGCCTGCTGGGTCATCGGGAAGGCGATGATCTCGCGGATGTTCGGGGTGTCGGCGAGCAGCATCACGATGCGGTCGATGCCCGGCGCCGATCCGCCATGCGGCGGCGCGCCGAAGCGGAACGCCTTCAGCATTCCGCCAAACCGCTCCTCGACCTCCTGCGCCGAATAGCCGGCGATCGCGAAAGCCTTGTACATGATGTCGGGGCGGTGATTGCGGATCGCGCCCGACGACAATTCGATGCCGTTGCAGACGATATCGTACTGATACGCGAGGATCGAGAGCGGGTCCTGTGTTTCCAGTGCTTCGAGGCCGCCCTGCGGCATCGAGAACGGGTTATGGCTGAATTCGATCTGCCCGGTTTCCTCGTTGCGCTCGTACATCGGGAAATCGACGATCCAGCAGAAGCGGAACGCGCCCTCCTCGACGAGGCCCAGTTCGCGGCCGATCCGCATCCGCGCCGCGCCGGCCAGCCTCTCGGCCTCCGGCCTCGATCCGGCCGCGAAAAACACGACGTCACCGGCCCCGGCCCCGCTCAATTCGGCGATTTTCGCGATTTCCTCGGGCGAGAGATTGTTCGCGATCGGCCCGCGCCCGGCCGGTTTTCCGACCGTCTCGCCCGGCTCCAAAATGATATAGCCCAGGCCCGGCGCGGCCATTTCGGTCTTCGCCCAGGCATCCATCCGGTCCTGGAACGACGAACGCGGCCGCGACGCCGATCCGGGCGCCGGGATGGCCCGCACGACCCCGCCATTCTCGACGACGCGGCGGAACGCGCGGAAATTCGAGCCGGCGAATACCTCCGAGACATCGGCGATGATCAGCGGGTTGCGCAGATCGGGCTTGTCGGTGCCGTATTTGAGCGCGGCGTCGGCAAAGGTGATCCTGGGGAACGGCGGCGGCGTTACCATCCGGCCCTCTCCGAATTCCTCGAATACGCCATGCAGGACCGGCTCGATCGCCGCGAACACGTCCTCCTGCGTCACGAACGACATCTCGAAATCGAGCTGGTAGAACTCGCCCGGCGAACGGTCGGCGCGGCTCGCCTCGTCGCGGAAGCACGGTGCGATCTGGAAGTAGCGGTCGAACCCCGCGACCATCAGCAATTGCTTGAACTGCTGCGGCGCCTGCGGCAGCGCATAGAACGTCCCCGGATGCAGCCGGCTCGGCACCAGATAATCGCGCGCCCCCTCCGGCGAACTGGCGGTCAGAACAGGCGTCTGGAACTCGCTAAAGCCCTGGTCGATCATGCGGCGGCGGATCGACGCGATGACATGCGAGCGCAGCATGATGTTGGCGTGCACCTGCTCTCGCCTGAGGTCGAGAAAGCGGTACGCGAGGCGCATCTCCTCCGGGTATTCGGCGTCGCTGTTGACCGGGAACGGCAGCGGCTCGGCGGCCGACAACAATTCGTACGCATTGATGACCAGCTCGATCTCGCCGGTCGCCAAATTCGGGTTGACCGTTTCCGGCGAGCGCTCGACGACCCGACCAGTGAACGACACGACGCTTTCAAGCCGCAGGGCGTCCACTTCCGCGAACAGCGGCGACGACACGTCGATCACGCATTGTGTGATGCCGTAATGGTCGCGCAGATCGACGAACAGCAGCTGGCCATGGTCGCGCTTGCGATGCATCCAGCCGGCGAGGCGGGCCGTCACCCCCGCGTCGTCGAGGCGGAGGGCGGCGCAGGTGTGGGTGCGATAGGCGTGCATCGACAGGGTCCGGCGCATTCTCGGGAAAGCGCGGAACACGGCACGGATCACCCGCTCTTGTCAAGAAACCCGGCCGGGCGAAGCGGCGCGACCGTCACACCCGGCCCTCATCGGCAAAAGTGCCATAATCGTGTGCTACCTGCTGACTGCCACCGCACAAAATGGATCGCCCAACCCCGGAAATTCCGACGGTTCCCTGGAATCCGGGTTAAACGACCTCCAGTGCCCGCGACAGATCGGCCACTAGATCGACTTCGGCTTCGAGACCGACAGAAAAGCGCACGAGGCCGTCGCCGATGCCGAGCGCGGCGCGCTCCTCGGGCTTGAGACGCGAATGCGTCGTCGTCGCGGGATGCGTGACCAGGCTCTTCGAGTCGCCGAGATTATTCGAGATGTCGACCAGAAGAAGCGCATCGAGAAAGCGGAAGCAGCTTTCCTTGTCGCCGGCGATGTCGAACGCGACCACCGTGCCCCCCTCCGTCATCTGGCGGCGGGCCAGTTCGTATTGCGGATGGCTCGGCAGGCCGGGATAGATGACGCGCTCGATCTTCGGATGGCTTTCCAGAAAGCGCGCGATTGCCAGTGCGGTGCGGCATTGCCGCTCGACGCGCAATTCCAGCGTCTCCAGCCCCTTCAGCAGCAGCCAGGCATTGAACGGGCTCAGCGACGGTCCGGTGTGGCGGTAGAACAGCCCGAGATCGTCCTTGATGTATTTCTCGCTGGCCAGGATCGCGCCGCCGAGCGCGCGGCCCTGCCCGTCGATGTGCTTGGTCGCCGAATAGACGACGACATCGGCGCCGAGCGTCAGCGGCTTCTGCAACAGCGGTGTCGCGAACACATTGTCCACGACCAGAATGCCGCCGGCGCGATGCGTCAGCCGCGCAACTTCGGCGAGGTCAACGATCTCCATCGCCGGGTTTGATGGACTTTCGCAGAACGACACCGCCGCGCCGGGCGCAAGCGCCTCTTCCCAGGCGCCGAGGTCGCGCCCGTCAACGATAACTGTCTCGACCCCGTAGCGCGGCAATAGCTCGGCGACGATGTAGTAGCACGAACCAAAAAGCGCACGGCTGGCGACGACCCGCTGACCGGCGCGCAGCTTGCACAGCAAGGCCGCGAATACCGCCGCCATGCCGCTCGCGGTCGCGCGGCAGGCCTCCGCCCCTTCGATCAGCCTGAGGCGCTCCTCGAACATCGTCACAGTCGGGTTGCGATAGCGCGAATAGACGTAGCGCGAGCCGTCCTGCTTGAACGCGGCCTCGGCCTCGGCGGCGGTGCCATAGACAAAGCCCGAGGTCATGAACAGCGCCTCCGAGGTTTCCTCGTAGGCGCTACGCTCGCTGCCGCCGCGCACCAGCAACGTGGCGGGGGCAAGCTCGGCGGCCAGTTCGGGCGGCAGGATCGGCTTCGGCATCGCGGACCTCCTCGGGTGAACGACCCGCGACTGCCGGGGGAAGCGCAACAAAAAACCCCGGCGCAGCGCGGGCCAGGGTTTCGACAGACTCCCCGACCTTTTAGCGCGTTATTTAACGTGGCGCGCAAGCCGGTCGGCTCAAATCACCACGAACACCTTTTCGTAACCGGGTCCCCACCTTGTGTCAAGCCGCTCCCGCAATCATCGTCACCGATGCGGAGTTGTCGGGTTGGCGGTCGAGTGCTGTGCCGGATGCGGGGCAGCTATTGTCTCGGAAAAATTTCTGTTTTCGGGCGGCACTTCGTAGGTTCCGAAACATGCGTCGAGATCGGCTACCGCCTTTTTCGCCTCGGTCTCGGTCTTTCCGGTCGATACATATTGCTGAGCAATAGCCGTTTCGGCCGCGGCGTGCTCGGAGTTCGTATTTATGTCGACCCCGAAAAACAGGTGAAGCGCAACCAACGCCGCCATCGGCGACGGCGGTATCCACACGCAGTGGCCGAAAATAATCGCAAAGCTGTTCATCGGCTTTACCTGTTCGTTGTCCAGTAAGGTATTCGCCATCTCGGCGTACCGGCGCGAGTGCCGGCATCTGTGCCGGACCTGACGCATACCGCATACGGGCGCCCCAAGCTTTACGGCGACCTTTTTTCTTCGTTACGGAAATGTTATGATTCCGGTAAGAATCCGGACGGAGCGGTCTCTCCGGGAGACCGGCAATGGCACTGGCGTTTGGCGATTGTCGGCTTGACCTCGCGCGCCGCGAGTTGCGCCGCGGCGGGGAAATCATCAGTCTAGAGCCTAAGGCGTTCGACCTGCTCGCGTTTCTCGTTCAGCATCGCGACCGGGTCATCAGCAAGGACGATCTGCTTCAGGAAGTATGGGGCGGGCGGATTGTCTCGGAATCGGCGCTGACGACGCGGATCAACGCGGTGCGCCGCGCGGTCGGCGACAATGGCGCGGCGCAGCTTCTGATCCGTACCATCACCCGTAAGGGCATCCGCTTCATCGGCGAGGTCACGGAACTGCCGGACTCGGCGACGCCGACCGCTATTCGCATTACCGACTTGGCGCCACCGCCGGACAAGCCGTCGATCGCGGTGCTGCCATTCATCAATCTGAGCGGCGACCCCGAGCAGGATTATTTCGCAGACGGCATGGTTGAGGAGATCACCACCGCCATCGCGCGCTGCCCGTGGCTGTTCGTGATCGCCCGCACTTCCAGCTACACATACAAGGGCAAAACGATTGATGTGCGGCAGGTGGCGCGCGAGTTGGGCGTGCGCTATGTCCTTGAAGGCTCCGTGCGGAAATCGGCGGACCGGGTGCGTATCGCCGGCCAGCTGATCGACACAACCACAGAAGCACACATCTGGGCCGAACGCTTCGATGGCACACGCGACGACGTGTTCGACTTGCAGGACCGGGTGGCCAGCGGCGTCGCCGGCGCGATCGAGCCCCGGCTCCACCTCGCCGAAATCGAGCGTGCCCGCCGGAAGCCGACCAATAATCTCGACGCCTACGATCTCTTCCTGCGCGCACAGGCGCAGATTTATGCAAAGAGAACCAAGGAGACCATTGAGGAGTCGATCCGACTGTCGCGGCAGGCGCTCGCGCTCGATCCGGACTACGCCATGGCCATGGCCAGAATCGCGCTGAGCCGGGGCATGCAGCTGTTGCGGTACTGGATCACGGCGGAAGGTCCAGAGGCCGAGGAGGGGATCCTTATGGCACGGCAGGCAATCGCCACCGGCGGCGATGATCCCTGGGTGCTGGATTTTGCCGGGCTGGCGCTATCGATGCTTAGCGGCGACAACCATGCCGCGCTCAGCGCCCTCGAACACGCGATCCGCGTAAACCCGAATTTTGGCCTCGCCTTGGGCCATCGCGCGCTGGTTTTGGCCTGGCTCAATCGGCCCGACGAGGCGATCCAGTCGGCACACCAGGCAATCCGGCTGAGCCCGCGTGACCCCGCCATATGGTCCTTCTACTCGGCACTGGTTCTGGCCCACTTGGCCGCGGGGCGATACGAGGAAGGGCTGTACTGGTCCGAGGAGAGGCTGCGCGAAAACGCCGACGTGTGGGCGCTGCGTCACAAGCTGAGTCTATGCGGCCATTTGGGCCGGCTCGAAGAAGCCGGCGAGTGTCTGCGGCGGATCAGGAAAACCATGCCCGAGCCGACCGTCGCTTCCATGATGCAAGGCGTCAGCAAGGGGATGACTCCCGAGGTATTCGGCCGGTTCGCCGAAGGGCTGCGCAAGGCCGGCTTGCCGGAGAGCTAGGGACCGGTTCGCCGCCCGCCAATTTGCCAGTTCGACTACGACCTGAGCACGGTGCCCGAAATTGCCCCGGTGGCGCGGCCGTCGGCGTAGGCGACGACGCCGTTGACGATCGTGTATTCGACGCCGCGCGACGGCATGACCATGCGCTTGGCGCCGCCCGGCAGGTCGAAGCGGCGCTCGCCGCGGCTCGCCGAGCCGATCGTGTCCGGGTCGAAGATCGCGATATCGGCCGCCTGCCCGACCGCGAGCCTGCCGCGCCCCTTGATGCCGAACAAATCGGCCGGCTGCGCAGTCAGCCGCGTTACCGCCTGCTCCAGCGTCATGATCTGGCGCTCGCGCACCCAGGTGCCGAGCAGATAGGTCGGGTAGCCGGCGTCGCACAGCATATCGACATGCGCGCCGCCATCACCCAACGCGATCAGCACCGACGGGTCGGTCAAATTGTCGGCGACCAGCTTCTCGTTGACGTTGAACTGGGCCAGCACGTAGCCGATGTCGAGCCCGTCCTCCAACGCCAGGTCGAGGAACGTGTCGAGCGGATCCTTGCCGCGCGCCTTCGCGACATCGGCGATCGTCCGGCCCTCGTACTGCTTCAGCTCGGGCTTCTGCACCTCGTGCACGGTGACGCGGCGCCAATCGCCGCTGAACCCGGTCGCCTTCTTCATCTCCTCGCGGAATGCGTTGCGGAACGCCGGGTCGGCGTAGACGGCGCGTTGCGCCGCTTCCGACTTGTTCTCGAACACCCGGCCCCAGCTCTTTAAGGCCGCGAACGAGAACGGGTTGCGCATGTTGATCTCGCGGGTCAGCGCGAGCGGCGAGGTCTGCGGGGTCACACCGGGATAAGCGGCGGCGAGGCGGCGCGTCTCCGGGCAGGCCTCGGGGATGTCGTCGCGCTGAAACAGCGCCAGGAACGTCACCGGACGGCCGCTCTCGCGCGACAAAAAGCCGAGCAGGTCTTCCTCCTCGTCGCTGAGGACGGATATCTTCTGCGTCAGCGCGATCTCTATCGTGCCCTTGCCGGCGTCCTTCAGGGTATTGGCATAGGCCCTGAGCTCGTCGCGGCTGGCGTTGCGGCAGGCCAGCGGACGCGCCTGATAGCCCATGTGCTGGTTCAACACGGTGGTCGAGAAACCGAACGCGCCGTGACCGACCGCCTCGCGCAGCAGCGCTTGGATCTTCACGGTCTCGTCGCGGGTGGCGCCGCGCTCCATCGAGGCTTCGCCCATGACCCAATGGCGGAAACGGGGTAAGCGGCGCGAGAAAGGCGAGGTTGAGGGCCGACCCGCGCTGCTCGGCGGCGTCGAGAAACTCGGGGAAGGTCTGCCAGTCCCAGGTGATGCCGCGATCGAGCACCTCGAACGGAATACCCTCGACATTGACGAGATCGCGCATCGCGATTTCGCGTGCCTCGGGTTGGCAGGGCGCGATGCCGACGCCGCAATTGCCCATCACCACCGAAGTGACGCCGTGCCACGAGGACGGGCTGATCGCCGGGTCCCAGCAGATCTGCGCGTCGTAATGCGTGTGCGGGTCGATAAAACCGGGCGCGACGACGCAATCGGCCGCATCGATGACCTTCGCCGCGCCGTCGCCGATCCTGCCGATTTCGGCGATTTTTCCGTTTTTAACGGCGACATCGGCCTGGCGGCGCGGCGCTCCGGTGCCATCGATCACGGTGCCGTTCTTGATCAGCAGGTCGTGGGCCATCGCCGCATCTCTCTCTGTTGCTGATGGCCTTGGTACCGCAATCCCGGCTTTGATGTGAAATGCAAAACGGCGATGTTTGTTGGTCGGTGGCTGCCGACCGGCCGGTCGTCAACCCGGATGATCTCCCAGCAGGAAAGCCCGGCGGTCCTGGCCTACAATGCTTCAGACACGATTTGCCGGCCGGCGGCGGCTCGGGCTAGTCCGGCAGCGACAGGCTGAGATCGACAACGAAGCTGATTGCCGCGAGCAGTGCGAACAGGATCGCGATCACCATGGCCCCGGCCGTGCCGTCATCGTCATGCGGACGAGCGGGCCGCGGGTGGTGAAAATATGCGGTGGGGTTCATCCCAACCTCCTCGCCAACGTCGTTGGCGTTTGCTGATACTCTCGTGAAACTTTACGCCTCGAACGCGGCCGGCATCCCGTATGCCTCCCGTATGTCAGGCATCCATTGCGCGAATGGCTCGGGCCGCTCTTTCGCGTTAGGTGACCGTTCTAGTCGTGGCCCCCAACCGGGCGGGGCAACGGCCCAAATCGCGAAGCGGCGTAACGGCGCCTGCACATATTAGCCGTTGAACGAAGCGGTCGCGGCCGAGGCCGATCCAAGGAAGGTAAAGCCCTTAGCGCCCTCTCAATCGAGCTTAGCCGGGGTGGAAGCCGGCTTCGTCGCGTCGAGCACGAACATGACGATCTGGTCGAGATTGCTAGTGCCGGCGCTGAACACTTCCATCGGCACATCGGGTCCGCGCCCGGCCATCGTCTGGCCCGCATCGGCATAGGCGGTTCCGTACGGCGTCCGCTGCCCCACCCGCCCGGCCAGCACATAGAATGCTTCTGAACCCGGATGCGAGTGGATCGGAGTCTTGGCACCCGGCGGCCCGCTGGCATGATTGATGCGGAGCAGATATTCCGGGGCGGAAATCCGGGTGATTGGCCCGACCTCGGCGACCCTGGTTCCGCCGTGTGTCGCGGCCCCCTTGCTGCCCAACGTTAGCAGCCATGCCTTGCCGCTGATCTCGGCTGCGAGCGAGGTCGAGCCGGCGGCCTCCTGCGCCTTAGTCAGGCTCGGGAAGCTTTCGACGAGCCAGTACAGCTCGCCGCCCGGAAGCTCCTTGACCTTCTTTTCGACGACCGGCGTGACAACGAATTTCGCGTCCGCTGCCAGCCCGGCGGAGAGCGTCAGAAAGCCGATCGCGGATAGGGACAGGCACAGCAAAAGTGCGCGGCAGTTACCATACTTTTGCCGTTTCATGGCGGCCTCCCAAAATTCCCTCTTACGATGGATCGAGCTACTTGGGTCGCGACGGGTTGAGGTCGACGACCAAGTGATTTTCGCGAGCAGCGTGAAAGTATGCGGTGGGATCCGTCCCAATCTCCTCACCACATTCCTTTGGCGATACTTGTGTCGGATTTTTCGCTCGGGACGCCGCGCGCATCCCGGATGTCCTAGGATATCAGGCATTCCTTGCGCGCATCCCTCCGCCGCCGTTCGCCCGCAACTGCGACGTGCGTCACGGCTCTTTCTCCGCACGGCTCGGATGCTTAAGATCGCGCGGCTCCCTGCAAGCCGCCCAGCGCGGAGGATGGCCCGTGACGATCCGCTCCCCCTACCTGCTGTTCATCGGCGATGCGCCCGACCAGCTCGCGGCCAAGACAGCCGACGGGATCGCGTACTGGCGCCCGGAAATCTGTCGCGGTCAGCTGCGCCTGCCGGGCTGCAAGGCCGACCTGCGGCTCCCCGACATGACTGTCGACGAGGCCGCCGGCGCCGGGGTCAAGACGATGATCGTCGGCACGACAAACCGCGGCGGTGTGCTCGGAGAGGGCTGGGAAGACCTGCTGCTGCACGCGCTGGAACTCGGCATGGATCTGGCCAGTGGGCTGCATCATCGTCTGACCGACATACCAGCATTGCGCGAGACGGCGGCGGGGCTCGGACGCCAAATCCACGACGTGCGCCATCCGACCCGCGAGTTCGCGGTCGGCAACGGCATCAAGCGGCCCGGTAAGCGCCTCTTAACGGTCGGCACCGATTGCTCGATCGGCAAGATGTTCACCGCGCTAGCGCTCGAAAAGGAGATGCGGGCACGCGGCACCAAGGCGGATTTTCGCGCCACCGGCCAGACCGGCATCTTCATCGCCGGCGACGGCGTCTCGATCGACGCGGTCGTCTCCGATTTCGTCTCGGGCGCGGTCGAATGGCTCTGTCCGGCGAACGACCCCGACCACTGGGACCTGATCGAAGGCCAGGGTTCGCTGTTTCACGCCTCCTATGCCGGGGTCACGTTGAGCCTGATCCACGGCGCCCAGCCCGACGCGCTGGTGATGTGCCACGAGCCGACCCGGAAGCACATGCGCGGCCTGCCGAATTACAAGCTCCCCGACTTGAAGCTGTGCATCGAGCGCAATGTCGAGGCGGCGCAGCTGACCAACCCGGCTGTCCGCTGTATCGGGATCAGCGTCAATACCTCGGGGCTCGACCCGGCGGCGGCGCGCGACTACCTGCGCCGTACCGAGGACGAGCTGGGGCTCCCCTGCGTCGATCCGATGCGCACCGGTGTCGGCGCGATTGTCGATCGGCTGGGCATCGATCGGCCGGCTGGCTGAGCCGGCATGGCGCCGCACCCGCAGCGTCTCACGGTCGCGCGGCGCGCGTGGCCGCTGGCGGCGCCGTTCGCGATCTCGCGCGGCAGCAAGACCAGCGCCGAGGTCGTTATCGCCGAGATCTTCGACGGCGAGTTTCGCGGGCGCGGCGAATGCGTGCCGTATCCGCGCTATGGCGAGAGCATCGACAGCGTCGTCGCCGCGCTCGAAGCAATGAAAGGCCCGGTGTTTTCCGGGCTCGACCGGCGCGAATTGCAGCGCGTGATGCCGCCCGGGGCGGCGCGCAACGCGCTCGACTGCGCGTTCTGGGATCTCGACGCCAAACGCGACAATTGCCGCGCCGCAGACCTCGCCGGCATCGCCGCGATGCGTCCCGTCGTCACCGCCTATACGCTGAGCCTCGGAACGCCGGAACGGATGGCCGAAGCCGCCGCGTCGCAGCGGCACCGGCCGCTGCTGAAGCTGAAGCTAAGCGGCGACGATGACATCGAGCGGGTGCGCGCGGTGCGCGACGCGGCTCCGGCGGCGCGGCTGATCGTCGATCCGAACGAAGGCTGGCGCGAGCGGCACCTGTCGGAAGTCATGCCGGCGCTGGCCGGGCTCGGAGTGGCGCTGATCGAACAACCGCTGCCGGCCGAGCATGACGATGCGCTCGCGCATGTACCGCACCCGATCCCGATCTGCGCCGACGAAGCCTGTCATACGACGGCCGATCTCGACCGCCTCGCTGGTAAATACGACGCCGTCAACGTCAAGCTCGACAAGGCCGGCGGTCTGACCGAGGCGCTGGCGCTTGCCGCCGCGGCGCGCGACCGCGGCTTCACGGTCATGGTCGGCTGCATGATCGGCACGTCCCTGGCGATGGCGCCGGCGATGCTGGTGGCGCAGCAGGCCGCAATCGTGGATCTAGACGCGCCGCTGCTGCTCGCCGCCGACCGCGTGCCCGGCCTGCGCTACGACGGCAGCACGGTCTATCCGCCCGAACCGAAATTATGGGGCTGAGGACGATGAACGTCTCGCCCGGTGAGCGCCCAGGGGAGCACGACATGCTGATCGTGACCGACCCGCAGCGCGATTTCTGCCCCGGCGGCGCTCTTGCCGTGCCGCACGGCGACGAGATCATCCCGACGGTCAACCGGCTCGCGCGGCGCTTCGCGCATGTCACCATCACCCAGGACTGGCATCCGCCGGGGCACACCTCGTTCGCGAGCGCCCATGTGGAGCGCGCGCCGTTCGACACGGTCGAACTCGATTACGGCCCGCAGACCTTGTGGCCCGACCATTGCGTGCAGGGCACTCCGGGGGCGGCGTTTCACCCTGGTCTTGACGTTCCGCATGCCGAGCTGGTCATTCGCAAGGGCTTCCACCGCACGATCAACTCGTATTCGGCGTTTCGCGAAAACGACCGCAAAACGCCGACCGGTCTCGCCGGCTACCTGCGCGAGCGCGGCTTCGAGCGGGTAACGCTGTGCGGTCTGGCAACCGATTTCTGCGTGTTCTACTCGGCGATCGACGCGCGCGCAGCGGGGTTCGCGGTGGTGGTCGATCTCGAGGCGTCGCGCGCCATCGACCTCGACGGCTCGCTGTCCCGGGCGCTTGCGGCGATGCGCGAGGCTGGCGTCGAACTGCACTGACTATTCGGCAATTAACGGGCCGGAAAATCCGGAAAATAACGGGATCAAGTCCGCACCAGTCCTTCGAAATAATCGTCGATCGCGCGCACCAGAGCCTGAGCGAGCCGGCGCTGATGGGAACGGGTCGGCAGCAGCTTTTCCTCCTCCGGATTCGACAGGCAGCCGATCTCGACCAGGGCCGAAGGTATATCGGGCGCGCTCAGCACGGCAAAATCCGCCGAGCGGTGCGGCTTGGGGAGCAGCCGGACGTCACGGCCGGCCTGGGCGACGAGCGCGCGCGCCAGCGCAAGCGAGCGTTTGTCCGTCTCCCGCCGCGCGAGATCGAGCAGGATTGCGCCGATGACCGGCGGCTGCCTCGAGAGCTTGACGCCGGGGACGAAATCGTCCCGGTTTTCGCGCGAGGCCAGGAGCGCCGTCTCGCGGTCGGAGGCCTCGGTCGACAGCGTATAAACCGACAGACCGCCGATTGCCGCTTCGGGCAGCGCGTCGGCATGGATCGACAACAGCAGCTCGGCCCGGTAGCGGCGCGCCCGCGCGACGCGTTCGCGCAGCTTAACGAAGACATCCCGCCGCCGGGTCAGCTCGACCCGATACCGGCCCGACGCCTTCAGCTGACGCTCCAGTTCGCGGGCCATCGCCAGCGTCACGGTTTTTTCCTTAATGCCGTGCGGACTGATCGCGCCGGGATCGACGCCGCCGTGTCCGGGATCGAGCGCAACCGTGCGCGGCTTGCGTTTGGGTTTGGGGACGTCGCCTAGCCGCTTGCGCTCCGTTCGCGCGCGCGGCTCCGCCGCGTCGGCAGCCCACCCGCCGATCGCGATGCCGGCGACAAGCGCCAGCAGCACCCGCCGGGCGATCGTCGTGTCCCGCATACCCCGTCCCCCGGCGGCGCCCTCTCCGGGACAGGAGGACGACCGATCACCGGGGCATTATCCGGCGTTCGGGCTGCTAGTACCAGCGCCAACGCCGGATCGGTTCATCAGGCGTTCCGTTGGCCCGCCCCGCGACGGCCTCTGGGTCCGTAGCGCCCCCGCGCCGCGACGCACCGATCCACCCGAGACAGAGTCTTATCCACCTCCGTGGCCCGCCCTCGACCGCGTTCTCCCCACGCAGCGCCGCCATCCCGTGTCGCCGATAGGCGGCAACCAGGCGCGCCACATGCTGCTCGTCAATGCCGAACGGCGCCGCCGCCTCTTCCGGGGTCCAGCGATCGACCAGCACCCGTTGCACGATCAGCCCTCGCTGTGCCGCCGCGAGCTTGCGTTTCTGCACTGATTTCTTAAGCATCTCTTGTACCCACACCGGCTTTCCAGTGAAACGCCGGCCGGGCGGGAGTTGTCCCGAGACTTACCCTCGATCAACTCCGGAATCGCCGATCGCGATGACGACCCGGCCGCGCACCCCCCCGTTGAGAATGCGCGGGGCGAGAGCCGCTACGTCGGCGAGCGGCACCGTTTCGGTCATCCGGTCGAGACGATCGAGCGGCAGGTCGCGCGCGAGGCGATCCCAGGCCACGACACGCTCGTTCCGGGGGCACATCACCGAATCGATGCCGAGCAGACTGATGCCGCGCAGCAGGAACGGAATAACGCTCGCCGGCAGATCGCTGCCGCCGGCCAGCCCGCACGCCGCGACGGCGGCGCGGTATTTGAGCTGTGTCAAGATCGCCGCCAGCGTATTGCCGCCGACCGCGTCGATCGCCCCGGCCCAGCGCTCGCGATCGAGCGGCCGGGTCGGCTTTGCAGCCAGCGCGGCACGGTCGAGCAGTTCGGCCGCGCCGAGGCTTTCAAGGTAGTCGCGCAGTTCGGAGCGCCCGGTCGAGGCGACGACCCGGTAGCCGAGCGCCGCCAGCAGCGACACCGCGACACTGCCGACCCCACCGGCGGCGCCGGTGACCAGCACGTCGCCATGATCCGGTGTGAGGCCGTGGCGTTCGAGCGCGAGCAGCGCCAGCATCGCGGTGAAACCGGCGGTGCCGATCGCCATCGCTTGTTTCGCGGTCAGCCCCGCCGGCCGATGCACCAGCCAGTCGGCACTGACGCGCGCTCGCTCGGCATAGCCGCCCCAATGCACTTCGCCGACCCGCCAGCCGGTCAGGATCACCGCATCGCCCGGTTTGAACAGGGGCGACGACGATTCCTCGACGGTGCCGGCGAAATCGATGCCGGGGACATGCGGATACTGCCGCACCAGACGCCCCTGGCCCTGCAGGATCATGCCGTCCTTGTAATTCAGCGTCGAATATTCGACCCGCACCGTGACCTCGCCTTGCGGCAGGCGCGAGTTATCGACGCTTTCGAGGCGCGGCACGACCTTCCCGCCCTCCTCGTACAGCACCAAAGCCCGAAAGCTGGTCATGCCATTACTCCGCGGCCTCGAAATCCCGACGCTCCTAAGGACGCACTGTGCAAGGCTGCCTTCTCAGAGTGGATTTGGTCCGACGATTTCCCAGTTGTGCCGTTCGTAAAGCCGGGCGCGCTCGTCATCGCCACTCGGTCGGTGCTCTGAAAGCGCCTCGATCAGGCCGCCGGCGGCGGCCGGAGTATAGAGGAACAATACGCGGCCGGTTTCGCTGCCGCTGTTCTTCCAGGCATGCGGGACATTACGCGGCATGAAGGCGCAGGTGCCAGGTCCGCCAACGCTGACTTCGTCGCCGATCTTGAAGGTGAATTCGCCCGCAAGTACCCAGGCGACCTCGTCGCTGTCGCGGTGCAGATGATGGAGGCTTGTCGTGCCGGCAGGTAAGGTTTCCTCAAACATCATTATGCTCTCGCCGGTTTCACGCCCGAGAAGCTTCATCGCAAAGGAGCGGCCTGTTGTCGGCGAAGCGAAACGCTTGCCGCCGCCAGCGGGTACAACAAAACCTTTCGCCGTGTTCATGCCGGGTCTCCCCGCTTGGGTGGATCACTAACTCACTGCGGCATGCGTCAAGCGCGCAGCGGTTCGAGGATGCTGACAAAATTGGCGACCGCGGCGCCGCCCATGTTCATGACGCCGGCGAGCTTGGCGTTCGGGATCTGCATGTCGCCGGCCTGGCCCGTGACCTGCATCGAGGCCAGTACGTGCATCGACACGCCGGTGGCGCCGACCGGGTGGCCCTTCGACTTGAGACCACCCGAGGGGTTTACCGGTAGGCGGCCGTTCTTCTCGGTCCAGCCTTCGAGGATCGCGCGCGCCCCCTCGCCTTTCGGCGCGAGACCCATCGCCTCGTATTCGATCAGCTCGGCGATCGTGAAGCAGTCATGCGTCTCGACCAGATCGAGATCGTCGAGGCCGAGCCGCGAGGCCGCCAGCGCCCGTTTCCAGGCCAGTTCCGGCCCCTCGAACGCGACGATGTCGCGTCGACTGATCGGCAGAAAATCGTTGACCTGCTCGGCAGCGCGGAACGCGACGGCCTTCTTCAGCGCCAGCGCGGTCTGCGTATCTGCGAGCACGACCGCCGCCGCGCCGTCCGACACAAGAGAGCAGTCGGTGCGCTTTAACGGGCCGGCGACGATCGGGTTTTTCTCCGACACGGTGCGGCAGAATTCGTAGCCGAGATCGCGCTGCATCTGCGCCATCGGGTTCGCGACGCCGTTCTTGTGGTTCTTGGCGGCGATCCGGGCCAGCGCGTCGGACTGATCGCCGTAACGCTGGAAATATTTCTGCGCGATCTGGCCGAAGATGCCGGCGAAACCGCCCTCGATATTGTCCTCCTCCTTGCGGTACGAGGCGCGCAGCAGCAGGTCGTTAACCTCGGCGCCCGATACCTCGGTCATCTTCTCGACGCCCACGACGAGGACGAGCCGCGCCCTTCCGCCATCGATCGTGTTGAGGCCCATGTGGATCGCCGCCGAGCCGGTGGCGCAGGCGTTCTCGACGCGGGTCGCCGGCTTGAAGCGGAAGGCGGGGTCGGCCTGGAACACCAGCGAAGCCGGGAACTCCTGCTTGACGAAGCCGCCGTTCATCGTGCCGAGAAATACCTGGTCGATATCGGCCGCCGCAACCCCGGCATCGGCGAGCGCGCCCTGCGCCACCTCGACGATCAGCGATTCGATGTCGCTCCCCTCATGCTTGCCGAATTTGGTGTGCGCCCACCCGACGATGCACCCGGTCATGACGTTTCTCCTTCCGGCCTGTGCAAGCACCAACCGGCGCCCGCGCTCTGTCGGATGATATAGGGTGCCGCTCCGACCGAATCCGCATCGAGCGTGAATGCGCTGATTGCGTTGGTTCGATCCGGCTTAGAAAAACCACAGATTGCGTTACCGCGGCGGCACAATCGCCGCATCTCCGCAGGCTGCGTTGGCCATGTTTGAGACGCAAGCGCTGCTGCGCATCAACCGCTCAGACTGAAGCGGATCGGAACGGACACGGCGATCTCGGACTGGGTCATGCTCGCGGGGAAAGGCGGCAGTGTTGCGCTCCGCATCATCTCGCTAACGGCCGCATCGAGCGCTGCGTGACCCGTGCTCTGCACCAGATGATACGCCAAAACGCGGCCGTCGCGGCCGACCCGGAACCGCAGGATCGCGCTGCCCTGTTCGCCACGCTGCCGCGCCGCCTCGGGATAGATCTTGTGGCGTTCCAACCAGCTGCTGAGTGCGATGCGGTAATCCGCGCTGATCGCCGTTGACGGACTTCGCGGCGGGGCGGCCCCCGCGGAGGGCGGAATGGCGGCTAGCTGGGTGGTCGGAGCGCCGGGCGGCAAGGCGGTGGGCGGCGCCGCGTCCTGCCGTGTCACTGTCGGGCCCGCGAAGGACTGTGCCGGCGGCTTGCGTTCCATTCTGGCCGACGGCGCCGAAGCGGAGGCCCTTGCCGGGTTGTGCGATTTCGGGCGCTTGATCTGCGGGGGTGCAGGTGCAGCGCTCGCGCTGTCCGGCATGCGGGAAGGCGGTTCCGGAGCGGTCTCGGGCATTTCCGGCTTTTGCGATTGCGCGACCGGTTTCGGCGCAGCTGGGGGCGGCGGTTTCTCCTGCGGTATCGGAATCGGCTCTTCCGCGGGAGGTTCCGGTGCCAAGGCCGGTGCGGCCGGCATTGAGGAATGCGGCGCCACAGTAGGCTCGGAAGCCGCCGCAACCGGCGGTACCGGTCTTGCCGAATCCAGTGATGGATTTTCCTCGGCTGCCAGCGAAGATGACGAGCTTTGCTCCGTTGCCTCCGCAGGCTCGGTGGCGATGGTACCGGGCATTGCCGGTGTCGGCCGGTCGAATGACGGGAGTTGCTCGGCCGCTGCCGCCGATGACGGGTTTTGCTCGATCGCCTCTGAAGGCTCGGTGGCGATGGTGCCGGGCATTGCCGGTGTCGTCTGGTCCGATTGCGGGGTCTGGTCCGATGAGGGGCTTTGTTCGATAAAGATCAACGGGATTGTCTGCGGTGCGGATTGGTCGGGGAGGGACGGTGGCCTGCTTCCGAGCCATGCGAGCAACGCGAGCGCCGCCGAATGGGCAACAAATGACAGGGCGAAAGGCAGGCGGGCTATCGTCACGTCGCCGATCCAGGGGGTTGCGATGCGGCGTCCCGTTGCATTTCAATCCCTTGCGCCGATCATACGGGCTCGCGCCGGGGAAACGGCGCAAGCATCAATCTACATTGCATCCAGATATCGGTCCGGGCCGCAAGAGGTGTCGCGCCGTGAGACATCGGATATGAAGCGCGGCCTCGGCATCTCCTTGTGTTCGCGAGTTCGTGTGCTTGCGTGTCGGGGCGATGCTCCGAACGGGCGCCATCGTACTCGTCCTTTTGACAGATGCGGTTTTTACGCGCGGCCGGCCTGTCGCGGCCGAAGAAGCGGTGCGCGACTTCATGATCCAGAACGTCTGTCTCGACGAAGCCGGAGCGGTGCGGAGCGGCCGCAATCCGCTGGACGGCCAGGCGGCGTGCCCGCGCCAGCGCGATCTGCGACCCGGAGAGCGGCTGCCGTACCACAAGCACGATCACCCCTCTCCCGAGCACCGCGCCGCTGAGCCGTTCGGTTACCAGCGGCACGATTCATATCCGGTCGAGACGGAAGGGCTCGGGATCGTCGTCGAGCATTCGTTCGATTTCGGCACCGGCGGTCGCCGCTTCGGTGCCTTCGATCGTGGCAGCGACGGCGGCGATGTCGCCATTATCTCCTCCGGCGCAGTCTCGTTCGGCGCGACCGAGGAGCGGCGGCGGCTTTGCCCTGTGGGTCGGCGAATGCCGCGGCGAAGTCGGGCCGGAGGCGCTGCGGCGATCGTGGCTGATCCTCGAATTCGATCCGAGCCGCCCGGAGGAGCTGCGCGGGCAGACCGTTGCCCGGCTCAATGCCGCCCGGCTCGATGCAGCCCGGGGCCATGGCGTGGCGTGCCCGACGCGGCTCAACTCCGCGCTGACGATTTGGCGCGTCGCGCCGTTCGCGTATCGCGCCGGCCCGGGTCAGGGCTCGCCGGTGACGCTGACCTCGTTGATTTCGGATCATTACGGCGGCGCCGACCGCGACACGGCCGATCATGTCGAGCGGTTTTATTTCACGCGCGAACTCGGCGGCACGCGCTGGGAACGGTGGCAGAACGCGCGCGGCAACAAGCAATTCAGCGCCGCCTTGATCGCGCAGCGGGCGGCCTCGTTCGCGGCGACCGGGCGCTGCGGCCCGGCCGAGCCGCCCGCCGGCCACGCGCCGATGGTGCTGATCGATTGCCGCGAATGGACCCGGATCGTTCCGCCCGACGACCCCGCCGGCGACCCTCCCGGGTTCTGGATCGAGGCGATCCGGGCGCGTCCCGGGGCGCCGGAGTTTTTTCTTAAGTCAAACCCGGAGCAAAAGTAATCGCCGCCACTGTTAGCCTTTCAGTCGAATGCAACGCAGGCACCAGCTGCGGCGGGATCCCGGGAAGGACAATCATGGAGCGGATTTATTTGGGTGGAGTGGCCACGACTGCACGTCTTTCGGTGGCTTCATGCCATCACCTGATGATCTGGGCGTGGCTTTTGATCGGGGCGGAAGCGGCCATCTGGGTGCTGCTGCGACTGCAACCGCGGCGCCCGGCGAAACCCGTTCCCGTTCTATCGCCTGTACGTCGGCCGCATGTGCCTCTGCCGATATCTCGACCGGCGCTGCGCTCGCCCCGGCGCTAGGCCCGGGAAAAGCAGCGGCAGCACGCATCAGCCGCGGTTCTCTATCGCGAGATCGCCGGCGACAGCCCTCGATCAAATCGCGGCCCTCCGGCATAGACCTCGTCGACGGCGAGCGACGAGTTACGCGACGCCCGACAGGCCCGCGATCACGACGACGCGGTCGCGCGGCAAATCCTGCTGGGCCGCAGGCGATCGCGCAGCTTTATCAGGATGGATGAATAGACTACCTAGTGTATCAAGATTAACCGGAGTTGACATTTGGCACTCGCGTAGGCCACGGTAGCGCTGCCTAGGCTCTATGCCAAGATTGGGGAAACCTATCAGTCAAGACAGAATTGGTGACCAGGGCGCACCTCGCATTCAGTGCCTATTCGCTTCCTGAACTTCCACTCTAAAGGGGGACTCTTGATGTCGGATGCCAGCGCGTACGAGCAGTACATGCTTGAGCTTATCAACGCAGAGCGGGCAAAAGTCGGCGCCCAACCGCTCGCGTTCAATACCTACCTCAACGACTCGTCCGAAGATCACAGCGCCTGGATGCTGGAAACGGACAGCTTCAGCCACACGGGCATTAACGGCACGAGCCCTGGGATGCGGATGCAGGCAGCCGGCTATAAGTTCACCGGCTCCTGGGGCGCGGGCGAGAATATCGGCTACACGAGCACCGGAATCCGGCGGGCTATGTGGATGAGGTGGACAGCCTGCACGCCGCCTTCATGAACAGCAGCGGCCACCGGGCCAACATCCTCAGATCGAGCTTCAAGGAGGTCGGGATCGGCTTCGAAGTAGGCGCAGTTTGGAGCATACAACGTCGCAATGGTGACGCAGGACTTCGCCTATTCCGGCACCGGCTCGTTCATCACAGGCGTGGCCTTCGACGACAAGGATGGCGACCACTTCTACGATGTCGGCGAGGCGCTCGCGGGTCTCTCGGTGACGGCGGTAAGCTCCACCGGGATTCACTTACACAACAACCACTGCCCCGGCCGGCGGCTATCAGCTCCTCGTGCCTGCCGGTAACTACACGGTGACATTCTCCGGAGCCGGTCTCGGCCCGACAACGTTTCAGCGGTCGGTCGGCAACGACGAATGTCAAGCTCGACCTGATCGGCTCCGCTCCGGCATCCTTGCCGATCGACGGCGATGGCGCTGAACAACACACTCACCGGAACCGCAAACGCCGACACGATCCGGGGCTTCGGCGGCAACGACAGCCTCTTTGGGCTTGGCGGCGATGATATTCTTGAAGGTGGGGACGGCAACGATATCCTGGACGGGGGTATCGGCGGCGATACGATGCTGGGCGGCTCCGGCAACGACACCTATATCGTCGACAGCGCGCTTGACGCGGTCTGGGAGACGACCGTTGTGGGCGGCGCGATCGACGCCGGCGGGATCGACACTGTCCAGAGTACGGTCAGCTACACCCTTCCCAGCTTTGTCGAGAACCTCACACTTACGGGCACTGCTGCCGTCAACGGCACCGGTAACAGCCTGAACAATGTTCTTGTCGGCAATAGCGCCGCAAATACCCTGTCCGGCGGGTCAGGCAATGACACTCTCAGGGCGGCAAGGATACTTGGACGGGGACGGGTATGGATACGGCGAAGCGACAAATCCGCTCCGTCGTCGTGACCTTGACGGATGACGGCGCAACCGTGTTTGTCGGCGGCGTCGCCGAGGATACATCGCAACTTGTTGGAGGTCGGCGGGCGATACGTTGCGGGCGACTGCGACGTCAATTTCGTGCATTTCGGGGGTCCTGGGCAAGACACTTCTTCTTCGCCAGCACGGCGCAGGCAGGTGACACGATCAGCGATTTCAGTCCGGTGGACGATATCTTCAGCTTCGAGAACAGCGGTTTCGGAGCAGGGGTCGGAACCGGCACCTTGGCCCAGGCTGGCGTAGATTTTGTACTCGGGTCGACTGCGACGAGAGCGAATGAGACGCTGATCTACAACCAGGCGACAGGCCAACTCTTCTGGGACGCGAATGGCACGCGTTCGGGAGGGATCGACACTGATTGCGAACCTGACCAATAAGCCGGTACTCACCGGAGCTGATTTCACTTCGTGTAGAGGTGGCTCGCGCTCTGGACGGGCGCGGCCTTGGCTTGAGTGCCGCTGCGATCATGAGAGCCGTGATGGATACCCATGCTCCTCCCGCTGAGAGAGCATGGGCACGGGCGCCGGAGAAGGGGGTGAGGCGAAATCGACAGTTCGACACGTTTCTCGTGATTTGACCGCTCGTGCGATTTCGCCGTTCCCTGTTCGGTGTCTCCAAATTCGCTGTTCCAGTTTCCGGGCGAGCAAGTGACGCCAGAACGACAGATCGGATCGGCGGGGTGCCCGCCGTGAAAAGATACCCCACCATCAGCGATCGAGTGACCGGACGCGGCACTCGCGGGCGCCCTTCGGGGGCTCGCCGCGAGCAAACACGGTAAGCAAAACAATAAACACGTTCGGCTAAGCTGCCTTCCATTCGACAGCTTTTGCGACACAATTTAGAGGAGGTCGCGATGTCGCTGCCGACGGAAATCGATCACGGTCCCGGCTGCTCGTGCGCGGCGCGGGTCGCGCCCGCTCTCGACCGGCGCTGGCTGCTGCGGTCGGCCGGGGCCGGGTTGTTGCTCGCCGCGGCGTCGCCGCTGGCGCGGGCGGCGAGCGGGAAATACGAGGCGATGATCCTCGCCTGCATCGATCCGCGCACCCAGGAGCCGGTGTGCGCCTATGCGGCGAAGCACGGCTTGACCGGGAAATTCAGCCAGTTCGTCTTCGCCGGCGCCGCGATCGGCGTCGTCGCGCCGAAATTCGCCGATTGGCACAAGACGTTCTGGGACAATCTCGCCGCCTCGATCGAGCTGCACCAGATCGACAAGGTCATCGCGATCGATCACCGCGACTGCGGCGCCGCGAAAATCGCCTACGGCGAGGCGGCGGTCTCCGACCCGGCGCGCGAAACCGAGACGCACCGAAAGGCGCTCGCGCAATTCCGTCAGGAGGTCGGCGCAGCGCCACCCGAAGCTGGGGGTCGAGACCGGGCTGATGGCGCTCGACGGCTCGATCGAAATGTTCAGCTGATCAAGCGGCGACGGCCGCGGTTGAACGCGCGCGGAATTCCATGCGAAAACCCGGCGGGCAAGCGCTTCCGGCGCTTGCGGTCGAGAAAGGGAGAACCGCCATGCCGTTTTACCAAAAGGGCGACGTGCGCATCCGTTACGAGGAGGTCGGGTCCGGGTTTCCGCTGCTGGTCACGCCGGGCGGCGGCCTGAATTCGCGGGTCGCGATGTGGCCGACCGCCGTGATCAACGCGATGGAGGAATTCAAGAACGATTTCCGCTGCATCACGATGGACCAGCGCAACGCCAATGGCGGCGAGTCGGAGGGGCCGGTGCCGACCGAAAAAGCCTGGGACGCCTTCGCCGACGACCAGCTCGGGCTGATGGACCATCTCGGCATCCGCGAATTCTTCTTTATGGGCTACTGCATCGGCGGCTGCTTCGCCGGGAAGCTGTTGCAGCGGGCGCCCGATCGCGTCGTCGCCGCGGTGTTCTGCCAGACGGTCGGCGAGCGTGCGGAAGACCCGGGGGTCATGATCCGGCACAGCCGCGACAATTGGCTTCCCGACTTCAAGAAGCGCCGGCCCGAGGTGAGCGACGAAACGATCGAGAAATACTTCAACAGCCTGTGGCGGGAGCAGCCCGACTTCCTCTACAGCGTGCCGCGCGAGTTCATCAAGAACTGCCGGACCCCGATCCTGGTGTTGCCGGACGACACGCCGTCGCACCCGCTGCAGACCTCGATCGATGTCGCCTCGCTGGCGCCGAACGCCGAGATCACGGTCTTCCCGTGGCGCGAGCCGGAGGAGCTGAGGCAGCGGATGATCAACAAGGTGCGCAATTTCCTGAAATCGCACCTCCCGATGCGCGCCGCCGCGCAATAGACCCAGTCGTAGCGGGCCTCAGCGGGCCCGACCCTACATTTCAGCACCGGCGAAAGCCGGGACCCATTTATCCGGCTTTCGGACCTGAGAGATGTGTCTCGACTTTCCGCGGTTTCGATGCGGCGGGTCCAAGCACTCGAGACGCGAGAACCCGGTTAGCAGGTGTTTCAACACCCCACCTCAGTCGAACTTCATCGCCCGTTGCAGTTCCCGCGCCCGGTCTTCGGTCATCGCGCGCGTGCATTCGGCGGCTTGCACCTGTCGGATTGAACCTTCCTGAGCTCCGTAAAATCCGCAATTGGCGTCCCGGCACTGAACCCATAGCCGTTGCGCCGTCAGCAGCGGCTGGCGCTGAGTGGGATCGATCCGGGTCTGCAGCGCCTGGTAGGCTGCATTCAGCCGCTGATCCCACGCCTTGGTTTTTGCCTGCACGCACTCGACAATGGCAAGCGTGTTCGGCCGATCGCCGCATGGCCGATAATCCGGGCCGAACATTTCCGCTGCCGCCGGATAGGCCGCTGGCAATGTGACAAGCAGGACCGAACGGAGCATCCTCCGTACTATAGATGCAGCCGTTCTGGACCCGCCGTTCTGCCAAGGCAGAAAACGGACGGCACACGGCATGTTTACGCCGCCACCGCCGTTTCGGGCTGGCGCTTCAGCCGCGCTCTTCTCCGGCTCCGGCATTATCAGGGCCGGGTCGTGATACGGGGTCGCGTCGCGCTCGACCTTTTTGCGCAGCCGGTGCAGGAACCAGTAATAGGCGATCAGCTTGCCATGCGTCTCGGCGACCTCCCAGACCCGCCGCGGATAGAAGATCAGCGGGTTTTCGCGCGGCAGGCCGGAGCGACGCTGGGTGCGGATCTTGCGCCGGAAAAAGCCGCCCTGCAGCGGGTGCACCTTCTCCTGCTTGAAGATGAAATAGAATTGCAGGACGTGGTTCAGCAGCCGTATCGGCTTCATGCCCGACGCCTTGGCGCGCCGGAACATGCGCTCGATATGCTCGGGCGAATAATAGATGTCGAACGCCTTGCGATAGAGCTCCTGCCACTCCGCGTCGCTCATCGTCGGATGATGCGCGGTGACGTGCTCCAGATCGTATTTGTTCATGTCCGGGTCCATCCAGACCCCGGCCTTATAATTCTTCTGGTGATCCTCCGAGCCCGGCAGCGGCGTCAGGATGAAGAATTCGAGCACATCGACCGGCAATTCGTCCTGCACGGTCTTGATGTCGCGGAAAATCCGCTCCGGCGTGTCGTTCGGAAAACCGAGGATATACCCCGCATACGTGATGACCTTATGCTTGCGAAATTCGAGGAACAGCTGGCGATACTCGTGCACCCGGTTCTGCTTCTTCTTGACCGCCAGCAGGTTGTCGGGGTTGATGTTTTCCAACCCGATATAGGCCCGGCTGCAACCGGCGCGCGCCGCCTTCTCGATGAAGTTCGGGATGCGGTGGCAAAGCGTATCGACCTGGATCAGAAAATGCAGCTTCAGCCCTTCCTTCTCGCGCATCTCGATGAGGCGGTCGAAAATCGGTTCCCAGTTGCGGTTGCGCGCGAAATTGTCGTCGGTGATGAAGAACCGATAGACCCCCTGCGCGATATTGGCGCGCACCAGACGCTCGACATCGTCGGCGTCGCGCCAGCGCGACTTTCCGCCCCTGCACGTTGATGATCGTGCAGAAACTGCACTGGAACGGGCAGCCGCGCCCGGCGTCGAAACGCGCCCAGCGTTTCGTTATAGCGCCGGACGATCTCGATCGGCAGAAACGGCGTGACCTGCTCCTGCAACCCGGGCAGATCGTTCATGAAATTGTAGACCGGCTTCAACTCTCCGGCGAGCGCGTCGGCGAACACCCGGTCGAGCCTTCCCTCGGCCTCGCCGGCGAACAGCGCGATCCCCATGTCGCGCGCCGCGGCGATGTCGGGCGGCAGTTCCGGCAGCATCGACAGGCAGCCCGACACGTGAAATCCGCCGATCGCGACCTGCACGCCGGCCGCGCGAAACTGCCGCGCGATATCGACCGCCCGCGGAAACTGGTTCGACTGCACGCCGACCAGGCACACGAGCCCGCCATCGGCCGCCTTGATGCGCCGGATGATGCGCTTGATCGGGATCACCGTGTGGCACTCGTCATAGGCGTTGATCTCGATCGCGACATCGGGACCGAGCGCCGCCGCGCCGCCGCGTCCTGCGCGATCGCGTAGAGGCACGCCAGCGAGTTCGACGGGATCCACGACCGCACCCACTGGATGACGTAGCCGTCATCGTCGTAATGCGACGGTTTGATCAATTCGACGACAAAGCGCCGCTCCCCCATGACAGGCCCCCGCACCCATAATAAAACAAGTGTAGCGGTAGCAGCGCCGCACAGAAAGGCTTTCGTCCGGCACCGCTCCGGCCCCATTTCTATTCCGGCCACAACCGAGCGGAGCAGGGCATGGACGGCGATCATATCGGACGCTCGCTGCGCCGTCTCGAAGACGAGAGGTTCCTGACCGGCACAGGGCGCTATGTCGAGGATTTTTCCCCGCCAGGCCAGCTGCATGCGGTCGTCGTGCGCTCGCCGCACGGCGCACGCCGCTGATCGACGGGCATCGACACCGCCGCCGCGCGCGCGATGCCGGGCGTGCGCGGCGTCTTCACCGCCGCCGACCTCGACGCGGACGGGATCGGGAGTCTGCCCTGCATCGCGCAGGTCGCGACCGTCGAGCCGATGATCGTGCCGCCGCGCCCCGCGCTGGCGCGCGACCGCGTGCGGCATGTCGGCGATCCGGTAGCGTTCGTCGTCGCCGACACGCAGCGAACAGGCGCGCGACGCCGCCGAGCAAATCGCGGTCGCGTACCGCCCGCTGCCTTCCGTCGTCGATGCGGTGGCGGCGCTCGCCCCCGGCGCGCCGCTGCTGTGGGACGAGGCGCCCGGCAATCTGTCCTATCGCTTCGAGCGCGGCGACAAGGCGGCGGTCGAGGCGGCGTTCGCCGCGGCGGCGCATACCGTCGAGATCGCGCTCGTCAACAACCGTCTCGTCGTCGTGCCCGATAGAGCCGCGCGCCGCGATCGGCAGCTACGACGCCGCCTCGGACGCATTCGACCTGCTGCTGACCGGGCAGGGCGTCCACTCGATCCGCAACCAGCTCGCGAATGCCGTCTTTCACGTGCCGCCCGAGCGCATCAGGGTGCATGCGCCCGATGTCGGCGGCGGGTTCGGGACCAAGAATTTTCTCTATCCCGAATGGGTGCTCGTGCTGTGGGCGGCGCGTCGCCTCGGGCGGCCGGTCCGCTGGGTCGCCGAGCGCGGCGAGGATTTTCTCACCTCCGCGCAGGGCCGCGACAATGTTACCCGTGCCCGCCTCGCGCTCGATGCGAACGGTCGGTTTCTCGCGCTCGATGTCGATACGGTCGCCAATCTCGGCGCCTATCTCTCGACCAACGGACCCGGCAGCTCGACGAACTCGCCGGCCAGCGCGATGGGCGGGGTCTACGACATTCCCGCCGTGTTCATGGCGGTATCAGGCGTCTTTACCAACACCGTGCCGATCGACGCCTATCGCGGCGCCGGCAAACCCGAGGCCAATTACCTGACCGAGCGCCTCGTCGATCGCGCCGCGCGGCAACTCGGCATCGACCCGATCGAACTGCGCCGGCGCAACGTGATCCGCCGCTTTCCGTATCAAAGCGGTCTCGGCGTCAGATCGATTGCGGCCGCTTTGCCGCCAATCTCGACGACATCGCCGACGCGCATCGCCGCCGGCGGCTTTGCCGAGCGGCGGCAGGAGGCGGCGTCGCGCGGCCGGCTGCGCGGTCTCGGGATCGCCTGTTTTCTCGAAACCTCGCGCGGCACGCCGGGCGAGCGCGCCGAAATCCGCTTCGAGCCGGACGGGCGGGTGGCACTGGTGCTGGGCACGCAATCGAACGGCCAGGGCCACGAGACGAGCTTCCCGCAGATCGCCGCCGATCTGCTCGGCTTGCCGATCAGCGGCTTTCCGCTTTGTCCAGGCCGATACGCGAGAGGTGAAAAGCGGCAACGGGCATGGCGGCGCCCGCTCGATGCACATGGGCGGCGCGGCCCTCCATCAGGCGGCGCAGATGGTCATCGCCAAGGGACGGGTCCTGGCCGCCCACCTGCTGCAGGCCGATCCGGACGAGGTATCGTTCGCCGACGGCCGGTTCACGGTCGGCGGCGGCGAGCGCGGCATCGATCTTGCTCGAAATCGCCGCGGCGTCGCGCGACCCGGCCAATTTGCCGGACGGCATGCCGCCCGGTCTCGACGCCGACGCCTATAACGACTTCGGATCTGTTCACTTTCCCGAACGGGTGCCATGCCGCCGAGATCGAGATCGACCCGGAAACCGGCGCGGTGACGCTCGAACGCTACATCGCGATCGACGATTACGGCCGCCTGATCAATCCGATGCTGACTTCGGGACAGGTCCAGGGCGGGCTGGCGCAGGGGATCGGCCAGGCGATGCTCGAACGCACGGTTTACGATAACGAATCCGGGCAGCTCCTGAGCGGCTCGCTGATGGATTACGCGCTTGCCGCGCGCCGGCGACCTGCCGCCGCTGGAGGTCACGCTGGCCGGGGTGCCGACCGAGCGCAACCCGCTCGGCGTCAAGGGTGCGGGACAGGCCGGGTGCATCGGCCGCGCCGCAGACGATCGTGCACGCGATCCTCGACGCGCTGGCCCCGCTCGGCATCGAGCACATCGACATGCCGGCCACCCCCGAACGCATCTGGCGCGCGATCCGCGACAGCCGGAAAGCAGTAGGCCGCGTCTCAGCCCGCCCTTCGCGCCGAATTCGGCGAACAGCGCGTCGCGCACCGTGTCGAGATCGAGGCGGTGCGCCTCGATCTGCGGCGCGGTCTCGACGATGATCTGGTCGATGTCGCCGATCAGCTTGAGGCGCTTGTAGAGATCCTCGCTGTCGAGACCGAGCCCCTCGCCGAGCAGCTCCATGAAGTTGACGATCTCGAAGCTGCGCCCCTCGCCGGCGTCGCAGATCTCGCGGTGACAGGCGTGGTAGATCGTCGCCAGCGTCGTCACCCCGGCATCGGCGACGGCGGCCAGCTCGCGTTGCACCAGCTCGCGCTTGTAGTTCCGGCAGTTGCGCGAGGCTGTTGGCCTGGGTGCCGACCCGCGGCACGTCGATCTCGACCAGCTCGGCGCCGGGGATGATCGAGAGCAGCTTTTTGACCGCGGCGATGACCTCGGGAAACACCGGCCTCTCGTGCAGCGCGATCCGCTTCTCGACTCGACGCTTCATCAGCGCCGCGAGGCGGTCGGCATGGGCGGCGAGAAAGGTCAGGAACGGGTTCAGGTCGAACGGCTTGTTGCCGAACTGCATCTCATAATTCGGCAGCGACACCTCGCCGATCGAGATCTGGCACGACGGACACCAGGACAGCACGGTCGAGGCCCCGGCCGACGCCAGCCCGTCGATCGTCGCGTAGGCGACCTTGTTGTTCGCGACAAAATCGCCGCCGCGATATTGATACACGCCGCAACATTGCCCGACCCCGCCCATGACCTCGTAATCGACCCCGAGCAGGTCGAGAATGTCGAGGCAGAGCAGCGCGATGTGCGGCGTCTTCAGGACGTTGCAGCCGGTATAGAAAACGACATCGGGCGGGTTGGTGCGCGTCTCGCGCGACGGCGCGAAGCGCGCCAGCGTCTCGGGCGGGATCTGCAGCCGCGACAGCACCCGCACGCCGCGGCTCATCGTCCGGAACGGGCCGCCGCCAGCGTCCGGCCAGCGGGCCGCTGCCGGCGTTGAGGCGGGCATAACCGCGCGCCAGCTGCACCATGAAGCGCGGATTGATGCCGTGCTTGCAGGCCGGAATGCAGTAGCCGCTGCCGCTGCACGCCTCGCCCCAGCGTATCGCCGCCTCGTTCCCCTCGCCGCCGGTGATCAGATCGACGATCGCGCCGGCGGTGGTCGACGGGTCGGCCTCGCCGATACCGGCCGGGCCGGTCATCGGGCAGGCGCGAAAGCAGTCGCCGCACCGCGTGCAGGCATCGGCGATCGCGGCGCCGCGCGCCCGGAAACGTGTCGGCCAGGTCGGCGGCGTCGGAATGGTCCATCCGGTATCCTTCTCGGCCGCGCGTTTTTCGGGTCGGCGGCAGAGCTGCCGCGCCCGAACCGCGCCGCTCACTACGTGGCCTCAGTCTATCACGGATCTGGGCCAGCGGCAGGCAGCGGCTCTCACCGAAGGGCATTCGTTCCCGATTGACGCGTACGCCGGCGGCCGAAATAGCCTTCCATGCAACCGCGGCATATCAGAACTGCGTTTTAGCATGGGATGGCTGGCGTGTTACAGACTGTTAGCGTTTCGTCATATGTGAGACATCGGGCGCGACCCGGACGGGATCTTCGGCCTGGAATGTGACAAGGACAATTCTGAGCCAGCAGGAGTGTTAAGAAATGTATCTCGCCGCCCAACGCCGCCGTCCCGTCGAACGCCACCCCGTCCGGTGCTCCACCGAGCGCGAGATTCGCGATTTTCTTAACGGAAGGACCGACGGCGAAGACCTGCTGCACGCGCTGTACGACCATGTCCTCGACGAACCGGTCCCGGAGCGCCTGACCGCCTTGCTGAGGCGCTGATCGGCCGTCTGCGCGCCGTTCCGGATGATAGGAACCGCCGCCTGCGAGCGTTCCAGTATCCACAGCACTGTCAGCAGCAGCGGCGTGTCTAGCAACAGCCGCCACGTACGATAAAGGCAAAGAGTTTCTTTCTGTTCCCGTTTTGCGATAGTTTCCCACCGGTAACCAACGGGTCGCCAGCGCGGCCCTTTCGGGGGGGAATGACCGGAAATGACTACCGCCTACGCTGCGGCCGGCGCGAGCCACGAACGTCCCAATCTGCCGTTCATCATCGGCGCCTCCTCGGTCGGCACGCTGATCGAGTGGTACGATTTCTACCTGTACGGCGTTCTCGCCGTGTTTTTCAGCAAGCACTTCTTCTCGCCGGCGCTCGATCCGGGGCTGGCCTTGATCCTCAGCCTGTTCGTGTTCTGGACCGGGTTTCTGGTCCGGCCGTTCGGCGCGATCGTGTTCGGGTATCTCGGCGATCTGATCGGCCGCAAATTCACCTTCATGCTGACCCTGCTGCTGATGGGCGCCTCGACCTTTGTCGTCGGGCTCTTGCCCGGATACGAGACGATCGGCGTTTTGGCCCCGATCCTGCTCGTCTCGATGCGCGTGCTGCAGGGTCTGGCGCTCGGCGGCGAATATGGCGGCGCGGCGACCTACATCGCCGAGCACGCGCCCGACGGCAGACGCGGGTTCTACACCTCCTGGATCCAGACAACGGCGACGATGGGCATCGTTTTCGCCCTGCTCGTGATCCTCTTATGCCGCCTCGGGTTCGGCGAGGAGACGTTCGGCGCTTGGGGCTGGCGGGTGCCGTTCCTGATCTCGGCGGTTCTTGTCGTCCTGTCGATTTACATCCGCATGAAGCTCGAAGAATCGCCGCTCTACGCCAGGCTCAAGGAGCAGGGCAAGGCGTCGAGCAACCCGGCGCTCGAAAGCTTCGGCAGCGGCAAGAACTGGGGTCTGATCCTGGTCGCGCTGTTCGGGGCCACCGCCCCCGAGGGCGTGGTCTGGTACACCGCCCAGTTCTACGCGCTGTTTTACATGACCACCGTGCTGAAGGTCGATTACGTCACGGTCTACATCATCATGATGGTCGCGCTGACCGCGGCGGCGCCGTTCTTTATCGTCTTCGGCGCGCTGTCGGACCGGATCGGCCGGCGCAACATCATGACGCTCGGCTTTGCGCTGGCGGTCGTGACCTTCTGGCCGGTGTTCACCTGGATGGGGGCCGTCAAGGACAGCCCGGTGATGCTCGGCATCCTCGTCTTCTATCTCGTGATCCTGGTCACGATGGTATACGGGCCGATCGCCGCGTTCCTGGTCGAGCTGTTCCCGGCCCGCATCCGCTACACGTCGATGTCGCTGCCCTACCATGTCGGCAACGGCGTCTTCGGCGGTCTCGTGCCGGCCGCCGGCGCCTCGATCGCGGCGGTGACCGGCGTCGCGCTGAGCGGGCTGCTTATATCCGATGGCGATCGCCGCGCTCGGGGTCGTCGTCAGTCTCGCGTTCATCCGCGAGCCGACGCACCGGGTCAGGATCTGGGACGAGGTCGGCGGCGGCGCTCCCCCGCTGGTGCCCGACCAGCCCTGACCGGGAACAGGCGGAACGGGCCGGGCCATAGTCCGGCCCGTTTCCTTTTGGGCCGCGAGCTCCCGCCCGCCCTGGGTTTGTTGCGGAAAACGACAGATCGGGATTGCAGTTGTACGTACATTCGTGCGGCATTATAGTATGGTCGATGAGGCCGTTTCACCGGTATTCGATTGGGATAGCGCTAACCGGGCACACTGCGGGAAGCACGGTGTGTCGATTGCCGAGATCGAGGCGCTGTTGCGCGGAACGCCCCGGATCGCTCCCGACCTGAGACACGCTCATCTTGAGGACCGGCTGATCGCAATTGGCCGTTCAGCGCGGGGACGCCCGCTATTCGTGGCCTTCACGATCCGGGAGCAGTTCGGGCAGAGGGCCATCCGCCCGGTGAGCGCTCGTTACATGCATGAGAAGGAGATCAGGAGCTATGAAGCGCAAAGTTCCGAGGATGACGACTGACGCGGAAGCCGAGGCCTTTCTTGAGCAGGACCTGTCCGATCTCGATTTTTCGCAGTTCAAGCCGGTGCGCTTCGAGTTTCAGGCGAAGGCGGCGCGGCTGAACATGCGCCTGCCCGCTGCCCTGCTGGATGCGGTAAGGTCCAAGGCCAAGGCGCGCGGGGTTCCCTACACCCGGTTCATCCGCGAGGTGCTGGAACACGCAACGGTAGAACCGGACAAGCCCCGCCGCTGAAAAGCGTAGCAAATTCCGCCAGGCAATCGAATAATCCAAAAATGGCGGAGGGCACTTGGCTTTTCCGCCGTACCCTTGCTGATGGTAAGCGTCCCCGGTACTAGGCCGCGGGTGGCGGCGTTCCCATTTTATTCTTATCCCCATGATCCACAGCCCCCACCGCCGCAGCGCGATGGCCCGCGCCGGCCGACCGCGCTAAAGTCCCGTCATGCAGCAGATCCGCATCCGCGGCGCGCGGGAGCACAATCTCAAGAACATCGACGTCGATTTGCCGCGCGACAGCCTGGTGGTGATCACCGGGCTGTCGGGGTCGGGCAAGTCGTCGCTCGCCTTCGACACGGTCTATGCCGAGGGGCAGCGCCGCTATGTCGAGAGCCTCAGCGCCTATGCGCGGCAGTTTCTCGAACTGATGCAGAAGCCCGACGTCGATTCGATCGAGGGGCTGTCGCCGGCGATCTCGATCGAGCAGAAGACGACCTCGCGCAACCCGCGCTCGACGGTCGGCACGGTGACCGAGATCTACGACTACATGCGGCTGCTGTGGGCGCGGGTCGGGGTGCCGTATTCGCCGGCGACCGGCCTGCCGATCGTCAGCCAGACCGTGTCGCAGATGGTCGATCGCGTCATGGCGATGCCGGAGGGCACGCGGCTCTATCTGCTGGCGCCGATCGCGCGCCGCCGCAAGGGCGAGTACCGCAAGGAATTTCTCGACTTTCAGAAGCGCGGGTTTCAGCGCGTCAAGGTCGACGGCAAGATGTACGAAGTGGAAGAAGTCCCGGCGCTGAAGAAGAACATCGCGCACGACATCTCGGTCGTCGTGGACCGTCTCGTGGTCGGGCCGGATCTCGGCAACCGTCTGGCCGATTCGTTCGAGACCGCGCTCGGGCCTCGCCGACGGCATCGCGATCACCGAAAACGCCGACAGCGGCGAGGAGACGATCTTTTCGGCGAAGTTCGCCTGCCCGGTGTCGGGCTTTACGATCCCCGAGATCGAGCCGCGGCTGTTTTCGTTCAACAACCCGTTCGGCGCCTGTCCGGCCTGCGACGGGCTCGGCACCAAGCTGTATTTCGACCCCGATCTGGTCGTGCACGACCACGGCCGCACGCCTGTCCGAGGGCGCGGTCAGCCCGTGGTCGCATTCGTCGTCGCCGTATTACATGCAGACGCTCGAAAGCCTGGCCCGGTATTTCAGGCAGAGCATGCACACGCCGTGGCGCGACCTGCCGGCGAAAATGCGCCAGACGATCCTTTACGGCTCGGCCGGCGAGCCGATCCGCATGACCTATGACGACGGGCTGAAACAATATTCGACCGAGCGGCCGTTCGAGGGCG
The DNA here is from genome assembly GCA_963753665.1 of uncultured Alphaproteobacteria bacterium. Classification (GTDB taxonomy): domain Bacteria; phylum Pseudomonadota; class Alphaproteobacteria; order ATCC43930; family CGMCC-115725; genus DATARH01. The sequence continues at coordinate 127,733 of CAVWDC010000030.1, forward strand.
TCCTGCCGAACATGGAGCGGCGGTTCCGCGAGACCGACAGCGCCTGGGTGCGCGAGGAACTGGGCCGCTACCAGAATGCGCGGACCTGCGAGGTCTGCGGCGGCGCGCGGCTCAAGCCCGAGGCGCTCGCGGTCAAGGTCGCGCGGCAGCAGCATCAGCGAGGCGGCGCGCTGTCGATCGCGGCGGCGTGCGACTGGTTCGCCGGGGTTTCCGAGACGCTGACCCCGGCAAGCCAGGAGATCGCCGCGCGCATCCTGAAGGAGATCAACGAGCGGCTCGGGTTTCTGCGCAATGTCGGGCTCGAGTACCTGACGCTGGCGCGCGCCTCGGGCACGCTGTCGGGCGGCGAGAGCCAGCGCATCCGGCTCGCGTCGCAGATCGGCTCCGGGCTGACCGGCGTGCTCTATGTGCTCGACGAGCCGTCGATCGGCTTGCACCAGCGCGACAACGCGCGGCTGCTCGGAAACGCTGAAGCGGCTGCGCGACCTCGGCAACACGGTCATCGTCGTCGAGCACGACGAGGAGGCGATCCGCACCGCCGACTGGCTCGTCGATATGGGGCCGGGCGCCGGCGTGCATGGCGGCCACCTCGTCGCCGAGGGCACGCCCGACGCGGTGATGCGCCACCCCGACAGCATCACCGGGCAGTACCTGACCGGCGCGCGGCAGATCGCGGTGCCGGAGACGCGGCGGCGCGGGCCACGAGGGGCAGATCCTGCGGCTGATCGGGGCGCGCGGCAACAATCTGAAGGATGTGACCGCCGAGATTCCCGCTCGGCACGCTTCTGTGTCGTGACCGGCGTGTCGGGCGGCGGCAAATCGACGCTGATCGTCGAGACCCTGTACAAGGCGCTGGCGAAACGGCTCAACAATGCGCGCGAAACGCCGGCGCCGTTCACCGCGCTCGAAGGCGTCGAGTTCCTCGACAAGATCGTCGATATCGACCAGTCGCCGATCGGCCGCACGCCGCGCTCGAACCCGGCGACCTATACCGGCTGCTTTACGCCGATCCGCGACTGGTTCGCCGGCCTGCCCGAGGCCAAGGCGCGCGGCTATCTGCCGGGGCGGTTCTCGTTCAACGTCAAGGGCGGGCGCTGCGAGGCGTGCCAGGGCGACGGCGTCATCAAGATCGAGATGCACTTTCTGCCCGACGTCTATGTGCAATGCGACGTCTGCAAGGGGCGGCGCTACAACCGCGAGACGCTGGAGGTGCTGTTCCGCGGCAAGTCGATCGCCGACGTGCTCGATATGACGGTCGATGAAGGCGCCGACTTCTTCCGCGCCGTGCCGGCGATCCGCGACAAGCTGGTGACGCTTGCAGCGGGTCGGGCTCGGCTACATCAAGATCGGCCAGCCGGCGACGACGCTGTCGGGCGGCGAGGCGCAGCGCGTCAAGTTGGCCAAGGAACTGTCGCGCCGCGCCACCGGGCGGACCCTGTACATCCTCGACGAGCCGACCACCGGGCTGCATTTCGCGGATGTGCGAAAAGCTGCTCGAGGTGCTGCACACGCTGGTCGATGCCGGCAACACGGTGCTGGTCATCGAGCACAATCTCGAAGTCATCAAGACCGCCGACTGGATCATCGATCTCGGCCCCGAGGGCGGCGACGGCGGCGGCCATATCGTCGCCACCGGCACCCCGGAGGAGGTCGCCGCGGTCGAGGCCAGCCACACCGGGCAATATCTGCGGCCGTACCTGGAGCCGCGAACCGTACCGCAGCGCCAGCGTCGGCGGGCGATGTAAGGCGACCGAACCTTCCGCCGCGAGTGCGGGGAAAGAGCAAGGAGGCTGCACCTGCGGAATAGCGGCGTCGCGCCGGTCAGTTCACCGCAGCGGACAGGCGAAAGGCGGAATGCTTCGCTTTCGGCCTCGCGCTTGCTAGGCTTGTAGGCTCAGCTGAACCCGATAAGGGACACGGCCGCGATGGACCGGGAACAGGCGGAGATACGCGAGCGGCTGTGGAACGATTCCGTCGGCCCGGCCAGCTATGAGAGCGCCGCCGAGAAGTACCAGGCCGCGATCCTTGAACAATACAAGATCTATGTTGAAATGGCCGATCGCGTCAGCCAGCGGCGCGGGCTGACCAATACATTCTTTCTGACGCTCAACACCGCGATTTTCACAATCATCGGGGTTTTCTGGACAAAGCCGCCGAGCGGAGCGGCATTGCTTTTGGTTTTCCCGCTGGTCATCGCCCTCGGCCAGTGCACCGCTTGGTGGTGGCTGGTCCGCTCGTACCGTTTGCTCAACGGCGCCAAATTCCGAGTGATTGGCGTATTGGAGGAGCGGCTGCCCGCCACCCCGTACTGGCGGGCGGAATGGATGGCGCTCGGCGAAGGGAAGGATTGGCGCAAGTACCTGCCGCTGAGCCACCTCGAACAATGGGTGCCGATTCTATTCGGCCTCGTTTATCTCGCCGGGTTTATCTGCGCCGTCGTCGCCTGATCGCGGCAGGCGTGGAAATCGGCATTAAGTATCGCTGACATACAGATACGTTATCTTTTTCTGGAGCCCCGACACCTCGCTTCTCTTCTCTACAAGGTAATCAAGCGCTTTACGAAAATTCGCGACTTCCTGTTGTTCCATTCGTCTCTGAGTATCCTTCAAGCTAGCCGGTAGAGCGAATCGATTCTGCTCTTCCAGAACGCGCTCAATAATTTCCTTCGACGACCGTAGGGTCGTCGGATAATCGGCGAATCGAATCACTTCATCGGGGTGCGGCGGATAGACAAATAGGCCATACTCTCGTTTGTCCTCGGCAAACCTGTACGACAACAGCCCTTTGATATGAGCATTACGTTCTTCGATGCCGGCCTGCCGTAATAAGCTTGGCAGCAGGATCACTAATTGATAATTGCCATTTTCAAAGACATATTTTTCTCCGGCAATCTCGATTTTCTGGATTTTGTTCAGATGACGATAAACGGGAACAAGAAAGTTGTGAAAGTACCCACTCGCGAGCGCCGCAGAGGGCAACAAAGACATCGCCGCTTCTTCAGCTTGATCTTTGATATTGTTGTAAAGTTTTTTGATCTGATTTGTAAAATATTTCTTTCCATTGATAAAATATTTTTTTCCATCCAGCTTGTCATCTAGCTCATTTGGGTCTAGATACAGCGCAATATAACCATCCAGGTCGGTCGGGATTTTGAGTGATTCTTTGTCTTTCGCCTTGATGACCGCGAACGTCCGCCGGCGCCCGCGAACCCCCATGAATAGTCCAAGCTCGAATATAACGTTGTCGCGCGGCGACGGTGTTGCTGCTCCCTCTTTTTCGCCCGTAAAGTCGTCCGCGCTCAGCACGAGCACGGCGAAATCGAACGAGCTTACGTAGCGCAACAAGCTGTCGAGAATGATGCCGCCGAGGTCCAGGAGATTTTCATCCCACACCGTCGCAACGATTTCGCGGCGCGCTTCGAGTTTTTTCTTAATTTCTCTACCGAGCGGCAATGCGGCCGAGGAGCATCCGATAAAAACATGAGGAGGAGGATGATGCGGTTTTTGTGATGCGTTAGGCATCTCCGGCATTCTCTCTTGGCGGGGTCACGGGAGGTATCGCGACTGAGCGCTGGCCGCCCCGCCCGAAATAGTGCGAACATGCTAGCACGTTTGCGCCGGGCGCTCCAGCCGAATACGCTTCTCTCTGCTCGTGAACCGAAACCGAAATTTCCGTCGGTTTCGGAAATTTGTAGCGGCTACCCCGGCTCGCACGGCGGCACGCCGAGCGGGTCAATCGGGGTCGCCAGGCGGTCAGCTGCGCGACGGCACCGATCGGAAACCAGCGGACCCGGCGCGATCCCAAGCGGATCATCGTGCAGCCTGTCCGCCCAGCGCGCCCGGAACGCGCGCGCCTCGCGAAGGATCGCGGCGTTTTCCGGATGCGCCGCCTGCAGCCTCTCGAAGGCGTGTGCCGCCATGGCGTAAATCCGGTACGCCTCGACGGTCTGCAGGAACGAGGTCAATCCGGTGCGGCTGCCCGGCGATGCGGTATCGACAAATTGTCGGTACGACGCCGCGAGCATGTCCCAGAACGGCAGGAAGGTGGCGCGGATCGGCAGCGGGGCGCCGGCTTGGCCGGTCCGGTCGTGCAGATTGTAAAGCACGTTGACAATGCCGCGCTGGCCGGGATCGTCCTCGGCGTAGACGATGCCGCGAAGATTTGCGAGATCCATGATGCCGGCGCATTGCGCGCAGGGTTCGAGCGTCCCGTAAAGGTGATCCCCCTGGAGCAGCGATCCGAAGCTCCATGCCGGCGTCGCCGTTTTCGGGCGATCGCCATTTGCGAAACTGATCGCCGCGCCAACGGCGCGCGCCTCGGCATGCGCCAACGTGCTATTGAGCGCAACGCTCCGGTTCAGCGCGAAGCAGATGATGCCGCCGCTCCGGTCCACCAGCAGGGCCCCGATATTATGCCCGAAATAATCGGCAAATCGCCGCCCCGGCGCGATGTTGGCGTAGGCGGCGAGTAGTGTCGGCGAGCTGCGGTCGACACCCCAGGCGTCAAACAGCAGCGCCATCGCCAACAGTAGCAAAATGCCGTGCCGTTCCTCCTCGGCGGGGGTCAGCATTAGGGCCGGCGCCGCGTCCAGATCGGCGCGGTCAAGGGCACCCTGCGCGCGCAGTGCGCCGGCGCAGCCGCAAGCGGAGAGCGCCGCAAGCAGGGCGGTGCGTCGTGACGGATGTGGTCCGCTCATAGTTTTTTACGGCCTCCGATGGCGAGCGGCCAAGCGTCAGCTGCGCCTTTGAGGCCAAGCGGCTCGGACGCAGTCAATCACCGGCGCACCCGCCGGAGCCGCTTGCAGGTCCGTTTGAGATGCGTTGCCAAAAATAAATCTCTGAGCGGCAAACATCATCCGTCGCGGAACACCGCCTTGCGCTTTTCGATAAACGCGGTCA
>CAVWDC010000031.1:0-57596 GCA_963753665.1 uncultured Alphaproteobacteria bacterium
ACCGCCGCCAGGGTTTCGAGCGCATCACCGAGCGCACCGAAAGCACGATGGCCGAGGCGGTGCGCCTGCTGGCGCGCGAGACCCTGACGCATGAGCCGCCGCCGCCCTCGGCCCGCCAGATCGTCGACATGTGGCGGCCCTGGCTCGAAGGAAAAATCGCCAGGGACATCGCCGAGCTGGACCGCTCCATTCTCGACCAGGATACCTATGCGCGCGCCACCAGGCGGCTGATCCAGGATCTCGACCTCGATCTCGGCGAGATGGACGAGTCGCAATCGGACGACAACCAGGGCCAGGGCGAGGAGGCCGAGGGCGAGAACGAGGACCAGAGCGGCGAGAGCTCGAGCGCCGGCGCGCAGCCCTCGTCGGAGGGAGCGCCCGCCGACAGCGCCGAGGGCGACGCCGAGGAGGATGGCGATGCCGAGGCCGACGGCGAGATGATGCCCGGCGCCAGCGACGAGGACCCGGGACGCCCCGGACGCCCCGGCACGCTGCCGCGCGGCCGACCGGACGAGAACGCGATCTATCGCGCCTACAGCATGGCGGCCGACGAGGTCGTCGAGGCGGACAAATTGTGCGACGCCGACGAACTGGGCCGCCTGCGCCATCTGCTCGACCAGCAGCTCTCGCATCTGCAGAGCGTCATCGCGCGGCTCGCCAACCGATTGCAGCGCCGTCTGCTGGCGAAACAGACCCGCGCCTGGGAATTCGATCTCGAAGAAGGCATTCTCGACGCCGCGCGCCTGTCGCGCGTCGTGACGAACCCGGTCCTGCCGCTGTCCTACAAGCAGGAGCAGGAGATGGAGTTCCGCGACACGGTCGTGACGCTGCTGATCGACAATTCCGGGTCGATGCGCGGGCGGCCGATCACGGTCGCGGCGATGAGCGCCGACATCCTGGCGCGCACGCTCGAACGCTGCGGCGTCAAGGTCGAGATCCTCGGCTTCACGACCCGCGCCTGGAAGGGCGGGCAGGCGCGCGAACGCTGGATCGCCGCCGGCAAGCCGGCCAATCCGGGCCGCCTCAACGATCTGCGCCACATCGTCTACAAGCCGGCCGACGCGCCGTGGCGGCGCGCCCGGCGCAATCTCGGCCTGATGCTGCGCGAGGGCATCCTGAAGGAGAACATCGACGGCGAGGCGCTGATGTGGGCGTACAACCGCCTGCTGGGCCGCCCCGAGGAGCGCCGCATCCTGATGGTGATCTCGGACGGCGCGCCGGTCGACGATTCGACGCTGTCGGTCAACCCCGGCAACTATCTCGAAAAGCACCTGCGCGAGGTGATCCGCGAGATCGAGCGCGATCGGCGCCGTCGAGCTGACCGCGATCGGCATCGGCCACGACGTGACGCGCTATTACCGCCGCGCCGTGACGATCGTCGATGCCGAGCAACTGGGCGGCGTCATGCTCGAACGCCTCGCCGATCTGTTCGAGGAGGAAACCGGCGGCCGCACCCGCGTCAGGAGCCGCCGCCGCCGCGCCGCCTGAGTGAAGCCCGAGGGAAGATCGTGAACGGCGGGCAGTCCGGTGTCGATCGCGGCGCTGCAATGGAGAGCGTACGCCTCCGACTGCGGTGTGGCGTTTGGGTCCTGAAAGGGGTGCGGGTCCAGAGATTTCCCCGTTCCGCCGGGACTTCTGTCGGAATATCCGCTACTTGCATGAGAGCGCATCGGGCGATCATGCAGAGTGTACACGGCTGAACATCCGGGATAGCGAATGCGATGCTGATCTGACTGGCGGTTCCGGCTTGGTCGCCTCACACGCCACAGTGCTGTCCGAACAAACTGCAGCGGCGGGAGTTCGAGTTTATCACGATACACGGTAGAAAGACGAGATGAGTTGATGCGAACGACGCCTGAGCTACTCGGTGGCGTCTCTGTGCAAATAATCGCTGGACAGAAGAAACTAGTAGGCGGCTGGGATCTATGGGCTGGCTCGGCGGCGCTCGAAGGCGCACTGGAAAAGAGAAGCCGATCACTCGGTCACGCGGCAGGCAAATAGAGCCGCACAGCCGTTCCGGCGCCGGGTTCGCTGTCGAGCCGGCACAGCCCGCCGGCATCCTTGACGAAGGTTGCGACCTGCGCCAGGCCAAGACCGGTGCCATGCCCGGCCTGCTTCGTCGTGAAGAACGGTTCGAAAGCCCGTTCGCGGATTTCCGGCGACATCCCGGAACCGGTATCGCGGATCTCGATGACGACGAAGGCGCCGGTCGGCCGCCGCTCCGCCGTCCGCTGGGTCGGTGTCGGGCGGGATTGCGTTGCCGGTCGCGATCGTCAGCCTGCCGCCCTCCGGCATCGCGTCGCGCGCGTTGACGGCGAGATTGAGGATCGCGTTCTCCAACCCGTTCTGATCGACAAACACCGCCGGAAGCGTATCCGCCAAGTCGGGACTCGAGCGCGATCTGCCGGCCGAGAGTACGATGCAGCATATCGTGCATGCCGAGGATCAGCTGATTGACGTCGATCAGCTCGGGTTCGAGCGGCTGGCGGCGGGCGAAACGCCAGCAACCGGCTCGTCAGCAGCGCCGCACGTTCGGTCCCGCGCATCGCCGACTGGGCAAGCCGGCGCAATCTCTCCTGGTCTGCCGGCAGGCTCTGCTTCGAGGGTTTCGAGCGCGCTTGCGATCACCGTCAGCAGATTGTTGAAATCGTGCGCGATACCGCCGGCAAGCTGGCCGACGGTCTCCATTTTCTGGGCGTGGCGAAGCTGCGCCTCGGTCTCGACTCGGCGGGCAATCTCCGCTTCGAGCGCGGCGGTGCGTTCGCGCACCCGCCGTTCCAGCTCGCGGTTCAGTTCCGCCAGCGCCGTTTCCCCGGCCTTGCGCTCGGTGATATCGATGTCGATCCCGCTGTATCGGACGGCCCGGCCCTGGGTGTCGCGGATCAGGCGGCCGCGACCGAAAATCCAGCGGATCTCGCCATCGCTCGGCCGGCGGATGCGGTACTCCATCTCGAATGTCTCGGCATGATTGCCGAGAACGTTTTGAAATCCCTCCGCCACGCGCGCGCGGTCCTCGGGGAGGCGCAGGCGCCGCGTCGTCTCGATCGGCAGCGCCCGATCGGTCGGCGGCAGGCCCATCACGCGCCAGAATTGCGGCGTGCCGCGCACGGTTTGGCTCTCGAGGTCGATATCCCACACCCCGATACCCGCCGCGTGCTCGGCCATCGTGAGAATTTCGTCGCGCTCGCGCAGCTGCTGCTCCAGCAGCTTGCTGCGCGCGGCGAGCGTCTCGGCAACATCCAAGGTCGGGCGATCGGCCGACATGTTCGCCTTACGATAGTCGGGGCCGGCGGTAAACAGCAGAGTGCCGAAGTGGTTCCATTGCGAACGGAAATGTCAGATCTCGCGGCGGGCTTTCAGGGCCGCGGTCAGCGTGCCTTCGTCGAGATAATCGAGTTCGCCGCCGATCGGCACACCTTGCGCCAGCCGCGATATTCGCGCCCCGGTCGCGGCGGCGCGGTCGGCGATGTAATGCGCCGTCGTCTGCCCGTCGACGGTCGCGTTAAGCGCCAGGATCAACTCGGTATCCGGCCGCAGCCGCGCGATCAGCCGCGCGATGTTCAGTTCCTCGGGGCCGACCCCGTCGAGCGCCGACAACGTTCCGCCGAGCACGTGGTAGCGGCCGCGAAACGCGCCGGTGCGTTCGAGCGCCCACAGATCGGCGAGGTCCTCGACGACGCAGATCGCGGTCGGGTCGCGCTCGGGATCGCGGCAGATCGCGCATGGATCGGCGGTATCGAGATTGCCGCAGACCGAACACGTCCGAACCGCCGCGGCCGCGGCGGCCATCGCGGCGGCGAGCGGCTGCATCACCTGCTCGCGCCGCTTGACCAGAAACAGCGCCGCCCGGCGCGCCGAACGCGGGCCGAGGCCGGGCAGTTTCGCCAGCAGCTGAATGAGCGTGTCGAGTTCCGACATTGGCGGAGAGAATGGTTGGATTCAGAACGGGTTCGCGGGCTTCGCGCGCTCTGCCAAGCCGATCTGCGCCAGCACCGGCAAGGGCTGAGCGCTCCGGTGCCCTTGTCCGAATCCCGTCGCGAAGCTCACTCCGCCGGTTTGGCGGTGGCAGGGCGCCGGCTGGCCCGAGACCCCGAGCCGGTTGTCGAATTCGCTGCCGGCGGGCGGGAACGGCTCGCTCGCGGTTTGGCTTTCGACTGATCCGCGGCCCGGGATTTGGCCCGCGAACGGCTGGCGCCGGCCGGCTCGGCGGCAACGGCGCGTACCTGTTCTCGTTGGCGTCGCGGAACACGTTTCTTTGGCCGATGCCTCCGGCGCGCCGCACGCCTCGCGCCGTGCGCGTGACCGCTGCCGCAGAATCTTCCCGGAGGTCCGTTTCCTGCTCGATCAGCTCGCGCTCGGCGCGGCGCCAATGCTCGTCGTCCTGCCATGCGGGCGGCCTTCCTCCAGCCAAAGATGATAGGCCCGCTCCCGAATTCTGGCCTCAATGCTGGCGTACCGATCCGCTGTCATCTGCCCTGTTCTCCGCCGGGGAAATCCACCGACCCCTGGGTAGGTTCAGGCATAGCGACTTTGCGCCGCGCGCCCAATCGGAAAGCCGGCAATGACGGAAACGCAGCCGCGCGCGCCTTGTTCCTGCTGATCTATCCGGAACCGCGCGACCGGAATCGCGCGATCAATTCGCCCGCTTCAGTCGCTCTGTCCGGGCGGACCGGCGCCGAGGCTGCGTCCGATCACGGCGTAAAGCGGCTGGCCGCCGCCCGGCGGCGTGCGGTCGAGACAGCGCATATCGGCCCAATTTCCGGCCTCGGCAAAATGCTGCGCGACAAGGCACAGCTGTCCCGTTTCGTCATGCAGGCACCAGCATCCGATCGGCCTTGGTCGCGACGCACCGATTCGAGAACGTAACAATCAGCGGCGCGCCGGGCCGCAGCACGCGGGCGATGTCCCGCAACACTTCGGCCGGCCGTGCCAGGTATTGAATTGCGGCGCAGATCGTCGCGCCGTCGAACTCGGAAGCGGCGAACGGCAGATACGGATTCCTGTTCAGATCCTGCACGCGCCATTCGTCGAGAAACGGGTTTTCGGCCAGGGCGCGGCGCTCGATGCCGATGCCGACCACGCGCCGATACGGCGCTTCCGGCGCGCAGATGCGGGACCCACCCCGACATGACGTCGAGAATTGCACCGCCCGGCGGCAGCATCTCGCGGTAGAGATTGGTGACCGCGGCAATCGCCGCGCCGTCTATCCGAGTAGACGCCGCCTCGTGCGCGAAGATCGGGTCATGCGTAGCCTCGCCCGCCGCCGGGGCAAACGTGCGAAACTGCGCCATGATCCCGTCTCGACCCATGCCCGGTCAGATAGGAACCGGGCCGCGGGGCCTCAAGTCTGCGTCCAACCAAAGCTTCCGATGTGTGCTCAATAAATCACCCATCCCGCGCTGTGCGAATATTTCCTCTACTCGGCGAGAGCGCGCTCCGCCGGCACCAGCGCCAGCCCGAGATCGCGCGCGACCGCGGGATGGGTCAACAGCCCGCGACAGGCATTCAGCCCGTCGCGCAGATGCGCATCCTCGGCGAGCGCGCGTCGCCAGCCGCGATCGGCGATCGCAAGCACAAACGGCAGCGTCGCGTTGTTGAGCGCCACGGCCGAGGTGCGCGCGACCGCCCCCGGCATGTTCGTGACGCAATAATGGACGACACCCTCATCGACAAAAGTCGGGTCGGCGTGCGTCGTCGGGCGGCTCGTCTCGATGCAGCCGCCCTGGTCGATCGAGATATCGACGATGACCGATCCCGGTTGCATCGCCCGCACCATGTCGCGCCGCACCAGCTTCGGGGCCGCCCCGCCCGGCACCAGCACCGCCCCGATCACCAGATCGGCCGAGACGACCTCGTGCTCGATCGTGTCGACGGTCGAAAACAGCGTGTGCAGCTGCGAGCCGAACTGCATGTCGAGCTGATAGAGCCGCGGCAGCGAGCGGTCGATGACCGTCACATGCGCCTCCATGCCCATCGCCATGCGCGCCGCGTTCGTCCCGGAGACGCCGCCGCCGAGGATCACGACCTTCGCGGCCCGCACGCCCGGCACGCCGCCGAGCAGAATGCCCTTGCCGCCCTGTTCCTTTTCCAGGCAATGCGCGCCGACCTGCACCGACATGCGCCCGGCGACCTCGCTCATCGGCGCCAGGAGCGGCAGACCGCCGCGCTCGTCGGTGACGGTCTCGTACGCGATCGCGACCGCGCCCGAGCGCAGCAGCCCCTCGGTCAGCTCGCGGTCGGCGGCGAGATGCAGATAGGTGAACAGGACCTGGTCCTCGCGCAGCAGAAGGACTTCGTCGGGCTGCGGCTCCTTGACCTTGACGATCATCTCGGCGGCCGCGAATACATCCGCCGCGCTGGCCATGATCTCGGCCCCGGCCCGGCGATAGGCCGCGTCGTCGAACCCGATCCCGGCGCCGGCGCCGCTCTCGACGACAACGCGATGGCCGTGGTGGGTCAGCTCGCGAACGCTGCCGGGGACGAGGCCGACACGGTACTCGTGGGTCTTCACCTCTTTCGGAACCCCGATCAGCATCGCTCCACCCCGTTGCATGTCCAGGCCCTTCTATTAGGGAGCGCGGTCGGCAAATTGGAAGGCGGCGATTGCGGCGGCTGGGCTGACCTTCCCGGCATTGGCGCGGCAGTTCGTCCGATGCAACGACACCGTTATGCCGGATGCTTATGGCGGCGATAAACAACCGGTATTTTGAACATTGCCCGCCAGCCCGTAACTTCTCGCGACGACCCATCCCCCGGTTCCATCGAGGAGCATTGGCGATGCAATTCGGCCTGTTCGGCAGCGCCACGGCGCGGCGGCCCACCAGCGCGGAGGCCGGCGAGTTCGACAGCAGCGAGGGCTTCCGCGACTTCATCGACTACAATGTCGAGGCGGAGGGGCTCGGGTTCCGCGGCACCTTTGTCGTCGAGCACCATTTCACCGGCTACGGACAGGTCTCGGCGACGCTCAACCTGCTGACCTGGCTCGGCGCGCGCACGACGACGCTGCGCCTCGGAACGGCGGTGATCGTGCTGCCCTGGCACAACCCGGTATTGCTCGCCGAGCAGGCCGCGACGCTGGATCTGCTGTCCGGCGGACGGCTCGATTTCGGGGTCGGCAGCGGCTATCGCTACAACGAATTCGCCGGGTTCTGCGTCCCGATGGACGAGGCCAACGCTGCGCTTCGCCGAGTGCCTCGACGTGGTCGTCAAATCATGGACCTCGAACGAGCCGTTCTCGCATCGCGGCCGCTACTGGCAGTTCGACAACGTCGTCGTCGAGCCGCCGACCGCGCAGAAGCCGCACCCGCCGATCTGGATGGGCGCCGGCGGCGAGAGCTCGGTCCGCCGGGTCGCCGAAGCCGGGCACAACCTGCTGCTCGGGCAATACGCGTCGCCGGCCGATGTCGGCCGCTCGATCGCGGCGTACCGGGACGCCGTCGAGGCCAGCGGACGCCGCTTCGACCCGCTCTCGGTCGGCGTTACCCGCGCCTTCTTTGTCTGCGACACGAAAGAGGAAAAGGAGGCCGCGCTGCAGCGCCGCCTGGCGAACCGGGTGCGCCAGTTGAAGCTGGCGACGCGGCCCGACGGCACCGTCCATGGCGGCCCCGACCGCGCCACCGGCGACCCCGATACCGTCAACCGCGTCAGCGCGATGTACGGCACACCCGACGATATCGCCGAGAAGCTCGACGAGCTGCGCCGGGCCGGGGTCGGGTACGTGCTGATCAACGGCGGCGGCTCGGGAGGCGGCGAGCGCGGCCGGACGAGCCTGCGCCGCTTCGCAGCCGAGGTAATGCCGCATTTCCTCACGCCGCGCCGGATGTGCCGCCGCGCGGCAGGCGGCGGAGTAGCGGGAGAAAGCCGATGAAGATCCACAATCTCTACACCGATGAAAACGGCGAATCGCATTTCCGCGACATCGAGATCGAGTGGGCCGAGGAGCGGCGCGGCAGCAGGCTGTCGAAGCGGTTTCCGGCGACCGGCGTGATCTTTCGCGAGACCGAGGCCGAGCACAATGTCGATTGGCACCCGGCGCCGCGCCGGCAATACATCGTCAACCTCGATGCCGGCGTGAAAATCACCGCCAGCGACGGCGAGAGCCGCTTCATCGCCGCCGGCGACGTGATCCTGGTCGAGGACACGACCGGCAAGGGGCACCTGTCCGACCACCTCGAAGGCAAGATCCGCCACTCGCTGTTCATTCCGATCGAATAGCCGGATAGACGGTCGCGGGCGGCTTCGCGAGGGCACAGGCTGCGGGAGGCCGCCCGCGGATCGACTTGAGCGGCGGCCGGCTGGAGCGCCGGCGTTTCCATGCTATACTGTGCGTTCCCGGCTGTGGCGGGTACCTGCCGGGAGAGGGGGGCGGCCGGGAGCCGCATCCGGTGCAAACAGCGTGCAGCATCCATGAAGCTTACGATCGAACGCGCCGCGCTTCTGAAGGCGCTGAGCCATGTCCAGAGCGTCGTCGAGCGGCGGACGACGATCCCGATTCTGTCAAACGTGCTGTTGCGGGCCGACGCCGGACAGCTGGCCTTGAGCGCGACCGACATGGATGTCGAGATCGTCGAACGGGTCGCGGCGCGCATCGAACGCGACGGCCAGACGACCGCGCCGGCCCACACGCTCTACGACATCGTGCGCAAATTGCGCGAGGGCGCCCAGGTCGAGCTCGAGACGCCGAGTGGAGGCCGGCGGGGCGCAACGAGATGGTGCTGCGCTCCGGGCGCTCGACCTTCACGCTCGCCTGCCTGCCGCCCGAGGATTACCCGGTCATGTCGGCCGGAGAGCTGCCGCACCGTTTCGCGCTGACGGCCGCGGATTTGCGCACGCTGATCGACCGCACCCGGTTCGCGATCTCGACCGAGGAGACGCGGTATTATCTGAACGGCATCTATCTGCACGCGACAAAAAGCAACGAGGCGCCGGTCGTCCGCGCCGTGGCGACCGACGGGCACCGCCTGGCGCGGTTCGAGATGACGGCGCCCGACGGCGCCGCCGGCATGCCGGGCATCATCGTCCCGCGCAAGACCGTGCTGGAGCTGCGCAAGCTGGTCGACGAGGGCGACGAGGAGGTCCAGATCTCGCTCGGCGAGACCAAGATCCGCGTCGCGGTCGGCGCGGCCGAACTGACCTCGAAACTGATCGACGGCACGTTCCCGGATTACGACCGCGTAATACCCGCGGGCAACGACAAGCTGCTCGAGGTCGAGTGCAAGAGCTTCGCCGAGGCGGTGGACCGCGTCTCGACGATTTCCACCGAGCGCAGCCGCGCCGTGAAGCTGGCGATCGAGCGCGGCAGCCTGACCGTTTCGGCGACCAGCCCGGAAAACGGCGTCGCGGTCGAGGAACTCGAAGCCCGCTATGACAGCATGCCGCTCGAGATCGGGTTCAACTCGCGCTACCTGCTCGACATCACCGACCAGATCGGCGGCGAGTACGTCCGGCTCAAGATGGCCGATGCCGGCTCTCCGACGATCCTGTGCGACGCCGCCCCCGAGGCCAATGGCGCCAGCGCGCTCTACGTGCTGATGCCGATGCGCGTATAGACCGGAGGGTGTTCGACCGACCCTCGGAACGGCGCGGAATTGCTGGAAATTTGGGCGTTTCGCACCATATTGGGAGCATGCTTGCCGCGGTACAGGACCTCCATCAGACAGCAGGGACCGCGGCTTCGGCGAGGCATGGCGGACGGGTCGCCGTCACCCGGCTGGTCCTGACCGATTTCCGCAATTACCGGTCGGCCAGGCTCGATCTCGACGCGAGCCCCGTCGTACTGAGCGGGCCGAACGGCGCCGGCAAGACGAACCTGCTCGAGGCGATGTCGTTCCTGTCTCCCGGCCGGGGTTTGCGCAACGCCCGGCTCAGCGATATCGACCGTCGCGCCGGTGCGGCCGAGCCGGCCCCGCCGGGTGGGCCGTCGCCGCGACGGTCGTGTCGCGGCAGGCGCCGTCCGGATCGGGACCGGACGGGACGGCAATGGCGGGGAGCGCCGTGCGATCCGCATCGACGGCGAGCCAATGCGCGGCCAGTCGGCGCTCGCCGAACAGATCGGCGTGCTTGTGGCTGACGCCGCAGATGGACCGGCTGTTCATCGAGGGCCCGGAAGGAAGGCGCCGCTTCATGGACCGGCTCGTCCTCGGCATCGACCCGGCGCACGCCGCGCGGGTCGGCCGCTACGAGCAGGCGATGCGCGAACGCTCGCGGCTGCTGCGCGAGGGCCGAACCGACCCGGCCTGGCTGGCGGCGCTCGAAGAACTGATGGCGACCGAAGGGGTCGCGGTGGCGGCGGCGCGGCGCGACGCCATCGAACGGCTGGACCGGGTCTGCGCCGCCGCGGCGGGCGCCTTTCCGCGCGCCCGGGTCCGCGTGGCCGGCGCGGTCGAGGCATGGCTGGCCGAGATGCCGGCGCTGGCCGCCGAGGATCGCCTTCGCGCCGCGCTGGCCGAGGCGCGGCCGGGCGACGCGGCGTCGGGCGGGGCCGCGGTCGGACCGCACCGGTCCGATCTCGCGGTGATCCACGCCGAAAAGAATATCGCCGCCGAGGCGGCGTCGACCGGCGAGCAGAAGGCGCTGCTGATCGCGATCGTGCTGGCGCAGGCGCGAGCTGCAGCGCAGCGACCGCGGCGACGCGCCGGTGCTGCTGCTCGACGAAGCGATGGCGCATCTCGACGCGGTGCGCCGTTCCGCGCTGTTCGAGATCATCGCCCGGCTCGACGGCCAGGCCTGGGTGACCGGCACCGATCCGGGCCTGTTCGCGCCGCTGCGCGGCATCGCCCGCTTTCTGTCGGTACATGACGGCGCGCTGTCCGAAACCGAATTCTGAACCGAACTGAACCGCAACGTCTGGAACCGAATGGCAAACGCAACCGCAACGCAACGCGTGGACCCGCTGCCCGAAGACAACGCGCGGGCCTATGACGAGCGATCGATCAAGGTGCTGCACGGCCTCGATCCGGTGCGCAAGCGGCCGGGCATGTATATCGGCGACACCGATGACGGCTCCGGCCTGCATCACATGATCTACGAGGTCGTCGATAACGCGATCGACGAGGCGCTCGAAGGCTATTGCGACACGGTCACGGTGACGCTGAACGCCGACGGCTCGTGCACGGTGACCGATAACGGCCGCGGCATCCCGGTCGGCATCCACGAGGAGGAAGGCGTCTCGGCGGCCGAGGTCATCATGACCCAGCTGCACGCCGGCGGCAAATTCGACCAGAACTCGTACAAGGTCTCCGGCGGCTTGCACGGGGTCGGCGTATCGGTCGTCAACGCGCTGTCGTCGCGTCTCGACCTGCGCATCTTCCGGCGCGGCTCGGAATGGTTCATGCGCTTCCACGACGGCGTGCCCGAGGCGCCGCTCGCCGAAGTGGGGCCGGCGCCGACGCTGCCGCCGGGATCGCAACGCGAAGTCGTGACCGGCACCGAGATCACGTTTCTGCCGAGCACGAACACGTTCACGAAGACCGAGTTCGACTTCACGACCCTGGAGCACCGGCTGCGCGAACTCGCGTTCCTGAACAGCGGCGTGACGCTTGGTCCTGACCGATCTGCGCGGGACCGAGCCGAAAACCGTGTCGTTTCACTACGACGGCGGGCTCGAAGCCTTCGTGCAATATCTCGACCGCTCGAAACAGGCCCTGCACCAGCCGGCTATTGCGATCCGCGGCGAGCGCGACGGCATCATCATCGAGATCGCGATGGAGTGGACCGACTCCTATCACGAGACGATGCTGTGCTTTACCAACAACATCCCGCAGCGCGACGGCGGCACGCACCTCGCCGGGTTTCGCGGCGCGCTGACCCGCACCGTCAACGCCTATGCCAACGACAGCGGCATCGCCAAGAAGGAGAAGGTGACGCTGGCCGGCGAGGACATGCGCGAAGGCCTGACCTGCATCCTCTCGGTAAAACTGCCCGACCCCAAATTCTCGTCGCAAACCAAGGACAAGCTGGTTTCATCCGAGGTTCGGCCCGTGATCGAGGGGGTCGTCGGCGACCGGCTCCAGCAATGGTTCGAGGAGCATCCGGTCGACGCCCGCAAGATCATCGGCAAGGTCGTCGAGGCGGCGGCGGCGCGCGAGGCGGCCCGCAAGGCGCGCGACCTGACCCGCCGCAAGACGGCGCTCGATGTCGCGAACCTGCCCGGCAAGCTGGCGGATTGCCAGGAGCGCGACCCGGCGAAGAGCGAATTGTTCATCGTCGAGGGCGACAGCGCCGGCGGCTCGGCCAAGCAGGGCCGCGACCGCCGCTTTCAGGCGATCCTGCCGCTCAAGGGCAAGATCCTCAATGTCGAGCGCGCCCGCTTCGACAAGATGCTGTCATCGGCCGAGATCGGCACATTGATCCAGGCGCTCGGCACCGGCATCGGCAGCGAGGATTTCGAGGCCGAGAAGGCGCGCTATCACCGCATCATCATCATGACCGACGCCGATGTCGACGGCAGCCATATCCGCACGCTGCTGTTGACGTTCTTCTTCCGGCAGATGCGGGCGCTGATCGAGAAAGGGCTTTTTGTACATCGCGCAGCCGCCGCTCTATCGCCTGCAGCGCGGCAACGCCAAACCGGTCTACCTGAAGGACGACGCGGCGCTGGAGGCCTACCTGTTCAACACGGCGATCCGCGACGCCGTGTTCACGACGCATGACGGCGGACAGCGCGCCGGCGACGATCTGCGCGACCTGTTGGAGCAGGCCCGGGTGCAGCGGCGATGGGTGCAGACTCTGGCGGCAAAGATCGGCAACGTCGATATCGTCGAGCAGGCGGCGATCGCCGGCGCTTTGGCGGCCGGGCTCGACGGCGACCCGAACCGCGCGATCGAGGCCGCGCGCCGCACCGCCGAGCGCCTCGACATGATCGGCAACGGCGCCGAGGGGCGCTGGCAAAGCGAGGTCAACGCGCGCGGCGGCCTGATCCTCAGCCGCAATCGCCAGGGCGTCGATGAACGGCGGCTGATCGAATGGTCGCTGCTGCGGTCGAGCGAGGCGCGCCGGCTCGACGGCGACGGCGAGCGCCTGCGCGAACTCTATCAGCGGCCCGGCAAGCTCGCGGCGCGCGACAAGGAATACGCGATCACCGGTCCCGTCGTCGCTGGTCGATGCGGTGATGGAAATCGGCCGCCGCGGCATCGAGGTCAACCGCTACAAGGGCCTCGGCGAGATGAACCCGGAGCAGCTCTGGGAAACGACGCTCGATCCCGAGATCCGCTCGCTTGCTGCAGGTGCGC
The DNA here is from genome assembly GCA_963753665.1 of uncultured Alphaproteobacteria bacterium. GTDB lineage: Bacteria > Pseudomonadota > Alphaproteobacteria > ATCC43930 > CGMCC-115725 > DATARH01. Next base: position 13,230 of record CAVWDC010000031.1, read on the forward strand.
GTCAGCCACGAGGACCTCGCCGAGGAAACCTTCTCGACCCTGATGGGCGACCTCGTCGAGCCCCGCCGCGACTTCATCCAATCGAACGCGCTCTCGGTCGCCAATCTGGACGTTTGATGTCGGCTGAGTGTGCCGCCGCGAGACCGCGATGATGCTGCGGTCTCGCTCATGGAGCCTTCGATAACGGCAGCGATTCATATCGACGGCACGCTGAACGCGATCGACGCGAAATTGTCTGGGAGATCGAGCGGCGGTTGGCGGAGGACGCGGGTCGTCCCATTATCTTCATCTTCCACCCGCGCCAGGTGACCTGCGCCTACCCCCAGGTCAAGGGCATCGTCACCGGGATCAACAGCCCATACAACGAATGGCGGATGGAAGACGCCTGGCTCGACCGGTAGTCGAGATGTTTGATGACGGGCGGAAATTCCCTGCGGCAGGGAATTTTTTCTCCGCCCGACACCGGCGCTTGTCTGGTTTGTTTCTTTAGAACAAAGGCTTGGCGGCACGACTAGCCGGTTTCCGGTGCACTGAGCAGGGAAATCGGCGGATCCGGACAGGGAGTTGCCGGCGACCGAACAGGGAATTGCCGCACCCGAGTAGGGAACCGTGCCGGTCGCATCACCGCGCCTCCTCGTGTGTCAAGGAGGCGCAGTATGCGCCGTGATTGCGGCAATTTTCGCGGCGTTCGGCCGGCGGCCGCTCAGCGCAGGCCGGTGTACTTGTCCCACTCCTTGGCGAATTCGGTGCGGCTCTTCAGGAAAGCCTCCCAGTCGTCGGGCAGAAGCAGCTTGATCTTGTCGAGCGGTTCGCCCCCCGGCGGCGGCGCGGCGCCGTTCTTCGGCGAGTGCAAATAGAGGTTTTCCGCCATTGCCTTCTGGCCGAGATCGGACAGGTACCAGTCGAGGAAAAGCCGCGCCGCGTTCGGATGCGGGCCGTTGGTCGGAATGCCCCAGGTCTCGGGGGTCGCCGGCATCCCGCCGGGGGGGATGTTGAACCCGACCGGCGCGCCCTTCTTCTTCCATTCGAGATAGCCGGAATATTGCGCGGTGTGAATGATCTTGTCCTGCCGGTTGACCAGTCGGTCGAATTGCTGAACGTAGGAATCGAACCCTTTCGGGTTCAGCTCGCCGAACTTCTTCCAGTAATCGGGACCGTACAGCTTGCGCAGTTCGAACCACGAAACATGCTGCAATCCCGAGGTGGACAGCTTAACGGTGATGCTGTCCTTCCATTTCGGGTCGATTGCTTCCTGCCAGGTCTTCGGCGCCTCCTCGGGTTTGGTGACGTCGGTATTGTAGGCGAGTCCGGCCGGTCCAATCGCGCCCCACGTCCAATACCCTTCCGGGTTGCTTTTATATTCCGCCTTATAGAATTCCATTTGCGGCGACACGTAATGGACATAGCCATTCTTTTTCTGGAAATCGAGGATCATCCCCATGTCGGAGATCTGCATCACGTCGAGCGTATAGGTCCGCGCCTGCCGCTCGGCGCTGACCTTCGCGTAGAGCGCACCGGCCTGCAGCCGCGTGTAATTGGTCTTTATCTTCGGGAACAGCTTCGTGAATTCGGCAAGGACTCGCAACTCGGCGGCCTCGGGGTTGGTAGCGTAGACGACGACTTCGCCCTCGGCTTCGGCTTTGTCGATATCGGCGCAGGTCTTGAAACCGTGTATCTCGCGCGCCTCGGTGCACCGATCGCCCTCCGCCGCGAGCGCCGGAGCCACCGCGATCAGCGCACCCAGCGCGACCGCCGCCAATAATCCCCTCATCCTTTCCTCCTTTTTTGGTGTTTTCCGCCCGTACTCGGAACCGGTCAAGCCTCGAGCAGGATGCAGTGTTCCGGCGCGAAGAACAGCGTCACCGCCGCGCCTTCCTCGAACATTTCTGTCGGCGGACGGCGCACCGTCAGCGCGCCGCACGGCCTGTCAACGATGTACTGGATGAAATCGCCATGGAACAGGCGCTGGCGGATCGTTCCGGGAGCTTGGTTGCCTCCGCCATTCTTGGTGTCCACGGCATTCCCTTGGGCCATGTCGATATAGGCCGTACGCACAGCGACTTGGTTCTCGCCGCCGCGCTGCGCGTGCGGCGCCCAGGCCCGCAATTTCACCCCGCCCACCGCGTCGAAATCGACTGGACCGGGTCCCGACGCGCCGGTGCCGACCCGTCCTCGATCAGGTTGGCCGAACCCACGAAGTCGGCGACGAAGCGGGTGCGCGGCCGGTTGTAGATGTCCTCGGGCGTGCCGATCTGCTCGATCCCGCCGACATTCATCACGATCACCCGGTCGGAGATCGCCAGCGCCTCCTCCTGGTCATGCGTGACATAGACCGAGGTGATGCCGAGGCGGCGCTGCAACTCACGCAGTTCGACGCGCATCTCGGCGCGCAGCTTGGCGTCGAGGTTGGAGAGCGGCTCGTCGAACAGCAGCACGGTCGGGCGAGAAGGCGATGGCGCGGGCCAGCGCCACGCGCTGCTGCTGGCCGCCCGACAGCGGCGCCGCCGGCGGTCGGCGAAATGCGCGCATCTGCACGAGATCCAGCGCGCGCTCGACTTGGCTTGGCAATCTCGGCTCGCGGCACTGTTTCGCACGCGCAGGCCGTAGGCCGACGTTGTCGAACACGCGTCATGTGCGGCCACACGGCGTAGGACTGGAACACCATCGACACGCCGCGCTTCTCGGCCGGCACATTGCGCCGCTCGGCGGCGCCGAATAGACGTCTCGCCGTTGATGCGGATGGTGCCGCCGCACGGCTGCTCAAGCCCCGCGATGGCGCGCAGCGTCGTGGTCTTGCCGCAGCCCGAGGGACCGAGCAGGGTCAGGTGCTCGCCGCGCGCCGACCGTGAAGCTCGACGCCGTTGACCGCCGGCCTGTCGCCATAGCGCACGACCAGGTCGGTGACCTCGATCCCGGCGTTTCGGTCACGGCCGGGCTCACGGCAGCTCACCCGAATAGCGCCGCGCCGCCGGAACAGGATCACGAACAGCGCCACGAACACGGTGACGGTCTGGATCAGCGCCATGCGCCGCCGACAAGCTCGAGTGCCGAACTCGAGGCCAAGGCGTCTGACGATCGACGGCGCGATCACCTTGGCGTTGCGGCCCATCAGGAAGACCGACACGCCCAGCTCGCGCACGCAGGCGATGAAGATCAGCAGCCACGCGGCGAGGATGCCGGGACGCAGCAGCGGCAGGGTCACGGTGCGCATCTGGTGGACCCAGCCGGCGCCGCAGACGCGGGCGCATTCCTCGAGGCTCTTGTCGATCTGCAGCACGACGCCGGCCAGGGTGCGCACGCCGAGCGGCAGCATGACCGTGAAATAGGCCAGCGCCAGCAGCCACAACGTGCCGTAGATCGGGATCGGGATGATTGAGCCAGGCCTGCAGCAGCGCCAGCCCGAAGACCAGCCGCGGCACGGCCTGCGGAAACATCACGAGGTACTCGATCACGCTGTGCCCACGAGCCTGCGAGCGGTAGATGATCCACACCAGCACCGCCATGACCAGCCACGCCGACGCTGGCCACGCCGAAGCCCAGCATCAGGCTGTTGTCAATGGCGGTGCGCACCGGCCGCAAGCCGAAGCGCCGCCTCGTAATTGGCCAGCGTGAACTGCGGCCTGCGACAGGATCACGGTGGCGAAGCGCTGCAGCGAGGTGAGCAGCAGCGCCGCCGAGCGGCAGCACCACCGCGAGCAGAACATAGAACAAGCACACGCCGAACAGGACCCAGGCCATCCGGCCCATGTCCATCGGCCGCGGCCGGAACGCCTTGCCGGTGATCGTGGCGAAGCTGCCGCGCCTGATGACGACCGCGGTAGAGGGTCAGCATGCCGAACATGACGACGAACAGCGCCAGTCCCCATCGCCGAGGCGCGGCCGTAGTCGGCGGATAGGACAGCGTCGAGCCTCCCAGATCGCCGTGGTGATGACGTAGATGCGGCCGGGAATGCCGAGCACGAGGGCGGCGGCGAAGGAGCCCAGCATCTCGGCGAAGACGAACAGCGCGGCGCCCAGCACGCCCGGCATGACCAGCGGCAGGGTCACGGTCAGCGTCGATGCGCAGCTTGCCGGCGCCGAGGACGCGGGCGCCCTCCTCGAGCGCCGGGTCCATCGATTTCATCGCCGCCGAGATCATGACGAAGGCGACGGTGCCCTCGAACAGGGCCATCACCCAGGCGATGCCGAAATGGGTATAGACGTCGACCAGGTCGCCGCCGCCGCCGACCGCCTTCCACAGCTGGTTGACGAAGCCGCTCTTCGGCGCCGGCGATGACGGCCCAGGCCAGCGCGCCGACCAGCGGCGTCATGTAGTAGGGCAGCTCCATCAGCCGCTCGAGCCATGCGGCGCCGGGCACGTTGGTGCGGGTCAGGATCCAGGCCGGGTGAAGCCGATCACGATGGCCAGAACCGTCGCGATGCAGGCTACAAACGCCGTGTTGGCGATGATTTTCCAGCTGTCGAACAGATCCTCGAAATGCTCGGTGCCGTAGGAATCCGGCGGGAAGGTCAGCGGGTCGCCCGTGTTCAGCGACAGGATAACCAGATAGACCATGGGGTAGAGCACCAGGGTCCCGCATAACAGCAGGACCACCGCGGAAACCAGCCCTTGGCTCGACGGGACCCAGCGCGGGGACGCCCGATACTCGGGCCTCAGGCCGCCTTCGACAATATCCGCCACGCTCGTCGCCCTGCCTGGACTCCATCAGCCCGGCGACGAAATCACGGATTACTGCAGCCCACAACCCGAGATATTGCGACCCACCCTTGGGTCGAGACGCCGCACTGGATGTCGGAGTACGGCACGGCCAGGATGCGCGTCAACTCGATCACCCGGAACCGGTGAGCGCACCCGGTGCAGTCGTCCTCGGCGGGCGGACAACGGCTCAGGGTTGCCGTCCCGCCCGAGCCGAAATCAGGCCCGCTGTTCGAGCGGGACGTAGTGGCGTTCCGGTTCTCCGGTGAACAGCTGGCGCGGCCGCATGATCTTGGTGTCCGGGTCCTCGATCATCTCAGTCCATTGCGCGATCCAGCCGACCGTGCGCGCGATCGCGAACAGCACGGTGAACATTGATGTCGGGAAGCCCATCGCTTTCAAAATGATGCCCGAATAGAAATCGACGTTCGGGTACAGCTTGCGGATATGAAATAATCGTCGTTGAAGGAGATCTTCTCCAGTTCCATCGCGATTTCGAGGAGCGGCTCGTCCTTGACGCCGAGCTGGCGAGCACCTCGTGGCAGCTCTCGCGCAGTACGCGGGCGCGCGGGTCGTAGTTTTTGTAGACGCGATGGCCGAAACCGTACTGGATCTCGTGCTCGTTCTTGTTCTTCACGTGGCTGATGAAGTCGGGAATGTTCTTCTTGTCGCCGATCCGCGCCAGCATCTTCAGCACGGCCTCGTTGGCGCCGCCATGCGCCGGACCCCACAGCGAGGCGATCCCGGCGGCGATGCAGGCGAACGGGTTGGCGCCGCTCGACCCGGCGTTGCGCACGGTCGCGGTGGAGGCGTTCTGCTCGTGATCGGCGTGCAGGATGAAGATGCGGTCCATCGCCCGCGCGAGGGTCGGGCTGACCTTGTACTCCTCGCCCGGTACCGCGAAGGTCATATGAAGGAAGTTCTCGGCGTAGCCCAGTTTGTTCTTCGGATAAATGAAGGGTTGGCCCATCGTATACTTGTAGGCCATCGCGCCGATTGTCGGCAGCTTCGCGATCAGACGGTGCGACGCGACCATCCGCTGATACGGGTCGTTGATGTCGGTGGAGTCGTGATAGAACGCCGACAGCGCGCCGACAACGCCACACAGTACCGCCATCGGGTGCGCGTCGCGGCGGAACCCGCGGAAAAACGTCGCGATCTGCTCATGCACCATCGTGTGGTGCGTAATGTCATGGACGAATTGCGTCTTCTGCTTCGGGTTCGGCAATTCGCCGTTGAGCAGCAGGTAAGCGACCTCGAGAAAGTCGCTCTTATCGGCCAGTTCCTGGATCGGATAGCCGCGATACAGCAGAATGCCTTCGTCGCCGTCGATATAGGTGATGCTGGAGCGGCAGGCGGCCGTCGCCATGAAGCCGGGGTCGTAGGTGAAATACCCGGTCTGGGCGTAGAGCTTGCGAACATCGATGACCTTGGGCCCGATCGACCCCTCGATCACCGGCAGCTCGACCGATTTGCCGGTCGCGTTGTCGGTCAGGGTCATCGTGCCGTTGACCGTGCCGAGGTTCGTGTTGTTGCCGTCCATGGTTGCACCTCGATCGAAACGCCCGCAGGCGGACTGGCCATTGGCCCGGGAGAATAGCGGCTGAGCCGCGATTATCAAACGCCGTTCAGATTTTGCAATGCAATATCGCGGGTGCGAGATGCATAAGCAAAATTCATAAGTCGATTAGGTCGGATGACGGTAGTGCAATCCGCCCTGCGATCTGCCGGGCGCAAGGCGCGGCTACGCGGCTCAACCCCGCTCTGAAGGGTTTTCCGCCTACGCATGCGCGGCGTCCTGGATGCGCGCGAGGCTTTCCTCGCGGCCGAGCACCTCCATGACCTCGAATATGCCCGGCGAGGCCAGGGAGCCGGTCAGCGCGGCGCGCAACGGCTGCGCGATCGCGCCGAGCTTTAAGCCGCCGCCCTCGGCAAAGCCGCGCAGCTCCGCTTCCAATACTGGCGCGGTCCATTCCTTCTCGCCTAGAGGGGTCAGCGCGGTGCCAACGCATGGAGCCGTTTGCGGGCCTCCGGGGTCAGGGCCTTTGCGGCGTCGGCGGCGAGCGGGATTGGGCGTGGCGCGATGTAAAAGCGGGCCTTCTCCGCCAATTCGACGATTGTCTTGGCGCGCGGCTTGAGGCCGGGCATCGCTTTCAGCAGGCGCTCGCGCTGGATTTGCGACATGGTCCTGCCGAACTCCCTTTCCAGCCGCTCCGCGACGAGCGCGACCAGCCTGACATCATCGGCGGCGCGGATGTAATGTGCGTTGACGCTGTCGAGCTTCGCTTCGTCGAACCGTGCGGCGGCGCGCCCGACATCGGCAATGTCGAACCAGCGGATCGCATCGTCGGTCGAAATGATCTCGTCGTCGCCATGGCTCCAGCCGAGCCGCAACAGGTAATTGCGCAGCGCCTCCGGCAGGTAGCCGAGCTCGCGGTACTGCTCGACGCCGATCGCGCCGTGGCGCTTCGACATCTTGGCGCCGTCGGCGCCGTGGATCAGCGGCACATGCGCGAATTGCGGCACCGGCCAGTCGAGTGCGCGGTAGATCTGCGTCTGGCGGAACGCGTTGTTCAGATGGTCGTCGCCGCGGATCACCTGGGTAATGCCCATGTCGTGATCGTCGACCACGACCGAGTGAATGTAGGTTGGAGTGCCGTCGGCGCGCAGCAATATCAGGTCGTCGAGTTCGGCGTTCGACACCGTGACCTCGCCCTGTACGAGGTCGCGGATTGTCGTCGCGCCGTCCTGCGGCGCTTTGAGGCGGATGACCGGCGCGATGCCGGGCGGCGCCTCGGCGGGATCGCGGTCGCGCCAGGTGCCGTCATAGCGCACCGAGCGCTTCTCGGCGCGCGCCCGCTCGCGCATCGCCTCGAGTTCGGCCGGCGTGCAATAGCAGTAATAGGCGCGGCCCTGCGCCAGCAGCTCGCGGGCGACTTCGGCATGGCGGTCGGCGCGGGCGAATTGGTGCACGATCTCGCCGTCCCAGTCGAGCCCGAGCCAGGACAGCCCGTCGATGATCGCAGCGACCGCCTCGGGGGTCGAGCGCTGCCGGTCGGTGTCTTCGATGCGCAGGCGGAAGGTGCCGCCTTCGCATAAAGCGGTGGTGGCGGGCGAACAACCAGTTGAACAGCGCCGTGCGGGCGCCGCCGATATGCAGAAAGCCGGTCGGCGACGGGGCAAAACGGACGACAACGCCTTTAGTGCTCATGGGCCGCTATGTAGGCGCGGCCGCACGCTTTCGCCATCGCTCCGAGTTGGACGGACGATGCCGTTGCTAAGGGTAAACCTCGCGCACGCGTCCGTCCGATCCGGCCGCCAGCGCGATCGCCTCGAACGCGGCGACGACATCGACAATCTCGTCGGTACCGATTGGATAGGGCGCCATTCCGGCAACCGCATCGGCGAAGGCCTCCAGATTCGCCCGCACCGAAATCAGCGTCCCGCAGCGCGATCTGCTGCGGTTTCGCGCCGCTCTTGCGGAGAACGAGTTCGGTACGGCCGAGCGCCTCGGCGGAGCCGTCGCGTCCGAAGGCATGTATCCGCCAGAAAGCCGGCGTGGAGCGCACTGCCGCCAGCAGTCCGCTGACGCCGGAGCGGAATTCGAGTAGTGCCGAGATCGTGTCGAGCGGATCGGGCGCCGTGCGGTGCGACAGCAATTGCGCCTGCACGCGCCGCACCGGCCCGGCGATGCAAACCATTGCGTCGAGCGCATGAATGCCGGTGCCGGTCATCCCACCGGCCGGCAACTCGTCGGGCGCGTCGCGCCATGCCGAGAACATCGTCGCCGCCACCTCGTTGCTGAAATTAGCCTCGATATGCAGCAGCCGGCCGAGTTCGCCGCTCGCGGCGACGCGCGCCAGTTCCTGCATCGCCGGGAAGAAGCGCTTGTCGGTGCCGACCCCGAGCACGACCCCGGCGTCGCGGCATGCGGCGACGGCGCGCTCGGCCTCGGCGCGGGTCAGCGCCAATGGCTTTTCGCAGAGCACCGCCTTTCCGGCTGCGGCGACCGCGACGATCTGCTCCGGGTGCTGGGAATGCGGCGTCGCGAGGACGACCGCATTGAGGTCGTTGTCAGCGAGCGCCGCGTCGAGGGCTCGGACAGGCCGCAGTCCGTGCCGGTCGAGGAAATCGCGCGAGCGCTCGGGGTCGCGCGTCACCGCCGTCGTGAAGCGCAGCCGGTCGCTTTTGCCCTGCCCGCTCTCACCCTGTACGGCGGCGACCAGCGTCTGACCCCAGCGGCCGAGTCCGACGATCGCGGCGTTTATCATGGCGAGTCTCCGCGCAACCCGATGTCGCGGCGGCAGAAGCCCTCCGGCCAGTCGATCCGGTCGATTGCGGCATAGGCGCGGGCGCGGGCGGCGGCGAGGTCGGCCCCGAGCGCAGTGACGCCGAGCACCCTTCCGCCATCGGCGATCAGCCGCTCGCCCTGCCGCCGGTCCCGGCGTGAAAAATTTTTACCTCGGGATCGCTGGCGGCGGCGGTGAGGCCGCGGATCTCGGTGCCGCGCAGCGGGTCATCGGGGTAGCCCCGCGCCGCCATCACGACGCACAGCGCCGTCTCGTTGCGCCAGCGCAGATCGAGATCCCGCAGCACGCCGTCACGCGCCGCGAGCAGCGCCGGCAGCAGGTCGCTTTTCAGCCGCATGATCAGCGCCTGGCATTCCGGGTCGCCGAAGCGGACATTGTATTCGAGCAGTTTCGGGCCTTCGTCGGTCAGCATCAGCCCGGCGTAGAGCAGGCCCTTGAATGGGCGGCCGTCGCGCGCCATCGCCCGCACCGTCGGTAAGACGATCCGTTCCATGACCGCGCCTTCGATTGCAGGCGTCACGCAAGGGGCCGGCGAATAGGCGCCCATGCCGCCGGTATTCGGGCCGGTATCGCCGTCGAAGGCGCGCTTGTGGTCCTGCGCGGCGGCGAGCGGCAACGCGGCCGCACCATCGACCAGTGCGAAAAAACTCGCTTCCTCACCCGTGAGGAAATCCTCGACGACAATTTCGGCGCCGGCCGCGCCGAACCGGCGCTGGCCGAGCGCGGCAACGATCGCCTCGTTCGCTTCGGCGACAGTGGTGGCGACAATGACTCCTTTCCCCGCGGCAAGCCCATCGGCCTTGACGACGACCGGCGCGCCGTGCGCGGCGATGTGGGCCTTCGCCTCGTCGGCGGCACGAAACCGGCGATAGGCGGCGGTCGGGATGCCCTCGCGCGTGCAAAGTTCCTTCATGAAGGATTTTGATCCTTCGAGCGCGGCGGCGGCGGCGCTCGGGCCGAACGCGGCGATGCCCTCGGCTTCAAGCGCATCGACGAGGCCGGCCACAAGCGGCACCTCCGGCCCGACAATGACGAAATCGATCCGTTCCCGGCGGCAGAAATCGACAATGCCGGCGGTGTCGGTCGCCGCGATCGGCACGCATTCGGCGTCCTCGGCAATGCCGGCATTGCCGGGCACACAATAGACGCGATCGGCAAGCGGCGAGCCGGCGATCGCCCAGCACAGCGCATGCTCGCGCCCGCCGGAGCCGATAACTAGGATGTTCAATTTGGCTCCCTGTCGAGCGGCCTCCCTCGGTGATGCCGCCATTCGAGATGCTGCGCCACCAGGGCCGCGATCAGCGTTACCGGGAAGATCTGGCCGATGATTGATTCGAGATTGGCCAGGCTGCGGACGACTGGATGGATCGGCAAGATATCGCCATATCCGGTCGAAGTCAGCGTCACGAGGCTGAAATAGACGATCGAGCTGAACAGCTCTAGCTCACCTCCGGCCGCGGTGCCCTGGAGCCCGTTCGGTATTATGTCGCAGATCAGCCGATAGCTCATCGCAAAGGCCAGGGCGATCATCAAATAGAGCACGACGGCGCCGATAATCCGGTGCAGCGTGATCGGTCCGGGCGCAAACAAGGCGCGCGCGATCACGTAGCTGCAGAGAACAAGGCCGACAATATTGACGAAATGAATTGCGAGAACCGAAGACCATATCGGCGCGGCGACCACCAGGACCGCGCCGAGCGCGATGCTGCCGGCCCGGCACCAGGCAACGAACGCGGCGGTGCGGCCGCGGGCGACCAGAACGACCAGCAGGGCAATTGCCAGAACCAGCAGGGTGATCAAGAGCCGCACGACGCCCAATCCCAGCCCCGCAAGCGGCGTCACGACAAACAATAGCGCCCCTTGCAGCAGCAGCATTGCCGTCAGAGCGAGGTCCTGTCTTGCCGTGAGACCCATTCTGGCCCGAGGAACGCCTGCCCTTGCCGGCGATGTTTCGTGCTCGGTGGGCCTCGATAAAAGGTTTGCCTGCATCGCGCTTGCCTCTCGGCTCCGGTAGAATGCGCTAACGGCGACCTGCCGCTGACCGCCGAGGCTTCCTCGGCGAACCCGCCCGATCGGCCGCGCCCGTGAATTTACCCGACTATACTGTCTCCGACCTGTCGTCGGGACTGAACCGCGCGATCAAGCCGGCAGAATGGGCTGAGCCTGACAAGCCCGTCACCAATAGGTTGCGAGACGATTGCTTTGCGTTGCCCGGACTATCCGATGCTTCGGACATTCTAGGCGTCGACCGGCCGCGGTTCCGCCACCAATCGCATCAACAACGGTGTCGCGAGCATCGAGATCGCGATCAGCACGCTCGCCAGGGCCGACGTTTCCGGCGTCAGCAACCCGCCCGCCTGCGCCGTGGCGAACAGCACAAAGCCGAATTCGCCGCACTGCGACAGCCCCAGGGCCATTCGCAGCGCGTCGGGTGCGAGAATGCCCGACAGCCACGCCAGAGCGAACATGACGGCGAATTTGAGTACCAGAATGGCCACTGTGTTCAGAAGAAGGAGCAGCCATGACGCCGCGACAACCTCGAAATTTACCGACGCGCCGATATTGAGAAAAAACAGCGCGAGCAAACTATTCTTGGCCGGTTCGACTATTGCGGCAAGGCGATCGCCAAATGGCGATGCGGATAGCGTGACGCCGAGCAAAAACGCCCCAAGCGCCATCGACAGCCCTGCTTGTTCGCTGACCAAGGCGGCGGCGGACACGGCAAGAAACGCCGCGCAGATGAATGCCGGCTCGTTCGCCTGGCGCGTCGCCGCCGCGAAAACGCGGGTCAGCGCGAACCGACCGACCGCGACGATGCCGCCGATGACCACGACAGCCTGGAAGACCGCCCAATACCACGGCGATGCGGTGCCGTGATCGATGCCGCGCCCGGCCAAAAGCGGGATCATCACCAGGAACGGCACGGCCGCCAGATCCTGCGTCAACAGGATCGCGAACGTCTTGCGTCCCCAGAACGAGTGCAGCGCCCGGCGGTCCTCCAGCAGTTGGAGCACCACGATCGTCGAGGAAAGCGAGAAGGCGAGACCGAGCACGACCGCGATTTCCCAAGGGGCCGACTGCCAGAAAATAAAGCCGCCGATCACCGCGGCGCTCGCGGCGATCTGGGGCACGCCGAGGGTCGCGGCGTCTCGCCCGAGACCGCGCAACTGCGGCGGCGTCATCTCCAGCCCGATCGCGAACAGCAAGAGCACAACCCCCAAGTCGGCGATGTCATGCAGCTGGCCGGCCGTCTCGGGGGTGAGATGGTGAATCCGGCCAAGCACGAGACCGGCGACGAGACACGCGACGACAGGTCCGATGCCGAGCCGACCAAAAACCAGAAAACAGACGCAAAGCAGGCTCAGCAGCCCGACCGACGCAATCAGAAATTCAGTCAGACCGGCGTGAACCAATGTCCGTCTCCGACCGCGATCTGTCGGTCATGATGCGCCATGCACCGACATTGCGTGAATTCCCGGGCGGTGCGGGGGACGTTTCCGCCCGATCAGCGTGCGCTGGCAACCAAATTCGGTCAGAGGCTGATCGTGCCCGGAGGCGAAGCAGCGGCTCAGCGCCGTTTCCCCCGGCGCTTTGTGCTCGGCTGGCTGCGACCGAATTCGCGCTCGCATCGCGCTTCCCCCTCGGCTCCGGTAGAATGGGGTCATGAACGACCTGCCGCTGACCGCCGCTGCCGCCTGGGGCGATGATTCCCAGCCGGCCGCGGCATCGAACCTGTCCGAGTATACCGTCTCCGAGCTGTCGCTGGCACTGAAGCGCGCGATCGAGGACGGGTTCGGCTTTGTCCGCGTGCGCGGCGAGGTGTCCGGCTGGAAGCGGCACGCCTCCGGACACTGCTATTTCGCGCTGAAGGACAGCGACGCCGTCATCGACGCGGTGTGCTGGCGCATGACCGCGATCCGTCTCGACATCAAGCCCGAGGACGGGATGGAGGTCGTGTGCAGCGGGCGCCTGACGACCTATGCCGGGCGCTCGAAATACCAGCTCGTTGTCGATCGCGTCGAGCTGGCCGGCATCGGGGCGCTGTTAAAGCTGCTCGAGGAACGGCGGCGGCGTCTCGCGGCCGAGGGGCTGTTCGCCGCCGAGTGCAAGAAAAAGCTGCCGTTTCTGCCCGAGGTGATCGGCATCGTGACCTCGCCGACCGGGGCCGTCATCCGCGACATCCTGCACCGGCTCGCCGACCGCTTCCCGCGCCGGGTGCTGCTGTGGCCGGTTGCGGTGCAGGGCGACGGCGCGGCGGCACAGATCGCAGCGGCGATCGACGGCTTCAACCGCCTCGCGCCGCGCGGTCCCGACAACATCGGCGTGCCGCGTCCCGATCTGCTGATTGTCGCGCGCGGCGGCGGCAGCATCGAGGATCTGATGGCGTTCAACGAGGAGATCGTCGTGCGCGCGGCCGCCGCTTCGGCGATTCCGCTGATCTCGGCGGTCGGGCATGAGACCGACACGACGTTGATCGACCACGCCAGCGACCGGCGCGCCCCGACCCCGACCGCGGCCGCCGAAATGGCGGTGCCGGTGCGTCTCGACCTCGTCGCCGAACTGGGCGGCAAGGGGTCGCGGCTGGCCGGCGGCCTGTCTCGGCTCTTGACCGAATCGCGGCTGCATCTCGCCGGTCTCGGGCGCGGTCTGCCCGACCCGCAGGACCTGCTCGGCGCGGCGGCGCAGCGGCTCGACGACCGCGGCGAGCGGCTGCTTCTCGCGATCGCCGCTCGCTTCGCGGCTGCCCGGCAACAGCTCGATCTCGCAGCGGCGGGATTGCGACCCGCGGCGCTGGCCGCCGATATCGGCCGGGCGCGCGAGCGTCTCGCCGCGGTCGAAAGCCGCCTCGCCCCGGCGATGGCCCGGTCGATCGACGGGAGCCGTCACGCGCTCGACAATTTCGCCGGCCGGCTCGCGACCCATTCCGAGCGGCACGAAAGCCTGTTGGCGCGCGGCTATGTGGTGGTACGCGACGCGGCCGGCGGCGTTGTGACCAATGCGGTGAAGGTGAGGCCGAACGCCGCCCTCGAACTCGAATTCTACGACGGCAAGATCGGCGTGATCGCCGGCGGCTCGCGGCGTCCCGTGCGACGCAAGCGCTCCGCCGAGGGACAGATCAGCCTGTTTGATGGAGAGTGGTGAATGCGGCCTTCCGGACGTGCCCCCGATGATTTGCGCGCGGTCAGTCTTGAGCCGGGTTTCTCGAAGCACGCCGAGGGCTCGTGCCTGACGCGGTTCGGCGACACGCACGTGCTGTGCACCGCTACCGTCGAGGAGCGTGTGCCGCCGTTCCTTCGCAATACCGGCCGCGGTTGGGTTACGGCCGAGTACGGCATGTTGCCGCGCTCGACGCACACCCGTACCGACCGCGAGGCGGCGCGCGGCCGGCAGAGCGGGCGCACGCAGGAGATCCAGCGGCTGATCGGCCGCAGCTTGCGCGCCGTCACCGACCTCGCCGCGCTCGGCGAGCGCCAGATCCGCATCGATTGCGACGTCTTGCAGGCCGATGGCGGGACGCGCACAGCGGCGATCACCGGCAGCTATGTCGCGCTCTATCAGGCGCTGGCGAAATTCGTCACGGCCGGCCTGCTGCCGGCCGTGCCGTTGACCGACAGCGTCGCGGCGATCTCGTGCGGCGTGTGCGAGGAGATCGCGGTCCTCGACCTCGACTACGCGGAGGACTCGACGGCGATGACCGACGCCAATTTCGTGCTGACCGGATCAGGCGGGATCGTCGAGATCCAGGCGACCGCTGAAGGCGCGCCGTTCGACGAGGCGGCGTTCACGCGGATGCTGGCGCTGGCGCGGGTCGGGATTGCCGAGCTGACCGCGCGTCAGCGCGCGGCTCTCGGGCTGGCGTGAGCAATGACGCGGCGGGTTGGCGTCGGCGAGCGGTTGGTCGTCGCCAGCCATAACCCGGGCAAGGTCGTCGAGATCGAGGCGTTGCTGGCGCCATTTGGGGTCGTTACGGTCGGCGCCGCTGCGCTCGGCCTGCCGGAGCCGGAGGAGACCGGCGCGACATTCGAGGAAAACGCCGCGTTGAAGGCGCGCGCCGCGGCCGAGGCGAGCGGGTTGCTGGCGCTTGCGGACAATTCCGGGCTGGTCGTGCCGGCGCTGGGCGGCGCTCCCGGGATTTATTCGGCGCGCTGGGCCGGGCCGGGCAAGGACTTTTTCCGCGCGATGGAGCGGGTATGGCGCGAGCTTGGCGAAAGCGATCGGCGCGCCCATTTCGTGGCGGTGCTGGCGCTGGCCTGGCCTGACGGCGAGATCGCGTGCTTTCGCGGCGAGGTGCACGGCAGGCTGGTATGGCCGCCGCGCGGCGATCGCGGCTTCGGCTATGACCCAATGTTTGTCCCTGACGGGTACGAGATGACCTTCGGCGAAATCGACCCGGACGAGAAGCACCGGATCAGCCATCGCGCGCGGGCTTTCGAGAAGCTGGTAAGGGAATATTGTTGAGTCGCAGACCCTCACCCGGCCGGTGCTGACGCACCGTCCATCCTCTCCCGCAGTGCGGGAGAGGGGGAAAATTGGTGCATCGGCCGAGACGAAGCACTCCCTCTCCCCCACCGGGGGAGAGGGCTGGGGTGAGGGGGCGCTCCGAGGCGAGCCCCTCGCGGTCTATATCCACTGGCCGTTCTGCCGATCGAAATGTCCGTATTGCGACTTTAACAGCCATGTCCGCGAGCGGATCGACGAGGCGCGCTGGACCCACGCGCTGCTCGCCGACCTCGACCGGCAGTCCGCGCTGGTACCGGAGCGCGAGGTTGTCTCGGTTTTTTTCGGCGGCGGCACGCCGTCGCTGATGCCGCCCGCGACGGTGGCCGCGCTGATCGAGCGGGTCCGCGCGCTGTGGCCGACCGCGCCCGATCTCGAAATCACGCTGGAGGCCAACCCGAATTCGGCAGAGGCGGAGCGCTTCGCCAGGTTCGCGGCTGCCGGGGTTAACCGGCTGTCGCTTGGCATCCAGGCGCTCGATCCGGCGGCGCTGCGGTTTCTCGGACGTCGGCACGACCGCGACGAGGCAATCGCGGCGATCCGCCTGGCCCGCGACACCTTCCCCCGCTATTCTTTCGACCTGATCTATGCGCGGCCCGGCCAGACGCTTGGCTCGTGGGATGAGGAGTTGGGCGAGGCGCTGGTGCTCGCCGGCGAGCACCTGTCGCTCTACCAGCTGACGATCGAGCCGGGTACCGCCTTCGGCAATCGCGCCGCGCGCGGCGCGACGCTGGCGGCCGACGAGGACACCGCCGCGTTGATGTTCGAGCTGACAACGCAACGGCTCGCGGCGGCCGGCCTGCCGGCCTACGAGATTTCGAACCACGCCGGGCCCGGCGCCGAATGTCGGCACAATCTCGCCTATTGGCGTTACCGGGACTATCTCGGTATCGGCCCTGGCGCGCATGGTCGACTGACGCATGACGGGTCGAAAATCGCCACTCAGCAGATCCGCGGCCCTGAGGCCTGGCTTGCCGCGATCGAAAGCGCCGGCACCGCGATCGAGGAGGAAGCGCCGGTCGCGCGAGAGGCAGCGGTTGAGGAGATGGTCATGATGGGACTGCGGCTCATCGAAGGGGTCTCGCGGCCGCGCCTCGAAACGTTTGCCGGGAGCGATGTCGAGACGCTGTTCGGGCAGAAAATGGCGCGGCTGATCGACGGCGGTTTCCTGACCCTGGACGACGACCGCCTCGCGGCGACGGCAGCCGGCCGGCAGCGGCTCAACGCCGTGCTCGGCGCCCTTCTCTCCTGATCATTCTCCCATTTGCAGCAGCGCGCCGCGGCGCCTTGCGTCGCGGAAGGCGATGAAGAAGATTGTCGCACCGGCCGCGATATAGACGATGTCGAGGGCGACCGCGGAGAGGAAGTAATCGGTGCGGAAGACGTGCTCGAACAGCACCGCGCGCATGCCCTCGAAGACATGCGTCGAGGGCAGCGCCCAGGCGATCGGGCGCAGCCATTCCGGCAGCGTCGTTATCGGGTAGTAGACGCAGCTTAACGGCGCGATCGCAAAAATGACGGTCCACGCCAGACTCTCGGCGCCCATCCCGTGGCGCAGAATGCCGCCGCAGATCGCGAGGCCCAACGCCCAGCCCATCGCCATCAGCACCGCGATAAACGCGACCAGCGCTAAGCCCATGTCGAAAATCGAATAATGGTAAAGCGGGATCGCCAGCAGCATCGCCGGCACAACCCCAATCGCGACCCGGATCACGCTCATCGCCAATAGCGACAGTACCCATTCATAGGGCCGCAGCGGCGTCACGAACAATTGCCCGAGATTGCGCGACCACATCTCCTCGAGAAACGAGATCGACAGGCCGAGCTGGCTGCGGAACAACAGGTCCCACAGCATCACGGCGGCGAGCAGCACGCCGAAAGCCTGCGCGACATAGCTCGTGTTCTGCGCCAGGAACTGGCTCATGAACCCCCAGATCAGCATCTGCAGGGTCGGCCAGTACAACAGCTCCAGCGTGCGCGGCCACGAACTTCTCAGAATATACAAATAGCGCAACAGCATCGCCCAGACGCGGGCCGGCGAGAAGCGCATCTCGCGAAGTCGCTGCGTGGCGCGGCGGGATTGGCGGGGTTGCAGCATTTCAGGTCGCGTTGTGAACTCGGCTGGGAACTTGCTCTCCCACGCCGGAGGAGAGAGTTGGCGTGAGGGGGCGGGCAGAAATGCCGTGGCTGGTACCCTCACCCGTCTCGCCGCAAGCGGCGAGCCACCCTCTGCCGCAATGCGGGAGAGGGGAAATACCGGCCAAATGGCTCATTCGACCGGCTCCAGGCTGCGCTTGTCGCGG
Source organism: uncultured Alphaproteobacteria bacterium (assembly GCA_963753665.1). Lineage (GTDB taxonomy): Bacteria > Pseudomonadota > Alphaproteobacteria > ATCC43930 > CGMCC-115725 > DATARH01. The sequence continues at coordinate 31,037 of CAVWDC010000031.1, forward strand.
GCGATATGAAGAAAGACCTCTTCAAGGTTGGCGCGGCCGTAGCGGCCAACCAGCTCGTCCGGGCTGCCGCGATCGACAATGCGACCTTCCTTCATCATCATGACCTCGGAGCACAGCCGCTCGACCTCTGCCATATTGTGCGAGGCCAGCAGGATCGTCGCGCCGGTGCGGTCGCGGTAGTCCTCCAGATAGCCGCGCACCCAATCGCCGGTGTCCGGGTCGAGCGAGGCGGTTGGCTCGTCAAGCAGCAGCAGCTCGGGCTCGTTGAGCAGCGCCTTCGCGATTGCGACGCGGGTTTTCTGTCCTGACGACAGCTTGCCCGCGAGACGGTCCAAAAGCCGCTCGATCTGCAAATCCACGGCCAGGCGTTCGATGCGCTCGGCCCGCCGCCTGATACCGTACAGCCTGGCATAGATCTGCAGGTTCTGCCGCACGGTCAGGCGGTGCGGCAGGTCGACATAGGGCGACGAAAAATTCATCCGCGGCAGCACGCGGTAACGGTGCCGCAGCACATCCTCGCCGAACACGCGGACCGTGCCGGAAGTTGGCAGCAGCAGCCCCAGGAGGATCGACAGCGTCGTCGTCTTGCCAGCGCCGTTGCCGCCGAGCAGCGCCGCCGTCACGCCGGGCATGACGGAAAAGCCGATGCCGTTCACCGCGACGGTGCCGCCGTAGCGCTTGACGAGGTCCTCGACCAGAATGGCGGGCAGGATGACTGGTTCCGGCATCGCCCCTATATGGCCGATGACCGCGACAACAGACAACAGAACCGCGGCATTCCGCGGCGTCGCACGACCCGGCGACGCGAGCGATCTCGGCCGGGGATCCCGGCCACCCAGGGAGCCTGCCCGTGAGCATCGCCCAGCAAAGCGCGACTTCCGAGGAGCGGCACGGCTTCGATCGAATCAGCGTCAGGCGCCTGGTGCTGATCCGCTGGGTCGCGACCGCCGGTCAGGCGGTAACGCTGCTGGTGGTTTCTTACGGTTTCGGTTTTTCGGTGCCGCTGGCGCCGGCTTTCTCCGTCGTCTTCTGCTCGGTGCTGCTCAATTTCGCGGTCTCGCTGTCGCGCCAGGCCAGGCCACGGCTCGGCGAGCGCCCGGCCGCCCTGTTCCTCGGCTACGATCTGCTACAGCTCGGGCTGCTGCTGTTCCTGACCGGCGGGTTGGAGAACCCGTTCTCGATCCTGATCCTGGCGCCGGTAACGGTTGCCGCGACGGCGCTGTCGCTGCGTCCGGTGATCGCGCTGGCGGCCCTGGCGATCGCGATGATCAGCCTGTTGGCGCTGTGGCACCTGCCGCTGCCGTGGCAGGAAAAACCGCTGCACTTCCCGCCCGAATTCGTGCTGGGCCTGTGGACCGCGCTGGTGATCGCGACAATCTTCATCGCCGGATACACGTGGAGCATCGCGGCGGAGGCGCGCCGGCTGCGCGACGCGGTTGCCGCGACACAACTCGCCCTCGCGCGCGAGCAGCGCGTCTCGGCGGTCGGCGCGCTGGCCGCCGCTGCCGCGCACGAGTTGGGCAGTCCCCTCGCGACGATCGCGGTCGTCGCGAAGGAGCTGGTGCACGAACTGCCGCCCAATTCGCCGCATCGCGAAGACGCCGAGCTGCTGCTGAGCCAGTCCGACCGATGCCGCGATATCCTCGCGCAGCTGGCCTATCGACCGGACGACGACAGCGGCGCCTCGCCTTACACGCGGTTGCCAATTTCGGCGCTCGTTGAGGCGTCGGGGGCGCCGTACCGCGACCCGCGGGTCCGGCTGATTTTCGCGACGACCGGCTCGCCCGCCGCCGACGAGCCGCTGGTCCGCCGCAGTCCGGAGATTATCCACGGTCTCAACAACCTGATCCAGAACGCGGTGCAGTTCGCTCAGGACGAGGTCAGCGTAACGACCCACTGGGACAATGGCGCGGTCACCGTCGAGGTCGTCGATGACGGCCCCGGTTTTCCGCCGCATCTGCTTGGCCGCCTCGGCGAACCCTACCTGTCGACCCGCGCCGGCGAATCGAATCACATGGGACTCGGCATCTTTATCGCGCAGAGCCTGCTGGAGCGCAGCGGCGCAGAACTTGTCTTCGACAATCTGATCGAAGGCGGCGCGCATGTTGTCATCGCGTGGAAGCGTTCCAATCTGGAGGCGGGAACGCGACCGGATGCCGCGCCGCCAAACGCCGCGCCGGTCAAAGCACAGCAGGCCTGAGCCGCCTGAAATCGATTAGGGCCGGAAACCGGCGGAACAAGAAAGGCTGAAGCACATGGATGCCAGTGATCGCCCCACCGGAAGCGCGGGGTTGGAGCTCGAACCGCTGTCGCTGCAGGACCTGTCCGAGTCCGAGCGCACGCTGTTGATCGTCGATGACGACGCGCCGCTGTGCCAGCGGCTGGCGCGCGCGATGGAGCGGCGCGGTTTTGTCGTCGCGACCGCCGATTCGGTCGCCGCCGGGGTTGCCGCCGCGACGGCGAACCCGCCGGCGTTCGCGGTGGTGGATCTGCGGCTCGGCGACGGCAGCGGCCTCGACGTTGTCAGCGCGCTGCGCGCGGCACGTCCCGAGATCAGGATTGTCGTACTGACCGGCTACGGCAACATCGCGACGGCCGTCGCCGCGGTCAAAGCCGGCGCCGTCGATTATCTTCCGAAACCGGCCGACGCCGACGCTGTCGAGCGGGCGCTGCTGGCTGGCGAGGGCGAGACCCCGGAGCCGCCGGAAGACCCGATGTCGGCCGACCGGGTGCGCTGGGAGCACATCCAGCGCATCTTCGAGCTGTGCGACCGCAATGTTTCCGAGACCGCGCGGCGCCTCAAGATGCACCGGCGAACATTGCAGCGAATCCTCAGCAAGCATGCACCCCGAAGCTAGGATTGGCGAGGGCTCAAATGCGAGCTGATTGCGCGCCAGTTTAGTTCAACCCGAGCGCAATCCCGATGACGGCAGCGAATGTAGTCTCCGGATAAAATTTGGCGAATTGCTGATGACGGGCTAGCGCCGTCCGCGCCGGATGCTATGATTGGCCGATGGCTGGGGGACGAATTCTTTTTTCGAGTGCGATTCTGCTGTTGCTTATCGGCGGGGCCGCATTCGGGGCGAGTGATCCGGCGCGAAGCCGGGTTGGCGGGTTAACCGTCGCCGAAGGCGATGTCGCGATACGCCTGCCAGCAAGCGGTGCGGCCGGCGCCGCTTCGCGCGCCGGGGCTTGGTCGGAGGCCGAACGAAACGACCCGGTCGTGGCCGGTATGTCGGTGCGTACCGGCGCCGAGGCGCGAGCGGTGCTGCGGGTCGGCGCCGATCTTATCGCGATCGCGGGTGGCTCCGAGGCCGATATCGTCAAGCTCGACGGCGCCGGGACTACGATCGCGCTGCGCCGCGGGCGGCTTGGCGTGCGGCTGACTGAATTCAATTCGGGAAGCGCGGTCGAAATCACGATCCCGAGCGGCGTGCTGCTTCTGTCGGCGCCGGGCGAATACGACATCGCCGCCGGCGACGCGAAGTCCCCGGCGCGGGTGGCGGTGCCACGGGAGAAGCCCGGTTTTCCGGCAAGGGGCTCGACGCCGTCGTCGCGACCGGCGCGGGCGCGCTGTTGAGCGGCGACGATCCCGTCACGACTGCTGCCGGGCAGCACCGACGAGGATATATTCGCCGGATGGTGGCGGGGACAGAAGCGCGACGCAGCCGATTCGCCTGCGCTCCACTACGTGTCGGCTGCGATTACCGGCCACGAGTTGCTCGACGAGCACGGCGCCTGGGAGACCGTCGCCGGCCTCGGCGCGGTGTGGTTCCCGAACGATGCGCCGCGCGGCTGGGTTCCGTATCGATTACGGGCATTGGCGCTGGATCGGCCCGTGGGGGTGGACCTGGATCGACGACATGCCCTGGGGCTTCGCGACGTCGCATTACGGCCGCTGGGCCAAGGTCGGCGAATCCGAAGCGAAGCCGGTCGCTGGGGCTGGGTCCCGGGAGAGCGCCCTCGGCCGGCGCGAACCGGCCTTCATGCCCGCCGCGGTCGCGTTTCTCGGCACTGCCGGGGTGGGGCTGAGCTATCCCGATGCGTTCAGCCCGGCCGTGGCGTGGTTTCCGCTTGCGCCCGGCGAGGTCTACTGGCCGAGCTTTACTGACGATCCGGAGGCGATCCGGCGCCTTAACGCCGGCGCTGTCGCCGATCGGGCGGCGATCGGTGCGGCCCTGAAAGGCAATCCGCCGGCCGACATCGTCACCGGACAATATCGCAACCGGCTTCATGCCACCGTCGTGCCGCGCCCGGTATTCGTAAACGGCAAGCCGGTCGCCGATGCGGTGATCGAACTGCCGGCGCGGCGGCTCGAAAACGCGCCGCTGCTCGCCGGCTCGCCAGGCATCGAGCCGGCCGGGACAACCCCGCCGGTCAAGGCCGCAGCCGAATTGGCCCGCCATGGTGGGGCCGCGACCCTGGCCAAGGCCCGCGACGTGCTCACCCGTATCGTCAAATGGCGCGAGCACGGAAAAAACGCCTCCGAGAAGCACGATTCGAGGAAGCGGGCTTTCGCCGGCAAAGAAGCACGGGACGGCGCGCGCTCAGCCGGCGGCCGCACCGGCGCGACCGCAGGGTCCATCAAAGACGCGATTGCGCAAGGCCGAGCGCGTCGGGAAACCGGCGAAATCGCGCGCCGCGGCGCTGCGTGCCGAATCCGGGGGAGGCTGACCGCCGGCCGCAACGAAGGCCAGCGGGGCATGCCCTATTGCAGGGAACCGATTTCGCCGCCCGAGCGTCTGTTTCTGCGGAACAAGCAGGGAACAGCCGCTATGCCAAAGCAGAAACCGGCGGAGAATTCGAACCGCATCAAAGACCCCGACGAGTGGGTGACCGGCGACGAGGAGATGACCGGAGCGCAGGAATCCTACCTGCATACGCTCGCGCAACAGGCTCACGAAGCGGTCGACGACGAACTGACAAAGGCGGAAGCCTCGAAGGAGATCGATCGGCTGAAAGCAAAAACCGGGCGCGGCCAACCGGCGCTGCGCAAACGCAAATCGCGCTGAGCCGATGTCCGCCAAGAGTGGCGCCGATCCTTACGATCTGGAGCGGTTCGTCGCCGCCCAGGAGCCGGTGTTTCCGACCGCCCTGGCCGAACTGCGCGCCGGGCGGAAGCGGACGCACTGGATGTGGTTCATCTTCCCGCAGCTACGCGGGCTCGGCCGTCGTTAATGGCGACACGTTACGGTATCGGCTCGCTCGACGAGGCGCGCGCCTATCTCGCGCATCCGCTGCTGGGACCGAGGCTCGATCTTTGCACTGATGCGGTTCTCGGGATCGACGGGCGAAGCTTGCACGAGATTTTCGGCTCGCCCGACGACATGAAGTTTCATTCGTCGATGAGCCTATTCGCGTTGGCCGCCCCGGATGCAGCCGGCCCGTACCGCAACGCCCTCGATCGATGGTGGCACGGAGAGGCCGACCAGGAGACGCTGCTGCTGCTCGGTTTACGCGATCTGCGGACCCCATAGACGCTCGGCTCGGCTCCAGGTAAGCAGCAGAGCATTGCGGAGAGCCAATGATGCCGGGCCCCTGCAAGGAGCCCGGCGTACCGAGGCGTCAGGAGGTGAGCGATGCAGATTGTCGATGCCCAGATCCACACCTGGGGAAGCGGCTTGCCGAGCAACCTGTCGCATCGGCAGGTGACGCATTTCACGCCCGAGGAGGCGATCGCCCTGATGGACGAAGGCGGCGTCAACGCCGCCGTGATCCATCCGCCGGGCTGGGACCCGAATTCGACCGAGATGGCGTTCCAGGCGGTGCGCGACTATCCCGGCCGCTTCGCGATCATGGGGGCGTTGCCGCTCGACGAACCGGCATCGCGCGAGCGCATCGCCACATGGCGAACACAGCCGGGGATGCTCGGCCTGCGGTACACGTTCCTGCACGATCCGATGCGGCGCCGGCTGCATGAGGGCACGTTCGACTGGCTTTGGGCCGAGGCCGAGAAGCAAGGCGTTCCGATCGCGACGCTGGCCACCGACTCGCTTGAAGAACTCGGCCGGATCGCCGAGCGGCATCCCGGGCTGCGCCTGACGATCGATCACCTGGGCGGCAGGGGCGGTCTGACGACGCTGAAGGACCATGCGGCGATGGAGCACATGCCGCGGCTTGTCGCGCTCGCGAAGTACCCGAATGTCGCCGTCAAGGCGACCGGCGCGCCGGGTTATTCGGCCGAAGCCTACCCGTATCCGATAATGCAGAACTATCTGCGGCAGATCTTCGACGCGTTCGGACCGCATCGCATGTTCTGGGGCACCGACATCACCAAGATGCCGTGCTCCTGGCGACAATGCGTGACGATGTTCACCGAGGAGCTGCCGTGGCTCGGCGAGGACGACAAGCGGCTCGTCATGGGCGACGCGCTGTGCGCTTGGTGGGGCTGGAACCGGGCCGGCTGAAGGCGCACCGCCGCCCGGCCGATCACGGGCCGAGCGGGTGCTCGCCTCCAAGGCGGCGAGCCGCCCCAAATTCTGCGTGCGGTCGACGTTCGCCGGTTCAGTACCGGCTCAGTACCCGTAGCCGTAGTAGTTCGGATAGGCGTAGCCATACGAGTATGGATACGAATAGGAATACGGGTACGAGTAGTACGGGTAGGAGTACTGGTTCGCCGCGCCGGCAATCGCCGCGCCGGCCAGCGCGCCGCCGAGCAGGCCCAGCGCAACGCCTTCGCCGTTGTTCCAGCCACCCCCGTAGTACCCGCCGCGCCAGTGGCCGCCACGCCAGGCATTACCGCCATGCCAGCCACCGCCGCCATGCCAGTTGTGACCGCCATGCCCACCTGCCATGCCAGCCGCCGCCCGCGGTCACCGTCGTGATCGCCGCGATGCTGTGCATAGGCGCTCCCGGGCGCCACTGACAACGAAACCGCCGCCAGTACAGCCGCGCTCAGCGCCGCGGTTCGGCCAAGACTACTGAAACCTTTGATGATGCTCATCCTGGTCCTCCAACTAGAGCCATGCCGATCGATTGGGCGCCGCCCAATCTATTTCGGTCTTCTGCTCTGATAACGAGCCCGAGGACCGTCTCCATTCCTCGGAAGGCATTACAAGCGGACAGGGTGAACCGGATCGCACCGCGTTGCCTCGCGCCGTTCGGCCCCGAGCCGGGGACCGAACGCGACGGCGCGGCGAGGCTGTCGCGGTTCCATCCGGTCGCGTATTATCCCGCCGACGAGAAGGACGGATGCAAACCGCAATCGTCGCGGGAGGGAGGAAACACAATGAACCGATGGCAGAGCTTCGCGGCGGCCGCGATCATGGCCTGTACCGCGATCGCGGGGGAGCAGGTTCGGCGGCGGCACAGACAGGCGCGGCGGCGGCGCAGACCAAACCGGAAGGCGAGATGAGGTTTGCGCTGTATGTGACGGTGCCGCCGGCCTGGCTCGATCCCGGCCGAGGCGACTCCGAGCTTCACGTCGCCATACTGGATGCTGTACGCGCTGCACGACGCCGTGGTGAAGCCGATGCCGGGCCAGCGGATGGCGCCGAGCCTCGCCGAATCCTGGAGCGAGAGCCCGGACAAGCTCACTTACGAATTCAAGCTGCGCCAGGGCGTCAAATTCCATAACGGCGACCCGTTCACCGCCGACGACGTGGTCTTCAGCTTCGGGCGCGCGAAGGGCGCCGAACTGCACGAAAAGGTCAAGGAGGTCGTCGCGGTCGATCCCTACACGGTGCGCTTTGTTCTGCACGAACCGTGGCCGGATTTCATGACGATGTACGGCACGCTGGCGAGCGGCGCGAGCTGGATCACGCCGAAGAAATATTTCGAGAAGGTCGGGCTCGACGGTTTCCGGAAACACCCGATCGGCCTCGGCCCCTACAAATTCGTCAGCATGAAGCCGGGCATCGAGCTGGTGATGGAGGCCAACGAGGAATACTGGCGCAAGGTGCCGTCGGTTAAGCGTCTCGTGTTTCTGAGCGTCCCGGAGGGAACGACGCGGCTCGCGATGCTGAAAAACGGCGAAGTCGATGTCGCCTATCTGCTCGAAGGGCAGCTCGGCGAAGTCGATCCGAAACGATCCGGAGCTGAAGCTGGTCTTCTCGGGCGGGGTGGCGACGTTCGTGATCGATTTCTTCGACATGTGGGACCCGAAATCGCCGTGGGCCGACCAGCGCGTGCGCAAGGCGGCGAGCCTGGCGATCGACCGGCAGACGATGAGCGACACCGACAATCTCGGCGCGTCCAAGCCGAACGGCAATATCGTCCGGAAAACCATGGAGTTCGCGCTGCCGATCGAGGCCGATCCGTATGATCCGGAGCGCGCCAAGAAACTGCTCGCGGAGGCCGGCTATCCGAACGGGTTCGATGCCGGCGATTTTTATGCCGTGCCGCCGTATTTCGCGACCGGCGAGGCGATCGTCAGCTATCTCGGCGCGATCGGCATCAGGGCGAGGCTGCGCACGATGGAACGCGCCGCGTTCTTGTCGGCATTGGCGTCGAAAAAGCTGAAGGGCGTGTGCTTTTGCCCCGCCGGGTCGAGCTACGGCAACGCCTCGACCCGCATGTCGACGACCGTGCCGAGCGACGGCGTCAGTGCCTATGGCGGCTGGCCCGACGTGGATGAACTGTATAAGAAGCAGCTGACCGAGACGGACCCCGAGAAGCGCGAGGGGATGCTGCACGAGATCCAGAAGATCCTGCACGACCGCACCCGCTTCGCGCCGATCTGGGACTATTACTGGCCGAGCGGGCTCGGTCCGCGCGTCGAGGAAGCCTCGCTGGGCAAGATCGATCCGTTTCCGTGGTCGGCGCCGCTCGAGGATGTCAGACTGAAGCGGCAATAACGGCCGCGGATTTTTCCACAGGGGAGTAACAGGCAGCGATGCACAGGTGGTGGAAGAAACTTGCTGTCGCCGCGGTCCTTTTAGGGACCGCGGCGGTCGGCGACATCGGGCCGGCGATTGCGCAAGCCAAGCCCGAAGGCGAGATGAAGTTTGCGCTTTATGTGACGATCGCGCCGGCGTGGCTCGATCCGGGAGAGGCGCCGCCGGGATTTTTCACGCCGTTCTGGATGCTGGTCGCGCTGCACGATGCCCTGGTGCGGCCGCTGCCGGGCAAGCCAATGGCGCCGGCCTCGCCGAATCCTGGACCGAGAGCCCCGACAAGCTCACCTACGAGTTCAAGCTGCGCCAGGGGCTCAAATTCCATAACGGCGACCCGTTCACGTCGGAGGATGTCGTGTTCAGCTTCAATCGCGCGAAGGGAGCGCAGCTGCACGAAAAGGTGAAGGAGGTCGTCGCAGTCGATCCGTACACGGTGCGCTTCGTGCTGAACGAGCCGTGGCCCGATTTCATGACGTTCTACGGCACGTTCGCCAGCGCCGCCGGCTGGATCACGCCGAAGAAATATTTCGAGAAGGTCGGCGCCGACGGCTTCAAGCAGCATCCGGTCGGTCTCGGTCCCTACAAATTCGTCAGCATGAAGCCCGGCCTCGAGCTGGTCATGGAGGCAAACGAGAACTATTGGCGCAAGGTGCCGTCGGTCAAACGCATCGTGTTCCAGAGCGTACCGGAGGCGACAACGCGCCTGGCGATGCTGAAACGCGGCGAGGTCGACCTCGCCTATCTGCTCGAAGGGCAGCTCGGCGAGTTCGATCAGGAACGATCCCGATACGAAGCTCGTCTTCTCGGGCGGCGTCGCGACCAATTTCCTCGATTTCTTCGATATGTGGGACCCGAAATCGCCGTTCCACGATCCGCGCGTGCGCAAGGCGGTCGAGCCTTGCGATCGATCGCAAGGCGCTGAGCGAGGCCGACACGCTCGGCGCCTCAAAGCCGAACGGCAATCTGATGCCGAAAAACATGGAATTCGCGGTTCCGATCGAGCCCGATCCATACGATCCGGCGCAGGCGAAGAAGCTGCTCGCCGAAGCAGGCTATCCGAACGGGTTCGACGCCGGCGACCTGTATCCGATCCCGCCGTATTTCTCGACCGGCGAGGCGATCGTCAATTATCTCGGCGCGGTTGGCATCCGGGCGAAGCTGCGCACGATGGAACGTGCCGCCTTCTACTCGGCGCTTGGCAGCAAGAAGCTCAAGGGGTTATGTTTCTGCAGCACCGCGATCCCCGGCAATGCCTCGACCCGCATGGCGGCGATCGTGCCGAGCGACGGCATCTATGCCTATGGCGGCTGGCCCGATGTCGATGAGCTGTACAAGAAGCAGTTGAGCGAAACCGATCCGGAAAAGCGCGGCGCGATGCTGGCCGAAATTCAAGAGATCCTCCACGAACGCGTGCGCTTCGCGCCGATCTGGGACTATTTCTGGCCGAGCGGGGTCGGACCGCGCGTCGCGGACGCGGCGCTGATGAAGATCGATCCGTTTCCGTGGTCGGCGCCGCTGGAGGATGTGCAACTGAAGCGGCCATAGCGCCGTCGCGAACGAGGGCGGCCGAAAGCCTCGGCTGCTTCGAACTTTATCCGACGCGGGACATGCGAGCGGCAGGGGCCGCTCGCATGTCGTCGCGCGTTCACAGGAGAAGCCAGAGCCGATGAAGGGGTGGCAGAAGCTTGCCTCGGCCATGATCCTGGGCTGCGCCGCAGTGGTTGGCAGACTGGATCCGTCGACCGCACAAACCAAGCCCGAGGGCGAAATCCGGTTCGCGGTTTACGTGACGATCGCGCCGGCTTGGCTCGACCCGGGCGAAACAAATCCCGGAAACCTGACGCCGTTCTGGATGCAGTACGCGCTGCATGACGCGCTCGTAAAGCCGATGCCGGGTAACGGAACATGGCGCCGAGCCTGGCCGAATCCTGGACCGAGAGCCCGGACAAGCTGACCTACGAATTCAAGCTGCGCCAGGGGGTCAAATTTCACAATGGCGACCCATTCACCGCCGAGGATGTGAAATTCAGCTTCGAGCGCGCCAAGGGGGCGCAGCTCAAGGAGAAGGTCAAGGAGGTCGTTGTTGTCGATCCGTACACAGTGCGTTTTGTCCTGAACGAACCGTGGCCGGATTTCATGACGGCATACGGCACGCTGTGGAGCGCGGCCGGCTGGATCACGCCGAAAAAATATTTCGAGCAGGTCGGGCCGGACGGTTTCAAGAAGCACCCGATCGGCCTCGGACCCTACAAATTCGTCAGCATGAGGCCCGGCATCGAACTGGTGCTGGAGGCCAATGAGGATTATTGGGGAAAAAAGCCGTCGGTGAAGCGCCTTGTTTACCTCAGCATACCGGAAAGCACGACACGGCTCGCCATGCTGAAACGCGGCGAGGCGGATATCGCCTATCTGCTCGAGGGACAGCTCGCTGAGTCGATCAAGAACGATGCGACGCTCAAACTCGCCTTTTCCGGCGGGATCGGCACGCATCACCTCGATTTCTTCGATATGTGGGACGCGAAATCACCGTGGCACGATCCGCGCGTGCGCAAGGCCGCGAGCCTCGCGATCGACCGCAAGGGACTGAGCGAGGCCGAAACGCTCGGCGCGTCAAAGCCCACCGGAGGCATTGTCCTGAAAAGCATGGAATACGCGCTGCCGATCGAGCCCGACCCGTACGATCCGCAAAAGGCCAAGAAGCTGCTCGCCGAGGCCGGCTATCCGAACGGCTTCGACGGCGGCGACCTGACGCCAATCCCGCCTTATTTCTCGGTTGGGGAGGCGGTGGTCAATTACCTCGGCGTCGTCGGCATCCGCATGAAATTGCGGACGATGGAGCGGGCTGCGTTTCTCTCCGCGTTCCAGGGCAAGAAACTGAAGGGCGTCTGCTTCTGCACGATCGCGATCTACGGCAATGCCTCGACCCGGATGGCGGAAAACGTGCCGAGCGGTGGTACCTACGCCTATGGCGGCTGGCCCGATGTCGACGAGCTGTACCGGAAGCAGCTGACCGAAACCGATCCCGCGAAATGCGAGCAGATGCTGCACGAAATCCAGAAGATCCTTCACGAACGCGTGCGCTTCGCGCCGATCTACGATTATTTCTGGGCAAGCGGTATCGGACCGCGCGTTGCCGACCCGGCGCTGATGAAGATTGACCCGTTCCCATGGGCGGCGCCGCTCGAAGAAGTCAAACTGAAGCAGCCGTAACCGGCGCGCGAGCGACCGCGTAACCCCTAATCAACAGGCAAGGAGACACCGGAGATGAGCGATAACGGCGGCAAGAACACCAAGGGAAAGCCGGTCGCGGTGGTGATCGGCGCGACCTCGAAATGGCAGGCCGAGGGCCGCAACACATTGCTGGCGCATGGTCACGCGGTCGATGACAGCGAGCTGCCGGTCGGCGTGCGCTGGGGCGTCGGCGGCGCGATCGCGCAGAAATTCGCCAAGGAGGGGTTTTTCACCGTTATCACGACCCGCAACGCGCCGAACGCGGCGGGTCTCGCCGGTGCGATCCGCGAACAGGGCGGCGACTGCGAGATCGTCGAATTGGATCTCGTGTCGCAGGAATCGATCGCCTCGGCGTTCGCGATGATCCGGCGCGATGCCGGCGACTCGGAGGTGCTGGTCTACAACGCCGGCTATCTCGAAGGCCGCGACCTGCCGCCCGAGAAGGAATTGCTCGAATACGTGCCGGTCGAGATGCTCGACACCGGGCTGCACGTCGCGGCGCGCGGGCCTTTTCTTGTCGCGCAGCAGGTGCTGCCGGCGATGCGGCAGAAGGGCCAGGGGTCGTTCTTTTTCTCGAACAACTCGAGTTCGTTGCGCGGTCGCAAGCGCTACACCGGGCAATCGCTGTATTACCCGCGAGTGCTGATGCGCGCGCTGGCGCAGGTGCTGACCGAGGAATATTCCGAGCATGGCATTCATGTCGCGAATGTCGTGATCGACGGCACAATCGACTCGCCCGGCACGCGGGCGCTGCCGCGCAACCAGAACCGGCGCGACCTGATCATCAATCCGGAGAAGATCGCCGAAGCATTCTGGTACCTGCACACGCAGGACCGCTCGTGCTGGACGCATGAATTGCAGCTGACCCCGTTCGCGTCCAAGCCGAGCTACTGAGGGACCTCGCACCACTGTTGTCTAAGGGAGTTAGCCATGCCGCCGGACGGAACCGCGACGATCGCCCGAAGCCCCGAGGATCTCCGCGCCAAGATCAAGGAGCGGACGGTCGAAGGCAAGCCGACCTTCTTCAAGCTGGAGGCGCAGCTGCCGCAACAGGGGCGCACTGACACCCCGCTCGCCACCTCGGACAAGATGTGGGTCGTGCTGAAAATCTACGCGGCGGACGGCGAGAACGGGCTGCACGCCCACCCGAACGAGGAGCACACTTTTGTCGTGTTGCAGGGCGAGGCGACGTTCTACGGGCCGAACGACGAGACCCGCACGATCAGCAAAAACGAGGGCGTGCTGCTGCCGCATGGCCATTCTACTGGTTCAAGGCGACGAGCGACGAGCCGTTGGTGATGGTACGCATTGGCGCTGCCGCCTTCGATGGCGTCGATCGCCACGGCCGCATCGCTCCGGATGGCGGCGAAATGCGCGGCGACTCGGCCGAGAACAAGCAGGTCGAGCTGATCATGTCCGACCGCTGGTTCCGCTGACTCTCGATCCGCCTGTCCACCGAAGCCGCCGACAATAAAGCCCGAATCCGATATCTCGCGCATCGTGTGCCGCCACGTGCCGGAGATTGGATGGGCCCAGGCTGGATTGGGCGGCTGTCAAGCCGTTACCCGGCCCACCGCCCTGATGCTAGTTTCGGGCCTGCGAGCGGGAGGGGCATCGGATGTGGCGCGTTCTGGTTTTGCTGTGTGTCGTTGTTCTCCCGGGGTTCGCATCAGCACAGGAATTCCAATCACGAGAACTCGCAGAGGCGGCCGCCGCCTATCGCCAGGAACTGCTCGACAGTATCCCGGTCGATCAGCGGCAGCCAGGGCTGATCGCGCGGCTGCGTCGCGACGCCGACGAAGAATACCGGGCCAGGCGCTATGCCCGAGCGATCGATGACCTGACCCGCGCCATCGCGTCCGGCGCCGATGACGGTTTGATCTGGCTGCGTCTGGCGCAGAACCTGGCCGCTTCCGGCGCCGACCACGTCACGGCCAGCGCCTACAACGCCCACCTCAAATCGACCGATCCGGCCGAACGCGGCACCGCGCTATTTCTGATCGGCCGCGATTACGATCGCCACGGCAAGCCGAAAGAGGCGCTCGCCACCTTCGAGGCGGGGCTCGCCCTGACGCAATCGGCCGCGATCGCCGAGAGGGTCGCGCAGCTGAAGCGGCTGGTTGCGTTCCACGTCACCAAGGTGCAGGTCGAGGCGGAATCCGAGGCGCCGCAGGCCTGCCTGCGTTTCAATGAAAAAATCGCGGACAAGGGCGGCGTCTCGCACGACGCCTTCATACGCAGCGAGCCCGGTTTCGACGGTATCGTGACGGTTCGCGGCGACACGCTGTGCGTCAACGGCCTGCGGCACGGCGAGACGTACGAGCTGCGGCTGCTCGCCGGCTTGCTGGCCGTGACTGGCGAGCAAACCGCCGAGACCTTCACCGCGCGCGTCGTAGTCCCCGACCGCAAGAAGTCGATCAGCTTCGCCGGAACCGGCTACGTGCTGCCGCAACGGGAGACCGCCGGTCTGCCGGTCACCACCGTCAACCTGGACCGGGTCAAGGTGCGGCTGCTGCGCGTCAACGAGCGCAATCTGGTGCCGAGCATCGACGCCGAAAAACTCGCGATGAAATTCGACTCGTCTGATGTCGATCAGATCATCGAGCGAACCGGCAGGCTCGTCTGGCAGGGCGAGATGGCGATCTCCGGGAAGCGCAACAGCCCGGTGACGACCGCGATCCCGCTGAAGGACATGTTGCGCGATAACGGCCCCGGCGTTTACCTCGCGGTTGTCGAGCGGGCCGATTTGCGGCCGAACGAGTTCGAGCGCCCGGCGACCAATTGGGTGCTGGTGTCGGATCTTGGCCTGACCGTTTACAGCGCGGCCGACGCAATGCTGGTCGCGATCCGCTCGCTTGCCGACGCAAGGCCGGTTCCCGGAGTTGCGGTGCGGCTCTTTGCCCGCAACAATGGCGAACTGGCGAATGTAACAAGCGATGCCGACGGGCTGGCCCGCATTCCGGGCGGGCTTGTACACGGCAGCGGCGGCGACGAGCCGTTCGCGGTGATGGCCTACGGCAAGAATGGTGATTTCAACTTTCTCGAAGTCGGCCGCGCCGCCTTCGATCTGAGCGACCGCGGCGTTACCGGCCGCCCGCCGCCGGGACCTGTCGATGCCTATCTGTACACCGATCGCGGCATCTATCGCCCCGGCGAGACAGTGCATCTCGTCGGCCTCGTGCGCGATGAGGCGCCGAGGCGATCGCCTCTCTGCCGCTGACGGCGCGTTTGCTTCGGCCGGACGGGGTCGAAATCGACCGTCGCCAGATCACCGGCGACCGGCTCGGCGCCTACCAGCTGGCATATGAGCTGGCGCGCGATGCGCGCATCGGCGCTTGGCGCGTCGAGTTCCGCCTCGACCCGAAGGCGCCGCCGGTCGGCACAATCGAATTCCGCGTCGAGGATTTTGTGCCGCCGCAGCTTAAACTGGGGCTGTCCGCCGGTGACGGGCCGATCGTACCGGGCGACGCTTTTCCGATCGGAGTGGAGGCGCGCTACTACTATGGCGCGCCCGGCGCGGATCTGCCGGTCGAGGCCGAGGCGACGATCGCCTTCGACGAAGCACCGTTCCCGAGCGAGCCGGGTTTCCGGTTCGGCCTGGAGTCGGAGGAATTCGCCGGCACCAGACAGGATGTCGAGGCGGCGCCGACCGACAGCGACGGCAAATCGGCCGCCTCGCTCACCCTGACCGATCCGCCCGACCTGACAAAGCCGCTCGCCGCGACGGTGCGGCTCAGCGTCGTCGAACCGAGCGGACGCACCGTGACCGAGACCGTGACGCGGCCGATCCGGCAGCGTCCGCTGGCGATCGGGCTGCGCTCCCCGAATGGCGACGAAGCCGTACCTGAAGGGCAGGCGGCTTCGGTCGAGATCATCGCCGTCGATCCTGACGGCCGGCGGCTTGCCAAAAACGGGCTGCGCTGGGAATTGCTGCGCGAGACCTGGCAATACGACTGGTACTCGGTCAACGGCGTCTGGCGGCACCGCACTCAGGTGCGCAACGTGCCGATCGAGGCCGGAACGCTCGACATTGCGGCGAACGCGCCGGGGTCGCTTTCCCGCACCCTGCCCGCCGGCCGGTATCGCTGGGAGGTGATCGACGGCGACAGCGGGGCGCAGTCGAGCCTGCGCTTCCATGTCGGGTGGTGGGTCGAGGCCGAGATGCCCGATGTGCCCGATAAACTCGAAGCGGCGTCCGACAAGACCAGCTATCAGCCGGGTGATGTCGCAAGACTGTTCGTCAAGGCGCCGTTCGCCGGCGAGGCCGAGATCTCGATCGCCTCCGACCGCATCCTGGCGATGCGCTCTATCGCGCTGCCGGCCGACGGCGCGACCGTCGAGATTCCAGTCGAGTCCGGGTGGGGCAGCGGCGTTTATGCGTTGGTCAGCGCCTACCGGCCGTCCGCGCTTGGCGGTCCGCGGCCGCGCGGTCCCGGGCGCGCGGTGGGGGTTGCCTGGCTCGGCACCGATCCGGCGCCGCGAACCCTGAGCGTGACGCTAACCGTGCCTGCGGTCGCCCGGCCGCGCGGATCGGTGGACATCGCGGTGAAGGTGGACGGCGCCGCAGCCGGGGAGGAGAGTTTCGTCACGATCGCCGCCGTTGACGAGGCGGTGCTGAAACTGACCGAGTTCGACAGCCCGGCGCCGGAGATGTACTTCTACGGCAAGCGTCGGCTCGGCGTCGAATTGCGTGACATCTACGGAAGGCTGATCGACCCGCGCGCCGATGGCGTCGGCGTGTTGCGCAGCGGGGGCGACCAGTTCGCTAAGCGTTCGGTCTCCGGCCTCCCCGACAAGAGCAGCCGCGTCGTCGCACTGTTCTCCGGGCCGGTTCGGGTCGGCGTCGATGGCACTGCGAATGTGCATTTCGATGTTCCGGATTTTCAGGGCGAGCTGCGGGTCATGGCGGTTGCGTACGGGGCCCATGAGCTTGGCTCGGGCAACGGTGCGATCGTCATCCGCGACCCGGTCGTGACCCTGGTGTCGCTGCCGCGCTTCATGGCGCCGGGCGACGCCGCGCGGCTCAGGGTCGTTGTCAACAACATCGAGGGCGAGCCGGGGGATTACCGGCTGACGATGTCGGCGACCGGCGCCGGCGGTTTTACGATGCCGATCGACCGCTCCATCACGATCGGAAGCGGCCAGAGCTTCTCCGACGCCTTTACTCTGTCGGCGAACACGACCGGCAATATCGGGCTGAACCTTGAACTGACCGGCCCCGGCGGGCTGCGCATCGCGCGCGCGTTCACGGTCGGGGTGCGGCCGGCGCAATCCTACCAGCTGCGGCGCTTTGTCGGACGGCTGGAGCCGGGCCAATCGGTCACGCTCGACGACAATGCGGCCGATGCGTTCCTGCCCGGCACCGCCGAGGCCTTTCTGACCGTCAGCCCGCGACCCGATTGGGATGTCCCCGGGCTGCTGCGGGCGCTCGACCGCTATGCCTATGGCTGCCTCGAACAGACGACGAGCCGCGCCCTGCCGCTCCTCTATTTCGATGCGGTCGCCGGGGCGTGGCGGACCGATCCCGGTTTCTCAGCGGCCGAAGCCGTCGATCGCGCGATCGGCCACGTCGTCGAGCTGCAGCGCGCCGACGGCAGTTTCGGGGTGTGGAACGACACCGATAACACGGTACCGTGGCTCGACGCCTACGCCACCGATTTCCTGATCCGGGCCAAGGAACATGGCCGCAACGTGCCGGATTTCGCGATCAAGGCCGCACTCGGCTGGCTGCGCGATTTTGTCAGGCAGGACCACACCAGGGCCGAGGAGCTGCCGGCCGTTGCCTATGCGCATTACGTTCTGGCGCGCGGCCGGGCGGGCGATGTTCCGACATTGCGCTATTTCAACGATACGCAGCTGGCGAAGCTGCCGACCCAGCTCGCCATGGCGCAGCTCGGCGCCGCGCTGGCGCAGGCCGGCGACGTCACCCGGGCGAACGCGGCGTACGCGGCCGCGCTGGGGGCGCCGCCACGGCGCCCGGCCGGGCTTCGCTTTGTCGATTACGGTAGCGAATTGCGCGACAGCGCCGCCGTGCTCGCCTTGAGCGCCGGTAATCCGGGCAAAACGCCTCGTCTGACGGAGGTGATGGACCGGGTGGTGGAATTGTTCGCGCGTGCCAACCGGACCAGCACGCAGGAGCAGGCTTGGCTCTTGATGGCGGCTGAGGCTGCGGCGCGGGAGAGCGGCGGCTCAATGACAACCGCGACAGGCGATGCGGCGCCGCAAACCGGCGATAAGCCGGTTTATCTGACGCCGCGAGCTTGGCAGCGGCGCGGCGCCGGTTACGATCGCCAATCGCGGAACGAAGCCGGCATGGCGGACGGTGTCGATCAGCGGCGTGCCCAAGGCCGCTCTGCCGGAAGAGAGCAGCGGTTATACCGTGTCCCGCGCCGTGTACGCCCGCGGCGGCACGCCGGCCGATCTGTCAAAGGTGCGGCAAAGCGAGCTGTTTGTCGTGGTGATCAACGGCAGCCGCGCCGACGCCGCACGAGCCGCCCGCACGCTGGTTATCGATCTGCTCCCGGCCGGATTCGAGATCGAGAGCGCGATCCCGGCCGGGGTCAGGTCGCAGCCGGGCTACGAGTGGCTCAAAGGTACGACGGAGACGGCCTATACCGAGGCGCGCGACGACCGCTTCGTCAGCGCGCTCGACCTTCGCGAAGGCGTCAAGGATTTCATGCTGGCCTATGTGGTGCGCGCGGTCACTGCCGGGCGATTTTACCTACCCGGCGCTTGTGGTTGAGGACATGTACGATCCGGAGACCACCGGCCGCACCGCGATGGGCAGGCTGGCGGTTTCGCCGAAGTGAGCTCGCGCTGTTGCCTATTGGCCGGCGTTGCCGTGGCGATCACGGCGGCGGTGATGGCCGGCATTTGGGTGATGCTGCCGCTGCCGCTGCCGGCGCTCGACCGCGGCCGCGACCTGACGGTGCTGGTCCTGGCGCACGACGGCTCGATCCTGCGGGGGTTCCTGAGCACCGACGACAAATGGCGCCTGCCGGTCGCCGTCGATCGCGTCGATCCGCTTTACCAGCGGATGCTCGTCGCGGCCGAGGATAGCCGGTTCGATACCCATCCCGGCGTCGATGCAGCGGCGATACTGCGCGCCATCGGGCAGTTCGTGGCACACGGCCGCGTCGTTTCCGGCGCCTCGACCTTGACGATGCAGACGGTGCGGTTGCTCGAACGGCGGCCGCGAACGCTGGCGGCCAAACTCGTCGAGATCGCCGAGGCGCTCGGCGTCGAGCGGCGCATGGGCAAGGACAATGTCCTCGCGATCTACATGTCGCTGGCTCCGTTCGGCGGCAATCTCGAAGGCGTACGCGCCGCCAGTCTTGCCTATTTCGGCAAGGAACCCACCGGCCTGTCGGCCGCCGAGGCGGCGCTTCTTGTCGCCCTGCCGCGCTCGCCGGAGCGGCTGCGTCGGACCGTCATCCCGAGGCCGCGCGCGCCGCCCGCGACCGAGTCCTTGCCCGAATGGCCGATAAGGGCGTCATCGCGCCGCAGACGCTTGTCGAGGCGCGTAGCGAGCCGGTCCCGACGCGCCGGCTGGCTCTGCCGTTTCATGCGCCGCATCTCGCGCGCGCGCTGCGCGACACCGCGCCGGGGATAGCGCAGCAGCGCACGACGATCGACCCGCTGCTGCAGCGCCGGCTCGAAGCCCTGCTGCGCCGCGAGGCTCTGGCGCTCGACGGCAGTGCGACACTTGCTGCAATCGTCGTCGATAATCTCGAGCGCCGCGTCGTCGCGCATGTCGGGAACGCCGTGTTCGGCGCCGCCACGCGCCGCGGCACCCTTGACATGACACGCGCCGTGCGCTCGCCCGGATCGGCACTGAAACCGTTCATCTACGGCATGGCGTTCGACCGGCTGATCCTGCATCCCGAGACGATGATCGAGGATCGCCGGCGCTATTTCGGCGACTATGCACCGAGCGATTTCGACGGCAATTTCCACGGCGAGGTCAGCGCCCGCGAGGCGCTGCGGTATTCGCTGAATGTCCCGGCCGTCGCCGTACTCGAGCGTCTCGGCGCGGCACGGTTCATCGCCGGCCTCGCCGCCGCCGGCATCCGGCTGCGGCTGCCGCGGCGCGCCGAGGAGCCGGGGCTGGCGTTGGCGCTCGGCGGTGCCGGGATCACACTGACCGATCTGGCAACGCTCTATGTCTCGCTGGCCAATAACGGCCGGGTCGCGCCGCTGCGGTATCTCGACACCGATCCGCCGGCCGCCGGGGTCGAACTGTTTGGTGCGGTGGCGGCCTGGTATGTCACCGATATCCTGGCCGGGGCGCCGCCGCCGCCCGGCATGGCTCCCGCCGAGGCGCGGCCCGGACACCCACTGTCGTTCAAGACCGGAACGTCTTACGGCTACCGCGACGCCTGGGCGGTGGGCTACGACCGCGACGTGACGATTGCGGTATGGGTCGGGCGGCCCGACGGCACACCGCTTCCGGGCCGCAGCGGCCGGCTCGCCGCCGCGCCGGTCATGTTCAAGATAGCGGATCTGCCGCCCGCGACGGCATTGTCGAAAATCCCGGCGCCGCCGCCCGAAGACGCGCTGATCGCCACCCGGCGCGATCTGCCAACCGGCTTGCAGCGTCTCGCCGCCGAACCGCGCTACGGTGGCCGCAGGGGCGATGAGGGAGGGCCACGAATTCTCTATCCGCCGGACGGGTCGGTCGTTGCCTGGACCGGACAAGCGCTGCCGCTCGAAGCCGCCGGCGGCAGCGGACAGTTGCGCTGGCTGGTGGACGGCCGACCGCTCCCGTCCGCCAAGCCACGCCGCACCCTCTATTGGCGCCCCGGCGGTTTGGGGTTTATCCGCCTGACGGTCATCGACGGCGCCGGCCGCAGCGCCAGAGCAGCGGTGAGGCTGGTGCCCTGAGCGCCCGCCGCCCACTCCGCAAGCGCGCCTTCCTTCTTCGCTACTCCGCCGCCATGGTCCGCAGCTCCTCGGCAGCGGACAGGATCGGGAAGCCCTCGATCGACCGGGAGGGTTTGCCGTCGACACCGACAAGCGGCTGACCGACAAGAGTGATGCGATAGAGCTGGCGGTCAAAATCGGACTCGAAGATGTCCCGCGGCGCCAGATGCACGGTTGAGCGGTTGTCCCAGAACGCAATATCGCCCTCGTTCCACTTGAAGCGGACCGTATATTCCGGGCGGGTGACGTGTTCCCAAAGGATTTCGAGAATCTTCTGGCTCTCGCGCGGCGTGAGGCCGACGATCGACTTCAGGAACGACGGGCTGACAAACAGCACGCGCTCCCCGGTTTCGGCATGAACCGTGACGAGCGGGTGTTCGCTCTCCAGCACGCGGCGCTTGACCTGTTCGTTGTACACGCTGCCCGGTTTGGTTGTTTCGCGCGGCACGAATTTGTGAATACCGCGCAGCGTATCGATAAATCCCCGCATGGTCGGCGACAGCCCGGTATAGGCGGCGGCAAGGTTCGTCCAGAACGTGTCGCCGCCATAGGGCGGTATCGTCACGCCGCGCAGGATGGACGCCATGGGCGGGTTCACCGCCGCCGTGATGTCGGCGTGCCAGCCCGACCACGGCGTCACCATCATCGCTTCACGATTTTCGTTGGCGGTGCGGTTCTTGGCGACCGAGTAGATTTCGGGATGGCCTTCGACATGGCCGAACACCGCGTGCCCGATCGTCGGCTCGCCGAACTGGCGCGCCAGCGCGACGTGCTGGGCGTGATCGAGATGCTGGTCGCGGAAGAAGACAACCTTCCATTTCAGGAAAGCCGCGCGAATCTCTGCCAACTGATCCGGCGGCAACGGCCGCTTAAGATCGACGCCGCGGATTTCGGCTCCGATATGGAGCGTCAGCGGCGCGATCTCGATCGAACCACCCGTCGCGGCGCCCGCGTCATGCTCGCGTGACGACTGCATTTGCCCGGTTCCTTGCTGCTATGCGGTGGCAGTAACCGTGAACTCCGGTGCCGATGCTGTCAATCGCGCCGACCCCTCGACCGCGCGCACCATCGGGCTGGCGCGGCAGGCGCTGCAAACGCGCGGCCGGTGCTGCTTCGGTTTCCATTCCGGGGAACGACTGGCCACTTTTTCCCTGTTCCAGCGGCGATTTGCTGTTTCTGCAGCGAATCAGCAGCAAACGCGCGCAAAAACCCTTGTTCCGCGCGTGTTTCGCCGCGACGGAACGCAAATTCTGCAGCAAAAGAACAGCAAACTCGCCTGCCCGCCATTACTCCGACCCACCGCACCCGGCCATTTGATACGCCCGCAATGTGGCGAATTTCGCGTCGTCGCCGAGCCTCGCCGGTCATCGTCTTCTCCCCCCGCTTGAATGCTGCAATATTGACCGGCTTCGGTATGAGAGCCGCAGACGCGGGCCAACCGGCGCCAGCCAGGCGCCGCTCCTCGGCATCGCCCGAAGCGGGTACGGCGTCGATCGAAAGGGTGAAGCGATGTTCAGGCTTTATTATGCGACCGGCACCTGTGCGCTCGCGACGCATATCGCGCTCGAGGAGGCCGGCGCACCTTACGAGGTGGTGGCGGTCGATTTCGCGTCGCAGGCCCAGAGAAGCCCGGAATACCTGGCCGTGAACCCGAAAGGGCGGGTGCCCGCGCTGGTCGCTGAAAGCGGCACGCTGACCGAGACGCCCGCACTTTTGCTCTATGTGGCGCAGCGTTTCCCGGGCGCCGAACTGGCGCCGCTCGCGGACCCGTTTACCCTGGCGCAGATGCAGGAGTTCAACAGTTACCTCTGCGCAACCGTGCATGTCGCGCACGCGCACGGCCGGCGGGCCGCCCGCTGGACGGACGACGCGGCGGCGATCGCGGCGATGCAGCGCAAGGTGACGGCCAATATGACCGAGTGCTTCGAGCTAATCGAAAACAAGCTGCTGCGGGGGCCGTGGGTCATCGGCGAGCGGTACACGATCTGCGATCCGTACCTGTTCACGATCTCGTCGTGGCTGGAAGGCGATGGGGTCGATACCGCCAGACTGCCGCGCGTCATCGAGCATCGCAGACGCATGCTCGCGCGCCCCGCCGTGCAAAAGGCGGTTTCTGTGGAAGGCACCCAGATCCACTGAGGCGCGCGCGAGCAATGTCCCGCAAGGACCCAACGCATATCGTGGTGGTCGGCGCCGGCGCCGCCGGCCTGATGGCGGCGCGCGAACTGGCGCGGGCCGGCCGGCAGGTGACGGTCCTCGAAGCGCGGGACCGCCTTGGCGGGCGCATCTTTCCACTGCCGGAAATGGAATTCGGCTACCGGGCGGAGGGCGGTGCCGAGTTCGTCCACGGCGCGGCCGGGGTGACGCGCGCCGTGATGCACGAGGCCGGATTGTCGCTGGCGCCGCGCTACGGCACGCGATGGAGCGCTCGTTCGGGTCCGCTGGCGCCGGCCGACCCGGTGATGCCGCATTCGGATCGGTTCTATCAGGCCCTGCTCGCGGTGGCCGAAGACGTGCCGGTGGCCGAATTCCTGGCGGCGCAATTCGGTGGATCAAAATACGACGAGTTGCGGCGCTGGGTCACCCGGACCGTCGAGGGCTACGATGCCGCCGATCCGGGCCGGTTCAGCACGCTGGCGCTACGCGAGGAATGGATGGCGCGCGACGACGGCGAGCACGGCCGCGTCCGCGGAGGCTATGGCGCGCTGATCGCGTATCTCGCGGCGGAGTGTCGCCGGCACGGCGCCGCGATCCGCCTCGGAGCCGTCGTCACCGCGATCGACGAGGCCGAAAGCGGGATCGCGGTCCGTTGCGCCGGCGGTGTCAGCGTCACGGCCGATGCCGCGATCCTTGCCGTGCCGCTGCCGCTGCTGAGGGCGATCGCGCTGCCGCCAACGGCGCGCGAGCGGGCCGAGGCCGCCGCCGATATCGGGTTCGGCAATGTCGTGAAAATCCTGCTGCGGTTCGCGACGCCATGGTGGGCCGATAGCGGTGGGCGTAACCTGGCTGACCTGTCGTTTCTGCTGTCGAACGCGCCGGTCCCGACCTGGTGGACGCAATATCCCGACCGGCATCCGGTGCTGACGGGATGGTTCGCGGGACCGAAGGCCGACACGGTATCGGCACTCAGCGAAAGCGAACTCGCGGAGATGGGACTCGCCTCGCTCGCCGAGATTTTCGAACAGCCGGCGGACCGTCTCCGGGCTATGCTGGTCGCCGCACGGGCGATCAACTGGGGCAACGACCCGTTCGCGCGCGGTGCCTACTCCTACGCCACGCCGAGAACCCGCGCCGCGCTGTCGATATTGAGCCGGCCGCATCGCGACGGCATCTTCTTTTCCGGCGAGGCGCTCTATGCCGGCCCGGACATGGGTACCGTCGAGGCGGCGATGGCCAGCGGCCGCGAAACGGCGCGGACGATTTCGAACTTGTCTCGGGCCTGACCACGGCGCGGTCGCGTTCCCAAGCCGCGGCTTTGCCATTCGGTTACGCGGCGCTCAATATTGTCAGGGAGGTTGGCTATGGATCGGAAGAAAGCAACGGATTTCCCGCAGGAACTGCTGGATCTGTTCAACTCGTATGTGCATGGCGGGATCAGCCGTCGCGGCTTTCTCGACCGGGCAAAGAGGTTCGCGGTCGGCGGGATCACGGCCACGGCGCTGTTCGGGATGCTCAAGCCGAACTATGCATGGGCAATCCAAGTCCAGCCGGACGACAAGCGGATCAAAGCCACCTCGGCGACCGTGCCGTCACCACAGGGGAACGGCAGCATCAAGGGCTACCTGGTCCGGCCGGCGAACGACGCCAAGCTCCCCGTGGTCCTCGTCATCCACGAGAATCGCGGCCTCAACCCGTACATCGAGGATGTCGCGAGGCGGCTGGCCGTCGCCGATTTCATCGCCTGTGCGCCCGACGCCCTGACTTCGGTCGGCGGGTATCCCGGAAATGACGAGAAGGGGCTGGAACTGTTCGGCAAGCTCGATCGCGCCAAGATGGCCGAAGACTTCCTCGCGGCGGCGAATTGGCTGAAGGCCAGTCCGGACAGCACGGGCAGGCTCGGCGCCGTCGGTTTTTGCTTTGGCGGCGGCGTCGTCAATCAGTTGGCGGTCCGGATGGGCCCCGATCTTGCAGCCGGGGTGCCGTTCTACGGAGCGCAACCGAACCCCGCCGACGCGGTGAAGATCAAGACGCCGATCAATGCGCAGTACGGCGAACTCGACAAGCGGATCACCGACGGATGGCCGGCCTTCGACACCGCGCTGACCGAGGCCGGCGTGCCGCACGAGGGACACATCTACAAAGGCGCCAATCACGGTTTCCACAACGACACGACGCCGCGTTACGACGAAGCCGCCGCAAAGCAGGCCTGGCAGCGCACGCTCGACTGGTTCAACAAGTACTTGCGGTCAGCGTGATGCCACATCGGCCGGTTGAATCGCGGCCGGACTAGGGTTCGGGTTGCCAGGTTTCACGCCCTCGCTCAAGATGCGGCCATGACAAGGCCCCGGGAAGCACGATGATGGGGAGCCGCCGATGACGAGCCTTTCGCCGACCAACCTGCCGCCCGACCAGCAACGCGAGATCCTGCGGCGGATGCTGACGATCCGCCGCTTCGAGGAGCGCGCCTCGGACGACTACGCGGCGGGCAATATCTACGGCGTCGTGCATTGCTATATCGGCGAGGAGGCGGTCGCAGTCGGGGTCTGCGGCGCGCTCGACAGCCGCGACCGGATCATCTCGACGCATCGCGGGCACGGCCACTGCATCGCCAAGGGGGCCGATCTCAACCGCATGATGGCCGAGCTGTACGGCCGCCAGACCGGCTACTGCAAGGGCAAGGGCGGCTCGATGCATATCGCCGATTTCGGCATCGGCATGCTTGGGCGCGAACGGCATCGTCGCCGGCGGCATCTCAATCATCACCGGCGCTGGCCTCGCGGCGCAGATGGAGGGCAAGGGCGGCGTCGCGGTCTCGTTTTTCGGCGACGGCGCGTCGAACGCCGGGCCGTTCCACGAGTGCCTCAATATCGCGGCGACGTGGAAACTGCCGATGATCTACGTCTGCGAGAACAACATGTACGCCGCGCAGACAGCCGCCGCCGCGACGCACGCCATGAGCGATGTCGCGGCGCGCGCCGCCGGCTACGGCATTCCGGGGGTCGTGGTCGACGGCAACGATGTCTTCGCGGTGCATCGGGCGGCGAGCGCGGCCGCGGATCGGGCGCGCTCGGGCGCCGGGCCGAGCCTGATCGAGTGCAAGACATATCGCTGGCGCGCCCACACCGAGCGCCGGGGACAGCCCGATCTTCGCGACGCGGCGGAAGTCGAAGCCTGGAAGCAGAAGGACCCGATCGCGCTGCTCGTGGGCTCGCTGCGGGACCAGGGCGAACTCGACGATACCGGGCTGCGGGCGATCGAAAGCGATATCATGGCCGCGCTGGAAGCGGCGGTGGCCTTCGCCGAAGCCAGTCCGTTCCCGCTGCCCGAGCACGCGACCGACGACGTGTTCGCAGCCTGACAGGTAAGTTTTTACCGCGAAGGACGCGATGGCTATTGTTGGCGCGAAGCGCCAT